>NZ_QANS01000009.1 GCF_003052265.1 Stenotrophobium rhamnosiphilum
ACCGCAGTCGTCGTCACAGTCACATCGGCAACATCAGCCCATACGAGTATGAGAGAGCTTCAAAATATGGCTAGGTGATGTCTACAAAAGTAGGGGAAGTCCAACCATCACCGCGACGTTCACCTACACCGGCACGACAGGTCCGGTGCTGACCAATGTGCAGAAGCGTACTGACACAACCGTCATCGGCGAAAACACCTCGCTGAAATTGGTTAAGTCAGTCGATACCGCCTCAGCAATGCCAGGCGCGATTCTGACGTACACCGTCACCTACACCAATCAGAGTTCGGAACCACTGAACAGCTTGGTGATCAACGACACCACGCCGGCGTTTACGACTTTTGTTTCCGCCAGCGCCGGCGCGTTCCCGAACAACCTGACGGCCTGCATGAAAACAACTCCGGCCGGTGGCCCAGTGCCTTGTGCAGCGGTGCAGCCAGCAGGTGGCATAGGCGCGCTGAAGTGGATATTCACCGGCGTCTTGCAACCTGGCGCTAGTGGCGCGGTGACATTCCAGGCCAAGATTGATCCTTAGTTATCAAGTTTTTCTGCAAATAAAAAGGCCGGAGTAATCCGGCCTTTTTTTGTGAACGCTATTCCGTACGTGACTATGCGGACTCTATGCCCATGATCTTCGCCATCTTCTGGTGATCAATCTCCAGCACATCGCCGCCAGCACCTTCAAAGCGACGCCAAGCCATCTGAATGGCGTTCTGCTGTGTTGTCACGATCGGGTGTGTACGAGGGTGATAATCGCGACGCATCACGGGTGCCGCCGCTACAAGCAAGCGCACAATCATCTCGCCTAAGAATCCCATTTTGGAAATAGCTTTGAAAGGATTCCGCAACCAGCCTTCGACACGCGTCATATGTACGTAGGCTTTAATCGTTTCGCCTGCAATATGCATCAGCGCGCGTAGCACCATCCATTTTCGATACCACTCGTGCTCGCCGTACAGCGCCTTATAGACATCGAAGGCCACCGCACCGTGTTCGACTTCTTCTACTTGATGCCACACCCACATCGCTTTGATCACGGGATCAGAGTCCGCAAACCACTTATCGTAGTTCTGCAAAATGATCATGCCTGCCAGAAAGGTGAAGGTTTCGTAGCCGGCAGTAAATGCCACTTGTACTTTTAGCGAATCACACGCGCTGCGTGCGACAAAATATTCGTCGGCTTCGCGAGCAAACTGCCCGCACTTTGGGTATTTGTTGGCGAGTGCATGATTGAACAGCACAAAGTTTTTAGCGTGATGCGCTTCTTGTCCGATGATGGCGGAGATATCGCGCCGCAGGTTTGCATCCGTCACCTGTTCCTTGGCACGGCGCAGGGCGCGGATCAGGTAACGTTCAAAGTAGGGAACGTGAAGTCCGAGCGCGTTCAAGAAAACCGAGAACTCCGGCTTGGTGCGACTCCACACCAAGTTGTGATCCCCGACCTTGTCCATTGCAAACTGCAAAGGGCGTACCGGGAAATCATCCATCGGGTGATCGGTGATGGTTCGCATCAAAGTCTCCGCCCATATTGTGCAGTGCACACTAGCCCTTTCTGCTACTGCGCTACTATCAGTCTACAACGACACGGCAGCGGCCATCACTACCCGTGCTTAAAGGAGAGCTACTTTGAACCACGTTAATTCTCACCGCCTGATCAAGCACGGCATTGTCGCGATGATTGTCGCCTTAATTGGCGGCTTCATGCTCACGTTCTCCATGCTCGGGGGCATCTCGCTATCCCCGCTGCCCATTTTCTTTGGCTACGAAATTCCCGGCACTGCGCAGGGATGGCGCATCTTGCATCTGGGCATGTTGATGAACGGCATGATGGCCTTGTTGCTGGGTGCAGTCATGCGTTGGCTCGTCGTCAGTGATCAGCAAGCTTCACGCGTTGCTTGGGGCGTGATCATCGCGGTGTGGGGCAACTTCTGCTTCTACTTCTTCAGCATGTTTGGCTACAACCACGGCCTCTCGCTAGGTAGCAACCGTTTGGGCGAAGGCAACTGGGCTGGAGCGATGGCGTTTATTCCCGCGATCATCGGTGCCGTGACCTTGCTAGTCGCGCTGTTTATTCTGCTGCGCGCCAAGCCAAGAGATTGAATAGTGACGGCGTTTTTCAGTGAAAGCGCTTAGCTAGAAATTCTCTGATGAAACGCCGCTAGTTTTTTCTCAATTGATGGTTCTAACTTCAGGCCGCCGCTGTTCAGAAATCCAGCGACCATGATGTAGTGCCCGATCAAGATCACAATCTCGATCAACATTTTTTCCTTGTAGCGCTCGGACAGTGTTTTCCAAGTCTGATCCGAGATGAACTGGCTTCGCACCATTTCATCGCAAGCAGTCATCAATGCGCGTTCATTGCTATCGGTGAAAGCTTCGGGTCCGTGTGACACGCGAATGATTTCTTCATCTGTCACGCCGACGGTCAATGCAATATCGACGTGCTGTCCCCACTCATAGCGACTGCGGCAATTCCAAGCGGTTCTGAGAATTATTTTTTCTCGAACCTTCGCAGGCAATCGACCGCCCGGCATGAGCTTTGATGCGAAATAAAGCCAAGCCCAGAACAAGCGTGCGTTGATGTGAAAAACCGAAAAAATGTCCGGCATTTCCGTTCGGCCAAATGCCTTAGCGACCAAACTCATGCTGCGGAATACGAGTCCGCGATCTTTGGGTGGCGGGGCAATAAGGCGAGGCGTTGATGGCCCTAGCCAACCGCCTTCAGGTTGCAGCTCGCCATCACGCAAGATCAACTTCGCAGCGCCGCTGTCCGTCATGAATGCTTCCCTGTCATTTCTTTTCGATGTTCGGCCGGTGTCTTGCCAGTCATCTGTTTGTACCAGCGCCAAAATGCCTGATGCGAACTAAAACCCAGGTATTCCGCAATTTTACTGCCGGACTCTGCGTCTTCTTTGAGTTTGCTCAGCGCAATCTCTAAGCGCACTTCATCCAGAATCTCGCGATAGCCCGTGCCTAGCTCTTCTAGCTTGCGATGCAAGCTGCGACCGCTGAGGCCCAGCTGCATGGCAACAGTGTCCTTGGTCGGCACGCCATCAATGATCATGGCGCTGACGAGCTGCTTTACTTCATCAGGCAAAGAGAAAACCTGCTCACGTTGTTTCAGCAGATTCTGTGCATGCTGATCGAGTAGATCTTTTAAGAAAGAGTCGCTGTGATGCAGCTTGGTTTTGAGCATGCTACTCGGTGTGACAATGCATGACGTTGGCTTGTCGAAGTAAACCGGGCATTTGAAGAAGGCGAAATACTTTCGAGCTGTGTCTGAATTGGCTGGCCGCGAATGCTCAAAGTGAATCGCTTTGAGAAGGTCAGCTTGTTCGGGTAACAGCGTGCGCAGCAAGACAGAAAATGAGCCGATCACATATTCCGTAATCTGTCGCTTCAAAACATCGCTGCCTGTTAAGCAAGCCCAATTCACCTGAACTGCACCGGGCTCATGTGCGACGGACGTTTTTCCAATATTGCTGAGCAGTCCGTTGTAACGCGTGACCACATCCAGAACATCTGCGAGCGTTGTGCAGGCTTGCGAGATATAGCCGAGCACGCCAAATGTAGCGGGCTGAATATCGCTCGCCAGACTCAGGCCCAACAGTGGATCAGTATATTTGCGCGTGTACGCCGCCAGCATCGCCTCAATAGCCGCGATGGGAATCAAACCATTGGAGTCTGCAAGCTGAGTTTTATTCAGCCCGCCCTCGGCGAGAAACTCATCCATCGCAACGCCCACAGACTCAGCTCTTGCGACCAAGTGTTGTAGATGCCGGGTGGATACCCAGCCCAGCGATGGATTGTTCACCAGCTTCTGCATAAGAGCGTCAAATATTGTGAGCTTTAGATTTTATGACGGGCCCTATCCTGTCACACCCTTGCCCGCGGGTCAGATTTTGGCCGTTTCTGATGCAATCTTTGGCCGATCTGGAGATATCTGCAACTGACCCCGCTACCTACCATGGCTGAATAAATGGCCATCGCTTGAATGGCCTCAAGGCATCAATAGGGCATCAACGGCCTTTAAGCCGCGGGGAGTTATGAGAATCAAAAGTCTGCACGGTAAAAAGTGCTTTATCACTGGTGCTGCCAGTGGCATCGGCAGGGCCACTGCGATTGCGGCTGCACAGGATGGCGCGGAGCTTTTTCTGACGGACATTAATGCGACCGAATTGGCATCCGTCACGGCGGCAATTCGTGGTGAAGGCGGCAGCGTGCCTTACTCGAGTGCGGCAGACATCGCGGACTTTGAAGCCGTCAAAAGCATGGCGCAAGAAATCCAAGCTGCTCATGGCAGCATGGATGTGCTGATGAATATCGCGGGCATCTCAATTTGGGGCTCGGTTGAAAATCTCAGACATGACCAGTGGCGTCGTGCGATTGAGATCAACCTGATGGGGCCAGTCCACGTACTCGAATGCTTTACGCCGGAAATGATCCGCGCACGTAAAGGCGGACACATCGTCAACGTTTCATCCGCTGCGGGTTTGTTTGGATTGCCTTGGCACGCGGCATATAGCGCGAGCAAATTTGGCTTGCGTGGAATTTCAGAAGTGCTGCGCTTTGATTTGAAGCGCCACCACATCGGCGTGAGCCTTGTGTGTCCAGGCGGCGTCGATACAGGGCTAGTGAATACGCTAGAGATCGAGGGCATTGATACGAACAGCCCCGTCATTGCGTCATTCAAAAAGCATTTTCGCAAAATGGCTGTTTCACCCGAGAGCGCAGCGAAAAGCATTCTCAAGGGCATCAAGGCCAATCGCTATATGGTCTTCACCTCGTTTGATATTCATCTGCTGCATTGGGTGCAAGGCAAGTTCTCTCTGCCTTACGAATTGATCATGCGGTTTCTGAATAATCGTATGCAGTCTGTTTATGAGCAGGCTTCTATCGGATCGTCTAAATGATTGGCCTGCGTCATTGGGCTCATTGCGCGGTGATGCTGTTATCGCTGGTCTTGGTTTCGGCTTGCGGTACTAGCTCAAGCGTTGATGAGGAAGGCGCTCGGATGGTGACCAAGGCGATTACCTTTACTGCGAGCGATGGCATTGAGATACGTGCGTTCATTAGCGGTGCTGGCGACTATCGCGCGCGGCCGTTGATTGTGGAGTTCAGCCCTTACGCGCCGACGTCTTTCTCTCAGCAATTTGCAGCGCCACCATCATTTGGAAAATCATTCGGCCCCGCATACAACCACGTTGTCGTGAATGCGCGCGGCACAGGACTTAGCAGTGGCATTTGGGGCGCGGTGGGTCCGCGCGATCAGCAAGACGTGTCTGAGTTTCTCGCTTGGGCCTGCGAGCAGCCTTGGAGCAATGGCCACATCGGCCTCTACGGATTCTCTGCGAGCGCGATCGCAATCTATAACTCGATGCATTTGCCGCTGGCATGCGTCGAGGCCGCGTCACTGATGGCCGGCTCCGATAATTTATATCGCGATCTGCTGTATCCCGGCGGCATTCTGAATCTTGCGCCAGCAGCTGTAGTTGCGATTGGCGTGGGTGGACCGATGCTGCTGAGTTTCCCGACCGGCTTGTTAGAAGGCCGACCCATTACCGATGAAATGATCACCGGTTTCGGCAATCTCGGTCTGGACATCAATATTCTTCTGCAAACAGTCGAGAGCCAGTATTGGTTGGATCGCACGCAGCGAGTTGGCCCCAACACTTTCCCAGTGTTAGCAGATACGAGTTTCTACGATCCAGAACCACGCGGCCCCTTCGAGAGTTTCAAGCTGCTGAAATCACTCGGCACCAAAGTTCATCTCCTCGCTTTTGGTGCGCACGATGGATATCCCGCAGGCTCACCGAGCCCTTTCCCGGATTTCAAACGTTGGTTTGATCATTACCTGCTCGGCGTAAATAACGGCGTTGATCGTGATCCAGCGGTGCAACTGCTCATTGGCAACGGCAGTCAGGCGCAACTGAGGCTCGGTAATTTCACGCGCATCAATGGCAGTGACTGGCCAATCCCCGGCACACGTTGGCAGCCGCTGTTTCTTGATCCAACAAGATCTGGCACAGCCTTGTCGCTGAACGATGGCGTGCTGAGTTCGCTCGCACCAGAGACGCAAGCAATCCAGCCGTATCTGGATTTAGTGTCACTACCGACGGCAACCGATCCGCATTCTGCTTCAACGATTGGCGCAGGCACTTTATTCGACACCTTGCCCTTGTTGACGCAGCTCAAGACTCAAGAGCCTTTGGCGCTTACTTACACAACGCCCGCGTTAAAAAAATCAGTCAACGTAGTCGGCCCCGCAAGTCTCGATGTCTTCGTGACAACGGCGCTGCCAGTGTCCGACCTTTACGCGGTGTTGGCGGATGTGTGGCCGGATGGCAACGCTTACGCAGTTGGTGTCGGACGTCTGCGCACAGGCTTTCCAAATATTGATCGAGATCGTTCTGTCATCGATGCCAATGGTGAAGTGGTTCAGCCTTATGGCGATTACAGCGTGGTGACGCCAGCGCTGCCGGGACAGGGCAGGCAATATCACGTGGAGTTTTGGCCCATCGGCAATCACTTTGCAGCAGGTCACCGACTGCGTCTTTATTTGCTCGGCACATCGTTGTTCATGTTGCCTGCGCCCGGTGTGAATTTGGTTTCGATTGGCGGCGCAACACCATCACGTCTACTGCTGCCGGTGCTGCCTGATAGCGATGTTTATGACGCAATGGGGGTTGCGAAATGATGACGTTAAAAAATTCAGTCAAGTCTGTGATCACAGCTTATGGACTGATACATGCCGGTGCTGCATCAGCCATTGAATTTAGTATTGGCGACGCTGAGGGGCGAATCAGAACCGATATCTCTTTCGGCGCGGCTTTTCGTACAGAAAAGCCGGATCCGAAATTAATCGGCAAGCTCAACCTCAATCCCAATCTCTGCGGACCGAGTGATTGCATTTCATTCACTGGCGATGCTTCTGAAAACCAAAAACTCGTAGACGCGCCCGGAGCTTTTTTTGGTGCGAACAAAGACCAAGGCAATCTCAACTACTCGCAGTGGGATCCAGTTGCTGCAGTCACCAAGCTTAGAGAAGAGTTGGTGGTGCACTGGGGCGACTACTCGCTCAAGGTCGGCGGCTTGGCCTATTTTGATTATGTGAACTATGACTTCACAGATCGACATCCCGACACCACGTATCAATCCGCATCTTCGCCACGTAATTCTGCGGTGAGTCGACAGTTGGGACGAGACGTGCTGCTCACAGATGCTTTTGTGACGGGCCACTTCAACGCCGCTGATCATGATTTCTCCGTCAGCGCGGGCTATCAACATATTCGCTGGGGCGAGTCGATGTTCATCGCGCTCAACAGTCTGAGCCAAGTGAACCCGCCAAGCGCGGTATTGCTGCATCAACCCGGCACCGCCATCAGCGATGTATTCCGTCCTACGCCTTCGATACTGGTGGCGACACAGCTTGCCGATAATCTCTCTTTAGAATTGCTGTATGAGCTGGGCTGGGTACGCGCCGAGCCTGATCCCGGCGGCAGCTTTTTCTCTTCGCTGAATATTCTTAAAAGTGACTTTGCTGATTTGTCACTGGGCGCATTTCACGTCGACCCCAAAAGAATTGGACGACTACCTGCACCCGGAAACCTAATCTCCGAGACGTCTCTGTCGATCCGCGTACTTGATGAGGATTACGCGCGACCAAGTAACGCTGGGCAGTTCGGAGCAAAAATCGCATTCAATGCAGAAAATTTAAATGGCGGCACTGCGTTTGAATTTGTCGCGCTGAATTATCACAGCCAGCTGCCGTACGTGAGCGTGATCTCCACTGAAGAATCGTGCATGCGCGAATCCACCAGCTTCGCCACGGCGTTCTTGGCGTGCAATGGCTTCATTGGACTCAACCTCGCTTCAGGAAAAGAGCCGCTGCCGCTGGATACTGCAAAGCTCTTTCTGGATTACCCAGAAAATATTCAGATGTACGGATTCAGTTTTAATACCAATGTCGGCAAGTGGTCGATGTCCGGCGAATATTCCGTGCGACCGAATATGCCGTTGCAGGTCAACGTCTCTGATCTTTTCTTCGCGGCAATTCAACCTTCGTTTCCAAAAGATGATCTGCCGATTGGTGTAGACCCGACGACGATTGCGCAAACAGTCAGTTCGCTACCCGCACTCATTGCTGGAATCTCTACACAGAATCCAGAGCAGATTCTGCAGATGGCCACCGGTGCGCTGAATAATCTGCCTGCGATCCTCGGTGTTGTTGTCGGTGGAACCGCAACAATCCCCAGCGCGCGTGCAGCCGCGCCGGACTATATTTCTGCATATCGCGGCATGACAGTCGGCCCCAATCAAGTCATCCGCGGATACGAAAAATACACCGTCGATCAACTCGATATCACTGGCTTGCGCGCAATCAGTGCCAGTGACAATCCTTTTGGCGCCGATCAAATCTTGTTGCTAACGGAAATTGGCTTCACGCATATCTGGGGCATGCCTTCGCTGAGCCGCTTGCAGTTGGAAGGTGGAGACAGCAATGGTTCGCACGCAAGTCCGGGCGCTGATGGCACGGGCAATGGCGGCGTTGCTGATACGCGCCGTTTAAATCCGACGCAGCAAACGGGCGGATTCGCGACGAGCTTTTCTTGGGGCTATCGCATACTGGCCCGATTCGAATACGACAATTTAATCTGGGGCCTCAATTTCAAGCCTTGGTTGATGTGGGGACATGACGTCTCCGGCATCGCACCGTTGCCCGTGCAAAACTTTATCGCTGGAACAAAGCAATATGTTGTCGGCACTGAGGTTGAATACGGGCAGCACTGGGCAGGACAAGTGTTCTACCAAGGCTCCGCAGGTGGCGGCACAGTCAATACGCTGAGTGATCGCGACGTCATCGGCTTCGCAGTTTCTTACGCGTTCTGAAAATCTATCGATTAAAAGTCATAGCTCATTCTGACGCCGACGACTCTAGGCGTAATAACGGTCGACTGTTTCGAAGGCGAGGAAATGGCGACGACCGCGCGCTTGTCCATGATGTTGTCGCCAAATAGCTGCAGTCTAAATTTATTGCGCTGTAAACCGATGCCTGCTTTCAGAAGGCTATAAGCAGGTATCGGCATGCCATCGCTGACTTCGCCAGCCGGATAAATCATCAGTTGCGTGTCGGTGTATGAGTAGGTGCTTGAGATATCGCCGACCCAATCATTGCTTAGCGTTGTGCTGTAGCTCAGTGTGGCGCTGCCGGTGAATTTCGGCGTGCTCGGAAGATCTACACCTGAGCTAACACCGCTGTTTGGTGCTGCTTTAACAAGTACGCCATTGTTATAGCCGCCGCTCAAATTAAGCATGAGTCCGTCGTATAGCAGCCAAGTGGTTGAGGCTTCAGCACCTTTAACGACCGCGTCGCCAGCATTGGCAAGATAGGCAAACTGCGTAGGCACGATGCCGAGTTTTGCATTGCCTAAAACCGTTCCCTGAATATTGTTCCAGTTGATGTAATAGACCGAAAAGTTTGCGATGAGACGACCATCTAGCCAAGTCGATTTGTAGCCGACTTCATGGTTCCAAACAAAATCAGGTTTGACGACTGGAGGGCCTGCCGACAGTGCGGCATAGATATTTGCAGAGCCTGATCGAAAGCCGCGGCTAATCGTTGCATAGACCATGTCTTGGTCCGTGATGTGCCAGCCGAGAGAGAGCTTAGGCAGGATGCCGCTGGTTTTAACAGATTGAGAAAAATTGACGCCGACAGTGCCGTCGCTTGGATCGATGTTTTGCGGATCGGTGCCGATGAGAAATGCTTCAACACCATAGAAGTTGGTGTCGATGGTGAATCCAACGGTTTCCGAGAATACGCGCAAGCCACCGGTCAGTTCGAGAACAGACGGCACGATGTTCCAAGTCGCTTCGCCATAAGCAGCAGCCTGACGAAAATTCTCAATGCCGTCGCCTGCTTCCTGTTTGCCCTGAAGCGGATTGAAGCTATTGATGTTCAGTGCGGTTAACAGATTGTCGAGAAGTACTGTTGTGTTGATGTTTGCTGCGGCGAGCGCGCTATCAAGAAGTCCCGTTGAAATCGCTGGAATACTGTTCTCGTACTTCTCTTGTTCAAATGTCTGACTGCGATCGCGATAGAAGGCGCCTGCGATCCAGTCGATCGAATCGCCGCCATTTGAAACCATGCGCAGCTCTTGCGAGAAAGACTTAAGTTTGGTTTTGACGTGTGTGGGTGAGTTAGCAAAAATCTGTGGCGCATCAATGCCGGTGCCTATGAATTGTGTCTGCACAAGGTTCTGCAAAACCTGAACGCGCTGTTGGCTGTCGCGCAGCGTGTTGTAGAGCGAGCTAACAGAAGTCAGGCTTGCGAACGGAAGTTCTACTTTCGCAGTCAACGAGTGAATCGTGAATTTTGTTTTGGCGTACTGATCTTCTGGCCCAGAATTGGTCAGCTCATCTTCTTTGCCCGCATCGACAACGGCAAACTGGCTGCGCTTATCGTTGCTGTAGAGAAACATATAGCCCAAATCTAAATTCTCTAAGGGCTTGTAGCTCAGGATCGAACGCAGTGTCTGAGCGGTGCCGGAGTTGGCACGTGGCTCGTTGCGTGTGGTGTAGTCGACAAAGCCGCCGCTGTAACTGGTGGTGCCGACGATTCTGGCCGCCATCATGTCTTGAAGAATCGGCACATTCACCGCAGCGCGTGCTTCGTGATTGGCATCGCCGTGCGAAGTCCATGAGTAGGCTTGATCAGTACGCAATTCCCATTCATTCGGGTTCGGTGCGTTGGTCACCATCTTGATTGCGCCGCCCATCGAGCCTTCGCCGTAGAGCGTTCCTTGCGGGCCCTTGAGCACTTCGATTCTGTCGAGATCGAAAATCTTCAAGTCAGGAAAAACACCTGAGCCTTGAATCGCAACATCGTTTAAATAGACGCCAACGGTTGGCGAGCCACTCGCATAACCGAAGTCGTTTCCGTTGATGTTGGAGATGCCGCGCATGCTGACTTTGGTGGTGCCATTGCCAGAAGGCTGGAACGATACGCTGGGAACTTGCAGCAAATAATCTTGCATGCCCGCTGCGCCTGAACGATCAAGCGACTGTCCGCTGAAGGCTTGTGTGCTGCCAACAACATCCTGAATATCTTGAGCGCGATAGTTGGCGGTGACGACAATCTCTTCGATTCTGTCTCCACGACTCTCTGGCGCAGCCGCTACGGCGATAGCTGTTGCGGGTTCGACTGGAATCGATTCAGGTGCTGCTGCGTTATCGACGGCAGGCTCGGATTCGGGCGAGCTGCTTGTAGTGGGTGCTGGCGGTTCTTCATCCGCAACTTGCGGAGCAGGCGCCGGATCGGTTGCTGTTGCAGCGGAATCCGTGCCCAACAGTTCGTCGAGCGCATCGGCAGTTGATGCGGCTGATTCGCTTGATGATTGGGCCCCTGCTGCGGTGCTGCTAAGCACCGAAAAAACAACAACTGCAGATGCCAGCAGTGTCGATTGAAACTTCATTCTCTTCTCCGTCCGGCTCATTTATTAGGTGGCCTTTGCGGCTCGACTCTGGAGCGGAGCATATAACCTGTCATACAGGTTTGTATAGACCTACCTGATAGGTCAGAATGCAGTACTGGGAGCTTTTCAGTATCAAAATGGGCGATGTCTGGATATTTCTGCTTGATACAGAGTGAGTTACCTTCTATAAAGTTTTTATACGCAGAATCATAAAAAGGTTTGTCTAGATGCCAGTTCGCAGCGCTACCAAAAAATCAAACATCGTGCGCGTATCGCCAGAAGATGCGTCGGCGGTTCATGGCGCGCAGACCTTGGTGCAGAAAGCTTTTCTGGCGGTCACAAACCATATCCGTGTTGAAAAGCTCAAGGTCGGTGATCGCCTGCCGAGCGAAAAAAGTTTTGCGGATATGTTGGGCGTAAGCCGCGCCGTCATGCGTGAAGCATTCGGAGCACTCTCGGCGCTCAGGTTGATTGATGTCGGCAATGGTCGCGTTCCTCGCGTGCGAGCAATGGACGGCTTAGCGCTGGCGACTTCACTGGATCATGCGGTCAACACTGCGCAGATTACCGTTCTGCAGGTTTGGGACGTGCGACGCACGATCGAGCTGCGAACAGCGGTGCTAGCCGCAGAGCACAGAACCGATGCAGAAGCTGAAAAAATTATGTATCACGCGAAAGCCATGCGAACACATCGCAAAGATTTTGCTGTGATGGCACAGCACGATTTCGAATTGCATCACGCCATTGCCCAAGCCAGTCATAACATCCTCTTTGCTCAGGTCGTCTCGTCGTTCAGTGATTTGATGACCGTCTCTCTGCCGCTTGCATGGGCCACACGTAACACCGCCAAAGAACGTACGGTGGTTTTGGAAAGGCATGAAGCGATTGCCGAAGCCATTGCCAATAAAGATCCCGAGGCCGCGATGCTCGCGATGGATAGTCATTTCGACGGCTCGGTTCAGAACTTACTGAACGCCGGCATTAAATAACTCCTGCTTTCCTTGCACTTAGCTTGCTGACCTCTATTCAGAATTGGCGGCGATGATCGCTGCTGGGCGCCGCTGATCCGCGCGCATTCTTGGTGATCGATGGTTGCATCTGTCAGCTAAAACCTATCAGGTAGGTCTGTACAAACCTATATGATAGGTTATATGCTCCGTTCAGAGTCGAGCCGCAAAGGCCACCTGTTTAATACGGCGAACGGAGCAGGAATTAGCGATGAGCGTGGAAATCAATCAAGCACATTTGATCAGCCTCGACGACGCTGCGTGTCGTCGTCTCGATCATGTTGAGCAAGTTTCTATTCCAGCATCGGGTTCAAGCGCGAAGGCCACGGTCGCCGTCCCTCCGTCGTATATCAAGAACAAGAAAAAATCTTTTCCCTTGCTGATCGCACTTGATGCAAGCCAAAACATGGGCTCGCTGATCGAGATGAGTCGCTTGATGGGCGAGACCAAAGAAATCAATGAATGCATCGTCGTCGGATTAAATGCTGTATCTGACGATGCTTCAAAGTTGACTGAATGGCTGGAGCAGCAAGTTATTCCATGGTGCAAATCAAACTATCGCGTTGCTAGCGAAGAGATCGCGATATTCGGAGTCGGCAAGCTAGGAGCATCTGCATTGCACGTGATGCTGAATGGTTCTGGTGTCGCTAGCGCATTCATTGTCAGCGACCCGGATGTTGCTCTGGGTCGCGAGGCGTTAAGCCAATTCCAGAAGAGTGGAAAACTGACCGCTCGCAAACTACCGCGATTGACACTGACATCGCATAGCACGGCATCGCAGGAATTCTGTTCGACGCTTCAGGCGACTTTAGGATCTGTCGCAAAAATCTCAGATCAAAAACTTAAAGACACTCCAGTAGATGATCTGGGACTGCCAGCTGCTGTGCATGGAATGCGCAGCTTCTGGCGTACAGGCACTGTCTACGGAAAAGGTGTGGCCGCCATGCGCGCGCCGTGGGCGCCGATTGTTTTCGCAGCGCTGTCGCCCTTACTGCGTTTGATACTGCCTAAGCCAATAAAAGCATCAGGCCAGTCCAACCCCTATTTGATTCATTCAAAGTCTATCGATCGGGATTTCGAAGTCTTTGTTTCCTTGCCGCGATCATTCACAGCTGGAAGCAGCCGTCGTTATCCAGCGATGTATGTGCTCGATGCCAACATTGAATTCTCGACTGCCGCAGAAGCGGCTGCAGCATTGGCCGCTCAGGGAATTATCGAAGAAGTCATCGTCATCGGTGTTGGTGTGCCGCGCGCAGAAGGTGCCGTGGCTTTTGGATTCCGTCGCTTCGAGGAGTTCTCTCCTCCAACTGATGGCTATGACTTTAAGGATGATCTCGGGCGTATTTTCAGATCGCTTTTTTCCGTCAATGGCCAGGATGCGCGTAGGCAGCTCGGGCGTGCTCCGCACTTCTTCAACTTTATGGTGAATGAATTATTCCCTAAGTTGTCGACGCAGTTTCCAATCGACTCAGGCAACACGGCTCTTCTAGGGCATTCGGCCGGAGGCACTTTTATTTTGTATGCCTTGTGCCAAGCCGATTCCCCTTTCAAACATTACGCGGGCGTTAGTCCGGGCCTTGGCGTTAGTGGTTCGTGGCTACTCAATCGTCACGATGCTGATTTCCGTGCTTCTCAGAACGCCCAAAGTCTTTTCTTATCGCTGGGTAGCGAGGAGAAAAATAATTTGTTCAACCAATATGCCGGCATCGACAAAACGGAAGCGTTTGCAGAACGCTTACGTCATGCGACTGATCTGTCGGTTAAATCAATGTGTTTCGAAAATGAAAGCCATTCGAGTACCTATCCTCGTGCCGTTATTAATGCACTGTCATCCGCTTTTCCAAGCAAAGGCTAACGCGCTATGAGCACAATTGTTGAAGCATTGCGTGAAGCGGTCGGTGCAGATGCGGTACTGGATGCAGCTGCCACTGCTGAGCGCGCAAGTAGTTACTGGGACCAGTCGCCGATGCGCGCTGCTGCGCTGGTGCGCCCACGCACAACAGCTGAAGTCGCTGCTGTACTGAAGGTGTGTCATGCCCGTGGACAAGTTGTTGTCACGCAGGGCGGACTCACGGGTTGTGTTCAAGGCGCCACGACTGATCAAGACAGTGTTGTGATCTGCATGGAGCGGATGAACTCGATTGAGGAGATTGATCTGGTCGGTCGAACGGCAACCGTACAAGCGGGCGTTGTTCTGCAAAAGCTACAGGAAGCAGTGCGTGACAAGGGCATGCTGTTCCCAATCGATCTGGGCGCTCGTGGCTCTTGCACGGTCGGCGGCAACGTTGCGACGAACGCTGGCGGAATCAATGTGATTCGCTACGGCATGATGCGTAGCCGTGTGTTGGGTCTTGAAGCAGTGACCGCCGACGGCACCGTCATCTCTTCAATGAACCGCATGCTGAAGAACAACGCTGGCTACGATCTCAAGCAGATGTTCATTGGCAGTGAAGGTACGCTGGGCATCGTGACGCGCGTCATCGTGCGTCTGGAGGAAGCGCCAGTGAGCCGAAATAGTGCGATGGTTGCACTCACCAGTTTTGAAGCGGTGACGGGACTTCTTAAACGTCTACAGCAAGCCTTGGGCGGTCAGCTATCCGCGTATGAAGTGATGTGGGGAGATTATTTCCGTGAAGTAACTGCGCCCGGATTTCATCGCGCACCGATGGATCGCCATCATCCGTATTACGTGATGCTGGAGGCGGAAGGCGCCAACCCAACTGCAGACGCTGAGCAATTCACCAATGTGATGGGCGCTGCACTGGAAGAAGAATTGGTTATTGATGCAGTGATTCCACAGTCGGACACTGAGCGCACTTTGCTGTGGGATATCCGCGAGAACTTTCAGCCGCTGTATATCCGCAAGCCGATTTTCCTGTACGACGTCAGCCTTCCGATTCGCGATATGGAAGCTTATGTCATCGAGGTGCAGGCACGTCTTAAGAAGCGCTGGCCCAATAGTCGTTGCGATGTCATTGGACATATCGGCGATGGCAATCTGCACTTCTTTGTGACGCCCGGCTGCGAAGGCGAAAACTTGCATCATCAGTCGGATGAAGACGTCTACGCGCCACTGCAACCGATCGGCGGATCCATTTCAGCTGAGCATGGCATCGGTACTGAAAAGCGAGTTCATTTAGGAATTTCGCGCTCGCCTGAAGAAATTGAATTGATGCGATTGTTGAAACGCACGCTTGATCCCAAGGCAATTCTCAATCCGGGCAAGATTCTGTAAATAAAAAGTTCCGTACTGCCGCTGGTTTGCGGCGAACATGCAAATGGTTGAATGAGGAGAAGTAGATGCAAGCTTCGCAACGTATAGCAGACCAACGCGCAGTCCAGCGCACGCGCTCCGAAACTCAGCCTTTGACCGAGCGAGAAGTTGAGATTCTTGCCTTGATGGGCAAGGGCCTATCCGTGAAGGGTGTCGCGCAGACACTGGGCATTTCGCCTGGAACCGTCACATGGCATGCCAAGAATTCTTACATCAAGCTCGGTGCGTGTTCGAGAGAAGTGGCTTTGAGAAAAGCGCGCGCGCAGAAAATTATTGAAGGCATCGTTGTTTGCGAAGTCTGCGCTTGTGCGATGGCGTCACGCAGCTGGGTGTCCGTGCAAGCACTCGCGCAGGCCTAAGCGGGCTTGAACTCAAACGCTTAGATCATTGGTGCGCGTCGACGGATGACTGACTTCAGCGCAAAGCTGGATTGAATGTGTGCAACGCCTTGGATGCGCGTGAGCTTGGCAAGAATCTGTTGAAACTGATCGAGATCACGCACGACAACGCGCAGGTTGTAATCCGCGCCGCCGGACATCAGAAAGCAACTCATCACTTCCGGCATCACTGAAACTTTTTCTTCGAAGTGCAGCAGAATTTCTTCGACCTGTCGTTCCAGTGTCACTGAGACAAAAGCGCTCATGGCGCCGACCAAACGCTTCTCATCGAGATGCGCGCTGTAGCCCTCGATATAACCCTCTTCTTCAAGCCGCCGAACGCGACGCAAAGTTGGCGTCAGTGACAGGCCAATGTCGTCAGCAAGACTGCGCCAGCTGACGCGACCGTCGTTGGCAACGGCCCGAAGAATCTTCATGTCATATTTATCTAATTCAGTAGTCATTTAAATCGCTATTAACCTAAATAAATAGTTCATTAATACTAAATTAATAGGCATGGGGAGCGCAAATTGGAATCCTGAACTAAGGCCTCAGCACTAATATTTTCGGGTCGCGCGCGTTAACTCAGATGCCTGATCGGCAGCGGTTTTCGGTAGCGCAAATGCCCGGAGATTTCGATGTCCTTAGCCCAGCCCGACTTCCGCTTTGATGACGTTTACGAGCGTCTCGAAGGCCCTATTTTCATGACGGGCATTCAGGCGCTGGTTCGCTTGCCGCTGATGCAGCGACGTTCTGATATCAGCCGCGGCTTGAATACTGGCGGTCTGGTTTCCGGTTATCGCGGATCGCCACTCGGCGCGTATGACCAGCAGTTGTGGAAAGCGCAGAAACATCTGGATGCGCACAACGTCGTTTTCCAACCGGGCTTGAACGAAGACCTCGCAGCGACTGCGCTGTGGGGCGCGCAGATGCACAGCGCATTTGGCGCAACCAAAGTCGATGGCGTGTTCGGCATCTGGTATGGCAAGGGCCCCGGCGTTGATCGTACGGGCGACGTGTTTCGTAATGCCAATGTCATCGGCACCTCACCGTTGGGCGGCGTGCTCGCAATTGCGGGTGACGATCACGCAGCGCAGTCATCGATGTTTCCGCATCAGACCGATGGCATCTTCCAGTCCGTGATGATGCCGGTGCTCCAGCCTGCGAGCGTCGAAGATATTCTCGTATTGGGTTTGGCGGGCATTGAGTTGTCGCGCTACTGCGGCTTGTGGGTCGCGATGAAGACGATTGCTGAAGTCGTCGAAAGTGCTTCGTCGTTTGTGTTGCCTGACATGTCGCAGGGCTACATTAAGCCTGAAGGCGTTGATACGAGTCAGTTGAACTGGGACAAGAACATTTCATGGCCGGGACAGCGCACTGAGTTGGAACGCCGCATGATTGAACAGCGTATTCCTGCTGCTTTGGCCTGGGCGAAAGCAAACAAGATTGATCGCCCGATTGTTACGGCCAAGCAGCAACGTCTTTGCATCGTCACCGTTGGTAAGGCGCATCAGGACTTGATGC
Organism: Stenotrophobium rhamnosiphilum; assembly: GCF_003052265.1. Lineage (GTDB taxonomy): Bacteria > Pseudomonadota > Gammaproteobacteria > Nevskiales > Nevskiaceae > Stenotrophobium > Stenotrophobium rhamnosiphilum. The sequence continues at coordinate 17,657 of NZ_QANS01000009.1, forward strand.
AGGCCGTGCACGACTTGGGCTTGCGCGAGACGGATTTGCAGGCCATCGGCGTTTCCATCTACAAAGTCGCTATGAGCTGGCCTTTGGAAACCAGCGGCTTGTTGGATTTCGCTGCCGGTGCTGATGAGTTGTTGGTGATTGAAGAAAAGCAGCCGATTGTCGAATCACAGATCAAAAACGCGCTTTATCACAGACCGTCTGATCAACGTCCACGCGTGATTGGTAAGACAGACGTTGAAGGCCAGACGCTGTTGCCGATCACTTTGGAATTCACGCCGTTGATGGTCGCGCGCATTCTTCGTGCGCGCTTGGCAGAGATGGGTGAAACCATCGTGTTGAACGACCGCATGGCTGGGTTGGAAGTCGCGACCGGTGAATCCAATGTCGTCGCGTTGCCTACGCGCAAACCATTTTTCTGTTCGGGTTGTCCGCACAGCACTTCGACCAAGACGCCTGAAGGCTCGGTCACCGGTGGCGGCATCGGTTGCCACGTGATGGCTTTGTCGCGTCCTGAACTCAAGACGACGACGTTTAGCCAGATGGGCGGTGAGGGCATGCAGTGGGTCGGTGCTGCGCCGTTCTCCGAGACACCACATATCTTCCAGAACTTGGGTGATGGCACGTATCAGCACTCCGGTCTCTTGGCTGTGCGCGCTGCAGTCGCGGCGAAGGCCACGATCACTTTCAAGATTCTCTATAACGACGCCGTTGCGATGACGGGCGGACAAGCTGCCGAAGGCACGATTGATCCTGCACGCATCACGCGACAGTTGGCGGCAGAAGGCGTGAGCCAGATCATGTTGGTCAGTGATGAGCCTTCGCGCTGGACCAAGGCGACGGATTTGGCGCCGGGTGTCGTTGTTCGCCATCGTGATGCTCTGGATCAAACACAGCGCGAGTTGCGCGAGCATGCGGGTGTCACGGCGATTATTTACGAGCAGACCTGCGCCGCTGAAAAGCGTCGTCGTCGCAAAAAGAAAGTGATCGCAGAATCGACGCGTCGCTTGTTCATCAACCCGCGCGTCTGCGAAGGCTGTGGTGATTGCTCTGTTCAATCGAGCTGTATTGCAGTAGAGCCTTTGGAAACCGAATTCGGCCGCAAGCGTCGCATCAACCAGTCCAGCTGCAATACGGATTTGTCCTGCGTCAAAGGTTTCTGCCCAAGCTTTGTCGAGATTGATGCGCCAGTGTTGCGCAAGCCCAGTGCGGATCGTCTCAAGGCATTTGAAGCAGAGCGCTTTGTAAGTTTGCCTCTCGCTGCAATTCCAACTTCAGATGAGCCTTACAACATCTATGTCGCAGGTATCGGCGGCACCGGCGTTTTAACCATTGGCGCTTTGTTGGGCAGCGCTGCGTATTTCGATGGCCGTCAATCCAGCGTTTTGGATTTCACTGGTCTCGCGCAGAAGAACGGCGCGGTTGTGAGTCAGGTTCGTATCGCGAGTCAGCGTGACAGCATCCACGCCGTGCGTATTGGCGCAGCAAGTATCGACTTGTTGCTCGGTGCCGACTTTGTCGTAGCGTCAGCGCAAGATGCCTTGCAGAAACTCGCCAACGGAAAATCAGGCGTGGTCTTGAATGTCGATGAAACGCCAACCGCTGACATCGTCTCGAATCGTGACGCGCATCTGCCCGCAGGCAAGATGATCGACACCGTTCTCTCGCGTGCGCATGCAGACAAGCGCTTCTCCTTAAGTGCTTCGAAGATCTCCGAAGGTTTGTTTGGCGACACCGTGTCGGCGAATACCTTGTTGCTCGGCTACGCGTGGCAAAAAGGCTTGGTGCCTTTGTCGATTGAGTCGATTGAACGCGCCATCCAAGTGAACGGCGCTGCCGTGAACACCAATCTCCGTGCCTTGAAGTGGGGCCGATTGGCAGCGGTTGATATGAGCGTCGTCGAGAAGTGGGCAGGCATGTCTGCTGTGCCAGTACGTCACGAAACCTTGGATGAAACCATCGAGCGTCACTACAGCGATTTGGTCGGCTACCAGAGCACGGCTTACGCTGATCGTTATCGGCAGCTTTTGACTGTTGTTCGTGCCGCCGCTGCGAAGCTCGATAGTTCAGGTGAGCGTTTGATTCGCGCCGTTGCCGAGAACGCGTACAAGCTCATGGCCTATAAAGATGAGTACGAAGTGGCTCGTCTTTATGCCGCGCCAGAATTCCGCGAAGCACTTGCTGAGCAGTTCGCCGATTCCGGCAGCTTGTCCGTTTGGTTGGCGCCACCTTTGTTGTCGCCGATTGATGCCAAGACGGGGCGCCCGATGAAGCGCCGCTTTGGTCCTTGGGTCTTCACCGTCTTTAAAATTCTCGCTCGCTTTAAAGGCTTGAGAGGGACGTGGGCAGATCCGTTCGGCTATTTCTCAGAGCGTCGCATTGAACGCAAGTTGGTTGAGGAATATCACGAGACCATCGCTAAGATCTGTGCCGATTTGTCATCGGACAAATTACAGAACGCGATTGAGATTGCATCTTTGCCACAGCAGATTCGTGGATTTGGCCCTGTGAAAATGCAGGCAATCGAGAAGGCCAGCGAGCGTCGCGAACAATTGTTGAAGCAGCCTGCGAGCCCGTCACCAGTGCGTATTTACAACGCTGCGGCTTGAGACAAGTAGCTGATCGTCAAGCGCAGTGTTTCATCTTCGGCACCAGCTAAGGCTTAGAGACTAAGCCTTACGCTCGCTCGTGCTCTGAATGGCCATGTACAAAAAAATCTCATACAAGTCCTGCGCCTTGATGAAGTTCTTTCCGGTCTGGAAGCGCAAGAAAGACAAACCATTAATGTGAGCAATCAGGTGTGCGGCAACGAGTTCCGCGCTGCCGCGTAGGCGTTCGCCTTTTTCAAGCGGACAGCTCTTGATGGCCTTCGTGACGCGTTTAATCACTTCTGCGGACTCCGCTAGTGCGCGCGCGGCGAGATCTGGACGGCCAAGCGCGATGGTTTGCATCACGATATAAAGCCCTTCACCTGCATAAGTTTCAGACAGGCTGCTGCGTTCAGCGGTGACTTCAGCCAGACGACGAAGATTGGCGCGCAGCGACTGAGCAGGATCAAATAGCGAAACCGCTAAATCAGTCAGGCTGGCGTTTCTGTAAAGCCAGAGTTCGAAGAAGAGACTCTGCTTGTCGCCGAATAAGGTGTACACCGGTTTGCGGGAATAGCCGGCGACTTCGGCAATTTGATCAATCGTGATCGAGTCGTAGCCGACATCGCAGAACAGTTCCCATGCGGCGTCGAGGATCTCTTTCGTCCGAATTTCTTTTTGCTCCCCGCGGTTTAAGCGGGCTTTGCGTGGCGTTACTGGCATATCAATTTAGGCCTTTGCATTTGCACAGGGTTGCATTCCAAACCATTCAGGATAACAATTAGGAACAAAGTGTACCGTAAAACATAATGATCCGAAAAGGATTGCGGAGGAGAGGCGTGAAGAATTTTAAAGGTGCGACATGGTTGGCCTTGGGGGCTCCCCTTGCTGCTGGAACATTATTGTTTGTGTCGCAAATCTCCTACGCACAGGACAACGCCGCTAACGCGGAAAACTCGACTGAACTGAACGATCTTCTCGCGGACGTGACGGCTGCCGACGCCAGCGATGATAAAGGATCAACGCCGCCTGCCAATGAGCCGTCGCCAGAATCCACCGCTACCCCAGTCGCCGCTGAACAGCCCACGCCTGTGGAAATAAAAGAAGCAGAAACGCTTCCGGTTATTGCAGTGAAACAAGCTGAGCCTTCGGCGCCGCAGCATGCTCGCCTAGAAGAAATTGTTGTTACGGCGACCAAGCGTGCAGAGAACGCACGCGATCTGCCGTCGAGCGTGGTGGCGTTATCGGGCGCTGACCTCGAACAGAAAGGTGCGCAAGGCCAAGAAGATTTCTTGAAGCTTGTTCCCGGTGTCACCTTCACCAACGATTCAACCACCGCGAGCCGTATTACGTTCCGTGGCATCGGCGCCGATCTAAACACTAGCAACACGGTCGGTGTGTTCCTCGGTGACATTCCCTTCGACGACCCGATTCTGCCTCGCGTCACGCTCGATCCAAATCCCTTTGATATGGCACGAATCGAAGTCTTGAAGGGCCCGCAGGGAACGCTGTTTGGCGGCTCAGCGCTCAACGGCGCTGTGCGATACATCCCAGAAGAACCGCAGCTCGGTCAGTGGTCGGTCAAAACGTATGGCCAATATGAGAACGTCATCAGTAGCGACACTGGTCGATCATTCGGCGGCGCAATCAATATTCCCGTCGGCGAAACGGTTGCTTTCCGTTTGGTTGGTTTTGACCGCAAGTCACCGGGCTGGGTCGATGATCTCGGGCGCAATATCGATAACGTTAACGCTATCGACCAGCAGGGCGGCCGCGCCCTCGCGCTTTGGCGGCCCAACGATAGCTGGAAAATTTCTGCGCTCGCTACGCTACAGCGCACGTTCATTCACGATACCGCCTTAACTGATAACCGAGACGGCAACCTCAGCCGATCCAATACTCCGCAAGCTAGCCCGACACATACGCGATATGACCTCGAATCAATCGGCGTGCAGTATTCCTTCGAAAAGTTCGACGTGCTGTCTCAGACCAGCAGAACGTATAAAAATTTCCACGCGATTGCCGATGGATCGCGCATTGGAAATCTTCTGCCAAGCCCGCCTCCTAGCGTAACCATCACCAACGACAACGAGTCGACGAGTTACATGCAGGAGTTGCGATTCACATCCAATAACGATTTCAGTGACACTTGGAAATGGTTGGGCGGAATCTTTTATAGAAAGCATGAGATGAATGAGGTCAGTAATATTCTGGCCAGTAGTCTTCAGCTCCCCTTGATCTCGATCATTTATCCGACACTGGAAGATTTGATTCCGGGCATCGGCGGAACGATCACTCCAGACGGGCAGATCAATCTTGTTCAGGGCAAAGCCGATCCGATTATTGTTACGGATGCCGCTTTATTCAGTGAAGTAACGGCAACGTTCTGGGACGACCTCGAAATTACATTGGGCTTACGCGCGTTCCGTGCTGTCTCAGACAGCCGAGTTTTTTTCTCTGGTCCCTTGGCGATCACCAAAACATTGCCAGCGGGTAGCAGTCAGGGTGTTAACGAGGGGACACTGGTAGAGCGAGGACTCAATCCAAAGTTCGCGATCAAATATCAAATTAACGATGACATGAACATCTATGGATCTGTAAGCAAAGGCTTCAGATACGGCGGTGCGCAAGTACTGGTAGGCACGCTCACTTCAACAGCGCCCGACACCTTCAAGTCTGACTATATTTGGAACTACGAAATTGGACTGCGTACCAACTGGCTCGACAACACGCTATTCGTCGACGTAACACCGTTCTATCTGCAGTGGAAACAGCCTCAGCTGCAGCAGGCTGATGCAAGCGGTCTGGGTTCATTCTTCGATAACGTCGGCGGTGCTCGTTCGCTCGGTGTCGAGACAGCGATCCGTTATCTAACGTTTATCCCGGGATTGGAAGTCGCTTTCGCGGGCTCCTATGTCGATACCGTAACGACCGTTCCATTTACCGCAAGTAACGGAGACGCGGTTAAACCGGGAACGAGTTGGCCGCTGGCGGCCAAGTGGCAGTCCTCTTCTACGGTTTCCTATAGTCACAGCCTGTGGTCGTCATGGATAGGCGGTGGATCAGCGACCTACACGACGATCAGCAGCGCACCGAATACCTTGAACTACTTGGATACGGTTTTTGGATACAAAACGCTGGATTTGAATTTGACTCTGCGTAATCCGGAAATAATGTCCAAGCCAGAGCTCTCGCTCACCTTGAGCAATGCGACTGATACGCGTGGAATTATCAGCGGTGTAAACAACCCGCAGTTCCCGAAAGATCACGTCTATATCAAGCCGCGCACCTTGATCGCGCGACTGTCGTTCAATTTCTGACGGCACCTCAGCGCTAAGAATAATATCGATGGAAAGCAAAATGCCTTACGACACCAATCAATTTGGAGTGTCATTAAAAGCGGATGAAAGCGACTGCGCATTCATTACGAATGAAGTTGAATCCACCTACCTACGGCTGCCGTTTGTAAAGCCGTACAGAGAGACAGGAGCGTTGCGCGCTGATTCGTTCACCGTGACAGTTGCAGTTCCGCTTTCGTATGAAAAATCGAAAAGCAAAAAATACCCTGTAGTAGTTCTTTCGTCGGGCCCGAACTTTATGGGCTCAGCGATAGAAATGACGCGAGGCATCGCGGCCACAAAGGAAGTCGAAGAATGTATTGTCATCGATCACCATGATCCCTTGTTGTCGGAAGAAGATTCACAGCTGCAGGCGGCGAGGCTAGAAAGCATCATCGCGTGGTGTCGATCCAAATTCAGAGTGAAGAGTGGGGAAGTGGCGCTGCTGCTCACCAAGCACAATGCGCCAAGCGTCAGCTTGTTAATGAACAAAGCGGGATCGCCTGTCGATCGAATCATCATCGCAGGCGCCGAAGTTGAATCGTCTGCGTGGAACGTCGTGCCGATTAATGGTCGACCACGCGCTACGTGGAGTACTCGTCAATCTTCATCTGCTTCGACATCCAATGGCATTGTCTATAACCGCCTCGATGAGGCAAGTGATGAAGGCTGCGTGATTCCAGCGCTGATTCATGGCGTACGCACGTTCTGGAGTACGGGCCATGCGTATGGCCAGGAGATGATGTCGCTCAAAGGGCCGCTGGTTTCCGCGATGCTTTCGCGAGCCGTACCATTTATTCGTTTCGCTAAAAAACTATCAGGCCAAGGAAGTCAGCTTGTTGGCGCGCCGAACCGACATGTATTCCGCTCGGAAATAATGGACAGGAATTTCGAAATATTCGTGTCGCTTCCTTCAAGGCCGCTGAGTAAAGGAAAAACATATCCCGCCGTATTCGCTTTGGATGCCAATACAACGTGGTCATGTGTGATGGAGACGGCCACGCGAATGTCGTCTACCAACGAGATTGCGGACGTCATCACGATTGGTATCGGCGTGCCGCGGGCAGAAGGCGATATCAGTTTTGGACTTCGCCGATTTGAAGAGCTTTCTCCTCCGGTAACTGAGGCTGCGTTTGCAAATCCTTTGGGGCGGTTCTTTATTTCGATCTTTGCAATGTTTGGAAGAAATGTCCGAGACCATTTTGGATTGGCCTCTGAGTTCCATCAATTCTTATCGAAAGAGTTGCTGCCAAAGCTTGCACAGGAGTTGCCGATAGATTTGTCGCAGTTGTATCTATTGGGACACTCAGCAGCAGGCACTTATATTGGCTATGAGGCAGCGCAGGCGACTACGCAGTTCAAAGCATTCGGCGCTTTTAGCCCCGGCGTGGCCATCAGTGACAACTGGATGTTGAAGAGCGATGGCGGCCTAGCAAAAACTGGAAAGGTAAGAGACATCCTCGTCACCATCGGCGCGGAAGAGAAAACCAATGCGTTTAATACGCTTGCCGGCATTCCTCAATCAGAGGAATACGCTTCTAAGCTGAAAAGCGATACCTCATGCAGCGTTGAGTATCTGTGTCTGGACGATGAGACGCACTCCAGTGTGTTTCCGAGAGCGCTCGCGCTTTTCTTGAATCGGATGTTTGGCAATCAACAAGCAGGAATTAGCCATGTTTGAAATTTTGAAGATCCGCATGCTCCGTTTGCTCATCCGAATCGCGGTGAAGATGAAGTGGCGCGGAAAAGTGGATGCGACGGTTGATGTTGAATCCATCAACGTTGGATCAGGCGCAGCGCCTATCCCGGCAAGAACGTATAAGCCCAAGGGCCGATCAGGGGCATCGGCCCCGTTGCCGGTCATTTTGTTTTTCCACGGCGGTGGATGGGTGGGCTTCGATGTGAACACGCATGATCCCTTGTGCCGTGATTTATGCCGTCAGACAGGGCACATCATTCTTTCAGTCGATTATCGACTTGCACCTGAAAATCCTTTCCCGGCTGGCGTGAATGACTGCCTCGAAGCGCTGGATTGGCTGATTGACAACGTAGAAAAATTGGGCGGAAACCCGAATCAGATTCTGATCTGTGGTGATAGCGCAGGCGGAAATCTTGCCGCGGTTGTTGCATTGCAAGCACGCACACGACATCCGGGAAAATTGAAGGGGCAGATCCTGATTTATCCCGTAACCGATCATGTTTCTACTGAGTGGCCGTCTTACGTTAGCCACGGCGGCAAAGAATATCCATTGACCCGTGTGGGTATTGAAGACATCTGGCGCTTATATCTGAAGGGCAGCAAAGAATGGCAGCAAGGTCAAACGAGCCATGACCTTGCAACGCCGTATCGCGTTAAAGATGTTTCTGGATTGCCTAAAGCTTTATTCATCATTGCAGAAGAAGATCTTCTAAGAGATGAAGGACTCGCGTATGCGGATCGCTTGAAACAGGCGGGCGTCGACGTGGAAATAAAGACCTTCCCGAATCAGAAACATGGATTCGTTGGAACTGAGCCGTCGCCAGCGCACTATCAAGCCGTATCCGAGATTGCACAGTGGGTCTCAAGAAAATAGGCCGCGTAGCAGCGTGGATTTTCATTGCCCTAATTGTTCTGGTGATGGGATTCATCGCGCACATTTATATTGAAGGCCGTCCAACAAAGGGACGGCCGCAATATGTCGCCATGGGAAGTTCCTTCGCAGCCGGGCCCGCGATCACGCAAGCAGCCGAGAACAGCCCTTGGTTTTGCGCACGCTCGCAGGACAACTATGCGCATCAACTCGCAAGCTTACGCGGCCTTTCTCTGGTGGATGTGAGCTGCGGTGGCGCCACCACCAAAGGCATCCTCGGCGGCGGGTTGTTGATGTTGCCTGCACAGATCGACGCTGTAACAACGGAGACTGAACTCGTCACCGTAACCATCGGCGGCAATGACATCGGCTACACCGCCAACATCATGGCGATGGGCTGCGATGACAGCGCACCTTGGTATGTGCGGGCCATTGGAGGATGCAAGACGCGAAGCACGCAAGAGATGGAGCAGGCGTTGCCCAAATTGTTTGAGCATCTTGTCGCCATCATCGATGAAGTCCATCGACGTGCGCCGAAGGCTCAAGTTGTATTGCTGAACTACCAAACCATCCTGCCGCAGAAGGGGACATGCGAGCGACTCGGCTTAAGCGAAGCGCAAGTTGCCCAAATGCATTCCATCGCCGAGAAACTCGCTGCGGTGACCTATGCAGCAGCAGAGGGCCATGGCGCATTGCTGATGGACGCCAAGCATCTGACCCAAGGCCATGATGTCTGCGCTTCCGATCCATGGATCAATGGCATGCATCCACGTAAGGGCCTGATGGGAGCGCCTATCCACCCCACGCACACGTCAATGACCGCAGTGGCGCAGGGATTAAACGCGTTATTGGGCCCGGCCCGATAAATAAAGATAAAAATAGACCTGAGGGATTGGATTTTCCCTGCGTTTACATAAGGTACAGAGCCCGCAATCGCTTGCGGTACATGCTCATATGGCCTATGGATAGGTGAGTTTGGCTCGGCTTGTGGAGACGAGATGCCAGAGATTGGGATAACAGTGTCAGAGACCCCAGCGCATGAAGCGTTTTCAAGCGTTGAGGTTGCGGCGTTGTTTAAGCGTTTTCAGCCGGCTTTGATCCGATTCTTTGAGCGGCGCTCGTTTTCTTCGGCTGATGCTGAAGATCTCGCCCAAGAAGTATTCATAAAAATAACGCGACTCGATTCCTCAGTAAATATCTGGCAGCCAGAGGCGTTTCTATTCCAAATCGCGGCCAATGTGCTCCGCGATCGTGTGCGGCGAGACAAGTCTAGGTTCCAGGGCCATCACGTCACGATTGATGATGCGGTGGATATTGGTGAGGTTCCTTCCGAAGAAAGCGTTTATGAAGGTAAGGAGTCTTTAAATCAGTTCTTGCTGGTCTTAAGCGGGCTGACTCCTAAATGCCGCATCGTTTTTTTGCTGCACAAATACGAGGGATTGAGTTACTCGGAGATTGCAAGGCGCTTTGATATATCCGTCAGCGCCGTGGAAAAGCACATGATTCACGCAATAAAGCAGTTAAAACAAAAATGGCAGGGTGGCCTATGAAAAAGGGCATGCCTCCAAAAGCACGTGTAATCAAGTCCGTTGAGGATGAAGCCGCCGAGTGGTTCGCCAAGATGCGGTCGGATTATCGTGAGCCTCGTTTGCAGAGCGAATTTAATCAATGGCTCGCTGCCAGCCCTGAGCATGAGAAGGAATATCGCGCATTCGAACGCATGTGGTCGGATTTCTCTTCGCTGTCTTTAGCAGAACCCGTCATCGCGCTGAGAAAGGAAGCCGTTACAGAATCGACGCGTGTGCTGAATCCTCATCGCATCGGACGGCGCAGGGATTTCCGTGCGCTTGCTGCTAGCGTCGCCATTATTAGTATCGGCGTCATTCTGACAATGACGCTGCTGCCGCTTCAGCGTGCCAGTTATCAAACTGAGCCTGGCGATCGACACACGGTTTATCTCGCCGACGACAGTGAAGTCACGCTCAATACAGACTCAGCGATTCGAGTCGAATTCACATTATTTTCTCGCCGCGTTTTCCTTGAACGTGGGCAGGCGCATTTTAAAGTCGCACATGCAGTGGTGCGTCCGTTTGAAGTCGATGCGGGCTCAGGCTTAATCCGCGCTTTGGGTACGGCCTTCGACGTCTATCGCCATGGCGAGGATGTGGAAGTGACCTTGATCCAAGGCAAAGTGGACGTGACATCACTAACGGCTTCAGATTCAGCGACGGTGCAGCATGCCGTTCTCACGCCGGGCCAACAGGTCCGCGTTACATCTGAAGGAATCTCGCCTACGCATGTGGCCAGTCTTGTCAGAACGACGGCATGGCTCAGTGGGCGATTGGTTTTTGAAAACGAACGCCTCGGGGATGTCATTCAAGAAGTGAATCGCTACTCAAGCGTCAAGCTGATTGTGATTGATCCCGATCTTGCGGATATTCATATCAGCGGTGTATTTCGCGCGGGTCGCGCTGAGACTTTTGTTGATGCGCTGAGATCTTCGTATCCCGTAAAAGCGACAGCAGTCGGTGGCGGTTTATTGGTAGAGCCCAATGCATCGATGCCATGGCCTGTGCAAAGTGCTTCTTCTGCACGAGTTCAAGAGCGCGCAAAAAATAATGCTGAACCTGTTGCTCAATAGACTGGTATCTTTCGCACTGTCATTGAGTCACTCAGAACAAGCGTGCAAGATTTTTGCGATAAAAATAAAAATTACACTGAGGTCATTCTTTCGCGATCCGTTGTAGAGAATAGGCGCACAAAAACGAGAAGCGCCGTTTTCTGGAGGAGATAATGAAAAGGATTAAGTGGCGCTTCGTTCTGCTTGCGTGCCGCAAGCTTTTAAATATCAGCATTGTCGTTGCTGCACTGAGCACATCAGTTGCATGGGCGCAGGATGCAAAAGACCTCAAGGTCGAATCACAAGATGCTGGATCAGCGCTGAAAGCTCTTGCACTCCAAGCAGATTTTGAAATTCTAATTCCGCAAGAACTTGTAGCCGGAAAAAAATCGAATGCGATTAGCGGGCGTTATACAACGCTAGAAGCGCTCAATCGTATGTTGATCGGCACGGGGATTTCCTACCGCAGCGTGGGCGCGAATGCGTTTGTCGTTGAGGAGGGCGACGTCAGTAAAATCCCTTTTGCCAGAAGCCCCGATGGCGCAATGACAACGCTTGCGCAAGAAGGGCTGCCGACCGCTAATGGTGCTGCTGATGCGGCAGTAGGCGTAGAGACTGTTGGCGAAAAGCCTGAAGCCGATACGAGCGTATCGACAGTCAAAAAAGGCGGCATCGAAGAAGTGATTGTGACTGCACGTAAGCGTGCAGAGTCCAGTCAGAACGTTCCCATTTCCATCACAGCTATATCCGCTGACGACATCAAGACCATGGGCGTTCGCAACATGGGTGATCTCGAAGGCATCGTTCCTGGCTTGAACATGGGCGGCGGTGGTAACGGCATCAAGAAAGATAACAACCCATTTATTCGCGGCATCGGTCAGCGCGAAACGAAAGTAACGCTCGATCCAGGCGTTGGCACTTATGTCGATGGCATTTATATTGGTCGTCCATCAGGCGGTTTGTTTGATGTTGCTGATGTCGAAAATGTAGAAGTGCTGCGTGGCCCGCAAGGTACGCTGTTCGGCCGTAACGCGACTGGTGGTGCGATTGCGATCACGTTGAAGAAGCCGGGCAACGTTTTCGCCGGCCATCTCAACACCAACATCGGCAACTACGGCCGACGCGATGCGTCGGTGGCGTTTGACGTGCCAATCGTCGAAAACCTTCTGCTCACTCGCTTGACCTTGTCGAGCATGCAGAGCGAAGGCTTCTTCACCAACGTCGTCGATCACAGCAAATGGGGCAATGACAATCGCATGTCCGGCATCGCACAAGTTCGCATTCTGCCGACCAACGATTTCAGCATCGATATCCTCGGCGAGCGCACGCGCATTCGTGAACGTCCTCGTCCACAGAGATGTAAGTTCCTGCGCGCACCCGGATATATTCGATCTGCGCAGGTTGGTTTCCTAGATGTCATCAGCGGATTTTTGGGAACCCCTACTTTTGAATCCCAATGCCGTGCATCAGAAAATCTTCCTCAAGATCAATTCTCCAGCGATCTTGCTCAAGGCATCGACTATCGCAACAACGCCCCCGGCAGTGAGAGCGACTTGCAGTCGCAGGCTCGCTACTGGGTTGATACCAGCACCTTGGGCGGCACCGCTAAGTGGAATATCGGCGACATTGGCCCGATCTCTGGCTTGACGTTCAAGAGCATCAGCGCATGGAGAAAAACCGGCCAGATCGCCGATGAAGATCTGGACGCCGTCGGCGGACCTTATCTGCTGCGTGTTCAACCATCGATGACGTTTACCAGTCAGGTCTCACAGGAATTCCAGTTGACCGGCTCAACGTTTAACGATCGCTTGTTCTTCAGCACCGGTCTGTACTACTTCGGTGAGAAGACACCGCATGATGATCTGATTTTGTCAGCCGGCATTGCGCAGGGGCCCGGATTCTTTAATGGCCGCCCCGAGGAGGAGTTCTACACGCTAGGATTTGAACCTGCATTGGAGCGCTTGGAAACCAACAACAAGGCTTGGGCCTGGTTCGGCCAGATGGACTTCGACATCACGAAGGAATGGCAGCTGTCGGCCGGCCTGCGCTACACCAACGAAGATCGCTGGTCGCGCTATTCCAAGGGCACTGTCGATCCAAAGAGCATGGTCAGAGGCGACATCACGACGAGTGGTGGCAGTCAGGCAGTTGGCACTGTTTACGCGACATCGACTTTGCCGGGATATCAGCCGGTGCTCGACTGGAGGTTCGGTGCCTGCTTGAGCCCCAGCCAGCCCGGCAAACTTTGCTTGGCGACAGGATTCGAAGACGAATCACTCAATCCAGCGAATTTCGTGCTGGGCGCTATGCCGGGTGATGAGATGCGCCGCAAAGACATCGCCTTTACGCCGATGTTGAGTCTCAAGTACAAGGCAAGCGATGAAGTGCTGAAGGCGCTGCATCTCAACGCCGGCATGGCCTATTTCACTTATAGCCAAGGCTTCCACTCCGGTGGTGTCACGGCGGGTGCAGCTGATGACAATAGCAACGGCACGGGTGATCCAGTGCAGTTCAAGCCTGAATACGTGAAGAACTACGAGTTCGGTTTGAAGACGCAGGCATTCGACAATCGCGTGCAAGCCAACTTCGCTGCGTTCTACATGGACTACACGGACATGCAGTTGACCAGCACGGCCATCAGCTTCGTTGGCGCGCCGATCCCCTATGTATCGAATGTCGGCAAGTCAGTGATCAAAGGCATCGAGGCAGAATTCGTATTCATGCCAATGCCTGATTGGCGCGTCATGATGAACGGCTCCTTTACCGATGCTGATATCAAAGTATGGATGGAGAAGCAGACGAAACTCGACACTGCGCGTCACTCCGGCGAAGTGAACTATCTCGATCGTAGCGACGAACCAATGCCACGCGTGCCACGCCTGCAGGCCTTCTTCATGACGGATTACACCTTCCGTCTGGCTAGCCGAGCAACGATCACGCCGAGCGTCGCAGTTCGCTACACGTCGGAGATCTACAACGGCTTTGATCGCGGCAGCTATTGCTTCACTTACGGTGGTGTGTGTGATCGCGGCATCGCTGTTGGCTTCATGGATCCACCGGATACCAACACGACTCCTATCGTTTTGGAACCAGGCACGAAGCATGCTTTGACGTCTGACAAGGCTGCATTTGTGGATACACGCATTTCATGGATGTCGAGTGATGCGCGGACTGAAATTGCACTCTGGTGCAAGAACGTTCTGAACAAGGACGACTATTTGGTCAGCGGCATTCCGCTCACAGATGTGAATGGTGCAACCGGACAGATCTACGCAAACCCACGCACCTACGGCATGAACATGACCTATCACTTCGGCGCGGAGTAAGCGCACGGTGATTCGAAATGTTCAATGCATTGTTGTTCTGATCTGCATGTTGTTCGTATCGGCACCGGCGCATAGCGCGCCGGCTGCCGATGCGGTTGTAGGTGTTTGGTTAGACGCAGACAAGCGCGGCTATGTTGAGATTTACCGCGTGGCAGATGTCTATCAAGGACGTGTCGTAGGTTCAACGGATGGCGTTGTCAAGAACGATGTAAAGAACCCCGTTGATGCAAAACGATCACAGAGTCTTTTAGGTCAAGACATCATCAAAGGCCTGACGTATGACGGCCAAGGTCGCTGGCAAGGCGGCACCATTTATAACCCCGATGACGGCAACACTTACTCGGTTCGCTTAACCGTCGTTGATGCCAACACGCTGGATCTGCATGGCTATCTCGGCGTTCCACTGTTCGGAATTACCCAGAAGTGGACGCGAGCTGAAAAAGCTAAAGCGATGACATTGCAATAGCGCAGTTTCTATTCTTCAAATAAAAAGCGTCGCAAGAACCGAATCAATATAAAGAATCAAGATGAAGTCTCTAGGGACTTCATCTTGGCTTGCGGATAAAGAACAATATTTCCATCCGCATCAGGCTCCGCATAGAGCGCAAAGTACTTGCTCATTGAGTCCACAAATTCAGCCGGCTCTCCAACAGGAAACACACCGCTGACGCGCAGGGCTTTCAATTGCTGATCTCCAATGATGATGTGGCGCTTGGAGTATCGATTCACTTCTGCAACGGCTTGCATTAGCCCTTCGTCATTGAAAACGAGCTTGCCCGATAACCAAGCGATGCTCCGATCCATCGGGGCAGTCTCAACAGTCGTCGACGTGACTGAATGCCCGTTGGCAATGAGAAGACGCTGGCTAGCGCGCACAAATTTCCCAGAGGATTCTGCAGGCTTTGCATTTGTCAGAGCGCCCGGATCCGTGACCAGCACGGTTCCTTCAGCAACAGTAACAACGACATCTGCCTTATCTTGATAGACATCAAATGCGGTACCGATGGCATAAACAATTCTGTTCTTGGTCTCAACGGCAAAGGGGCGATGCTCCTTTGCAACGCGGAAATACGCTTGGCCACGCTCCAGCCGGATAGTTCGCACGGTATCCGTGTAATTAATGCGAATGAGAGAGTCCGTATTCAAAGTTACGCGTGATCCATCGGGCAGCGAAATGGCGCGTTGCTCTCCTATCGCCGTTTGATAGGAGCTATTGGTATTAGGCCAAAAAACCAATGTGGCAACGCCAATCGTCGTGATGCAGATTGATGCCGCTATTGCGAAGATCATGGTCCGCTTGGGTTTTACTGGCGCGACTTCATTGATAAATCGTGGCGCAGGAATATCCGCTACAGCCGAGTGCGTGGCCTCAGCCACCATCGGATCTCTTGCATAGCTACCGGTCGTTGACCAGAAGCGTTCAAATTCTGCATAGGCCTTTCGATTCGCGGTGTC
The DNA here is from genome assembly GCF_003052265.1 of Stenotrophobium rhamnosiphilum. Classification (GTDB taxonomy): domain Bacteria; phylum Pseudomonadota; class Gammaproteobacteria; order Nevskiales; family Nevskiaceae; genus Stenotrophobium; species Stenotrophobium rhamnosiphilum. The sequence continues at coordinate 33,551 of NZ_QANS01000009.1, forward strand.
TTTATCCAGCCACTCATCAAAGCGCATGCGATCTTGTTCACTAACGTCATCCGCACGTAAACGAGCAAACCAATTAGCGGCTTCGCGAGTGGCGGGAGGAATAATGCGGGTTGTTGAGGTTATTTTATTCATCTATATGTCCGCGTTATAACGGCCCAAGCGAAGCGTGAAATTGAAGTAAGGCTCGAGACATATGCTTCTCGACAACGCTGGCGCTGATGCCAAGGCGCAGTGCAATTGCGCCGTAACTCAAACCCATGAAGCGGTGCATTAAAAATACCATTCGACGTCTTGGCGGCATGCCGGCAACAACTTCGAGAAATTGTTCAATCGCCTCTCTGCCTTCATAGACGCGCTCTTCGGACGGAGACTCACCTTCGTAACCAGAATCTTCGAAAGAGATATGTTGGCTCGCGTGATGTGTGGCCTCGCGTCGCGCACGATCGCGCAGCAGGTTAGATGCCGTTTGAAATAAATAAGCTTCAACATGATCAATATTCGTCGTGTTGCCTTGTCTCGCAATTCTAATAAATACTTCTTGCACCAGATCTTCCGCATCTGCTCTATTGCTGATGCGCTTGCTGAAATAACGCAGCAAAGCAGACTGGTAACGACGAACCAGAAGGTCCAGCTCGCCGTTAAATTCTGCAGAGATACGATTCTCCGTCTCTGGAACTACATCCATATCAACGCCTATATTGGCCATCGATTACCCTCGAATAGTTATGGCCGCATTCATGTGCGGCTCTCCCCAAGATTCAAAGCTAAGTCAGAAAATAGGCAGGCGCAATGATTCTGGCGATATATTTCATCGGAGGAGGGGTGTCTTGGTTGCAGCGCGTCTTGCGGATATGTACTCGGCAATTACGCCAAGGCTGCGGGGGATAAAATGACAAAAAATAATGTTTCAGAAGAAAGATCACATCGACTAGAACGGCGATGTGATGAGACCGTAATGGGACAAATCGCAAAAAAAGTCAGCGCACTCAAGGCGATTCTTATATCGCTGATGTTCTTTATGGTTTGCGGCTCAATGCCCGCTTTAGCGGCTGAGCCCCTTATTCGTTTCGATATTCCTGCGCAGGAATTATCGTCATCACTCAATCAGTTCTCGGTGTTGAGCAACCGAACGCTGATTTATTCGCCCGAGCTTGTTGGTGGACTCACCGCGCCTGCCGTGCAGGGAGAGTTCACTCCAGATCAAGTGATTCAAAAATTGTTAAATGGTACGGGACTGATCTACCGCGCAATCGGTGATGAAAAATACGCTGTCGTTAAGGAGGGCGACATTACCGGCTCCCCTTTTGTGGAAGGCCAGAGCAACATGGCGCAGATTGCTCAAGGCGGCCCGAACTCAGGACTAGACGCTCCAACTGATGCAAGCGCGAATGCTACGTCAACAACAGATAAAAATTCTGAAGTATTGACCGTTAAGAAAGGCGGCATCGAAGAAGTGATTGTGACTGCACGTAAACGTGCTGAGTCTAGTCAGAGTGTTCCCATTTCCATTACCGCGATATCCGCTGACGACATCAAAGCCATGGGCGTTCGCACCATGGGTGATCTTGAAGGCATTGTTCCTGGCCTGAACATGGGTGGTGGCGGTAACGGCATCAAGAAAGACAATAATCCATTCATTCGCGGCATTGGCCAACGTGAAACAAAGGTAACGCTTGATCCTGGTGTTGGCACTTACGTCGATGGCATTTATATCGGGCGTCCATCAGGTGGTTTGTTTGACGTTGCCGACGTAGAAAACGTAGAAGTGCTTCGCGGCCCGCAAGGCACGCTGTTTGGTCGTAACGCGACCGGCGGTGCGATTTCGATCACGCTGAAGAAGCCGGGCAACAGTTTCGCCGGCCATGTCAACACCAACATCGGCAACTACGGCCGGCGCGATGCCTCGGTGGCGTTTGATATACCGATCGTCGACAACCTCGTGCTCAGTCGGCTGACCCTGTCGAGCATGCAGAACGACGGATACTTCACTAACGTCGTCGATCACAGCAACTGGGGTAACGACAATCGTATGTCTGGCATCGCGCAAGTCCGCATCTTGCCGACCAGCGATCTCAGCATCGACATCCTCGGCGAGCGCACGCGCATTCGTGAACGGCCTCGTCCGCAAAAATGTAAATTCTTGAGAGAACCTGGATACATCAGATCCTTTACGGGCCTGCTGATGGATCTCGCAAACGCCAGCGTTGGGGTTCCCACTTTTGAATCCGTGTGCCGCGCATCGGGAGATCTCCCTCAGAATAAATTCTCCAGCGACCTTGCTGAGGGCATCGACTATCGCAACAACGCTCCGGGCAGTGCCAGTGACATACAGCCGCAGGCCCGTTACTGGGTGGATACCAGCACGCTGGGCGGCACTGTTAAATGGAATATCGGCGACGTCGGCCCGATCTCTGGCTTGGCATTGAAGAGCATCAGTGCTTGGAGAAAAACCGGTCAGATCGCCGATGAGGATTTGGATGCCGTCGGCGGAACTTATCTGCTGCGTGTTCAGCCATCGATGACGTTTACTAATCAGCTCTCGCAGGAATTCCAGCTGACAGGCGCCACTTTTAACGACCGTCTGTTCTTCAGTACTGGTGTGTATCTCTTCGGCGAGAAGACGCCACGTGATGAGCTGATCTTGTCCGCCGGCTTGAGCCAAGGAACAGGTGATTTCGGTGGTCGTCCGCCGGAGGAGTTCTATACGCTGGCATTAGAACCTGCAAAAGAACGTCTGCAAACAGACAACAAAGCTTGGGCTTGGTACGGACAGTTTGATTTCGACATCACCAAGCAGTGGCAGCTTTCAGCCGGTGTTCGTTATACCAACGAGAATCGCTGGTCGCGCTACTCCAAGAATAATGTTGATCAGAAGACCATGGTCAATGGCGTCATCACAGGGAGTGGCGGCAGTCAGGGCGCGGGAACGGTGTTCGCGTACTCAACCTTGCCGGGCCTCAAGCCAGTGCTCGATTGGCAGTTCGGTTCTTGCATGAGTCCTAGCGAGCCCGGCAAGCTTTGCGTGGTCACGCCATTCGGTGACGAAAACACCAATCCAGCGAATTTCGTTATAGGGGCGATGCCAGGAGACGAGAAGCGTCGCAAGGACGATGCGTGGACACCGATGCTCAGCTTGAAATACAAGGCCAGCAGTGAAGTATTGAAGGCTCTGCATCTCAACGAAGCCATGACCTATTTCACTTACAGCCAAGGCTTTCACTCCGGCGGTGTCACCGCGGGTGCGCCTGATGACAACGGTAATGGCGTTGGTGATCCGATCGAGTTCAAACCGGAATACGTCAAGAACTACGAAATCGGTTTGAAGACGCAGGCCTGGGACAATCGAGTACAAGCCAACTTCGCTGCGTTCTACATGGACTACACCGACATGCAGCTGAGTAGCACGGGTATCAGCGTTGTTGGCATCCCGGTTCCGTATGTGTCGAATGTCGGCAAGTCAGTGATTCAAGGCGTCGAGGCGGAATTCATTGTGATGCCGTTGCCCGACTGGCGCGTCATGTTCAACGGGGGCTACACGCATGCCGACATTAAGGAGTGGAACGAGAAGCAGGTGAAGCTGGACTTCATGCGTCGTTCGGGTGAAGTGACCTATATCGATCGCAGTGACGAACCGATGCCACGCGTGCCGCGCTTTCAGGCTTTCTTCATGACGGACTACACATTCCGTCTGCCTAGCCGCGCCACGATCACGCCGGGAGTTTCGGTCCGCTACACGACAGAGCTTTACAACGGCTTCGATCGCGGTAGCTATTGCTATACCTACGGCGGCGTCTGCGATCGCGGCAATAACCGCGGCTTCTTTGATCCACCCAACGATGCGGTCATCGTGCCGGAACCAAGCGCGAAGCATGCTTTGACGTCTGACAAGGCCGCATTTGTTGATACACGCGTCGCATGGATGTCGAGTGATGCGCGGATGGAAGTTGCACTCTGGTGCAAGAACCTGCTGAACAAAGATGATTATATGGTCAGCGCCATTCCGCTCACCGACGTCAATGGTGCTACAGGTTTGATCTACGCAAATCCACGCACCTACGGCATGAATATGACCTATCACTTTGGCGCGGAGTAAGAGCGCGGTGATTCGAAGTGTTCAATGCATTCTTGTTTTGATCTGCATGCTTTTTGTATCGGCACCGGCGCATAGTGCGCCGGCTGCCGATGCAGTTTTAGGTGTTTGGCTAGACGCAGACAAGCGCGGCTATGTTGAGATTTACCGTGTGGCAGATGTTTATCGAGGACGTGTCGTAGGCTCAACGGATGGTGTTGTTAAGAACGATGTGAAAAACCCCGTTGATGCAAAGCGATCACAAAACCTTTTAGGACAAGACATCATCAAAGGTCTGACGTATGACGGCCAAGGTCGCTGGCAAGGCGGCACCATTTACAATCCTGACGATGGCAACACCTATTCAGTTCGTTTAACCGTCGTTGATGCCAACACGCTTGACCTGCATGGCTATCTCGGCGTTCCACTGTTCGGAATTACCCAGAAGTGGACGCGAGCTGAAAAGCCAAAATAGCGCTCGGCCCCATCAAATTACTAACTCAATATCCCAACATTTCATTTAAATTCAACACTTAAACGAAACGGACTTCACTGGCTGGCGCCTGCCAGTCACTTTCCCAAAAAAAGATGTTCCGGATTTCTACGGACCAGTTGTCTTTAGTTAATTGGAGACAAGTCATCTTTGTTTGATGGGGTAGCAATGGAAGATGCAGGGCAAGTCAACGAGTGGTTCATGCGGGAGGTCCTGCCGCTGGAGCCTTTGTTGATGCGATTCTTCCGGCGTAACTGGCGCAACGAATCGGATTTGGTCGATCTGCGGCAGGAACTCTATGTGCGCATCTATGAGTCTGGCCTTAAAGGTCTGCCTTCACAGACCAAGCCCTTCGTCTTTATGGCGGCGCGCAACCTGCTGATCAATCACGTGCGCCGCGCGCGAATTGTTTCTATTGAGGCTGTGGCAGATTTGGACGCGATGAACGTCGCAATAGATATGGTGACTCCGGAGCGCGAGGTCACCGCCAGAGATGAATTACGTCAGTTACAGATTGGTTTGAATAATTTGCCGCCTCGTTGTCGTGAGGTGGTGATGCTCAGAAGAATCGAAGGTTTGTCCCAGCGCGAAGTCGCAGCGCAATTAAGTGTCGGCGAAGATACGGTAGAGAAGCACATGATGTATGGAATGCGTGCACTAATTAATTTCATGCTGGGAGGCTCCGGCAAGATTGAGCGCAAGCCGAAGGGTTCGCGTAAGCACGAGGCGGTTGGACATGAGTAACGCAACTCGAATTGAAGAAAGTGCCGTCGCTTGGTGCGTCAAGCGAGAGCGTGCTGATTGGAGCGCCAGCGATCAAGCGGAGCTGGACGCTTGGTTGTCGGAATCTACCGCGCATCGCGTCGCCATGCTGCGCATGGAATACGGCTGGCAACGTGTGGATCGGATGGCTGCTTTGCGCAGCTCATCCTTGAGCCAAGTGGCCCCAGTTCATTCGCCGTACCAACCTGATTCTAAAAAGCGCTGGCTGGCAATGGCAGCGGGATTTTTGCTGGTGATGAGCCTGAGTATTTTTGGCGCGCAGCAATGGATGGGGAATGGCACACAGCGTTACGTGACGATGGTGGGTGGTCACGAAACCGTTCCTTTGAAAGACGGTTCTAACGTGGAACTCAATACCAACACACATCTACGCGCAGTTGTGGATGAAAAAGCGCGCGTGGTTTGGTTGGATAAAGGTGAGGCCTATTTCGAAGTGGCGCACGATGAGAAGCGTCCTTTCGTTGTGTATGCAGGAGATCGACGCATCGTTGTGTTGGGTACGCACTTCTTGGTGCGACGTGATCACGATCGCATTGAGGTCATGGTTGCGGAAGGCCGTGTGAGAGTAGAAGGTGTGGACACAACCAAGCCGCTGAAGTCGGCCATCATTACGCCCGGCAATATGGTGGTCTCTGAATCTGGCTCGATGATGGTTGCGATGGCCTCGCCAGAAAAAGTTGAAAGTGAATTGGCATGGCGACGTGGTTATCTGGTTTTTGATCGAACCTCATTGGCCAGCGTTGCTGAGCAATTCAATCGCTATAACGAGAAAAAGATTTTGATTGAAGATCCTAAAATAATCGATACGCGAATCAGTGGTAGTTTTGAAGCGAACAATGTCGATGCGTTTGGTCGACTGTTGCAGCGTGCATACGGATTGTCAGTCGTGGATCACAAAGGTCAGCTTTGGATCGCGCAGCAAGAATGAATAAGAAAAGTCATCGGCTTTACATTGAGTCGGTGACGAAAAATAATTTCGATGTTCCGGAATTAACAGCGAGAGTTGTCTCAATCAGAAGCGGCCATTGAGAGCCGATAGAGAGGAGACACAAGGATGTCGTATAAAAATAGAATGAGATCTGCTGTTGCAGGTCTCTTGTTGTCTATCGTTGTGCCAGCAGTGCTTGCGCAACCGCAAAGTTTCCAACTTGCTCCCGGGGATCTGAGCGTAGCGCTTGATAGCTACATTCGTCAGACCGGCGCGCAAATCATTTATCGCGTTGATCAGGTTAAAGGCGTGCAAACGCCAGGCGTGTCGGGTGATTACTCCCCAGAAGTCGCACTAGAAAAAATCTTGGCAGGCACGCCATTCTCAGTCGCGCGAGATGCATCGGGCGCAATGGCGATTGCGCGCACTGAAGATATTGAGCGCATGTCGAAACTCGCGCCTGCGGGCTCGGAGACATCAAGCCCAAACGCCTTAACCGTTCCGGGGGACGCAGCCGCCCTCGGAGCGGTAACTGATGCAGGCACCGCTGCCACTGAACAAGCTTCTAACGTTACAACGGTCAAGAAGGGCGGCATCGAAGAAGTGATTGTGACTGCGCGTAAGCGTGCAGAGTCCAGTCAGAATGTTCCCATTTCGATCACTGCAATCTCAGCTGACGACATCAAGACGATGGGCGTTCGCACCATGGGCGATCTTGAAGGCATCGTTCCTGGCTTGAACATGGGTGGTGGCGGTAACGGCATCAAGAAAGACAACAATCCTTTCATTCGCGGTATTGGTCAGCGTGAAACGAAAGTAACGCTCGATCCAGGCGTCGGTACTTACGTCGATGGCATTTATATCGGTCGTCCATCAGGTGGATTGTTTGATGTGGCCGATGTGGAAAATGTAGAAGTGCTTCGTGGTCCACAAGGCACACTGTTTGGTCGTAACGCAACCGGTGGTGCAATTTCCATCACGCTGAAGAAGCCGAGCAACACTTTTGGCGGCCATCTCAGCACCAGCATTGGCAGCTTCGGCCGACGCGATGCATCGGTAGCGTTCGATGTGCCAATCGTCGACAACTTCTTGCTCAGTCGTCTGACCTTGTCGAGCATGCAGAGCGAGGGTTTTTTCACTAACGAAGTCGACCACAGCAAATGGGGCAACGACAATCGCATGTCTGGCATCGCGCAAGTTCGCATTCTGCCAACAAGCGATCTCAGCATCGATATCCTCGGTGAACGTACGCGCATTCGTGAACGTCCTCGTCCGCAGAAATGTAAGTTCCTGCGTGCGCCGGGATATATCCGATCCGCGCAGGTTGGTCTTCTGGATTTTTTCAGCGGTACGCTGGGAGTTCCTACTTTCGAATCCGAATGCCGCGCGTCCGAAGCGCTGCCGCAGGACCGCTTCTCCAGCGATCTTGCCAATGGCATCGACTATCGTAACAACGCACCGGGCAGTGCCAGTGACTTGCAGCCGCAGGCTCGCTACTGGGTTGATACCAGCACGCTGGGCGGCACGGCTAAATGGCACATCGGTGATGTGGGTCCGATCTCTGGCATGGAGTTCAAGAGCATCAGCGCTTGGAGAAAAACCGGACAGATCGCCGATGAAGATCTGGACGCTGTAGGCGGGCCTTATCTGCTGCGTGTGCAGCCGTCGATGACGTTTACCAGTCAGCTGTCACAAGAATTCCAGTTAACGGGTTCTACTTTTAACGATCGTCTGTTCTTCAGCACGGGCGTGTACTTCTTCGGTGAGAAGACGCCGCATGACGAGTTGATCCTCTCCGCCGGTGTGGCACAGGCTCCGGGCTTTTACGCGGGCCGTCCGCCAGAGGAGTTCTATACCTTCGGACTGGAGCCTGCAAAAGAACGCTTGGAAACAAAAAACAAAGCTTGGGCTTGGTTTGGCCAGATGGATTTCGACATCACGAAGGAATGGCAGTTGTCGGCTGGCCTGCGCTACACCAATGAAGATCGCTGGTCGCGTTACGCCAAGAACAATGTCGATCCGAAAAGCATGGTCAACGGAACCATTACAGGGAGCGGCGGCAATCAAGCCATCGGAACTGTTTTCGCGTATTCAACTGAGCCCGGATTTAAACCGGTGCTCGACTGGCAGTTCGGTGCCTGCTTGAGTCCGAGCCAGCCCGGCAAGCTTTGCGTGACTACGATAGAAGGCGTCAATGAAACCATCGACCCGGCGAATTTCGTACTGGGCGCGATGCCAGGTGATTCACTGCGTCGCAAGGATGATGCTTGGACGCCGATGCTCAGCCTCAAATACAAGGCAAGCGATGACGTTCTGAAGGCGCTGCACCTCAACGCCGGCATGGCCTACTTCACTTACAGCCAAGGCTTTCACTCTGGCGGCGTCACGGCGGGTGCTGCTGACGACAACGGTAATGGCACCGGCGATCCGGTCGAGTTCAAACCGGAATACGTCAAGAACTACGAAGTCGGTTTGAAGACGCAGGCATTGGACAATCGTGTGCAAGCCAACTTCGCTGCGTTCTACATGGACTACACGGACATGCAGTTGACCAGTACGGGCATCAGCTACGTCGGCGCACCGATTCCGTATGTATCGAATGTCGGTAAGTCAGTGATTCAGGGTATCGAGGCGGAATTTATTGTGATGCCGTTGCCCGATTGGCGCGTGATGCTCAACGGTTCCTTTACCGATGCCGACATCAAGGAGTGGAACGAGAAGCAGACGAAGCTGAACATCCTGCGCCAGTCCGGCGAGGTGAACTATCTCGATCGCAGCGACGAACCGATGCCGCGCGTGCCACGCGTGCAAGCGTTCTTCATGACGGACTACACCTTCCGTATGGCCAGCCGAGCCACGATCACACCGAGCGTTGCAGTTCGCTACACGTCGGAGATCTACAACGGCTTTGATCGCGGCAGTTACTGCTTCACTTACGGTGGTGTGTGTGACCGCGGAATCGCCGTTGGCTTTTCGGATCCGCCGGACACCAACACGACACCGATCGTTTTGGAACCAGGCACGAAGCATGCTCTGACGTCCGATAAGGCTGCGTTTGTGGATACACGCATCGCATGGATGTCTAGCGATGCGCGGACGGAAATTGCGCTCTGGTGCAAGAACGTTCTGAACAAAGATGATTATCTGGTCAGCGGTATTCCGCTCACGGATGTGAACGGTGCGACCGGGCAGATCTTTGCAAATCCACGTACCTATGGTCTGAACATGACTTACCACTTTGGCGCGGAGTAAGCGTGCGGTGATGCGAAGTGTTCAATGCTTTCTTGTTTTGATCTGCATGTTGTTCGTATCGGCACCGGCGTATAGCGCGCCGGCTGCCGATGCGGTTGTAGGGGTTTGGCTTGATGCAGATAAGCGTGGTTACGTCGAAATCTACCGTGCAGGCGATGTCTATCAAGGGCGGGTCGCTGGTTCTACGGACGGCGTGGTCAAGAACGATGTAAAGAATCCTGTTTCTGAGAAACGCAAAAAGACGTTGTTAGGCCAGGACATCATCAAAGGCCTGACTTTTAACGGCCAAGGACACTGGCAGGGCGGCACGATCTACAACCCTGACGACGGCAACACCTACTCGGTTCGTTTAACCATCATCGACGCCAACACGCTGGATCTCCACGGATATCTTGGGGTTCCACTGTTCGGTATGACCCAAAGATGGACGCGATCTACCGAAATGAGTGCGCGTGCTTCGGGTGGCGGGGACCGTTGAAAGGCTCTTGCCATTCTTTACAAAAAAATTTTGCAGCGGCAATGCGGTTTTTGCTTTGCCCTGCGTCTTATAGATAGATGCCCGTGAAAACGGGCGGTCCGAGCGACAGGACAGACCAGATCGGATGACGTGCCGAAGAACGAGAGTACAGCCATTTTCTCGTTCAGCTGGTTTGACCTGACTTTGGGCACGTGAACTCCCGCGATGCCCATTTTTTTTAACGATGTGAATAAAGCGGTACGAGTAAAGAAGATTGTTGTTGCTGGCGATGCGCTTGTAGGAAAAGCCCCTCCAGCAAATGCATGAAGCGGTACGAGTCACTTCATTAGTAAATATAAGGCGTGCGAAATATTCAGCCCGCTAATTAAACGACTGCAATTCTTGCGGCTAGGAGAGAACAGATGGAGTTTGGTCAGCGACCGGACCAGAAGCGCAGGGTGCTCAACATTGGTTTTGTTGTGCTGCTGCACGCGATCCTGCTGTATGCCTTGGTGGTGGGCTTGTCCCGCAAAACGGTGGAAGTACTGCCGCCACCAATTGAAACAAAGATCGTTGAAGAAGAGCATCACGAGGAGCCACCACCTCCGCCACCACCTCCGCCAATGCTAACGCCGCCACCTGCGGCATTTGTGCCGTTGCCGGAAATCAGAGTGGCAGCACCTCCGCCACAAAACGCGATCGCAGCAGTTTCGCCAGAGCCGACACCGGTAACAACCGTGCCGCCAGTTCCGGCGCCGCAGCATGTGCCGCCTGTGATCAATGCAAAGCGTAATTGCCCAGAGCCAGAGTATCCGTCGCTGTCATTGCGACTTGGCGAAAAGGGAACCGTCACGCTTCAGTTCTTGATCGACATCAAAGGTCGCGTCAAGGAAAGCAAGGTTAGAGACAGCAGCGGACATCCACGTTTGGATGAAGCAGCTCGTTCAGCACTGAGTCGCTGCCGATTCACACCCGGGACTTTAAATGGAGTCGAGGAAGAATCATGGGCAGAACTCAAATACACCTGGCGCATTCCAAATTGATTGCAGTCGTAACCACAGAAGGTGAGGCGTACTAACTGTCGCACAGCCTGACCATAAGTAAATGAATTTAAGAGGAGAGAGAGATGAAGTTTTCATTTGAAGTTGTTGCAGTCCCCGCGTGGCGTTTAACGCTTGCTGCATTGGCATTTGTTTCTGTAGTTGCACTCGCACCGCAAGCAGCATTTGCGGCGGATGCCACGCCAGCGGCCGTTGCTGCCGAACCTGTTGCAGCTGATGTTATTGCAGCAGACGCTGCTGCCGCTGCTTCGGCTGGCGCACCGGCTGTAGCGGTCGAGCAGGTGGCCAACCCTTATGGCATTCAAGCGCTTTGGAGTGGCGGCGATTTCATCGCACGCGGCGTACTCTTCTTAATGCTGATCATGTCTGCAGCAACCTGGTACATCATGTTTGCCAAGCTCTATGACCAGCGCAAGATCATGATTCAGGCTAAGAGCGCGAACGCAACGTTCTGGAAATCACGCTCGGTTGCCGCAGGTCTTGAAACACTTAAAGCCGGTAGCCCGTTCTGGTATATCGCTGAACGTGGCATGAGCGCTAACGAGCATCACGAAGGCACGATGGTTGAGCAGGTTGATCTCTCAACGTGGGTGACGATGACAGTGAATCGCGCTGTTGATGAAATCCAAAGCGAATTGCAGAAAGGCTTGGCGGTTCTTGCAACCGTGGGTTCAACCGCGCCGTTCGTGGGTTTGTTCGGCACGGTGTGGGGCATTTATCACGCACTGACGGCCATCGGTATTTCAGGCCAGGCGTCCATCGACAAAGTGGCAGGTCCGGTGGGTGAAGCACTGATCATGACAGCCATGGGTTTGGCGGTCGCTGTGCCTGCGGTCATGGGCTACAACTGGTTGGTGCGTCGTAACAAAGCGGCGATGGACAAGGTTCGTGCATTTGGTGGCGATCTACATTCGGTATTGATTTCAGGCGCACGTGTAGGCGAGGCGGCAAGCCGCCGCGGCGCATGATTGTTCTGGAGCTGAGCTAAGGAGCGTCTGTTATGTCCATGCAAATAGGCCCCGGCACTAGTGATGGCGACGACGAACTCAACGCGTCGATCAACACGACCCCGCTCGTCGACATCATGTTGGTGCTGTTAATCATCTTCCTGATCACGATTCCGGTTGTGACGCCAACGGCGCCTGTGACCTTGCCGCAAGAAAAGAATCAGCCCACGCAAACCAAGCCAGAGAACATCACCATTTCAGTCGATCGAGATGGCGGTATTTACTGGAATGATCGCCGCGTGCCTGACCTGCAATTGCTGCTCGAAAAAATGAAAGTGGAAGCCGTGAAAGAACCGCAGCCTGAAGTACATATTCGCGGCGATGAGCGCGTGCGTTATGAGTCAGTGGGTGAAGTGGTGGTGACCTGTCAGCGTGCAGGCATCGTCAAGGTGGCATTCATCACCGAACCACCGCCGAAAGGATAGAAATGTTCAATCCAAAAAGTTTAAAAAAATATCGGCAAGGAGAGCTCTCATGGGCATGAACATTGGTCAAGGCAATGGTTCCGGTGATCCGGAAGTTGTTGTTGATATCAACACCACGCCGTTGATCGACGTGATGTTGGTGCTGCTCATCATGCTGATCATCACGATTCCTGTGCAAACGCACGCCGTGAAGCTCGACATGCCGCAACCCACCACGGCAGTGCCGCCAGCGCCGCCGCCGGTTGTAATTCTGGAAGTGGATTTTGATGGCACGTATATCTGGAACGGAAACGTTCTGCCGAATCGTAAATCGCTCGAAGATCATTTGAGAATTGAAGCGCAACAGCCGATTCAGCCAGAGCTGCATATCCGTCCCAACAAACTCGTTGAATACAAATACGTCGCAGCCGTCATGGCGGCATCACAAAGGCTTGGCATCAAGCAAATAGGACTGGTTGGAAACGAACAGTTTATGCACCAATAGGAGCAGCAATGAAAAATAAAAATATCCTATCTGGCCTCGCGCGAGCCGTCATCGTGTCGGCGCTGCTTGCTGTTGGTGCTCCATCAATAGCGGTTGCTGCTGAAAAAAATTCGATGCGGTCTCAATTGGAAGATCCGCTCAAAGCTGTGCAAGACGCAGTTCAAGCAAAGCGCTACAAAGAAGCGCTCGCCAAGCTTGATGAAGCCGAATCCAAGGTCAGTGATCCATCGCCATATGAGACCTACATTCTGCGTCGACTGCGTGGCAGCGCCGCAGCGGGTGTAGGTGATGCAGCAACGGCGATCAAATCGTTTAATGCAGTGCTTGAGTCACCACTGCTTCCGCCAGAAGAGAAGCTGCCCCTGCTTGATGCATTGGTGCGACTGAGCTACTCCGCAAAGCAATATCCGCAGGCGATTGATTATCTGCAGCGGTATCGCGCGGGTGGTGGCACCAGTGCTGCAACTTTAGAGCTTTTGCCGCAGGCACTTTATGTTTCTCAGCGATATGCCGAAGCTGAGAAAGAACTCAACGCCATGATTGATGACCTTGAGCGCGCCGGTAAAAGTCCAACGGAGCAACAGCTACAACTTTTAGCTAGCTGTGCATTGAAGCGAAATGCTCAAGCAGATTATCTCGCTGCGTTGCGTCGCATGGTGACTTTCTATCCGAAGAAGAGTTATTGGTTGGATTTGATTTTGCGCACTGGCAGTCAGCCCGGTTTCTCTAATCGTCTCAACCTTGATGTCTACCGCATTCGCAAACTAACCGGAACCTTGGACGGCGCCAGCGACTTTATGGAAGCCGCACAGCTCGCGCTGCAAGATGGTTTTCCTGGTGAGGCTGCTGGCTTTCTCAAGCAAGGTTACGACCGTGGCTTATTAGGGAAAGGCCCTGCTGCCGAAATTGAGCGACAGAACAGACTCAAGGCCTTGGTCGAAAGAAAAGTTGCTGCGGACAAAGCGACGTTGGCCGATGGCGAACGCCAAGCGGCGAAGCTCGCTAATGGCGATGGATTGATCGTCACCGGCTTGAACTATGTTGGATACGGTCAGTACGAGAAAGGCATTCCGCTCATGCAGCAAGGTGTTGCAAAGGGGAATCTAAAAGACCCTGGCGGCGCGATCCTGCATTTAGGCTATGCACAGTTGGTCGCTGGCCGCATGGCGGACGCACAGAAAACGCTGCGCAATGTACAAGCGACCAATGGCAGCAGAGAACTCGCTGCTTTGTTGGTGATTCTTAGCCGACAAGCTACGGAATAAACGAGTGACCCCAAGGCTCACCATGGCGTTTCTGTCGACGATGGCACGAGTCCCTATTGCACTGAAGATGGCTGCAATGCAGGGGCTCGTGTCAGAAATCGAAGAAGACATCACGGGATATTGGCTTAAGCATTCCAATAATCACGACGACGCAATCATCGCGATTTATCAGAACGCTGACGTCTACGACGGCCGCATCGTGAAACTTGCACACCCGATCTTTAATGGCGACGAGGGATTGGCTGACATCGTTCCGCCAGCCGTGATCGGGAAAAATAAAACGGATGTCTTCCATCCTGATCCTTTATTGCGATCGCGTCCGCTGGAAGGTATGAGAATTATTGCCGGCTTGCGCTCTGCGCACTATCTGGAATGGTCTGGCGCTTACATCTACTGCCACGGCGAAGGCAGAACCTATCAATGCAAAGCGCGGCTCAGCGATGATGGAAAATCTTTGCAGATTGAAACCTACCGTGGAAAGTCTACCGCTGTAGCCACGCAAACATGGACGCGACTGCGTTCCAGTCATTGGCCGGTTTAACGCCTAGCCAATTCGGCACCGCGTATCGTCTCGGCGCAGAACTCGAAGCGCTAGCCGTTCTATTCGTCGAGGTGCTGTCTGCTACGGAAACAGACGGACAAATCAGCAGCGGCGATCTTCAAGAGCTAGACAATAACTGCAAGCGCTCTTGGGAGCGCTGGACTCAGCTTCTCAATAGTAGTTCTTACGAGAAGTGGACCGCCTCTGGAAGAACAGACATCGAAGAACTGATCACGATCTCGCGCGGAGCATCAGGACTATTCGTGAGCGAGATCTATTTGCTCAGAGTTTCTCTCGCCAACGGAAGGATGTTTGGAGATCTACGCAAGCGACTCGCAGCATCGGTGAGTGGCATGCGTAATAAAGCCATCGAGATGCAGCGTAAGTCTGTGCGATGATGGCTTTCGCCATCAAAAGTATTGCGAAGCGCCGCATCCACAAGTGTTAAGGTGTAGGGGCTTTCTCAGCCTTCTCTGCATTTATTGCACTAATCCTGATCGAGATACGTTTTAGCTACGGCGAGTCGGTTTTCTTGTGCCTCCCGTACTAAGCAACAACAACTCCATCGGGAAGCTCTCGTGAAAGCACCGCAATCCAGTCTGGTTTTACTGCCATTTGTTACATTGCTTTGTCTTGGCCTAACAAGCTGCGGGCCGACAGCAGAAGTGCCAATAGCCAAGCCTGTTTTGCTCACCGAAGAGCTATCGTTGTCGATTTCCGACGATCACGCGACAATTGCTCAGCTTGAGGATCTGTTGATGTTGAGAGAACAGATTCTTGCAGCAGATGCTGCATCGCAGAAAACATTGAACGCGAACCTTCAGCATCAATACGATGTGGAACCATCAGAGAAAAATAAAATGCGCTTGGCATTGGCGTTAACTACGCCAGGGCATACGCGCGCTGATCTGATCAAAGCACAGAAACTGATCGAAGAACTTCAGTCCAATACAGGCTCGCTTCCCCAAGTGGTTCGCATGTATTTGAGAGCGCGAGTGGACATAGCAAAGCATACGTACGATTTGGAAGGCAAAGTAAAAGCGCTTTCCAACGATACGAGAGATTTAAATGAACAACTGGCAGATGTTAGAGCGCAAATAAAAGCGTTGACATCGATAGAGCAAAAACTAGAAAGCGCTCGATCTTCCGCGAGCGGCCGAGAACGCAAATAAGCGAGACGTCTCCGCTTTAAAGGTCGGTGAGCGCTACTGCGGCGTCGGAAGTGTCACCGTCGGAATGGACTCGGTATTCGTGATCACTTGGCGCTGAGGCATGTAATTCAGCAGTAGATCCGTTTCCTTTTTGACTACTCCGTAGCACTCGCAACTCAGGCTTTCGAGTTTTGATCGGTCAAGCACCTTGATCAGTCCGCGTGCATAAGTAATCGCGCCCAATTGTTGGAGTTTCCTTGCGGCATCTGTGACGCTCTCACGGCGAACTCCGAGCATGTTGCCAATGAATTCCTGCGTCATGGTTAAGTGATGGCGCGACAGGCGGTCAATAGAAAGCAACAGCCAGCGACAGAGCTGTTGGTCGATCGTGTGTTGACGGTTGCACACTGCAGTCTGTGCAATTTGCGTGATGAGGGCCTGCGTATAACGCAGCATCAGCAGTAGCAGCTGACCGTGACGATTAAACTCTTCCTTCACCTTGGCTCTTGGAAGGCGATAGGCATAACCCGCGCTTTGTACGAGCGAGCGGCTGGGTGTGCTCTCACCGCCCATAAAGAGCGTAATCCCGAGCAAGCCCTCGTTGCCGACCACCAGAATCGCAGTCGACGCTCCGTTTTCCATCACGTACTGCAAAGACACAATAGAGTCCGTTGGAAAGTAAACGTGGCGCATCGTGCTTCCGGATTCATACAAGAGTCCGCGCAGCGGCAGCGTTACAAGTTCCAGATGTGGGAATAAGCGGCTTTGCACCTCGGGCGACAAGGCTGCCAGAAGATGATTCTGCTGGGGCTGCGGTTTGTCGGACAATGGTGCGCTCTCGAATGGAGCGTTGGAGATCCTCCGCGCTCAGTCGCTCCAACGTACTTTCTAGAGCGCGCGGAATCTGTACGGTATCGCACAGACGCATGTCTTCGCGCCTCAACGCAAACAGGCGGACAGTTCCGCAGGTGATTCAGTGCATGGCGCGCTATGTGCGACAACAAGCGGACGTCGCCAAGCGTGACTGGGAGAATCAAAACACTGGATTGCCTGCAAAGAAATGCTGATCGCTGCATTTACGACATGTGTCTGACTGCCCGCTTGCTTTGCAGATGATTCTTCTTAGGAGATCAAGCCATGCTTAGCACTGTTTTATTAGTTGTCTTAATACTGTTTCTGGTCGGCGCTTTGCCAGCGTGGCCTCATAGCCGCGAATGGGGCTATTACCCCAGTGGTGGACTCGGCCTTGTTTTGGTCATTGTGTTGATCTTGTTATTCACGGGCCATATCTAACATCGAGCGAACAACGCGTCGCAATTAATGATGTGTAGTAAGGAGGTTATTGTGAAAGACAAAAATAAAGTCAATGCAAAAACGAGAAAATCCAGAGTAGGGTCGTCGGCCAAGAAAATTCGTGGTTCTGACGAGAATCGCGCAAGGATCAAACAACCGGCCATCCGCTCTCAGCATAGAGAGCGAGAGGTTAGTCAGGCGGTGGTCGAGCTGATAACTGGAAAGAAAATCGTATCAGTGCTTAAGTCAACTCTGCGTAGGCTCCGCACTCGCTAGCTTCTGAGGATCAAAACTCTTAGCCGAGGCCATCGGCCAATATAAATTGTAGACGCTGTGTGCCGTGGGGTTCTCCAACAGTTCTCCGGGCGCTACAAATTTATAAAGGTCAGAGACGAGCCGCACCTCGCTTCCAGAAACGCGCCGTACGATGTGGTGCGGCTTCAGATCGCAAGGATGTTGCAAGCCTGCTGCACTGATGAGTTCACCGAGTGCACGCAGCGTTCTGTTATGAAAATTAGCGACACGTTCGGCCTTGTCTGGCACAACAAGCGCACGCTGACGGCTTTTATTTTGTGTGGTGACGCCGGTGGGGCAGCGGTCGGTATGGCAGGACTGCGATTGGATGCATCCCAATGCAAACATAAAGCCGCGTGCGACGTTGCACCAGTCCGCACCGAAGGCCAACATTCGCGCCATATCGAAGCCGGAGATGATCTTTCCGCTGCAACCAATGCGAATACGGTCTCGCAGATTCAGGCCGACCAACGTGTTGTGCACTAATAAGAGTGCTTCCTGCAGTGGTGTGCCGATGTGGTCGAGAAACTCCAGAGGTGCCGCACCAGTGCCGCCTTCGCCACCATCAACGACGATGAAATCTGGCAATACATTTGTTTCCAGCATTGCTTTGCAGATACCGAAGAATTCCCAAGGATGACCTAACGCGAATTTGAAACCAGTGGGTTTGCCGCCAGAGAGGGTGCGTAGTTGATCCAGGAACTGTAGAAATTCAGTTGGCGTGGAAAAAGCGGTGTGCTGCGCTGGAGAGACGCAATCCATGCCTTGGACAACGCCGCGTGCTTCCGCGATCTCGGCGGTGACTTTTGCTCCAGGCAGTATTCCGCCATGGCCGGGTTTGGCGCCTTGCGAAAGTTTGATCTCAATCATCTTCACTTGCGGGGAGCGTGCTTGAGCCTCAAAGCGCACGGCATCAAAGTTTCCATTGTCATCGCGGCAGCCGAAGTAGCCACTGCCGACTTGCCAGATCAGATCGCCTCCCGGTTCATCCCCCTGAGTGCGGTGATAGCGACTGATTGAGCCCTCGCCAGTGTCATGTGCAAAGTTGCCGATCTTAGCGCCGCGATTCAAGGCAAGAATTGCGTTGGCCGACAAGGCGCCAAAACTCATTCCAGATATATTCATCAGCGAAATGGAATACGGCTGACTACAGCGCTCACCGCCTACGCTAATGCGAAAGTCATTGTCCTTAATATGCGCTGGCCGCATGGAATGATTGATCCATTCGTAACCATCGCCATAAACATTGTGTTCGGTGCCGAAAGGCTGTCTATCTTCTTCTCGCTTTGCACGTTGATAGACCAGCGAACGCTGAGCGCGAGAGAACGGTTCTGCATCATTTTTATCGTCAAGCAAATATTGACGTATCTCTGGACGGACCGATTCAATCATGAAGCGCAGATGCCCAATGATCGGATAGTTACGCAGAATCGAATGGTGAACTTGTATGAGGTCCCGTACGCCCAGTAGTGTCAGTGCGCCGGTCATCGTGGCTAGCCAAGCCCATTGGAGGTTGTGTACTACCGCAACCACGCTAGATGCTACAAATATTACAGAGCAGATCAGCAGCGTTGAGAAGCGTGCAGCGAAAGAGTTTGATAAAAAATTCATTGCAGACTCCGACTTCCGATCCGAATGTTATCGGTGGAATATTTCTTGGTATCGCACAAGTTACAACGATACCAACATTACGCTAATAAAAAAGAAAGCCCGCAGCGGGGGAACGCTGCGGGCTTATCAAGGAGCGAAAGTCGGGGGAACTTTCTGGAGATCAGGGAGTGAATCTCGTGACACCCAATCTACAGATTCAACCTGACTAGTAACTGAACGGTGTTAGGATCGTGTGACCACAGCGATATCTAAGACTCTTATCTCAATGTTTGATACCGCACAGACCCTCGCGTTCGCCTACGTTATTTTTACAATCGCGGATCTACCTCGAATACTCCGCGTTTCTGAAAGCGTTGTACGAATGGAAGATGACCTTGCGAACGGATGACTCCGCAAACGAGCCCTTGTTGGGTGCTCATGAGCCTCAACCCATCAGGGTCGAGAATGCCGCAGGTCAATCCGCATATTTCTTGATCTGTGATCACGCCGGGACGCGAATACCTGAAAAGTTGGATTCATTAGGCCTTCCAGAAGCGGAAGTGCAGCGACATATCGGCTGGGACATTGGCGCAGCTGCACTAGCGCTAAAGCTCGCGGACAAACTCGATGCCACGGTCATTCTTCAGCCGTATTCCCGCTTGGTGATTGATTGCAACCGTCCGCTTAACAGTCCTGACTCAATAGCGAAGATCAGTGAGCGCACTTTAATCCCGGGCAACCAGCATATTTCTAAAAACGACGCGCAGAAGAGGCGAGATGAAATCTTCACGCCTTATCACCGTCGCATTCGAGAAGAACTCGATTCCCGAGAAAGTCGTGGTCAAGCGATGGTGCTTATCGCTGTGCACAGCTTCACTCCGGTGTATCTCGACCAAAAGCGGCCGTGGCACGTCGGCGTTCTCTATAACCGCGATGCGCGACTAGCCCATTTGTTGAGCGCAGCATTGCGTGCAGAAGAAGATTTAGTTGTGGGTGAAAACGAACCCTACTCAGTTAGCGACGAGACCGACTACACGGTTCCAGAGTACGGCGAGCGACGCAAAATTCCGCACGTTGAAATTGAAATTCGTCAGGACTTGATCGCTGATGAAATTGGACAAGAGGCGTGGGCGCTCCGCCTGACTCGTCTGCTGAAGACTTTAGTAGAGCCACTGAAACTTTTATAACGTTAATGCCGGTCGCTCCGGAATTGATGCATTACTTATCGGAGACGAACATGCAAATTCACTTGGGTTGCGAACTTATTTATAAGTGTCCACAACCGACGCCGATGATCCTTAACATGCAAGTGCATCATTCTCGCGCTGCGGATTTGATACGACCCAATCTTCTCCAGACGGATCCTGTTGTTCCCATCACGATGTACTGTGATGGCTACGGCAATTGGTGCAGTCGTATCGTCGCACCAGCTGGGCTCATTCGTATTAGCACGGACACTTTGATCGAAGATCAAGGCATCGCCGAGCCTATCGTGTTCGATGCGGTGCAGCATCCCGTCGAAGAATTGCCTGAAGACACTTTGGTTTATTTGCTGGCTAGTCGGTATTGCGAGACGGATCTATTTACGGATATCGCATGGAAACTATTCGGGCCTACTCCTTTGGGCTGGGCGCGTGTGCAAGCAGTCTGCGATTTCGTTCATCAGCACATTACCTTTGGCTACCAATACGCGCGGTTGACGAAGACCGCTTGGGAAACCTTCCATGAAAAGCAGGGCGTGTGTCGCGATTACGCGCATCTGGCCATCACCTTATGTCGCTGCCTGAATATCCCGGCGCGCTACTGCACTGCGTACCTGGGAGACATCGGCGTGCCAAAAGTTGATGCTCCGATGGACTTCGCCGGATCAATGGAAGTCTATTTAGGCGATCGATGGCATTCGTTTGATCCGCGCAATAACCAGCGTCGTGTTGGTCGCGTTCTGATCGCGCGTGGTCGGGATGCCGCTGACGTTGCGATCACCACCACATTTGGACCGCATACGCTCGAAAGCTTCCAAGTGCTGGCAGATGAAGTGATATAAGCCTGATCATCTGGACAAGGCTTTGGATGTGAGAGGGTGTTCGCCGATGCAGCATATCGTGACTAAAAAACAAAAATGGCTTGTCATATTGACGGTCACCTTGGTGGTGATCGTTGGCGGATATGTGGTGCTTCCGCTTGCGATGAAGACCTACATCAATCACCGTTTGGAAAACCTGCCGAATTATCGGGGCCACGTCGATGGTCTCTCGGTCTCGTTGCTTGCGGGTTCTTATCAGCTCCAGAACATCACGCTCGAGCAATTAAACAGTGCTACCAATGAACCACTGTTCACGGCCACAACTGTCGATGTCGCCATTCTTTGGGGCTCATTGTTCAAGGGACTCATCGTTGCTGAGATTGCTGCGCACAATCCAAAAATAAACTTCGCGGCGGCACACGCTGGTAAAGAGGCACAGTCAGGTTTTGGTGTTAACTGGGTGAATGTCGTCGGCGAAATCACGCCGTTTCGCATCGATCGCTTAGAAATTATTAATGGAGAAATTCATTACTACGATCATTTCAGCAATCCGCCAGTAAATATTTATTTGTCAAAAACACAGGCGACACTGACTAATCTGGCGAATAGCGACAAGCTTGCGAGCAATCGGCCATCGCACCTGGTGCTTAGTGCACAGGCGATGGATCGCTCGAATCTGTTCACGGATGTGTTTTTTAATCCCTTCAAAAAGGAAGCGGATTTCAAACTTAAATTAAAGTTGATCGCTTTCCCGGTTAAAGCGCTTCGCAACTTCATGCACGCATATACGCCGGTAGATCCCAGTGGTGGGACGCTTGATCTGGTGATTGAGGCGAATGCAGAGAAGGGAAATATTGAGGGATATGTGAAGCCTTTATTCCATGAGTTGAAATTGGAACATTGGGAAACAGCTTCAGATCATAAACTGCAGCCGTTGCGCTTCTTCTCCAACACAATGGGCGACGTCGTTAATTTCCTATTCCGCAATCAGGCCGAGAATCAACTCGCATCTAAAGTTCCGTTTTCCGGAAAGATCGATGATCCGAGTGTTGATGTATTGAGCGCTGTTCTCAACGTTCTTCGTAACGCCTTTGTCGGAGCCTTTAAACCGCAATTTGATTCTGCAAAAGATTAGTTAGCAGCGTTCAGCTAACAGTCATATTGCATCTGTAGATTAGGTCTCACGAGGTCCTCCCCCTGATCTCTAGAAGGTTCCCCTTACCTTCGCTCCCTTGATAAGCCCGCAGTTCCCCTGCTGCGGGCTTTCTTTTATTTGTTGAAGGGGAATCAAATTGGTGTCCATCAAGCTATCAATGCGCCGACGGCAGCAATGCCTTCGGTGCATGACCGTAACAACAGTTATGGATAGGTGAACGGGCCGAAGTTATTGCAAGTCGGAGTCACTGCGTTAGCTGGATCAAGCGCGTTGCGGACATTACGCAATGTGAGCGCATCGGCGACCAAGCTGAGGTGTTCCGAGGTGTTGTACGGGCATTGATTCTGCACCACGATGTTGGTGACATTCGGCCCAACAAGGGCTTGCGAAGTGTAGGGCGTGACCACTTGATCGTACTTAGTTGAAATGACCGTGTACGTGATGCCCGGCAGGGTGTCGCCACCAGCGTTGAGGTTGGTCATAAATGCGGTGCCAGCGTTCTGTTGCATGCAAGCGGGGCACCAGGTTCCTACTGCCACGTTGCCGATCAACAATGCTGCTGGGGTTGCCTGCAACAGCTTGTTGAAGCCTGCAAGATCGCCGCCATGATTACTCGGCGCGATGCCGATAATGTGGTTGACCTTGGACGCGCCGCCATTGAACTTGGTGTAGTGACGCGGAAGCATGCCGCCTTGAGAGTGGCCGATAATATCGACCTTGCTCGCGCCAGTGGATGTCAGCACCCGGTCAACGAACTGCGCTAGTTCCACGCTCGACTGTTCCATCGGGGCGAGGCCATACACCTGATACAGCGTGATAGGTGTGAATCCATTGCCACCGTAGTTGAGTGCGTACACGCAGTAACCATCGTCCTTCAACGCTGACGAGATTGTCGTCATGTTGTAACTCATGTTCGCGAGCGTGCCGTGCACCAGTACAACAGGACGCGGATGCGCCGTAGTCGGGCGGCAGTTCCAGTCGTTTGCGCCCGTAGGCGAGATATCGAAGGGGCCGGCGCTGGCCGGCATCGTGCCCAGCAGGCCCAGCGCGGTGATCGCAGCGCCCAGCAAATGACGCAAGCCGAAGCCCCGTTGTTTATTGTGATTCATACACTCTCCTGTTTTGCACTAGATGGCAGTTATAGTGATAAGACCTTGCACTCACTGCGCGTACGGTAAAGGGCGTGGCTCGGCCCGTCTTGCGAGAATCCGCAAGACGATTTGGAATTGACGCAGGAGGAGAATTTGGCTCACTACACCACTGGCGCCGGGACCGTACGCGCGGGCTATGTGCAGGCGCTGCTGGAATACTTGCAAGCCCAAGGCGTGACTCTTGAGACGGTGTATCCGGCGACAGTGCTGACGCAACTTGCTGCACTCGGCTCAGGTGGACGCATCGCCATCACGCAGTGGCAAGACATGTTTGAAAAAGCAGTGCAGTTCACTGTCGATCCGGATTTGCCGTTGAAAGTGGCAGAGACAATCAACCCGCGACATTGGGGACTCGTCGGCTTCGCCGCCATGAGTTGTCCGACGATGGGCGATGTCATCAGCATCGTCGAACGTTTTGAGCGTCTGGTTGATGAAGTCAACGAGAGTCGTCTAGTGCAGAACGGCGATATGGTCGAACTACAGTGGTTGCCACTAACCGAAGCGCCATCACCTTTGTTTATGCAGATTGCGATGGCGAGCTGGGCCATGTTCGCGCGCCGCTACACCGGCTATCCGGAGCTGAAAACCGAAGCACACTTTACGTTTTCGAATTCCGGCGACACACGCGTTTACGAACGTATCTTCGGTAGCCCTCCGTGTTTCTCGCAGGCAGTGACCAAGCTGGTGTTTCCGGCGACATATTTGCAACTGCCGATCACTCACTCTGACAGCGATATGTATCACTTGCTCTTGGCACAGGCGGATGTGCAGATGCAGGAACTGCGCACCGAGCCAGAAGCAGTGCGCGAAGTTCGAGTGCAAGTGCTGCGGCGACTAAGCAGCGGCCGCGTCAACATGGAAGAGATCGCCGAAAGCTTGGGCGTGGCACCACGCACGCTGCAGTACCGTCTTGAAGAATGCGGCCTGAGCTATCGTGAATTGCTCGATCAAGTGCGACGCGATCAAGCGCAACGTTTACTGCGCATGCCAGAAGCTGCGCTGTCGGAAATCACGTTTCTGCTGGGATATTCGGAGCAGAGTACTTTTCAGACAGCATTCAAACGCTGGTTTGGTGAATCACCAGGCGCTTATCGTAAGAAGCAGACGTGATCAGGAAGGAGTGGTGTTGGATGGCTGCACACTAGTCATCCTCAACGTACTGTTGGGCTTTCTATTTGTACAATTTGGACCTTGCCGTTGCTTTGTTTCACGACCTCAGCTTCGTATCCGTTCATGCAGCGGATATAGCCTTCATCGAAAACGTTGTGCGTCAATTCCGTGCAATGAGTTTTGTTTCCGGGTGCCACGCGTATCCATTTGGCTTTGTTTTCCTCCAATGCCTCCCTGAAGGCCGGCTGGTCCAAAACTTGGCGGCTCAAATTGTCCTCGAGAGACTTTAGTCCACTGTCCACAACCTTTTTCCCGTTTGCGGCGTTGTCTGTGCAGGCGCTGCAAAACACAGCAATGGCTATTAGAGCGAGTTTCCAATTCATAAGGTTCTCCCTTGTTTTGTACTTTTCTTATCGTAACGCCAAACCTTTTGTAGGCGGCGCTTGCAGGTATGCGGATGAAGATAAGACGCTTTCGTGGTCTTCTACTTCAATTCTAAGCCACAAAAAAGCCCAGCATGAGCTGGGCTTTTATTTATTGGTGGTGGACGCAGTCTTCAGCGAGACCGTCTCCACTAGTTCGCTGCTATCAGGGTAATTTATAGGCAATTTCGAAAAACAAGGCTATAAATTCAGTGGGGAGATACCCCTAAGCTACTATTTTTATAAGGATTTACAAAGCCAATCCGCTGTGTGTCTCGGAAGATATCAGGGAATATAGCTTCTAGAATGCGCCAATAACAGAGATTTCTGCAGGTTAATTGCAGTTCTGAGCATTATTGAATGGTGCTCGTGGCGCGGGTGTTGGCACTAGGGCGGCGCGCTGCAAATGCGGCGCACCAAAAGGCTACTGGACCCTAATGAGCAATTAGGGCGGAGCGTGAGGTTCAGCTGGCTATTTGCTTTGGCTCCCTATTTCCTTGTTTCGATTTCGCCTATCTTCAGCTAGCAAAATTCTTAAGCCATCATTAACAAATCCGCGTAGTTTTTCAGGTTTTTTGTTCTCTGTCAGAGCCATCTTATCAAACAGACTTTGCGCATCTGTAGTGGAATAGTTTCGTGCAATAAAATCACAAACAGCTAAGCAAAGATCTTCATCAAGATATCTTCCATAGTGATTCGTAATACATTTTGCCAATTCTTGATAGTGCTGCACGCGTAGTTTTCCTTGCTCGGTTCCGAGCACAAGTAAAAAGTTCCAAAGTCCCTTTTTCGAGTAGAAATTTTCATTAGAAAGCAGCTCAAGAACGAAAGTAAAATATTCATCAGGAAAATTTTCAACCTCTAATAAATCATCTTCATACTGATCCGCTATTTTTTGAAATATCGATTCACACTTCTTGCCAGCGCACTTTTCAAGTTCTGTCCTGTATGCGTCAATATTCTTGTGAAGATTATTTGCCATGCCTGCTCCTTAACACTTCGAAGAACATTCTTTTTGATAGCGATCTTCAAGCTCTCGTAGACGCCGAAGCTGGCGATTTAAGAGTTTTCTGTGTCCTCTGACTGTATCTCTTAACTTTTCGCCCGGGCCGATTCTTTCAGGAAGATTTCCGGGATTTTCCTCCAAGTCAGGAATTCTTTTATCGTAAATATCTTTTTTCAAGTTGACGATTTTCGCTGCTAACGCCATGCATTTTGGGTTAAATGGGTCATCCGGCGGTTGGCCTGTATTGGGTATTGGAAGAGCTGGGTCAATTGTTTGCGTTATCGGCGCGGGCCGAACTATTGGAATTATGATTGGTCGAGGTAGAACCAAAGTTTGAAGTCCATTCGGGTCAATATTCCCAATCGGATTTCCATTTACATACCCATAGGTAGACCAGCTTCCTCCATTCAGCCCGATCGGATCTGATTCTACATAGCGTCCGATAAACGGACTGTAATCACGGAAGCCGTTCTGGAAG
>NZ_QANS01000007.1 GCF_003052265.1 Stenotrophobium rhamnosiphilum
CGGTGGTGGTTGAGCTGATCAACCCTATTGCTATGGAAGAAGGCGTCCGCTTTGCAATCCGCGAAGGTGGCCGCACTGTCGGCGCCGGCGTGGTTACAAAGATTCTCGCCTAAGCCACTTCCCTTACACCACGGGGGCGCGTATAATTCGCGCCCCTTTGTTCCTCCGCTCTTTAAGACCTGAGTAATAGCATGGCCGCGACTAGCCAATCGATTCGCATCCGGCTTAAGGCCTTCGATCACCGCCTGATTGATAAATCAGCGCGTGAGATCGTAGAGACCGCTAAGCGTACTGGTGCCGTTGTCCGTGGACCGATTCCTTTGCCTACCCGCAAGGAACGATTCACGATCCTCGTATCGCCACATGGCGATAAGGATGCTCGTGACCAGTACGAAATTCGTACACACAAGCGTTTGATGCAGATTGTAGACCCTACCGAGAAGACCGTGGACGCTCTGTCCAAGCTCGATCTTCCGGCTGGCGTCGAAGTCCAAATCAAAGTGAACTAAGGGAGATCGCAAATGACCTTAGCAATTATTGGCCGCAAGGCTGGCATGACCCGCGTATTCACCGATGCTGGTGAAGCGATTCCGGTCACTGTCATCGAGTGCACGCCTAACCGCGTAACTCAGGTTAAAACTGTAGAAACCGACGGATACAATGCCGTTCAGGTGGCTGTTGGCGAACAAAAGCCAGGCCGCGTGAACAAGGCTCTGACCGGTCACTACAAGAAGGCTGGCGTTGCCGCTGGCCGTGGTCTCTGGGAAATTCGCCTCAACGGCGAAGAGGGCGGCGATCTGCAGCTCGGCTCAGAAATCAAAGTTGACTCGTTCGATGGCGTCAAAGCAGTTGACGTTACCGGCACGAGCATCGGTAAGGGTTTCGCGGGTGTCATGAAGCGTCACAATTTCCGTGGCGGTCGTGCAACTCACGGTAACTCACTGTCCCACCGTGTACCTGGTTCTATCGGTCAACGTCAGAGCCCGGGCAAGGTTTGGAAAAACAAAAAGATGGCGGGCCACATGGGTAATGAGCGCGTTACTACGCTCAACCTCGTGCTCGTTAAAGTGGACGCGGAACGCAACCTGCTCTTGATCAAGGGTGCTGTCCCTGGCGCGCCTAATGGCGACGTCATCGTCCGCCCTACGGTTAAGTGACCGGGGAAGAACGGCAATGGATATTCAATTACAACTTAGCAGCGCCAAGCTCGCCGTCTCAGACAGCGTCTTCGGTGCCGATTACAACGAAGCCCTGATTCATCAGGTCGTCACGGCATACATGAATGCCGGACGCGCTGGTACCAAGGCTCAGAAAAGCAAAGCCATGGTTCGCGGCGGCGGTAAGAAGCCGTGGAAACAGAAAGGCACGGGTAATGCACGTGCTGGCTCGATCCGCTCGCCTCTGTGGCGTGGTGGTGGTAAGACCTTTGCTGCTGTTCCTCGTGATTTCAGCCAGAAGGTCAACAAGAAAATGTATCGCGGCGCTATCCGCTCGATCGTTTCCGAACTGACCCGTCAGGGCCATCTCTTGATCGCAGAAACCTTCACGGTTGATGCAGTTAAGACGAAGAGCCTGATCGAGAAACTCGGCCAGATCGGTGCGAACGACATTCTGTTGGTAACTGGTGAAGTCGATAAGAACCTGTTCTTGTCAGCTCGCAACATTCCGCACGTCGCCATTTGCGATGTCGAAGCGTTGAACCCAGTTGCTCTGCTCCGTCACAAGAAAGTTTTGATGACCGCTGATGCGGTGAAGAAGTTGGAGGCTTGGCTGTCATGAACTTCGAGCGTTTACATCAGATCATTCTCGCTCCGGTGATTTCGGAGAAAGCGACCCGCGTTGCTGAAAAGCGCAACCAGGCCGTTTTCAAGGTTCTGCCAGATGCACGCAAGCCTGAAATCAAAGAGGCAGTTGAGAAGCTCTTCAACGTAAAAGTGAAGAACGTCGCAACCCTCAACGTGAAGGGCAAAACCAAGCGATTCGGCCAGACCGTGGGCAAACGCTCCGACTGGAAGAAGGCCTACGTCACCCTGGCTGAAGGTCAAGAAATTGACTTCGCCGGCGGCGCCGCCAACTAAGGATCAAGGTCATGGCACTTATTCAGATGAAGCCCACCTCGCCGGGCCGTCGCCACCAAGTTAAGGTGACGACTCCAGGCTTGCACAAGGGCGACCCGTATTTCCCGCTGGTCGAAAGCCAGCACGCAAGCGGTGGCCGTAACAACAACGGCCACATGACCACCCGCCACAAAGGCGGCGGTCATAAGCACAACTATCGTTTGGTTGATTTCAAGCGCAACAAGGACGGCGTGCCGGCCAAAGTTGAACGCATTGAATATGATCCTAACCGTAGCGCGCACATCGCTCTCGTGCTGTTTGCAGACGGCGAACGCCGTTATGTCATCGCAGCTCGCGGCGTTGCAGTAGGCGACACCATCCAGAACGGCGCTGACGCGGCGATCAAGGCTGGTAACTGTCTGCCACTGCGTAACATTCCGGTCGGCTCGACGATTCACTGTCTCGAAATGCGTCCTGGCAAGGGTGCGCAGATTGCACGCTCGGCTGGTGCAGGCGTTCAGCTGGTGGCTCGCGATGGCGATTATGTAACGGTGCGTTTGCGCTCCGGCGAAATGCGCAAGCTGCTCGCTGACTGCCGCGCTACCGTTGGCGAAGTAAGCAACGCAGACCACAACTTGCGTCAATACGGTAAAGCCGGTGCCAAGCGTTGGAAGGGTATTCGCCCAACCACCCGCGGCGTCGTGATGAACCCAGTTGATCACCCGCATGGTGGTGGTGAAGGCCGTTCTGGTCAAGGTAACCCTCACCCGGTTACGCCTTGGGGCCAGCAGACGAAGGGTCTCAAGACTCGTAACAACAAGCGCACGCAGAGCATGATCGTGCGTAGCCGTCACAAGAAATAACGAGGTCTAGCCGTGCCACGTTCAGTCAAGAAAGGCCCTTTCGTTGATCACCACCTTGCAAAGAAGGTTGGCGACATGTCAGGTGCCCGCGTTAAGAAGCCGATCAAAACCTGGTCGCGCCGTTCCATGATCGTGCCCGATATGGTGGGTCTCACCATTCAGGTACATAACGGTCGCCAGCATGTTCCGGTGTTTGTCACCGAGCACATGGTTGGACACAAGCTTGGTGAATTTGCGCCTACGCGCACGTTCAAAGGTCATTCTGCTGATAAGAAGACCGACGCCAAGCCTGCTGCTAAGGCTGCGTAAGGAGCTCATCATGCTAACGCAAGCAGTTCTAAAGTTTGTACGTCTTTCCCCGCAGAAGGCCCGCCTCGTGGCAGACCTAGTGCGCGGCCAGAAAGTCGGTGACGCTGTCAACACGCTGAAGTTTTCGAATCAGCGCGCTGCCGGCATCATCAAAAAAGTGCTCGAGTCCGCCATCGCTAACGCCGAAAATAATAACGGCGCTGACGTTGACGAACTCAAGGTCGCAGAGATCTTCGTTGATGAAGGTCCAGTGATGAAGCGTATCAGCCCACGTGCCAAAGGCCGTGCAGATCGCATCAGCAAGCGCACCAGCCACATCACCATCCGTGTTGGCGAGTAAGAGTAAGAGACTATGGGTCACAAAGTTAATCCAAACGGTTTCCGCCTCGGCATCACGACCACGTGGACGTCGAACTGGTACGCAGAACGTAGCGCCTACGGCGATAACCTGAATAAGGACATCGCAGTTCGCAAGTTCCTGCGTGAGAAGCTGGCTCAGGCCAACGTTTCTCGCATCCAGATCGACCGCCCTGCAAAGAGCGCTCGCGTGACGATCCATTCGGCTCGTCCTGGCATCGTCATCGGTAAGAAAGGCGAAGACATCGAGAAGCTGAAGCAGGATGTTGCCAAGATCATGGGCCTCAAGCCTGATGTTGTGCACGTCTCGGTTGAAGAAATCCGCAAGCCGGAACTCGACGCCAAGCTGATCGCTGAAAGCGTTGCTCAGCAGCTCGAGCGCCGCATCATGTTCCGTCGCGCGATGAAGCGTGCGGTGCAGAACGCGATGCGCGTCGGTGCAGGCGGCATCAAGATTCAAGTTGGCGGCCGTTTGAATGGCGCTGAAATTGCTCGCGTTGAGTGGTATCGCGAAGGTCGCGTTCCACTTCACACCCTTCGTGCACTGGTGGACTACAACACCGCCGAAGCCAAGACCCAATACGGAATTATCGGTATTAAGGTCTGGGTATTCACCGGCGAACAGTTTGAAGCCGCCAAGGGCGCCGATAAGAAAGAAGAAGTAGCTGCTGAGGCCCACGCGGCCTAAGCCTGGAGTTGTCACCATGATGCAACCTAAGCGAACCAAATTTCGCAAGCAGATGAAGGGGACCAATAAAGGTCTCGCCTTCAACGGCAACAAAGTCAGCTTCGGCGAATTTGGCCTGAAGTCGACCGAGCACGGCCGTATCACTGCTCGCCAGATCGAAGCGGCCCGCCGCGTGATCACCCGTTACGTAAAGCGTGGCGGCAAACTGTGGATCCGTATTTTCCCCGACGTTCCTGTTACCAAGAAGCCACTCGAAGTTCGAATGGGTTCGGGTAAGGGCAACGTTGAATACTGGGTTGCCAAAGTGCAGCCTGGAAAGATGCTTTATGAAATGGAAGGCGTAACCGAAGAAGAAGCGCGCAAGGCATTCCGCCTCGCTGCCGCCAAGCTTTCGGTGAAGACTTCATTTGCAAACCGGACGATTCTGTAATGAAGACCACCGACTATGTGAAAGCACTGCGCGGCAAGAACGCTCAGGAGCTGAACGCTGAACTTGAAGCCCTGCGTAAAGAGCAGTTCAACCTGCGTATGCAGAAGGCCATTGGCCAGCAGAACAAGGGCAGTCTGACGCGCGATGCGCGCAAAAAGATTGCACGCACGAAGACAGTACAGCGTCAGCAGCAGGTGAAGGCGTCATGACCGAAGCAAGCGTACCTAGCGTTAAAAAGAACCCCGGCAACCATGTGGTTGGCGTGGTCGTAAGCAACAAGGCAGACAAGACCATCACGGTTCTGGTCGAGCGCAAAGAGCGTCACCCGCTTTACGGCAAATTTGTCCGTAAATCGACCAAGCTCTATGCCCACGACGAAGCGAACCAGTGCAAAGAAGGCGACACCGTTTCGATTGTTGAAACGCGTCCGCTCTCCAAGCAAAAGCGCTTCCGCTTGGTGGAAGTGATCAAGTCAGCCCACGCATAAGTCGGAGAAGCAGACATGATCCAACAAGAATCTTTCCTGGTTGCCGCTGATAACAGCGGCGCCAAGCTGGTCCAAGTGATTCAGGTTAAGGGCAGCACCCAGCGTCGTTACGCTGGCGTGGGCGACTTGATCAAAGTCACCGTTAAAGACGCGATCCCTCGCGGCAAGGTCAAGAAGGGCGAAGTGCACGATGCAGTTGTCGTTCGCACGCGCTTCCCGATCCGCCGTCCTGATGGCTCAGCTATTCGCTTTGACACCAACGCCGCTGTACTCCTGACCAACAAGCAGGAACCACTGGGCACCCGTATCTTTGGGCCAGTGACCCGCGAGCTGCGTGAGCGCTTCATGCGCATCATCTCGCTTGCTCCCGAAGTTCTGTAAGAAGTCGAGCTAGGACATGAACAAAATTAAGAAAGGCGACGAAGTCGTCGTCATCACCGGCAAAGATAAGGGCCGTCGTGGCAAGGTCACCCAGGTGATCGCTACCGGACATCTGGTCGTTGAAGGCGTGAATGTTGCTAAGAAGCACCAGAAGGGCAACCCGAATGCGGGTGTCGCTGGCGGCATCGTTGAGCAAGAAATGCCGATTCAATTTTCGAACGTGCTGGTGTGGAACCCGAAGGCTAACAAGGGTGACCGCGTCGGCTTCAAATTTGAAGGCGAAGGCGAAAAGCGCCAGAAAGTTCGTTACTTCAAGTCCAATCAAGAAGCAGTGGACGGCTAAGAGAAGCAGTCATGGCGAATTTACAAAAAGTTTATCGCGAAACCTTGGCTGCACAGCTCCAGCAGAAGCTGGCTGTTGGCGCCATGGAAGTTCCGCGCATCACTAAAATCACCCTCAACATGGGCGTTGGCGAAACCACGACCGACAAGAAGGTCATCGAGCACGCCGTTGCTGACATGACCGCGATTGCTGGCCAGAAGCCAGTTGTCACCAAGTCACGTCTGTCCATCGCCGGTTTCAAGGTTCGCGAGAACTTCCCGGTCGGTGTGAAGGTGACGCTGCGTTCTGAGCGTATGTATGAATTCTTGGAGCGCTTGATCGTTATCTCGTTGCCACGTATCCGCGACTTCCGCGGAATCAGTGCACGCGGTTTTGACGGTCGTGGCAACTTCAACTTCGGTATTACGGAACAGATCATCTTTCCAGAAATCGAATACGACAAAATCGACGCGCTGCGTGGTATGAACATCACCATCACCACGACCGCGAAAGACGACGAACAGGGCAAGGCTCTGCTCGACGCGTTCAATTTCCCGTTCCGCAAGTAAGGGTTTAAGAGCATGGCTAAGAGAAACATGATCGAGCGCGAGAAAAAACGCGCTGCATTGGTCGCCAAGCTGGGCAAGAAGCGCGAAGCGCTGAAGGCAACCATTGCTGACCCGAACGCTGATTTTGATGCAAAGCAGGTTGCTGTTACCGCGCTGCAGAAAATGCCGCGTGACTCAAGCTACACGCGTAAGCGTAACCGCTGCGCAATCACGGGTCGTACCCGTGGCGTTTACAAGAAATTTGGCCTCGCGCGTCACAAGTTGCGCGAAGCTGCGATGAAGGGCGAAGTGCCCGGATTGAAGAAGGCGAGCTGGTAAGAGGATACAGATATGAGCATGCACGATCCTATTTCAGATTTCCTGACCCGCATCCGCAACGGCCAGATGGCTGCCAAGAAGCAGATCACCTCGCCTTCGTCGAAGGTTAAAGAAGCAATCGCCGCCGTTCTTAAAGACGAAGGCTACATCACCGATTTCTCCGTTGTTGCCGAAGGCAGCAAGAAGACCATCGCTCTGACCCTGAAGTATTTCCAGGGCAAGCCGGTCATCGAGCGCATTGAACGCATCAGCAAGCCGAGCCTGCGCGTTTTCAAGCCGCAGGATGAACTGCCGAAAGTACTTGGCGGCCTCGGTATCGCGATCATTTCCACCTCCTCTGGCTTGGTGAGCGACCGC
This sequence comes from Stenotrophobium rhamnosiphilum, assembly GCF_003052265.1. Taxonomy (GTDB): domain Bacteria; phylum Pseudomonadota; class Gammaproteobacteria; order Nevskiales; family Nevskiaceae; genus Stenotrophobium; species Stenotrophobium rhamnosiphilum. The sequence goes on from NZ_QANS01000007.1 coordinate 7,139, forward strand.
AAGGCGCGCGCTGCTGGCCACGGTGGTGAAGTCATCTGCATCGTCGCATAAGTCAGACAGAGCACAGTCATGTCACGAGTCGCAAAAATGCCGGTGAAAATCCCGGCCGGTGTTACGGTCGCCATCGAAGGCGGCAATCTCATCGTTAAAGGCCCTAAAGCCAGCTTGTCGCTGCCATTGCCAGCTAACGTCGGTATCGACGTTAAAGATGGTGTGGCTACGATCAACGAACAGACGCTGAAAACCAACACCACCATCGGCGGCACGATTCGCGCCCTGATGAACAATATGGTTGACGGCGTGACCAAAGGCTTCGAGCGCAAGCTTCAGCTGGTCGGCGTCGGTTACCGCGCTTCGGTTGTTGGTGGTAAGCACGTCAACCTTCAGGTTGGCCTGTCGCACCCAGTTGAGCATCCGATTCCAGCCGGCGTGAGCGTTGAATGCCCTACGCAGACGGACATCGTGATCAAAGGCGCAGACAAGCACATGGTCGGCCAGCTCGCTGCACAGCTGCGTTCGTATCGTCCACCAGAGCCTTACAAAGGCAAGGGCGTACGTTATTCCGATGAGAAGGTTGTTCTCAAGGAAGCTAAGAAGAAGTAAACCGGGTTTCGCACGGCTCGTAGCGTCCGCAAGGATTCGAGACCGTCGAGATGGGTTCAAGCAATCGAGATTGAAGGCATATGAAAAGTAAAAATGAGACCCGGGTACGCCGCGCACGCCGCACGCGCGCTCACATCCGCGTACTGGGCGTGCCACGCCTTTCCGTGCATCGCACGGGCCAGCACATTTATGTTCAGCTGTTTGCAGCTGAAGCAGGCAAGACCATTGCCGCTGCGTCCACCGTCGAGAAAATCGATGGTCTGACGGGCACCAGCAATGTTGATGCTGCCAAGCGCGTAGGCGCCTTGATCGCTGAGCGCGCTAAAGCCGCCGGCGTGACCAAGGTTGCATTTGATCGTTCTGGCTTTAAGTACCATGGCCGCGTCAAAGCGCTGGCTGACGCAGCACGCGAAGCGGGTCTGGAGTTTTAATCATGGCGAATCAGTACAACATTGAAGACAACCAGTCCGGCAGCGACCTTAAGGAAAAGCTGGTTGCAGTTAACCGCGTTTCCAAGACTGTTAAGGGCGGTAAGCAGTTCACGTTCACGGCGCTGACGGTTGTTGGCGACGGCGCTGGTCGCGTTGGCTTCGGCTACGGCAAGGCTCGCGAAGTTCCAGCCGCTATCGCTAAGGCGATGGAACAGGCTAAGCGCAGCATGATCACCGTGCCTCTCAAGGCCGGCACGCTGCAGCATGAAATTTGGGGTGTACACGGCGCTACTCGCGTGTTCATGCGCCCAGCTTCGGAAGGTACCGGCGTTATTGCTGGCGGCGCTATGCGCGCTGTGTTCGAAGTTGCTGGTGTACAGAACGTGCTGGCTAAATCGCTGGGTTCACGTAACTCGATCAACATGGTTCGCGCCACGCTGAACGCTCTGTCGAAGATGAATCTTCCTTCAGACGTTGCTGCTAAGCGCGGCAAGACTCTCGCTGAGATCCTGGCATGAGCAACAAGCAAGTTAAATTGACGCTGATTCGTAGCTTGGCCAAGCGCCTGCCGAATCACCAAGCCTGCGTTCGCGGCCTCGGCCTCAAGCGTATGCACCAGACGGTAACCGTTGCCGCCACGCCCGAGAACATGGGTATGGTGAACAAGGTTTCGTTCATGCTCAAGATTGAAGAGGTTTGAGATGAAACTGAACACCATCAAGCCTGCTAAAGGCGCCAAGACGGCCCGCTTCCGCGTTGCTCGCGGTATCGGTTCCGGCATGGGCAAGACCGCAGGTCGCGGTCACAAAGGTCAGCGCGCTCGTAAGGGCGGCCGCGGCAAGGTTGGTTTTGAAGGCGGCCAGATGCCGATTCAACGCCGTCTGCCTAAGCGCGGCTTTAACTCAGCAATTGCTCGCGCAACTGCCGAGATCAACTTGTCAGATCTGAACAAGATGAAAGCAACGGAAATCGATCTCGTCGCCTTGAAGGCAGAGAACGTAATCCGTCACGACATGCTGTCAGTGAAGCTCGTTAAGAGCGGCAAGCTGGAACGTGCAGTCACGCTGAAAGGTATCGGCGCAACCAAGGGTGCGCGCGAAGCAGTCGCTGCAGCCGGCGGCACCATCTCCGAGTAATAGCAGACATGGCAAAGACTCCAGCAGCAGCGGGCGGTATGGTTCCTGACGTCTCCAAACTTGGAGAGGTCCGCGGCCGTCTGTTCTTCTTGCTCGCTGCAATCGTTGTCTTCCGTATTGGCAGCTATATCCCGGTTCCGGGTATTGACTCTGCTCAGTTGGCTGCGTTGTTTGATCAGCAGAAGGGCACCATCCTGGACATGTTCAACATGTTCTCTGGTGGCGCACTTCACCGCTTCTCACTCTTTGCACTGGGCGTTATGCCCTACATTTCAGCATCGATCATCATTCAGCTGCTCACCGCAGTTGTGCCGTCGCTGAAAGAACTACGTAAAGAAGGCGAAGCAGGCCGTCGCACGATCACCAAGTACACGCGTTACAGCACGTTAGCATTGGCTACGTTCCAGTCAGTTGCAGCTGCTTATGCATTGCAGCAGAGCGGCGTGGCTTACAGCCCGGGCTTCGCATTTATCTTTACTGCCGCTGTGAGCTTGGTTACTGGCACGATGTTCCTGATGTGGTTGGGTGAGCAGATCACCGAACGCGGCATCGGTAACGGTATGTCGATGATCATCTTCGCCGGTATCGTTGCAGACATGCCGCGCGCTTTGGCTTCAACCGCGCAGTTGGTCAGCGAAGGTTCGATGAACGGCTTGCAGGTGCTGATCATCTTCGCACTTGCAGTGCTCGTGACTTGGGGTGTTGTGTTTGTTGAGCGCGCTCAGCGCCGCATTCCAGTGCACCACGCTCGTCGTCAGCAGGGTCGTAAATTGTTTGCTGCTCAGACTCAGCATTTGCCGCTGAAGCTGAACATGGCTGGTGTTATCCCGCCAATCTTTGCTTCAAGCATTATTTTGTTCCCAGCGTCGATGGTTCGTTTCTTCGGCGAAGGTCAGAGCGGTTTCCTGCAGCAGATTGCTAACGCACTGTCGCCGGGTCAGGTGCTGTACACCGTTCTGTACGCATTCATGATTATTTTCTTCTGCTTCTTCTACACCGCGTTGGTGTTTGATTCTCGCGAAACCGCTGAGAATCTGAAGAAGTCTGGCGCATTTATCCCGGGCGTTCGTCCAGGTGCAATGACTGCCAAGTACATTGATCAAGTATTGACTCGTTTGACGGTTATCGGCGCTCTGTACATCACGGTGGTGTGCTTGGTTCCTGAGTTCCTGACAACGACTTGGAATGTTCCGTTCTACTTCGGCGGCACCTCGCTGCTGATTACGGTTGTGGTGGTGATGGACTTTATGGCGCAGCTGCAAGCGCACTTGATGTCACACCAGTACGAGGGCCTGATGAAAAAGGCCAATCTGAAATCGCTGGGCCCGAACGCTGCGAATTAATCGCGGCATAGATATACGAAAGTAGAGGTTTCCCCATGAAAGTCCGCACTTCGGTCAAGAAAATCTGCCGGAATTGCAAAGTGATCCGCCGTAGTGGCGTGGTCCGTGTTATTTGCACCGACCTGCGTCACAAGCAGCGTCAGGGTTAATGCTGGCTGAGCCTTAGCTTGTATAGGGCTTGGTAGTTCAGTTAAACTGCGCGGCTTCGCGCGAGAATTTGAGGTTTTACCATGGCACGTATCGCGGGCGTTAACATCCCGGATAAGAAACACACCGTCATTGCACTCCGTGCAATCTACGGCGTTGGCGCTACCCGCGCCAAGAAGATCTGTGCAGGCTCGGGCATTGCTCCGACGGCGCAAATTCGTACTTTGACTGAAGCGGAGCTGGATAAGCTGCGTGCAGAAGTCGCTAAGTTCATCGTGGAAGGCGATTTGCGTCGCGAAGTTTCCATGAGCATCAAGCGCCTGATGGATTTGGGCTGCTATCGCGGCACGCGTCATCGCCGTGGTCTCCCAGTGCGCGGTCAGCGCACGCGTACCAACGCACGCACCCGCAAGGGCCCGCGCCGCGCCGTTAAGAAGACTGGTTAATAGAACATGGCAAACGCACCTAGTGCCGCCGCTGCAGCTGCAAAGCGCAAGCGCGTCAAAAAGAATGTTACCGACGCCGTGGCTCATATCCACGCTTCGTTTAACAACACGATCATTCTGATCACCGACCGTCAGGGCAACACCCTGTCGTGGTCGACTGCTGGCGCTGCCGGTTTCAAAGGCTCGCGCAAAAGCACGCCGTTCGCTGCACAGGTTGCTGCTGAAAAAGCTGCTAACGCTGCTGCTGAGCATGGCGTGAAGAACCTCGAAGTTCGCGTCAAGGGCCCTGGCCCAGGTCGTGAATCAGCTGTTCGTTCGTTGAACGCAGCTGGCTTCAAAGTCATCAACATCACTGACGTTACCCCGATCCCGCACAACGGCTGCCGTCCGCCTAAGCGCCGTCGCGTCTAAGGGAGAGAGAAAACATGGCACGTTATATTGGCCCCAAGTGCAAACTGTCGCGTCGCGTCGGTACCGATCTTCTTCTGAAGAGCCGTGCTCGTTCGCTTGATAGCAAGTGCAAACTCGATACACCTCCTGGTCAGCACGGCGCTCGTAAGCCGCGTCTGTCGGACTACGCTGGTCAGCTCCGCGAAAAGCAGAAGCTGAAGCAGATGTACGGTGTGCTGGAACGTCAGTTCCACAACTACTACGTGAAGGCGACCACCCAGAAGGGTGCAACCGGCTTCAACCTGCTCCTGATGCTGGAACAGCGTCTGGACAACGTGATCTATCGCATGGGCTTCGGCCGCACGCGTTCAGAAGCACGTCAGATGGTCAGCCACGGCGCCATCGAAGTGAACGGCAAGCGCGTCAACATCGCGTCCTACCAGGTTAAGGTTGGTGACGTTGTTTCGGTTCGCGAAAAATCGCGTAACCAGACCCGTATTGCTGAATCGTTCTCGATCGCCACGCAGGCTGGCATGCCGGATTGGATCGACGTTGATGAAAAGGGCCTGAAGGGCACTTTCAAAGCGTTGCCGACCCGCGACCAGATTCTGCCGGACATCAACGAAAGCTTGGTAGTCGAGTTGTACTCCAAGTAATTAGCTGGCTTCGGGTTTTTATACGCTTTAGAGGTAATTGTTCATGCAGAATTTTGTCGCCGATTTGCTGAAGCCCCGTTTGGTAGAAGTAGAAGCTGTTTCCGAGCACCGCTCACGCGTTGTGTTGGAACCAATGGAGCGCGGCTTTGGCCACACGCTGGGCAACGCTCTGCGCCGTATCCTGCTGTCCTCGATCCCTGGCGCGGCTATTACCGAAGTTCAGATCGACGGCGTTGTGCATGAATACAGCGCAATCGAAGGCGTACAGGAAGATGTCATCGACATCCTGCTGAACATCAAGAACATCGCTATCCGTATGCACTCGCGTGAAGAAGCTACCCTGCGTTTGGAGAAATCCGGCAAGGGCGTAGTTAAAGCTAGCGACATCAAGCTCGATCACGACGTTGAAATTGTTAACCCTGATCTGGTGCTCGCGCATCTGACTGGCGGCAAAATCAACATGACCCTCAAGGTCACCCGTGGCCGTGGTTACGTGCCGGCTGCAAGCCTGGCTCGTGAAGACGAAAGCCATGCTGTTGGCGCGCTCCGTTTGGACGCTTCTTACAGCCCGGTCCGTCGCGTTAGCTACGCCGTTGAACGCGCTCGCGTTGAACAGCGCACCGACCTCGACAAACTCGTTCTCGACGTTGACACCAACGGCGGCATCGATTCAGCTGAAGCAGTTCGTTTGGCCGCACGCATTTTGCGCGACCAGCTCGCTGTGTTCGTTGATCTGGAAGCTGAAGCCGCAACCACCGTTGCAGCTTCTGGCAAGAAGGAACTGGCTCAAATCCTGTTCCGTCCAATCGACGATCTGGAACTCACCGTTCGTTCGGCTAACTGCCTCAAAGCAGAAAACGTTTATTACATCGGCGACCTCGTGCAGCGCACAGAGATGGAACTGATGAAGACGCCAAACCTGGGCAAAAAATCGCTCAACGAAATCAAAGAAGCACTCAAGGCGCACGATCTTGAGCTGGGTATGAAGCTAGAAAACTGGTCTTCACCCAAAGCTGCCGCCTAAAGACTGAAGGAATAAAATCATGCGTCACGGAATGTCAGGCCGCGCTTTCGGCCGTAGCCCTAGCCACCGCAAAGCCACCATGCAGGCAGTCACCGTTGCGTTGTTCACGCACGAACTGATCCGCACCACGGTGCCTAAAGCGAAAGAATTGCGTCGTATTGCTGAGCCGCTTATCACGCGCGCTAAGAACGATACGCTCGCTAACCGCCGCCTCGTTTTCGCACGTCTGCGCGATCGCGATGCAGTGACCAAACTGTTCAACGATATCGGCCCTCGCTTCAACGCACGTCCGGGTGGTTACACCCGCATTCTGCGCTGCGGCTTCCGCCCTGGCGACAACGCACCGATGGCATACGTCGAGTTGGTTGATCGTTCTGGCGCGGCTCCGGCTGATGCTAAAGCTGAGTAATCTCGCTTTATAAGATGTAAAAAAAGGGCGCTTCTGGCGCCCTTTTTTATTTCCGAAAGATTTGTGTTTGGTAGGAGCGACTCTCTGGCGCGATTGCGTCTACACAATCGCGTCAGAGAAGCGCTCCTACATACGGCATCAAGCAGCTTTGAGTTGCTTATCCAGCCAAATGCCAAGCCCCTGCGCATTGAGCTCCATGTCCGCTTCCAACAACATGCGGCAGCGCAGCTCGGGCAAATCACAATCGCGAGCAGCCAACTCATGCAGTGCCTGCTTCATCAGCGTTTCTTTGATCATCAAATGACGATGTGGCGAGCGCGCTAGTTTCTCAGCGATATGCACATATTGGCGGATGCCTTTGCGAAGGCCTTCGGCTAATTGCGCGACGTTGTCGACCACGCCGTAGTGCGTGAGATACATGCGCTGTGGCGCGAACGATAAGTAGCGGTCGATCGTTTTATCCCAAGCCTGCGGATCAAACTGGACGGGTGTCGTTGTAGGGAACAACCACGGGCCATCCGGACCATCAAACTCGCGATACGACAGGCCAAAGGTGTCGCCGGTGAAGAAGCCGCGGCTCAACGAATCCCAAATGCTGTAGTGATGTCCCGCATGACCTGGCGTGTGAATGAACTCCAACTCGCGACCATTCAGATCGAGTTTGAAACCATCTTCCGCCACAATCACGCGCGACTCAGGCACCGGCACCATATCGCCATACATTTTCTGCACAGCGGCAGCGCCGTAAACAGCAGTCGCACCTGCGAGTAGCTTGGTGGGATCAATCATGTGTGGCGCGCCGCGTGGATGCATCACCAGCTTCGCATTCGGCAGTGCTTGCATCAGCGCGCCAGCACCACCCGCGTGATCAAGATGCACATGTGTGGGCATCACATAAGCCACTTGATCGCGAGGAATGCTTTTCTTGTCCAGCAGCGCCAGCAGAGAGGGAACGCTGTGCGCGGTGCCGCATTCAATAATCGCCGCTATGCCTTCATGGCGAATCAGGTAACAGGCGGCCATGCCTTGGCGTTGCTGCTCGGTGTCGATGCAGGTAATGCCATGCGGCAGGTTTTTGTAGGCCGGCAGTTTCATCTCAACTCCTAGTGTTCAGTCCTTGAACGTTCCGTGGCGGCCCGTGCCGCTAGTGAATCGGGTTGCGCCCTGAACCGTTTCACCGGACTGCAGGGTTTGTCGGCCCAGGCCAAATTCATGGCGCAGGGCTGCGTTTTCATCCAGACCCCACTGGTCAAAAGCCGAGCGGCGGTCGTTGCGCATACATAATTGGGGGAAGGTCGCGATTTCCAAGGCCAACTTTTCTGCTGAGGCCAATAAAGACCCGGAATCGGTCAGGCGGTTCACCAAGCCGAAGGATAGCGCCTCAGGCGCAGCCACGGCTCGGCCCGTCAGAATCATATCCATCGCCCGACTCATACCGATAGCGCGCGGTAGACGCACCGTGCCGCCATCAATCAGCGGCACGCCAAAGCGGCGACAGAACACGCCGAACTGCGCCGTTTCATCCGCTACACGCAGATCGCACCACAAAGCCAATTCCAGTCCGCCCGCGACACAGAAGCCTGACACCGCCGCAATCACCGGCTTGGACAATTGCATGCGCGACGGCCCCATCGGTCCATCACCTTCAGCGTCGATGCGATTGCCGCGTGCTGGATCGCCAGAGGCCACGGCCTTGAGATCTGCGCCCGCGCAAAAGTGTTCGCCGGCGCCATGAAGAATGGCGACCTTGAGGCTGTCGTCCGCATCAAAAGTGCGGAAGGCTTCAGCCAATGCCTCGGCCGTCGGACGATCAACCGCATTGCGTGCTTCGGGACGATTGATCGTCACGAAGAACACCGGGCCAGCCTTGCGAGTGAGAACGTTGAGAGCCATGAGAGATCAGCCAAGGAGCGTTAAATTCGATGGTAAGCTGCACGCCCACTTTTTGTCTGCACACCATGCAAAACTCGCCCGATCAGAGCCTGCCAAAACCCGCCGAACTGTCGCCGCAATTAATGCAGGCGCTGGAGTCGGCCAAACGCGCAGGCGCTACCCAAGCTGAAGCCAGCATCTCCATCAGCCGCGGCCTTACGGTCGGCGTGCGTAAAGGCGAAGTCGAGAGTGTTGAGTTTCAACACGACCGCGACATGGGCATCACTGTCTATTTCGGTCAGCGCAAAGGCAACGCCAGCACCGGCGATCTTTCTGCTGACGGCATCGCGCAAGCTGTAGCTGCCGCGTGCGCTATCGCAAAGGTAACGGGCGAAGATCCATGCAACGGACTCGCAGATGCTTCCTTGATGGCGACCCTCTTTCCGGATCTGGATCTTGATCACCCATGGGACATCAACGCCGAAAGCGCAGTTGATCTCGCACGCGAATGTGAAGCTGCAGCGCTAGCGGTCGATGCGCGCATCACGCAGAGCGAAGGCGCGAGCGTCAACACGCATCGCGGCGTTTCGATGATGGCCAACACGCACGGATTCTTCGGCGGCCGCAGCGGCACACAACACAGCTTGAGCTGTGCGGTGATTGCAACGCAGGCTGAAGAAATGCAGCGCGACTACTGGTACTCCAATGCACGTCGCGCGAGCGATCTGATGAGTGCGCAGGAGATTGGGCGCAAAGCTGGCGAGCGTACTGTCGCGCGCCTCGGCGCACGCAAAATTGAAACACAGCAAGCGCCGGTGTTGTTTGTGCCAGAGCTCGCACGTGGATTGTTTGGACATTTCGCCGGAGCAATTTCTGGCGGCTCGCTGTATCGCAAAGCTACTTTCTTGCTGGATAAACTGGGCCAGCCAGTATTCTCGCCACTCGTCACGCTCACGCAGCAGCCACTAATTCTGCGTGGCGCAGGCAGCAGCGCTTACGACAACGAAGGCGTCGCAACGAGCGAACGCGTGCTGGTCGATCAAGGTGTGTTGCAAGGCTGGCTGCTCGGAAGCTACTCCGCACGCAAGCTGGGTTTACAGACCACCGGCAACGCCGGAGGCATCTTCAATCTCATTGCGAAAACCGGCGATAAAGATTTCAAGCAACTCGTCAGCGATATGGGCACAGGCCTGATCGTGACGGAGTTGATGGGGCAGGGCGTCAATGGCGTCACCGGCGATTACTCGCGTGGCGCTGCAGGTTTCTGGGTAGAGAACGGCGAGATCGCATATCCCGTGCAAGAGCTCACCATCGCAGGAAACCTGCTCGAAATCTTTATGGGCATTCAAGCGATTGGTAACGACATCGATCCCTTCAGCAATACTCGCACGGGTTCAATCCTGATTGATCGCATGACCATTGCAGGCAGCTAAAGCGAGCGTTCAAGCATGACGAAAACATTGCCGTTGTTCATCGTTGATGTTTTTGCTGAGCAGAAGTTTGCAGGCAACCCTGCAGGCGTGTGTCCCTTGAACGAGTGGCTTCCTGACTCTGTCATGCAGTCAATTGCTGCTGAAAATAATCAGCCGGAGACTGCGTTTTTCGTGCGCGATGAAACTGGCGCGGCGGATTATCTGTTGCGTTGGTTCACGCCGACGCAAGAGATCGAACTCTGCGGTCACGCGACGCTGGCGAGTGGCTACGTGCTGTTCAATGAACTGGCGCATCAATCAAACACCATTCGTTTTCGCACAATGCGAGCAGGCATTCTTCCCTTAGAGCGACGAGGTGATGCGCTGTGGTTGGCGTTGCCGACGCGCATGCCAGAGCCTTTAGAAAATGTGCCGAATGCCTTGTTAAAAGGACTGGGCCTGTTGCCAGATGATTTGCAGATCGTCGGCAATAAATATTTTGCCATCTACGAAAGCGCCGAAGTCATTGCGGAGCTTTCGCCTGATATGCGTGAGTTGCGAAAGCTCACTGAGATGGGCGTGGTGGTGACTGCGCCTGGGCGTGATGCCGATGAAGATTTTGTTTCGCGATTCTTTGCGCCGGGCATGGGCATCGATGAAGATCCTGCCACGGGTTCGGCGCACTGTTTGTTGGTGCCTTACTGGGCCAAACGCCTAGGCAAAACGCAGTTCAATGCCATGCAGCTGTCTGCACGTGGCGCGCGCTTTACGTGTGAGCTCGACGGTGAGCGTGTGTGGATGTCTGGCAAGGTGCAGCCTTATCTCAAGGGCGAGATCACGGTCGCTTTGTAGGGTGCGCCGTGCGCACGCGCTCTATTTCGTCGAGATGAATGTAGGGTGGGTAGAGCGTAGCGAAACCCACCGCTGTTTACGCGCTTCGCGAGGCTACTGCCTGTTCTGATTGAGATGGCGTGTTCCGCACTGTGGTGCGGGTTACTTTCTTTGCTGGTGCAAAGAAAGTAACCAAAGAAAGCACCTCAATCCACTTGTGCTGTGATGCGGAATAGGCCTGATACGTTCGCTAGTTGAGTTCTCGATGATATAAAAAGTGTCGACGTCAGCTTTTGTGCAGCAGATTACTGCGTGCGGCACATTCGCCCCCAAGCTAACGTGAGTGTTTATCGTGATTTCGTTGGGAGATTCAGGAGCCGATTCCGGCGATCCTTAATGAAGACTTCCCACATCGCAAGACCCCAGATAAGCCCACCAGCTGGAGCGACGACGAGCCAAAGAAAGAAAGCCGCGAGGTCGTGCCCGAAGAAAAAATAAAATCCTAAGGGCATGCCAATACCAAAGACAAAAGCCGAGAAGACTAGAACATGAGTCTTAGACCGGATAAGGAGAGGCAGCTCGCTTTCGGTCATTTGTGGTGTCGTATAGAACTTGAGCTAAGCATCCAATCCATCAATCAAATCCCGCATCTCAACCGGATCAAGCGAAGTCAGCAGCTGCTTCACCTTGCGCTTTAGCTCGCCAATATTCGATTCGATGATGATGCGCTTGATCTCCAGCACGTTGGCTGGGTGCATCGAGAATTCCGTGAGCCCTAAGCCCAGTAGCAATCGCGTGTAGCGTGGGTCGCCTGCCATTTCGCCGCACATGGCGACGGGGATTCCAGCTTGGATTCCGGCTTCAATGGTCATGTGAATCAGACGCAGTACAGCCGGATGCAGCGGGTCGTAGAGGTAGTTGACCTCGTCGTCCACGCGATCGATGGCTAGCGTGTACTGAATCAAATCGTTGGTGCCGATCGAGAAGAAGCGCGAATGGCGGGCGAGCATGGGCGCTGCGATCGCTGCGGCGGGCACTTCGATCATCGTGCCGATAGGCACTTCGTCGGCGACTTTGTAGCCTTCGTTACGCAACTCTTCGCGTGAGCTTTCGATGATTTGCTGCGATTGGCGGAGTTCCTGCAGATTCGAAATCATCGGCAACATGATTTGGACTTTGCCGTGTGCGGAGGCGCGCAGCAGTGCGCGGACTTGTACGCGGAACAGTTCGGGTTCTTTCAGGCAGAGGCGAATTGCGCGCAAGCCCAATGCTGGATTGTTCGGCGTGGGGCCGTTGCTGCGACCGCTGTCGACTTGTTTGTCGGCGCCGAGGTCGAGCGTACGAATTGTGATGGGGCCTTGCACCGCAGCGACGATGCGTGAGTAAGCCTCGTACTGTTCCTCTTCGCTCGGCAAGCCTTTGCGATTCATGTAGAGGAATTCGGTGCGGTACAGGCCGATACCTTCAGCGCCATTGGCGACGGCTTCGGCAGCGTCTTCTAGCAACTCGATGTTGGCGAGTAGATGAATCTTGATGCCGTCTTGCGAAATCGCAGCCTTGCCTTTGAGCTTGACCAGATCGCGACGATATTGAGCTTGGTGTTCTTGCTTGCGCAGATAGAAATCGAGCGCCTTCGCATCAGGATCGGCAAGTACATGACCGGCTTCGCCATCGACGATAACGGTTTCGTTTTCACGCAACAGTTTTCGCGCGTCACGCAAACCAACAATTGCGGGAATGCCAAGGCTGCGCGCAAGAATAGCGGTGTGCGAAAGCGGGCCGCCGTATTCAGTGATGAACGCGGCGACGTTTTGCTGCGACAGCAAAATGATGTCGGCGGGCGTGATGTCATCCGAGACCATGATGAAGGGCTCGGCGCCTTCGGTTTTCGGCGCAATCTGGCGTTCGCTCTTGAGCAGAATGCGCTGAATACGCGCGACCACATGATCGACGTCGTCTTTGCGTGTGCGCAGATACGGATCATCCATCTGCTCAAACACGGCAACCAGTGCATCGCGTTGACGGCGCAGCGCGGCTTCGGCGTTGATGCTGTGTTCGCGAATCAGTGCAACGACCGCTTCAGTCAGTGAGCGGTCTTCCATCATCAACAAGTGCGTGTCGATGAATGCGGCAATTTCACCCGGCGTGCCGCCCGGAATTTGCTGCCGTACTGCACGCAACTGATCGCGTGCTTTGCGCTGTGCGCCGTAGAAGCGCGAGACTTCTTGTTCTATTTCGACTTCAGGCAGCGTGTACTCGGGCACTTCGAGATCGCCGCCGTGCATTTTTTGCACGCGGGCAATCGCGATGCCGCGAGAGACGCCAATGCCGGAGAGCCAGAGACTCATGCCTGCAAGCTCCGTGCGGGCAGTGACAGCATTAGCCTTCTTCGCCGAAACGATCAGCGATCAACGCTTCCAATTCATCTAGCGCTTGTTGTGCATCGTCGCCTTCAGCAATCAGTGTGATCGTGCTGCCTTTGGCGGCAGCGAGCATCATCACGCCCATGATGCTTTTGCCGCTGACTTCACGGCTCTCTTTGCGTACACGAATGTCGGCGGAGAATTTGCTGGCCAGCGTGACGAGCTTGGCCGCAGCGCGAGCATGCAAGCCAAGTTTGTTAATAATTTCGACGGATTTTTCCACGTTCTTATCCCTTTTATTGTTCGTTATGACGCGGGCACATCACGATGCCGCGTTGTCCACCTTCGACGGCGATTTTCGCCAGTTCGTCGAGGCTGAGTTTTGGGTAATTGAAGATGCGCACCAGCATCGGTAGATTCACGCCAGCAACCACGCGCGCATTAATGTCTGCGGCCAATATGTTGGCGATGTTGCTTGGCGTGGAGCCAAATGCGTCGGTGAGAATCAAAACGCCAGCGCCGCCATTCAGGCGCTCGATGGTTTTGCTGCCTTGGGCAATCATCGCTTCAGGCGATTGCACGCGGCGTACTTCTAGTGTGTCGTGCAGCAAAGGCAGCGTGCCGCTCATCATCTCGGTCATGGTGTCGAGTAGATGGCGGCCCAGCTTGCCGTGCGTGACTAGCAACAGCCCTACGGTCATTTCTTTTCCTCAGCATCGCGCAGGCCTTGGTTTTCCCAGCTTTCACGATGTTTGATGATGATGTGATCAAAGCGTTTGCCGAAATGTTTAGCTAGTTTTTCGACGAGATAGACGCTGCGATGTTTGCCGCCGGTGCAACCGATGGCGATGGTGAGATAGGCGCGATCCTGCTTCTGGTATTCCGGCATCCAGCTCTCAAGGAAGCTGCGGATATCGCTGGTCATCTTTTGTACTTGTGGATGCTGCTCCAGCCATTTGGCGACCGCTTCATCGCGGCCCGTCATGCTGCGTAGCGTGGGCTCCCAATGTGGATTGGGCAGGCAACGCACATCAAACACAAAGTCAGCTTCAGCAGGTGCGCCGTGTTTGAAGCCGAAAGACATCAGCTGTACAGACAACTTTCCAGCGCCGCCGCCATGCGATTGCTCCAATACTTTTTCGCGCAACTCGTGCAGATTGAGTCGCGAAGTGTCGATGATGGAATCGGCCGCATTGGAGATAGGTTCTAGCAGCTTCACTTCTTTGCGAATTGCTTCGAGTAGCGATGTTTTGTCGTCAGACAGCGGATGCTTGCGACGCGTATCGGAGTAACGGTGCAGCAGCACCTGTTCATCTGCATTGAGAAACACAACGCGAATGTCCACGTCGCGTTCACGCAAGCTGTCGAGATATTTGGGGAACAGCGCAATCTCGCCTGGGCTCTCTCGCGCATCAATGCCCACTGCGAGAAGCTCGTAGCGCTTCTCCATGGTGTGCAGTGTGCGCTCGGTCATATTTGCGACCAGCGCCAGCGGAAGATTATCGATGCAGTAATAACCGAGATCTTCGTATTGTTTCAGCGCCACCGTTTTACCGGCGCCTGAGAGGCCGCTGATGATGACGAGTTGCATGGCTTAGGTCGTGTTGCCCTGGCTATCTGATTCGTGAATGGCTTGTAGCTGGCGCGCCGAAAAATCTTCGTCGGCGCGATAACCCGTTTGTCTCAATTTAAGATCGCGACAAGCGGCTTCGACCAGCACCGCTAGATTATGCCCGAGGCGAATCGGAATGGAGATTTCCGGTACGTCGATGTCGAATAAACGCACAGTGCCACGGCGACCTTCAAGACGTTCTAGCGGCGCCAACATTTCGTGGTGAAATTCCAAACGAATCACCAGATCCAATCGATGTTTATTGAGCACGCTTGCCGCGCCAAACATTTTTTCGACGTTCAGAATGCCGAGGCTGCGGGCTTCCAGAAAGCCGCTGAGTAGCGGTGGGCAATGGCCTTGCAGCGCACCCTTGTCATCGCGATTGAAATCGGTGGCATCGTCGGCGACCAAGCGATGACCGCGCGTCAACAGCTCAAGTGCCAGTTCGCTTTTGCCAACGCCGCTGGGGCCCGACAGCAAAACGCCGAGTCCATACATCTCCATGAACACGCCATGCAGCGTGGTGGAGCTTGTGGTGGTGGCGATGGTGCTCAAGGTTGCGCGTCGCTCGGTAGATGGGAGACGGCGGCCCCAAGCGGGCAGCCCGCTATGGCCGTTTGTATTTCAAGATTGTTATTAAATATCGATTAATAATTTATTAATCGTATTTTTATAACGAACTTCGAACCTTGATTGCGGGCAGTCGCGCTTGCGCGCCGACTTAGTTGCCCGGCTTAAAGCTGTTCAGTAGCGCGAACAGCGAGGCATCGTCGCCTGCTTCGCGGAGTTTCTTGCAGAACACTTCGTCGGAGAACATTTCGGCGATCGCTGCGAGGTGCTTCAAATGCGCTTCGGTCGCGTTCTGTGGAACGAGCAGGCCGAATACGAGATCAACGCCGAGGCCGTCGTGTGCTTCGTAGTCGAGTGGATGCTTGAGGCGCATGAACGCGCCAACGCTGCCTTCTACGCCGCCCATGCGGCCGTGAGGAATTGCGACGCCATGACCGAGACCGGTGCTGCCGAGTTTTTCACGTGAGGAGAGGCTGGTGAGAATATCGTTAGCGTCAACGCCAGATGCGCCTTTGTTGAGCAGGCGCGCGAGGTCTTCGAGGACCTTCTTTTTGCTGGTGTAGGTGCCGCCGGAAACAACACGGTCGGCGCCCAGAATTTCGTTGAGCTTCATCTAAAAACACTCCTCACAAACTTTGATTTTGGTGAAGCAAATTAAATAAAAAAGGCCCGGCCTTGCGACCGGGCCCTTGAGACCTACATCTTACTGTACAGCCATGCGCTTGTGCGCCTCATGATTGTGGTGATCACGCAGCTTTTCCTTGTGCTTGCGTGTTTGTTGATCGAGCTTGTCGCTGAGCATGTCGATGGCCGCGTACATGTCTTCTGCCACTGCTGCTGCATGAAGATTGGCGCCACTGGCGTGGATTGTGGCTTCCGCCTTTTGCTGCAGCTTCTCGACCGTCAGAATGATTTCTGCACTGATCAGGTGATCGAAGTGTCGCTCTACGCGCTTGAGTTTTTCTTTGACGTACTCGCGCAGTGGCGGGGTTAAGTCGAGATGATGGCCGGAGATGTTGAGATTCATCGATGCCTCCTTCTGTGATTCGCCGGCCTTATGCCAGCGAGGGTTTACGCTCGTGTGAGGGTGGGATGTGTAGGCCCTCCCTGTATTTAGCGACCGTGCGACGCGCAACTTGAATGCCTTCTTTCAAAAGCATGTCTGCGATGGTCGAGTCGGAAAGGGGGCTGGTGACATCTTCCCCCGCGATCAGGCGTTTGATCATGGCCTGAATCGCTGTAGCTGAGCACACGCCACCTTGAGTGGTTTGGACGTGGCTGGAAAAGAAATACTTGAGTTCGTACAGCCCACGTGGCGTGAGCATGAACTTATTGGCGGTAGCTCTTGAAACAGTGGACTCATGAATCCCCAACTGCTCGGACACGTCTCGCAACACCAGCGGACGCATTGCCTCGTCTCCATAATCTAGGAAAGCGCGCTGTTCTTCAACTATGCACTGTGCAACGCGTAAAAGCGTTTCGTTGCGCGCTTCTAAGCTATTGATAAAGTAGCGAGCTTCTTGCAAATGTTGCTTCAGCATAAGCTGGTCACGAGAGGTATCTGCCCTCTTAATGAAGCCTTGGTAGTAACTATTGACCCGCAGTTTTGGCGAATGTTCCGGGTTTAACGAAACCCGCCAGCGGCCGTTGTGCTTGCTGACATGTACATCTGGCGCAATGTAGTTGCTCTCATGCGGCTGAAACGGGCGGCCAGGATGTGGTTGCAACGTGCGGATCAGTGCCAGTGCTTCAATGATGATGTCGTGCTTCAGGCCAGTGGCTTTCGCAATCACTTGCACATCGCGCCGACCCAAAACCGCGAGATGTTTGGTGATCAATTGCAGCGCGGCTTCGAGCCCCGGTGTGTCGGGCGCCAACTGTTGCAACTGCAAGTGCAAACACTCGCCGAGATCACGTGCAGCAATGCCGGGCGGATCAAAGTTTTGTACCAGCGCCAACACCGCTTCAATGTGCGCGCGTTTGACCTTGAGCTCTGCGCAAAGGCGCTCGCTGATATCAGTCCAATCCTCTAGGTAACCGTCGTCATTGACGGCGTCTACGAGATTGGCAGCGATTTGTAGATCGACATCATTCAGCGGAGCCAGATCCAACTGCTCCATCAAGTGTTCGCGCAGGCTCGTCGCGTTGTGTTGATTGGCGCGCTGATAGTCCTGCAGATCATCGTCGTCGCTATTGCTTTTGCTGCTCGGCGAAAAGTCGTCGTAGACCTCGCTCCAGTCGGCATCGACCGGCATCTCTTCAGAGATTTCAGCGGCACCATCCACTTCCTTAAGCATTGGCTCATCAGAGGAAGATTCGCCGACAGGTTCGCCAAGGGCTTGTTCGTCTGAGGGAAGATCGTCCTCGTCGCGCTCCAGCATCACGTTAGCGTCCAGTGCCTGCTGGATCTCCTGCTGGAGATCGAGACTCGACAGCTGCAACAGGCGAATGGCCTGCTGCAAGGCTGGTGTCATCGCGAGGCTTTGGCCAATCCGTAGGCCGAGGGACTGCTTCATTGGGCTGCTAATAGGGGGTGGGTGAAGAACGCCTCGATTCTATGCTGGCACGAATTTTGATAACAACTCTAAAGAACGTAGGACAAAAGCTCTTTATCGATCAATCTGCTTTCAATATTTTGTAAACGCTGAATTTTTTGTTTGAGAAAATTTTGAAAAATTAAATTCAAAATATCTTCATTGTTATGTTGCGGTGCGATAAAGGCTGTTGTTTACACAGCTTGCGGGCGACTATGGGTAAACAATAGTTGCAGTGAATCTCAATGGCTCTTAGGTTTCGCGACCAGCCATTTCAAATTCCAACCAAACCTTCGCCTGAATGACTAAGAAAGCTACTTTCAAGGCCCACGCGCTTTTGCAGAATTCGCATCTGCAGACGTTGTGGCCGGCATTGCTGCGTCCCTTGCCGATATTAGAAATTCGCCGCGAACGCTTAGAGCTGCCAGACGGGGATTTTGTTGATCTGGGTTGGAGCGGTGCTGTTGCGACAGGTGCGCCGCTTGCCGTATTGGTGCATGGCTTGACCGGCAGCTTCGATTCCAAATACCTGCGCGGCACAGCACAGAAGTTGGTCGCGCTAGGTTGGCGCACGGTGATGCTGCAATTGCGCGGTGCAGGGCCTGAGCCTAATCGTCTGCGCAAGTCGTATCACCAAGGTGATACGGCGGATCTGCGATATTTGCTGCAACTGTTGCGTGCACGCGAGCCGGATACTTTTTTGGCTGTGGTCGGCTGGTCGTTAGGCGGCAACATCACGCTCAAAGCGATGGGTGAAGAAGGTGATCGAGCGCCGGTGAATTGTGCGGCGGCATCGAGTGTGCCGTTTCGTTTGCGGCCTTGCGTTGATGTTTTGCGCCAAGGCTTTGCACGCAACTATCAAAACAAAATGTTGCGCGAACTCAAGGTGCAAATGTGGCGCAAGCACGCAGTAGTTGCGGCGCCAGCAGAAATTAATTTACAGCTTGCGGATGCTGCGCAAGATTTTATCGAGTGGGACAACGCCTACACCGCGCCACTGAATGGTTTTGCCGATGCGGAGGATTACTACGCACGCAGCGAGTGCGCGCCGTTCATTCCGGAGATTCGGCGCCCAACGCTGATCGTGCATTCGGTTGATGATCCGTTCATGGATCCCACCATCACTCCAAACGCTGAAGCACTTGCGCCGCAAGTTGCATTGGAACTAACGCCACGTGGCGGACACGTTGGGTTTGTTGCAAGTGGACGCTGGGGCCAGCCGGTGTATTGGCTGGAACATCGCCTCGTCGATTTTTTGCAGAGCGAACTACAAAAGCGTTAGTGCTTTTTCTGGATGAACTCGATTTTGTAACCGTCGGGATCTTCCACAAACGCAATCACCGTGCTGCCGTGTTTCATCGGGCCAGCTTCACGCGTGACTTTGCCGCCACGTTGTTTGACGCGCTCACACGCGGCATAGGCGTCATCCACTTCAATCGCGATGTGGCCATAGCCAGTGCCGATTTCGTAGTGATCAACGCCCCAGTTGTGTGTGAGTTCCAGCACGGCGCCGTCGTCTTCGCTTTGATGGCCGAGGAAGGCAAGCGTGAATTTTCCTTCTGGATAATCTTTGCGGCGCAGCAACTTCATGTCGAGCACGTTGTTATAAAACCCGATCGCGCGATCCATATCGCCGACGCGCAGCATCGTGTGCATGATTCTCATGGTGACTCCGTATTAGTTGATTGTTACAGCGCTGGAGCCGGGCAGCTGCGTAATCAAATCTGCGCCGAGTAATTTAGACGGCGTGTAAGCGCCGCCGGGCACATTGTTCTTGAGCAAATATTCGGTGATAGCCAGCGAGCCGGTGATGGTCAGGCTGTAGCCATTCGCGGTTTTGATCCGCGCGGTTTTCTTCTCGCCTTTAGCGTTGCTGACTTCGCCCCAGACATATGTCGTGAGTTTGTCGCGTGTTGCGCTGTCGGGACCTTTCACAGTTTTGCCAATGCGGTTCTTGAGGAAAGCTTGCACAGGCGCAAAGCCGAGCAGCCAGCGAATATGGTTGGCGCGCTTGGCGTTGGCGATCAGTTTTGGTGAGCCCGGAATAAAGACTTCGACATTCGGAATGCCGGTGCTGTGATACGCCGTGGAGACGTCGCCCCATGGAATCGTCATCGCCAGTTTTTCGCCATTACCAAAATCAATTTTGCGAACTTCGTAGGCGAGTGGCACCGAAACAATTTTGCCGTTGCGACGAATCTTGCCGCCTTGTGCCAGACCTTCAACGGAAGTTTTAGCGGTGCCTGGCGAAAAGCCAGAGCGAGAGTCAAAACCCAGCGTCAGCTTGGTCGCGTCAGGCAGCGCGTGCTTGAGCATGGCGGCGATGCAATCGGTCGGGATCACGTCAAAGCCGACGCCCGGGCAAATCACCACGCCAGCTTGGCGCGCCGGCACGTTTTGCGCCTGCGCGTGTTCAAACACACTGATCTCGCCAGCGATATCGAGGTAATGCGCCTTGGCCTGAATGCAGGCTGCGATCATTGGTGCGCTGGTCGCCGAGAAGGGGCCTGCGCAGTGCAGAACCAACCCAACGCCGCCCAGATGGCTGCTGATTTCGGTGGGGGTGCCGAGGTCGAACACGCGATGTTCCAGGCCAAGCTCTTTGCCTAGGGCCGCGATTTTGGCGGCATTACGACCCGCAAGAATAGGTGTCAGGCCGCGGGACTTGGCCTCGCGGGCGATAAGTTCGCCGGTGTAGCCGTTGGCGCCATAGATCAGCCAATTCATGGAATTCTCGAGGTCTTTAAAGTGGAGGGCGCCAAAGGTAGGGGCGGGCACCATTTGGGTCAAGATTGGCCGCGCTAAATTCGACGGCAACGTCGCTCAGTGTTACTATCGCCCGGCAATTGTTTCAAGCAGTTCTTTCACCGCGGTTTATCTGTGCCCGTCCTCGTGACGGTGCTGTTTTCAGTCCCGGCTAACTTTCTTGATCGCTTGCATCCCAGCGGGTGCTTTGCCCGTAACTTTTTGAAAGGATGTCGTTATATGTCAGCAGTAGCAACCGGTACGGTTAAGTGGTTCAACGAAGCTAAAGGCTTCGGTTTCATCACTCCAGAAGCAGGCGGTGAAGATCTTTTCGCGCATTTCCGCGAAATCCAGTCTTCCGGCTTCAAGACCTTGAAAGAAGGTCAGCGCGTTGAGTTCGTCGCCGCGCGCGGCCCTAAGGGCATGCAGGCCAGCCAGATTCGCCCTCTCTAAGATTTAGTTCTTAGTTGGTGAGTCAAACAAGAAACCCAGCTTCGGCTGGGTTTCTTGTTTGTAGCGCCTTACTTCTTGGCGCCCCGATGTACCGCCATCGGCCCTGGTGCCTGACAGACCGGCATCAACGTAATTTCATTGATGTTGACGTGAGCCGGACGCGTTGCCGCCCAATGCACAGAGTCAGCAATGTCATCGGCGGAGAGTGGCTGCGTGTCTTGATACACCGACGCCGCTTTAGCCTCATCGCCTTTCAAGCGCACCTGCGAAAACTCAGTGCCGCCTGATAAGCCGGGCGCGACATACGTCACACGCACTGGCGTGCCGATCAGATCAGCGCGCAGATTTTTGCTGAACTGACGCACAAAAGCTTTGCTGCCGCCGTAAGCGTTACCGCCGGGATAAGCGAATTCTCCTGCGACGGAGCCCATGTTCACGATATGCCCACGGCCGCGCGCGATCATGCCGGGCAGAATCGTGTGCGTGCAGTACATCAAGCCTTTGATGTTGGTATCGACCATCACATCCCAGTCATCGACCTCGGCATGTGCTGCGCTCAAGGTGCCTAGCGCGAGGCCCGCGTTGTTCACGAGGATGTCGATATCTGAAAACGCGGGTGGTAGCGAGGCGATAGCGCCTTCAACGTCTTCGCGATCGCGCACATCCAATGGAATTGCATGCACTAAATCGCCCAGCTCTTTTTGCAGAGCATCGAGACGATCCACGCGACGTCCGCAGATCACGATGCGGCAGCCGTCAGCAAGAAAGCGACGCGTAATGGCCAGACCAAATCCGGCGGTGGCGCCAGTCACAAAAACCACAGGTGGTGTTTGCATAGAAAACTCCGCAGAACAATTCGACGTTGTAATGGTCACATCAATACAGACAGTTTAGCGCCGCATGGGCACATGCGGCTAAACTCGGGCATCAAGAATCGGAGAGCGTAATGACGTCGGCAAAAATGCAGGGTTGGGTGCGTGTTGTGGCATTTGTGGATCTGCTGGCGACAGCGCCGCTGGCGATTCCTGAAATCTCAAACGCATACGCTGCTTTGCTGCTGTCTGGGTTCGGCTTGTTGGGTGATGCTTCGGCTTATGTGCCTTTGCCACTCACGACTTCGGTGTTCTGCGTGCTCACCGGCATTCTTGGCATCCTGTGGAACGGCTGCCGTTTGATGCGTCCGGATTCTTTCTTGGTGCGCGCCGATATCTGGGGCCGACTGGGTGTGGCCTCAGCGCTGATTTATTTCTTGGTCGTACACCAAGCACCTGTAGTGCTTTGGGTGTTTGTCGCCACCGAACTGATTGGCGCGGTGGTTGAAAAGCGTGCCTTGTCTAGCCTGCGTGCTGGCGGCTGGGCTTAAGATTAAAAACTATAGGGTGCGCGTCGCGCGCACCCTAGTACTGATTATTTAGCGGCGCCGCGTTTAGGCTTCAGCATCGTGCCGCTGCATTTAGGTTTGCCGCAACGGCATTCCCAGATTTTCTTCAAACGCGGCGTGTGGCGTTCTTCCAGCTTGATGCCGTAGTCATAAGTCAGTTCTTCACCGGCTTTGATTGGGCGAAGCGATTCAATGACAACGCGATCTTTGACCAGATTGCCACCTTCATCTTCGATCATGAAAGGCTGGCAGTTGGGCGTGCAGCTGTGATTGATCCAGCGTGCGTCATTCCCTTCGTTATCGCCGTCGATTACGTATTTATCATTCAGCGTAAACAGAAACGTGTGGCCGCTTTCTGGGCTGCCAGCGCCGTGCTTGTCTGCCTGCTTGTGAGTGATTCTGCGACCGCGGTACTCGATGAGTTCTTCACCTTTAGGCAGGTTGCGAGCGGCGAATACGCCGTTGCCGTGAATGGCGGAGCGGCGGACGATAATGGACTTGGGCATAGGCTTACGACTCTTGGGGGCGCACATTGTCGCTAAGTAGCGCTGGGAAGCAATGGTTTATTCAGCTAATCGTGTTTGTTCATCTTCCTAATCGGTCATGCAACAATCACGCCCAGTTCAATTGGGGGTTTTACGATGCCGCGAATCAGTGCCAACGGGCTTGAGTTTGAATACGAAACTTTTGGTAATGCCAAAGATCCTGTGCTGTTGTTGATCATGGGTTTGGGTGGCCAGTTAACGCAGTGGCCCGACGACTTTTGCACTGCGTTGGCGCAGGGCGGCTACTACGTTATTCGCTACGACAATCGCGATGTCGGCCTTTCAACGCGCTTGGGTCATCTTGGCAAAGCCAAGTTGATGAGTGCGGGCATTTTGTCGACGTTGAGGCTGCCGGTGAAAGCGCCATACAAGCTCGACGACATGGCGGCAGATGCCGTCGGCTTGCTCGATGCCTTGTCGATTCCGTCTGCACATATCGTTGGCATTTCGATGGGCGGCATGATTGGACAGATTGTTGCGGCCAAGCACGCAGCGCGCGTGCGCAGTTTTGTTTCGATCATGTCGAGCAGCGGTCATAAGAACCTGCCGGGCCCGAGCCTGCGCATTCAGAAGCGCTTGGTGAAACGCCCCAAGACCTTGGATCGTGAATCTTTGATTGCCCATGGCATGGAGACTTGGCGCTTGATTGGCAGCCCGGCTTATCCAACGTCGACCGAAGCGCTGCGCGCGAAAGTAGAAGGCGCATTTAATCGCGCGAGCTATCCGCAGGGCTTGGGGCGGCAGACGCTGGCGATCCTCGCATCAGGTAGTCGCATGCCGCTGTTGCCGAAGATCACGGCGCCGACCTTGGTGATTCACGGCGACAAGGATCCGCTGGTGCCCGTGGCGGCGGCGTATAACCTCGCGCGATTCATCCCTGGCGCTAAGTTGGAAATCATTCAAGGCATGGGTCACGACTTGCCGCCGCAGTTATTGCCAAAGTTGCAGGGCATGATTTTGTCGCATGTAAAAAGTGCCGCCTAAGCCCGACACGCTAGGGCAACACAAAATCTGTGGCTAAGGGAACGGGCAGCAGATTGAGATGTCATTCATAACTCGTTTCATGTTGGGGCTGACCTGATGAACCCATCCACCGTGCTGATCAAACTAACTGCGCTTGCCGCACTGACGCTCAGCGCCGCGGCCTGTACCGGCAGCGTTAATCTGGATGTCACCGACGCGCCAGTCGATGGCGCCAGCAAGGTGGTAGTGGAAGTCAGTGGCGTCACTTTTCAGCCGACCGGCGCGGATGCGTTTACCGTCGACTTTGATACGCCGCTCAGCATTGATCTGTTAGCGCTCCGAGATGGAGATACAGAGCCCCTGATCAGCGGCAAGAAAATGCGTGACGGCAGCTACGATTCAATAAAGCTGTTGGTGAATGCGAGCGGCGATGGATCAGATTCATACATCACGTTAACGAGCGATCCAACGACCAAAATTCCTTTGGTCTTGGCGTCTGAAGATGAAGATGGCTTAACGATTACGGGTGGCTTCTCGGTAGAAAAAGACGAGACGCAGAACTACGTGATTGATTTTGATCTGCGTAAATCCGTGCGTGATCCGGCAACTGGCGAAACCGACTATCAGCTCAAGCCTGCTTTGCGCTTAGTGAATGCCGATAAGAGCGGCAGCATTGTCGGAACGGTGACAGGAGCAGGCGCTAGCGGCTGTGCGCCAGCGGTGTATGTCTATAAGGGCAGTAATGCCACGGCGGGCGATGAAGGCAGCGCCAATCCACCATATGCCAGTACGCGGATTTATCTCGACAGCGCCGATAGCAAGTACAAGTACTTTGTATCGTTCTTGCCGCCTGGCAATTACACCGTTGCTGCGACCTGTTCAGCAGATGAGGATAGCGCTGATGACAGCGGAGATATCACGCTGACGGGTGCGGTGAACAAGAGCGTGCAGACCGGTGTGCAGGCAGAAATCGACTTCACGCTTTAAACAGCGCGCGGAGCTTCTTCAGTCTGAGACTCGATTTTGTCTTTAGCCGCCTGAATCGCATCGGTCGCTACATCAGTAATCTTGCGACGATGTGCGTTCAGTGCCGTCTCGAAAGCGGGCGGCGGATCCAATGGCTCTGAGCGGCCATTGATCAAATCTTCTTCGAATTCCAAAGGTGGAATCAGCAGTTTGTTGTCGGCATCAAAGCCGCCGAAGACGATGAAGTCGACGTCGCGCTCATGCTCAAGCAGGCGCATCCAATGCGTTTCATCGTTCTTGCGGTTATAGATGCGGAACCACGCACCCAGCGTTAAGTAATCACGCAGGGGCTTATTGCGCGCAGTTTCGCGCTGCGGATTCGGAGCAACTTTTTGCGGTGCCGGTGCTTTCTGTTCGAGATAAGCTTCGATCTCATCATGCAGCGCACGCAAGCTGGAAACGGCTTCTTCATTGCGTTCGCGCGGCATGCGCTCAAGCACCAGCGCGTCTTCCAGATCGTCACGCACTTGCGATCGATCGGTGTTGGAAAGCTCTGCTGCGCGAATCAAATCAACGCTGCGAATCACGCGCTCAGCAAGATTCAGTGACTGTGCCCACAGCGGGCTGGCGATGCTATGACGTAGCAGCGTTAAGCCGAGGAACGGGCGCAGCGCACGGTCAATCAACAACTCAGCCGTCGCGAGCAACTCACGTGCTTCCGTGACGCGCTGTAGTTCTTCATCAACGCGCTGCATGCCGCGCTGAACAATGGTTTTGCGACGCGTAGCTGCCTCTTCGTCCATGTGTCCGAGGAAGGCTTGAACATCGTCTTCGGATACAGGCGTAGGCTTTTCGATGTTTGCACGAACGACAGGCGCATCTGGCGTCAACAGTGGCGCCATGGCTTCCGAGAGCGCATTCAAGCTCGCGGTTGGATCATGCGGCGAAGTGCGTGCACTGCTGGCGGTTGTGGCCAAATCGTGCAGCAAGGTGCGCAGCGGATGATGCGTGTTGCTAATAAAGCTTGGATCAGACAATGCTGCTTTCAGTACAGGAAAGCGCAGCGTCTCCAGCGTCGGCTTGATCGAATCAGGCAGCGCGGCATCATTCTGGAAACCATCAAACATGCGGCCAATCAAATCGGCGCGCTGTGCAATCGGTTCTTGGAGTTGGTTGGCTTGTGGCTTCTGCACCCAAGCAGACAGACGCTCAGACAGTTCAGACGCCAAGCTCGCATCGGTGTAACCCGCATACGAGGCATAGCCAGCGGGGAGCGGTAGACCATAGGCGCCAATTGGCGCACGCATTGGCATTGGGCCGCCGGGGTACGCGCCCGGTGGAACGCTGCCGTAATGATCTGGGCCCATGCCGGCATTCATGCCTATGTTGCCGCCGTATGCAGCGCCGACGTTACCACCGAAACCTGCACCGGGTGCGCCAAAGCCTGCGCCCGGAGGTGCAAAGCCGGCACCAGGAGGCGCGAAGCCAGCGCCCTGAGGCGGCGCAAAACCTGCGTGATTGCCAGCGCCCATTGCGCCACCGACGCCATTGGCCCCATTAGCGCCAGCATGGCCATTCGGCGTTGCGAAATAACCACTTGATGCATTGCCGTTTGCGCCGCTGACGCCCGAGAAGGGTGATCCCTGCGGATGCGCAACCGCGCCGAGCGCACTGAGCATGCTGCTCATCTGCGATGACTGAAAAGCGTTTTCTTTCGTTGGCTCTTCGCCAGCGGCCGGCCCCTGCATGGTCGACGCAGCTTGGATGCCGTTTTCGTCTAGCGCGCTGAGCAGGCGGTTGTAGAGTTCGCCGAGTTGAATCATCACGGTGCGCTCAAACAGCTTGAGCACAACAAGGCGAGATTCAATTTCCATTTCAATGGTGCGCGAGGCCTCAAGGAAGGCTTCGCTAATCGCCAGTGGTTCCATCACAAAACAAGGAACGTGCTCGTGGCGGTGGTCAGAGGCCCATTCGAGGCGGCGGCTCAGTTCAAACAACTGATCGCGGAACAGGCCTTCGGCGCGTGCCGTCATATTGGTCAGCGCGATGGACTCTTCCAGCTCTTCCGTCGGCTGCATCGACAGCTCGCCGTCGAATTTGTATTTGCTGGGTTTTTTGCGCTTGCTGGGCTGATCAAACTGCGCAGCAAACGCTTTGAAGAAGTGCTCGACAACATCGGGTTTGCGTACGCGCAAAACGCGCATCAGGCTCATGCAGCGATGCTGTTCCTCGCCAATGGCGCGACGTGCCCAGTCAAACAGGGTGTCGTCGGCGCAGTCGAACATGGCCTTGATCTGCACATGGAGGACGTCGGTGGTCTGTTGCTTCAAAAGCTTGGCTAGCGGGCCCGGCGCAGACTGCGCTTGGGCCGCAGCTGCCGGCTGCTTCTGAAATAACGAGGTCACACTACCTAACATTGGCGTCCCTGCTCCATCTACCGTTTTTCCGCATGCGCATTGCTGCGTTTGAAGCTGCCTGAGCTGCTTCCATTCCCAAGTCGTCTGGTCCGTGCAGCTTGTGCCGCCGGCCGGGTGTTTTTTGGCCTTCTAAAAGTGTGAGGTAAGTCACAGAAGTCATTGATAGGAAAGATAGCGATCTGATAGGTCCTTGGCAATGTAAATGATCAACTCGTCATTTATTAGACAAAAACGATCTACGGGCGATACAGCCAGCTATGTGGCAGAGCCTTATAACTACAGGCTTTGAAGCCAATTCCTACATTTTATTTACAGCTGATTGGTAGCATCAGAACAACAGGTATTTCCGACCTTTTGGGGCGATCTGCGCAAAGCAGCGCACATTAAGTTCGATAATTAAAAACAAGCATGGAGAGCCAGCGCGATTGCGTTAGCCGACTTCAGCGATTTTTTGTGCCCGTGATGAATTCAAAACACGCCGCACGCTAGTCCCGCCGCCAGTGTTTGTCCTAGCTCAATGCAACGCTTGCGAGTTGCATCATCCAGTGCGCCTTTAACAATGATGGCGTCAGCGACTTTGCTCCAGCCGTAACCAATGGCAATGCGCTCAATCGCACTCACGGCACCCGTGCCGTCGTTTTCAGCGTTGACGAATACGGCGTAGGGCAGGCCGGTAACTTTGCCTTGGGCAGGGTAATAAGTGCGATCCAAAAAATCTTTGACGGCACCAGACATGTAACCAAAATTTTCTGGTGTGCCGATCAATAAGCCTTGTGCCCACAACAAATCATCAAGGCCCGCGTCGAGTGCGCGTAAGCAGCGCAATTCAATGTCTTCAGAAAATTCTGCAACGCCATCGCGCACCGCTTGCATCATCGCTTCGGTGTGCCCTGTTTGGCTGCTGTAAATCAGCAAGAGATTTTTCATGCGCAAAGTGTAGTGCAGACGCGTTGTTCAGTTGAGGTTCAGTTCTAGACGTGCAAAGTCTGCTCACGTTGAGGCATGCCGGATCCGATTTGGTCCTGCCGCGATGCATCACTTAGGTGGCGGTTCATGCAAATGGCCCGTTGCAAGATTTATCTTATTAAAGAGGATTCAAAATGAAACCCAAGCATCTCCGTGTCGCCCTGGTCGCTGCTGCAGCAATGTCTTTCATGCCGTTTGTTGCTTCGGCTTTTGATTACAACTATGTCGAGGGTGGTTACTTGCATCGCGACAATGATTTGTCCGATGAAGGCGGTTTCCGTCTCGCAGGTGCATTTGATATCGCACCGAACATTGGTGTGTTCGGCGAATATGACAACGTAAGTTCATATGACCAGTTCACTGCTGGCTTGCAGTATCACGCCCCAATCAACAACGACTTGGACTTCACCGCTGGCGCATCCGTTGAGCACTTCACCGGTGCCGGCGACAGCAACACGGGCTTAGGCCTGCGCGCTGGCGTGCGTTGGGACATCGTGCCTGGCCAATGGGAATTGAATCCTGAACTGCGTTACATCCGCATCGATGGCGAGAACCTGACCTCGGCACGCGTCGGCGGTCTGTATCACATCAACAAGAACTTCGCGGTTAACGCTGCGCTGCAGGGTGGTGATGACGATCGCGTTGAAGCGGGTCTGCGTTACAGCTTCTAACGTTTCTGTTGTTTGATTCGGGCCAGTCGCGTTATGCGGCTGGCCCTTTCCATTGGGTCCAGCATATCGCTGTGCTACATGCGAAAATCTGCGCATGACCTCTTCCAACAATCCTGCCCCTCAGCCTTCGCGTGCTCGCGTGGTGACGGCGGTCGGTTTTGGACAGATGTTGGCTTGGGGCTCCAGCTATTACTTGCTGGCAATTATTGCTCGGCCGATGGCGGCGGGACTTGGTCTTAACCCTGTTTGGATTTACGCCGCATTTTCAGCGGCACTACTCGTTGCTGCACTACTCGGCCCTTGGGTCGGCGCACGCATCGATCGTCATGGCGGCGGCAAAGTATTGCTGTTCTCCAACGCGGTGTTCGCCGCAGGTTTAACCACCTTGGCGGTATCGCAAGGGCCGGTGAGCATGATCGCTGGTTGGTTATTGATCGGCGCTGCGATGCCGATGGGTTTATATGATGCGGCGTTCTCAACGCTGGTCAGTCTTTATCGTTTGGAAGCGCGCCGTTCCATTGTCGGCGTTACCTTGATCGGCGGTTTTGCGAGCTCTGTGAGTTGGCCGCTGACTGCCGCACTCGACGCGCATTTTGGCTGGCGTGTGGCTTGTGCTGTTTGGGCTGTATTGCATCTCACGGTCGGCATGGGCATCCATGCTTTTCTGGTGCCTCGCGTTAAGCCGGTGGCGATACATCCTGATGCGACCGAAACAGTTCAGCCTGTCGCTGCGCCCTCAAACACAACGCTGTGGATTCTCGCGGCGACGTTCACCTGCAACGGTTTTATCTTCGCAGCGATGGCCGCGCATCTGCCACGGGTGTTGCAAGCTGCTGGCTGCACGCCGACCGCGGCGGTGGCTGCTGCTGCATTGCTAGGCGTCTCACAGGTGGTGGCGCGATTGGCTGACGCGGGATTTTTGCATCGTGTACATCCGCTGATTGCAGGACGCATTGCAGTGTCGCTCCATCCCCTTGGCGCTTTTTTACTGTTTGTATTTGGTGCGCCAGTTGCCGTTGTCTTTACTGCGCTGCATGGCGCCAGTGTTGGGCTGATGACGATTGTGAAAGGAACATTGCCGCTGGCTTTGTTCGGATCAGCAGGCTTTGGCCGTCGTGCAGGTTTGTTGGAAGCACCGTCACGCGTCGTTCAAGCGCTCGCGCCGATTGCCTTCGGACTCATGCTCGATTCCTGGGGCGCGCACGTGTTGTGGATATCGGGCGCGATTGGTTGCGTGGGTTTCTGCGGCCTGATGATCCTGCGCACTAAAAACGCGCGCCCGGTATAAGCCGGGCGCGATCATGCGGGTGTTTTAGCGGCGACGCGCAGTCTTTTTGACCGCTTTCTTCACGGCTTTTTTAGCGGCAACTTTTTTCTTCGGCGCGGCCTTTTTCTTGGCGGCCGGTTTGCGACGTGCAGCGGGTTTTGAGCTGTTTTTCTTCAGCACATCAATCAGCGCGTCGAGCGCTTTGGCAACCGGTGTGCCTTTGACGGATGAGCGGAATGCATCGATGCGATCTTCATGCGAGATCACCCAATTCAAAGCAGCGTCAGCAGCTTTTGCGCGCAGCAAAGCGACTTGTTTCTTGCTTTTGTTGGTCTGGGCGGTGAGGCGTTTGCGGACATTCTTGATCTGCGATTCAAGCTTGGTGCGAGTGCTCATGCGTGACTCCACGTGGCAAATGAGATTTGAGAATAGCACTAACGCTGTACGGCGCTAGTGCCTAGCAGCAGTCGATTTAAATACCCATGCTACTGAGGCTTGTTGCGATTTGCCCCAAAGTGCTGGCGAGTGTTGGATGTTCACTCTCAAATTGAGTGATCACACCTGAGATCTCGTTGCGCACTGAGGCGTTGCCATCAGCGTCGTCGGCGTTTTCGATCTGGCGCTCAATCGCTGCACGCGGTCGCGAGATTGCGGCTCGTGGAACTTCAAGCTGTCGAGGTCGCTGCGCAGACTCTCCAGTGTTTCACGTAGCTCTACCTTGTTCATGATTAATCTCCGGTGGGCTGACCTCATGCTAGCTCACGCAGACATTCTGTGCAGCAGCCCGTAGCAGTCACATCCAAGTTCGCAACTACGGCGTATGGTTGAAAGTGAATTGATCAGAAGGTCAGCATGCGCTTGCGAATTTTTCTCCTTGTAACGCTATTGAGTGCTGCGCTCTGTCATGTCCCGGCTGGAGCATCGGTACTGTCATGGAGCGATGTCGAGCAGATGCCACTGCCATCTGCTGGAGAGCAAATGGCCTATGGATCACTGCCACTGCAGTTCGGTGAATTGCGGATGCCAAGTGGACAGGGGCCATTTCCAGTCGCTGTATTGATTCATGGTGGATGCTGGCTGTCGGACTTTGATCGCGGCTATATGACGCATATGGCGGCTGCTCTGACAAAGATGGGTATCGCGACTTGGACCATCGAATATCGGCGTGTGGACGACGAAGGCGGCGGCTGGCCCGGCACCTTTCAGGACGTCGCAAAAGCGTTGGACTATTTGCCAGTGCTGGCCAAAACGAAATCTCTCGATCTCAAACGTGTGATTGCAGTGGGCCACTCTTCCGGAGGGCAACTCGCGCTTTGGCTGGCCGCGCGACATAAATTGCCCCGCAGCAGCACGCTCTATACGCCGCATCCATTCGCGCTATCCGGTGTGATTGGGCTTTCCCCGATCACTGATCTGGAGACTTATCGGATCGGCATGCCTGGTAGTTGTAATGCTGCCGTGGACGATTTGTTGAACGGGTCGGCCAAAGAGGTTCCGCTGCGGTATGCGCAAACCTCACCGCGGGCATTGCTACCTTTGGGTGTGCCGCAGCGATTGATTCAAGGTGAGCAGGATTCAGTGGTATCCATTGGTTCGACTTCCATCTATGCGGCAGCGGCAAAAGCGGCAGGTGATTCTGTCGTTTTAACGGAGCTTCCCGGCGTCGGTCATTTTGAGCCGGCGTTGCCGTTGAAGCCTGTGTGGCCAAAAGTACAGACGGCGGTACGCGGGTTGCTGAATATTCGATAGCCACCGTACTTTGGCTGAGCCGCCAATTGATGTTGAATTACGGTCAATGCGTTGCGCGTACATTCGCGTAATGTGGAGACATAACTGACGCAGGATTAAACCGTGACCGCATCCAAGACTTCCGTTGCCGACGCATTACTCGATGCGCATGTTCATTTCATTCTTGACCAAATCAGTGGCGAGGCTTTACAGCCGCTGATTGAAGGTGAGCTCGATGCTTTGCTGGTCAATGCTAAAAAGTTGAAGCTCAATGATTGCGTGACGCGCAAGATGATCAAGGATGTTGCGCTGGCTTATGCAGCAGACCTTGAGCTGGGTGCTGGTATTCCTGAATTGGTTGGTGATGTTGCACGCGCTTTGTATGCGCACGATGCGCATGAGAAAACCAGTTTTGGTGATTTGTTGAGCGACGAGCATTTCAGCGACATCGCCGACAAGGTGCTGGAGCTCAAATCTCTGCGCGAAAAAATTGTGCACGAGGCAGTCGCAAGCCCGCTCTACGTCAGCTTCGCGTCAGATCTTCTGTACAACGGCATCAAGGGCTATCTCGCGCAGAACGCCGTCACCCGCAATATTCCCGGCGCTGGCTCGATGATGAAGCTGGGCAAGGCCGTGATGAGCAAGGCCACGCCAAATCTCGAAGCGTCAATCGAAGATGGTCTCAAGAAATATATTGGTCAGAGCGTTAAAGCGACTTCAAAAGGCAGCGCTGGCTTGCTGCTCAAATATGCCGACGACGAAACGCTGCGCGATTTGGCCCATGAATTCTGGTTGCGCATCAAACCGCTGAAAATCGCATCGCTACGCGAAGACATCAGCAGTCTTGATGTCGAAGAAGGCTTTGTCACCGCCTACGAGTTCTGGCGCACGTTGCGTGGCACCAGCTTCTATCGCGTGATGATTGGCGCAGGCATTGATGCGTTCTTTGACAAGTATGGCGACGCCAGCTTGTCTGAGCTGCTGGATGATCTTGGCATTGATCGCAGCATGATGATGCGTGAAGCGATGCGCTTTGCGCCGCCGGTGATCAAGGCACTCAACAAGAAGAAAATGATTGAGCCGGTGATTCGCCGCAATCTGGCGCGCTTCTATCAGTCGGATGCAGCGCGCGCCGTTTTAGACGCGCGCTGATCTCGATTAAGCGAAAACCGTCACGGTCTGACGACTGAGCGCGACAGGGCGTCGCTGTGCATCCCACAGCAGCGCGGTCTGGCTCAAGTAGCCGCCTTCGCCGCGCGTAACTTCCGCATCCATCAGCCACCAGCCCGGTTCGGCGCTGGTCTCGTTGTAATCGTTGCGCAGCAATTCCAGCGTCCACGTCAGTGAGCTGGCCGGTGCTGGTCTCTTCAGCATCGACAGTGCAGGCGTAGGGATGATGTCGCACAGCGCGACCATATGCGCTTCGCTGCTTACCGGTTCATCCAATCGAATGTAGATGCCGGTATGTGCTTCGCTGGCGCCGCTGAAGGGCGGTGTGCCGCGAGCCCAACGCAGTGCGCAATGTTCAAGAAAGCGCGGCGTGATGCCAGGAAATAAAGGCATGTTCTTCAGGCTTTCTGCGGACGGCAGTTCTGGATAGACGGTGTTGTCGACTTTAAGACTCGACTCACGTTCGCTGCCGAAAACACCAACGACGAGGCAACCGGTTTCGCCGCCAGAAATCAGGCGCGCTTCTGCATGCGTCACCGACTTGCCGGTGCGCAGCACGCGAGCTTGCACGGTGACATCGCCGACGAGAACGGGACCAATAAACGTGACCTGCAAAACGCGCAGCGGAATATGTGCAGGCACGAGTTTGCGCATCGCCGTCAGCGCCATTGCAGCCTGCAATCCGCCAAAAGCGGTGCGGCCCTGTGTCCAGTCTTCGCTAACGTTAAAAACGAGTGAATCGCCATCGACGCGCGACTGCGTTAGCAGTGGCGTAAATCCAGTGGTGTTGCTCATGGGGAGGGACATCCAAGTAGTAAGAACTATGCGGCACTCAAAGCCGACGATACTGAATCGTCGACAAAGTGAGCACTGCAAGGCAAATGTACGGCGTATGGGGTGACGGTTTTGTGTTGTTATTAAACATTTACATATAAATCTAAGTTTGTTTATTAAAAACAATCTTTGTAGTGTGTGGATCAATCCCCAAGATCACGTCGACTTGCTTTAAGTGCGCCGCGTTTGGTCTTGCCATCAAGCCGCTTCATCTTGGAAGCGCGTGTCGGTTTGGTCACTTTGCGTTTGCGTGGCACAACCGCTGCGCGTGCAATCAATTCTTGCAGACGCTCTAGTGCATCATTGCGGTTCTGTTCAAGGCTGCGCGAGGCCTGCGCTTTGATCACGATCACGCCATCGTTGTTGATGCGCTGATCGCGCTGAGTCAGCAGCCGCTCTTTGCAATCGTCCGGCAGCGACGACGCGCGGATATCGAAGCGCAAATGCGCAGCCGTCGAGGTCTTGTTGACGTTTTGGCCGCCTGCGCCTTGTGAGCGCACGGCAGTGAACTCAACTTCGTCCAAGGAAATGCTGAGGCGGGGTGTGATGACCAACATGGAAACACGATGCGAGAAGTGATTTTGCGGAATACTACGCCCCTAGCCGGTTGAGGCTGAAATGGAAGAGCCCCGATGATTGAATCCCGACTAATGGAATGCGAAACCAAAATCGCATATCAAGAAGAAACACTGCGCGTGCTGAATGAAGTGGTGACGCGACAGCAGAATGAAATTGACCAGCTCAAGATGGCTTGCCGCCAGCTCGCCGAACGCATCGCGCGTGGCAGTGCTGAAGGCGCTGTCAAAGGCTCGTTCGCAGATGAAGTGCCGCCACATTATTAAGCGCGCGGCTTGTGTCTAACGCATACGGCTGATTCAGCGTCAGGACGACGGGAATAAGCTGGAGGGACTATGAAATATTCAAAAATTATTGGCACCGGCAGTTATCTGCCAGATCGAGTAGTTACCAACCAAGAGTTGCAGACTCGCATCGAAACCACCGACGAGTGGATCGTGTCGCGTACGGGTATCGAAGCACGTCATGTGGCGGCTGACGATGAACTGACCAGCGATCTCGCGTTGCAGGCGGGACGTCGCGCGATGGAGTCAGCGGGCGTCACTGCCGATGACATCGATCTGATTGTTGTCGCAACCACTACGCCAGACATGGTGTTCCCGTCGACCGCTTGCTTGCTGCAAGCCAAGCTCGGCGTGAAGAAAGGCGCAGCGTTTGATGTGCAGGCCGTTTGCACCGGCTTCATCTACGCGCTCGCCACTGCCGATAAATTCATCGCCAGCGGCGCACACAAATGCGCGCTGGTGGTTGGTGCCGAAGTGTTCTCGCGCTTGCTCGATTGGAATGATCGTCGCACCTGCGTGTTGTTTGGTGATGGTGCGGGCGCGGTGGTGATCAAGGCATCTGACGAGCCCGGAATTTATTCCAGCCATCTGCACTCCGATGGCAGTCACGGTCATATCCTGCGCGTTGCAGGCGGAATCGCCGAAGGCAAAGTGCGCGGCAATCCATTTTTGGAAATGGATGGTGCCGCAGTGTTCAAGCTGGCGGTGCGCGTGCTTGATGAGTGCGCGCGCGAAGCGCTCACACACAACAACGTTGAGGCCTCGCAACTGGATTGGTACATCCCACACCAAGCTAATCTGCGCATCATCAATTCCATCGCCAATAAGCTGGGCTTGCCGCCGGAGCGCGTGGTGACGACGGTTGCGCGCCATGGCAATACCTCAGCGGCATCAGTGCCACTTGCGCTCGACACGGCCGTTCGCGACGGGCGTATCAAAGATGGCCAATTAGTCATGCTGCAAGGTGTGGGTGGCGGTATGACTTGGGGTTCTGTGTTGTTGCGTTGGTAAGAATTGGTTACAGGAGTAAGACATGGTCGGCTCACTGTTTGGCGGTAGCTTAAAAATTAGCCCGCGGGATTTTCCTGATGCAGTGAATGATGCTGCGCTCGCTCCCGCATCTGGCAAGGCTTTGGCTGTGCTTGCAGGCGGTTGCTTCTGGTGTGTGGAAGTCGTCTACCGCGAATTGGAAGGCGTGCTGGAAGTGGTCTCCGGCTATTCCGGTGGCACCGCAGCGACCGCAGATTACGAGATGGTTTGCACGGGCCGCACCGAGCACGCTGAAGTGATTCAGATTGCTTACGACCCGTCTAAAATTACTTTCGGTCGTTTGCTGAAAATATTCTTCTCAGTTGCGCATGATCCGACACAACTCAATCGTCAGGGCAACGATATCGGCCCACAATATCGTTCTGCGATTTTCTATTCCGATGACGAGCAGAAGCGTGTGGCGGAAGCTTATATCCAGCAGCTTGATGCAGCAGGTGTTTTCAAATCACCCATCGTCACGCGCTTGGAGTCTTTGAGCGAATTTTTTGAGGCTGAGGCTTATCACCAAAATTATGCAGCCTTGCATCCGCAGCAGGGTTACATCGCAGCGGTTGCGATGCCCAAATTGGAAAAGCTGCGCGCGTATTTTGGTGAGCAACTCAAACGCTAGATGCGGTAGAGTTTGACCAGAACAAACAGTACGAGCTGAATCAGCGGAAGCACAGCTGAAACCAAAAACATTCGCAGGCGATAAGGCCGCTCTGGATGCTTGCGATTCTCGTACATGAAAATAAAATTCAGGAATGCCGTTGTGGGGATTCCCATGATGGCGAATAGCATTGCGCCCAAGCCAACAAATGATCCGTTGCCTGTACCGGCCAGCATGGTGCCGTAGGAAACGAGAGCTTGAAAGAGCGCTACACCGCCGACGCCAATAAGGTAGTTCAATTGCTATTCCCGAAGCGCGAGTACTGCCTGAGTGTTCTGCTCAGACAGTACTCGACTCGGTATGCGGTCTACAACTTTGGATCAATGACCTGCTTGTTGTGCGGCGGCTGGCGAGAACTGCGCCGGATTCATTGGCGTGTTGAGGCGCCACCAGCTTGTACTCTCGTTGACCAGATAGCCTGCTTCATACGCGCCTGAAGTCAGATCGTGATAAACCGATGCGCCACGATTCCAGCTCTTTGATTCCTGCGAGTAGAAATAAGTGATCAGCGAGATGCGCCACAGCTTGCCGCGGCCATCGTAGTTGTCGGCCATTAGAGCAAGCCAGCTATCTTCATCCGCGTACATCACGCGCTTGGCGTAGATGTGACGAACGCCGGATTTCAGCGTGCCTTCCAGAACCCATACGCGGCGCAGTTCATAGCGCACGTAATCGGGGTTGATGGTGCCGGGCTTGATCAAATCCTTGTACTTCACAGCTGGATCGTTGGTGCGGAAGTTGTTGTACGGCAGATAAAGTTCTTTCTTGCCGACGAGTTTCCAGGTGTAGCGCTCTGGAGAGCCGTTGAAGCCGTAGTCATCATCCACCGTGCGCAAGCCTGCAGGTGGCACCGGATAATCAAAGCCTACTTCTGGTGCTTGGCGCACGCGACGAGTGCCCGGCAAATATTGCCAAGACATCGTGCCTTCTTTGGCAAAGTTGTTCGGCTGATAACCGACAGCGATAAAACCTTTGTCACGTTCTGGCAGCAGATAGCCTGAGTAGAAGTGCGAGTTGATGCGATCGGTGTACTGCGCGGGCTTCTTCAAATCATTCGTGGCTGTGAGCACTTGGAATTTGTTGCGACCCCAAGCGATGGTGCCGTTGCCGTAGACATCGGCAATGTCGCAGATTGCAGATTGCGTCCACGTACGACCAGCGTTGGCTACGTTCCAGATTGCTTCAAGGCCGCTCTGCGGAAACGGAAAAGGAATGCCGCCGCCGGTGCCGGTGACGCCACGACCATCGTCAATGACTTCGGAAGTCACCGCGTTTTTCTTGGTGCGATCGCAGATGACGTCGTAATCCTTGAAGTCGCGATGCGATGGATAGACATCCATGCGATAGCCTTTCGGATATTTGATGAAAAGCGCTTTCTGTCCGTCCGTGAGTTTGCTCGCGTACTTCGACATGTTCTCTGCGGTGATCGAGAACAGTGGCTTTTCAGCAGCGTAAGGACCGGGGTCATAGCCGTAAGGGTTCTTCACGCCCGGCCAAGTGCCAACATATTTTCCGGTGTATTCCGGAATGCCGGTGGCTGAGCCTGCGCGTTCGGCGCCGATGCAGGTGTACTTGGGGCCATCAAGTTCTGCGGCTTTTTCAGCCGAGACTTTGGCGCTGGCCTGATGGCTGACAAGTAAGACGGCAAGTGCTGCAGTGCCGGTGAGTAGCGAGCTGAATTTCATTACTTCATTCTCCTCATTCGCGCTGCGTCAGAAAACGCAGCGGCTGGTGTTCCAGATGTTGTTCGCAGTTCTTGCGGCTTAGATCGAATACTTGATGTTGATCGCAATGTTGTCGCGATCTGCATAAGGATTTTGTTTCAGGAAACTATCGCCAATATTCTTTCCGGGGTCGCCGAAGAATTTGTTATAGCCAACGCCGATCTGCAGATTCTGCAGATACTGGAAGTTGGCCATCACGCTCAGACGCATATCACCTTCGCCATAGAGCGCACCAAAGGCGCCCGGGATTGAAGGATTGCCTTTGACCAGCCAGCCGAATGTGATCGGCGTGGACATGTCCCAGCCACCGACGATGTTGCGCTTGGTGGGAATGGCGAGCAGTTGAAATGCGTAGGCGGTGCGGTCGTAGAACAAGGTGTTGCCTTCGCCAACCGGAACGATGCCCGGCTGCGCGCCAAACTTTTCTGCGCTGAGTACACGCAGATAACCTGCTTCGCCGACCAGTGCCAGATCATCAAACCAGAGATGTGGGTTGGCGGCGTAGATCGCCGATGTCTGCGCGGATATCGTATTGCCGCGCGAGAACACCGGATTGACCGTGCCCAGTTCCAGCGCCTGCACGGCAATCGCTGCGCCATTGCGATAGCTGACTTCACCCGCGACGTTGAACGGACCCAAGACGGTGGAGAAGCTTGTCGACAACATCCTGATGCCGTCGAAGTGTTTCACCTGATAGTAGTCCGGTGTCGGTTCATTGAAGACTTGCGTCGTCAGCGGAACGCCGGCCAGATCACCAATCACTGGGAAACCGGAGTGCTGTTTAACCGATGGATTTGGGTCGTGATAACGCAAGGCGTAGAAGCCCAGCGTTGTCGATGGTGTGACTTGATACTTGAGGCCGAGGCCGTATTGGCCGAAGCGGCTGGTCGGCAGCTTGCCTTTGTATGGAATGTTGATGGTGCGTGGCGCGTTGAAGATCGGTCCGCCAAGGCCAAAGCCTAGCTGACATAGATCAACAGGGCCGAGTAGTCCCGGGCAGCTTTTTAACTCCAGTGGATTGAGTGAGCCGTAGGAGAATTCTGCGCCCGGGCCAACGCTGTCGGTAGGCGAAAGAAAATCGCCGACTGGAAAGATTTCATTGGGCTTGAACGCAAACTTGTAATAGCCCATCACGCTCCAATCTGTGCCGATGGCCAGATTGAACGAGACCTGCGGTGTTGGCAGCAAAATCTGTTTGATCTCGACGCCGGGCGTGAATGCCTTGGTGGCATCGGCCGTTGACTGTGCGCTGGACACGCCGGGGAAGAACAGACTTTCACCCCAAGCCACCATCTGATTGCCGGCACGCACATCTAGCAGTAGATCATCGTTAATGGTCCAGTTGCCGTAGAGATAAGCGTCGAGCAAGCGTGCGCGACCGCCGTCGTAACGACGCGCGCCAGCGCTGAACTCGTTGTGTGGGCCGGTCTTGTTGACGGTGTCCGGTGAGTCGTTGGCATTTCCGCGGTGATAGACAAAGTCGTAGAAGCCATCGCCAGCAATCACGGCACCATAGTTTTCATAGCTGAAGTGCAATTCAGCCAGCGTGCTTAGGCGATTATTGGTGAGATCGTATTTTCTGAAGTTGCGATTGCCGTCGTCTTGATTGACGGTGGTGGAGAGGCCGGTGTGCGTGAAACCAGCACCAGCTGCAGCCTGTTCCAGATGCAATTCAAAAGGATCGAGCGGGCCATTGATCAGACGTTCGTCTGGATCTTTCAATCGCATGCCAAGACCGTAGTTCAAGGTTAGCTTGAATTCAGTCTTGAGATCACCGAGCTCCATCGAGCCGGCGTGTGCTGCGCAAGGTAGTACAACTGCCCCGATTGCCATTGCACACCCAAGAATCTGATGCGCAAAATCCCTTCTGCGAATACGCGTTCTCATCTTCTCTCTCCTTTGCTGCATGTGCACTTTGTCGTGCTTATATAGCCCTCTTTTCGAGGTGCCCTTTTACTTCACAGCAGCAGCTTTCGCTGCTCCCCACATATTTTGTTTGGTAAAGATCAGCTTGGTTTCTTATCCAGTGCTCTGATGCGTTTAATTGTTTTATCGCTCAAGCCAGCGCCATCAGGCGACAGCAACTTCGCAGCCATTTCTGGTTTGCAGAACAGGCGAATGAAATCAGCTTGTATGCCGAGGACGACGGATTCGTGTGTGGCCTTCATGCCGTCCATCACCCAGTTGGCGAGTCGTGTTTGTTGCAGTGCGAGCAACATGCGGCCTTGATGCTCTACAGGCGCGGGACTGAAAAAGCCTTGGCTGATGCCCCAGGTAAACAATGTTTTGAGCACGAGCAAACCGCGGTCCCACATCACCTGCTCTTCGCGCGTGGGTTGCGCGGCTTGGTGATACCAAGCATGGCCTTCCTGCAGTTGCATACGCAGATAGTTGGGATGTTGTAATAAGAAGTGTAAGTGCGTTTCATTGAAGAAAAGTACTTCTTCTATAGTAGACGGCGCCTGCAGCGAATCCTGCCCTTTGGCGAGGACGGCATTGAGCATCTGGCTGTCGCGTGCGATCAAAAGGCTGCGATGTAAATCAGACTTACCTGGATAGGAAAGGTACAGGCGGCCCAGCGAAATTCCGGCTTCCGACGCGATGTCCTGCATCTTGGCGTTGTTGAAGCCCTGCTCAGCAAAAATGCGTTCAGCCACTTCCATGATGTGCTCTTTATAGAGCGCGTCTTTTGCGTCTTGAAGCGTCTTGGCGCGTGGGGCGCGGCCGCGTCCCAGCTTGACCGCTGAGAGCGGTTTGCTGTCGATGATGCCGCGCTTCTTTGTTACTGCTTTATTCATTGCGTCGTCTTAAGTGAGGCCTGTTTGCTGCCCATTGACAATAACGTAATTCGTAGTTCTAATAAAGTAATTCTAATTTCTAATTAATGCAAGCGAGGCCGTGAGGGCGGCCAACGTGACCAGCCAACAGAATCAATACGATTACATCGTGGTCGGCGGCGGCTCTGCGGGCAGCATCGTGGCTGCGCGCCTGGCAGAGGAAGGCGCGGGTTCTGTATTGCTGCTGGAGTGTGGCGATGCTGGGGACAAGCATCCTGAAACGCTGACCGAAGATGGCTTCAAGTACGCCTTTGCCAACGATGATCTGATGTTCCATCGCATGAGCGCGCCGCAGGAAGGCTGCGGTGGCCGCAAACTGTTTCTCGGAACTGGCCGTGGCATGGGCGGTAGTGGCGCAGTCAATGGCATGGTCTACACACGCGGTGATAAGCGTGATTTTGAGCGCTGGCCAAAGGGCTGGCACTACGACGATCTGGTTCCACACTTCGAAGCAGTGGAGAAGCGCATCGGCATCCGCCCACGCGTGCCGACGCCTTTCGCGCAGCGTTTTATTGATGCATCGGTGTCCGCCGGCTTTACGCGCAAGGACGGCATGAACGATGGCGAGCTCGGCGGTGTTGTCGGCTGTAATGACATGAACTATGACGAGAGTGGTCGTCGTAGTTCTTATCGTGCATGGCTGCATGAACGTCAGGTGCCGAATCTGCAGATTGTCACCAACGCATCGGTGCGTCGTTTAGTTTTTGGCGATAGCCAGCGCGCCGTGGGTGTTGAATGCGAGATTGAAGGACAGATCAAAACGTTCGACGTCAGCAAGGAAGTTGTGCTGTGCGCAGGCGCGCTGGAAACACCAAAGATCTTGATGCTCTCCGGCGTAGGGCCGCGTCAGGAAATCGAGGCACAGCGCATTCGTCTGATCAAAGATATTCCTGGCGTTGGCCAACATCTGCATGATCATCCCAATGTCTGCGTGTTCTATCGCGCAGAGCAGCCAGTGGATTTCAAATATCCGCAACTCTATGGCTTTGATGCAGCGCGTCGCCCAGCGCATGCGCAAACCAATGAGGCCCCGGATACCTGTTTTGTCTGCTTCGCAGCGCCGGGAACCTTGCATCAGTCGATGCATCGCATGGTGCCGCTGATTGCGTTGCCGGGGCCGTTGTACAAGCTCGGATTCTTGCGCAGCTTCTATCGCGTGTTGATTGATCTGGCGTTCAAACTGCCGTGGCTGCAACGCTACGTCTCAACGGTGTTTGGCATCGTCGTGATTCTTGGCAAACCGGATTCACGCGGCAGCATCGGTCTTAACTCGGCAGACCCAGCTGCGCCCGCACGCATCGACCCGGCTTATTTCAAATCGCCGCGTGATCGCGAGACGCTGCTTGCTGGTATTGCCAAGGCGAGACAGATCGCCGAGCAGCCAGCGCTGGCACAGGCGGGAGCCAAACCACTATCGCTGGGTGGCACGAACGCGTCAGAAGAAAAAATCTGGAAGTGGGCAACAGCAGCAACGATGACCACGTTCCACTTCTGCGGCAGCTGCCGCATGGGTGATGACGTGGACAGCCCAGTCGATACAAAACTCAGAGTCAAAGGTCTGCGCAATGTGCGTGTGGCGGATGCGTCAGTGATGCCGGAGATTCCGGTGTCTGCGCTTAACGCTCCCAGCATGATGATTGGTTATCGCGCGGCAAACTTTATATTGGAAGGAAAATCTTCATGAGCGCATCACTACATATCCACACGCCGCAGCCAACCGAAATCGAATGTCTAAATCCTGCAACGGGCGCGCGCCTTGGTAGCGTGCACGCATCAAGTCCGGATGAAGTGAAAGCGATTGTCGAACGCGCGCGCATCGCACAGAAAAAGTGGGGGCAGAGCACGTTCGCGCAGCGTCGTGCAGTGCTGCAGAACATCATTGATCTTACGCT
Organism: Stenotrophobium rhamnosiphilum; assembly: GCF_003052265.1. Classification (GTDB taxonomy): domain Bacteria; phylum Pseudomonadota; class Gammaproteobacteria; order Nevskiales; family Nevskiaceae; genus Stenotrophobium; species Stenotrophobium rhamnosiphilum. The sequence goes on from NZ_QANS01000007.1 coordinate 50,036, forward strand.
CGCAAACATCGATGAGATTTGCGAAGCCGTCGTGCAAGACAGTGGCAAGACTTACGAGAACGCCATCCTTGGCGAAGTCATGCCGGTCTGCAACAAGACCAAATGGGTGATCAAGAACGGCGAGAAGTTTCTCAAGCCTGAGAAGGTTCCGTCAGGCTTGTTGATGCACAAGGCAGGTCGCATTGAATATCGTCCGCTTGGCGTCGTCGCTTGCATCGTGCCTTGGAACTATCCATTCCAGAACGTCTTCGGTTCAATTGCTGCGCCCTTGATGGCAGGCAACGCGGTGCTGGTCAAAGCTTCGGAAGCTGTGGCTTGGTCAACGCAGCTGTTCCAGAACATTATTGATAAGGCGCTGGCTAAAGAAGGTTTCTCTGCTGATACCGTTCAGATCATCAATGGCTACGGCGACACGGGCGCTGCGCTTGTGCGTAGCGGCGTGCAGAAGATTCTGTTTATTGGTTCGGTCGGAAATGGTCGTCGCATCATCGAAGGTAGCGCGCAACATCTGACTCCTGTGATCATGGAGCTGGGTGGTAAAGACCCGATGATTGTTTGTGAAGACGCCGATTTGCAGCAGGCCGTGCACTCAGCTTTGGGTGGCTGCTTCATCAATCTCGGACAGAACTGCATTGCCTCCGAGCGCATCATTGTTCTTGATGCGGTCTACGACAAATTTGTCGCTGAAATTTCAAAACTTACCGGCAATCTGCGTCAAGGCGCTCCGACCAAGCCCGGTGATTTTGATGTTGGCGCTGTTTGCTCGCCATTGCAGATCAAGGTGATCGACACGCTGGTATCGGATGCGCTGGCGAACGGTGCGAAGGCACTCGTCGGTGGCGTGCTGCCAAAAGGTCCGGGCAACTTTTATCCACCGACGATTCTCGTCAACGTAACGCCAGATATGCGCATTGCGCGTGAAGAAGTATTTGGCCCAGTGATGTTAATCATGCGCGTGCCGAATGATGCGGCTGCGATTGCTCTGGCGAATAACAGTGAATTCGGTTTGCAGTCATCCGTGATGACTAAGGATCGCGCACGTGGCGAGCGCATTGCAGATGCGCTGGAAGCGGGTGGTACCTGCATCAACGACTTCGGTATGTGCTATCTGAATCAGGATCTGCCTTTTGGCGGTGTGAAGTATTCCGGCTTCGGCCGCATGAATGGCCGCGATGGCTTGCGTGCATACACCAACGCGAAGGCCGTGTTGACTGATCGTTTCGGATTCAGCGTTCCACCGAAACTTTATCCAGTCGGCCCGAGTGTCTACGCCAATGCGCACGCCAGTATTCGCATGCTCTACGCCAGCAGTTGGACTGACAGGCTCGCCAGTCTGTGGACGCTGATCCGACTCTCAATGAAATCCAAAGGATAGTTTTATGGACGCCACATTTTTTATTTGCTGGGGTGCAATCCTCGCGTTTGACGGCTTGTTAATGCAGGCATTGGATTGGCCGGCATTTGCACGCTACCGCATTCGTACCTCGCCCACGCCGCAAATTCCGCTGATGCGTCGTCGCGTCAATACAGGACTTAATAACGTTCTGTCGCTGCTGATCTTCGCCTCGTTCTTTTACTTCCTTGGCGAAACGTCAATGGTCGCCGGTTGGCCAGGCTTCACCACCTTCTTTGGCGAAGTGCTGTGCGTGTTGTTGCTGTACGACTTCATGTATTACTTCTTCCATCGCTTTATGCACATTCGCAAAGTAATGCGTTTTTGCCACGCGGTGCATCATCGCGTGCGTTTCCCAACGGCCAGCGAGAGCATCTTCTTGCACCCGCTTGAGAACATTGGTGGACTCGGCTTGTTGATTCTGGCTATCGTCATTATTGGGCCGATCAGCACCTTCTCGTTCTTGGCGATCTTTGCGATTCATTCGTCGATCAACTTGATCGTGCATTCCAATCTGATCATTCCGCACCCGTCGTTCCGTCTGTTCAACTTCTGGGTTGAGAAGCACGACGTGCATCATCACAAAGCTAGAAATAACTATGCCTCGATCTTCCCGTTCTGGGATCAGGCCTTCGGCACTGCCGAATAAAACGAATAAAGAGAGGAGAGCACACAATGAAAAGAAAAATTCTGGTCACTGGCGGATTGGGTTTTGTCGGTCGCGCATTAGTTGATCGCTTTGCTGATGACGGCCATGACGTCACCTGCATGGACATGGGCAAGGGCGGTTATCGCAGCGATGTAAAATTTGTACAGATCGACATTCGCAATGCTAAGGCTGTGTATGAAGCGCTCAAGGGCTTCGACAGCGTTATTCACAACGCCTCGCTCGTTCACACCAAGCAGAACCGTATTGAAGATGTGTGGGCCGTGAATCTGACCGGCACCGAGAACATCATGAAGGCCTGCGGTGATCTGGGCGTTCAGCGTCTCGTCTACATCAGTTCCGGCAGTGCGGTTTACGAAGGAAAAGATATTGAGAACGGCGATGAAACTTTGCCCTACTGCAGTGTCTCACAAGCGCCTTATGCGGATAGCAAAATCGCCGCCGAGAAAGCTGTTCTCGCTTTCAATGGCAAAACCAAAACACTCACCTGTGCGATTCGTCCTCATGTGATCTTTGGCGCAGGTGACAATCGCTTTATTCCGTCGATCATGCAGAAGGCCAAGGCGGGCAAGTTGACTCGCGCAGTGGGTGATCGTGACAAGTTGTCTGACTTCACATACATCACCAACTTGATTGATGCTGTGGTTGCTGCAGAAGATCGTCTGGTGCCGGGATCAGCGGTCAATGGTCAGGCTTACTTCGTAACCAATGGAGAACCGATCGCCTTCTTCGACTTCATCGAAGATTTCATTGTCGAGATGGGCTATCCAAAGATCACCGGTAAGGTGCCGTATTGGCTTGCATACTCTGTCGCCGCGATTGCTGAAGGCATCGACACACTGAAGGGCGGAACGCTGAATGCAGAAGACGGCATGACGCGCTTCGCGATCAAGTACATGGTCACGCATCATTACTTCAATATTGCCAAAGCCAAACGTGATCTGGATTGGACGCCGAAGGTTTCGCTGAAGGAAGGCATCAAGCTGACGCTTGCTGAACTCGCCAAGCAATCCAACACTGCAAAAGCGGCGTAGGAGAAGACATGAACGCACCAACTACCATCAAGCCGCAGCAAGGAAGCGCACCGCCGAAGGCGAAGGGCGGCTTGCCGTGGATTGGGCAGATGTTCAATTTCGCGGCCAACCCCTACAAGTTTATGGAGAAGGTCGCCACGACGACCGGTGAAATTGCTTCCTTCACCATGCTCGGACAGAACATTGTTCTGTTGACGGGCGATGAAGCCAGCGAAGTGTTCTATCGTTCTACTGATGATCAACTCGACCAGTCAGCGGCATACAAGCTGATGACGCCGATTTTCGGGCCAGGCATCATTTTTGATGCGCCAAACGATCGCAAGAACGAACAGCTCAAAATGCTGATGCCGGCGCTGCGCATGGAAGCCATGCGCGACCACTCGCACAAGATCGTGCAAGAAGTCGAAGACATCATCGCGAATTGGGGTGACAGCGGCGAAATTGAACTGGTCGAGTTCATGAAGCAGCTCACCATCAACACCGCTAGTCACTGCTTGCTTGGCCGTGAGTTTCGTTACGAGCTAAGCGAAGAGTTCGCGCACATTTATCACGACCTTGAGCAGGGCGTGAATCCACTGGCGTATAACTTTCCTAATCTTCCGATTCCTAAGTTCAAACGCCGCGATCGCGCACGCGTTCGTTTGCAGGAACTAGTCGGCGCTATCGTCAAAAAGCGTACCGCGCAGACCGAGAAGCCCAGCGATCTTTTCCAGTCGCTGATCGATATGCGTTATGCGGACGGCACCAAGCTCGACGATAACGAAATCACCGGCATGCTGATCGGGGCGATTTTTGCCGGACACCACACGAGCTCCGGTACGGCAGCGTGGGTGTTGCTGGAGCTGTTGAAGGACCGTTCCTTACTGCGCAAGACGCAGGCTGAATTGGACGCGATCCTTGGCGAGAACGGCGAAGTCAGCTTCAACAGCGTACGCGAGATGAATATTCTCGAGAACGTGCTGAAGGAAGTGCTGCGCTTACACCCGCCGCTGATCGTGCTGATGCGCAAGGTTTCGCAAGATCTACAGTTCAAGAATTACACGATCAAGGCTGGCGATATGGTCTGGGCGAGTCCGCCGGTCACCCATCGCCTGTCGCGTCTGTTCACGAATCCCTTGAAGTTTGATCCGGATCGTTTCTCGCCAGAGCGCAAGGAAGACAAGAACCTGATGGCCTACCAGCCTTTTGGTGGCGGTCGTCATAAGTGCTCAGGCAATGCCTTCGCGATGTTCCAGATCAAGGCAATTTTCGCCGTGTTGCTGCGTCGCTACGACTTTGAGTTGATGGCGCCGCCAGAAACTTACGTCGACGACTACACGCAGATGATCGTGCAGCCGAAGTCGCCTTCCAAGATTCGTTATCGCATGCGTAAAGACCATGCGCATCCGATGCGTGGCGCAGGCGCCACCGATGCTGCGTCAGTGGCGGAAGCTATTGCAGGTGGTTGTCCTTTTCATGCGGCCGCGGCTAAGGCAGCAGCGCCAGCGGAAGCGCCGAAACCAAAAGTTTTCAAGGTGGTGGTGGATCGCGGTCTTTGTCAGGGGCATGCGATGTGCATGGGTGAAGCGCCTGAGACTTTCCATGTGGATAGCAATAACAATCTGGAAATCCGCAAGCCGGAAATCAAAGCAGAAGAAATGGAGAAGGTTGAACAGGCTGTGAAGTTCTGCCCCAACTCTGCATTGAAGATCGTGCACGAGTAAGGCGCGCATGAAAGTTTTTATTACCGGGGCAACAGGATTCGTTGGCGCGCATACCGCGCTGACCTTGCTGAAGGCGGGCCATCAAGTGCGTTTGCTGGTGCGTAACGAAGATGCCGCGCGCAAGTACTTTGCGGAACATGGGTTTGTCGTCGATGATTTTTTGGTGGCGGATATCCGTGACGAAGAAAAGATTCGTCCTGCGATGAAAGGCTGCGATGCCGTGCTGCACGCCGCCGCCATCGTTGCGCTCGATCCTGCGCGCGCGCAGGAAACATACGACAACAATGTTCAGGGCATGAAGGCCGTGATCGGCAGTGCTTGCGATCTGGGTATTCGCAATATCATTTATGTCTCTAGCCTCAGCGCCTTGTTCTGGCCTGATCTGCTCACAACCAATGAAGACACTCCGCTAGCGCCCTGCAAGGAGCCTTATTCACGTTCCAAGCGTGATAGCGATGAATATGTGCGCACGCTGCAAGCTAAAGGCCATCCGGTTCAGATCACTTACCCGAGTGCAGTCGTCGGACCGAATGATCCCAAGCTCAGCGAAGCCAATCACGGCCTGATCGCCTTTATTACGAAAGGCTTTCCGATGACGACCAGCGGATTCCAAGCGATTGATGTGCGTGATCTGGCAGAGGCGCATCGTTATCTGTTGGAGCATCCGCCGCAGTCTGATTTTGAAAAGAGCCGTTACATCATCGGCGGCCACTACTACCCGTGGAAAATCTTCCGCGAGAAATTGGAAACCGGCCTTGGCCGTCGCGTCCTCGCATTCCATTCGCCAGCCGCAGCGCTGCGTGGTATGGGCGCGGCAGTCGACGCGCTACAGAAAGTGATCAAGTTCAAGACGCAGGTTTCTGCAGAGGCGATGTCGTTTGTCACGCAATGGTCGCCTGCGGATTCCAGCAAGTACCTTAACCATTCCGGCCTCAAATTCCGTGATGGCGCAGAAACATTTGCCGATGCTTTCAAGTGGATGGCCAAGGCGGGCCATCTGCCGAGTCGCGATAACAAGCGACTCAACAACACATAACCATTTCACAACAATCATAAAAGGGAGAACTCACATGCCTGCACGTCGCGCACCTTCGATTGCACCACCGAATCAGTCTTATCCACGCGCTGAGTTGGAAGCGATGGTTGAAAAATGGCTGGAAGCCAATATCGCTTCTGAGCGTGAAGGCGATTGGAGTAAGCATCTCAGTGAGATGTATACCGAAGACGCGATTTACTCTTGGAACATTGGGCCTGAACAAGAATTTGTCGCCAACGGTCGCAAAGAGATTCACGACGTTGCGATTGGCTATCAGATGAAAGGTTTTGAAGGTTGGGAATATCCCTACCACGACATCATCATCGACGAGAAGCGTGGCACGGTGATTGGCTTCTGGCGTCAGGTGTCACCGGTCAAACGCAAAGATGGTTCATTCATCGCAATTGAAGGCATTGGTGGTTCCTGGTTTGAATACGGCGGCAACTATCAGTGGAAATGGCAGCGCGATTTCTTTGATATGGGTAATGCCAAAGACACCTTCTTCCAGCTTGCCGGTGCTGGCGCGTTGTCGCCAATCGTTAAAGAAAAAATTCATCGCATGGCCAAGGGCGAGATGTTGCCGGGCCACCGCAAGCTGCATCCTGATCTGACGCTCTGGGAAAAAACACGCAACGCCTTCGCGATTGTGAAAATCGCGATTGCTGGCAAGTAAGGCCGCACGCATGAGCAGCAGCCTGTTTTCGAGTAACCCGGATAAAGCCTGGGTCGAGAAATTCTTCCTGATCTACTCGCCGATCTGGATGGCGTCGATGGGGTTTCAGGTCTTCGTCGATGCGAGCAATCGCTGGAGCGATAGCGCGTTGCTGGCCTACAGTTTCACCGTAGCGATTCTGCCGCTCTTGATCCCAATGCTGCTCGCACCGCGCTTCACGACCAAATCTTGGTACGACAGCTACTGGTTCAAAGCCTATCTGTATCTGGCGGTGTTCCAGTTTTTCGGCAGCTATTTCGGCAGCGAGTATTTCTTCGATGTGCTGGGCATGGTCTATAGCTATCCGACTGTCACGACTACGCTTGATTCGGCGTTGGTGGGCAGCGGTAAGCAAACCGTGCCGCTGATCATGTACCCGTGGGCGCAGGTGTTCTTCTTGACCTATCACGCGACTGCGAACATTGCATTGCGCGCGCTGCGACGTCTCGGTGGCGGCTATGTGGTTTTTGCGATCAGCGTTTTCGTGATCGGCTATTTCTGGGCGTGGATGGAAACCAAGTCGATGGCCAATCCAATGTTGGCGACGACGTTCTATTACCAGAAGCTCGAGATCATGTTGAAGTATGGCTCGGCAATTTACGCAACGTATTTCATTGCTAGTTTCCCGATCTATTACTTCATCGACGAGACGCGTGAAAAGACGTGGACTTGGTGGCAAGTCGTCGCTGGTGGCTTAAGTGCCAGCATGTTGACGCTTTATATGCTCGACATTGCGGCGAAGTGGGTGGGATCGCTGTAACTATTGAGTTCGCTTGTATTCGGAAACCAACTCATCAAGGGATGGGTTGGCTTTTCCCATGCCATTGACGAGCGCGATGGGAATTTCTCCTGTCATCACGACATTCAAACGTTTAAAGCTTGCGAGTTTTTCTTCAGTCGGTTGGAAGGCGACCGAGGGATAGTGCGATGTTTGAATGTTCTGTATGCCCAGCTCAGTCAGTTTCTTCGCCAGTTCGCGAGCACGCTGTGCGTGTTCACGCGGGCAGTTGAGCGGGGCGAAAATCAGAACGGTGTTTTGCGGTGTGTCTGCTGGCATCGGTACTGGCAAGAAGCCATTGGGACTTGTCACTGCCGCTAGCGCGCGCTCTTCGCGGTATTCGGTCCACCAGCGCGCGCCCAAGCCGATGAGCCCCAAAACCAGCAGGACGCGAGCGATCGACATCACGCGTGGCGTTCTCCTTAGCTCAGATAAAACTGCAGCCAATACGCGCCGCTGAGAAATCCTAGTAATTCAAAGAAGCCTGAGATCCAAGGCGTGATGCCCGGATTGCCATCGAGCAGCAGGCTGACGACGCGGCCGAAGACCAAGCCGCCGAGAATTGTCATTGAGATCAGTACGCCAGCGAGTGTGAGGCTGGGAATAAATGCGCTGGCAACCATCACGGCACCAGCAGCGATGGCGACGCCACCCGCGCCGGAGCGCAGGTAGTTTTTAGCGTCGATGCTTTTGGCGCTTAGAGAGTAGGGAACGGCGATGGCTTCGACTGGCCGAAACAGTGCGCGCAAGCCGACGATTAAGAACAGTGCCCCAGTAATCACGAGGTAGAAAAACATCGCTCACTCTCCTTATGTGCGTTGTGTTCAAAGATATCTGGGTCTTGCGCCCGATACAACGAACAACGGCTTAGGAGCTTCTCAATATTTTACTGGGCGCTCGTAACGCAACTAGGCGCACGACCGGTACTGCGTGCGGTGCGAATGCTTGCTGCAATCTCTTCCGAGATCTGCGCAATGGCTTTTTGGTGTCCTTGCGCGAGCGAGGCGTAGCCTGCGCCAACGGAGATGTTGGCGCTGCTGCTGCAAACGGCAGGTGCGGCGTCGTTGTTGCTCAGGCGGACAGACCAGAGCGCGTCAATGCGAGCGTAAGCACCGGGCGCGGAGTCAAAGCGTTGTATGCGCAGATTGACGCGATAAATCGGCGTGCTGTTGTTTCTGCCAAAGCCTGCTACATCACGTACACCTAAGGTACGTGTGAGATTCCACGACAAAGCGCCATGCAGCTCATTGCTGAGCGGGGCGATCCAGCGACGTGAGTCAACGGGGACCAATTCACCTGCGCCTGTGCGCACCACGATTTGTGGCACGTCGACTTGCATCGGCACATCAACTTTCATCACTTCAATTTGATAGCTGCTATCTGTTGCCGTTGCTGCGGCACTGTTGTCAGGCATCAGCGTGTAATAGCTGGTGACGCTTTGTGGCGTTGCGCAGGCGCTTGCCGATAGTGCGAGCAGTGTTACAAGCGAACGGAGTCGACGAGAGGTGCGGATGATCATGGTGCAGCTTCCTTAGGAGCGGCGGGTTCTGCGACGACTGGCTTGCCGCGTAGCAACGACTCCGGATGTTTCTCAAGATAATCCGCCAGTGCGCGCAGCGAGCGCGAAGCAGCGTCGATTTGTTCCAGCGTGCGGCCTGCGTTCTGCTGCAGCGGCGCATCCGGTGAGACCAGATTCTGATCCAGCGATTGCAGTGTGCGCTGTGCTTCTTCCAGCATCTTCTTGGCTTGCGGCGCGAGATCCTTATCCAATTGCTTGAACACGCTGTCAGCGCTGCGCAGTGTGTCGTTCAAGTTGTTACCGATCTTGTCGAACGGTACGGCGTCGAGTTTGCGCGCGATGTTTTGAATCTGTGCTTGCACTTCTTCGAGATTGCCTGGCGTGGTCGGAATGATCAGCGGTCTGGTGTCGGGATCAAACTTCACAGGTTTGGCTCTGGCGATGACGTCCAGCGAAACGTAAGACTGTCCGGTGAGCAGATTGCCTGTACGCATTTGTCCGCGCATGCCCTGTCCAACCAACAGCGCAACCATATCCGTCGGCGCAAGGCCCAATGATTGTTCGGCTTTCAGCAGTGTGTGATAGACCGGGCCCATGCGTTCTGGATAGACCACAGCGTCAACATTGGTGAAGAAGACACGCGTGTTGGGATCGTAGTCAATCTGAATCGACTTAACGACGCCAAGCGTAATGCCGCGGAAATCAACCGGCGAGCCAACCGTGAGGCCGCGCGTCGATTGACCAAACACCATGCGAATGTCGATGCCAATGCCATCGGGTGGCGCGAGCGCAGTCATCTGATCGCTGAACAGTGTGAATTCGGCGTTCTCTTTCGCAGGCTCGCCGGGTTTATCTTCGCTATACGCTTGGAAAGCGATGCCGCCGGCAAGCACTGTCGCAACTGATTGAGTGCTGACCTTAAGGCCTGCCGCATTCAAGGTGAGATCGACGCCGCTGGCATTCCAGAATCGTGTGTTGGTACCAACAAATTTATCGTAAGGCGCATTGATGAAAACTTGTATGGTCACGCCCTTGCCGTTGGCGTCGAGCTCAGCCGCAGTAATGCGGCCCACCGGCATCTTGCGGAAGTAGGCTGGAGAACCGACCGTGAGTGAGCTGGCGTCAGTGGTGTGAAGCATGAAGCGACGGCCCTTCAAATCATGTGCAATTGCAGGCGGTTTTTCCAAGCCTACAAATTCGGTTTGTTCGTTGGTTGAATTTCCGATGTCGACGCCCAAATACGCGCCAGACAATAAGGTGCTGATACCGGAGATGCCGCCCAAGCCCACGCGCGGACGCTCAACCCAGAAGCGCGTGTCGTCGACAGCGATGCTGGACGCGTTTTTGCTGAGGTCAACCGTTACGACAACATGCGAGCGATCACTGCTAAGCGCGAGGTTACGAACTTTTCCAATCACCACATCTTTGTATTTAACTTCGGTCTTATCTGCTTCCAGACCTTCGGCGCTATCAAAGGTGATGGTGATCGTGGGGCCAGATTGCAAAACGCCGCGCACAACGAGCACCAAGCCGGCGAGGGCCGCGACCAGTGGCACTAACCAGATTAACGACAGGCTTCCACGGCGCGGGGGTTTTACTTCCGGCGTCGGTAGCTTTCTTGCGTAGTCTGGAGATTCTGGAGTCGACATCCTGTTAACCGTTTGTTTGGCCGTTATCTGGAGGTGTGCTTGATTTGGGTTCGTCCGTATCCCAAATCAGTCGTGGATCAAAGCTCATTGACGAGAGCATCGTCAGTACAACAACGGCTGCAAATGCGACGATGCCAGGGCCAGCTTGGACCAGTGCAAGTTTATTGAAGTGTACCAGCGTTATGAGCAGGGCCACGACGAAAACATCCAGCATCGACCAATGACCGATGTGCTCAATGATGCGGTAAAGCTTCGTACGCTCGCGCTGACGCCAAGTCGATTTACGTTGCGTGCTGATTAATAAAAAAGTCATCAGGCCAAGTTTCAAAATAGGCACCACTACACTGGCGGTAAAAACGATGATGGCCAAGTCCCATGCACCGTCTTGCCAAAGGTCGATTACACCAGAGACGATGGTGGACGACAGTGTGTTGTACATCTTAGTGGTCAACATAATCGGCAGCAGATTGGCCGGTATGTACAGAATTGTCGCCGCAATCAAATAGGCCCAACTACGGGACAGACTGTTGGGTTTGCGCGTATAGACGTGCTCATCGCAGCGCGTACACCGCGAATGTCGCAGTTCTTCTTGATTGTCCAGAACCAGTCCGCAGGCATGGCAGCTGATCAGTTTGAGGTCACGCGCTCGCGATGAGTTGTTCATGCGTCAAGCGCCTCGGATTGATCCCAAAGGTCTTGTAGGTCAAACGAGCTGAGGACGGTCAGCAGCAGCGTGAGCGTGGCGAAACCCCACAAGCCAATTTGCGCCGCGACTGCGGCGACTGCGGTCAGTTTGATCACGGAGACAACGGCGCCGAGCATGAACACTTCCACCATGCTCCACGGCTGCATTTCGCGCAGCGCGTGCATCGCTCCAATAAATGCACGCGGCTTTCGGCCCGCGCGCAGTGGAATCAGCACGTAGGCGAATAACAAAATCTGAATCAGGGGGAAAAAGAATGCAGACGCCGCTGCAAATACCGCGATCACGCCGACATTTGAATCAAGCGTGAACAGCAGGGTGTCCCACAGCGTTGCACGATTGCTCAGGCCCGACATATTGAGTTCAACAATCGGGTAGCAGTTGGCAATCACAAACATGATGGCGCTGGCCAGAGTCAGCGCCAACATCACATCGATATCGACACGCGCATTTCTATACAGCTCGCTGCCGCATTGCAGACAGTGAGCTTTTTCTCTGCGCTTTAATGGCGTGCGGCTATACACCGCATCGCAGTATTCGCAGATCACCAGACTGGCGGGGTTCAACCGGGATTGCATGGTGCGCCTGAATTTTTCTGGGAGTCAGGTCCGTATTGACCTGATGTGAGCCTAACAAAATTTGAGTGGACGCGATTGCTATTTGGGTTCGACGTATTTCCTCTGAGCTAATGCATGGCCTGATGATATTTTTGCAGTTAGGGCAGCAAGCTCAAATCAATGTATTGCGGCGTAAAGCTGAGCGTGATCGGCAATCCGGCAGCGCCAATTTGAGCAACGCTGCTTGTGCCTAGCATGCTGACTACAGTGGCTCGGACATTGTTGCTTGTCATGTCTGGAAGAATGGACGTCGTGTAGTTGGCGCCTGTTGTCCAAGCCACGGCTTTTTTCTTTCCTGCTGCGTTGGCGAAGATCAGGATGTAGTCCTGACTGTTCGCAGTCGCTACTCGATTCACCAATTTGTAACTGCCCAATTGTTGGCTGAGGGTTTTTAAGGCGTAGTACGCAGGCTTTAGGCCCAGTGTTGCCGTGACAATGCCAAAGTTATGTTCTTTATTGGACGCATCCGTGCCGTTATTTTTCCAGTCATACCAGATGGAAATGGGGACGTTGTTGAGCAGATTGTTGAGTTGCATGCGCACCGCATAAGCGGCCTGTAAATCCAGCGGATATGCGTTGGTAAATGTTGGATATCCCCATTCGCCACTGATCAGTGGAATTGGAGTGCTACGTGATGCTGGCGTTAATTGGCCAATCACCCACTGCAGATATTGAAATTCCGCGTCTACTGTTTCAGGTACATCCCAGCGGTAAGCGTGAACGCTGACGGCATCAATGCAGTCCAGTACACCAGCGCCTAAATAAGCGTAGAGATAGTTCCAATCCAAGCCGGCTATGGCACCGCCGACAACGACAGCGTTTGGTGCCACGCTGTGAATTGCATTACATGTTGCGGTAGTCAAAGTGGTGTAGTCCACAACATTGGGTGTGGGTTTCCAGAATGCGGCCATATTGGGTTCGTTCCAGATTTCCCAGATCACATTTTTGGATTTGTAACGCAGTGCTGCCGCTTTTGCCCAAGCTGAAAATCCGGCGACGCTACTTGGTGAGTTTGGGGCGTCAATGTATGCGGCATAGGGCACGCCGTTTTGCGTAAGAATTCGGACTTCTTCGTATAGCGCGTTGGAGTAATCCAAAATGAAGTACGGGCGCATGCCGCGCGCAGTGAGATTGTTGACCAACTCGTCGTAGGGCGCCCAGTTGTAAACGCCTTTCTGAGATTCGATAGCGTCCCACTTGAAGTCGGCGCGAACAACCTTCACGCCGGCAGCTGCCATCAAGTCGAGGTCTTTGGTATTGCCTTTGACGAAATGGATGCTCTGACCCGGGCTATTCGCAAGCGCTGGTGCGGGTAGGGTCGCTGCTTGCGCGATCAGTGGCGCAAGCAAGAAAAGTGCAGCGGCTACTTTTTGTGCTTTCGAAAACATGCGGATTCTTCCTTGATTCCAAGCCGTAAATTTCTACGGCATTGCTCTGTATTTACAATATCGGACGCGCACACTTCTTTTTAAAGTGCCAACGTGAGCGTTTATCTATCGTTAGTGCGCCGCTTGTCGGCAGGCATGTTCAGAAGGATGATCTGGCAGTTCGCCGCTAAGTGTTGTCCGCATTTCACCCGTCGCGTGTGGCAGATTTCCTCAAGCGTGAGAGCTTTTGCCTCGGGATAAGTCAGATATTGCTTTCGTGCAGCATCACGGATCTGCAGCGCTATTTTTTTGGGCCATCCCTACCATCGATTGTGGCTGCAAGCGCGCATTCGAAGCGTTTGCCATGTACAGGGAATGGCACCATGAGATTTTTGTACTTTGTGCGAGTCGCTGTTGTGGGTATGGGGATTTATGGGCTTGCTGCTTCGGCGGCTGAGCCTGGGATTAATCTCAATACGCAGATCGCAAGCCAGAAGATTGCCGTGCGTGTATCGACAGGGAGCCCCACAGCGGTTGTCGTGAAGGCGAAAGGGCCGGTGCTCAATGCGAATATCAATCTGCAAGGGCAGGGTAGTGATTGCTCGCAGTTGGTGAGCAGGATTGCGTTGGGACTTTGTGTGCCGGGTGGGCCGGATGGGCCGGTTAGTCCGAATTAAAGGTTGTTGTTTCATCTGGTCCCGCCGCTTTTTGCTAACTCTGCGCGCTCGATTTCAGACGGTATCTAGTTTGCCGACCGCGTCGCTCCTGCGCATCCTTGATGTAAGGGCCCTTCGGCACGAACACCTCCGCTCTTTCGCGTTCGCCAAGCGATAGCATCTCTGCACAAACAGCCCCATTCCTGCGCATCCATGCGCCCATGGGGTACAGGGCATCCTGCCCATAAAAAAAGCCGACTCCTGCGAGTCGGCTTTGAGTTGTGTCGGAGTGAACCGACCAGCGCATCCTTGCGCCGTTATTAGTGTCTGTAGCCTTTCACGCGAATCTTGAAGTCCATGGCTGGGCCAGGCGTCGGTGCGGTCTTGGTCTTAAGAACATAGTTAGGTGTTTCGAGTTCCATGTCCACTTTGTAGAACAGGCGCGCCATCGACAGTGCCATCTGCACTTCAGCCAAGCTCTTGCCCAAGCAGGTGTGCGGGCCGCGGCCGTAGGGTGAGTACACGCCCGGCTGCAGATGCTCAGCGCGTGGCTTCTGGTAGCGGTCGATGTCGAAGGTTTTGTGGTCGGGGAAATATTCGTCCATGAAATGCGGCACGCTGGTGCCGATGAAGATCATTTCACCTTCATGAATCTGATGGCCTTCAAACACGAAGTCTTTGTTGGCGGTGCGCATCTGTGCCACGGCAATCGGATACAGACGCATCGATTCCATGATCGCGCCGTTGAGTGACGGCAGCTTCTTCAGCAAGCCGTCTTCGTCAACTTCACCGGCAGCAAATAGTTCATCAACTTCCTTCAGCACGCGAGCCTTTACTTCTGGGTGCTTGAGCACAGAGTAAATAACGGCTGCGGTGGTGTTGGCGACGGTGTCGAGGCCAGCAACATAAGGACCGGTGAGAGAAACGATCAGATCGCTCTCCGGCATGATTTCTGGCGTTTCGATATGCGCAGCCATGATGTCGTCGATCAGGTTGCGATCTTCCGGCTTCGTCGTGGCGTAGCGTGCCTTGGCGTCCTTGATCATCTTGTAGCCAAGTTCCATCACTTTGCCCTTGGCCTTTTTGTATTCAGGGCGCTGGAGCAGGATTTTGGGACGCTGACGCGTGACCAATACATTGAGGATATAAATGATCGCGGTACGGATGTCCTTCACGTATTCCAACGGCGCTGCGCCGGTGAGAATCGTGCCGAGCTGATCGACAACCATGTACTGCATGCCTTCGACGACGGGGACTTCTTTGCCGACTTGCCAATCGCGTTTGATCGAGCCGTCAGTGATCGACACCAGTTCGTTGTAACGACCTTTGATTGATTCTTTGGAGTAGCCGTTGCGCATGATGTCGCGCAGTTGCTTGTGGCTTTCACCGTCTTCGCCGGTGAGCATGCGGTTGGCGCCGTACTCGCCGCAGAGGCCTTGCCAGAATTCTTTCGAACGCAGCGACTCTTTACCAGCGCGTGTGCCCATGAAGTTGGCGGCTTCAACGCCGGAGATCAACACATATTTCACGCCGAGGATGCTGAGGCGGCAAACCGGACCGTAAGTGCGATAGCAGTGCACAAAGAATTCGGCTGGGCCTTTGGCCATGTCGAGAACATTACCCAACAGGGGCAGGCCGGGTACTTTTGGCGTCTTTTTCAGCGCAACGGTTTCTGCAGTAGCACTCACGTGATCCCCCTAATAATCAATATCTTGGCCGACCATACTGCAAGCCAAGAGGCTAGAGTAGCTACAAACGGATGAGTTTTAAGAATCGATTCTAGAAACTCTGTGTAAAGACGTGAAACCCCTACGAATAAGGCTGAATTGCCGGGCGGCAAAAACCGCCCGCCAGGCCCTTTAAAGCAGCGCCTCTTCCAGCTCTTCCAGCGCTTCGCGGCTGTAGACGGCCAGGCGCTGCAAATGCGGCAGGGTGTCGCGGCAGCCGATAAAGCCAAAGTTCAGCGTGTCGACGTAGCTGACTACAGTGATGTTGAGGCCGTAACCAGCAATCGGAATCGACAGTGGGTAATAGCCTTCCATTTTGTAGCCGCGGAAATAGAGATGCTTTTTCGGCCCCGGCACATTCGAGATCACCACATTAAATGCCGGGCGCACACGGCCGACGGCACCGGGAATCTGCGACAGCATCATCGGCGCCATCAATAGCGCGCTGTATTCCATGATGCCCATCTTGGTCATGCCAGAAAGCTGCGCTTTGGCTTCGCGTGTCGACGCGATGATGGCGCGGAAGCGTTCGACCGGATCTTCAATATCTGTTGCGAGCGACGCCAAGATCGAGCCGACCGCATTGCCGCCACCCGGATCATCTTTAGGACGAATGTTGACGGGTAGCATCGCCGTCAGTGGTTTGTCGGGCAGTGCATTCAATTCCAGCA
The DNA here is from genome assembly GCF_003052265.1 of Stenotrophobium rhamnosiphilum. Taxonomy (GTDB): domain Bacteria; phylum Pseudomonadota; class Gammaproteobacteria; order Nevskiales; family Nevskiaceae; genus Stenotrophobium; species Stenotrophobium rhamnosiphilum. The sequence goes on from NZ_QANS01000007.1 coordinate 66,268, forward strand.
TCAACTTGCGCAGGCCTGCGGAAGACAGCGCCAACACTATGTCATTGAGTGTGCCGTCATAAGCCTTGGCCACAGCCTTGAGGCGATCGACCGGAAACTGCTGCGTAGCAAAGCGGCGATTGCGACTGATCTTTTGATTGATGATCGACTTGGGCGCAGACATCGGTGCCACCAGCGTGTTCTTCTCTTTGCCGGGCGCCAGCGTTTTGAATAATGCCTTGGTGATATTGCGAGAAGCGCCTGCCTGTTCTTTGGCAAGGCTCATCAGTGCTTCAAGCGTTGGCACTTTTTCTTCTGCGGCACGCGCAACGCGTTCAGCAGGTTCACGCGAGTAGAACATCGGCGTATCGCGTTCTTTAGGATTGCTCGAAAGACCCGCTTCCATCAGCTTGGCGCCGGTGTACCCGTCGACGAGTGCGTGATGCACTTTGAAGTAGATCGCGAAGCGGCCGCCTTCGAGTCCTTCAATAAAGTGGACTTCCCATGGCGGGCGATGAAAGTCGATGCTGTTGCTGTGTAGGCGTGAAACCAGAATGCCGAGCTCGCGTTCGTCGCCGGGCGATGGGAGTGCTGAGCGACGCACGTGATATTCCACATCAAAATTGTCGTCCTCAACCCAACCTTGCAAAGGGCTGGCGATGATCGACGGCGTTTTGAGTTTGAGATTCCACGGCGAGTAAACCTGTGCGTCCTGCCGAATCTCATCCATCAGCTTGCGCAAAAAATCGGGTGGGGCATCGGCTGGCGGCGTAAACGGCGACAGCGAGCCCACATGCATCATCGTTTCGCGGGTTTCACCGGCGAGAAAGGTCCAGTCCAAAGGGTTGAGACGTTTGACGGTTCCCATGCATTTCTCCTTTCTTATTGTGGAGCGATGTTATCGCTTTCATTAAGATTCGCCATATATAACTAAATAGAATATATAACTCATTTAATATTATTTTTAAGTTTCATGGCCAGTCCCTAGTATCCCTGCATCGCCGTCTATTGCCACCACGTTCAGCGCCGCTAGAGCGCAGCTGATGTGAGGCGCAGGCGCCACAGAAAAGGAGAAAGCTCAGATGTCAGTCACAGCTCAAGAAGTGTTTGCTTCAGCTAGCGCGCCCGGCGCAGCTGCAAGCCATCGCGTGTTGGATGACGCGCGTGCAAAAGCAGTGGCCGCTTCGCTGAATTATGCCGGTGGCGTTTCTCCGAAAGATGCATGGGATTTGGTCGGCAGCGGCGTGGCTGTTTTGGTTGATGTGCGAACTGCTGAAGAGCGCGCCTTTGTCGGTCAGGTGCCCAACACCTTGCATGTGCCGTGGGCTAGCGGCACGGCGCTCACACGCAATCCACGTTTTGTTCGCGAGTTTGAACAGAAGGTCAGCAAAGAACAGGTTGTTCTTTTGCTGTGCCGCAGCGGTAAGCGCTCGGTGTTAGCTGCAGAAGCGGCGACTAAAGCGGGCTTCAATAACGTTTTTAATATTCTCGAAGGTTTCGAAGGTGAAATCGACGCACAACTGCATCGCGGCAATAGCGATGGTTGGCGTTATCACGGTCTGCCTTGGGTACAGGACTGAGTCTGTCAAAGATTCAAGGAGGAATCGGCGTGAGTAAATCTGTACCGCAAGCGGCACATTGGGATTTGGTTGGCATCGTCACCGAGCTGCGTGAAACACGCGAGCGTTGGCGACTGAAGCGCAACCGTGATCTCGGTGCGCATGAGTTTCCTTCGCGCGACATTATTCGAGACATCGTTACGCAATTGCGTGGCGCCTTATTTCCATTGCGTTTGGGTCCTGCCGATCTGAAACGTGATGGTGAAGATTTTTACGTCGGCAATGTATTGGATGCCGCACTGAATGCGCTGGTTGCTCAGGTCAAGCTGGAACTGACTTCGCGTCAGCGCAACGAAGACAAACCGATTGAGGCTGATGTACTGACTTGGAAGGCGGGCGAAATTGTCACCTCGTTCGCAAAAGCACTGTCGGATTTACGCGCGGTTCTTGATACGGATGTCGAAGCGGCTTATCGCGGTGATCCTGCTGCGCGCAGCGTAGATGAAGTGTTGCTGTGCTATCCCGGTGTTCTCGCGCTCATCAATCACCGCCTCGCACATGAACTGTATTGGCTCGGCGTGCCATTGATCGCACGCATCATCGCGGAGTTGGCGCACTCGGAAACCGGTATCGACATTCATCCGGGCGCAACAATTGGCGGGCATTTTTTCATTGATCACGGCACCGGTGTGGTGATTGGTGAAACCGCGCAAATCGGTGAGAACGTCCGTGTGTATCAAGCCGTAACGCTAGGTGCAAAACGTTTCGAAGCGACAGAAGATGGCGCGCTGCTGAAAGGGCAAGCACGTCATCCGATTGTTGAAGACGAAGTTGTTATTTACGCAGGCGCAACCATTCTTGGGCGCGTCACCATCGGTAAAGGATCAACGATTGGAGGCAATGTATGGCTTACACGCAGCGTGCCACCGGGCAGCCAGATTACACAGGCTCGTTCGCAGCAAGAAGGAACGGAGGCAGCAAAGTGAGCCTTCTTGAAAAAAGATTTGGACAGGTTGTGCGCGAAGAGCGAGAGAAAAAAGGTTGGTCGCAAGAGTTGCTGGCTGAAGCGGCGAATTTGAATCGCAGCTATCTCGGCGAGATTGAGCGCGGCTTGGTGACGCCATCACTAGTGACGATCAGCAAGTTGGCTGCGGGCTTAGATGTTGCGCCGTCGACGCTGATTACGCGCTGGGAAAACGACGCGGCATAAATCCTGCTGTAGAAAAGGAACAGAATTTTTACTGGCATAGATATTGATGGCGATAGCCTGTGGCTAGCGTTGTCGTAAGAAGTAAATATGCTTTGCTTATTCATTTTTGTAATTAACACCCGGAGTACGTTATGGCGGACGAAGTAGCCCCACAAACCTTGGGCGACCAAGCAGCACGGCAATTAGCGAATGCAACCAAAACGGTTGCGCAATATTCAGTTATTACGCCGCGTTGGCTCGTACATCTGCTGCAATGGTTACCGGTTGAAGCGGGCATTTACCGCGTCAACAAAGTTAAAAATCCTGCGGATGTGAAAACCGCTTGCACGGTGCGCGAGAACGGTCAGTTGCCGGACTCATTTGTTAACTACGAAGAAAGACCACGCGAATATTTCCTCAACGCGGTTTCGACCAAGCTCAACATCCACACGCGGGTTTCGGATCTTTATTCGAGCCCGCATGATCAGATCAAAGAACAGCTGCGTCTGACGATCGAAACGATCAAAGAGCATCAGGAAAGCGAACTGATCAACAACCCGGACTACGGTTTGCTGGCCAGCGTTGCCGACAGCCAGCGCATTCTGCCCTTGACTGGTGCGCCGACGCCGGATGATCTCGATGAACTGCTGACCAAAGTTTGGAAAGAACCTGCGTTCTTCCTCACGCATCCTTTGGCGATTGCTGCTTTCGGTCGCGAATGCACACGTCGTGGCGTGCCGCCTCCAACGGTGAGCTTGTTTGGTGCGCAGTTCCTCACCTGGCGCGGTATTCCGCTGATTCCTAGCGACAAGATTCCGGTTGCCGATGGCAAATCGAAAATCTTGCTGATCCGCGTTGGTGAAAAGCGTCAGGGTGTTGTTGGCTTGTTCCAGCCTGGTTTGCCGGGCGAACAGAATCCAGGTTTGTCTGTGCGTTTGATGGGCATTGATCAGCACGCCATCGCGTCGTATCTGATCTCGCTGTATTGCTCGCTCGCCGTCCTCACCGACGACGCCATCGCTCTGCTGGATGATGTGGAAGTCAACAAGTTCCATGACTACCCAGATACCTACAAGTAGCCCCAGCGCCGCGAGCGGTCTCGCAGGCGTTCCGGATTTGGATTCACTCACCGCACTCGCCAACCAGTTTTTTACTGCGTTGCCGGGTGCGGGGATTCCCAATACGAATCTAGATTCGCAATTCCCTGCGTCGCCATCGCGTCCTGTGAGCATTGCACTGCCGGGCTTGCCCGGCGTTCCAACGTTGCCGCAGGCGAATCAATTGCCGCTAGCAACGTCGCTGCCGTATTCGCCGCCTGTTGCGGTGTCGCAACCAGCAGCGGCATCGCTGGCAACGCCACCTTCAGTGATTACGCCGCGCGTGTTGCCAACGCAGGCGCAATCGCTGGATGCGCATGCAGTCACAACAACGACTTCACCAGCCATCACACGTGGCGGCCCAGCCTTGGGCGTGCCTGAGGCTTACGCTGCGGGTGTGCCCGTTGTGGCGCCAGTACCAGCGGTGAGTGATGCAGCGATTCCTTCAGGCAATGCTGCTGCGCCGACGTCATTGGCTCCAGCAAGTCCGTTCTATTTTTTGAACGAAGGTAATGGTGCGCCGCAGGCGCGTGGGCAGTCGCAAGACATCGACGTGCCTCGTTCGAATCTGCCTTTTGATTTGTCAGCGTTGTCGTCGCCTATCGCGCCGGCTGCTCCAATTGCTCCGTCTGTATCGGCAGCGCCGTCTGTGCCATCAGCTCCGTCGACTCCGACGGTTGCTGGAGCACCAACGCCACCGAATTCACCCGCGCCTTCTTCGCCGTATTACTTTGTTGGTGAATCAAGTTCGTATCCGTCAGTTGCGACTCCGATCAAGGAAGAGCCTGCGGCAACGCCTTCGTTCTCATCGAATGGCATCTTCGATGTGCACGCGATTCGTCGTGATTTCCCGATTCTGCAAGAACGCGTCAACGGTCGTCAGTTGGTTTGGTTTGACAACGCTGCAACGACGCAGAAACCGCAGGCGGTGATTGATCGCATTGCACACTTCTACGCACACGAGAATTCAAACATTCATCGTGCTGCGCATGAGTTGGCTGCACGTGCGACGGATGCTTATGAAGGTGCGCGCAACAAGGTCGCGCGTTTCATCGGCGCGAGTTCTCCAGAAGAAATTATTTTTGTACGCGGCGCGACCGAGGCCATCAACCTTGTAGCGCAAAGCTGGGGCTGGCAGAACATTGGTGAAGGCGACGAGATCATCGTTTCCAATCTCGAGCATCACGCCAATATTGTTCCTTGGCAGATGCTGGCAGCAGAGAAGGGCGCCAAGCTGCGCGTGATTCCGGTGGATGATACTGGGCAAGTGCGGCTCGACGAGTATCAAAAGCTGCTGAACGATCGCACCAAGATTGTTGCTGTCACTCAGGTCTCCAACGCGCTAGGCACTGTCGTGCCAGTGAAAGAAATTATTGAACTCGGCCATCGTGCCGGCGCAAAAGTTTTGATCGATGGCGCGCAATCGGTTTCGCATCTGCGCGTTAACGTGCAGGCGCTGGATGCTGACTTCTTCGTGTTCTCCGGCCACAAGATTTTTGGGCCGACGGGCATTGGCGTTGTCTACGGTAAGCGCGAGATTCTTGAAGACATGCCGCCGTATCAAGGCGGCGGCAACATGATCGAAGACGTGACCTTCGACAAGACCATCTATCACGGTCCTCCTGCGCGCTTTGAAGCAGGCACTGGCAACATTGCCGATGCTGTTGGCCTTGGCGCTGCGCTGGATTATCTGGATCGCATTGGCTTGGAGAATGTGGCGCGTTACGAGCACGAGTTGCTGGAATACGGCATGCATCATCTGCGTGGCGTTCCCGGGCTGCGCTTGATTGGCACGGCCAAAGAGAAAACTAGTGTGATGTCGTTTGTACTTGATGGCTTCAAGACTGAAGAAGTCGGCAAGGCGCTTAATCAAGAAGGCATTGCTGTCCGTTCTGGACATCACTGCGCGCAGCCAATTCTGCGTCGCTTTGGTGTTGAGGCGACGGTGCGGCCATCCATCGCGTTCTACAACACGCATGAAGAGATTGATCGACTGATTACTACTTTGCATCGCTTGGTGGGTCAGCGGCGTTAAATGTGGCTGGAGTTTGAATGGCGGTGTTGGCTCAGCTAACACCGCTATTTTTTTGCCCGCCGCATTTGTTTTAAAAAGTTGATAAATGTTTATTATCAAACAATAAAAAACATCCTTGATCGCTACGGCTTCTCGCTTTAGGGTGGCGGCCACTTTCTCCCGCATTCACAGCTAACGCTCGTATGACAATTTTTGACCGCATCATTGCCGGACAACTTCCAGCCAGCTTTGTGTATCAGGACGATATTTGCATCGCATTCCTAGATATCAGCCCGATGACGCGTGGACACACACTGGTGGTGCCGCGCCGCTCTGTGCCAACGCTGGATCTCCTCGACGCTGCAACGCGCGCGCACTTGCTGGAAGTGGTGCAGAAGGTCGGGGCGGCACAGCGGAAGGGCTTAGGCAGCCTCGCACAGCACTTGCTGGTGAATGACGGCAAGGACGCGAGCCAGAGCGTGCCGCACGTGCATATCCACGTGATTCCGCGTTACAGCGGCGACATGCTGCACACGATCACGCGAATGATCTGGCACGTGACCACGCTAGCGATTCCGCGCCGCGAGACTGTGGCACGCCGCGCAGAGCTTGATCGCGTCGCAGAGAAGATCCGCGGCGCGATCGGTGCTCAAACACGCTACTGAGGCGCTGCGTTTGGATCTGGCTGTGGTTTCGGTGCTGGAGTGGCAGAAGCAGCGGTGATCAGGTCCTGTGCACGGCCGCAGGCCTGTGCCCAAGCAAGGCGCATCGCAGGTAACTGGGCATCATCGGCGTTGGCATTCTCGACTGCGCGCACTTTCTGCTTATGCATGGCGCATTCAGCGCGGGCTTTGGTGATTTCCGTGGCGGTGGGCTTTGCGTCGTCTGCATAAAGGGGCATCGCGAGTGGCGATAGCATGCAGACCAGCAACGCAGTAGTGCTACCTAGTTTGCGCAAAATTTGCGCAGAGGGGCGTGAAATCCTGTTCATAGCGACGATCTCCATGATTTATAGCGCGAGTAACGATTGCGCTGCTGGAGGGTACACCCAACTGTCGTAAGCAGGGCTTAATCCTGCGTTGGTGTTTCACGCTTTAAGTGATCCAATTTAATCTTCGCAGCAGCAGTTTCTGCAGCGTCTAACTGCTTCTTTGCCTTGGTACGGCCGAACTTTATGCGATTTTCAGCCGCTTGCTGATCAGCATCTTTTCGAGCTTTAAGTTTGCGTACTTTATTGAGATTTACGACCTTACTCATGACCGTTGCGCTGTCGTGGAAAGACCCATCCTAAGCCTTTGTATTGATCATTTGGGGCGAAATGCCGTGCTGCACAATCAGAAAAACTCGACAAACGGTTGTAATAAGGCGCAAAGTGCGAAGCGCATCCGTTTGAGTACGTTTTTGTAGTTTCGTTAAACCGGCTGTTTTTCCGGTGTTACGTGTTTCAGACTACCTTCTTGATCGCTTGCAGTACGCGGGGAAACCCGTATTTATGTTTTATTTCGTAGGAGAGTTTCATGTCTGACGTATCGACCGGCACAGTAAAGTGGTTCAACGACGCTAAAGGCTTCGGCTTCATCACCCCTTCAGAAGGCGGCGAAGATCTTTTTGCGCATTTCAAAGAAATTCAGGGCGGCACGGGCTTCAAGACCCTCGCCGAAGGCCAGCGCGTTGAGTACAAAGCAGCTCGCGGCCCTAAGGGCATGCAGGCGACTCAGATTCGCCCTCTGTAAGCCTTAGCTGTAAACGTTTCAAAACTAAACCCCAGCTTAGGCTGGGGTTTTTTTATGCACACGATGTGCTGTATCCCGTGGGCGCATGGATGCGCAGGAACGGGATCGGTGGGAGCCTTGATGCCATCATTTAATGGTCAGCGCACGAGCGACGCGGTGGGAGTCTAGATGCCATCGCTTATGGGAACGCGAAAGAGCGGAGGCCCCCGAGCAGAGATGTCATCTCTTGTAGGAGCGCGCAGGAACGGGATTCTCTCCCCAAATGCAGGGTCACTAATAGGCCGCGCAGGAGTAGTGCTTCCAGCCCCCTTTACCCTTCGCAACCCTCAAAACCCCCACATTCATTTCCAATTCAGCAGCCCAGCGTAGCTTGGTCACCAGCGCCGAATATCGGTGTAGGAGATAGGATCATGAAACGCACGCTGATTTGCACTGCCCTCACACTCACCTTGGCAACACTGCCGCTGGTTTCAGAAGCTCGCGATGATGATCGCGGCAACGGAAATGGGCGCGGTGGTTATTCCCACGATAACGGACGTGGCCACGGTAATTCCTACCGCGGTCAGCGAAACGACTATCGCGGCGACAATCGTGGTCATGGCAATTATGGTCATGGAAATTACTACGGCGGCCACAGCGGTGGACGCGTAGATGTACTTCCATGGCTCTTAGGCGCGGCCGCGATCGGCGCAGTGGTCTCGATCGGGAGTAGCCCGACGTATTACGAAAGCACCACGTACTACGACGCGCCTCCGCCACCGCCGTCGCGGGTGTACTACGGTACGCCGAGCTACGGTTACGCAACGCCGCAGACTTGCACGTACTACCCTGACGGCTCGAGCTACTGCCGTTAATGCAGTAATGCATTAAAGACATGCCCGATCAGCAAATCCGCTGATCGGGCATTTTTATTTAGGCAGCAGGTAGATTTTCGCTGAGCTGAGCAATCAGCTTGCGCTTCATCGGAATCACCCAGCTTTGCTTCAGCTGTGCAGAGAGCAGGCCAGCGCCTTCGAGTTCATCGCACAAACGCATCTGATGCGCGAGATCGAAGAGATCGAGCTGATAAGTGAATAAACCATCGTCACCGACGGTGATAAACGACACGCCCGGCGTTTGGAAATAGCTGCCATCGGCACGCATGCCCGGGCCGCGGTTCCACCAATGCGTGATGATGCGATTGCCGTGCGTGGTGTATCGCTCAATTGGAAAGCTCCAGCCTTCCCAGCCCACCAGCATGTCGCGACCGTAATGCGTGGCGCGGATTTCATCACGGCTCTTTGCATGCACATGCATGGTGCCGGCGTATTCGCAAACATATTCGCAATTTTGCGCGTAGAACTTATCGGCAATCCATGCCCACTCGTTGCGGCGCGCAGCCTCAACAAAGGCGTCCTGCATTTCCGCTGCGCGTGCTTCCAGCTGATCTTTGCTGATCATGTTGTATCTCCCCTGAATGCTTAGTGGCCAGATTGTGCCACGCGATCTACGACACGCATCTACTCCCACTGGACCAGTAGAATGAATGCGAGAGTAGGGCACACAGCGTAAAAAGCGCGGCCGCCGGATTTCATTTCAATGACATCGAAATCCGGAACAATGATTGGCAACAAGCATGAGCTTTGGGAGAGGCGGGATGGCAACAAGACGTGATTTCATTCTCGGCGTTGGCGCAGTCGGCGTGACGCTGGCGGGTTGTGGCAGCGATCCTGTTGCGGTTGGCGATGGATCAGGCACGCCACCAGAAGTCCCAAAGGATTTTGATTTCCCCACGATTACGCCATTGCCGTTTGCGCATGGTGTGGCCAGCGGTGATCCACTGAAAGATCGCGTGATTATCTGGACGCGCGTGACCGAAGTCGTGCAGAGCGCCAGTGCAATTCCTGTGAGCTGGAAAGTTGCGACTGATCCGACGATGAAGACTGTTGTGAAATCCGGCTCGCAAAGCACGAATGCTGATCGTGACTGGACTGTGAAGGTCGATGTAGTCGGCCTATTGCCCGCGACAACTTATTACTACCAGTTCAAGGCGCTTGGCTTTCCTTCGATTGTTGGTCGCACACGTACGGCGCCCGCCACTGCGGTTGAATCAATTCGCTTCGCAGTGCTGTCGTGTTCCAGTTACTGGTCCAGCTATTGGAGTGGTCTGGCTCACATCGCTAAGCGCAATGATCTTGATCTGGTGGTGCATTGCGGCGATTACATTTATGACTTCGTTGATGAGGACGAAACTGTTCGCGCGCGTAACGATAAAAAAGATACAGCGCACCCGGATTATCGTGACTGGTTAAATCTCACTGAATTACGTCGTCGCTACGCGCTGTATCGCGCAGAGCCGAGCAATATGCGTGCGCATCAGCAACATCCTTGGTTCATCGTCTGGGATAACCACGATATCGATGAAGATTACGGCAATGAATTAACGACGCCCTTCGATGCAGAGAAGAGCACAACCACACTCGCGCAAACCACGCAGGCTTTCTGGGAGTGGACACCGTCGCGTCCCTTGAAGGCGGATGGCTCCGGTGAATTTATTCTGGTCAACGACGGCAGCTATCCCGCACCGCAAGACAGCAAGCTTGTTTGGCGTCATCTCCCTTACGGACCGATGTTGGATGTGATCGGTATCGATACGCAGATTGGTTTGCCCGGCCATGGATTGACGATGGACAGCTCGCATCTGTCTTCCGGAAATAGTTTGATGGGTCGGCCGCAATTCGAATGGCTGACCAAGACGATGCTTCAGTCGTCACAAGCTGGCGTGACGTGGCGCTTCGTCAACAATCAAACTTGGCTCGCGCCTGCGGATATTCCGGATGTTGTTGATGGCGTTGCAACACCGAAGCTCGGCCTCACGCGCTGGCCGGATTACACCGAAGAACGCGCTGCATGGTTCCAATATTTGCGCGGCAGTAATTCAGCTAGCACGCGTGTGCGAAATAACATCGTTGTGTCTGGCGATACCCACGGCAATTGGGGCTCAGACCTCATCGAAGATACGAATCTGATTGGCGAATACTTGCCGGGCGTACCCTTGCCGAATCTTCGTCAAGGCTCAACGCCTGCCAATTTCCCTGCAGGTTTTGGTCGTATTGGCACGGGCAATCTGGGGCCATTGAATCTGCGTGGAACTTCCGTCGGCGTTGAATTCGCGCCCACCTCAATGGGCCGCGGTGGCGCTGATGAAATAGTGGCGAATACGTTGAAGCTGCCGCCAGGTTCAGCACCGACAGTGATTGGTGCGCGTGCGATTGAATTGGCGTTGATTACCGCGAACAAGAATTGCCAGTTCATTGAATGGGTCGATCACGGCTACGGCATCGTCCACATCGCGGCTGATCGCGCGGTGTTTGAGTATTGGTGGCAAGACAAACTCACGCCCAACTCGCCCGATGTGTTGGGCCGTCAGATGATTGCCTGGGCACAAGAAGACAGCAGCGGTTTGGTCGGCAAATTCCAAGACCAATTGAACGAAGTCTCGATGTTTGGCCTGAGCGTAGAGCCTACCAGCGGCACGCGTACCGCTGTGCCTGCACCTGAGGGCGTTCTGAAGCCTGCGTAGCGCTATCTACGCAGGCGGGTGGCAATGCCGTTCGTCTGCGTGGAAAGACCGTTCGTGAGCGGTATCGGTCGAACTGATCCGTTCATCTGTCATGTGCCCACAAGCAATAAGTGCAGTGAGAGTATGGCTTCGCACCCCTAAGTGCTGCCTGTTTTCTCCCTGAGCTCAGGCATTCCGTTCCTGCTCCCCCATGTGCAGACGGATCCTATTGGGCGGCCTGACGGCCGCCCGTTTTTATGTACAGGATGTACTGTACCCCGCGGCGGCAGGATGCCGAGGAGCGGGGTTCTCGCCCCACGCGCTGGTCTCTATTACAGACCACGCAGGAACGGGATTCTCACCCCAAGAACAGACATAAATAAATGGCCGCGCAGGAGCGACGCGGTCAGCGAACTAGATGTCCTCTATTTCAGAGCGCGCAGGAGTGGAGTTCTCGCCACGCTCACTACCATCCCTAAATGGCCGCGCAGTGCAGCGATTCCCTCTCTCGTACGCCCCAGCTAATAAGCGTGAAAACTACGCCACCGGCTCACAAACAAACCCAAGCCTCCCAGCCAACTCCGCAGCATCCACGCGAGTAACACTCACCGCGCGCTCCCCAACAAACAAGCGCAACTCCGTACTCTCCCCAGAATCCAAATTCAGCGCCGCCTCAAGCTGCTCTTCATCAACAACCTCACCATCCACATGCAGCCGCTCCAACGCCCAATTCAAATCCTGATCATCGAGCACGCCAGGCCCATGTTCAGTAGAAAGCGTGAGCGCACCATGCTCATCTAGAAACGCTGCACTCGCTTGTAAAACGAGCAACTCAGTGTGAGTGATTAATTTTCCATCGCCATCAATGCGCAAAATCAGCGGCGCATATTCCAGCTTCACATAGCCGCGCTGCGGTCCGTTCTGAAAAAACCAACGGCCTTGTTCATCCGCCGCGTAGTTGCGATTGATGGTGTCGATGATTTGTGGTCGTGTGATGACTTCGCCGCGTATCGTCCAGCGGCCTCGACGATCGAGTCCCATCCAGCCGAACACGGCCGGCACATTGGGCCACTTGGCAAGCGCGCGATAAACCCAGTCTTCCATGTGCTTAGTCTAACGCTACTGCAGCGTAGGGCCAGCGCCGCGCATGATCGTCACTTGATCATCCACACGCACTTCGCTATCCCACAAATACGACAGATGCGGATGTGCTGTACGCAATGTGGTCAGTGCAACGGGATCGTGTTGGAGGTGGTAGTCCATCCACGCAACAGAATAAATTTTGGCGATGTCGAAACCCCACTGCGCCGTAGGCAGTAGCGGATAGTTGGTCCACTGCGCATGCGATGAAGCTTCAGCGACGACGAAAGCGCGATCACCAGAAAGCTTCTCGTAAACGGGACGCACGATTGCAGGATTCACGAAGGGGATCGGCGCAACAGGGCCATCGTGATCGCCGGTCTGAATCATCGTTGGAATCGGATTTTTGTCGAAAGGCGCAGAGTCTTCACTGATTGGCGCAGCAGCGACGGCTGCGTGCAGTCGGGGCTCCACCGCTTGCAGACCTAACGTTGTGATGGCCCCAAGACTGTGGCCGATAACGCCAGTACGATTCTTGTCCAACACGCTGCGCACGGGAGAGTCATGCAGCAGATAAGTGAGTGCGTCTTGCGAGTCCGTGATGTTGGTGCCGGTGTCGTTGGCAACGCGATCACCCGAATGACCTTGCCCTGCAAAATCGAATGCAAAAACCAGATAGCCCGCATCCGCAAAAGCCTGATGCCACCAGCGATACATCGCCAGATTCGTCATCACGCCTTCCAAGGCAAGGATCGAAGCAAACGGTCCGGCAGTCGGCGGCACAGTGCCGCGCTTAGGCAACACGATTTCGCCATATAACGAAGTGCCGTAACGATTCTTGAAAGTCACCGGCACAATCGCAACGCCTTCGTTGTAGTAAGGGCTGCCGTACCAGTTGTAGACCTGATTGATGCGCGAACCATCTTGCAACTGCGCGAGTGTCGCGCGGACGGTGAAGGCGAGCAGCACAGGGTCGGTGATGTCGCGAATCGTTGTGCCAAGTGCGACGGGATCAAACAAGCGCGCGACTGCGTTCAGTGGCAGAACAGCGGCGAGTGCATCAACGTTCGTGATCACCGCTTCCACTTCAGCGGGAGCAGGCGGTGGGTTTTCACCGGTCCGGAAAGCGGGCCATTCGGTGAGCGCAGCATCAGGCGATGAACTGCTCGTGCAGGCGGCGAGCAGTGTCACCAAACTCAAAAATATTACTCGCAGTACAAAGTTGCGACTCTCGCCAATACGCATCTGGATTGCCTCTTCCTAAAGTGTCAGAGGTCTTAAGCCTCTGTTCTGATGGCCGTCAGGATATCAGCGAGGACGAAGGCGAGAGCTAGTAAATTCCCGTCTGCGAGCGCAGACGGGAAGGGTGCGTCTTAGTCGCGTTCCAGCACTTCGATGATGTGATAACCGAAGCGTGAGTGAACCGGGCCATGCACCGTGCGCAGTGGCGCAGTGAAAGCGACGCGATCAAACTCTGGCACCATCTTGCCCGGCTCAAAGCTGCCGAGATTGCCGCCGTTGCGAGCAGACGGGCAGGTGGAGTTCTGTGCGGCGAGCAAACCAAACTCCGCGCCGTTGCGCAGCTGGGTCATCAGTTTGCGGCACAGTTCGTCAGACGAAACGAGGATGTGGCGGGCAGTGGCTTGCGGCATAAAAAATCCTTAATACGAAAAATGCAGTGGGCAACACCATAGTCAGCCGCATCCCAAGTTTCAATACCCTTACGGCCCTACCCATGGCCATTCGGCTGCCCAGAGCAATTTAGCCGGACGCAGTAGCTTTTTAAGTTGCGCTTCGGCCTTGCTGGCTTCACTGCGATCGGCGCAAGGCATCACGGCCACAACGCGCACAGGTTTGTGCATGCGAGTAAACGCGGCACCTTGGCCGCTGCAGTGTTTTGCGTAACGCGCTTCGACATCCACAGTAATGCCGGTGTAGATGCGGCTGCCCTTGCACTCCAGCATGTAAACAAACCAACTGGACGCGGCTTTGCTCATCGTGTCGAGATCAATCGAAGTGAAACGTGGTGAACTCATCAACACTGGCGCGTTCAGTGCGCAGCGTATTCACCTTTGCAGATTCATCGGCATAACCCAAAGCCATGCCGCTGTAGATCAATTCGTTTTCACCCAAAGCAAAATGCGTTTTCAACGTCGTGCGCAGAGTGCCCCAGAACTCCTGAAAGCAAGTCGACAGACCGCGCTCCGTTGCAGCCAGAGCGAGCGACTGCATGAACATGCCGAGATGCGCCCACTGGCCATGACCCATGCGCGTATCAATGACAAAGAACATACCGACTGGCGCGCCAAAGAATTCAAAGTTGCGCGCGAGCTGCGTAAGACGCCCCACTTTGTTCTCACGCGGAACGCCGAGCAACTCGTACATATCTTCGCCAACCTTGAAGCGGCGGCTGCGGTAGGGCTCCCAAAGATTGGCGGGATACACCGGTTTGTCGGCATCTTCATTCGGAAACATGCCGGGATAATTTTTTGCTTTGCTGATCACTGCTTGCTGCGCAGCGCCAGAAACCACAATCACTTTCCATGGCTGTAGATTGCCACCGGATGGCGACCAGCGCGCAGCGTCAAGCACTTCACGCACCAGCGCTTCTGGCACCGGCTTGGACTGATACGCGCGAATAGAAGTACGTTGCTTGAGCGCTTGCGTCACGCTGAGAGTATTGGAGTTCACTGTTGGGTCCTTAAATAGAATTCGTTGCACGCTAGCCCATGTGAGTGCGCGCTTTTTCCAGAAGCCATGTATGAAAAGCTGAGACTTCGGGTCGTGATAAAGCAGTTTCAGAAGCGATCACGTAATAAGAATTTTCAAGCAGCAATGGATGCTGTATCGCGATGACCACTTTGCCTGCTGACATTTCTGCGGCTGCGAGCAATGGGGAGGCGAGAATCACGCCCAGTCCGTCGGCAGCTGCATCTAACGCTAGTGTTGAGTGCTCAAACTGTAAGCCGCGACGCGCATCAACATCGCTTGCGCCGACATCGCGCAACCAACGCGCCCAAGTCGAGTTTGTGCGATCAGCATTGAGACCATCGCCGTGTAGAAGCGTTTGATGACGTAAGTCTGATGGTGTTTGCAGTGGGTGCGGTCCGAGCAAAAGCTGCGGATTACACATGGGCAAAACTTCAACACGAAAAAGTCGGTGTGCTTGTGGGCCTGCCAACTCTTCACTGGTAAAGAGGATATCGATATCGGGCGCTGCATTGCGCGACGTGTTTTTTTTGCGCCGCGTTTTGCCTTCGCTAGGCTCGGACGAGCGACTGTTGGCTGACACGCGAACATCAATGCCTGGATGCGCGAGCAAAAACTCGCGAAGGCGCGGCATCAACCAGCGCGATGCAAAGGTTGGCGAAGTGCCGACGGTTAGTTGCGGCGTTTGCTTCTGCGTGTGCAACTCCGCGACGGCTTGTGCAAGCGTTGCAAAACCCTTCTGAAGCAATGGCAGTGCGGCTTCGGCTTCAGCAGTAAGGCTGATCCGCTGACTCGTGCGCTTGAACAACTGCATGCCCAAACGTTCTTCGAGTTGCTTGATTTGATGAGTGATTGCAGCCGGCGTGACGAACAATTCTTCCGCTGCACGCTTAAAGCTGCGATGCCTCGCCACTGCTTCCAGTGCGCGTAAGGAATTGAGTGGCGGCAAATCGACGGGGTTCATGCCTCATAGGATAACGTGTCCTATTTAGAAAATCTAAACTTACTTCTAAGTAAATATCAATTGCTGCATCGCAACAATAGGCGTAAAAAGTGCGCCCTAGATTCAAGTTGGAGTTTCACATGTCCTTAATCACTGCCTTTGAAATCATCACGTTGGCCGGCGTTAGCCTCAGCCTTCTGGCCGTCATTATGTTCGAAATGGGCGATTCCATCGTTGACCAGAAGCGCGTGGCATTAGGCCGCAAACCGCTGATCAAGCCTGCACGCCGCGTGACCGATGTTATGGCCGCTGCCGCCAACAACCAGCTGGTTGACCTGCCTAAGGCCGCTTAATCGCACAAGTTTATGTAGTACCTATCGGATTCCCCCAATCTCGATAGTCCCCCGCAGCAAGTTCTCCTCCAATTTCCCCTCACCTGGCAACAGCTGAGGGGATTTTTTATGGACAGGAAGTCCTGTACCCCACGGGCGCAGGATGCGCGGGAGTGGGGTTCTCGCCCCGCTCACTGAGCTCTCAAAAAGAAAAATGCGCAGGAGGGGAGGCGTCGGCGCCGTGATGTCACCTCCAAAAGAGAAAGCGCTGGAGCGGAGGCCTCTCCCCACGCACTGAACTCTCAAAAAGAAAAATGCGCAGGAGGGGAGGCGTCGGCGCCGTGATGTCACCTCCAAAAGAGAAAGCGTTGGAGCGGAGGCCTCTCCCCAGCCACTGAACTCTCAAAAAGATGGGGCTCTCTCCTCCTGAGCCAAATATCTAAACGGCCATGTAGCACCCTCAGCCACTGTCCAAACTCCTGCAGATTCTGCCGAGAACCCCCGTAGCGGTTCCTCGAATATCGCCTCTAGTTTCATAGGGAAAACAGTTCCCGGTGCGCTCGCGTATCCGAAAAACGGTTGGCCCTTCGTGATTTAAAGACGATAGAGATCTGCTGCCATGTCATTTGAACTGAATAAAAAGCTGGCCGCCAAACGCGCGCCGCTGGAAACCAAAGCGACTGTTGATCCGGTGACCGCGAGCATCATCCGCGGCGCCTTCGAAACGGTTTGTTTTGAAGCCGCGACCCATCTGGGCCGCGCCGCTTCCTCGCCCATCATCAATCAATCGAACGAGCGCAACGGCAGCATCATCGATGCGCATGGTCGTCTCGCTGGCGTATCCGTCGGCACGCCACATCTGGTGTTCATCTCCCAGCTTGCTGTGCGTTACGGCCTCGAATTTTTCAAAGATTACGATTGGGGTCCGGGCGACGTATTCGTGGGCAACGATCCGGATTACGGCGGCGGACATTTGCCTGACTACAACGTCTATGCGCCAGTGTTTGATAAAGACGGCAAGCTCGTTCTGATTCAAGCACTGCAGGCGCATCAAGGTGACACCGGTGGTAAAACGCCCGGCGGCTTTACGCTCGACGCGACGGACATCTTCACTGAAGGCTTGGCGATTCCATGTTTGAAACTTGTGCATCGCGGCCAGAAGCGCGCCGATGTCATCAAGCTACTCGAACGTAACAATCGCTTCCCATCATTCGCAGGCGATCTCGCCGCAATGATCGGCGCCGTGCAGCACTGCGTGAAGCTGCTCGAAGATGTCATCAACAAGTGGGGCGCTGATGTTGTTAAGGCAGCGGTCAACTACAACATCGATCACACCGAGAAGCGCTTCCGCGAAGAAATCTCCAAGTGGCCGGATGGTTCCTACGAAGCTGAAGTACTGATTGATCACGACACACTCGGCACTAAGGACGTCAAAGTCCATGTGACCTGCACGGTGAAGGGCGATCAACTCACCGTCGATCTCACCGGTTCTGATGACCGTCAGAATCTGGTCGGCGTATGGAACACCTTCGCCAACAGCCGTGGCTACGCGATGGTGCAGATCGCGTCGATGATTGATCCGGGCATCATTAAGAACGAAGGTTTGTTCCACGCGGTAGAACTCATCCTCCCTGAAAACACCATCGTGCATCCGGGCATCAACAAGCCCGCAGCACTCGGCTCGTTCCATCCAGCGGTAGAAATCATCGAAGCCATTTGCGTTGCGATGGCGAGCGCGGTGCCAGAACGTTCGACGCCACAGGTTTACAAAATCGGCATGCCGAACGCCGTTATTGGCTTCGATAAGAACGGCATGATGTGGATGGATCAAGGCGTCGATGCGCGCTCGATGGATTCGTCTGCGGTGAAGGACTTCGATGGTTGGGGTTCATCTTGCGTTGGTCTTGGCAATCTCCTGTTGTCAGAAGCAGAAGACGCCGAGAGCCGTTTCCCAATCATCAACATCAGTCGTGAGATGACGATTGATACCGGCGGCCCCGGCCAATGGCGCGGTCAGCCCGGCAGCTTGAACAGCAAACAGATTCTCGAACCGACGATGGCGATGGCGTGGATGGTTTCATCTGAACATCCGCTGCGCGGCATGTGCGGTGGCGATGACGCGGGCCCTTACTCCAATCACTTCGAAGTCGGCACCGAACGCGAACGAAAAATTGAACTGACCACGCAGGCGCAGCTGCCAGCGGGTGCTGTCATTGCGTATCAGCACGGCGGTGGTGGGGGTTTTGGTTCCGCAATTCTGCGCGATCCAGAAGCGGTGAAAGATGATGTGCTCGACGAAAAAGTCAGCCTCAAGGCCGCACGCGAAAGATACGGCGTTGTTTTGAAAGGAACGCTTGAAGAGTACGACCTTGAAGTCGACGTGGTGGCCACCGTCGCAGCCAGAACACAGATGAAAGCAGCGCAACAAGCTGCAGCAGCGGGGAGCAAGCAGTGAGCTATCGCGTAGGTATCGACATTGGCGGCACGTTCACCGACTTCGCATTGTTGAAGTCGTCGGAAGTGGTGCTGCATAAAAATCTGAGCACGCCGGAAGATCGCTCCATAGGAGTGATGACGGGCCTGAAGAAACTCGCAGACATTGAAGGCCTGTCGCTCGGTGATTTCCTAAATAAGTGCGATGCCATCGTGCATGGCACCACGGTTGCCGACAACACGCTGATCGAAATGAATGGCGCTGTCACTGGGCTGATTACGACCGAAGGCTTCCGCGACGAAATCGAATATCGTCGCGGTTACAAGGAAGATATCTGGGATGTTCGTCTGCCGCCGCCCAAGGAAATCACGCCGCGCCGCCGCCGCCTCACAGTGCCAGAGCGCATCCTGTTCAACGGCACAGTCCATAAAGAGCTAGACGAAGCTGCAGTACGTGAATGCTGCCGCCGCTTCAAGAAACAGAACGTCGAATCCGTTGCGATCTCTTTGATCTTCTCTTTTGTGAACACCGTTCACGAAAAACGCGTTGCAAAAATCGTGGCCGAAGAAATGCCTGGCGTACAGATCTCCTGCTCGCATGAAGTACTGCCGCGTGCGCCGGAATACGATCGCACCAGCACGACGGTTGTGAACGCCTACGTTGCGCCGCGCGTGAATTCGTATCTAGAGAAGCTCGTCGTTCGCCTCAAAGACGGTGGTTACAAACATCAGCTGATGGTGATGCAGGCCAGCGGTGGTGTGATGACAAAGGAATACATTGAAGGCGCACCGATTCGCGTGCTTGCCTCTGGCCCGGCTGGTGGTGTTATTGGTTCGGCACATGTTGGTGCAGCGAAGGGTTATCCGAATCTACTCTGCGTCGACATGGGCGGCACCTCATACGACATGTCGATGGTGATTGATGGCGCCGCACCGGCCGAAGTCGGTTGGAACATGCATCACCGCTATCTCGTCGGCGTGCCGATGGTGAAGGTTGAAACGCTGGGCGCGGGTGGCGGCTCCATCTGCCACGTTAACAATGGCGCACTCGAAGTGGGGCCAGCCTCTGCTGGTTCTGAGCCGGGGCCAATTTGCTATGGCCGTGGCGGTACACAGCCCACAATTACCGACGCGCTGTTGATGCTCGGCATTCTCTCTGCTGATGCGGGTTTTGCAGGTGGTAGCTTCTCGCTGAGCAAGACGGGCGTTGAGGAAGCCTTCAAGAAATTAGGCGATCAGATGGGATACAGCGCAGAAGCTGCTGCATTCGATTGCTGGCGTGTAGTGAATGCCAATATGAGTCAGGCCGTGCAAAGAACGGTCGCGGGCAAGGGAATTGATCCGAAAGATATGGTCATGCTCGCTTACGGCGGCAACGGCCCAGTCTTCGCCGCAGTCCAGGCTGAAGATCTGGGTATCGACAAAGTACTGGTGCCGAAAGCGTCGCCAACGTTCTCGGCGCTCGGCACCTTGGTCGCGAATCCCAGCATCGATGAAGAGCGTTCCTACATCGCACCCGCCAATGCACTCGATATCGCGAAACTGAATTCGCTATGGAGCGAACTCGAAGCACGTGCTGAAAAGTATTTCTCTGACGCCAAGTTCCCGGCGAACACGGTGACTTCGAAATATCAGATGAAGATGCGTTATCCAGGACAGAACTGGTCATTGGCTTTCGATGTGAAGGTTAATCCAGGTCTGCATGATCTCGCTTTCATCAACGAAGCCTTGAGTGCGCAAGCCATCGCTTCCTTCAACCAACGTCACACGGAAGAGTTTGGTCACGTGCGTGAGGGTGAGATGCCAGAGGTGACGGGTATTCGTCTCGTGACGACAGTCGAAACGCCGTCGCCAAAAATCATTAAGGGTACGACCGCGCCAGCTGTTGCAGGTAAGGCTGCAAAGACGCGTCGCGCCAATCTTGGTAAGGGTTACAGCGATACGCCGATTTTCTATGGCAAGGATCTTAAGCCCGGTTACGAAGTGACTGGCCCGGCCATCATCGAAGAGACTTTCACCACGATTGTTGTTTATCCGGGCTGGAAAGCGCACGTCGATGATGCGGGTGATTACGAGTTAACGCTGCTGAAGAAGTAAACCGAATACTTTCAAAAGAGACTCCCTCTCCCCGCATGCGGGGAGAGGGCCGGGGTGAGGGGCAGGCAAGTGGTGCGCCCTTTCGTGATAAGCCCCTCATCCCAGTCTTCTCCCCATCGTCATGGGGAGAAGGAGTCAACCGCAGTGCGTGAAGAATAGAGAACGCTGAATGTCTGCAATGCGCGGAATCAAAGTGCTGGAGTTGTCAGAGAACGTCAGCGGTGAATACTGCGGCAAGCTCCTGTCTGACTTTGGCGCTGAAGTGATCAAGCTAGAGAGGCCGGGCATAGGTAGCCCGACTCGGCAGCTTGGTCCATTTTCCGAAAAGGGTGACGACAACGAACGCAGTGGACTCTTCGCTTACCTCAACACCAACAAGCGTTCTGTTGCGCTTGATGTGACAACGGCTGCAGGCTCCGTCGCGTTGCAAAAATTACTAAGTCATGTCGATGTCGTGATTGATGATCATGCTTCGGGCTGGCTCAAGCGTATCGGCCTTGACCCCGAGACGCTGGATGAAAACTGGCCGAAGCTGGTGTTGTGCTCGATTACGTCATTCGGCCAATCACCACCAGAAGATCGTCTGCACGCTGAAGACCTCACTGTGTTTCAGGCCAGCGGTTTGGGCTATCACACGCCAAGCGGTTCACCTGACGACATGCCGCCGCTCAAAGGTGCAGGACGTTTTCTCACCAGTTACGAAGCAGGTTTGGATGCCGCACTGTGCATCAGCGCCTCGCTGTATGAGCGTGAAGTATCCCAGCGAGGCCGCTTCATCGACATCTCCAAGCAGCAAGTTCTCGCTTCGCGTCTCGACTATGTACTGGGGCAGATGGTCGCAGGCGATATGGATGTCAGCACCAATCGCACGCAATTTGATTTGTTTGGTCCCGCAGGCATCTTCCGTTGTCGCGATGGCTTTGCCTACATATGGATGTCCGCGCCTTCGCATTGGGATGGTCTGCGAAAATTGCTCGGCGATCCTGAATGGATGAACACATTTCCGGAGCGTTGGCTTGAACGTGAATGCACGCCTGAGCGTGTGAAGTTGTGCCGGCAGTACATTGCGGAATGGCTCGCGACGCAGGAGAAAGAGAAGGTTGCAGCAGAGGCGCAGAAACTTGGTTTGATTCTAGTTGCGGTGAATAACGCAGAAGATCTCAAAGCTTCGCCGCAATATGCTTTCCGTAAATTTTTTGCTGAAGTGAATCATCCAGTGCTGGGCGCAACGCTGCACCCAACCGTGCCTTACAAGTTGAGTGCGACACCAGCGCTGATCACGATGTCTGCGCCATTGTTGGGTCAGCACACTTCGCTCCTAGGAGAGCAGCCGTGACACAGCGCATGCGTGGTGGTCCGCTTGAAGGTGTGCGAGTCGTAGAGCTGACCAAGGTCTGGGCGGGCCCTTATGTTGGCAAGCTTCTCGCATTTCTTGGCGCAGAAGTGATTCGTATCGAAAGTCTTGATTCACTGGACGTCACTCGCACGTATGGCGTCAAAGACATCAACAAAGCGCCAGGCTTCCAAGCGGTGAATCCGCAGAAGCTCAGTGTGCAAGTGGATATGAAGAAACCGGAAGGCATCAAGTTGGTGCTCGACCTTCTTAGTAAATCCGATGTAGTCGTTGAAAATCTCCGCCCTGGTGCTGTGAAGCGTTTGGGTCTCGGTTACGACGTCGTCAAAGCCGCAAAGCCCGATATCGTTTTCGTCTCAATGGGCATGTATGGCAGCGAAGGTCCGCTGAGTTATCAGACCGGCTATGCGCCATGTTTTGCTGCGCTGGGCGGCTTGAGTTTGCTCGTGGGTCACGAAGGTAGTGCTCCGGGTGCGATGAATATTCGTTACGCCGATTCAACCTTTGGCGCTGCTGCAGCTTTTGCCACGGTTACGGCGCTGTTGCATCGTCGCCGAACGGGAGAAGGCCAGTTCATTGACGTCTCTGCTGTCGAGAGCATGACCAGCATGATCGGAGACACGATCATGGATTTCTCTCTCAATGGTGTCGTTCACGAATGCGACGGCAACCTGCACGCTGAGATGGCGCCGCACGGCGTTTATCGCTGCGCAAATAACGAATGGCTCAGCATCGCTGTTTCTTCGGAAGAGGCCTGGCGCAGCATGGCCAAAGTGATGGGGCAGTCCGACAACGCTTTGTTCAGCACGCATGCTCATCGCAAAGCCAACGAAGCCGCATTGAATCAGGCCGTTTCCGCATGGACTGCAGATCGCGATGTGCACGAATTGGTCGAGCTGTTGCAGCAGAATGGCGTGGCCGCAGCCAAGAGCCAAAGCTCGGTTGATTTGGTTGCTGATCCGCACCTGTGGAGTCGCGGGTTCTATCGCGAAGTGACGGATAAGACGGGCCAAACCAAGAACATCATCGGGCCGTCATGGAAGATGTCGCGAGATGCCGAGATCACCAACGCTGCACCGCAGTTGGGTGAGCACAATGCCTATGTGTTTGGGGAGCTTTTGGGGCTGTCTGTTGAGCAGCAGAAGCAGTTCGCGGATTCGGGCGTTACTCGGTAAGCAAATACGACGTCATTCCCGCGTAGGCGGGAATCCAGTTCTCGCTGTACTTGATTCAAAAGCAACACTGGATCCCCGCCTGCGCGGTGATGACACATAACAAAACCGCGTCAAATCGGTACACCCTCCGCCCTCTGTACACCCCTCTATTTTGCTGATGCGCCAAATGTCGACATGCCCGCGCTATCTGCGGGGACTGGGGGTAGGTAGGCCGATACGATCAACTCAGCTAGAGATCGAACTTGCCTTCGTGGCAAGGGACAGACAGCAAGATGATCCGGAGGGTGAGCTGATGGAAACGCTATTTACATTCGACAAGAGAAATTATCTCGACTGTCAGAATAGTTTTCGCGGGCCAAGAAATCGGGAGTACTACTCGGGTGATTATTCAATCGACCCGGGTTCAGTGATTGAAGTGCGCGCTGAGCGCAAAGCCGTGGGCTCTTGCTCCATCATTCGCCTGCGCTCAAAAACCACGCTGCACTTCAAACGCACTTGGGCCCACATTCGTGAAGATGCAACGGATGTCGCCGTGCTGTGGTTTGTTAAGCGAGGCCGTTTATCGGTGTCGCATCAAACCGGTCAGAGCGT
Organism: Stenotrophobium rhamnosiphilum; assembly: GCF_003052265.1. GTDB lineage: Bacteria > Pseudomonadota > Gammaproteobacteria > Nevskiales > Nevskiaceae > Stenotrophobium > Stenotrophobium rhamnosiphilum. The sequence continues at coordinate 90,094 of NZ_QANS01000007.1, forward strand.
TGCCAATCCCGGTGACTTTCTTGTCACCAAGTCGATGACGCCATTCTCCATCGATTGCCAGCCCGGCGATGACACTGTTCATGAAGTGTTGCATGTGATCGTGCCAATGCATGTGCTGCGCGGTTTGCTTTCACAAGATATTCAGACTGGATTTTGCGTATCAGCCGGTGGGCGAAAGTTCGCTATTGCAGAACGCATTCTCAGCGACATCTTCGAAGATGCTGGTGAGTTGAAAGATCACGTCATGCAGCTTTTGCTCGACAGTGCGTTGAGCGTTCTCAGTGACGCCATCAAAGATCACGAATCCTGCGCACCTCAGCGTCAAACACTTTCTGATAAGCGTCTTAGCGATGTGCTGCGCTTTATCGAGATTCACCTTTCAGATCCCAAGCTCAGCATCGCGACGGTCGCCAAAAGCTGCGGAATCTCATCGCGCTATTTGTCGTTGCTGCTCAAGCTCCATGGCACGCCATTCTCGACCTTGATCTGGGACAAGCGTTTGCAGGCTGCGCAGCAATGGCTTTCTTCATCGAAGGCGATCGAAGCATCAGTGAGCGAAATCGCATATCGCGTTGGCTTCAAAAGCGCAGCGCATTTCAGTCGCATGTTTAAACAAAAATTCAGAGTTAGTCCGCGCCAATATCGGACGCCTGAATTGCAATCACCACCTCAAGCGCTACGCGAACAGAAAGCCATCGTCGCGGATGGCGGTTTGTCACGGCATTAAATAATAAAGAGCAAGAAACATGGAAGCAGGCCAAGTCGAAGCAGCGCAGAAAACAGGCAAGTGCCCTATGGGGCATGGCAGTGCCTCACTCGCCGGTGTGTCGATGACCGACCCGCAGGTGATGGCGGCTCCCGGCCCGTTCTATCAGGCGTTGCGCAAAGACAGTCCGGTGCATTACGACGCCAAGCTCAATATGTGGTTGGTCTCGCGCTATGACGATATCGTCACCGTGCTGCGCGATCCGTTGACCTATTCCGACAAGCACGGCTACGCAGCGCAATACGCCAGCGGTTTCTTCGAAGAGTTCAAGCAAATTCTTGAGCGCGATGGCGGTGGGTTTTTCCCGGACGTCATCAAGGACGATCCCCCAGCGCACACGCGTGTACGTCGCTTGATGGACAAGGCGTTCACTGCGCATCGCGTTGCAACGCTGGAGCCGCAGATCACTGCGCTCGTGAACAAGTTGATCGATCAACTAGTCGCCAAGGCTGGCGATGGACAGGTTGTTGATGGCGTCAACGATTTCGCAATTCCGCTGACCATCGCAGTGATCTGCGAGCAGCTCGGCTTCGGCCAACTCAGTGCTGACAAGGTCAAGGCCTGGTCGCAGGCCGTCACCGCGCAAATCGGTCGCATGCAGAATCGTGAGCAGATGCTTGCTAACGCTGCACAGATTTGTGATCTGCAGAACTTCATCATCGCCGAGATGCGCGCTCGTGAAGCGCAGCCGCGCGAAGACATGGTTTCTGACTTGGTTCATGCGCAGACCGAAGACGGCAAGTTAGAGTTCGGCGAAGCGGTGTCGTTGGTGCGCGCCATGATCATCGCCGGTAACGACACAACAGCAAGCGCGATCGGCAATCTGATCTACGTGCTGGCAACCCAGCCTGAGGTCGCCAAGACCTTGCAGGAATCGGTCGACGATGATCGTCTGCTGAACCGATTCGTCGAAGAGCTACTGCGCATCGAGCCGCCGGTCCGCGCGCTAGCGAAGATGACGACGAAAGAAGTTGAACTCGGCGGCCAGAAGCTGCCGGAGCACGCGCACGTGATGGTGCTGTACGCCTCGGGCAACGACGACGAGACCCAGTTTGAGTGTCCGCGTAATTTCGATCTGAACCGTACGAATCTCGGCAAGCACGTTGCGTTCGGCGTCGGCGTACATCGCTGCATCGGCGCCTCGCTGTCGCGCATGGAAATCAAGGTCGTTGCACGCGAAGTCGTGCGTCGTCTCGGCGACATCAAGCTGGCGATCCCGGTTGACCAGATCACCTATGCGCCGACCGTCGCAGTCCGCACGATCGAGCGCTTGCCCATCACCTTCACGCGTCGAGGCTGATATGGCGCAGGAACTGGCAGGCAAGGTCGCCATCATCACCGGCGGTGCCAGCGGCATTGGCCGTGCGACCGTTGAACTGTTTGTGAAAGAAGGCGCCAAGGTTGTTCTGGCCGACATCGACGCAACGCAGGGTGAAGCGCTCGCTGCGCAGCTCGGTACTTCCGTGCGCTTCAAGCGTTGCGATGTTGGCGATGCAACGCAGATTCAAGAATTGGTTGAGTTTGCCATAAGCACTTTTGGCGGCCTGCACATCATGTTCAACAACGCCGGCATCTCCGGCGCGATGCACGCACGCTTTCTTGATGACGATCTCAAAGACTTCCAGAAAGTCATCGGCATCAATCTTTACGGTTCGATGATTGGTGCTCAGTGCGCAGCGCGCCATATGTCGAAGAACGGCGGTGGCGTCATCATCAACAACGCGTCCATCGCGGGAATTCTCGCAGGGCAGGCGTTGATTACTTATCGCACCAGCAAAGCGGCGCTGATTCATTTCAGCAAGTCGATTGCAATTGATCTGGCTGAGTACGGCATTCGCGTAATCTGTCTTGCGCCTGGACACATCCGCACGCCACTCACTTCGTTTGCACCGCCGGGCACCAGTCCAGAAGTTGCGGAACGAGTGAAGAAGGCCGTTGGTGATGTGTTCGATTCCAACCAACCGCTCAAGCGTCAGGGCAGTCCGGAAGACGTTGCCAACGCCGTGCTGTTTATCGCCAGCGACAAGGCCGCGCAGATCACCGGCATCGTCATGCCTATCGACGGCGGCATCACCACCGGCGATCCGGTGAATCATTTAAACGACATCATGGCCGCGCGCACAAAAGCGCTGGCTCAATAAAGAACACTAAATTGTTCCCTCTCCCCGCGTGCGGGGAGAGGGTTAGGGTGAGGGGCCGCTGGCAAGTGGCACGCCATTTTCAGAAACCCCTCATCCCAACCTTTTCCCCGCACGCGGGGAGAAGGAGTTTAAAGACAAGAAGGAGAAAAGCGGCATGGGAGTCAAGGTAACTTTTGTTCAGGCCGACGGCGTCGAGAAAACATTCGACGATGTTGCGACCGGACAATCGCTGATGGAAGTCGGCCGCTTCAACAACGTTGAAGGAATCATGGGTGATTGCGGTGGTAGCTGTGCTTGCGCCACTTGCCATGTCTACGTGACACCCGAGTGGCAAGCCGCGGTTGGTCCAGCGGACGACATCGAAGTTGCAACGCTCGACATGGTCTCGGATCTGTTCAAGAGCAATAGCCGTTTGTGTTGCCAGATTCAGCTTCGTGAAGAGTTGAATGGTATTCGTGTTGTTGTTGCGCCTAGTTTGTGATCGTCATGCCCGCGAAGGCGGGCATCCAGTTCTTGACACTTTCAGGTAGCGAGAAAAACTGGATTCCCGCCTTCGCGGGAATGACAAGAGAAAATCATTAAGGAAAATGCGATGAGCACCCCTGAAACCTATGACGTCGTTGTAATCGGATCCGGCGCAGCCGGTGCCACTGCTGCGTTACGTGCAGCAGAGCGTGGCCTGTCCGTACTCATCGTTGAGAAAGCACACAAGTTCGGCGGTACCTCGGCGGCATCGGGCGGTGTGATCTGGGTGCCCAATCATCAGTTCACGCCTAATGACGACAGCCGTGAGAAATCGCTGGCCTATCTCGACGCGCTGATCAAGAAGCCTGTAAAGCGTGATCGTCTTGAGGCTTATGTCGATCAAGCGCCAGAGATGCTGCGCTTCGTCAAGTCGATGGGCGTGCCGGTCTCGCCCGCACCTTATTACCCAGATTATTTCCCAACCGCACCGAATGCACGTGTCGATCGCTCGGTCATCTGCGAGACCTTCGACGGTCAACTACTCGGCCCGCGCTTCCCGCTGATGCGCGAGCAGTACGCGCGCTTCAAGATTCTCAATCGTTATGCGATGGACGTCATGCAGTTCTTCGCGATCTCGACGCGCGGTCCGGGCTGGATCAAAACATTCCTGAAGATGGCTTGGACCTACTGGTCCGATCTCTCGACGCGCCTGCTGACGAAACGTGACCGCCGCTTTACCCAAGGCGCTGCGCTGATGGGCCATCTGTATAAGCAAATCTTTGATCGCAAGGTCGAAGTGCGTTTAGCAACCAAGCTCGACGACTTGATCGTCACCGATGGCAAAGTCAGCGCCGTAACGGTGAACAGCTACGGTCGTCGCTACAACATCAACGCGCGTCATGGCGTCGTGCTTGCAGCCGGTGGTTTCGAATGGAATCAGGAACTGCGTGATCGTTATTTCACCGTGCCAGGCCTGACGCGTCACAGCTCGACGCCAGAGGACGCAAATCGTGGCGAAGCACTGATAGCGGGTTTGAAGGTTGGCGCAGATGTCGAACACACCGAAAGCGCTTGGTGGATTCCGACCATGCACATCCCGATGGAGAGTCGCTCGAACTTCGAAGACATCGTGCAGGCGGCGTTCGACGTGGGCCGCCCGCACAGCGTCTGCGTGAATCGCAATGGGCATCGCTTCGTCAACGAAGCAGGCAGCTACGATGAGTTCGGTGCAGCCATGGTTGCTGACCAGGTCAAGACCGGCGCCAACACGCCATGCTGGCTGGTGTTTGACGCAACGTTCCGTCAGAAATTCACCGCTGGCGGCATCATGCCGACGATTCTGATGCCAGATCGCAGCATTCCGCCAGATTGGTGGGATCAATATATTTTCCGCGCCGATACGCTGGATGCGCTCGCAGCGAAAATCCATGTGCCGACAGCAGCGTTGAAGAAAACCGTCGACGACATGAACCAGTACGCAGCAAGCGGCGTTGATCCACAGTTCAGCCGTGGCGCAAATCCTTACGACCAGATGTTTGGTGATGCCAACGTCAAACCGAATCCTTGCCTCGGCCCGATTGGCAACGCCCCTTATTACGCAGTCGCAATCAATCTCGGCGATCTCGGCACCAAGGGCGGCCTCAAGTGCGATGCGCAGGCACGCGTGCTTGATGCCAGCGACAAACCAATTCCGCATCTGTATGCCGCTGGCAACAACTCGGCGAGCCCGTTCGGCAATCTGTATCCGGGTGCTGGTGGGACTATTGGGCCGGGCATGACGTTTGGTTATGTTGCGGCGAATGACATCGCGGCGCGTGCTGGCAAGGTCTAATTGATTGTAGGAGCGCCTCTTAGGCGCGATTAGCGCCATCGCGCCTAAGAGGCGCTCCTACTGAGGACAATTCCGTGAGCAATTCTCCGACCAAAGCTCCCCGCAAACGCATGGCGTTCTTTTACGCCAAGGACGCGGTCACGCTCGGCCCGGAGACGATGTCACGCGAAGCCATGAGCGAGTCCGCGCTCGCAGGCCTCGCCAAAGTTACCGAAACCAAAACGCCGATAGGCCTTGGCGAAAAGAGCCTGCTGCTATTCAAGGAGCCGGGCGAGAAGGGCATGAGCCTGGTGTATCTCTGGCTCAAGAGCGGCTACGTTTTGCCGCCTCACAGTCATGACGGCGACTGCCTCTACTACGTCGTCGGTGGTGAGCTGCACATCGGCGCAAAAGTTCTGCGCAAGGGCGATGGCATGTTCATCCCTGCCGATGCCGCCTACACCTATCACGCTGGCGAGGAGGGCGTCGAAGTGCTCGAATTCCGCAATGCCACCCACTTCAATATTGCCCTCAAAGGCAATGAAGGTGGTCTCTGGGACCACTTAGCTACAGCGTTTCGTGAGCGGGCCGTAGTATGGGAAACTGAAACAGTGCCTCCCTCTGCAAGGAAGTAATCATGTCGTCTGAAAAGGTGCCCGCCTACAAAACCCTCTTGCTCACGCGCAAGAATCGTTTGCTGACGATCATGCTCAATCGTCCGGATGCGCTCAACTCCGTTAACCTCGCGATGCATGAAGAGCTGGCAGAAGTCTTCGTCTTCGCCGCTGCAGATCCGCACTCCGATGTCATCGTGCTCACTGGCGCAGGCCGTGCATTCTCCGCTGGCGGTGATCTCGATCATGTGAAGCACAACGCTGAAAACCCACATTTGTTTGACGAAGAAGTGCGAATCGCTAAGCGCATCGTCTTCGCGATTCTTGATCTTGATAAACCACTGATCTGCCGCCTCAACGGCCACGCTGTTGGCTTGGGCGCAACGCTTGCGCTGTTCTGCGATGTGATCTTCGCTGCAGACAGCGCCAAGATTGGCGACCCGCATGTCGCGATTGGTTTGGTTGCAGGTGATGGCGGTGCGGTGATCTGGCCGCAGCGCATTGGTCTATGCAAAGCCAAAGAATATTTGTTGACCGGTGAATTGATCCCTGCAAAGAAAGCCGAAGAGATTGGCTTGATCAATCACAGCTTGCCAATCGCAGAACTCGACGCAGCAGTGGATGCTTTCGCCGAGCGTCTGCTCGCAGGTTCAAGAAACGCCATCCGTTGGACCAAGGTTTTGCTCAATCTCGAACTCAAGCGCGTCGCCACCGCCGTTATTGATACAGGCATTGCGTATGAGGCCGTGAGCCAGCGTTCGCCAGATCACCGCGAAGGCGTTCAGGCGCTAATCGAAAAACGTAAGCCGGTTTTCGGGCGCGAGTAGGCTTCATCGTTCAGCGATGAGTCAGCGACATTACAAGATGATTGTCCTGAGTCGTCCCGCCGCAGGGCGTGAGGATGAGTACAACGACTGGTATCAGAACTTTCATTTGAGCCAGGTCGTCAATATCAGAGACATCAAGTCTGCGCAGCGCTTTCGTCTGGCTCGCAAGCTGGTAGAAGGCGAAGCGAGTCCTTACGCCGCTATTTACGAAATTGAAACAGATGATATCGATGCTGTTGTTGATGAGATTAAAGCTTTAGCAGGAACTGAGAGTCTCCAAATCTCTGATGCACTCGCAACTGATTTCACCAATGCAACCATCTACGAAGAATTTGGCGCTGTAGTGAGGAAACCTTGATGTCGCATTTAATGCTGTCCCGCAAAGGATCGAAGTGGTCGCGTCTTGTTCTGGCTTTGTCGCTGTGCGTTATGAGCAGCGTGAGCATTGCTGCAGACAAAGATTGGAAGGTACTCAAGTCTGCAAATGGCGTGGAAATTTCTTCCCGTCCCGCCGCAGGCTCGGCGATTGACCAGATTCGTTCCAGTACCAAGATCAAAGCCAGTCTCGATAGCGTCGTTGCACTGCTCCGAGATTATCCAGCGCGCCCACAGTGGGATTCCATGTGCGGTGAAATCAAAGTCATCAAACAAGGCTCAGCGAGCGAGACGGTCTACGTCCACAACAAACTGCCATGGCCAGTCACTGATCGTGATCTGGTGATGAGTGTTGAATGGAAGCAGGACCCGACCACGGGCGTTGTCACCATGAATGCGGTGGGTGTGCCAGATGCCGTTCCGCTTCGCGATGGTCGCGTTCGTATGTCCAAGTTCACCAACGTTTGGACGCTCACTCCTATGGAGGGTGGCATCATCGACGTTGAAAGCATTGCACATGCCGATCCAGGTGGTCCGATGCCAACGTGGATGATTAACAAGCTTTCAGCTGATGCGCCTTTGGAAGCGATGACAAAGATCAAAGCCATCGCGGCGAATGGGCACAACGCCAAGAGTGCTACGGCGTTCATGACCAAGCATTAATAAGCGATCCGTCATTCCCGCCTTCGCGGGAATGACGGCGGTGTAGCCCGGGTGCAACCCGGGGCTTTTGATTTGAATGCGCAACCCCGGGTTTCACCCGGGCTACAGTTACGCGGCAATACTCGGCAAGCGACGCTGAATAATCTCAGTCGCTTCGCGCGCGATACGGCCCATAAGTTCCGCAACCGTCGGCACATCACGAATCAAACCCTGCACCTGTCCGGCCCAAACCAGGCCTGCATCAACATTGCCGGTCTCGAGCGCCACGCGACCATCTGCGCCCTTCACCAGATGCGCCACATCTTCAAACTTCGCACCCGGCTGCTTGAGAATCTCAACGACCTTGTCCGAAACACTGTTCTTGCCAACGCGACCCGTGTTGCGCAGTGAACGGAAGATCAGATTCGTTGCACGCTCATCATTGTCGACCATCATCTGTTTCACATTCTGATGAATCGGCGCTTCAACCGTCGCGCAGAAGCGTGTGCCCATGTTGATGCCGTCGGCACCGAGAGCCAGCGCAGCGACCAGACCACGGCCATCGCCGAAGCCACCTGAAGCGAGCATCGGCACTTTTACTTTGTCGGCGGCAGCAGGGATCAAAACAAGTCCAGGAATATCGTCTTCACCGGGATGCCCCGCACACTCAAAGCCGTCAATCGAAATCGCATCAACGCCCATACGTTCAGAAGAAAGCGCATGACGAACCGCCGTGCACTTATGCACGACGATGATGCCGTGCTGTTTGAAGTGCGCGACATGTTCTTGCGGATTGTGGCCAGCGGTTTCAACAATCTTCACGCCGCTATCGATGATGGCCTGACGGTACTCAGCGTACGGCGGTGGTTTCACCGAAGGCAGAATCGTTAGATTCACGCCGAACGGTTTATTGGTCAGCGAACGGCAGCGTGCGATTTCTTCGCGCAACGCTTCAGGTGTTGGTTGTGTCAGCGCCGTGATGATGCCGAGGCCGCCGGCGTTGGAAACTGCAGCGGCAAGTTCAGCGCGACCCACCCACATCATGCCGCCTTGGACGATGGGGAGATCGATATCGAGTAGTTCGGTGATGCGGGTTTTGAGTTTCATGGTGAGAGTTCTTCTTTAACTCCCTCTCCCCACGAATGTGGGGAGAGGGTTGGGGTGAGGGGTGCTGGGAAAAGGGAGCGCCATTTGCTGGCGCCCCTCACCCTAGCCCTCTCCCCGCAGGCGGGGAGAGGGGACAAGTATTTCTAGAGAGACCGCGCAATAACCATCCGCTGAATATCCGAAGTGCCTTCATAAATCTGACTCACGCGCACATCGCGATAAATCTTGGCTAGACCAAACTCTTCGAGATAGCCGTAACCGCCGAGGGTCTGAATTGCGCCAGAGCAAACCGCCTCAGCCGTTTCAGAAGCAACCAGCTTGGCCATCGATGCTTCCTTCAAACAAGGCAGCCCTGCATCTTTCACGCTAGCCGCATGCAGCACCAACTGGCGCGCAGCTTCGAGTCTTGAAGCGAGATCAGCGAGGCGAAAGCCAACAGCCTGATGCTCGATGATCAGCTTGCCCATCGATCGACGTTCCTTCGCATAACCGGCTGCAATCTCCAGCGCGGCACGTGCCATGCCGATGGATTGTGCGGCGATACCAATGCGGCCTGCTTCGAGGTTGGATAGCGCCATGCTGTAACCACGGCCTTCGCCGCCGAGGAGCAGGGCATCTTCAATAAACAGATCTTCGAAACGCAGGCTGCAAGTGTCAGACGCCAATTGTCCGAGCTTGTGCTCCACCTTATCGACGAAATATCCCTTGCGATCGGTCGGTACGATAAATCCGGAAATACCTTTCTTGCCCGCAGCAGGATCAGTCACGGCATAAACCATCGTGATGCCTGCGATCTTGCCAGAGGTAATGAACTGCTTGGTGCCGTTGAGCAGATAACCGCCGTCGACTTTCGTTGCACGTGTGCGAATCGCTGAGGCGTCTGAGCCTGCGTCAGTTTCAGTCAATGCGAAGGCGCCAATCATGCGGCCAGCAATCAGCTCGGGTAGATAGCGCGCTTGCTGTTCGGGTGTGCCGTCTTTGAGCAAGCCAGAAACGATAAGACTGTTCTGAATCGACAAGATGGTTGAGAGCGCGCCGTCTGCCGCAGCAATCTCCATCAACGCTAGCGCATAAGAAACGTAATCTGCGCCTGTGCCGCCCTTGTCTTCCGGTGCGGTCATGCCCATCAAGCCGAGTTCTGCTAGCTCTTCAAAGAGCGAAGACGGATAGCAGCGATCGGCTTCAAACTTCTGAGCGTGCGGACGAATACGTTCTTGCGCGAACTCGCGCACGCTGTCGGTGATCGCCTGTTGGGTCGCGTTGAGTAGCATCTTTAAATTCCTTCAGGCTGCGCGAGCACGTGGTTGCGCAGCAATCTTTTCGAATGTGTCGAGAAGAGACTTCAGCTTGATTTCATACTTCTCGACGGCAGCGTCTTTGACCAGACCATAACCGCCGATTTCGCCCGCAGCGCGGGCAATCTCGATCCCAGTGCCGATCGTCGCCTCATCCAATTTCGGAACAAGGCTGGTCACCAGCGTACGGTAGTCAGAAATCAAGCGACGTTCCAGACGACGCTCTGGAAAGTACCCGAACGGATCAAACACAGTGCCGCGCAAGGCTTTTAGCTTGGCCAACATTCTGAACGCAGGGAGCATCCACGGGCCAAAGCTACGTTTCTTCGGGCGACCTGTTGAGTCCTTGCCCGGCAGCATTGGCGGGGCGAGGCTGAAGCGGAGTTTGAAATCACCGCTGAACTGTTCGCGCAAACGCTCCATGAACTTCGGGTCGGCATACAGGCGCGCAACTTCGTACTCGTCCTTGTAGGCCATCAGGCGCGCCAACGAGAGCGCCACTTCACGAACGAAAGCTTCGCCATCTTTTAATTTCAGTGCAGAAACTTGCGAGCGCAGATCACCAATGAAGCTGCGATAGCCTTCGGCATAGTCAGCGTTCTGATACGAGGTGAGCAGGCGAGTGCGGCTGGCGAGTACGTCATCGACAGTGACGAGTGGAGCGATCACCGTCTTCTCTTCAAGCTCGCGTGCCAGTTCTGCAGGCGCATGTGCAGCAAGACGACCGAGTGCAAAGGTGCGCAGATTGCCTTCAACAAAAGTACCGTTGAGACGGATCGCCTGCTCAATCGATGCAACCGAAATCGGGATCAAACCTTTCTGCACCGCATAACCCAGCATCAGAATATTGGTGCCGATGCTGTCGCCAGTGAGATCAGTTGCAAGCTTGCTGGCGTTCAGCTCATACAGCGGCGCGCCATCAATCGCGTTGAGAACCGCGCTGCGCATGCGGCCTTCGCCGAGATCAATGTTCTTGTTGCTTTGGAAATCGCCTGTGGGTGCGACGTCCGTGTTGAGAATCGCAACAGTGCGGCCAGGGCGTACAGTTTTCAGAACCGGCGCGCCAGAAGCCACAATCATGTCGCAACCAATCAACACATCGGTCATGCCTTCGCTGAGGCGTGAGGTGAAGATGCCTTCGGGTGTGCGACCAATGCGGATATGACTGGTGACCGCGCCACCTTTCTGCGCCATGCCGGTCAGATCAAGAATCGTGCAGCCCTTGGCATCAAGATGCGCCGCCATGCCGAGCAGTGCGCCAATCGTCAGCACGCCGGTGCCGCCGATGCCACCGACGAGAATATTGCAGCCTTGTTCGTCCAGTGTCGCAACGACAGGTACTGGCAGTGATGCGATCAGTTGTTGCAAGCGAGTCGGATCGCCGCTAGAACGCACCGCGATCTTTGCACCAGTCACCGTGACGAACGAAGGGCAGAAGCCTTTCACGCAGCTGTAATCCTTATTGCAAGACGACTGATCAATCTTGCGCTTGCGTCCGAACTCGGTTTCCACCGGCAGCACGCTCAAGCAATTCGATTGCACCGAGCAATCACCACAGCCTTCGCAAACTGCTGTGTTGATGAAGACGCGCGTGTTCGGATCTTCCAACAATCCACGTTTGCGGCGTCGACGTTTTTCAGCCGCACAGGTTTGTTCGTAAACAATGCCTGAAACGCCTTTGACCAATTGCAGTGCGCGCTGAACAGCATCGAGATCATCGCGGTGATGAACCGTGACGCCTTCAGGCACGCCTGCATTGATGTAGTGATCCGGATTGTCCGTCACCAGCTTCACCGGCTTCACGCCTTCGGCAAGCAACTGCTTGACCATGCCGATCGGCGACATCATCGATTCCACTGGCTGACCACCGGTCATCGCCACCGCATCGTTGTAGAGCAGCTTGTAAGTGAGATTGGCTTTAGATGCGACCGCAGCACGGATCGCGAGAACACCGGAGTGCGAGTACGTGCCATCGCCCATGTTTTGAAACACATGCGGTCTGTCGACATACTGACTCACCGATAACCACGGCGAGCCTTCATGTCCCATCGGCACGAACTGCATGGTGTTGCGATCCATCACTACCGCAGCAAGGCCATGGCAGCCGATGCCGCCGAGTGCGAGTGCGCCATCTGGAATCTTGGTGCTGGTGTTATGCGGGCAACCCGAGCAGAAGAATGCGGGGCGCGTGGTGCCACTGCCTGCGCTCAGCGCACGCGTTTCGAGTTCGCGATAGCCATTGATATGCGTCTGCACATGCTCGTCGTGAATGCCGAGCTGTTCGAGCAGCGTGCTAATTGCGAGGCGCACATGCGAGCCGGAGAGTTCGCCAGTGGAAGGCAACAGCGCGTCACCGTTCAGATCCTGCTTGCCCGCAAGAGCAGGGCGTTGATCCGAAGACACGGCGTAGAGATGACGCGCGATCTGGTCTTCCATCACCGGTCGCTTTTCTTCTACGACGAGCACCGCCTTGCTGCCCTGTGCAAATTCTGTGAGACGCACCTTGTCCATCGGCCATATCAAGCCCGGCTTGTAGACGCGGATGCCAAGGCGTCGGCAAGTTTCTTCATCAAGCGCGAGGTCAGCGAGTGCCTGACGCACATCGAGATACGCTTTGCCAGCGGTGACGATGGAAAGCGTGCGGCGCTCGCCATCAATCACAACGCGGTCAATTCCATTCGCGCGTGCAAAGGCGGTCGCTGCAGGCAGGCGCTTGTTGACGAGGGAATCTTCTTCAACCAGCGGTGGCTGGTTCTGTTTCAAACTGACGCCGCCTGCGGGCAACTGATAATCCGTAGGCGTTACGTATTCGCGATAGGGATCAGGCAATTCCGCCGAGGCGGAGAGATCCAGCGTATCGGTGATGCACTTTAGGCCGACATAGCAGCCGCTGTAGCGCGACATCGCAATGCCGAACAGGCCGTACTCCATGATCTCGCTGATCGTCGCTGGATACAGAATCGGCAACATCGCAGCGATCAGTGTGTGTTCGGATTGATGCGCGCTGTCAGAAGATTTGCCGCCGTGATCATCGCCGGCGATGGCGAGGAAACCGCCTTTCGCCGCGCTGCCTTCGAGATTGCCAAGCTTGAGTGATTCGCCAGCGCGATCAACGCCAATGCCTTTGCCATACCAAAGTCCGAAGATGCCTTCGAAATCCGACTTGCCATACCACGCGAGTTGCTGCGTGCCACGGATTGCGCTGACGGCCAGCTCTTCGTTGAGACCGGGCACAAAGCGGATGTCGTGCTCGTCGAGAAGTTTCTGCGCGCCCCACAGTGCGGAGTCGTAAACGCCAAGCGGTGAGCCGCGATAGCCGGAGATGTAGCCGGCTGTTTTCAAACCCGCTGCGCGGTCGCGTTTTGCTTGATCGAGAGGCAGGCGAACCAAAGCTTGATTCGACGAAATGAAAACGCGGCCGCTTTCTTGGCGGTACTTGTCGTCGAGCGTGGTGACAGACTTGGTCATTAGTACTCCTTCTCCCCGCGTGCGGGGAGAAGGTTGGGATGAGGGGTGTTTGGAAAGAGGCGCGCCATTTGCCAGAGCCCCTCACCCTGACCCTCTCCCCGTAAATGGGGAGAGGGAAATCTCGTTGCGAAGAGATTGCTCAAATTCATTTCCGCGTCGGCTCTCGATTCAAATTCGCCAACGGAAAATCACACTTCCCCTCAACCGTCTGCTGAATCTCAATCAAATTTCCCTCAGGGTCACGACCATAAATCGTTTTCACATGCCCCACATCAATTGGCCCCGGCTGCCCAAAGCTCATGCCCAGGCCCTTGAGCCGCTCGTACTCCTGCTCAATCTCGGTCACATCCACGCAAAAGTGCGTATAGCCCTTGTCGTAAGCATTGCGAGCTGTGGTCTCGCCCTTAGGGCGGATGTACTCGAACATTTCCAGATAGCAGGTGCCACAACGCAGCATCGCGCCGCGTGCTGCTGAATTTTGCACATCGACAATGCGGTCGATGAACTCGTTGCCGTCCCATTCAAAAGGCTCGCCGACCAGCTCAAAACCGAAGGCATCCTTGTAAAAACGGATCATTTTGTTGAGGTCGTGGACGTGTACCGCCACGTGGTGGATTCCCCTGATCATTCGAATTTATCTCCCCGCATGGATTAACCACCCGTAACAAAGGCTTAGGGCGAGTCTATCGACGCACAGAAGTGGCATGAAGACGTTGGCCTTAGCAGGCAAATGCGTCTGCGCTCGTAGTCATTCGGGGCCGGGAGGGGAAAGCCATAATCCAAGCAGGCAGCAACCATAGCTGCGTGGAGACGGGTGCATGAGCAAAACACTGTTTGTCGGTGCAAAAATCTGGGACGCCACCGGCGCCGCGCCTTACTTGGGCGACGTGCTCGTCGAGGGCAACCGCATCAGCGCCGTCGCCAAAGGCGCAGGCAAATTGCCGCAGGCCGACTGCCAGGTGATCGACGCCAAAGGCATGTTCCTGATGCCGGGCATGACCGAAGGCCACGCGCACCTATCGTTTGAAGCCGTTACCGCGACGGAAGATCTCATCACGCCGTCGCCAGAAGCGCACACGCTACTTACCGCACGCGTCGCCAAAGTGTTACTCGACTACGGCTTCACCAGCGCATGGGGCGCATCAGAAGCCAAGCTGCGACTCGGCGTTGCCGTGCGTGATGCCGTCAACGCAGGTCTGTTGCCGGGCCCACGCATCCGCGCTGGTTCACTCGAAATTTCCGTCACTGGCGCGATGGGCGATGAGAGCCGCCAACACAATCCCCGCGTCGGCCCGTCGATCATCGTCGACGGCCCAGAAGAAATGCGTAAAGCCGTACGCATGTGCTGCCGCGAAGGCTGCGACAACATCAAGCTCGATGTCTCCGGCGATCCGTTCTACCCAAGCACGCCGGCGCACACCACGCCGATGGCGTATGAAGAAATCCTGATGGCGGTTGAAACCGCGCACGCTTACGGCCGCAAGGTCAACGCACACACGCGCTCCATCGGCGGCACGCAAGCTTGCGTACGCGCTGGTGTCGATGTTCTTTTCCACGTCGAATACTCCGACGAAAAAACCCTCGACATGCTGGAAGAAGCCAAAGACCGCGTCTTCGTCGTGCCCACCGTCAGCCTGTTCCACACCATCAACAACAACGAAGCCAAGAGCATTGGCCTCACCGCAGAAATCGGCGGCTACATGGGCATCCCCGGCCTGCTCGAAGAATCGGTAAAGACGCATACCGAACTGCGCAAGCGCGGCATCAAGCATCTCATCGGTGGTGACTACGGTTTCGCATGGAGCCGACAAGGAACCAACGCGCGTGATCTCCAATTCTTCGTTGATTACTACGGCTACACACCAGCAGAAGCATTGCAGTGCGCCACGCGTAACGGCGGTTTGCTGATGACCTACGGCAGCAGCGAGCGACAGGGCGAAATCACGCAAGGCCATCTCGCCGACTTGTTGTTGGTCGATGGTGATCCGCTCAGCGATCTCTCCGTGATGCTCGATGCCAAGCGCCTCGTTGTCATCATGAAGGATGGGCAAATTCACAAGAACGAAAGCGCCGCGCTGCAGCAGCGCGTCGCAGCCTAACTGTCATCCCGAGCGTAGAGAGGGATCTCGCTGTAACTCTTAGCGAAGAGATTCAAAGCAAGATTCCTCAATGCGTTCGGAATGACATGAAATTAATTGAAATGTTTTTTCTTGGAGTATCAAGATGAGCGACACAATCAAACTGGCCGACCTCAAGAAAGGCGAAGCCCGTTGCCCCGGCGCACCGAGCACGCAGGACATCATTGCGGCCGATAAGGTTGCGGCGCCAGGCTGGGTGCGTTCGGAGTCTTACCAGTTCCTTGGTGACGAAGACATTTCCAAAGATCGTTACATCGATCCCGCCTACGCCAAAAAAGAAATCACCAGTCTGTGGGCCAAGACCTGGCAGTTCGCCTGCCGCGAAGAGCACATCCCTTCAGTTGGCGATTATCACGTCTACGATCTCGGCCCTTACTCCTTCATCATCACGCGCGTTGCCGAGAACGACATTCGCGCTTACTACAACGCGTGTTTGCATCGCGGCACCAAGCTGCGTGCATCGGGCACTGAAGGCAATGCAGAAGAGTTCAAGTGCAGCTTCCACGGCTGGACCTGGAACATCGACGGCACGCATAAAGAAACGTTGTGCCCTTGGGATTTCCCCCACGTTGAATTCAAGAAACTCACGCTGCCAGAAGCCAAAGTCGAACGCCTCGGTGGTTTCGTCTTCATCAACATGGACAAGGACGCGCCAACGCTCGCTGAATATCTTGGCCCCGCCGCCAAGTCACACATCGACGCGTGGAAGCTGGAGAATCGCTACATCTATCTGCACGTCTCCAAGCGCCTGCCTTGCAACTGGAAGCTCGCCATCGATGCGTTCCTTGAGGCGTATCACGTTATCGAAACGCATCCACAGGTTGCGCCTTCGAACGGCGACGCTAACACGCAGTACGACGTTTATGGCGAGCATGTGAATCGCTTCATCTCGCCGCTCGGCGTGGTCAGTCCGCATCTTTACGGCAAGATCAGCGAGCAGGATGTTCTCAACCAATTTACCTTGGGTGACAGCAGCGCGATGGGCGATACCAAGCTCAGCGTCAAAGATGGCGGCACTGCACGCGCTGTAATGGCAGAGATGTTCCGCGGCATGTTTGAAAAGGCAACGAATACCGATCTTTCGAAAGTATCGGACTCCGAACTGCTCGACTGCTTCTCCTACACCGTATTCCCCAACATCTTCCTGTTCCCCGGCATTTCACTGCCGATGATTTATCGCTTCCGCCCTGATCCACGCGATCATCGCAAGTGCATTTACGAAGTCTTGTTCATGCGCCCGTTGCCACTCGACGGCAATCGCCCGATGCCAGCAGAACCGATCCATCTCGAAGATCACCAGTCGTTCTGCGAAGCCGAAGGCATGGACCCAGGCTTTGGCGCCATCCTCGATCAAGACACTGACAACCTCATCCTTCAGCAAGAAGGTTTGGAAGCCAGCGCCAAACCGGGCCTCACACTCGGCAACTATCAGGAAATCCGCGTGCGCCACTTTGAGCGTGCCGTTGATAAATACGTCAAGCCCAACAGTTGAGTTCACGTGAGTACAGAAACTAGTGCAGCGTCAGCACAATTTGAACGCGTCCTGAAACTTGCTGACCTGCCTGCAGGTAGCAAGAAGGCGGTTGAGATCAACGGCAAGTGCGTGTTGGTGTGCAACGTCAACAGCAAGTTGTTCGCCATCTCCAACATCTGCTCGCACAACGAGAAGCCACTGGAGCGTGGTCGCCTAGGCAACGGCTGGATTGCGTGTCCGACCCATGGCGCGCGTTTTGATCTGGCGACCGGTGCCGCGCTCAATCTACCTGCGAAACTTCCTGTCGCCACTTTTGAAGTGCGCACAACAGACGAGTGGATTGAAGTTCTAGTCTAAGAACGCAGTCTTCAATCCCCTCTCCCCGCGTGCGGGGAGAGGGCTAGGGTGAGGGGCTATACGCAACTGGCGCACCATTTCCAAACAGCCCCTCACCCCAACCCTCTCCCCACATTCGTAGGGAGAGGGAGACCAGCCATGAAATACGAACCCTCTAGACGCGCACAACAGATGTGCGCATCAATTGATTGCGGTAAAGTCTACTGATGAACAGTACTGTTGATTCCAATAATCTGCGCGAAGAAGTCCGCGCCTGGCTAACGCAAAACGTCCCGCAGGATTGGCGCCAAGCCATGACCGGCACTGATCAGGACGCATTCGTTAAAGCGCAGCGCGACTGGTTCAATAAACTCGTTGCCGCTGGCTACGCCACGCCGCATTGGCCAGAAGGTTGGCCCGGTGGTGGCCGCTCACTCGCAGACCAGAAAATCATCTACGAAGAAACCGCACGCGCTGATGCGCCTCGTTTGATTCTGTTCTTCGTTGCGCTCTATCACTCCGCTTGCACGTTGATGGAGTGGGGCACGCAAGAGCAAAAAGAAAAATATCTACCCGGAATCCTCAAGGGCGAAATCTGGTGCCAAGGTTTCTCGGAACCCAACGCCGGTTCAGATCTCGCATCCGTCAAAACACGCGCAGAACTCAAAGGCGATCGCTACGTCATCAACGGCCAGAAAACCTGGTCGACCATGGCGCAGTACGCAGACAAATGTCTGCTACTCACGCGCACCGGAAAATCAGAACCGCCGCAGGGTGGCCTCACTTATCTATTGCTCGACATGAAAGCCAAGGGCGTCTCCGTGCGTCCCATCTCGCAGATCACCGGCGACGACGAATTCGCCGAGATTTTCTTCGACGATGTTGAAGTGCTCGTTGAAGATCGCGTAGGTAAAGACGGCGAAGGCTGGGCCGTGGCGCAATCAACACTCTCATCCGAGCGCGGCCTCACGCTCGTCGAGCTTACGCAGCGCATGCGTTACTCACTCGCCAAGGTTGCAGAAGTGATGCGTGAACGTGGTCGCGCAAGTGATCCAGCAATTCGCAAAGAGTTGGGTGCACTTATTGCCAAAGTAAATGCTTCATGTGCACTAGCGGATCAATATCTGCTCAAGCGCATCTCTGGCACTGAAGCTGCGGGCGATGCTTCCATCGTCAAGCTTAACTACGCCAGAACGCTGCGCGAGTTCACCAAGCTCGGCATGAGCATCAGCGGTCTTCAAGGTCAGTACTTTGAAGACTTCACGCGTGGCGGAAGTCAGGAGACTGGCAACTGGACCGTCGATTTCATGAACTCCTACAACTGGTCCATCGCCGGTGGCAGTGACGAAATCCAACGCAACATCATCGCCGAACGCATGCTGCTGATGCCGCGCGAGCCGAAGAACTGGCAGCTGTCATGAGCGCCTCAAATACTTATCAGCGCAGTGATGCTGAAAGCCAATTGATTGAACTGCGCGATTCCGCGCGCCAAGTGTTGAGTGGACTCGGCCTTGCCGTTAACGAAGAGAAAGTCTGGCCTATCGTTACTGACTTAGGTTGGTTGCTCGTTGGCGTTCCAGAAACACTCGGTGGACTAGAGCAGGGCGTCACAGGTTCTTGCGCGTTCCACGCGGAATTGGGCCGCAGCCTCGCAGCAGCGCCATATGCCGCCGCAACAATCGCTATCGATGCAATCTGCCATTCCACCCTCGCAAATCAGCAAAGCTTGATCGAACGATTTGCGACGGGTGAAATCGTCACGGCTTCGTTGGCAGAGTCTGCCGTTGCCATTGCAAGCAACAAAGTCACCGGCACGATGACTGCGGTTCCATCCGCAGATAAAGCGAGTCATGTTCTCGTCTGCGTTGAAAACAGCGAACTCGTCGCATTGTTGTCACTCAATCAACCCGGCGTAGAAATTACCGCACGCCAGACTTGGGACACAACACGTCGCTTGTTTGATGTGCGTTTCGCTGACGTGGCTCTAGATGAAACGCTGACGCTTGCGAGTGGAGCTGACGCCAAAACACTCAGCAGCCGAATCTCCACACTACGCGATTTCGCACTGGCAGCAGACGCAGTCGGCGGTGCGGAAGCGTTGCTCGAAATGACTGTGGAATATCTAAAAACGCGTAAACAGTTCGGCCGTCCTCTGGCACTGTTCCAGGCGCTGAAGCATCGCTGCGCCGATCTGAAGATGCTTATCTCCAGCGCCGAAGCCTTGTTGAACGACAGCCTGAGCCGAGTTGGTAATCAGCTTGATGGTGCACAAGCTGTAGCGATGGGAAAAGCGGCAAAATATCTGGCTTGCTCTGTGTATGCCCGTGTTGCGGAAGAATCGTTGCAGTTGCACGGTGGTATCGGTATGACTTCCGAGTATCCCTGCCATTTGTATTTGAAGCGTGCGTTGCTTAATGAGCATTTGGGCTCAGGAAATTACGAGCTTGATATTGCGGATCACTTCTTGTCTTAAATGCTGTTCTCCCTCTCCCCATGCTTTTTATGGGGAGAGGGCGGGGGTGAGGGGCCAGCGCACTTAGCAAATATCGCAGCCCCTCACCCTGACCCTCTCCCCGCAAGCGGGGAGAGGGAAGTAAAGACTTAAGCCGAAGCCGTGAGTTTGCGTGCGGCCCGTTCGGGAAAAATCGCAAACCAAACAAACCAGACAAACAAGAACTGAAACGGCAAACGGATATAAAGGAACTTAGGCGGAATATCCGCATAAAGCTCCGGGTGCATCGCCATGTAAACATTGGCAGGGTAGACCGCAATGATCAGTGCGATGAGGCCGTAGCCTGCGAGCAAACGCGTTTGTGGCACCAGAATGCCGATGCCGCCGAGCAATTCGAACACGCCGCTGATGATGACCAGCTCTTTGTGATAACCCAGATAATCGGGCATCGCCATGACAAAGAAATCCATCAAGGCAAAGTGAGCAATACCGCCGCCGATGAAGAATGTCGCAATAACCAGCAAAGGAATACGAGGCATGGTGTTTCCTGTTGGAACTACAGTTTGATTGAAGCATCATCTGCCCACATCGTGGCCACAGCCTCACCCTTACGGCTTATCTCATGAATGACATCCAAGCACTCCATGACATCGAAGCAATCAAACAACTCAAGGCGCGCTATTGCCGCTTTCTAGATGCCAAGGACTGGACCGCATGGCGCGACATCTTCACTGATGACTTTGTCAGCGATACAACTGGCGCAGGCGGTCAGCTCATTACCGGCGCAGATGACTTCATCGCCCTGGTGAAAAAATTCCTCGGCAAGCCCAAGCAAGTCACCGTCCACCAAGTGCACGCACCAGAGATCGAACTGACCTCTGTCACCACGGCCAAGGGTATCTGGGCGCTAGAAGATTTTGTCAGGTTCGCTCTAGGCCTCAACCTACGCGGCTACGGCCACTATGAAGAGACCTACGAAAAGGTTGATGGCCAGTGGCGCATCAAATACTCCAAGCTGACCCGCCTACGCGAAGACCTCGTTACCCCATTCTTTTCGTTCTATGTCTCAAACCTGCTCAGAAAAGTACGAAAGTAATCTGAGCCTGCCCCGGCCCTGTTTCATCCCTGAAACACCCCTCCCCAATTCTTCCGCGTAAGACATAAGTCGTTGCCAGTGAGGGCACGTTTGGGCTTTCTTGCGGCCGTATAGTCAGGGCAGACATATAAACCGAGCTGGGCAGTAAAGAGACTCAGTCGGTCAAAAAAGCCCAACGAAGGGCTATGCGAAAAACCGAATTACGGGCGCATGGGGAGTCAGGGATGCTCCAAAGAGCGATTGTTGTCGCAGCTATTTTCATGGCTTTGGCTGTGCTTGGGTTTTTGGTTTTCAAAACCCAGTCCACACCACAAGATCTCAACCAACACATTGAGCGCGTCTCAAAAATCACGCGCCTGCAGCAGCTCAATGCCGAGTTCGATCAAGAGATCGCCAAGGCTCGACTCGGTTTGGATGCCGAACCCAAAGCCCTCGCAGCTGCTCAGAAAAAATTCCAAGACGAAGCCGCCGCATTCGCAGAAAGCAATTCTGTGCTCAGCAATGTTGGCGCTCAGGTCGAGAACGCCCTGCGTGATTACTTTCAGGCCGCACGCCAAAAAGAACAGTTGCTAAGCGACTACCGCGCACAGCTCAGCGAATACAACAGCAAGTTTCGCGACATGCGTGAAGAAGGCGAGCAAGTGTTGTCGCAGATCGGCCAACGCGAACAAGCGCGCAAGCAAGTCCTGACCCTTATGGTTGAAGCCACGACCTACTGCGTGGCCGCCGCGCCATTGAATGGCGATTATCTTGAACGCATCAGATCGTCACTCGCTGACAGCGTCTCAGAAGGTGATAACGCCGTCTTGCACAGAAAGCTACTCGCCCTGTCCGCAGCCGTACGCAGCGTGCGTTTCGCCAAAGACAATCTGCAAACCAAAACACAAACCCTGCTCGCCGTGCCAACGGCAGACGCACTGCAAAACGTGCTCAACGAGTACTACAACGCCTACTCAACACAAGAGTCCTCCATCAGTCGCTACAGATTGCTGCTCGCGATCTATGCATCCGCGCTGTTACTCGTCTTTGCACTCGTCGGCTGGCGCCTGCGCTACAGCTATCGCGCATTGGATCGCAGCAACGCACAGCTGCAAGACAGCAACGCGCACCTTGAAGAATCCGTGCAAGCGAGAACGCAAGAACTCCGCAAAGCACTCAGCGATTTGCGTCTGCAACAAGCGCAACTCGTGCAATCCGAAAAAATGGCCTCACTCGGTCAGATGGTCGCCGGCGTCGCACACGAAATTAATACACCACTCGGCTACGCCCGCAGCAATGTCGAAACCGTTCGTGAATCCACCAACGGCATGCGCGCACTCATTCAAAGCTTTGAGGCCGCCATCAAAACGCCAGGCGCCGCCACTCTCGCAGCGCTCGAAGAATCACGCCGCAACTGGAACCCAGAAGAAGGCCTGGAAGAACTCGATGTGCTGCTAGGCGACGCCGACCACGGCCTTGGACAAATCTCCGAGCTGGTCATGAGCCTCAAAGACTTCTCACGCGTCGATCGCTCAATGACCGAACTGTTTGATCTCAACGATGGCTTGGAAAACGCCATCAAGATCTGCCAAAACCAGTTCAAGCATCGCATCGAAGTCCAAAGAAACTACGGCACGCTGCCACGCATTCCATGCGCACCGTCGCAGCTCAATCAGGTGTTCCTCAACATCATCAATAACGGCGCACAGGCCATCGATGGCGAAGGCTTCATCCAGATCAACACGCGTGATGTCGGTGACACCGTAGAAGTCTCCATCATCGACAGCGGCTGCGGCATGGATGAGCAAACGCAGGCGCATATCTTTGAGCCCTTCTTCACCACCAAAGATGTCGGCCAAGGCACAGGCCTCGGACTGTCGATTGTCTTCCGCATCATTGAAGATCATCGCGGCACCATCCGCGTGATATCCGCGCCGGGGCAGGGCACAGAGTTTGTGATCTCACTGCCCAAGAAAGCACACAAAGCCGCCGCAAATCAGGCCAGCGCCTCCGGCCCAACAGAGGCCGAGCTAAGCCCGGCGTAAGCAGAACCATATGACTGATCTTCCAATCTCAGCGCGCCCGCGCATCCTGTTTGTAGACGACGAGCCGCGCATCCTCATCGCACTCAAAGCGATGTTCAAACAAGATTACGAAATCACCACCGCCCCAGGCGGAGCCGCCGCAATTGATTTGATCAAGACCAATGTCTTCGATGTCATCGTCAGCGATCAACGCATGCCCGGCGTCACCGGTGTAGAAGTGCTCCGCGCCGCGCGAGACAACCAGCCCAAAGCCGTGCGCCTCTTGCTCACTGGCTATTCAGACCTCAACGCAATTATTGGTTCGATCAACGAAGGCGAGATCTTCCGCTTCATCTCCAAGCCTTGGTCCAACACCGAACTGCGCGCCACGCTCGCGTCTGCAGTGCGAGCTTCATCAGTAGAACAAATCGCACTGCCACCGATCACAGATGCCGCAGGCGTCCAACAACCGCCTTCCGGCGTTGGTGTGCTCGTGCTCGATGATGATCCGCAAACATTCGCAAACCTCAAACACGCACTAGAGAGCAGTCGCGATGTTTTCGCAGCCTCCACCGTTGATGGCTGCCTAGAGATACTCAGCAAAAACTCCATCGGCGTGATCTTCACCGAGCTTGTTGTGGGTGGGGAGGAAGTCGCACTGTTGTTATCCGCACTGCGTGAGCATCACCCGAGTCTGGTTGTGGTGGTCATCACCCATCAAGCCGATGCAGGCCACAGCATTGAGCTCATCAACCACGGGCAGATCTATCGCCTGTTGCTCAAGCCCAGCAGCGATAGCGTGCTGCGCGGCACCGTCAACATCGCCACTCGCCGCTTTCAAATGCTCCAGCAACATCCCGAGCAGATACAGCGCATCGTTGTTGAGCCCAATCCACAACTACAAGCGCCTGCTGCTGGTGGGCTCTTATCCCGCATCAAAAAGATCTTCACTTCAAGCTGGGCGTCGTAAGGATCAACATGGCCGAAGAAAATCCTGAGAATCAAACCTTGATGGGCAAGCTGGCCGCGCTGCTCGGAAAATCTGCCGAGTACTCCATCGCCTTTGCCCTACTCGCCGTGTGCTTGATCGTCGGCGTAGCCGTGTGGCTGCTCCAGCCCGGCGCACCGCCAGCCTCAAACGCAAACAACCAACTCGCACGCCCAACGCAAACACAATCATCAGCAACAACCGGCGCAGACGAACAAGCCGCACTCGGCGCGTGGAAACAAAAACTAGAAGGCGGCTTTGATCAGGCAGAAAAACGCCCAAGCCGCACAGAAGACAGAAAAGAAATCCAAGAGCGCAAACAACAAGCAGAAGAGCCACCACCAAAACCACAAGCCAAAGCGCCAACACCTGTTGCAGCACCAGACCCAACGCCAGTCGCTGCCGCACGCGTAGTCGCCACGCCTGCTCCCGTTGTCGCATTGCCAAAGCCACAACCCGTACGCACCAACGCAGCCATCGACTGGTCAAGCTGCAAACGCCCCTCGTACCCAGAGACCTCAATTCGAAAGAACGAAGAAGGCGTAGTGATCATTGATGTAGATCTCGCCTCAGACGCTCACATCATCAACACGCGAGTGTCACAATCGAGCGGACATGAGCGCTTGGATGCCACCACTCAGCGCGCAATCGAAAAGTGCCGCTTCAATCCCGCAACGCTAGATGGAAGGCCGCAGGCATCAACGGCGGTTGTGCGGTTTACTTGGGCGTTGCAGAAGAAATAGCCTGAGATGCGCAGGGGTTAGTAAAAAATTAGAAATAAATCGAGCCTAGCCCATCGATTGGTTGAATTTATAGCGCGCATGGCCCATTGCGAATGGACGCATAGGATACCGATACGGTAGAACGTCAATCTAAATTGATATCTGGAATTAGATATATGACGAAAGCATCTTCTGAAATGAAAATTCCAGAGCTTATGGTGTTTGTTCGAGTTTTCTGTATTTGGTTTGTGGCAATTGAAGTGTTCCGCATTTCTTACTATATCGGTGGGAGTGTGGTTCCACATCTAGACCATGTGTGTTTATACCTAAAGGTCATCGGCATTATTTTGGCATTGGTCCTATGTATGGCCTACGCGTACAAGCGGGACACTGCTAAATATCTGTCTCTATTGAAGCAAAGTTTTCGTGTTGATTTGCTACTTATCGCGATAATTGGAATATGGGTGAATGTGTTGATTTCACATTCGCTGGGCCAATTTCATGAATTCATAAAAGACTATATGCAGGGCGCGAGCCCTTGGTCAGCGCCCACGCTATTGTTTACTTTGATATTGCTTTTGGCAGCGCCACTCGTCAGAAGTTATAGGCCACAGAATGAAGACGTCGTTCCTCAATTGTATTTTCTCTCTGATGATGAAATAGAAGATAAGAGTGAGGATATTTTAAAGAGCGACGATCAGGCGATCGATTTTGCGAAGACAGTTCTTGCAAGCGGAGCGCATACAGGCCTTGTATTTGGTGTTGATGGCCCTTGGGGTGTTGGCAAGACGAGCTTTATTAATCTTGCTGAGAAATATTGGGAGAAGGAAGGAGGTGAGTCGGTCATAGTCTTCCGCTTTGAACCTCTGCGCTACGCCAACGATCCAGATTTGCCTGAACGTTTTATACGTGATCTTTCATTAGCGATTCAGAAAAAAGTGTTCGCTCCTGAATTTAGATCAGCCGCGTCACGCTATTCCAAAATGCTTAAAGGAAAAGCAGAGTTTTCATTTTTTGGTTTTAAGCTGGAACTTGAGCCATCAAATGAAACCATTGACGATCTTTTGGATGGTATTGATGATGTTCTTAAGCGAGTGGATCGACGCGTCATCGTAGTGGTAGATGATCTGGATCGCCTCGAAGCAAAAATGGTAAATAACGTTTTATTCACTGTGCGAAGGACATTTAACTTGTCTCAAGCGACCTATATCTTATGTTATGACACCGAATGTTTGGTTAGCGATCAAAATGGTCAAGACCGTAATAAGCAAAACGATGAAGAGCGCAGTAGAGCTCGAGAATTCCTGGAAAAATTTTTAACTGTAAAAATAAGTCTGTTTGTTGATACGCACGAGCTTGTAAGATTTTTAAAGACAGAATGGAGGCAGGACGAGCGTCACTTTCAATCGATTCCATCGAGAACGATGCTGCAACTTTCCTCATTGTTAAGTGAGATTGCAGAAATGTTGCAAAGCGACATCGCTGCGCAATACATTCCGCTTGTTGGAAACCTGAGAAAAATAAAGCGATTTGTGAATTCCGCTTTGCTAGTAAAATTTGGAGATTTTGATATTGGATCGACAGATTTTAATCGGCGTGACTTGGTCAACCTTATGCTGTTGCACCTTAACTATCCTGGGCTATTTAGAAATATTTATAGAGAAGAGAGCGAGGGAAGAAAGGGAATTTATTCTGTTTACCGGTTTGATGATTCTTCTAAAGTAAAATTTTGCAACCATTCAAAATATGAAGGGGAAGTCGAGAAAGCGGAGCCGAGCGCTCGCTTTTTACTAGGGCAATTATTTGACGTAAAAGTCTTGGAAATCGAAGATTCAGACGATTTGGACGAGGGCGCTTTAAGTTCTCGCGCTTGCTTTAATGAGAAAAATTCCAGAAATCTTGAAACGTATTTGGAGTTAATTGTTAGGTTTAGAAGACCTGAGCTGGAAAAAACGTTCAAGCTGTATCAGCGAGCGGTAGAACGTGTAATGCGTGAAGGAGTGTCGATCGCTTCTATATTCTCAAGGCCAGAGTTCGATCTCCATAGAGGAGAATTCTCTCATGATCAATTCTGGCGTGTACTTCTCAGCAATTCGAATGAATTTACAAAATCTGTCGCTGACGACGCTATTGTTACTCTATTGGAATATCTCCCCCTATATTCGAGTGTTGATACAAAGAATGAAGGTTTGAGGCGACAATCTATTTACTCGCTTATTCGTATATTGGATCGTGCGGGGTGGGACAAAAAACAGGGGCGACGACTAGATAATTCGAATAAAAGTATTGTGGAAATTGCTGAGCGTATCTACGGAGAAAGACAATACGTTGGCAGGGGAATTCTCCAATCGTTGGCATCGGAGGATCGAGGCGCACTAGGATGGTATGACCTGATGCTGTTTAGGTTGCAGTGCTCTGCGGATAGGCTAGGGCAGATTTATAACGTCCACTCTGCATTGATTCTGCACGAAAACATTCAAGCTCCTACAAGTGGTCAGCAAGCATCGCAGCTGGCGACTAGTGGCATGCGGATTATTTCTCAAAAAATCTTTCAATTGTTTAAGTCAACCTACATAGATAAGAAGAAAAACTTTCTACATGAAGTTGACGCTACCCCGAGTGAAAAGTTCTACGGTAATTCAGGAAAATGGTTGGTAGAGCAGTTTTCAGATAGCGAAAATAATTATCGGCGAGAAGATCATGTATTAATTGCGCGAACATCTGTTAAAAGTTTCGTGATTTATCAGCTATCAAATCGGAATAAGCCGACTGGATCAGGGGTTGGATGCGGGCTGTATGATGTATCAGGTACGAAAGATTTGGGAGGGATTAGCGTCGCCATGAACAAGTATGTTTTTGGCATTTGCTTTAATCCTTTGATTAGTGAAGAAAACATTTATACATTTGCCGACTATTGCTTATACAACTTGAGCAATAGTTTCTTCTCCATGATGAATGACGAAGGATACGTTCCTACGGAAGCAGGTCTAACAAGTGGACTTGATGCTGATGAATTAAAAAAATATTGGAAAAAATTCCGCAGCAGAATTTTAAAGAAAAATCTTTATGGCATGGACAGGAAAGTAGTAACGCATGGCTACATCGCGACCTACGCACAGGATTTGCCGAAGGTTTTTGTCGTTCTTGATGAGATGACGAAAGCGATGAGGAAGAGGTCAAAAAAGTAAATTCATCTATTAAATGTCTTCCGCTAAGGAAGGTGCAGTGATTGAAAGGGGCGGGAGCGTATTTGACAGTACGAATCTGGCCCCTTTGGATTCGAATTTATACAGTCACCTTAATCCCTGCAATGTGTATTTATATATCTTGCATGCAACTGGCACAAAGTTCCTCCAATGCAAGAAGATATGGCCGAACTTCCTTGTCAACATTTGGATCTATGGGAGCGTATCCAAATGATTTTTCCAGTTTGAGGTGTGCACAACGATGGCGAACATCGACGGCTGTATTCACAAATTCTTCAAAATTTCTATTTGGGAATAGTTCGATAAAATTTCTTCTGAGCTTATCGGAGCTTTTGAACGCCGTCTTAAGGGGCTCCTGTCTAGTCCCAGAAAATAGGCTCTCAAGAATCCTAAAAAACCCAAGAAATTTTTTAATAGGATTATTTTCTGCGGCTGCATCGTTGAATTGAGATAAAAGTCGCATGTCAATCGGCTTTCGTACGTTCTTTTGAAACTGCTCGGAATTGAATGCTGGAGAAGGCATGATTTCTTCGAGATGTACTTCGACAGAATAAAGCCTGTCACCAAGTTCCTGTGCTTCCTCTTCTGTTTCAGGAATTCGCTTACAAGAAACTAGGCCATAATTTATTCTGAACTGACCTGATTGAAATGAAATCTGTTGCGTCATGTACTGAGCAAGCCAATAAGCAAGAGGCTTTGCTTCTTTCAGCCCCAATGCAACGGTAATGTACAAGTCTCCAACTTGTTCAACCCCAGGAGGACATTCTTGGTTTTTCTCAGGTTCAATTCGCGCTTCAAACTCAAAGTTATCAATTAATCCATTTCCAAAATCGAGCGCCTGCTCGGAAGTGCCTTTGTATTTGTGCTCCTTCGAGAAGTGAAAATTGATTGCTTCGAATCGAAATTGCCATTCAGTTTTCAATTGCTAACCTCTTATGGCAAATAACAGAATCTAAAGGGGCAGGTTCTCATTATTTCCTTCATTAGAAATGGCCAGTGCGTTGGCCGTCTACTAAAGATTATTAGTTTTACTGAACAGCCGGCAATGATCTCTGCCTAAACTCCTGCGGCGTCTCATCCGTAGCCTTCCGAAACGCATAACAAAAACTAGAAGGCGATGAGAACCCCAACGAGTACGCAACTGCTTTAACGCTGGTATCCGTAGCGAGCAGTTTCTTTGCGTGTTCAAGCCTGCAACTCACAACATGTTCGCCAATGGAGCAGCCACGGCTTTCGCGGAAGCCACGGGTGAGTTGTCGGACGGAGAGTCGGCATAGGCCGGCGAGTTCTTCTAGCGTCGGTGGTTCGCGTACTTCGCGCAGGCGTTCGTCGATGAGTCGCAGACGCCATGCGGCGAGGCCGCCGGTGGTGGGGCCTTCGTTGATGTTGGCGCAGTAGCGGCCTAGCTCTATCGCCATTTGTCCGGCGACGAGTTCTACGAGCATTTCGCTGGCAAATCCCGGGTGACGCATTTCTTCTGCCAGACGCAGGAGCAGGCGACGGATGTTTGCGTCGTTAAGGTCCAGGCCTGCGTGCAGGCGTCGGTCGGTCCATTCGAGTTCGCCGCCGAACCAGGTGCGGATGAGTTCTGGGCGAAGGTTGCAGACGATTGAATCCTGACGGCCGCCATCGCTGCGTGCTTGCATGGCTTCGCCGGGTGGTACGACAAAGATGTTGCCGAGTCGCTCGAACCGTTGCGGGTTCCAGCGATTGCGATAGCAGGCGCGGGCGTTGCGCATGCGTGGTGTGAGTGAGAGATCAAAGCGGTATACGCCTTCGTCGCGCATGACGTTGTCGACGGGCTCTGCGAGATCAAAGTGGACGATCTGCGCGGTGGCAACTGGCACGCGCAGTTCGGCTTCGATTGTCGCCAATGCTGTTGCGGTGTGCTGCGTCATTTTGATGACTCTCCTCTACGTTGATCGGTCTTTGCCGGGGGCTCTTTGGGCCTGTTTTTGTACTGTACAGGATTGTTGATTAGAGGGGCTGGATTGGGGCTTTGTAGGGTGGGTAGACGAGGGCATGGATGCCCGATGTAGAGCAATGCAGGAGCAATTGCCGAGCGTAGAGAAACCCACCATTGGCGCTTGGGCGGAGAACGGTGGGTTTCACTGCGTTCTACCCACCCTACGGTTTGGGGATTGCTGCTTTTGTAGGAGCGCCTCTTAGGCGCGATTGGCGATGGAGCAATCGCGCCTAAGAGGCGCTCCTACAGGGGAAGGCCATTTTTATTGGGTCATGTCATCGCCAAGGCCGGGCATGTGGATTGTGTCCGGCTATCGACATTCTTTTGCGTTGTAAGGACTTGGGCGTGGGCTGAAACTGGTTTTCAGCTTGAGCCGGTGTGCGGCTCCGCATGAGATGGGAGAACTCTAATGACGAAAGGTTTGTTTGATCTGAGCGGCAAGGTCACGGTGATTACGGGCGGCAACAGCGGCCTGGGGCTGGGCTTTGCGCGTGGCATTGCCAAGCAGGGCGGTGATCTGGCGATTTTGGCGCGCAATGAAGAGAAGAATGCGGCGGCCAAGAAAGAGCTGGAGGCTTTCGGCGTGCGGGTGACGACGCACAAGGTGGATGTGGCGTCGGAGGCTGAGATTGTCGCGGGCTATCAGGAAGTGTTGAAGATACATGGTCGCGTGGATTGCGTGATCGCCAACGCTGGCCTGCCACCACCACAAACGCGCTCGATGTTGGATCTGCCGAGCAAAGAGTTTCAAGACTTTATGAATGTGAGCCTCAACGGCGCGTACTACACACTCCGCGAAGGCGCGCGCGTGATGGTGAAGCGCGCAGAGGCGGGCGAGCCTGGCGGCTCACTAATTTTTTGCGGCAGCCTCTCCATGTACAAGGGCCTAGCGGGCAAGCCTTCGTATGCGGGCTCCAAGGGCGCGATGGGCGCGATCGTGCGTTCGATGGCGGTGGAGTTCGGCAAGTACGGCATTCGCGCCAATTCGATTGCCCCGGGCTATGTGAAAACCGGCATGACGGGCGAGGGTGAGTTGAGTGCGCTGGATAAATTCATGCTGATCAAAAACGCGATTCCGCGTCCGGGTTATGGGGCGGACTTTGAAGGTGTTGCGGCTTATTTGGCTAGTGATGCGTCTTCGTTTCATACCGGCGACACGCTTGTGATCGACGGTGGGTGCATGGTCATGCTTTGACGCTTTTATTCCCTCGCCCCGCTTGCGGGGAGAGGGCTAGGGTGAGGGGCTTGCGCACTTAGCTGATTGAGTTGGCCCCTCACCCCGGCCCTCTCCCCACAAGAAGCGTGGGGAGAGGGAGACAAGAAATTAGTGATTCGAAATTACTTGCGAGAGATTTCTATGGGACACGTTCTCAACATTCACGGCGTTGATGATTTCCGACTCGACCCGATTGATCCGCCCAAGCCCGGCGCCAAAGATGTAGTGGTGAAGGTGAAGGCCTGTGGCATCTGCGGTAGTGATCTCACTTACATCAAGGTCGGCGGCATTCATCGCAAGCCCGGCGGCACTACGCCTATTGGGCATGAAGCGGCGGGTGAAGTGACGTTTGTTGGTAGCGAGGTGAAGGGTGCGACGGTGGGCCAGCGCGTGATCATTAACCCGATGATGACGCCGAGCTACATCGGCAGCGGCGGGCCAGAAGGTGCGTTCACCGAAGAGCTGCTCGTGCGTGATGCGCGTGTGGGCGATAGCTTGTTGCCGATTCCAGAAGATTTGCCTTACGAAGTCGCCGCGCTCACTGAGCCGCTGGCGGTTGCACTGCACGGCGTTAATCGCGCGCAGGCCAAGGCGGGTGACAAGGTGGTGGTGTTTGGTTGTGGGCCGATTGGGCTCGGCATGATTGTGTGGTTGATCGATCGCGGTGTGACGGATGTTGTCGCGCTTGATCTTGCGCCCGAGCGTTTGGCCCGCGCTAAAGCACTCGGCGCACGCGCTGCGTTTGATCCCACGCGCGAAGATGTTCGTGCGCGCTTGCTGGAGTTGCATGGCAGCGCACGTGTGTTCAGTCGCGAAGTGGTGGGCACTGATGTCTATATTGATGCCGCAGGCGCACCGAATATTTTGTCTGACGTGGTGAAGATGGCTAAGTTTCAATCGCGCATGGTGGTGACGGCGGCGTACAGCAAGCCAGTGCCGCTAGATCTCGGCGCGATGCTGACAACTGAAATGACGATCACCACCGCCGTGGGTTATCCAACAGAAATGCCAGACGTGATCGCCGCACTGCCACGCTTGCGCGACAAGGTCAGCAGCTTGATCAGTCATCGCTTTGCCTTCGACCAAATCATCGATGCCTTCGGCGTGGCCGCAACGCCCGCCTCGGCAAAAGTGATGATCAATTTTGATGAGGCTGTGAAATGAGCGCGACAGAAAGTAAGCCGCTGCTAGCCTCGCTGGTGCAAGCGGGCGATGAGCAGAAAGAGGCAGTGAAGATTAACGACTTCATCTTCATGGCCAAGGATATTTCCAACGCTTATCTGGTTACGACTAGTGCAGGCGATGTGCTGGTGAACACCGGCTTTATGGACAACGCCGAACGCAGCAAGCGTTTGTTCGCGCCGCATCGCACGGGCGCCTTGCGCAAGATCATCATCACGCAGGGGCATCCGGATCACTACGGTGGTGTGCCGGTGCTGCGTGAAGAGGGCACGGAGATTATTGCGGAGCGTCGCTTTGTCGATACCTTGCGTTACTTCAAAGAGCTAGGCCCTTATCTGGCCAAACGCTCACGCAAGCTGTGGGCGAACACGATCAAGCGCGCGGCGAATCCGCTGCCACCGCCTGATGTGGTGCCGGATATTGCGGTGGATCGTCGTCATGAGTTTGAGTTGGGTGGTCGACGTTTTGAGTTGTTGTCGACGCCTGGTGGTGAGGCGCTGGATTCACTCGTTGTCTGGCTGCCGAAAGAGCGTGTGGCTTTCACCGGCAATTTGTTGGGGCCAGTGTTTCTCGCTATTCCGAATCTCGTGACGATGCGTGGCGACAAGCCTCGCTTGGTGCAACGTTATCTGCATTCTCTCGATGTGCTTCGTAATCTCGGCGCGGAGCTGTTGATCACGGGGCATGGTGATCCGATTGTTGGTGCCGACAAGATTCGTGCGGATCTCGACAAGCTGCATGCGGCGGTGAGCTATGTGAACAAGACCACTATCGATGGCATGAATGCGGGTAAGGATGTGCACACGCTGATGCGTGAAATCCGTTTGCCGGATGAACTGAAGGTCGGCGAATTCCACGGCAAGGTTTCATGGGCTGTGCGTTCTATCTGGGAGGAATACTCCGGCTGGTTCCATCACGATTCCACCACTTCGCTTTACGGCGTGCCGCGTTCGAGTGTTGATGCGGATTTGGTTGAGCTTGCAGGTGGGGCGGCGGCGTTGGCTGCGCGGGCTAAGCAGAAGGTGGCGAGCGGGAAGTTTTTGGAGGCGTTGCATTTAACGGATATCGCGTTGGGAACTGAGCCCAAGCAGGCTGATGCGCTTGCTGTGAAGAAGGACGCATTGCAGGGGCTGTTGAAAGAATCGGGTGGCAGTAATTTGAGTGAGACGATGTGGTTGAGGTCTGAGATCACTGCTGTTGAAGCGGCGCTTGTATGAAGAATTTTTCTTTTGTCATTCCGAACGTAGTGAGGAATCTTGCTTTATGTACAGGATGTACGGTATGCCGCGGGCGCAGGATGCGCAGGAGCGGCAAGCTCGCCATCAAGGGCAAAGGCGAGATCCCTCGCTGCGCTCGGGATGACAAGGTTGAGATTTGATATGAATCCTTCTTTCCGCGAGCGCTATGGCGAGTGGGGCATCGTTACTGGTGCCTCCTCCGGCATCGGTGAAGCCTTCGCCTATGCCTTGGCTGCACGAGGTATGAAGCCATTGCTGCTTGCACGTCGCGAAGAAGAACTGCATCGCGTCGCCTTGGCAGTGAAGGAGCGTTACGGCATCGAGTGTGGCTGGCTGGTTCTGGATGTGGCTGACCACAATTTTATTGAGCGCGTGATGCTGGCGTGTGGTGATCGTGATGTCGGCATGGTGGTTGGCAACGCTGCGTACAACCCTGCGGGTGCATTCACTGATCTGTCTCGTTCAGATCTCATGCGCACGCTCGACGTGAATAACCGCGCTAACCTGCTGCTGGCTCATGCCTTCCTGCCGCGCTTCAAGAAGCGTAACCGTGGCGCATTCGTGCTGGTGAGTTCAGTTGAAGCCTTCACCGGCATGCCGTACTCGGCTGCCTATTCGGCAAGCAAGGCTTATGTGCTTTCTCTGGGCGAAGCGCTGTGGGGTGAATTCAGTGGTAGCGGCGTTGATGTGTTGACCGTGGTGCCCGGGCCCACCGATACGCCGCTGCTGGCAAGTCGAAAGCTCAAGATCAAGGGCATGCCGGCCCGCGACGTCACCGAGATTGGCCTCGATCATCTCGGCAAGGGCCCCAGCGTAGTGCCGGGTGCACTCAATCGCTGGAGCTTCCGTCTGCTGCGACGTTTGCCGCGGCGCTGGATCGTGAAGGCTACTGGCGGGGCGATGAAAAAGATCGTCGCGGATATGCGCGCAGATAAAAATAATTCGGAGACTGGTAAATGAATGCAGAACAACTAATCGAGAAAGCACGCAAGACCACCGAGCTCTCTGACCTCGGTGAACTCAAGGCGCTCGAAGGTTTGGAAGTGTTGGTGAAAGCGGCCAACGAAGAAGCGCAGTTGTCACCTGCAGGCGGTATGCGCTTTGGCGAAAACCTCTACACGATTCTGTGCAACCGCCTGCGCATGGTGGATTACCTAAAGAAGAAACCTGAACTGCTGCAGCGTCCAGTCGAAAAACCAATGTTCGTCTTCGGCCTCCCACGCACCGGCACCACGCTTACGATTAATTTGTTGAGCGCAGACCCGATGCGTCGCTGTCTCTTGCGCTGGGAAGCGTTGAATCCCGCGCCTCCAGCGAAGAAGGGTGAACTCTCTACCGATCTACGTTGCGGCGCCCAGCGACAGCTACTCAGCATGATGTTGCAAATCGCGCCACAGATCGCAGCGGCGCATTTAGAAGAAGCCGACAGTCCAACCGAATGCCAGTACGCGATGCAGCTTTCTTTCTGCGCAGAAATTTTCGACTCAATCGTCCATGTGCCGAGTTATCACGACTGGCTGATGGGCACGAGCTATCGCCATGCTTTTGAGTTTCACAAGCAGTTGCTGCAAATGCTTCAAGAAAACAATGGCGGCCGTTGGACGCTGAAGAATCCTTGGCATCCGTTGTTCCTCAATGACCTAACTGCGGTATATCCGGACGCGCAGCTGGTGATGACGCATCGCGATCCAGTGGAAGTAGTCGGTTCCGCCTGCGGCCTGCTGAACCTGGTGCGACCGATGTATAGCGACAAAGTCGACAAGCGCGAGATTGCGAAAGTGTTGCTGGATACCTTCGATGTGATGATCGAACGCCAGAACGCTTATCGCGCAAAGCATGGCGAGAAGTCGATTTATGACATTCAGTATTTAGAACAGCTACGCGATCCTGTTGGCACGATGCGTAAGCTCTACAAACACTTCGACGAACCGTTTACGCCTGCGGCTGAAGAGCGGATGACGAAGTTGATGACTGAGAATCCTAAGGATAAGCATGGCAAGCATGTTTATTCCTTAGAGGAGTTTGGGTTAACGGCTGAGGGGGTGCGTAAACATTTTCGGGATTATTCGGAGAGGTTTTCCATCCAAACCAAATCTTAGGCCGTCATTCCCGCGCAGGCGGGAATGACAAGCGATGAGTTTTTGTTGGGTGGGTTTCGCTGCGCTCTACCCACCCTACGGTTCAGGCGCGGATTTTATCCAAATCACCAAGCCCCATTCGTAACCTTCACCACATAAAACCCACTATTCGGATCGGTGAACCAAATCTCTTTGCGCTCTGGCACAAACGATGGACTCGACACTGCGCCGCTGCTTTTTACTGTCGGCGGATTGAAGTAAGCCACTTCACGCGGTTTGTGTGGGTCTCGGATGTCGAAGATGCGGAGGCCGGACAAGATCATGGTGCATGCAGCGATGTCGGGATTTACGCGGGTGGGGACGTTGCAGTAATGGCCTGCGTAACCGCCGACGATGTTATTCGCTTCGGGATCGTTGGCAACGATGGCGCGGTTCTTGGGCTCATGCACTTCTAGACGAATGTCGGAAATGACGGCGGGCTTTGTTTCGTCGCTGATATCAATGATGCGTGCGGCGCCGACGGTTGGGCCGTTGATTGCTGGAATGTCAGGAATATCGCCGACTGAAAATTCGTCGATCTCCAACAAATAAGGTTTGCCGTTGCGACTGAACGGAATCGCGTTCTGCGGAATGCTTCTATTGGGCCAGTTGAGTCTTGAGACTTCACGCACCTGTGGATTCGGTTTGCGCGCTTGAATGTCAGACACGTCGAGAATGATCAGGCCCGTGTTGGCGCCGTAGCCGGATGCAAGATAGGCGCGGTTGCCGTCGTCGCTGATTGAGAGGCCATGTGATTGGTAGGGCGTGACGAGGATGGTGGATGTTTGTGATGGTTTTGATATGTCGACGGCGGTGAGTGTTGGCGTGCCGGTTGATGATGAGTAGAACGTTTTTCCATCAGGTGCCATGCCGCTTTCGTGACCGAACACGCCGACCAATGCAGAAGACCGAAGTTGTGGATCGCGGCAATCTTCGGAGATGTCATACACATCTACAAAGCCGGGCGCGAGTACGAGATTGCCCATCACCGCGGCGAGTAGGCCGGCTTCTTGCGACACGACGAGTGATTCATGCGGCGACAACATCGCCAGTGATTGCAGGCGCTTGGTCACGACGGGATGCGCTGGATCGCTCATGTCGATCACGTTGACGCCAAGGCTCTCGTTAA
The DNA here is from genome assembly GCF_003052265.1 of Stenotrophobium rhamnosiphilum. Classification (GTDB taxonomy): domain Bacteria; phylum Pseudomonadota; class Gammaproteobacteria; order Nevskiales; family Nevskiaceae; genus Stenotrophobium; species Stenotrophobium rhamnosiphilum. The sequence goes on from NZ_QANS01000007.1 coordinate 126,867, forward strand.
GGATGTTGCTGGGAAACAAAGTGGTGGTGTCGTAATACGCGCATTCGCGGCCGGACTTATCGACGTAGCGCTGTACTTTGTAGCCTGCAACCGGTGTGTCTGGATTCGGAACCGTGAAGGAGCCGACCAGTTCGGTATTGCAGGTATAGCCCTGCGCTGCGCGGCCGCTGGCGCGTTCTTCTGCGGTGGTACGTCCTTGCATGCCGGTTTCTGGTCGAGAGCCGGGGCCGCAGACTGCTTTGGGTGTTGTGAGATCAGAGGATGAGGGCGCGTCGCTGCGACTGCATGCGGCCAGCGTGATCACGAGTAGCACGGCAGAACCCGCGCACCAGAAATTTCTTGTGACAGCCATGAATTCTCTCCCCCATATTTTTATGCCGTTGTTTATTTAATGCGGCTTTGCTGCCAGTGCATTAATCATTCTCTTAATGAGGCCAATCTCTTCGGATTGATCCATCGCGATACGGACAGCAAGGTTGCGTACAGCAGGAAGCTTTGACTGCGCCGCGGCGAACTTCGCCATTGGCAAACTGCCTTCGTGATGTACGAGCATCAGATTTAAAAAAAGCTCGTCGCGCGCACGGCCATCGAGTGTGCGTAGACGATTCATATCTTCACTGGTGGCCAGGCCCACCATGCCCGTCTTGGAGTTTTTGCAAGCGAGCAGGTAGCGCGTGAGTTCAGGATCAGGCGCTGTATCGCCAAGTAGCATCCAGTTCATGCTTTGCGATGTGGACTGCAGCGGTTGTTGCCACAAATTCAACCAGCCGCGCATCTCGCCCATTTCGATCAGCTGACTATTGATGATGGATTTGGCGAGCAGTGGGAGTTGTGTGGGTCTGCCATCAAGCAGCAGCTGTGACATCCAGATGGCTTGTTGATGATGCGCGTGCATGGACTGTGCAAAGCCAATGTCGATTGCAGTGGCTGTTGTTGCAGCTTGCGCAGATTTCATCTCGCGCAATTGCTTGTAGGCCACGCCACCGGCAGCGGCGAGCGCCAACACAATGAGGGCTGAGGCGATGATTCGCAGGGACATAAACGGAGAACGGCTGTTTACATTTGGCATCTGTTTTACTTGAAAGCTGTGGATATGCCGCAACGAAGCGGGCGAATGTGCACCTAAGGTCATAAGCGCGTTCTTATGGGGGTAAGAGGCTGCGAATGACCCTGTTGGAAGCTCGGGGGCCATTTTCCCATTTCTCGGTTGGCGAGACCCCTGTTAAAGTGCCACCCATGGGAGAGTTACACAGTACCTTTAAACGGCGGACACATTGGCTTGCTGCACTGCGTGCGGCGGCTTTTGCTGTGCTCGGTGTGATGAGCTTTCAGGCGCTGGCTGAGCCGCTGACGCTCTATCTTTACAAAGAAAACGGCATGCCCGTTTACTCTGATCGCAAGCCCGCAGCTAACGTCGAATACACCGTGATTCGCCCCGGTTCTGGTGAGCCACGTTCCTCCGCAGGCATCACGCCGACATCGTTTTCAGATATGTCTGTCACTGCCAATAAAGAAGGCCTGGTGGGTTGGGCCGCGTCATGCCAAGGCGTGACCAAAGAAGTTTTGGAACAGCGCGCGCAACAATGGCAGGCGATGGTGACCAAGCACGCAAAAGCGCATGGTGTACCGGCTGCGCTGGTGCGTGCGGTGATGCGTGTTGAGTCCTGCTTCGATCCAAAGGCTGTCTCGCGCGCTGGTGCGCAAGGTTTGATGCAGCTGATGCCAGCAACGGCAACACAGATGGGTGTGCGTGACAGCTTTGATGCTGACCAGAATATTGCTGGCGGTGCGCGTTACTTGAGCCATCTACTCGGGCGCTTCAAGAACGATACGCGTCTTGCAATCGCCGCCTACAACGCTGGCCCTGCGGCTGTCGATTCGTATCGCGGCATTCCGCCATATGCTGAGACTAGAAGCTATGTGCAGCGCGTGATCGCGGAGTACCGCGTGAATAGCACGGTTAAAGTGAAGCAATCCAAGAGCTGATCGCGCGATTGCTGCATCAATAAAAACGGTGGGTTTCGTTGCACTCTACCCACCCTACGATGTTAAGCAGACCAAGGAGGGCATGCATTTGAAAATTCGTCCTCAAGCTTACTTACTCGGACTCTTCATCGTCTTGTCGCTGAGCGGCTGCGTTAAGGGTTGTTATCAGAGTGACAGCTACGCTTTGACTCAGACGCCTGCGGTTGATCCTTCAGTGCCGACGGTCACGCTCGCCAAATTCCCTTTCAATGCCAAGGTTGATGCATCGTGGTGCCAAACCGCGAGCCCTGTGCGTGTTGAACTGTTTGTTGATGTATCCGGTTATGTGCAACGCGTGACCGTGCTTGATCCTTGGCCTGATGCCTGTGCGAAGGAATATTTACGCGGCATGAATAATTTCAAATTCGTCGAGTCGCCGCTGACGCAGCCAATAGAGAAATTAATAGTCAATCTGCAGGTCAGCCGCACGAGCCGCAGGCAGTGCATGAAACTTCAGAATTAGTTTCCGCATCTCGCACGTAGTACTGCCTATTCCTAAGGGGTAGGTTGCTTTTATTTCTTGTGATCTATGCTCAGGTGGCCACTCCCAATACGGCCACTGCTCATGCCTGTTCGCAATGCTCCCTCGGTGCTCTCTACAACTTTGCGCTTCATGGGCGCGCGACTGCTGCATCGCTTGCGCGGTGGTGCGTCTAGTCAAGCGGCGGGCGAGCTACAGGCGCAACTCAATCCTGTGGTGGAACAACTCAGCAAATTCATTCTGCGTTGTGATTGGGTTGAGGTTAAATCTGGCGGCGATATTTGGACGGACAGTGAATTGGATTTAGCACCCGGTGCTCGCATCAGTTTGTTGGCAGAAGGTTTGGTCTATGTCTCGCGCGCGTTTGATGTCGCCATCACGCCCAAGGTGGGCTTGTGGTTTCGCGTAGGCGACGCGCCGCTAGAGAAAATTGTTGATACGGGTTTTAGCGTCGTGACGACAAACGGTGGGCGACTCTGTTTTACCTCCAAGCCGCCGGGCGAGTTTGCTGATCAAGTGGGTCGCTTCGAGAAAGCGTTATCGCGCACGCCGCTCGCAGGTGGTTATCGTGTTGCTGTTATTCAGTGGCGTGAATCTCTGGATGAAAGTCTTGCTGAAGCCGCATTGGCTGCACCTTCTTTGTTCGCTCCATTGCTGGATCGATTACGCAATCCAGTGTTGCCGCCGAAAGGTTGGAATTATTTGTGGCGCTTGGGGCAGGGCGAAATTTATCGGCCGCATAACGATGGCCACGAACTTTGCTGTCACACGCGTGGCGATGTGGGCATCGTGCAGTTTCCCCTTCGTCGACCGCTGACTGCGGACACGAGCCTGAGTTGGGAATGGTTGGTGGAGCAATTGCCGTCTGCATTGCCCGAACACATTCCACCTACGCACGACTATCTGTCGATTGCAGTTGAGTTTGATAACGGATTGGATCTGACGTGGATGTGGAGCTGTGCCTTGCCGGTCGACACCATTTTTCAGTGCCCGCTGCCTTGGTGGGATCAACGCGAAACACACTGGGTGGTGCGTAGCGGCACGCAGCAGCTGGGTGAATGGCTGAGTGAACGTCGATCGCTGTTGGCCGATTACGAGCGAGCCATTGGTGGTGTGCCGCCGAAGAATATTGTTGCTGTGTGGCTTATTGCTAATACAGCGTTTCAGCGTGGTGAAGGGCGTTGTTTTTATCGTGATATTACGATTTCGGATGCTGAGGGCGTGGTGCCAGTCAGAGCCTAGCTGTCGTAGGGTGCGCCGTGCGCACCAGCAGTTCTTGCCAGGAGCATAAAGCCGTGCGCACGGCGCACCCTACAATTGCCGTCATTCCCGCGTAGGCGGGAATCCAGTTGTCTTGCAACTCTTAGGTCGAGCTAAAACTGGATTCCCGCCTACGCGGGAATGACAAGAAAAACAAAAGATAAAGTCCCAAGCTTTCGCTAAGCTAGCCCCTGTGGTCTGAATCAGGAGCAGCCCAATGTCACTGGTCATCTACGGTCATCCCTTTTCTTCGTACACACAAAAAGTGCTGATCGCTTTGTACGAGAACAACACGCAATTTGAATTTCGCTGTGTTGGCGATCCGAATGAGGCGAAGCACACGACGGATTGGTTGAGCCGCTGGTCTCTACGCAAATTCCCAGTGTTGGTCGATGGTAATCGCAACATCGCCGAGACCAGCATCATCATCGAGTATCTACAGCTCACACATGCAGGCCCGCTACGTTTGTTGCCTGAAGAGCCGATGGCGGCGTTGGATGTGCGCTTCCTCGATCGTTTCTTCGATCTGCATGTGATGAACATGATGCAGCTTGCTGTGAATGGCGCGCTGACGGGTGATCCGGTGAAGCGTCAGGAAGGATTGACGCTTGCAACAGAAAAACTTGAGCTTGCTTACGCATGGCTTGAAGAACATCTAACTGGAAAGACGTGGGCTGCGGGCGCGGATTTCACACTCGCTGATTGTGCTGCTGCGCCGTCGCTGTTCTATGCAGATTGGACGTATCAAATCCCGGAAAAGTATCCAGTGCTGAGCGCTTACCGTGCACGCTTGCTGGCGCGTCCGTCTGTTGCGCGTGCAGTGGATGAGGCGCGGCCGTTTCGTGCTTACTTTCCGCTTGGTGCACCCGATCGGGATTGAGCGAGGTTGCTGGATAAGATCGCGGAAGGCGGGATGCTCCCGCCCTACATACAGTTCCGTAGGGCGGGAGCATCCCGCCTTCCGCGTTTTGGCCTAAGTTGCGGGCCATAAGGCGAGATATTCCATCCCTACGACAAGCTATGCGCCAAATGTCTATCGCCTCGCAGAAGTTGCAGGGATGCCCTGTGCGCGTCGACCTAAAATCAATACGTACCCAACCGGATGATGACCCCCAATGTTCTCTGCAATCCTGATCAATAAAAACGAAGCTGGCCAAACGGTCGAACTGACCAAGCTCGACGAAGCGCAGCTGCCTGAAGGCGATGTAACCGTCGACGTCGAATATTCGACGTTGAATTACAAAGAAGGCTTGGCGATTACTGGCAAGTCGCCGGTTGTTCGCAAGTTCCCGATGGTGCCTGGTATCGACCTCGCTGGCACCGTCAGCGCCAGCTCGAATCCAGACTGGAAAGTCGGCGACAAGGTTGTGCTCAATGGTTGGGGCGTGGGCGAATCGCATTGGGGTGGTCTGGCGCAGAAAGCACGCGTTAAAGGCGAATGGCTGGTGCCGTTGCCTAAAGCTTTCAGCAGCCGTCAGGCGATGGCGATTGGCACGGCGGGTTACACCGCTGCGCTTTGCGTTGAAGCGCTGATTGCTCATGGCGTGAAACCAGAGCAGGGCGAAATTCTGGTCACCGGTTCAACTGGTGGCGTTGGCAGCGTGGCAATCGCGCTGTTGAGCAAGTTGGGTTTCAATGTTGTGGCTGCAACGGGTAAAGCTTCTGAAGCCGATTACCTCAAGAAGCTCGGCGCAACGTCAGTGATTGATCGCGCTGAACTCGGCGCTGCTGGCAAGCCACTGCAGAAAGAACGTTGGGCTGGTGTTGTGGATGCCGTTGGCAGCCACACACTCGCGAATGCCTGCGCACAGACCCGTTACGGCGGCGCTGTTGCCGCATGCGGCCTTGCTGGTGGCATGGATCTGCCTGCTTCGGTTGCCCCTTTCATTCTGCGCGGCGTAACGCTGTTCGGCATTGATAGCGTGATGGCACCTAAGGCGCGTCGCTTGAAAGCATGGGCTCGTTTGGCCAGCGATATCGACGCAGCAGCGCTCGACTTGATTGCGACGGAAGTAAGTCTTGAACAGAGTGTCGTTGCAGCCGCTGACCTGATTGCAGGCAAGGTGAGAGGGCGTATTCTGGTGAATGTGAATAAGTAAGGAGCTGCAAGGGGGCTTGACCAAGGCCTGCGCTCCTGGGGAGGAGCGCAGGCCTTCTGTTATTCCGAGCTAATTTGTTGATCCGAACCCATTTGTCATTCCGAACAACGTGAGGAATCTTGCTTTGGTTTCGGGAACGAGATTTACGGCAAGATTCCTCACTGCGTTCGGAATGACAAAGACGTGTAAGCGATTTTCGGTTTATTAAATATCCAGTTTGTGTAACAAGGGTAATTGAAATGAGTGCTGAGAAAGACGTTGTGGCGCAGCTCGATCTGAGCGATCTCGATAAGTGGGTCGGCAAGCCAGTTGTCTTTGCTGAACTGTGGGACCCTTGCAACGCCACCGATATCCGTCGCTGGGTCATGGCGATGGATTATCCGAACCCGATCCATTGGGATCACGAGTTCGCACACAAGTCGCGCTTCGGCGGCATCGTTGCTCCGCAATCATTTGCTGTTGCGATGGACTATGGTCATGGCTGCCATCCTGCAGGCGTTGGCAAGATTCCAGGAAGCCATCTGATCTTCGGTGGCGAAGAGTGGTGGTTCTTCGGCGCGCCGATTCGTCCCGGCGACAAGTTATTTCAGAAGCGTCGCTTCGATGGTTACGATGTTAAGGACACCAGCTTTGGTGGGCCAACGGTGTTCTCGCGCGGTGACACAGAACATCGCAATCAGGATGGCGTGTTGGTTGCGCGCGAGCGTGCAACTGCAATTCGTTATCTGATTGAAGAAGCTAACAAGCGTAAGGTTTACGGCAAAGAGAAAGCGTCTCCAAAGCGTTGGGACAAGCAGGAGCTCGCCGAGCTTCACAAGATTCGTTACGACTGGATCCTGTCCAATCGTGAAGGACGTTCGCCGAAGTTTGGTGACGTTAAAGTCGGTGACAAGTTGCCGCGTCGCGTGATTGGTCCGCACTCCATCGCAACCTTCGTTACTGAATATCGCTCGTTCCGCCAGAACATCTGGGGTACTTGGCGTTGGAACGTGCCGGAAGGTCAGGTTGATCCTGCGAAGCAAGACGCTGGTTTTGCTAAAGACATGACCTACGATCACGAAGCACGCAAGATAGATCCACGCCAAGGTGACGGTTTGTATTACGGCCCTTCAAGCGGCCACGTTAATCTTGAGAAGGCCACCAACATCGGTATGGGCGGCATGTATGGCTATGGCGCTTCGATGAACGCTTGGCAGATTGATTATGTTTCTTACTGGGCGGGCCACGAAGGTTTTGTCTGGCATTCGAAGACACAATTCCGCAGCCCAGCGTTTGAAGGCGATATCACCTTCATCGACGGCGAGGTTGTCGACAAGCACGTGAACTCGGCTTACGGCTGCTCGGTTGTCGTGGTTGAAGTGACGATGAGCACGCAAAGCGGGGAGAAGATTCTCAAGGGCACTGCTGAAATTCAGCTGCCGTACTAATGTCTCAGTCGATCGTCCACGGTATTCCGCTGAAAGACGAGCCCGGTATGGGCTCGTTGACGATTCCAGGCTATCTGCGCGAAGTCACATCACGCTACGCCAAGAGCGAAGCGGTCGTGATGTATTCGTACGATGGCGTCGAGCGTTGGACGTACGAGACGCTGTGGCAAAAATCTTTTGAAGTTGCAAAAGCGCTGATTGCTTGCGGTGTCGGCAAGGGCAGTCGCGTTGGCATCATGATGACCAATCGTCTTGAGTATCTGTCTGCCTTGTTTGGCACGGGCTTGGCGGGTGGTGTCTCAGTTGCGCTCAGCACGTTTTCAACCTCGGCGGAGCTTGAGCATTTGCTCAGCGCGTCTGAAGCTTCTGTTCTGTTGTTTGATGGCCGCGTGCTTAAGAAAGATTTCGGCGCGGTGCTTGCCGATCTTGAACCGCAGATTAAAACGGCTGCTGCTGGGCAGTTAAAGTCTGCGAAGTTTCCTTCCCTGCGTCATATCGTTCGTTTGGATTCTGTAACGGGCCCAAACGTTGAAGATGATCTGAAGGCTGCTTGCTTCGAGACATGGAATAGTTTTCTTGCGAAGGGACGCGATGTTCCTGAAACAATCGTTGACGCACTTTCAGCATCAGTAACGCCGACAGATGCAGGTGGTTTGTTCTTCTCCTCCGGCACCACGAGTCTGCCGAAAGGAATTCTGCACACCCAACAAGCCTTCGCCATCCAATGGTGGCGCTGGCCGCGTGTGATGAGCGTTGAAGGCCATGTTCGTAGCTGGACAGGCAACGGATTCTTCTGGTCTGCCAACATCACGATGGTCGTTGGCGTTGCACTCTCGACTGGCGGCGCAGTAATTATCCAACCCGTGTTTGATCCGGAAGAAGTGCTCACGGTGATACAGAGCGAACGCATCAACTTCTTGATGGGCCGCCCGCACCAATGGGCGCGTCTGCAAGAGTGCGCTAACTGGAGCACGACCGATCTCAGCAGCCTGCACTACATCACCAACAGCGCACTGATGCTGACGCATCCCACAGTGAAGACGGACTGGCGATTGCCAATGACGTTCGGCACCACCGAGACGATGACGGCGGCGACGTCGTATACCGCTAAAACGTCTGACGAACAGTACGCCGGTAGTGCCGGTGTTCCACTGCCCGGCAATACGCTGAAGGTCATTGATCCAATGACGGGCGTCGTGGTTCCAATTGGCGAACGCGGCGAGCTTTGCATCAAAGGCCCCACGTTGATGAAGGGCTACATCGGCAAGAAGCCCGAAGAAGCGTTCGACAGCGAAGGCTATTACCGCACAGGCGATGGCGGCTACGTTGATGAAGTCGGCCGCCTGTATTGGGAAGGCCGCCTCACCGAAATCATCAAGACCGGCGGCGCGAATATTTCACCGCTAGAAATTGACGCCGTACTCGTTCTCTATCCCGGTGCAAAACGTGTACAGACCGTTGGCATTCCACATGACACGCTGGGCGAAATGGCCGTCGGCTGCATCGTGCCGCACGACGGCGTACAGATCGCAGAAGATGATCTGCGTGCATTCCTAAAAGAAAAACTAGCCAGCTTCAAAATCCCACGCCGCTTCTTGATCTTGGATGAAGAAGAGATGGCGGTGACGGGGAATGGCAAGGTGAAGTCTGATGAACTGCGCAAGCTTGTGGCGGAGCGGCTCAGTGCTTAAAAAATTCCGCGTCCTGAAGTAGGGCGGGTTAGCGCAGCGTAACCCGCCACCGCCGCGCAAAGAAAAGATGGTGGGTTACGCTGCGCTAACCCACCCTACGTTTACTACGTAAGCCCGTCACTGCGTGCCAAAGCGCTTCGCTGATAACACTGCTGCTTTGGCTTTCTCAATTTCACGATCCCTTGGCGGCGCCAAGGTCACAAGCGAGCTGATTAACGTGCGGGCCGCTTCACTAACCTGTTCAACTGCCTGATTGAATGCCGCTTCGTTGATCTTCGAAGGCTGATTGAATCCACTGAGCTTGCGAACAAACTGCAAGGCAGAAGCGCGTATCTCGTCTTCAGTTGCGGGTGGATCAAAGTTGTACAGCGTCCGGATATTTCTGCACATGAAATCTCTCCGACTCTTTGGCTAGCTTGTGTAGTGCTTGCCCAACAACACACGCCGAATATCACCTTGTTCTCTGAATGTTGTGATCAACAAATACATCAACGTGAACACTCCGCCGAATGTTGTGCCGACGGCGCATAGCATTCCAGTTATTTTAGAAGGCTCACGCCAGAAGACCCAGGCGGTGATGGGGAGTACGTGTAGTAAGAAGTCGGTGTAGAACTGTGCACGCCAGGCGTGGGCGAAGTCGTCGAAGAATACTTTGGCGCTATCGAGGCCTAGGGTGTTGATGGCGTGGAAGGTGATTGCGACTAGAAGCAGCCAGCCTATGATCAGAAATCCGCGGAGTAGGTTCATGGATGTTTCCTATTAAATTGTCGGCTGCGTTGCTGGGTTTTGCTTCGCTTCAACCCATCCTACGATTTTGTAGGCGAGCGTAATCATTCGGGGTATCAATATCCATCGCCGCTTCTGGCATTGCGATACTGGTGATTTCTGCTTTGTGTTCTTTCAATAAAGTGCGTGCGCCTTGTGGGCCGCGCAACTGCGCGAGTTCTTCAAAGTAATGGCGCGGGAACAGGCAAGGTGGGCCCTGTGCTTCGCCAAGATCAGAGACGATGATGCGTTGTGGTGATTGCTGATGCGCATTAATCAAGCGTTGAAACTGTGCGGCACCAATTAGTGGCATATCTGCGGGACAAACAATCGCGGCGTCGAAGACATTCGCGTCGTTCAGTAAATCACTGAACGCGGTGGCGATGGATTTGCCCATGCCTTCTTCCCAATCACTGTTGTGAATGAGCCGAGCGTTAATGCCTTTAAGTGCGGCGCTGATCTTTTCTGTGTAGGCGCCGGTGACAACAATCAGCGGAGCGCCGGTTTGCAGTGCTGCTTGTGCGGCGTGGCCAATCAAAGTGCTGTCACCTAGTGGTGACAGCAACTTTGGACTGCCGAAGCGGCTGGAGTTACCAGCCGCTAACAAAACAATGCAGATACGACTCAAAGAAACTCAGCGCTTGAGACGGTAAGCGACAACGGAGTCACCCGTGGTCGAACCGTACATGGTGTGACCACCTGCAGCGATGACAACGTATTGCTTGCCGCCTTCTTCATAAGTGATCGGCACTGCGGTGCCTGCGGCGGGCAGTGGCGACTGCCACAACACTTTGCCGGTCGCGAGATCGAAAGCGCGGATGGCGTTGTCGAGCGTGTAGCCGATGAACACGAGTCCGCCTGCGGTCACGAGCGGGCCACCAGCGCCTGGCGTGCCGAGGTTGGCGTCGAACAGCGATGCAGGTGGTTTAACCGGCATCATGTTTTCGATGCTGCCGAGTGGCACTTCCCAAACAATTTTCTTCTTCGCGATATCAACTGCAGTGAGCGTGGCCCATGGTGGTGCTGAGCATGGTGCGCCGAGCGGTGAGAGTAAGGGCTGGATCTGGTAGGCGTAACGTGATCCTTTCGCGGGGAACATCATCGGTCCGCCGAGTTCAATCGTGTCGCCAGCGCCAGGTGGAACTTTCTCGATCGGTACGAGCGATACGATCGTTGGTACGCGGTTGGACGGTACAACCATGATGCCGCTCGCCGCATCGTAAGCGCCGCCGCCCCAGTTAGGGCCGCCGCCGACGGAGGGCGAGAAGATCGTGCCCTTCAGGCTTGGAGGCGTGAAGCTTGGGCCGTAGTTGAGCGCTTCGATTTTGCGTTTGCACAGCCAACGATCAATCGGCGTAAAGCCCCAAGCGTCATCCGGTGAGAAGCCGTGCTTGACCAGCGTCGGCATGCCGACAGGGAAAGGCTGCGTGGGTGAAAGTACGTCGCCGGCAACAACCCCGGTCTGCGGAACTTTACGTTCTTCAATCGGCACCAATGGTTCGCCGGTTGCGCGATTGAAGACGAAGATGAGGCCGGTCTTATTGTTCTGCACCAGCGCAGGCACGGTTGTGCCGTCAGCTTTCTTCCAATCGATCAACAGCGGCTCAGAAGGTGTGTCGTAGTCGAAGACGTTGTGATGAATGAACTGGAAGTGCCATGCGACCTTGCCGGTCTTGCCATGCAGCGCAACGATCGACGAGGTGTAGCGATTATCGCCAGCGCGGCCCGCGCCGTAGAAGTCACCCGATGGGCTGGTGGTTGGCAGATAGACGAGGTCGAGTTTGTTATCGACAGACATATTTGCCCACACGTTGCCAGCGCCAAAACCTTTGGTGCCATTGGCCCAAGTTTTATACGCAGGATCTTTTTCATCGCGTGGGATCGGATCAAACTCCCAGAGGAATTTGCCGGTGCGTGCGTCATAAGCCAATACGCGACCACTCGGCGCGCTGACGCGCTGGTTGTCAGCAACAGCGGAGCCAACAACAACAACACCGTTAACGATCGCAGGTCTTGAGCCAGCGACCACTTCGCCCGGCATGATCTGCGGTTCGCTGATTGGCATTTGCACCGAACCTTTCACGCCAAAGCCTGCACAGGCTTTTCCGTCTTTCGCATCGAAGGCCACCAAGCGATAGCTGGTGGTGCCCATCAGGATGCGTGATTTGCAGTGCGAGCCAGCGGCCGCTTTTTCATCGACCCAGTGCGAAACGCCGCGGCATTTCTGCATGCCGACTTTGGGATCTTTCGGGTCGAAGATCCAGCGCTGTTTGCCGGTGGCAGGATCCAGTGCAATCACACGACGCGTGGTGGTGCAGACCAGAAGATTGCCTTCGATCATTGTTGGCTGATCTTCAAAGGCGATCAGGTTCTTGCCCGCTTTCTTTGGCGGCGCTTCGCCGGTGTGATACTCCCAAGCCTTTTCGAGCTGCGCCACATTGCTCTTGTTGATCTGCTGGAGCGGCGAGTACTTGGTGCTGAGCTGTTCTTCCGGGCTGGCTGCGCCCACGCAGAACGTAACGCTTGCGAGCGTTAGCGCCAGAAGCTGGCGGTACATCGGTAGGCGGATGCCCATGAAGCGATCTCCCCTTGTTACTTTGGTCATTGGTCTTTGTCATTCCGAACATCGTGAGGAATCTCGCTGTTGCTCGTATCTGAGAGCGTTAAGGCAAGATCCCTCGCTACGCTCGGGATGACAGAAAATACTTTTGTTACTCGAATTCGAATCAAAACCTTCTTAATGAATCGGCCCAGCGCCGTAACTCAAGCGCTCACCCTTACGTCCGTAAACCGCGCCCTGGATTTCAGCCGCGATCGATAAAGCAATTTCTTCTGGCGTCTCTGAACCGATGTCGAGACCGGCGGGCGCGCATAAAGGTGTACGTGTGGCGCCAATCGCACTGCGCATTTTCTCTGCGCGAGTGCGTGAACCCACGGCGCCTAAGTAGAGCAGTGGCTGAGAGCGCAAGATGTGCAGGTATTCGAGATCGCGTTCGAGGTTGTGTGTCATTACTAGTACGGCAGTGCGCGTATCGAAGCGGAGAAGTTTCTCCATCTTCGCTGCATTAGCGCACAAGAGACTAGCGCCTGGCGGAATCGCTGAAACAGGTGTGTCGTCGCGATGATCAATCAGTTGCACACTCCAGCCCAGACCGCGCGCCATATTTGCGAGCGCAATAGTTGTCGTGTTGATGCCGATCAGTACGAGACGGATTGGCGCTTCCAGTTTTTCGACGAGTACTTGTATGCGGCCGTCGCTGGTGCTGACTTCATCAAGACGTGCCGCATTGCTGGTCGTGCCTGAGAGTGCTTGTGACAAAACGGCATCGGCGTTGCGAGGATTATTCAGTTCATCAAGAACCAAACGTTCGCTCCACAGCAAGCGACGTGGTTGTGGCATGCAACGACCTTCAGCCGCGAAGACCGTCATCAACGTTCCTTGCGTGCGTGTTTGCAAGCAGTGTGCTGCGGCATCAGCAAAGCGCAGGTCATCGGCGCTCTTCAATGGCTCCAGCAGCACTTCCATTTCACCGCCGCAGCCGAGTTCCATCAATGCGTCGTAGCCATGTTCACGATCGTATTGCAGCAGTTTGGCTTCGCCAGCAATGATGACTTCGCGTGCGCGCTCAACAATATCTGCTTCAGGACAGCCAGCCGAGATGCCGCGAACGATGCGGCCATCACCATGCACGAGCATGCGCGTGCCTGCACGACGGAACACGGAGCCATTGGTGCGCACCAGCGTTGCCAGTGCAGCGCCGCCCGCAAAGCCGCTGCTCTTGAGCTCATCAAGACCTGCAACAAGATCGGCGAATTCGTGCGAGCTCATGGTTTATGGAATGCGTTCGCCAACAAGCTTGGCGGTGCCGAAGATACCCATCTTGCACTTGCCGAGCAGCTTGTCGCCGTCGATATGTGCTTCGTACTTCAGCGTAATCTTCATCGGCTTGGTTACTTTCAGATCCCACACGAGGTGGTTGCCTTTGAAGGTGCCGGTGAAGTGCGCCTCGTCCATGTTCATGATGAACACGCCGGTGAGGTTGTTGCCGTCGGTGCTCATACGGCCGGTGAAGGCTTGTGGGCCGAGTGGCGTCGAGAGCACGAACTTCCAGTTGCCGTCGATCTGCACTGCAGCAGGTGCTGCGATCTGTTCTTGCGGCGCTGATGGCGAGAACACGTTTTGCACAGGTGCCACTGTTGGCGTCGTGGCAACAGTTGGTTCTGGTACAGGTGCAACGACAGGCTTAGCGTGCTCGGCAATCTCGGGGCGGCCTTCTATGTGCGCCAGCAAGCGCGTCGGCGTCATCGGGAATTCAAGTTTGATTTCGCCGAACGGTGCGAGCGCATCAGCAATCGCGTTAACCAATGTTGGAGGGCCGACGATGCAGCCGCCTTCACCCACGCCACGGAATCCGCCATCTGCCTTCGAAGGCATTGAGGCGTCGTGGTTGTATTCGAAGGTAGGCACGTCAAAGATTGTTGGCAGCATGTAATCCTTGTACGTCACTGCCGTTGGATTACCGCGTGCGTCGAAGGACACCTGTTCCATCAAGACGCTGCCAATGCCTTGCGCGAGACCACCTGCGATCTGGCCTTCAACAACGGAAGGATTGATCATCACGCCGCAGTCTTCGCTCGATACCCAGCGCTTGATCTTGACGAAGCCGGTGTCTGCATCCACTTCAACGATGCAGGCATGCGCCGCACTGGTCATTGTGATGGGTGGTGGACGATAGCGGAACTGTACTTCTAGGCCAGCTTCCATGCCTTCAGGCAAACGCTCGGGTTCGCCGTAAGCGATGTCCGCGAGATCGCGCAGCGTCACGCTCTGTGGTTTGTCGCCAGAGACCGTGATGATGCCTTCGCGCATCGAAATATTTTCTGGCGTGGTGTTGAGCAGATGCGCGGCTGCTTTCTTGATCTTGTCGACCAGTAACTTGGCTGCACCGATGCATGCACCGCCGCCTGCGACTGCCTGACGGCTGCCATACGCACCTGAGCCATAGCCTCCGCGTGAGCTGTCGTCTTCATGGATGCTGACGTCATCAAATTTAACGCCGAGTGTTTCAGCAACCACCTGCGCCATCGTCGTCTGCGTGCCGTGGCCTTGTGAATGCGTTGAGACGACTGCACTAATCTTGCCGGTAGGCTCGATACGAATGTGTGCGGACTCGCTGATGAGCACGGCGATGCCGGTGCTGCCTGCGGTTGGCTCGATATACGTTGCAATGCCAAGGCCAAGATACCGGCCCTGTTTGCGTGCTTCAGCTTGCTCGATGCGGAAGGCAGTGACATCAACTTTCGTCAGCAGCACATCAAGACATTCAGCTGGGCTGATGTCTTCCAGTTCCAATCCCATATTGGTGGTGCAGGGCTGATCTTCTCGTCTAAGCAGAGTGCGCTTGCGCAGTTCAACCGCGTCGATGCCAAGCTTGCGTGCAGCGCGATCCAGCAGGACTTCGCGCGTCAGCGACTCAATTGCCCACGGGCCACGATAAGCCGAGAGACCCACTGTATTTGTGAACCAGCCACGCGAATAGAAATCGAACTTCGGCAGCTTGTGCGCGCCCCAGATAAACATCATCACCGCGATGTTGCTGTCTGCGCCTTGCGGATACGCACCGTTGTTGATGCTGTATTCGGCGTGGGAGGCGATGAGATTGCCTTCTTTGTCGAACGCGGCGCGCAGTTTGATTTCCTGTTCGCGGGCCTGACAGGCGGAGGTGAGGTTTTCGAGACGGTCTTCAATCCACTTCAGCGGACGCTTGAGTAGCATTGATGCAAGCACCGTTGCGACTTCTTCACGCCAAGGCTGACCCTTCAGGCCGAATGAACCGCCGACATCTTTGGAGATGACGCGGATTGAGGTCTGCGGCATGCCGAAGGCCTGCGCGAACCAACGTGCATTCAACTGCGGACCTTGGCAGGAGAGATAGATCGTGAGTTCTTCCGCGCCTTGCGGAGCAGAGACCACGCCACGCGTTTCCATCGGCGACTGCGCGATGCGTTGGTGCTTGAACTCAACGGTTTCCAGATGTGGCGCGTTGTTGAGTAGTGCTTCGAGTTCTTCGTCTGGATCTTCGGTGCCGGTTGCGGCAGCGATGTTGGAATCTGTTTGTGGATGGACGAGTGCGCCAGTCTTGGCTTCGTCCATCGTCACCACCGGATCTTCTTCGTCGTAGACGACGGTGATAAGACCTGCAGCGTCTTCAGCAATGTAACGATCTTCTGCGATGATAATCGCGATGGGATCACCAACGTAACGTACGCAGTCGATTGCCAGCACCGGCACTGGTACGACTGGCGCGGCGAGGAAGAAGCTCAGCATGTCGACTTTGTAGCGCGCCAAATCAGCGGCGATCAGCACGGCATGAACGCCGGGCAGTTGCTTGGCGACAGACAGATCAATCGATTTGATGTTGCCGCGTGCAATCGGGCTGCGATGGAAGGCGACGTGCAACATGCCGGCCACGCTGACGTCATCAACGTAAACACCTTTGCCGGTCAGCAGGCGCGCATCTTCTTTGCGTGGAACACGTTGGCCGATGTAGACGCCCGGTGCTGCTGGAGTTTCAGTCGCACTCATGCGGCATCTCCGCCGAGTTTCATCGCCGCACGCTTGATGCCTTGATAGCCGGTGCAGCGACAGATGTGTCCGGACATGGCCTGAACGAGCGTGTCGCCGCTGGGTTTGTTGGCGCAGTTGGTCAATGCAGTGAGCGTCATCACGATGCCTGGCGTGCAGAAACCACATTGCAGCGCGCACTCATCTTTCATCGCTTGCTGCACGGGATGCAGCGTGCCGTCATCAGCTGCAAGGCCCTCGACGGTGGTGATCTTGCTGCCATCCGCTTGCACCGCAAGCATCAAGCATGAACGCACAGCATTACCGTCAACGATGACCGTGCATGCGCCGCAGACGCCGTGTTCGCAGCCCACATGAACGCCGGTGTAACCAGCATCGCCACGAAGGAAATCACTGAGCGTTAAACGGCCTTCGACTGTCGAGCAGTGTGGGCGGCCGTTGATGGTGAGATTAATTTGGTGCTGGCTCATGCGTTTGTCTCTTGTCTCCCTCTCCCCACGGACGTGGGGAGAGGGGCGGGGTGAGGGACTGTTTGAAAGAGGCCCCTCACCCTGGCCCTCTCCCCGCAGGCGGGGAGAGGGAACTGCAGATTCTGGTGGCGTGCATTCATGCGGCAGCCCTCAAATTCAAGGTCTCGCTTAAAGCACTTGCAAAGACACGCTTGCCAACCGTGCGACGATATTCGGCGCTGGCGTGGTGATCATCGAATGGCGCGGTATCGGCAATCGCAAGTTCTGCGAGTGCGCGTGGATCCAGCGTGTTGATGGATTGACCGAGTAACGCTGCTTCAACCTGTCGTGCTTTGATTGGCGTTGGGCCCATGCCAAACCAGGCAATGCCTGCGCGTTCGATGCGCCCGTCTTTTACGGTGAGTGCGCCGGTCAAACCGACGAGTCCAAAATCACCGGGGCGCTGTGAAATTTCGCGGAACATCCAGACGGTGCCGCTCTGCCACTCAGGCACATGGATGCCAGTGAGTAGCTCATCCGGTTCCAGCGCTGTGGCGTAGGGCCCGAAATAAAATTCTTCTGCAGCAATGCGGCGCGTGCCGCGTGTTGACGTCAGTTCAAGCGAGGCGCCGAGTGCAACTGAAGTTGCAGGCAATTCTGCTGCGGGTTCGCCAAGCGCAATCGATCCACCAATGGTGCCGCGATTGCGCGTCTGATGATGACCAACGTGACGTGTTGCGGTGACGATCAGTGGCTGCGCTTGTGCGAGCGTTGGATCGGCAATGGCTTCGTTCTGACGCAGGATCGGACCGATGCGCGTAATGCCTGCGTTGCGCGTTACGCCTTTGAGGGCGGCGATGCGCGTGATGTCGATCAGGATAAAAGGCTGACTCATGCGTAGTGCGAGCAGCGGCATTAGCGTTTGACCGCCAGCAAGTATCGTTGCGCCACCGCCAGCTTCACTCAGCAGCTGGCAGGCTTCGGCGATCGACGACGGTGCCAAGTAGTCGAACGGTGCCGGTTTCACCGCTTGCCCTCCAACAGACGTGCAAGCAGGTCGGCGTCGAGTGTGATGTTGGTGGTGCCGGAGCGGCGGCCGAATTCAAAGCCTGCAGCGCCGACAATCAACAGCAGCGTGCCGATCGCAATGCCCATCCAATCCGAATGTTCTGCGCTGCCGCTGTGGCCGACGAGATAGCCGACGAGTGAAGCGACAACCAATGTGAGCAGCCAAACGATTGGCGAACCGCTTGCTGCCGATGCCGTACCAGTGGCGCGCGTGCCGCGTGCTTTTGCGGCGCCTGCTGCGACGGGCTCTGGTCCGGCGATGACTTTGCCGAACTGACCAAAGAAGCGCGCAGCCAATTGTTTGGCAGTGGCGTCCATGATCGGACCGCCGAGTTGTGCAAGGCGACCACTGACAAGCGCATCGACGTCGTACGACAAAATGGTGATGCCTTCGCCGCCGTCTGAGAGTTTTACTTTGGCAATGCTTTTAACCGAACCCACCGTGCCGCCCTGACCTTCGATGGTCATGGTGTAAGAGTCTGGTGCGTTGATGTCGGACAGCTCGACGGTGCCGTTGAAGCGTGCGCCGATAGGTCCGATCTTGATCTCAACTGTCGCGACTAATCGCGTGTCAGATTCTTTGGCGAGTGACTGGCAGCCGGGAATGCAGCGCTTGAGCACTTCGGGATCGTTCAACGCTTCCCAGACCTGCTGTCGCGTTGCGGAAATCTGCTGCTGTCCGTTCATCTGCATGATTCGATATCTCTGCGAATAATCTATTGGGCGGTAATGCGGGCCTGCTCGTGCAGGCGCTAGTCGTTGTTATGGTTCCAATCTCATTGTCCATGACCTCCGCCATGGAGTCCCGTCTGGTGTTGCCGCGATAGGCAGGCACTCTTGTCCTACCGGGAACTTCGCATTGTGGCGACCATGGAGCGCTTCCTAAGCTACGGTGCGGAAACTGCGTTTACATCCTGCTTACGCAGTAGCGGAGCTGGGAGTGCATCCCTAGAGGCGCGATATCTCTGACTCCCTCTCCCTACGAATGTGGGGAGAGGGCTGGGGTGAGGGGTGGTTGGAAAGGGCGCGCCGTTTGCGAATAGCCCCTCACCCTGACCCTCTCCCCGCAAGCGGGGAGAGGGAAACAAGCAAGTTTAAGGAAATGAATATCCATGCAGCTTGATGACTACCGCCTGCTAGGCCGCTCAGGCCTCAGAGTTTCTCCGCTGGCGCTAGGCACCATGACCTTCGGCGTGCAGCAGTCATGGGGTTGCGACGCCGCTGAAGCTGAAAAAATCTTAGGCCTTTATGCCGAGAGCGGCGGCAATTCAATCGACACTGCTAACTTCTACGCCAATGGTGAATCCGAGCGCGTGGTTGGCAAGCTGGTGCGTAATCGACGTAACCGTTTCGTCATCGCCACCAAGTATTCCCTGACGATGAGCCCGGGCGATCCGAATGCCTGCGGCAATCATCGCAAGAACATGATGCAGTCGGTCGAAGAAAGTTTGCGACGGTTGGAGACGGATCACATTGACCTGTTGTATCTGCACGCTTGGGATGCGCGCACACCCGTCGAGGAAATCTTGCGCGCCTTCGACGATCTGGTTCGCTCGGGCAAGGTTCAATACATCGGTCTCTCCAACACGCCCGCATGGCAGGCGTCGCGTATGCAGGCGATTGCTGAACTGCGTGGTTGGAGTCCGCTGGTTGCGCTGCAAATTTCGTATAGCTTGGCGGAACGTAGCGGCGAGCGCGACCTGCTGCCAATGGCACGTGAAATGGGCTTGGGCGTTTTGCCGTGGTCGCCATTGGCTGGAGGCGTGCTCTCTGGAAAATACCAACAGAAAGATTTGACCTCGGGCGCTGAGCCCAGCAAAGCCAGTGCGCGCAAGGACATGAATGTTTCGAGCGGTCGCCTGAGTGATCACAGTCTTGTTATCGCGGACGCGGTGAGAAAAGTTGCAGAGGAAATGAACTGCAGCTCAGCGCAGGTTGCGTTGGCTTGGACGCTGCTGAATCCGGCAGTTGCATCGCCCGTTCTTGGCATTCGCACGCTCGCGCAACTCCAAGATAATCTCGGTGCGCTAGACGTTAATTTCAGGGCCGATCAAATTGCGCAGTTGGATGCAGCAAGCAAGATTGACCTAGGCGTTCCACACACCATGCTCGCCTCCGATGTCATGAGCAAAATGTTCGGTGGCGTAAAAGTCGCAAAGAGATAAACGTAGGCTGGGTAGAGCGAAGCGAAACCCAGCATCTATCAGGTAATAAAAATGCTGGGTTGATAAAGCCAACCCAGCCTACGGGGCAGGAATCATGGCGACATACATGTTGGTACATGGTGGTGGGCACGGTGGCTGGTGCTATCAATTTGTCGCAAAGATCCTCAGGTCGCATGGCCATGAGGTGTACACGCCAACAATGACCGGTGTTGGCGAGCGCGAGCATCTGCTCAGTCCGGCGGTCGACATGAATCTGCAGATCACTGACATCGTTAAGGCGATTGAATTCGAAGACCTGCGTGACCTCATTCTTGTTGGTCACAGCTACGGCGGCATGATCATTACAGGTGTTGCCGATCAAGTGGGTGATCGCATCGCCAATCTGGTTTATCTCGATGCTGCGTATCCAGAAAACGGACAGTCACTGGTCGATCATGCTGGCGAGATCATGCTCGCAGCGCGTCAGACCGCGAGGATCGTCAACGGCATTGAACTCATCCTCTTCCCCGGCGATGACCCGTTGAGTTACTTCGGGGTGACTGAGCCCGATCAGATTGAATGGATGAAGCCCAAGCTCACACCACACCCTTGGAAATGCTTCGACCAGAAACTGGTGCTGAAGAACGAAGCAGCAGTTCGGAAAATTCCGCAGTCCTTTATTTCATGCAGCTATCGCATGGACGATGACTCCCGCGAAAAGCAAAAGACGCTCTCAGAGGGACGCTATTGGGAGATTGATACAGGGCATGATCTGATGATTTCAGAGCCGCAGTGGACTGCGGACGCATTAATGGAACTCGCTGGATTGATTGGAAAGGGAACGGCTACTGTCCCTCATGCTCGACCGACACTTGCACCGGTAGTTGCGCAACCGGCACCGAGTGTGAGTACTGGTCCGGCCACGCTCGAAGGAAAATGGGCGTTGAAAATGAAGGGTCCCGCAGGACCTGTCGCGGGCACAACAATTTTCGAATCGATCAATGGCGCACTATCCGGAACTCAATCATTCGGACCGGCAATGACCAAGCCCATTACTGAAGTCAAAGTAGATGGCGACACGATCATCTGGATCAGCCATATCGACAAGCCGATCAAGATGAAGCTTGAGTTCACCGCTCAACGCAACGGCGGCGAGATGACTGGAAAGGTGAAGGCTGGTTTTGTCGGAACTTATTCCTTCACCGGAAGAAAAGAATAAAAAGTAGCCCGGGTGAAACCCGGGGCTTTTAATTGCAGCAAAAAATCCCGGGTTGCACCCGGGCTACGCTGGGCGCACGAGTCCGCGTGGTTGTACAACACCCAACTCAATATGAGTGAGCACGCCGGGTTTGGCATCGCACACAGCCGGAACAGCGGTGGCACCAAGCAGACCTGTCCAAGGCAGGCCGTGGAACGGTCTGCGTCCATCAGACTCAACGCCGCCCATCAGTCGCAGTTCCAACGGTGGATCACCGTGAATCACGGCGCGGTAGCAGCTATCGCCGTTGTCCCATTTGGGTTCGACGTTGTCGCCCATCGTCCAGTAGAAGTGATACACGATCAGTGGCGCGCCTTCGCACCAGCCAGTCCATTCGTAGTGCTGACCAGCAACGGTTCCTTTCTTGATGACGCCGTTGGGGTAGGGGATATCTTCGGTTGCTGCAGAGACTTCGAGTCTCGTCGTCACCTTCTCGATTTTTTTGCCGAGCCCTTCTGCAAGCGTGTTCATTGATTGCTGGAAGTGGCGTGGCGCTTCTGGCGAGCGGCTTGGTTTGGCGAGCAATTCAGCCGGATCACGACCGAAGCCCATCACCTCGACATAGATCATCGGGTTTCTAAGCTTGTCGATCACTTCAATGATTTCGATGCGATCAATACGATTCATCAAACGCGTCAATGTGAGTGGCAGAATGTCTCCCGAGAAACCTGGATGGATGCCGCAGCCGTGATACGAAGTTCCACCTTCGCGGCAGGCGGCATCAATCTTGTCGAATGCTTCGGCAAACCATTCGTTCGGCAGGAAAGGACCTGCGGGTGACACCACGTTCTTGCCGGAGCGCAGCAGACGACAAACCATGTCGACGTCTTGTCTCTGCGGCGAGAACAGCACGCAGTCAGCATTAAGCGCGATGATCTTTTCGACATCATTCGTTGCGATCACGCCGGTGGCGGGAAGGCCAACGAGTTCGCCTGCATCCTTGCCCACTTTCTCTGGATTGGTGACGTAGACGCCAACCAGTTCAATCACCGGGTTCTCAATGAAATGCTTGAGCGCGGTTTTTCCGACTACGCCAGTAGCCCATTGGATCACGCGATATTTTTTCTGCGACATGTTTGTAGTTCCCGAGAATTAATTCAGCGAGCGGATCTGGCCGCCATCAACGCGATAGTTGGCGCCCGTGATGAAACCGGATAACGGACTGGCGAGCATGCAGGTGACGATTGCAAGGTCTTCAGGAATGCCAAGTCGGCCTGCTGGCGGCAATTGAAAGATCTTGTCCGCCGCCATTTTTGTGGTGATTTCTTCGATCGTCAGATTGTCGTCACCGTAGCGTTTACGCCCAAAACGAATGAGGCCATCGACCATCACTACGCCAGGCGAAACGGTGTTGGCAGTAACGCCGACGCCGTTGAGTGAGCCGGCGAGACTGACGGTGTAGTTATTCAGCGCTGCTTTGGCGCCGGAATAATCTGCGCCCAGATTGTTGGGTTGCACGGCAACTGCACTAGATACATTAATGACGCGCCCAAACTTGTTGGCGACCATCTCAGGTATTGAGAGGCGGCACAGACGAACCGCTGCCAGCGTGTTGGTGTGGTAGTTCGAGATCCAGTCTTCAATACTGATGTCGGCAGGCTTCTTCGAAGAATTTCCGGTTGAGCTGCCGCCCGCGTTATTGACGAGAATTTCGATATTGCCGCCAAGTGCAGCGATAGCTTCGGCATGAACTGACGCAGCGCCTTCGTCTGTAGACAAGTCGCCGATGGCAACGCCTGCTGCCTTAATCTCAGCGGCGACCTTTTCAGCGCGTTCACGATTTCGACCGTGAACAATCACTGCGCAACCTTCTTGCGCGAGCATGCGGGCAATGCCTTCGCCAATGCCGCTGCTGCTGCCGGTCACGATTGCGCGTCGGCCCTTGAGTTTGAGATCCATGCTGTCTCCCTGTCTTTATATTTGTGTGTCTCTTTTAAAGATCACACAGGCGGGTGACGTGCCATATTCCCATATGGGGACATGGCGTCGTGTTATGCGATCAGCAAGACGCTCCGATGAATGAAGCGCACCAAGTCGGCTTGGCTTCTGGCGCCCATCTTGGCGTAAATCTTTTTGGAATAGGTTCGAGCGGTTTCCACGGTCAGGCCTAATTCATTTGCCGCTTCAGCAATGCTCATGCCGCGGCCCAATGCCAATGCCAGACGACTTTCACTCGGCAGCAAGTCAAACAATTGCGCCAATTGTTCGCAGCGGTCGACAGACAGCGCGCTGTCACCATGCACATAAACCACGACCGCTGGCACTGATCTGGCGGAACCGCTTTCGCGATTCGCGCGTACCAGCAGCATGTCCAGCCAAGGGTCTCGACAGAGCACCACCGCACGTGGGCGCGCTTCAGATGAATTGGCGATGAGCTTTACCGCAGCAACGATTTCTCGCGTCTGCTGGCGTGTGTTGGCGACGAGTCTGCCGTCAGTATCTCGACGCAATAGTTTTGAGCGTTTAAGAATGAGTTCTCCTTGCGCGTCGGTCTCCAGCACACGCGCGTTGGCATCAAGTGCAATCCAACCGTAGTTGAGTCGCTGAATGGCTTCGCTCGCGAGCAGCGCGTTGGTGCGCTCTCGCTCTAGTGCTACAAAGTTGCGGAGGACACTGCGCAGATACGGCACGAGTGCGCTGAGTAGCGTCTCGTCTTTGCCGGTGAAGTCACCCTTTGTGCGCGTGGTAATCAGCCAAGCGCTGACGCCACTGGTCTCAGCGACGCGAACCATGCGCATCGCGTTCATGCCGCTGGGTGCCATCACTTCTTTAATGTAAGCGGCGCTCGCTGGATCATCCTTGCGTAGCAATTCTTTGAGACTGTAAATCCGTCCCTCACGCATCGCGTGATAAGGCGTCGGATCGCGCGCAAAGAAGCTTTCCTTGTAGAGCTGCTCTACATGCGGTGGTGAGCGCCTGCCGGAATAGAGATGGAACACCGTGTTGGTCGGCATGCCCGGTGGGCGGAAGACGAGGCTCGCGTAATCAGCAGCGACGCGCTTGCGCAGCAAGTCGAGAAACTTTGTCCAAGGTGGATTCTCAAACGCGCCGTCGAGCAGCGCGAGCAACAGATCGTCCATCGGTTCGGATTTCGGCATTCCGCTATTTACTAAGGACGCCAACCACGAATACGGTTACCTGCATCGCAAAGAATGGTTTCGTTGGTGATGAAGCGTGCATCGTCAGAGGCGAGGAACAGTGCCAGCTTGGCGATATCGTCCGGCGTGCCATTGAGGTTCAGCATCTGCTGGGCCTGAATGCGCATATGAGTTGCGGCAGACATTTGCATCTTGACTGCTTCCGTTTCCATCACGCCAGGCGCGATGGCGTTGACGCGAATGTTGTCGCTGCCAAAAGCGCCTGCCATCGCAAAGGTCATTGCGTTCAATGCAGCTTTGGTGACGCCGTAGGCCGTGCCCGGCACATAACTCGCCATCGAGGAGATATTGAGTACGACGCCTTTGGCGGCGGCGAGTGAGGTGCGTAGGCCTTGTGCGAGTAGCAATGGCGCAACGGTGTTTACAGACAAATAAATCAGCCACTTTTCCTGACTGATATCGACGAGTCCGGTAGCGACTTCACCGTAGGCAAGGCCCGCATTATTAATGAGGACATCTAGCTCGGGATAGCGCTTACAGATTTGAACGGTGAAATCCTTGACCTCACGTGCAACAGCGAGGTCGACAACATAGCTTGAGCAGGTAAAGCCCTGAGATTTCAGTTCGGCAGTAGTTTGCTCTAGTCCGGCTTCATCGACATCCGTTAGAACCAGTGCGGCGCCTTCTTCTGCAAAACTCTTTGCGAAGGCTTTGCCCATGCCACCGGCTGCACCAGTGATTAGAACGATTCGGTTACTAAAGCGTTTCGTCATTTCAAACCTCGGGGCCAGTAGCTCGGGTGAAACCCGGGAAGCGTTGTATTTATTGGCTGATCTGTTGCCGCCTTTTCAACATTCTATGTTACAGCCGATGACTGTAGCGGCGGTGCTGATCGGCAGAACTTGTCTGGCAGCGCAATCCTCGCGTAAGCATGTGTACTTTTCGGCAATTTACCCAGTAAAACTAAGGCTCTGTGCGCACGATCATAAACATCTTTACATCGGCTGGGTTGTTGTAGACAATGAACAGCACTGTTGTATACAAACACATTAAAAGATTCTGAGGGGATGCATGAATAAATCCTTCACTCCCGCGACCTTGCTCGAGATTTATCGCAAGGGGCGGCTGATCAATTTGATCGACGAGCGCTTCCGCGGCTTGCTGCGTTCGGGTCGTCTGGCGGCGGTGTATTACTCGCCGCGCGGTCAGGAGATTCTGGCTGCAGCGATGGGCGTTCATTTGCAGCAGACCGACTATCTGGTGACCACATATCGCGGCATTCACGACCAGCTCGCCAAAGGCATTCCTTTGCGTCCGCTGTTCGCTGAGTACTACGCCAAAGCCACCGGTGCCTGCAAAGGCAAGGGCGGCCCCATGCACATCACGCATCCGGAAACCGGCGTGATGGTGACCACAGGTATCGTTGGCAGCGGTTTGCCGATTGCTAATGGTTTGGCTTGGGCTTCGCAGCTGAAGAAAGATGGCCGCGTGACGCTGGTAACTTTTGGCGACGGCGCTTCCAACATCGGTGCCTTCCACGAAGCACTCAATATGGCTTCGTTGTGGAAGCTGCCGGTGATCTTCCTCTGTCAGAACAATCTGTACGGCGAATCCAGCAAGTACGCGAAGTGCACTGCGGTCGACAACGTCGCTGAGCGCGCTGCGGGTTACAACATGCCCGGCGTAACCGTGAACGGCAACGATCCTGAAGCGATGTGGCGTGCATCCGGTGAAGCCGTTGCTCGCGCTCGCGCAGGCGAAGGCCCGACTTTGCTCGAAGCCAAAACCTTCCGCTTCATGGGCCACTACTTTGGTGACCCGGGCGCTTATATTCCTAAAGAAGAATACGACGCTCACTTGGCGCGCGACCCGATGCCAATTGCTCGCGCTGCCGTGTTGAGCAGTGGTGCAGCGACTGAAGCTGAACTGGCCGCCTACGACGATGAAGTGAACGCGAAGATCGACGACGCGCTGCAGTTTGCAGCGGACAGTCCGTTCCCGGATGTATCAGAAATCGACATCGACGTTTATGGAGCCGCAGCATGAGCGCTGTCATTGATACGGCTGCCAAGCCAGAAGTCATTACGTTTACCGAAGCTTTCTCGCGCGCACTGCACGACGCGATGGAGATGGACCCAGCCGTCATCACGCTCGGTGAAGATATCGGCGACGAAGAAGGCGGCGGCATTTTCAAAGTCACCAAAGGTTTGTCGACCAAATTCGGCACCGACCGTGTAAAGACCACGCCAATTTCCGAGCAGGCCATTGTCGGCGCTGCAATCGGTGCTTCATTGGCCGGTATGCGCCCGATCGCTGAAATCATGTTGATGAACTTCATCACCGTGCCAATGGATCAGATCGTCAATCACGCGGCCAAGTTGCGCTTCATGTCTGGCGGTCAGACGCATGTGCCGATCACGATCCGCACGCGCACCGGCGCTGGTGCAGGCACCGGTGGTCAGCACTCCGATATGTTGGAAGCCTGGTTTGCACACGTTGCAGGCATGAAAGTGGTTGTGCCTTCGACGCCAGCCGATGCCTATGGTTTGTTGCTCGGTTGCATCTTCGACAACGATCCATGTTTGTTCATTGAAGATCAGCTCACGCGTACGCAGACAGGCCCAGTGCCGGTCAAAGGCGAGATCATCAAACTGGGCAAAGCGCACATTGCTCGCGAAGGCACTGATGTTTCCGTGATCGGCTACGGTCGTCCAGTTCGTGATGCCATGGTGTTGGCTGAGAAACTGGCCGCAGAAGGCATCTCAGTTGAAGTGGTCGACCTGCGTACGGTTTCGCCGCTGGATACCGAAACCGTTCTGAAGTCTGTCGCCAAGACGGGCCGCGCAGTTGTGATTCACGAAGCACCACGCAGCTTCGGTTGTGGTGCAGAAATCGCCGCACGCATCCAAGAATCGCTTTACAGCGAACTCAAAGCGCCAGTTCTGCGCGTGGCATCACGCGATGTCACCGTGCCGTTCTCGCGCGTGTTGGAAGCAGCGTACCTATATCAAGCTAGTGGGATTGAAGCCGCTATCCGTCAGACGTTAGAGAAGAGGGCAGCACGATGAGCACTGAAGTTCGCATTCCGCAGATCGGTTTTTCGACGCAGGAAGGCACCCTGACTGAATGGTTAATTGCAGACGGTGGCAAGGTAGAAGCCGGTAAGCCACTCTTCACGCTAGAGCTGGACAAGTCGGTACAGGAAGTCGAGTCTCCGGCCACTGGCACCTTGAAGATTCATGCCGCTGCTGGCGAGGTCTATCAGGTTGGCGCACTGATCGCAGAAATTCTCTAAGAGGAATTACGGCCATGTCGAACGAAACGCAGTGGCCCGATAGTTGGAAAACGCTATCGCACGGTATTCGCAGTGGCCGCTACACCGATCCTGCATTTGCAAAGCTTGAATACGAAAAATTGTGGAGTCGCGTGTGGCAAACCGCCGCACGCCTCGATGAAATTCCCAATAAGGGCGACTACACCACTTACGAGATTGGTGATCAGTCGGTGATTGTGGTGCGTGTTGATGCTGACACCATCAAGGTTTATCACAACGTCTGTCCGCATCGCGCGACTGCACTATCACCGGGCGGCACCGGTCATTTTCACAATTGCAAAATCATTTGCCCATTCCACGGCTGGCGCTGGAATTTGTCTGGCCGTAATGAATATGTATTGGAGCGTGGCGAATTCAAAGATGGCAAGTTGCTGGATAGCGATGTCGCGCTGCGCGAAGTTCATCACGTCATCTATGCTGGTTTTGTCTTTATCAATTTTGATCGCAATCCGATTTCATTCGATGAATTCATTGCGCCTGTGCGCGAGTTGATCGACGGCCTCGCAATTGGCGAGATGCACCACTACTGGTGGAAAGCCATTCCGATCGCCAGCAACTGGAAGGTTGCGCAGGAAGCGTTCTTCGAGGGCTATCACGTTCCAGCCACGCATCCACAGTTGGAGCCGGATGCTGCTGAGATAATTTTTAATGGTGAGCCCACTGCCGAGACAGAAGAATCCTTCGCGCATAACAATGTCATCACCGATGCGTTCCCGAACGGCCACGGCCGTTTCTACGCCGGCAAGAAAACGCCAATGGCGGGTCACACCAAACTAGGCGGTGATCCAGTCGATGCAATGGCCGCACGTCTCAACCTCTTGGTTGAAGGCATGGATGCGATGGTGTTGAAGGAAGATGTTGAGATTGTGCGTTCGCTGAAGGGCAAACCAATTCCCGAGGGCTCAAGCCTCGGCGGTGAATACGTCAAGGCGCTATATACAACTGCAGCGATGCAGAAGCGCCCGATGCCAAAACCGGTGCCGGAAGTTCTTGGCATGTGGGGCGGTGAGATTTTTGTATTCCCTAATCTGATGATTCTGCCGCATGCCGGTAACGCGATGATTTATCGCGTGCGTCCTGATGCGACCAATCCGGATCATTGCGTCTTTGAAATTTTTTCCACCAAAACTTATCCCGCTGCAGTGACACCACCGCGTGCGGAAATGCAGTTGGTGACGGACGAGATGGATCCCACTCAAGTACTGCCGATTCCCCGTCAGGATCTCGGCAACATTCCGCGCATGCAGCGCGGCTTACATTCAAAGGGCTGCAAGCAAATCTGGCTTGCCAGCGAACAAGAAAAAATGATTCTGAACATGCACCAAGAAATGGATCGCTATCTCGACGCGCCCAAAGTGACTAGTGGAGCGGCTTCGGTATGAATTTCGAGCTGTCCGAAGAACAACAGATGATGCGCGAGAGCTTCGCGCGCTTTCTTGATCAAGAGAGCAGCACGGTGCGCGTGCGCGCAGCCATGCCATCAGGCTTTGATAAGCAGATGTGGAATGGCCTTGCCGAACTCGGCGCGTTCTCTGTTCGCGTGCCGGAAGAAGCGGGCGGCTTAGGCCTGGGATTGCTCGATGCTGCGCTGCTGATGGAAGAAGCAGGGCGCACATTGGCGTCTGGCCCAGTTGCAGAAACATTGGTCGCTGCAAGATTGCTCGCGCTATTAGGCGGACAAGCCGAACTGCTTGAACGCGTCACCACCGGCGCTGCCGTTGTCAGCCTCGCGTTCCACGATATTGCACAGCAACCACGACAGTGGGTTGCAGGTGGCGCTGTTGCAGAAGCCGTTATTGCCCGTGATGGCAAGAACATTCTGTTGCTGAGCGTGCCGGAGTCTGCACGTGGCGGTGAAGACAATCTGGCATCGACACCAGTCGCTGAGCTCGCGCTCAAAGAATTCCCACGCACCGTTCTTTCAAGCAATGGCGAAGGCCACATTATTTTCTCGCAGGCTTTAGAAGAGTGGAAGCTTCTGATCGGTGCTGCGCTCGCGGGTCTTGGTCGTGAGTCATTGCGCCTTGCTGCTGCTTACGCCAGTGAGCGCAAACAATTCGGTCAGTTCATTGGTCAGTTCCAAGCGATCTCGCATCCACTTGCGGATTTGGTCTGCGAAGTAGATGGCGGCAAGTTCCTCGTATGGAAAGCCATTCGCCATATCGCTGATGGCGCGCCAGAAGCAGGCGCCGCAGTTTCAATCGCAGCATGGTGGAATTCCGAAGCCGCATCACGCGCTGTAGCGCAGGCGTTGCACACCTTTGGCGGCTACGGCCTCACCACTGAATACGACATCTTCCTCTTCAACCTGCGCGCCAAAGCTTGGCCGCTGGTGTTCGGTGATCCACAGCGTCTGCTGCAGGAAGCCGGTCGCCGTCTCTACGGTGGCGAGCGCGCAGTGCTCGTGCTGCCAGATGCTGGTGATTGCCCAGTAGATTTTGATTTGGGCGACGACGCGCGTTCGATCACGAAAGAAATCAACGCATTCTTCGAAAAGAATGTGACGCCAGAAATGCGCGAGAAATTCCATTACAGCTGGGAAGGTTACAACCCAGAGATTCATCAAAAACTCGCTGAAGCTGATTTGCTGTTCCCCGGCTTGCCGAAGGACATGGGCGGTCGTGGCTTGAAGACCTACGCCAAGATTGCGGCGATGGATGCCTTCGAACATCAGGGTTACAACACGCCAGCCGCCAACGTTGCTCAGATGGTGTCACTCATCATCTATCGCTTCGGCACTGACGAACTCAAGCGCGAAGTGCTGACCAAGTTGATGAAGGGTGAGGCGATTGCCAGCCTCGGTTATTCCGAGCCGGGCTCTGGCTCCGATGTATTCGCTGCACAGTGCAAGGCCACGCAAGAGCCTGATGGTTCATGGCGCATCGACGGCACCAAGATGTTTACCAGTGGTGCCAATCTCGCCAGCTATGTATTGATGCTGTGCCGCACGAATACTGAAGTCGCTAAGCACGCAGGCCTCACCATGTTCATCGTGCCGCTGAAAGCGCAGGGCGTGACGGTGCAACCGGTGCACACCTTCCAGGATGAGCGCACCAACATCACCTTCTATGACGGCGTCCGCATTCCCGACAGCTGGCGTTTAGGCCCAGTCGATGCCGGTGTCAAAACGATGGCCGCCAGTCTTGAACTAGAACACGGTGGCGGCTTCTCCAAAGTGCAGCGTGCCATGCTCAAAGCTGCAGAGCAGATGTGTCGCGAGATTTCTTTCGAAGGCCGCCCACTGATCGAAGACCGCACCGCGCAGTCGCGCCTCGCACGTTCGACTGCCAACCTCTGGGTTTCGGACATGCTGACCTTCCGCGCGCAGTGGACCATCGCGGAGAAGAAGCAGAACCTCGGTTACGGCCCAATGGCCAAGATGTTCTCGTCTGAAAAATTCCTCACCGACTCACGCGACTTGCTCGATCTGACTGCGCCATACTCGCTGTCGAAACGCGCCGGTCCCGCAGGGTTTCTGAATCAGTGCTACCGCCATGCGCAGGGCACCACGATCTACGGCGGCACCAGCGAAGTCCATCGCAGCATGATCGCCGAGCGCGGGCTCGGAATGCCGCGCACAAGAGCCTGAGAAAGCCATGACCGACGCTCCACATCTGTTAACCGAAGAAAAAGGCGCGATCCTGATCGCGACACTCAACCGTCCTGAAAAACTCAACGCACTGAGCGGTGAGTTGATGGGCCTGTTCGAAAAAGCACTGCATCATTTCCGCGATACGCCAGAACTCAAGGTGATGTTGATTCGCGCTAATGGCCGATTCTTCTGCACTGGCGCTGATCTTCGTGGTGGTGATTCACGTCCGCAAACGACACCGACGGCTTCGAGCATCCGCGAGAACCATCGTCTGCGCTTACATGGCATGCATCGTATTTATGATGAGATGGAATCCATCGAAAAGCCCATCGTTGTTGCGCACCACGCAACCTGCATGGGTGGTGGTTTGGAACTCTCGCTGTCCTGCGATTTCCGTCTCGCAGCCAAGAGCGCGCGTTACGCATTTCCTGAAGGCAAGTTTGGCGTGATCCCGGCGTCGAATGGCGTGAGTCGTTTGTCACGCATGATTGGCACGCATTGGACGCGTTATCTGATCATGGCCAACCTGCCAGTCGATGCAGACCGCGCGCTGATCATGGGTCTGGTGCATGAAGTGTATCCAGACGAAACCTTCGCAGAGGACGCGATGAAATTCTGCGAGCACCTTGCTCAGCAGAATGGCGAACAGATGGGCGCAGCCAAGCTCGCCATCGAACTCGCGCATGACGTTGGACTCGCGCAGGCACGCAACGTAGAGCGTTTAACCAACAGTGCATTGATGCTCAATCCTGCGTATCAGGAAGGCATTCGCAAATACGTCGAAGGCATCGGCGGTAAGAAAGACAAGTAGTTCAAAAAGATTTTGGAGTATTCATGACGCAAGTAGCACTGACACCTGCAGTTCCTAAACCAGATCACGTCGTCGATTCGGTGGTCTACGACTTCGATATGTTTGGCGATCCAGGCCTGCTGGCTGATCCGCACGTGCGCATCATGGATTTAGTGAAGAACGCACCGTCGGTATTCTGGACGCCACGTAACGGTGGTCACTGGATGCTGACCAGCCACGCTGCAAACTTCAACGCCTCACGCGATACCGAAACTTTCTCTAGCCAATTTATTCCGCCAGAAAAGCTCGCGATGTTGAAGGCGATGATGCCGCCGGGTTCGCCGCATATCCCGATTGCTGTGCCGATCAATCTTGATCCGCCGGATCATGGCAAGTACCGCATGCCCTTGCAGCGTGTGTTCTCGCCTAAGGCGATTGAGATGCTGCGTGAAGACATCCGCACGCTGGCCCGCGAGCTGCTCAATAAGGTGAAAGCCGATGGCGGCTGCGAATTTGTTGCAGCAGTGGCAGAACCTCTGCCGGTGCAGGTTTTCCTGAAAATGCTCGGCTTGCCGTTGGAGCGTTCAGACGAATACCGCGAACTCGTGCGCGCCCATCTGGCCGATTCAAATCTTGATCCGCGCAAGATGATCATGAAGATGCAGCGCGTCGCTGCCAGCATGCGTGACACCATGCTCGAGCGTAAGGAAAATCCGCAGAACGATATTCTCAGCATGCTGTGGAAGATCGAAGTCGACGGCAAGCCGACCACGCTTGAAGATATGGAGAACTACGGCGTGTTGTTGTTCATCGCCGGTCTCGATACCGTCATTAACGGCATGGGCCTGGGCGTGCGTCACCTCGCACAGCATCCGGAACTACAAGCGCAGTTGCGCAATAATCCAGCCCTCGCCAGCGATGTGACGGAAGAGATGCTGCGCCGCTACACCTTCACCGTGCCGCCACGCATCATGGCCAAAGACGTTGACTTCATGGGCGTGCAGCTGAAGAAGGGCGACAAGGTCATGCTCTATCTGCCTGCTGCCGATCTCGATGCGAAGGAATACAGCAATCCTGATCAGTTCAACCTGAAACGCGAAGGCACACCACACATCGCCTTCAACGCCGGCCCACATCGCTGCCTCGGCTCACATCTGGCACGTGTCGAACTGCAAGTGCTCTACGAAGAAATGGTGAAGATCATTCCAGAGTTCCGTCTTGATCCAGCAAAGCCAGCGGTGTTCCATGGTGGGCATGTGGTTGGTATTCACAGTGTGAATCTGCTCTGGTAATTCGTTGCCCGGGTGAAACCCGGGACGCTCACTCTTTGAATTGGCCCAAAGCCCCGGGTTGCACCCGGGCTACACTCAGTTTGTAGGCTGGGTTGAAGCGTACGAGGGCATGGATGCCCGAGGTAGAGCAACGCAGGAGCAGTTGCCGAGCGAAACCCAGCAACAACTCTAATCGGCAAGACGCTGGGTTTTGCTTCGCGGCAACCCAGCCTACGAGCTGATCGCTCCTCGTTTGATGTCATCCCGAACGCAGTGAGGGATCTTGCTTTGGCTCTAATTGATTAGAGTTACGGCAAGGTCCCTCACTGCGTTCGGGACGACACATCGCTGTTTCCCAAGTGCGTCCGGATGTTGAACAATACCCCGCATGAACTCGCCGCAATCCGTTTCCCGCGTCATCCAGATTCTGGAAGCCTTGTGCGCCAGTGCAGAGCCCGTGAGCCTCGCGCAACTCAGCCGTGAACTTGAAGCCCCGAAGAGCAGCCTCGCTGCTCTGTTGCGTGGCCTGGCAGAAGAAGGTTTTGTCGTTTCCACCGAAAGCGTCTATCGCCTCGGGCCACGTGCCTTTGGTTTAGGCAGCGCCTTGCTCGAAGCGCGGCGCCGTTTTCAATCCTCCGATCTCGTTCGCGATGGCATGCGCCGACTAGCTGAGCGCTCAGATGAAACCGTACTGTGGGCCGTACGCGACGAAGGTGCAGAGACGCTCACCTATGTCGAAGTCATCGAAAGCCGCAACGCGATTCGCTTCACCGTTCCTGTTGGTGATCGTCGTCCGCTGTATTGCACCTCAGGTGGGCGCGTGTTGTTGGCTGCTGCGCCGGAGGCTGAGGCTAAGGCATATCTCAAGCGTTTGAAGCCGCAATCACTGACGGCTAGTACTGAAATTGATAAAGCCAAGCTGACTGCTGAAATCGAGAAAGCGAGAGAGCAGGGTATTTCGCAGACGGTTGATCAGGCAGCGGATGGGGCGGCTGGTACGGCTGCTGTGATTCGTGATTCGACCGGGGCTGTTATCGGTGCGTTGGTTGTTGCTGCGCCGAGTTCGCGTATTCAGAAGAAGCGTGCAGAGCTTGCACGGCTTGTGCGCGAAGAGGCGGATGCTATTTCGGCTAGCTTGGGCTATCGAATGGCTAAACGTAGCTGATGCCGTGAATAGATGGGGAATTCCATATTGGTTGGAGATGGAAGTTCGGGCCCGAGATAAGAATTGCGTCTATTGCGCTGTGTTAATGATTGAAAGAGCTCCGCGCGGTAGTTCTCGAAAGGCAGTTGCAACTTGGGAGCACATCATCAATGACGCGCGAATCATCACCCGAGAGAACATCGCGCTTTGTTGTGCATCATGTAATTCAAGTAAGGGACAAAAGTTTCTGTCAGTTTGGATCGCTTCGGAAAAATGCATCAAACGTGGCGTTACTGAAGCTACTATTGCACCCATCATTCAACTAGCGCTTAAGGCCGAGATGGATTCTGTTCGGCTGGAGCGTATGCAGTAAATCAACGCATCAAAGTTCGTATTTACTTGGGCAACAATCCCACAAACGCCGTCAACGCCGGACTTGCCCAGCTACTCTTAAGCTGCACCCGATAAAGCGGTCTCTGAATACTGAGCCCTTTAATCGGCACAACAGCCAAAGTCTTCGCAGCAACTTCCGTCTTAATCGCAAAAGCAGAGAGCACAGCAATGCCTGCGCCCGTTGCTACGGTTTGCTTTAGCGCTTCTGTACTCGCCAACGTCATCGACGGCCGCAGCGTGAGTTTCTTCGTCGCAAACGCACGCTCAGTCACTGCACGGGTACCTGAACCCACTTCGTGCATCAGAATCGGGTACTGCATCATCGTTGCCAACGGCACAGGCGAATGTTTGGTGATGGGATGCTTAGGCGCTGCGATCAGCACGAGTTCGTCATTGGCGAAGACGTGATACTCCAGTAGGTCACTGCCGACGATACCTTCAGCAAATCCAATATCAATTTCACCAGCAATCAGCCGGTTTTCAATCGTGTTGCTGTTCTCCACTTGTAGCGACAATTCCACGCCTGGATATTGCTGGCGATAGTTCGCGAGGATGGCGGGGAGCAGGTAGCCGCCAATGGTGCGGCTGGCGCCGATGGTGATGCGGCCGCGGATGTGTTTTTGGAGGTCGCCGATGGCTTCTTCGGCCTCAGCTTCGAGGGCAAACAGGCGATTGGCGTAGCCTTGCAGCAGCTTCCCGGCCTCGGTGATGCGGACGCCTCGGGGCAGGCGGTCAAATAGCGTTACCCCCAGCGTTCGCTCGAATTCCCCCAGCTGCTTCGATACCGCCGACTGGCTGATATGCAGGCGCTGCGCCCCGCCGCTGATGCTTTTGCAGGAGGCAACTGCATGAAAGATAGACAGATGATTGAGGTTCATCGGGCGTGTTGACCTTTGATATAACTTTTATATGCTTTAAGCATATACATTTTGTATTTTTATTATAGGTCGGTTTTCCATAGAATCGCGTCCTTATTGTCCGCCGCACGACTAAACGAGCAGAAACATGACTGAACAGAAAGGCACAAATCTCACCTGGCACGAAGGCGAAGTCACACGCGCCCAGCGTGGGGAACTGTTGGGCCAGAAGGGCGCAACGATCTGGTTCACCGGCCTCTCCGGTTCGGGCAAGAGCACGGTCGCGGTTGCGCTGGAATCAGTGCTGCACGCGCAGGGCCGTCTGGTCTATCGCTTGGATGGCGACAACGTGCGCCTCGGCATCAACAAGAACCTCGGCTTCACCGCTGAAGATCGCACCGAGAACATCCGCCGCATTGGCGAAATCGCCAAGCTGTTCGTTGACACCGGTGTGATCGCGCTGTCCAGCTTCGTTTCGCCTTATCGCGCTGATCGTGATCTCGTCCGCAAACTGCATCAGGACGCTGGCATGGAGTTCATCGAGGTTTATCTCGATGTACCGCTCGCCGAAGCTGAAAAGCGTGACCCTAAAGGTCTGTACAAGAAGGCGCGCGCTGGCCTGATCAAGAATTTCACGGGCATCGATGATCCGTATGAAGCGCCTGAAGCCGCTGAGCTGGTTCTGCCTAGCCACGAGATGACGCTGCAGCAGGAAGTCGAAGCGCTGCTCAATCTGTTGAAGGCTCGCGGCATCATCCCTGCATAAATTGGTCTCCCTCTCCCCGCAAGCGGGGAGAGGGAAATTTCAAAACAATTGTTTAAACCGAGAACACCCATGATCAAGCCACACGGTTCCGACACGCTG
Organism: Stenotrophobium rhamnosiphilum; assembly: GCF_003052265.1. Taxonomy (GTDB): domain Bacteria; phylum Pseudomonadota; class Gammaproteobacteria; order Nevskiales; family Nevskiaceae; genus Stenotrophobium; species Stenotrophobium rhamnosiphilum. The sequence continues at coordinate 163,464 of NZ_QANS01000007.1, forward strand.
AACCCACTTTATGTTGCTGACGATGCCAAGCGCGCTGCGCTGGCCAAAGAAGCTGAATCACTGCCTAGCTTGCTGCTGAACTCCGCAGCCGCTGCCAACGCCGTGATGCTCGGCGCTGGTTACTTCAATCCGCTGAAGGGCTATATGAACCTCGCCGACGCGCTGAGCGTTGCCAAGGATCTGAAGACCAGCGCTGGTTTGTTCTGGCCTGTGCCTATCGTCAACCTCACGAAGGATGCGAGCGTTAAAGCGGGCCAGCGCATTGCATTGCGTGACCCTAACGTTGAAGGCAATCCAGTTCTCGCCGTGATGAACGTTGAAGCCGTTGAAGCGGTGAGTGACGAACAGCTGCAGTTCATGGCCAAGGAAATCTTTGGCAACCTCGACGAGAAGCACCCTGGCGTTAAGACCTTCCTCAGCCTCGGCAACACACTGTTGTCAGGCCCGATCGAGGTGTTGAGCTACAGCTACTTCCAGAGCGAATTCCCAGAAACCTTCCGCACCGCCGTGCAGATCCGCGAAGAAATTCAGGCGCGTGGCTGGAAGAAAGTTGTTGCCTTCCAGACGCGTAACCCAATGCACCGCGCGCACGAAGAACTCTGCCGCATGGCGCACGAGCGTCTCGGCACCGATGGCATCGTCATTCACATGCTGCTCGGAAAATTGAAGGACGGCGATATTCCTGCTGACGTGCGCGACGCTTGCATCCGCACCATGGTCGACAACTACTTCCCGAAGAACACCGTGCTGATCAGCGGCTACGGCTTCGACATGATGTACGCCGGCCCGCGTGAAGCAGTGCTGCACGCTGTGTTCCGTCAGAACATGGGCGCGAGCTACCTCATTGTTGGTCGCGACCACGCTGGCGTGGGCGACTACTACGGTCCGTTCGATGCACAGACGATCTTCGAAACGCGCGTGCCGAAGGGCGCATTGCAGATCGAAATCTTTGGCGCCGACAACACCGCGTACAGCAAGAAGCTGGATCGCGTGGTGATGATGCGCGAAGCGCCGGATCACACGCCGGAAGATTTCATCAATCTCTCAGGCACCAAGGTCCGCGCGATGTTGGGCGCAGGCATTGCACCGCCACCAGAATTCTCGCGTCCTGAAGTCGCAAAGGTTCTGATGAACTATTACCAGATCGTTGACGCTGGTAAGGCATAAGTAATGGCCTTCATCGACGTCTTCAACGGCGACGCTGACGGCATTTGCGCCCTCACACAGCTGCACCTCGCAGAACCTCGCGAGGCGCAGTTGGTGACAGGCGTGAAGCGCGACATCGATCTGTTGGAGAAGGTTGATGCCAAGGCCGGTGACAAGATCACCGTGCTGGATGTTTCACTCGACAAGAATCGCGATGCATTAGTGCGTGCACTCAATGCGGGTGCTGAAGTGTTGTACGTCGATCATCACTTCGCTGGAGAAATTCCCGCGAGTGACAAACTCACCACGCATATCAATGAAGCGCCTGATGTTTGCACCAGCTTGCTGGTGAATGGCCTGTTGAAGAATCGTTATCTGGCTTGGGCGGTTGTTGGTGCGTTTGGCGACAACCTCAAGAAGAGTGCAGATACGTTAGCCAAAGGTTTGTCGGTCAGCGAAGCGCAGCTGCGCCAGCTTGAAGACCTTGGCACTTATCTCAACTACAACGGCTACGGCGAGAACGTTGAAGATTTGCACTTCGCACCAGACGCGCTGTTCCGTCTGGTGAGTCGCCACGCCAATCCTTTCGACTTCATGACTGAAGCGCGTGAGCATTTTGAAAAGCTTGCGGACGGTTACAAGACGGATATGGGCAAGGCGGAATCGACGCCCGTGCAACCTGGCTCCACTGATCATGCTGCATTGCTGATTCTTCCCGATGCGCCGTGGGCGCGTCGTGTCAGTGGTGTGTACAGCAATGATCTGGTGAACCTGCATCCGGATCGTGCACATGCGGTGCTGACGGAAAAGGTTGGTGGTAGTTATCTGGTCAGCGTGCGTGCGCCACTCAATCGCAAGAAGGGTGCGGATGAGTTGTGCCGTAGTTTCGCTACGGGTGGTGGTCGTGCGGCGGCGGCGGGGATTAATGATTTGCCGGCTGATCAGGTTGGTGAGTTTATGCGGCAGTTTCAGCAGAAGTATTCAATCAAATAGCGGCAACGTAATACCGTAGGGTGGGTAGAGCGCAGCGAAACCCACCATTGTTCGTGCGGCCAAGACGGTGGGTTTCGCTACGCTCTCCCCACCCTACACAGTTCATCCGGTTTTACGTCTGCACTCCGCCAATACTTCCTCAGTGTGCTCACCCAACTCGGGCGCAGCACCATGCACACGCCCCGGCGTATGCGAGAACCACGTCGGCACACCCGGAAATTTCACCGGGCCGTAACAAGAATCCACCGTCTCAAAAAAACCAATCTCGTTGAGATGCTCGTTATTAAAGAGCTCACCCGGCGTGCGTAGTGGCGCAGCGGGAATGCCGAGGCTTTCAAGCAACGTCAGCCATTCCTGTGTCGTACGCTCTTTGAACGTTTCCGTCAGCAAGCCATAGATGCGACCAATCTGCTTGGCGCGCAGCTGCAATGTCTCCATGCCGGGCTCAACCCATGCCGGCTTCACCGCTTCAACAAACTTCGCCCACATCTTGTCGTTGTAGATCAACGCAGAGACGTGTCCGTCTTTCGTCTTATATGGCTTGCGATTCGGCGACACTGCACGCGGATAAAACGCTTCGCTGAGCGGCGGCGTAAACATCGCGCCATTGGCATGTTCCGCGAGCATGAACGAAGCCATCGTTTCAAACATGCCGACTTCTACTTCCTGACCTTGGCCGCTACGTTCACGATGGAACAGTGCCATCGTGGTGGCGTAGAGCACGGTGAGTCCGGCGACTTTGTCTGCGGCAATCGTGCCGACGTAATTGGCTTCGCCCGTCAGCATTTGTTGCACGGCGGTGAGTCCGCACTCCGCTTGAATGGTGTCGTCGTAAGCAGGCAGATCTCTGCTCGGGCCGCGACGGCTGTAGCCGTAAGCGTTGGTGTAGACGATCTTGGGATTCATTGCGGCGACAGCTGCGTAATCAAAGCCAAGCTTGGCAATGGCCTTTGAACGCATCGAGTGGATGAACACATCTGCGCCTTCAATCAACGTCTTCAGCGTTGCTTTGCCTTCATCGGTTTGCAGATTAAGGATGACGCTGCGCTTGCCGCGGTTCACGTTGGCGAATACGCCGCCCATCGTCGGCGAAGGGCCTACCGAGATATAGCGCGTGCCGTCACCATCTGGTGGCTCGATCTTGATCACGTCCGCGCCCATGTCCGCCATGATCTGTGTGCAATAAGGGCCCATGACCATAGCCGTCAGATCAATCACCCGCACGCTCGCCATCGGGCCACTTCTTTTGGCAGCACTGCTCATAAATCGCCTTTTTATCGGTATTCCTTGGTCTGATTCTTCCATGAAACGCGTGCCGATTCCAGTTTAATGGGCTAATATCGGTACGAATTGGATTTGGCTGTTACGCTCCTTCTCCCGGCTTTTGCGGGGAGAAGGTTGGGATGAGGGGTATTCGGAAAAGGCGCGCCTCTAGCGGATACCCCTCACCCTGGCCCTCTCCCCGCAGGCGGGGAGAGGGAAACAATCTTTAGTCGTTCACAGAATCGGGTTTGAACCATGAATTTCTCGTTCACAACAGATCAGCAGAACATCCGCGATGCGATCCTCAAGCACTGTTCGCAGTTCTCGCCGGAGTACTGGCTAGAGCGTGATCGCGATGGCGTGTTCCCATTCGAATTCAGCAAGTCGATGGCTGATGCAGGTTGGCTCGGCGTGGCGATGCCGGAAACGGTCGGCGGTGCAGGCTTGGGAATTACTGAAGCCGCAATCATGATGCAGGCCGTCGCAGAAGCAGGCGGCGCGATGACGGCAGCGTCGAGCATTCACGGCCCGGTGTTCAGCATGCAACCGGTGTCGCTGTTCGGCACTGAAGAGCAGAAGCAGCGAATGATTCCGCCCGTGCTGCGCGGCGAAGATCGCATTTGCTTTGCGGTCACCGAACCCAACATCGGACTCGACACCACCAAGCTGAAGACGCGTGCAGAAAAGCGCGAAGGTGGTTATCTCGTTAACGGCGAAAAGATCTGGATTTCGGTTGCGCAGAACGCCAACAAGATGATGTTGCTTGCACGCACCACGCCATTGGAGAACGTGAAGCGTAAAACGGATGGTTTGTCGCTGTTCTTCACCGATCTTGATCGAACAAAGATTGATGTGAAGCTCATTCACAAGATGGGTCGTCACGCTGTCGATTCGAACATGCTCTTCATCAACGATCTCTGGATTCCAGAAGCAGATCGCATTGGTGCAGAAGGCGATGGCTTCAAGATTATTCTTCATGGCCTCAATCCAGAACGTATTCTCTTGGGTGCAGAAGCCATCGGTATCGGTCGAGCAGCGATTCAGCGTGCAGCGCAGTACGCACGCGAGCGCATCGTGTTTGATCGCCCGATTGGCATGAACCAAGGCATCCAACATCCCTTGGCCAAATGCTGGGCGCAGCTTGAAGCGGCGAACCTGATGGTGATGAAAGCCGCGACCTTGTTCGACAAAGGCGAGGACTGCGGTGTTGAAGCCAACGCAGGTAAATATCTCGCCGCCGAGTTCGCCTTCGAAGCCTGCCACACCGCGATGCTGACTTTAGGTGGCATGGGCTACGCACAGGAATATCATGTCGAACGCTTGCTGCGTGAAGTACTCATTCCGAGAACGGCACCAGTCAGCCCTCACATGATTCTAAATTTTCTTGCAGAGAAAGTTCTGGGTCTTCCGAAATCCTATTAATACGTAGGGTGGGTAGAGCGTAAGCGAAACCCGCCGCAGGCCAAGTTGCAAGAATGGTGGGTTTCGCTGCGCTCTACCCACCCTACGTAAAATTAAATATTTAGAGAAAATTCATGAAGCCAGAAATATTCAGCGCCCGCTCATGGCTCTTCGCCCCCGGCGATAGCGAAAAGAAAATGCAGAAGGCAGCAGCCAGTGCTGCTGATATCGCGCTCTTCGATCTGGAAGATGCCGTCGCCGAAGCAGAGAAGCCAAAAGCACGCGAACTGGTGCTGGCCTTCCTGCAATCGCAGCCTGCTGATCGCTCGCGTTTGTGGGTGCGTATCAATCCCCTGCAAGAGCGACATGCGTTGGCTGATCTCGCAGCGATCATGCCGGGTCGTCCCGGTGGCATCATGGTGCCGAAGACGCGTAGCGGTGCCGATCTTGTTGTGCTCGATCACTATCTCTTAGCGCTTGAAGCAGCCAACGGTATTGAACTCGGCAGCACCAAAGTATTTCCACTGGTAACCGAAACCGCCGAAGGCATGCTGACCACGGGTTCATATGCTGGCGCACCGCGTCTCGTTGCGATGACTTGGGGTGCGGAAGATCTTGCTGACGCACTCGGTGCAAGCGAGAACAAGAATCCGGATGGCAGTTATGGCTTCACTTACGAACTCGCACGCAGCTTGTGTCTGGTCGGTGCTGCTGCTGCACGTGTCGCGGCTATCGATACGATTCAAGGCGATTACCGTGATCTTGATACCTTGCGTAAACGCGCTGCGCAATGCCGTCGTGCTGGCTTCCGCGGCATGTTGGCGATTCATCCAGCGCAGGTGGATGTGATCAACGAGGCGTTCATGCCGACGGCTGATGAGATTACGCAGGCGCAAGAGATTGTCGACTTGTTCGCGGCGAATCCTACGCTTGGAACGATTGGCTACAAGGGCGGCATGCTGGATCGTCCGTTTCTCGCGCGTGCGCAGCAGTTGTTGAAGCTCGCGGGTCAATAGTGAGCATCAAGACAGACGCTGCAGGACTCGACCTCGCCAAATTCCTGAAGCGCGGTGATCGTATCGTTTGGGGCCAAGCCTGCGGCGAGCCACAAACATTAATCGAAGCATTGATCGCACAAGCCGAAAGCATCGGCGATCTGTCTGCATTCACAGCAACGAGTTTCTCCGGGTTGCTGACGCCTGAATCCGTCAGCAAGTTCTCACTATCAAGCATGGGCGCCATTGGCGCCCTGCGTACACTGACTGCCGCAAACTGCCTCAGCATCATCCCAAGCCACGTCAGCCAAATTGGTCCGATGATTGAGCAGGGCATCATCGGTTGCGATGTCGCATTCGTGCAGGTGAGTCCGGCAGACGCTGACGGCAATCACAGCTTGGGTCTGATCAGCGATCACATGCAGTCGGCCGTCGCCAAGGCGCGTGTCGTCATTGCTGAAGTCAATGATCAAGTGCCGTATACCTACGGCGAAAAACTGCCTGCATCGCGTATCGATTGCGCCGTGCATGTTTCGCGCATGCCCGTCGAAGTGGCGGCAGCAAAGATCGGCGAAACCGATGAAGCCATCGCGAAGTTCGCCGCTGCGTTTATCGAAGACGGCGCGGTACTGCAGACGGGTGTTGGTGCAGTGCCCGATGCGATCCTGCGTTTGCTGAGTGATCGCCGTGATCTAGGCGTTCACTCCGGCATGCTCGGTGATGGTCTGGTTGATCTGGTAGAAGCAGGCGTTGTCACCAACGCACGCAAAGCCATCGATAAGGGCGTCTCCATCAACGGCGCGCTCATCGGCACCAGAAAGCTTTATCAATGGGTAAACCGCAATGCGAAAGTCCGCATGTGCGCTGCTTCATATACACATGATGCGGCAGTGCTTGCGCAACTTGATCGACTGGTCACGATCAACTCTGCACTGGAAGTAGACCTAAGCGGTCAGGTCAACGCGGAGCAAAGTGGCTCACAGTATTTTGGTGGTACCGGTGGTCAGGTCGATTTTGTGCGTGCCGGTACGCGCTCTCGCGGAGGTCATTCCATTATCGCGCTGCCAGCAACCGCGAAGGGTGGCAGCATCAGCAAGATCGTTACGAAACTGTCGGGCCCGGTGACGACAGCGCGTACCGAAGTCGACATCATCGTCACTGAGTTTGGCGCCGCCGAACTCAAAGGTCAGTCACTCGCTGAACGCTCACGCCGCCTGATTGCGATTGCGCACCCGAATTTCCGCGAGGAACTGGATCGCGCCGCGCATGAGATTCGTAAGCGGGGATTCTGAGATAATTGTGTAGCCCGGGTGCAGCCCGGGGTTTGTGCTGATGGCAAATGGAAGATCCCCGGGTTTCACCCGGGCTACATGAATCATGAGATACCTGTGAAAGAAAATCTCAAAGTCGAAATTCTCGGCCACGTTGCCTTGCTAACTTTCAGCAATCCACCGATCAATTTCGCGACCGTGAGCTTGTTACGTCTGATTGCAGACGAGCTCGAGCGTCTTGATCAAGAATCCGAAATCCGTGCGATTGTTTTAGCCGCAGAAGGCAAAGTCTTTTGCGCCGGGGCGGATCTGGTCTCAGCCAATGGGTTCGGCGCCAGCACTGCCGATCCACTGCGTGAGTTCTACGATCAAGCGATTCGTATCTATACATGCCGCAAGCCGATTGTTGCGGCAGTGCAGGGCGCTGCGATTGGTGCGGGACTTGGTTTGGCAGTTGCTGCGGACTTCCGTGTCACTGCGCCAGAAGCGAAGTTTTCAGCCAACTTCACCAAGCTTGGTTTTCATCCCGGCTTTGGGCTCACGCATACCTTGCCGCGCTTGATTGGTGGTCAACGTGCATCGCAGATGTTTTTGACCGCTGAACGCTATAGCGCAGAAGAATGCGCTGCATGGGGTCTCATCGATAAGATCGTTAGTGCAGATCAATTGCAAGCATCAGCGCTCGCGTTCGCAAAAGAGATTGCCGTCAATGCGCCGCTAGCATTGCTCTCTACGCGTGCAACGCTGCGAGGCAATCTTGTCGAAGAAGTGAAGGCGCAACTGATCCACGAGCATCAGCAGCAACTATTGTTACAGCCGACTGAAGATTTTGCCGAAGGTGTTCGAGCGAGCGCAGAGCGGCGTCCCGGAAAATTCAAGGGACGTTAGTTACCTATTCTTCGATTTTTGAAAAATAGATAACTCAGGGCCGCCGGGAGATGGCACCACACATTTACCTTGTGAAGTGCGTCGGCGGCGTCCAATAAAAAGTATGACAACGAGCCCAGCAAGGGCCAAAAGCGGCAACGCGAGCAGTGGGATTAGTGACATGTGGGGACCTATAAATTATTTGATGCCTAGGAACGCTAGGTTCAAATAAAACATATAGACGACAGGCTAAAACGTCAGTGCGTTGCCCCACATTGGGATCTATAGGTATGCCCAGTGCATCCTCCGTCGGTACGCTAGAACACATTATAAATTGCCATCTCCGGGTATATTTAGCGCCATAGATCGTGGCTGAACTGAACTACACATGGAAAATCCAAACCTGAATAAAAAATCCCGACGTGGCTGGAAGATCCTGATCGCATCAGGGTTATTGCTGCTGCTTTTGGTTTTGCTTTGGGATTGGAACTGGTTCAAACCGCTGGTTGAGTCGCAGGCGTCTGCGAGCTTGGGACGGAAAGTCACCATCGGTCATATGGATGTGGCGCTGTCGCGACAGCCACTGATTGTTCTCGACAATATTGTCATTGCGAATCCATCAGAGTTTCCGACAGACGGTGCCTTCTCAACGATTGCGCAACTGTCGTTGAGAATCGATGCGCGGAAAGGATTACGTGGCTTGATCAGCTTGCCGGAAATCACCGTCACCGCGCCCAAGGCAGCGCTATTGTCGGGGCCATCCGGAAAGCCGAACTACTTATTCGAATTGCAAAAATCGAAGGATGAGAAGTCAGGTCCAGCGATTGAAATAGGACAGCTCACGATCACTGATGGTGATGTGCAGTTTGTCGATCCAAAACTTAAATCTAATTTTCGCCTGAAGATTCACACAGAACCCGCCTCAGAGCGCGCAGAGTCGAAAATTTATATTGATGCTGAAGGAACCTATGCGGCACAAGCAATTACGGGCCGTTTCATCGGCGGCTCGGTTCTAAGTCTTCGCGATCCAGCGCAGCCCTATCCAGTTGATCTAGTGGTCAAGCATGGCGCAACGGTTGCCACATTGATCGGAACCATCGACCGCCCCATCGACTTTGGTGGCGCGAAACTAAAGTTGGATTTTCGCGGTTCCAATCTCGCTGATCTATATCTGTTGACCGGCGTGCCCCTGCCGCCTACATCCGCGTATCGACTCACGGGTGGTCTTGATATTAATAAGGGCGGAGTCAAGTTTAAAAACTTCACCGGTATCGTGGGTGATAGTGATATGTCTGGCGATCTCGCCATTGATTTATTGGCGCAACCACGTCGCAAGATCACCGCGAATGTGGCGTCTAAAAAGCTTGTAATGAAGGATCTCGGTGGCGCGATCGGCGCAACGACTACCGAGGCGGGCGATAAAGCAGAAACACCGAAACAGAAAGCTGAGCGTCTCAAGAAAGAAGCCAGCGGCAAAGTTTTACCAGATATTCCCATCAGCCTGCCGCGCATCCGCGCAGCAGATGTTGATGCGACTTACAAAGCAGCGCGTCTTGAGAGTGCATCAGTTCCTCTGGATGACCTCGATCTACATGTCGTCATTGTTGATGGTCAGATGAATTTATCTCCGGTGCGGTTTGGCGTAGGCACAGGCAGCATCAACGCCAACATCATGCTCGACGGCCGACAGGATCTGGTGCATGCAATTGCAGATGTCGATTTCCGTAAGCTGGATGTCAGCCACATCCTCAAGAAGATGACGGCGTTTAACGGCGACGGAAAAATCGGCGGTGTCTTGCGTATCGACTCTACCGGCAACTCGGTTGCTGACATGCTCGGCCGTGGTGACGGCGAGATGAAACTGTTTATGTCCGGCGGCGATATCAGCGCTTTACTTGTGAATCTGATGGGTCTGGATTTAGGCAACTCGCTGCGCGCTGCGCTCGGCATTCCGCGCCGTGCGGAGTTGCATTGCATGGTGGCCGATATGGGATTGAAGCAAGGGCAGGTGTCCACGCGCACGCTGCTGGTCGATACGACCGAAGCCAACATCATCGGCGGCGGCAGTGTGAATCTTCGCGATGAACTGATTGATTACCGACTGAAGACCGAACCCAAGCACATCAACATTGGTTCAGTCGGCACGCCTATCAATATCAAAGGCACGCTGAAGGACCCGAAGATCAGACTCGAAGCCGGTGCGCTGACCGCCCGTGGCGCTGCCGCGCTCGCCCTTGGCACCTTGTTCACGCCACTCGCAGCGCTGATTCCGACGATACAGCTGGGCTTGGGTGAAGATAACGACTGCGGTGCTTTACTCAAGCGCGTGGGCGCGCCGCAGCCCGCTAAAAAATAAGCGCAGTCGTTACTGGATTAGAAGCGTGCTTCTGCCTGTACGCCAAACCAACGCAATGCGCCGTATGAGGCATAGCCGCGTGGTGTTGGTGCGCCGACGTAGCCGTCGCGGAACTGATAAGTCTCGGTGACGTAATCTTGGTTTAGCAGATTGCGGCCTGAGACGTAGAGCGACAGATAGTTCGACTCCCAACCCACGGCTGCCTTTATACAAAATTAATGACGAGCACTTTAACGATTTGTGACGTGCACGGTACAAAGGTAAATCGAGCCTAAAGCGTACGAGTGATTGATTCCGACAGGCACAATCGACGCCATCAAAAGCCCGACTCATGACAGGGAGATTCGATGAAGCGGCGCATTACCCGACGTGATTTTATCCAGCAATCCAGCATGGCCGCGATATTGGCGATGACCGGTGGCTTGCCCGGCTGCTCAAGCTCATCACCTGTTGGTGCCGACGGCGCTGCACTGCGTGCGCCCAACTCATTGCCTGATCCACTGCGTGCAGCGGGCGTCGCAGATGCAGCGCTGCCGTTTGATCATGTGGTTGTAGTGATGATGGAGAATCACTCTTTCGATAACTATTTCGGTATGTTGTCGCAGCGTGGTCAGCCAAAGGCGGATGGCTTTAAGTTAGACGCTCGCGGCAAACCCACAAATCGCAATCCTGTTGAAGGCGGCTTCCAAAAATCTTTTCATCTGCAAGGCACTTGTCAGCCTGGCCGTGTGACGCAGAACTGGAACAGCTCACACATCCAGATCAATGGCGGCAAGATGAATGGCTACGCCAAGACGGCGACGTCGGCGATGGGTTATTGGGATGAAAGCGATATCCCGTTTTATTACTCACTCGCAAAAACTTTCTGTGTGGGCGATCGCTGCTTTGCGTCCGCACCTTGCCAGACTTATCCGAATCGCCGCTTTCTCTATTCCGGCACTGCACAAGGCACGATTGCGACAGACACCTCCACTAATTTCACCTTGCCCGGGCCTGCGAATGGCACGTTGATGGACAAGATGACAGAGAACGGCGTGAGCTGGCGCAGCTATTTCACCGATCTTCCTGCGCTCGCCATCGTTCCGCAGAATCTGACCGATCACCCGCTGAATTTCTCGCCTGTTGCGCAGTTCTATGTCGACTGTGCGCTCGGCACTTTGCCGGCGGTTTCGTTTGTCGATCCGGAATTCAACGCCGTTAGCACGGTGGGTTCGCCGCTGTTCAGTTTCTTGAAAACTGCCAGCACCAGCATTCCCGGCTTGCCACAAGATGTGATTGATCTTATCCGCAGTCTCGACAACAAGGTTAATGCGCAAGGTGGATCAGAAGAAAATCCGGATGACATTTCTATCGGCGAAAATTTTGTTGCCTCCATCGTTAATGCAGTGATGGCTTCACCGAATTGGGCGCGCACGCTCTTGGTGTGGACGTATGACGAGCACGGCGGTTACTACGATCACGTGCCGCCTGCTCGCGTGCCTAAGCCCGACGATATTCCACCAAAGCTCAAAGATACGGACATTCAGGGTTCATACGACATCACTGGCATGCGTGTGCCGACCGTTGTTGTATCGCCTTATAGCAAGCCCAATGCAGTGACCAGCGTGGTGCACGATCACACTTCAATCATTGCGACGATTGCTGCCAAGTGGAATTTGCCTGCGCTGACGTATCGCGACGCAAACGCCAACACGCTGCTCGACTTTTTGGATTTGGAAAATCCGCCTGCGTTTATTCATCCGCCAACTTTGGCGGCACCGTCTGATCTCAAGCTGATTCTTGAAGGATGCCAAGGCTTGCCGCCAGAGCCGGTGATTGAAACTTAGTGTTGAGTGATCGCCTATATGCAAAAGGCCGCCCAAGGGCGGCCTTTTGTTTTTAGTTGTCATCCCGATCATCGTGAGGGATCTTGCTTTAGCGAGACTTGAGTTACAGCAAGATTCCTCGCTGCGCTCGGAATGACACAGTGTTTTTAAGTAATGCTTTCGTCGTCGCGTCTTTCTTCAAGGCTGCGGTTGATACGCAGCGCAAGCAGTGTCGCTGCAGCACCTGAGAGCAGATACAGGCCAACGTAACCCACGCCAAATTTGGTTGCGAGCATCAACGCGATCAGTGGCGCGAACGCAGCGCCCGTGAGCCAACCGAGATCAGACGTCAGCACCGCGCCGCTGTAGCGATACCGCGCGGAGAAGCTGGAGTTCACTGCGCCCGCAGCCTGTGCGTGCGAGAAGCCGAGCAATGCGAAGCCGAGCAGGATGAACATATAGCCGCCCATCGTGCTGCCCGACAGCAACACCGGCGTCCAGCCGCTGTAAACGCCGATCATCACCGCGCCAATCATCAGCGTGTTGCGGCGACCAATTTTGTCAGCCACTTTGCCGGAGATGATCATGCAAGGGATGGCGAGTGCCGCGCCGATAATTTGCACGAGCAAGAAGTCGGTCAGCGATTGCTTTGTAAACAACAGTGCCCATGACAGCGGGAACACCGTCACCAGATGGAACAGCGCGTAGCTGGCCAGCGGTGCAAAAGCGCCGAGTGCAATGTTGTCGCCTTGCGTGCGAACCAGTTCGCGCAAGGGTGATGGTTCCAGTTCACGCGTCTTCAACAGCTGCGTGAATTCTGGCGTCATTACCAAACGCAGACGCGCAAACAAAGTCACGACGTTAATTGAGAAGGCCACATAGAAGGGATAGCGCCAGCCCCAGCTGACGAAATCTTCTGTCGATAGCGCGCTGATCAGGTAGACGAACAATGCAGACGCAATGATGAAGCCAATCGGCGCGCCAAGCTGCGGAATCATCGCGTACCAACCGCGCTTGTTCTGTGGTGCGTTCAATGCGAGCAGTGAAGGCAGGCCGTCCCAGCTTCCGCCGAGTGCGATGCCCTGTGCGATGCGGAACAGCGCGAGCAGTACGATGGAGGCATTGCCGAGTTCAGCGTAGCCCGGCAAGAAGGCGATACCCGCCGTTGCGGTGCCGAGCATGAACAATGCAATCGTGAGTTTGGTGCCGCGTCCGTAGCGTTCGTGAATCACGCGGAAGATCAGCGAGCCAATCGGGCGCGAGATAAACGCGAACGAGAAAACGATGAAGGAATACAGCGTGCCCGTCATCGCATCAGCGAATGGGAAGAACACCTGAGGGAACACCACAACCGAAGCAATGCCGAAGACGAAGAAATCGAAGAATTCGGAAATGCGGCCGATGATCACGCCGATGGCGATTTCGCTGGAACGCACTTTGACGGGTTGAGCGTCGGCGGGCGTTTCGGCTGCAGGTGTGTGGTGAGCTGTAGACATTCAAACTCTCGAGTGACTTTTAATTTCGTCGCAGGCGTGTAGATAATGCCAACACGTCATGCAACTACTATAGTGAGACGTCGCCGCATTTCCCAATGCAAGGCTCGGTACTTAGGGGGTCCTACAGCCGTAGCCGGGACCATTCCAGCGCTTACCCTCGCATGGATTGCGGCAACGAGCCATTGGACAAAACGTCCAATCGCGCAATATGCCCGGGGGTCCTATAGTGAAAGCCCATCCAAACCGACTGTGCGCCATGTTGTTTCGATTCTTGCGCGGCATGTTGTTGCTTTCGCTGGCAGTTTTCCTGGCCGGCTGTAAGTCTGTGGTGCTGTCGCCTTCTGGCGATATCGCGCAACAGCAGGGCAACCTAGTGATTGTCTCCACTGTTCTGATGCTGCTGATCATCGTTCCGGTGATGATCCTGACGGCTTGGTTCGCCTGGCGTTATCGCGCTTCGAACACCGAAGCGACCTACGATCCTGACTGGCATCACTCGACCTCGGTGGAGTTGGGCATCTGGGCGGCCCCACTGTTGATCGTGATCGCACTCGGCGCCGTGACCTGGATTACCACGCACACGCTTGACCCTTTCCGTCCTCTGGCGCGCATCAGCGCTACGCAGACGCTGGCTAAAGATGTGAAGCCACTACAAGTGCAAGTTGTCGCACTCGATTGGAAATGGCTGTTCATCTATCCCGACTACGGCATCGCCACGGTCAATGAACTCGCTGCACCAATCGACACGCCGATCAATTTCCAGATCACCTCGTCAACGGTGATGAACTCTTTCTATATTCCAGCGCTTGCCGGCCAGATTTACGCCATGCCCGCAATGGAAACCAAGTTGCACGCGGTCATCAACAAGATCGGCAACTACGAAGGCTTCTCGGCTAACTACAGCGGCGCGGGTTTCTCGGGCATGAAATTCCGCTTCCACGGCATGAGCAAAGAAGAGTTCGAAGCTTGGATCCAGAAGAACAAAGACGCAGGCAACAAGCTTGATCGCCCGACGTATCAGGCACTGGAAAAACCTAGCGAGCGCGAAGCTGTGCGTCGTTACGCGCAGATTGATCCCAAGCTCTACGACGCCATCCTTAATCTCTGCGTTGATCCCAACAAGATGTGTCAGCGCGACATGATGGCCATCGACGCGAAAGGCGGCCTCGGCTTGGCGGGCGTCTACAACGTGGGTCGTCTGGCTTATGACCGTCCACGCGCGCGTGGCCATGGTGAGTCTGAAGCTGAACGCGCTTATGTGTTGTCGCTCTGCACGATTGATCGCAGCGCCAACCCGACGTCTTTATCACTGACCGCGCAGCCTTTGAGCGCGGCCGTTATTCGCTGATCGGCGTAGACCGATCCCGCGCTTCGAGATCTAACGATGCACGAAACGACAAGTAATCTGCAGCAACTTCTTCTCGGCCGTTTGGGCTGGGAGGCGATCCCGCTGCACGAGCCCATTCTGCTGATGACGTTTGCGATGGTCGCTGTCGTCGGCCTCGCCGTTGTGGCGTGGATCACCAAGATTGGCAAGTGGAATTATCTCTGGACCGAATGGTTCACCAGCATCGATCACAAGAAGATCGGCATCATGTACATCGTGCTGGCCCTCGTGATGTTGATGCGTGGTTTTGCAGATGCGCTGATGATGCGTCTGCAGCAGGCAATGGCTTTTGGTGACGCTGTTGGTTATCTGCCACCACATCACTACGACCAGATCTTCACCGCTCACGGCGTGATCATGATCTTCTTCGTCGCCATGCCGTTGGTAGTGGGCTTGATGAACATCGTGGTGCCATTGCAGATCGGCGCACGCGACGTGGCTTTCCCGTTCTTGAATAACTTCAGCTTCTGGATGACCGTGTCTGGCGCTGTGCTGGTGATGATGTCGCTGTTTGTTGGCGAGTTCGCACGCACGGGTTGGTTGGCGTATCCGCCTTTATCGGGGATCGCTTACAGTCCCGATGTCGGTGTCGATTACTACATATGGTCGCTACAGCTAGCGGGTATAGGAACCTTACTGTCGGGCATCAACTTCATGGTCACCATCATCAAGATGCGTGCGCCTGGTATGACGTTGATGAAGATGCCGGTATTCACTTGGACTGCGCTTTGCACCAACGTACTGATCGTCGCCGCGTTCCCAGTGTTGACCGCTGTGTTGGGTTTGCTGTCGCTGGATCGCTATGCCGGCACCAACTTCTTCACCAATGATTTTGGCGGCAACGCCATGATGTATGTGAACCTGATTTGGATCTGGGGTCACCCAGAGGTTTACATCCTGATCCTGCCTTTGTTCGGCGTGTTCTCAGAAGTGGTCGCAGCATTCAGCGGTAAAAAACTGTTCGGCTATGCGTCGATGGTTTACGCCACGATTGTGATCACGATCCTCGCGTACCTCGTGTGGTTGCATCACTTCTTCACGATGGGCTCAGGCGCGAGTGTGAACTCGTTCTTCGGCATCACCACGATGATCATCTCGATCCCGACGGGCGCGAAGATGTTCAACTGGTTGTTCACCATGTATCGCGGCCGCATCAAGTTTGAAGTACCGATGCTGTGGACGATGGGCTTCATGTTCACCTTCGCTATCGGTGGTATGACCGGCGTGTTGCTCGCCGTGCCACCAGCTGACTTCGTGCTGCACAACTCGCTGTTCCTGATTGCGCACTTCCATAACGTGATCATCGGTGGCGTGTTGTTCGGTGGCTTTGCCGCGATCAACTTCTGGTTCCCTAAAGCAATAGGCTTCAAGCTCGATGCGTTCTGGGGCAAGGTCTCGTTCTGGTTCTGGATCTCGGGCTTCTGGTTCGCCTTCACGCCGCTCTACATTCTCGGCCTGATGGGTGTGACGCGTCGTCTCAGCCACTTCGATGATCCGAGTCTGCAGATCTGGTTCATCATCGCTGCCTTCGGCGCCGTGCTGATCCTGTTCGGTATTCTCGCCATGCTCGTGCAGATCTTCGTCAGCATTCGCAATCGCGAAGCGCTGCGTGATCACACTGGCGATCCATGGGGTGGCCGTACATTGGAGTGGTCGACTTCATCGCCACCACCACCGTACAACTTCGCCTTCACGCCGCGCGTGCATGACCTCGATGCATGGTCGGATATGAAGAAGCGTGGCTATGTGCGTCCGACCAAGGGCTTCATCGCCATCCACATGCCCAAGAACACCGCGGCCGGTATGGTGCTGGCGGGTCTGGCGACGGTGTTTGGTTTCGCAATGATCTGGCAGATTTGGTGGTTGGTCATCACCTCGTTCGTGGTGACGGTTGGCGCTGCCATCGTTCACACCTTCAACAATGACCGCGATTACTACATCCCGGCCGAAGAAGTCGCGCGCATTGAAGATGCACGTACTCAGCAACTCGCAGGGCAGGCTTAATCATGGCGAATACTGCAACTATGAATAATGCTTCGGCTCAGGAGTTTTACCTGACCGAAGAGCATCACGTCGAAAACGGCACGATGCTGGGCTTCTGGCTGTATCTGATGAGCGACTGTCTCATCTTCGCTTGCTTGTTCGCGATGTACGGCGTGCTCGGCGCGAACTACGCCGCAGGCCCGAGCCCGAAAGATCTGTTTGATCTTGAGCTGGTCGCGCTCAACACCTCGATGCTGTTGTTGTCGTCGATCACCTATGGCTTCGCGATGCTGGAAATGGCACGCAAGCGCAAGACGGCAACGCTGATGTGGCTCGCCATCACTGGCTGCTTTGGTCTGGCTTTTCTTGGCATTGAGCTTTACGAGTTTCATCACCTGATTCATGAAGGCGCAGGCCCGCAGCGCAGTGCGTTCTTGTCGGCGTTCTTCACGCTGGTCGGCACGCACGGTCTGCACGTCACCTTTGGTTGCATTTGGTTGGTGACGTTGATGGTGCAGTTGCACAAGAACGGCTTCACGACCGTGATGCGCCGCCGTCTCAATTGCCTCAGCTTGTTCTGGCACTTCCTCGACGTCGTATGGATCGGCGTCTTCACCTTCGTCTATCTGCTGGGAGTGCTGAGATGAGCGCCGTATCGCATAACCACGATGATCTAGTCCACGGTCACGATGACCACGGCCATGGTCACGACGAGGGGATGCCGCACGTTACCTTCAAGGGTTACATGACCGGCTTCATCTTGTCCGTCATCCTCACCGCGATTCCGTTCTGGCTGGTGATGGCAAAAGTAATCCCTGACAACAAAGTCACCGTCGCGATTGTGTTGGGCTTTGCAGTCATACAGGTTCTTGTGCACATGGTGTACTTCCTCCATCTCGACACGACGTCGGAAGGTGGCTGGAACATGCTGGCGCTGATCTTTACCGCGATGTTGCTGGTGATCATGTTCGCCGGATCGCTGTGGGTCATGTATCACATGAATGCCAACATGATGCCGGTGTCTGTCGAAGACATGCGGAATATGCCGTAGCTATGAGCGAGGCGACGAAACGTTCGTCGCTGGGTTTGGTGCTGGCGTTAGTTTTCGCCAGCGCCGCTTTCCTCAGTTTTATTGCGCTCGGCACCTGGCAAGTTAAACGCCTCGCATGGAAGCTCGATCTCATCGAGCGTGTCAATCAACGTGTCAACGCTGCGCCCGTCGTGCCACCTGCAAAAGCACAGTGGGCGAGTGTGGGCATTAATGATGAGTACACACACGTTTGCGTCAGTGGCGAATATCGCCACGATCACGAAACTTATGTGCAAGCCGTCACTGTGCGTGGTCCCGGTGATTGGGTGCTGACGCCGCTGCAGAGCGCAGATGGCACGGTGGTGCTGATCAATCGTGGCTTTGTCACTGCCGAACAAAAATCCCCAACCTCGCGCGACAAGGCTCAAGTCGCGGGTGTGGTTAAAGTCTGCGGCTTACTGCGCCTGACCGAACCCAGCGGTGGATTCCTGCGGCGTAACGATCCCACCCAAGCACGCTGGTTTTCCCGCGATGTCGTCGCCATTGCTGCGACGCAATATTTGCCGATGCAGAACGTCGCTCCGTATTTCATTGATGCTGATGCTGCAGCCAACCCCGGCGGAGTCCCCCTCGGCGGCCTGACCGTAGTCCGCTTCCATAACAGCCATCTGGTTTATGCCATCACCTGGTATGGCTTGGCTTTGTTGACCTTGGTAGCTGGAGTTGTGGTTGTTCGTTACGGTCGTCGCTGATCATGTAGGAGCGCCTCGGCAATTGCTCCTGCGTTGCTCTACCGAGGGGCATCCATGCCCTCGTCTTAGGCGCGATGGTTTCGGCACCAATCGCGCCTAAGAGGCGCTCCTACCGATTCTCAAAGTGGTGCATGGCGCTAAACTACGGCGGTATGACAACCGCCAACCATATTCACCCCTCCATGCGCCGCACCCGGCCGATGCTCGACCCGGCTGGCGTCAAGAACATGAAGCAGCTGATCGACCTGCGCTGGATCGCAGTGATCGGCCAGATCATCACCATCGTTTTCACGCAGTGGGTGTTTCACATCCCGCTGCCGGTGGAATTGATGATCGGCATTTTGAGTTCGCTGATCGGCCTCAATCTACTGAGCCTGTTCCGTTGGTACACGCTGCCTAGCGCCAGCAATTTGGAGTTGATGACGGGCTTCTTGATTGACGTCGGCGCGCTCACGGCGCTGCTTTATCTCAGTGGAGGCGCTACCAATCCGTTCGTGTTTTTGTATCCGCTGCAGTTGGCGCTGGCCGCTGTGCTGTTGGCATCGTGGTCGACGTGGACGCTGGTCGGTATCACCTCCATCTGCTTCGCGGGCCTCACACGTTTCTATGTGCCGTTGCAGTTGCCTGCCGGTGGCGTAGAGCAGTTGTTCGATCTGCATATCATCGGCATGTGGATTTGTTTTGTGCTCGATGCTGTGCTGCTGATCGTGTTCATGAGCCGCATCAATCGTAATCTACGTGAACGCGATGCCAACCTTGCTGGCATGCGTCAGCGCGCGGCAGAAGAAGATCACATCGTCCGCATGGGCTTGCTCGCCTCTGGCGCTGCACACGAACTCGGTACGCCGCTGGCAACGCTGGCCGTCACGCTGAATGACTGGCGTCGCATGCCGCAATTCAAGAATGATCCTGAAATGCTGCAAGAGATCGGCGAGTTGCAGCACGAGTTGGATCGCTGCAAGACCATCGTCAGCGGCATTCTGATGTCTTCCGGTGAAGCGCGCGGCGGATCAATTGTTGTGACGAACGCATCGGATTTCGTCATTGATCTGGTCCGTGAATGGTCCAGCTCACGTAACTCCAAGGCGCTCAAGTACGGACGCTTTGCCGGTGAAGATTGCCGTATTGTTTCTGACTCCGCGCTCAAACAGATCATCTCGAATGTTTTGGATAACGCAGCAGAAGTCTCGCCAGAGTGGGTCAAGCTCACGGCCACGCATGCTGATGGCATGTTCACGATCACCGTGCGCGATCGTGGCCCCGGCTTTACGCCAGAGATTCTTGAAAACCTCGGCAAGCCCTATCAATCCACCAAAGGCAAAGTCGGCGGCGGTCTCGGCTTGTTCCTGGTGATGAACATCGTACGCAAGCTCGGCGGCAGCATGAGCGCGGAGAACGGCGAAGAGGGCGGCGCCATCGTGACGCTACAGATGCCGATGGATGCGCTGTCGATGGAGGACGAAGATGTCGGACACATCTGGGTCTGAAGACATCGAAGATGATCTGCTGCTGATCGTTGAAGACGACGCAGCATTTGCGCGTGCACTGAAACGCTCGTTTGAGCGGCGCGGCGACTATCGCGTGCTGCACGCCAGCAGCATTGAAGAAGCCAAAGAGATTCTGAAAACGGAATCGCCTGAGCGCGCCGTGGTCGATCTCAAGCTGGGTGTGCAATCGGGCCTGAACGTCGTGCAACTCTTGCACGAACACGATCCGGAAATGCTGATCGTGGTGCTCACTGGTTTTGCCAGCATCGTGACTGCCGTTGAGGCGATTAAGCTTGGCGCCTGCAACTATCTGGTCAAGCCATCGAACACCGATGACATCGACGCAGCGTTTACCCGCAACACCGGCGATGTCGATGCGCCAGTGGCAGGGCGCCCAACGTCAATCAAGACGCTGGAGTGGGAACGTATTCATGAAGTGCTGACGGAGACCAACTTCAACGTCTCCGAAACCGCACGCCGCCTCGGCATGCACCGCCGCACGCTAGCCCGCAAACTCGCCAAGCGCGGAGTGTCGTAATCACGCAACAGAGAACAGGCATGACCAAACGCAATGACGCGCCATCCAATCCTGATCGCCGCAAGCTGATCACTTCTGCCGCTGCTGTTTTGAGCGTTGCTGCTTTGCAGACGCCTACGGCAGAAGCCAAAAGCAAAAGCGGCGGCACGCAAACGGGTTCTGTAGATGTCATTGTTGTTGGCGCAGGTTTGTCTGGATTGACGTCAGCGCGCGAGCTGGTGAAGAAAGGCAAGTCAGTGGTCGTGCTGGAAGCGCGTGATCGTGTTGGTGGCCGCACGTGGACAACTGCGGTGGGCGCGCGCCGTTACGATCTCGGTGGCCAGTTTGTTGGCCCCACGCAAGATCGCATCCGCGCAATGGCCAAGGAATTTGGCCTCGAAATAAAACCCGTGTTCAGCGACGCCAAACACATTTGGGAACTGGGCGATGAACGTGTCGAGTTCGAAGGCAGTGTGCCGGCCTTGTCTTTGCTACAGAAACTGGATCTCGGCCACATCATCAACAAGATGAATGCTCTGGCCAAACGCGTTGGCCCGACGACACCATGGGCGGTATCCGATGCAGCAGAGCTGGATGCAATCACGCTCGCGCAATGGGTCAAGGAAAACAGCTATAAAAAATCATCACGTGACTTCGCCAAAGTGATGACGCGCGCTGTTCTGGGCGTGGATCCGGATGAGATCTCTGTTTTGCTCTGGTCTTATTACGTTGCGCAGGGCGATAACATCGAGATGCTCATCGGTGGTCGTGGTGGTGCGCAGGACAGCGTGATTGAAGGCGGCTCGCAGCAGTTGTCGCTGCGCATGGCGAAAGACCTTGGCGCAGCAGTGAAGTTGTCACAACCTGTGCGCCGCGTGATGCATGATGCGGCGGGCGTGACGGTCGAGACTGATCACGGTAACTGGCGCGGACGTTATGTGGTGATGGCAATCCCGCCGGCGATGAACACGGCGATTACGTTTACGCCATCACTGACCGGTGATCGGCGTGATCTGGAAACGCGCGCACCGATGGGCCGCTACGCCAAGGTTGTCATCACCTACGAAAAACCGTTCTGGCGTGAGCTTGGATATGCAGGAGATGTTGGCAGCTTGCGCGGCCCGGTTGTTGCCAGTTATGACGACAGCTCCAATGAAGGCCCCGCGCTGCTTGGGTTCGTCGGTGGTGATGATGAACGCCTGTGGCGCAAACTCTCCGCGCCCGCACGCAAAGCGGCAGTGCTCGAATGCTTCGCGCGCTGGTTTGGTTCTGAAGCGTTGAAGCCACTGGCCTACGAAGAAAAAGATTGGACGGTGGATGAGTGGACCTTCGGTGGCCCCACCATTGCCTTGCCACCTGGCGTGCTCAGTCGATACGGCGCTGCATTGCGTCAGCCTATCGGCCGCATCCACTGGGCTGGCACCGAAGCCGCGCAGCGTTGGACCGGCTATATGGATGGTGCAATACGTGCAGGCGAACAGGCTGCAGCAGATCTGCTTACGCGGCTTACGAAATAACGGCAGGAATCTTCATGGCTCTGACCACGCTGGACGCCAAGACTGCACTGATCGTGATTGATTTGCAGAACGGTGTCGTCGCTATGCCAACGGTCACACCAGCGGCGGAGATCGTGCAGCGTTGCAGCGATCTGGCGAGTGCATTTCGTCGTCATCGCTTGCCAGTGATGTTGGTGAATGTGGTGGCGGGTGTATCTGGACGTACAGATCAGACGCGCAGCACGGCATCGCGCCCGGATGATTGGGCGCAGATCGTGCCAGAGCTGCATCAGCAGCCAGAAGATCACGTTGTCAGCAAACGCAGTTGGGGCGCGTTCAGCAGCACTGATTTGCAGGCGCAGTTGCAAGCGCAAGGTGTCACGCAAGTTGTGATCTGTGGCATCGCGACCAGCATTGGCGTGGAGTCCACCGCGCGCCACGCTTACGAGTTGGGCTTCAACGTAACGCTGGCAGTCGATGCGATGACGGATACGCACGCCGACTCGCACGTCAACAGCATCACGCGCATCTTCCCGCGACTCGGTGAATGCGGCAGCACACAAGAGATCATCGAGCTACTCGATCGCACGCGCGCATGAGCGCGCGATGAGCGGCATCTTCCGATCGCTATCCATTCCTAACTATCGCGTATGGGCGATAGGATCCAGCGTGTCCAACATCGGCACCTGGATGCAGCGCACGGCGCAGGACTGGCTGGTGCTGACGCAACTCACCAATCAAAACGCGACCGCCGTCGGTATCGTGATCGCGCTGCAGTTCGGGCCGCAGTTGCTGATGCTGCCTTTGAGTGGATCGACGGCAGATCATGTTGATCGACGCAAACTTCTGATCGCGACGCAGGTGCTGATGGGTTTACTCGCACTAGGTCTTGGTTTGCTCACCGTCACGGGTCTTGTGCAGCTCTGACACGTTTACTGTTTTGCCTTCGGACTTGGCTGCGTCGCGGCGTTTGATGCGCCAGCGCGTCAGACCTTTGTCTCAGAGTTGGTGGGCGAAGAGGATTTGTCGAATGCAGTGGCGCTCAACTCTGCATCCTTCAACGCTGCGAGACTCATCGGCCCCGCGATTGCAGGTGCGTTGATTACTCTGATCGGCACGGGCTGGGTGTTTCTGCTCAACGCGGCATCGTTTGCTGCTGTGTTGTATTCAATGAGCTTGCTGCGCACGAGTGAGTTACACCTGCGTGAGCGCACGGCCATGAAGCGCAGCGCGCTCGCGGATGGGTTTCGTTATGTCTGGGCGCGGCCTGATCTCAAAGCGATACTGTTCATGTTGTTTCTGATCGGCACTTTCGGGCTTAACTTTTCGATCTACATTTCAACGATGGCGGTCGGCGTCTTTCACGCTGGCGCGCATGAGTTCGGGCTGCTGACATCAATCATGGCGATTGGCTCTGTTGCTGGCGCGCTGCTCTCGGCCAAGCGTTTGCAGCCACGCATGACTTTATTGTTCACAGCCGCAGCATTGTTTGGTGTTGGCTTTGTGTTTGCCGCGATCATGCCGAACTACTGGATGTTCGGTCTGGCGCTGATCGTCATCGGTGCCTACGCGCAAACATTCACGACGACCGCCAATGGCGTAATGCAATTATCTACAGACCCAGATATGCGTGGTCGCGTGATGGCGATCTTCCTTGCCGTGGCTTTAGGCGGCGCGCCAATGGGCGCTCCTATCGTCGGTTACGTGGCAGACACATTTGGTCCGCGATGGGCCTTGGCGGTGGGGGCAGCAGCAGGATTTGGCGCAGCGCTCATCGGTTTGCGCTATCTAATCGTGCATCGCCATTTGCGCATGCGTTTTGAAGCAGGACGTCTCAGCGTCAGCATGGACAAGGACGTTACTTCGAAATGAAGCAGGCGACTCTGTTTCGGCTCAGCGTTTTTTTCTAAGCTGACGTCGTTGTCAGGCTTGCTCGCTCGTTTGGTGCTCATGCGGCTTGTAGCTCGTACTTCTTCGTCTTTGCTACCAGCGTGTTCATCTCTTTGAGCAGATCACGATTGTCGTGATCCCAAGGATGAAAGCCGGGGCGCATATAACTCAGCCACGGCAACGCGAGTTTCGGCAGCAGAGCTGGCGAGATCAGCATGAATTTTGCGAACGCGCCGAAATCTTTCCAGCTACGTGGATGCGAGTCTGCTTTGAGCATGCGCTGCTGGTAGTAGAGCACCAGCGACAGAAATCCGAGCGTGGTGATGACTAAGCTCGTATTGCGCAGCGCATAGGCTTTGATGCCGCGACCCATCACAGCCTCGTAGACATCAAACGCAACCGCTTTGTGCTCAATCTCTTCCAGTGCATGCCAGCGCCACATGGCTTTGAGGCGTGCATCTGCACCCGCAAGGATGCGTGGATCCGTCAGTACAATCTCAGCCATGATCGCGGTGAAATGTTCCTGCGCAATCGTGATGGATAGCTGTGCGGCAGGAGGGAGTTTTTCTTCTAGCATGACAAGAAATTTCTTCACCTGACGTTCAAGCTCATCAGCCGGCAGGCCCGCTCTATTGAGCAGACGATTGTGCTCGTCATGTTCGCGACCATGCATCGCTTCCTGCCCGATGAAGGCAGTCACAGCTTTCTTCAGCTGCGGCTCATGAATGTGATCGCGGTAATGACGCACGGTGTGGATGAAGAAGCGTTCGCCTTCTGGAAAGAAGATCGACATCGCGTTGGTGAACTGCGTGACGTACGGCCCTTTGGCATGCCAGTTACTGACGCTGCTAGGCAATAGTTTGAAATGTAAATCGCGACGAGTGGGGATCATGCGATGTTCCTCAGTTTATGAAATGAAGCGTCATATCTTGATGGCGCATGGACACGGAGCAGCTTTTAGCTCAGCTTGTTCCACTCGAGCGAGATGGTGCCGACGCGACGATTGCGTGAGCTAGGCATGTATCGAGCAGAGAAGAGCTTTGATTGCTCAACGATGTTGGCAATGCTGTCTGCTGGAATGCGGTGCAGCTTTTTTACAATGCTGACTGCAGCGGTGCGCTCAGTTTGTTCTTTCATGGTGCCTCGTGAATCCTGCGAGCGGCGAGGTGCCGTGCTGTTCTGGATTCGTTGAAACCACCTTAATTACGTCTGCGAGTGAGGTCGGTGCGGTGAACCGCATAGAGTGACGCTTACGTAGGGTGCGCAGTGCGCACGCGGTGTTGTAGGTAGCACTAATTTCGCGTGCGCAAGGCGCACACTACGAATCAGACCCATAAAAAAAGCCGCGCTCGAAATGATTCGAGCGCGGCCTTATTTATGCAACTGCTAGGCGATTAAACCGCGAGCAATTCCACTTCAAACAACAGCGTCGCGTTAGGCGGAATAACGCCGCCTGCACCGCGTGCGCCGTAACCGAGATCAGCGGGAATGATCAGGCGACGCGTGCCGCCAACTTTCATACCTTGCACGCCTTCATCCCAACCGCGGATGACCTGACCGCCGCCCAGTGAAAACTGGAACGGGTCACGGCGATCTTTGCTGCTATCAAACTTGCTGCCTTGCGTGCCGTTGTTAAACAGCCAGCCGGTGTAATGCACGGTAACAAGCTGGCCGCGCTTCGCTTCTGCGCCTTCGCCAACAGTGGTGTCTTCGTACTGCAGGCCGGTAGCGGTGGTGGTGATCGTCATATTGGATTCCGTATAAATAGAAATAACGCGGCGATTTTACATGGCTTACGGCCAAGGTACGCGTCAGTGGTTACACCTGATGAAATTAGTGCGCGGGTGGGGTGTTGGTACTGCTAGTTGTAGACCGTATCAACGTTGCGCCCAGCGCAGCACCCACAAAGGTAAACAGCGCGCCGATCAAGAAGGCCATCTGATAACCGCTATTGAGCGCGGCAGTGGCGTCATCGCCGCTGTGAAGAAGCTGCTGTGTGCGCCCATCGGCGAGGCTGGCCAATACCGCCAAGCCCAATGCGCCGCCCATCATGAAAGACGTATTCACAATGCCGGAGGCAAGGCCCGCTTCATCCTCGACAGCATCATTCATGGCTGCCAGCAACAAAGGGTTGAAAGCCATGCCGCCGCCCAAGCCCATCAGCACCATGCCGGGCAGCACATCTAGCCAGAACACGCCATCCAAAGGTGTGCGCGCAAATAGCAGCAGCCCTAGCGCAGCGATCGCGAGGCCCACCCACAACGGCGCACTAATGCCGTAGCGCATCACCAACTTGGCTGACAGGCCTAAGGAAAAAATCGCCATGATCAAATCGGCAGGCAGAAACGATAGCCCGACCTCCAGTGGCGAATAATTCAAGATGCGTTGCAGATACAACGCCGACATCACAAACCACGCAAACATGCCTGCGGCCCACAACACCGCAATAACATTGGCGACGGCTAAGTTGTGTAGCTTGAACAAACGCAGCGGCATCAGCGGATGCTCCACGCGTGATTCAATGATGAGGAATGCGCCGAGCAGCACGGCGCTGGCTGTGAGCATCCCCAGCGTCTGCACCGAGTGCCAACCGGCTGCATTGCCATTGACGATCGCGTACACCGCCAGCATAAGGCCCAGCGTGACAGTGACTGCGCCAGTCACATCGAGCTTTTGAGTCGTGCGTGTTTTCGTATCAACGGGCAATAGACGCAAGCACATCACATACACCGCAATACCAATCGGCAGATTGATCAGGAAGATCCAATGCCAGTTCACGTACTGCGTAATCACGCCGCCCAGCACTTCACCAATCGTGCCGCCCGCTGCGGTCACAAATCCGTAAATGCCCATGGCCTTGGCGCGTTCGCCATTGTCGGCGAACAGATTCAAGATGATTGCCAGTGCTACAGCCGTCACCACCGCACCGCCGACGCCTTGCAATGCGCGCGCTGCTACCAGCGTGAACTGCGTGCCCGGAATGCCACAGGCTAGCGACGCTACTGTAAACAGCACTAAGCCCATCAAGAACCAGCGCCGATTGCCGTAGAGATCACCCAAGCGTCCGCCCAATAGCAGAAAGCCGCCATACGTCAGCATGTAGGCATTGAGCACCCACACCAGCGAGGTGTCGGTAAAGCCCAGGTCCGTTTGAATCGACGGCAGCGCCACCGTCACCACGGTGGTGTCGAGCACAATCATCAACACGCCGAGGCACAGAACGTAAAGCGCTAACCAGCGGCGGCGGGGATCTTCAGCGGTTGTCATAAAGCAATGCTACTCGAAAACTTTATTGAATCGATCCACAGGACTTTCTGTTGTCTTCGATGAGGCATACAGTGGGCCGTCGTTTATTCACGTAGATGAACAATCAACGAGGAGAAATCAGATGGCATACATCGACGGATTTTTGGTGCCAGTACCCAAGGCCAAGATCGCGGACTACCGCAAGATGGCGCGCAAGGCCGGCAAGATTTGGATCGAGCACGGCGCTTTGCTATTCACCGAGTGCTTGGAAGATGACGTCAAACAAGGCAAGTGGACGTCATTTCCGCAGGCCGTAAAGCGCAAGCCGGATGAAGTGGTGATGTTCTCGTGGATCGCCTTCAAATCACGCAAGGACAGAGACCGCGTCAACGCCAAAGTTATGACTGATCCGCGTCTTGCAAAGATGATGACGACGAAAGCGCCCTTCGACGGCAAGCGAATGATCTTCGGTGGCTTCAAGCCCATCGTCGAACTGAGCCGGTGAGCTCATGACGACCGATCCGTTTGCCCAGTTCAAAGCGGCACAGCGCGAGTCTTGGGCGCTGTTCTCGCCACTCGCTACATTCACCACGCTTGCCGCCGCCAGCCTCGTCGACTTTGCGGAAGTGAGTCAAGGCGAAGTCGTGTTGGATGTGGCGTGCGGCACCGGCGTTGTCGCTATAACGGCTGGGCGTCGCGGCGCGCAAGTGCGCGGCATGGATCTGTCGCCAGTCTTGCTAGAAGACGCACGCCGCAATGCCGCCGTGATCAATGCCGAGATTGAATTTTTAGAAGGTGATGCAGAAGCTCTGCCTTATGCCGACGCCACATTTGATGTGGTGCTGAGTCAGTTCGGCCACATATTCGCGCCGCGACCAGAGGTTGCCATTGCTGAGATGCTGCGCGTGCTCAAGCCCGGCGGCCGCATCGCATTCTGCACTTGGCCGCCAGAGCTGATGATCGGTCGCATGTTCGCGCTCACGGCTTCGTATCTGCCACCGCCTCCCGGCGTTGCATCACCGGCTGCGTGGGGCGATGTGAATGTCGTGCGCCAACGCCTGGGTGATGCTGTCAGCGATATACGCTTTCAGCGCGATGAGATGACCGTGCCAACACTGAGCCCACAGCATTACCGCGCGTGGATGGAGCTTACCGCTGGGCCACTGATCAGGCTCGTACAAACACTATCCGACCAACCCGACCGCCTCGCAAAATTCCGCGCTGAGTTTGAAGACCTTAGTCGCCAGTTCTTTGTTGGTAACCGTGTGCGGCAATCGTTTTTGATGACGCGGGCGGTGAAGCGCTAGTTCGTTGCAGTGTTGTTTCGTAGGGTGGGTAGAGCGCGCAGCGAAACCCACCATTCTTTGATTGTGCGATGACGGTGGGTTTCGCTGCGCTCTACCCACCCTACAAAGGCGCGGCTACGATAGCGACATCGCCACCAGTGTCTGACCCATGTCCATCGTCCTAACTCCCTTCGCCCGCGCGCGGCTGTTTCCTAAAGACCGCCGCCTCAACGCTATTCAAGACGCTACCGCAGAATCTTTCGAGCGTTACATCAATGACAACGTGCCGCTGAAGGTGTTGGATGGCTACGCGCCGTTCTGCAAGTTGCATGTGCATCGCAACTGGACCAGCACGCGTTGTCTCACAGTGCCGATCACTGATGACAACCGACACTTGCTGCGCTCTGCGTACGAGGCCAGAACCAAGGCTGAGCTGCCGGTGCTGGTGCGTTGGTTTGAAGGCGTAGAACCGCCGATCGCTAATTACATGATCGTGATTCTCTACAGCCGCGAGCAGATGCTGAAAGAGGGCGACACGATTGATGCGGATTGGGGCGTTGTTGGTTGCATGTATACCGAGGCGCCGGAAGAAATTCCGATGGCGCCGATCACCATGATGAGAAACGCCCTCGGAGTAGACGAGGGCGGATCAGGTGTTGCGATGGATCGAGAGGCTTATCGGCAGGCGGTGGCGTTTTGGGAAAGCAACGCGAACTGGCGGCCTAAAAAATAAGCGGCTGTTCGGAATTAACTGTTCAATAATCGAAACTGTCGCGGTGT
This sequence comes from Stenotrophobium rhamnosiphilum, assembly GCF_003052265.1. GTDB lineage: Bacteria > Pseudomonadota > Gammaproteobacteria > Nevskiales > Nevskiaceae > Stenotrophobium > Stenotrophobium rhamnosiphilum. Next base: position 192,911 of record NZ_QANS01000007.1, read on the forward strand.
CGCATTGAACACTTTACGCATCAGGCGACGCAGCGCGGTGGAATCGCTGTATCCAACTTTTTCTGCCACCTGATCCACCGACATGCTGGTGGTTTCCAGAAGCCGACGGGCACGTTTGAGTCGCACGAACTGAATCAGTTCTGAAGGGTTCTTGCCCGTGGCTGCTTTGATGCGGCGCGCTAACGTTTTTTCAGAGATACACAATTTTTCTGCCATCTCCTTAACGCTCAGGGCGTTTGGAAGAGATTTTTCGATTTGCTGCGAAAGATTGGCAATCAGTTCGTTCCCATTCGCGAGCATGGCCGGAACAATAAACGGCGCTTGCGCTTCTCGACCATCAATGACGAGCACGCGTGAAACGGCTTCCGCAAGTGCATTGCCAAAGCGTGCTTGAATCAGTCTGAGCATCAAGTCGGTTTGTGCGAATGCAGCGCCAGCAGTCCAAACGGTGCCGTCAGAAATCACGAGGCGATTGGCGTCGACAACACATTCGGGCTCAACTTTTTGTAAATGACTCGCCAGCCACCACGTCGTCGTGACTTTGCGATTCTTAAGTAATCCTGCAGCTTGCAGAAGAAATACGCCTGAGCACGAAGCAGCTACTGTGCCGCCAGCACGAGCATGGGTTTTTAACGCAGCGATGCCTCTTTGAGCATCCGCTTGTTCGAGGCGTAAATCCACGGCGCGGGGACTTCTGGTAGCCAATCCGGGAATCACCCAGATGGAGTTGTCGCCTTTAACGCGGCCAGGAAGAGGCTTGGCATCGATAAACATGCCATTGCTAAGTGGCGTTGGGCCTTCTTCGCATAGCGACAGCACTTTCCATTTTGGCGTTGCTGCGCCAACGCTTGGGGCCATCGTGACCGCAGCAGCCAAGAGATCGAGTGTCGCGGAGACCGAAGACGCAAAAGCACCCGGAACAAGCAGAATGGTGAAATCGTTCATTGGCGTATTTAGCCTTAAATATGTCAGATAGGACACTACAACATTCCCATCGTTAACGCTTAAATACTGCAACTTGGTGTGAGGCCGGCACTGTGCTCAATCAGCTGCAAGGGGAAGCTATTCATGCGTGGATTAATTCATGTTCTGACTTTCAAGATCGTGTTCACCATCGTCGGGGCCTGTGTCCCGTTGTTGCTGCTGCCTGCAAGCGCTCTGCAATGGATAGGTTTCGATGTGCCTCAGCCTATTTTATTTCTTCGTATGCTGGGAATGGCCTACGCGGCGTTGATTGTTGGATACGCGTTTGGCCTGAGAGACGCCAAGCGCGGTATTTATCCTGCACAAGCTGTTTGGGTTGGAATTTTCAGCAATGGCGGTGCTGCGCTGATCCTGAGTTTTGCAGCACTCAATGGCACATGGGCCCACTGGGGTGCGATGGCCCAGATGCTGATGTGGGGTTCGCTCATCTCTCTGACAGGGATCACGGCCGGATTAATTTCTTTTGGGCCTTTTGATCTGCGCATTGATATAGAGCTTTCCAAGAAATATGCAGAGTTCCTGTGAGCAGGCAAAGACCATGTTAAGTGCACCTGAAAAATCTGCTGCGCAGCTAGATATAAACGCCATCGAAAAGGTATTCGGATGGATGACCAAACCTGAGCAGCGAGCCGCAACTGATCAAGAGCGCAAAGCTTTGGCCGGAGCGACTCGTCATCAGTTCAGCTTTGAAGGCTTGTCTTTATCTGCGTGGATATGGGGCCAAGGCAAGCCAGTCTTGTTGCTGCACGGCTGGGAAAGTCGTGCCGCGCACATGGCAGCTTTTGTACCGCCGCTGCTTGAGCGCGGATTTCAGGTCATCGCTTTGGATGCGCCTGCGCATGGTGAGTCGCAGGGCGAGTTCATGGACGTGGTCAAGTACGGCAGAGCCATTCTTGCGACTGCATCTGATCTCGGTCCTTTTGCCGGCGTCATTGCACATTCATTCGGCGCGGGTGCTGCGCTATACGCGTACGCGAATGGATTGCAGGTGCCGGCCTGTGTGCAATTAGCGGGACCAAGCACGCTGACCAGCATCATGCGGCATCTTTCGAGTCTGGTTTCTTTGAACGAGCAAAGCATTGCTCATCTTCGCACCATGTTGAATGAACACGCGGGTGTGCCGATTGAGGTGATGGATATTGACGCGCTGCAATCTGGTCGGGCGCATCCGGCATTGCTGATCCATGATCCTGAAGATCGTGTTGTACCAGCGAGTAATAGTTACGAATTGCTCGCGGCTTGGCCCGACGCTTCGTTCTTGCGCGTCGCGGGCTTGGGACATAAACGCATTCTGAGTGACGTGTTCGTGGTTTCCAGTGCTGTGGGATTTATTGCGCATGCACAGAGCAAGTAACAATCATGAACATTGATGGCATAAGAACAGCCACCGCTCAGGACGCTACACAGATTGCAAAGTTGGTGAACGATGCCTATCGGCCTTCGCCAGAAGTCGGAGGCTGGACGCACGAGTCTGCCTTGGTATCAGGCCCGAGAACGAATGCTGCGATGGTTGAATCAGCAATTGCCGCGCGCAATTCCACGCTTCTAGTGGGCCTGCACGATCAAGAGATTCTCGCCTGTGTTCAGATTGAACAGCATGGCGATGTCAGTCACATTGGTTTGCTAGCTGTTAGTCCGGCCATGCAAGGTGGTGGCGCTGGCAAAGCAATGCTCAAGCATGCTGAAGACTTTGCCATCCAGAAATATGGTGCAAACAAATTTGTACTGGCTGTCGTGACAAATCGAAGCGAGCTGGCAGCGTTCTATGTGCGGCGGGGTTATCGAAAAACAAGTGCGGTCGCTGACTATCCCAAGGATGCGGGCGTTGGTATCCCTTTGCGCGCGGATCTGAAAGTTGAGACGTATGAAAAATCTGCTGAAGGCCTTATTCCAGTGAGAGGTTGAGTCATGTATCTATCTGCGCAAGCCATTCGTGACATGGCCGGTCAAAAGAGAACGCACTTTCTGAATAGCAATGCTGTTCGGATCAATAAGTCGCTGGGTGATGAAGTTGGGCTAAAGAACATTGGCGTTCATCTGATTACGATTCAGCCGGGGCACTACTCCACAGAGCCTCATGCCCATTTGTTTGAAGAAGAGTGCATCTATGTTTTGTCCGGCCGCGCGATCGCAACACTAGGGTCGGAAACCCAGGAGGTCGGCGCTGGAGATTTCATTGGATACCCGATCAATGGTATTGGACACTGTCTACAGGCCATCGGGACTGAGCCCTTGATCTGTCTGGTGCTGGGCCAGCGTTTGGCGCAGGACGTGGCAGATTACACAAACCTCAAGAAGCGGCTCTATCGGAATAATGGGGAATGGAATCTGGTTGATCACGCTGATATCCAGCGTATTCAACGATAGCGCGAATAATTTTGGAGTGAATATGAACTATGTGTTGATTATCCATGCCGTCAAAGACTATCAGGCATGGAAGAAGATCTTTGATGAGGCATCTGCAATTCGTAAGAGTGCAGGCGAAATAAACTATTACGTGCTGCGCGATGAGCACGATGAAAACAAGATCGTTCATTTCTCCCAGTGGGCGTCTTTGCAGCAAGCCAGAGATTTCTTTGAGTCGCCGCGATTGGTTGAGATCCGCATTCAGGCGGGTGTCGAAGCACCTGAGTTCAATTATCTGAAGTGTTTGGAAGTTGGAACGCTCTGAGAATATTGCGTAGGAGCATCGAGTTGCGATGCCTTGTTGTATTCGATGAGTAAGGATGCGCGTATGGTAGGAAACAATCTCAAGCCTCAGGCAAAGACCATTGAGTTCTGGTTCGACTTCGGCAGCAACTACAGCTATCTGACGACGATGCGCATTGAGCAAGCCGCATCCAGCTTGGGAGTCACGGTTCTGTGGCGGCCATTTCTTCTCGGGCCTATTTTCAAAACGTTTGGCTGGGAAACCTCTCCCTTTGTTCTGCAGAAAGCCAAAGGTGAATACGTCTGGAAGGATATGGCGAGGGAGTGTCAGAAATATGGTCTTGCGTGGAAACAGCCGACGAACTTTCCGCGCGCTTCGGTATTGCCGCTGCGTGTAGCACTATCGGGTGCTGATGAGTCCTGGGTTGCAGAGTTCTGCCGACAAGTGATGACGACCAATTTTGTCGATGATCAAGATGTGGATTCAACTGACGTCATTCGCAGCATTCTGGACAGAATGGGTTTGCCCTCGGAGCAGATACTTGCTGCTGCACTGTCTGATAAAAATAAACTCGCGCTGCGTCATCAAACAGAAGCAGCACAAGCCAAAGGCATCTTTGGTGCGCCAACGTTCTTCGTCGGCTATGAAATGTATTGGGGTAATGATCGTTTGGACGATGCGCTGCAATACGCCTCTAGTAACAATGGCTGAATAAGCTTTAAAGATGTCCAAATGGACACTCGAAGGAGCAAGTCCATCAGCGTCAAATAGTCGCACCTTATCTATCAGGTGCTTTCCATGCCGAACATTTTTGTCAGAGTCCCCAAGGGCGCATTTCCTGCTGATGCTCGCCAGCGCCTTGTTCGAAATATCAACGACGCTGCCGGCGCTGCGGAACAAATACCTAACGATCCGCAGAAGCGTTTTCTGACTTGGGTGGTCGTTGAGGAAATTGAATCCGGCATGTGGACATGCGGCGGACTTGATGTGACTGCCAAAGCTTTGCCCTGTTTCGCCATCGTGCATGTTCCCGCGGGCGTTTTGAATGCATCAGCGAGAGCGCTTTACATCAAGCTCATGTATGAAGCCTTCCAGCAAGCGTTGCCAGAGGGCGAACAGCGACAGTTGTTGACCTCCGTCATTCTGCAAGACGTGGCGGATGGCGATTGGGGCGGTAATGGCATCGTCTGGACGCTGCCCAAACTCGCACAGGCTGCGGGCTATGCGCACTTGCAACATCTAACGCGCGCCAGTGCAGCACCGGCAAAAAATTTTGAGTCAGTTCCATGAGTGCGCGTGACATGAAGGTGGACGATGCACTCGAAGATTTCACCGCGCGTGAAATCACGCTGAACGATGTGACCAAGAGAGTTTATGTCGCTGGCCAAGGGCCTGCCGTTATCGTGATGACAGAAATGCCTGGCATCAGCCCGCATGTCGCACGCTTCAGCCGCTGGGTGCGTGACGCAGGACTAACCGTATACATGCCATCACTGTTTGGTCGTGATGGAGTGATTGCGAGCGCTGACGAAGGTGGCGCCATTTTCAAACGCGCGTGCGTCAGTGCAGAGTTCCGCGCGTTTGGATCGAATGAATCCAGCCCAGTCACACAATGGCTGAGAGCGCTCGCGAGAGTGGCGCATCAAGAATGTGGTGGCCCGGGCGTAGGTGCGATTGGCATGTGCTTCACCGGCAACTTCGCACTTTCAATGATGCTGGAATCTTCCGTGCTCGCGCCTGTGGTCTCGCAGCCTTCCCTTCCTTTTGATGATCCGGCTGGCATCGGCATTCCGCCGAACGAGCTTGCGCTGGTGCGCGAACGATTAGAGCGGGAAAACCTCACCGTCATGGCCTATCGATTTGCAGGCGATAAATTCTGCAAGGCGCAGCGCTTTGAGGCTTACGCTCAGGCGCTAGGTGATCGCTTTGTTGCACGCGTGCTTCCAGATAGCGCTGCGAATACGGATGTCGCACCGTTCTTTGAAAAACACGTGGCAAGCCCGCACAGCGTCGTCACTGCCCATCTGATTGATCAAGCGGGCCAACCCACAATCGCTGCTCGTGACGAGATTCTTGCCTTCTTCCTAAGGACCCTACGGTCATAAGTAGAAAAGTGAAAGGGAGTCAGTGCAAGCTAACCAGAGCCACATTCACTCCTTGATCACGGGTATCACTCGCATATGAAAATCATCGACGCTTGGGCACAACCTGCGTTGGGCCGGGTTCGGCAGAAGTTGCCGGAAGTTGCACGCCTGTTCGAGAAATCGGGCTCGGCACATCTGCTGGATCAGAGTTTGGATCCGGCACAAACCGTTGCACTGATGGATGCCGCAGGCGTCGAACGCTTGATGCTGTGTGCATGGTGCCGACCAGAAGGCTGGCTGTGGACTAACGATGACGTTGCCGAATTTATTCGCGCATTTCCAGATCGCTTTACGGGCGTGGCGACCGTTCATCTAGCGGATCCAGTTGCTGCGGTGCGTGAACTGGATCGAGCCGTACGCGTGCTTGGATTCAAAGCACTGCGAGTGGTGCCTTGGCTATGGAAGCTGCCGCCCAATGACAAGCTCTACTATCCGCTTTACGTGAAGTGCATCGAGCTGGATATCCCGTTCTGCACGCAGGTTGGTCACACCGGTCCGCTGATGCCTTCTGAAACCGGGCGGCCCGTTCCTTACCTTGATGAAGTAGCGCTGACATTCCCTGAGCTGCGCATTGTTGGCGGACACATTGGTCATCCATGGACAGACGAGATGATTGGTCTGGCCTGGAAGCACGACAACGTCTTCATCGATACCTCCGCGTATCTGCCGCGCTATTACCCGCCTGCCTTGATTCACTTTATGAAGACCTATGGTCAGCAGAAAGTTCTGTTCGGTTCCAACTTTCCGCAGTTGTCGCTGGAGAAATGTGTGGAGCAGGTCAGGCAGTTGGACTTGGGGACGGAAGTGGAAACGAGTTTTCTGGAGACTAATGCGCGACGGGTATTTCGGCTTTAGTGGCGCGCAATAGTCTTCATTCAAAAAGTGTGGAAAGAGTGTGATGAAAAGCCAATCCGAAAAATCCAAGCAATTCGCCGCGCTTCATCAAGCCGGAAATTCCTTTGTCATTCCCAACCCCTGGGACATCGGCTCAGCAAACGCCCCAGGCGCGCGGTTTGATCATGAGTATTACCGAACGACGCATATGCCGCTTGTGAAAGACCGTATGGGTGATAGCTGCAAAAGCTACACCATCGACAAGGGGCTGGCTGGCAGTGCTCCCGGCACGCCTGCAATCTATGTTGGCATGTGCCATATCTTCTGCGATTCGGTTGAGGTGTTCCAAAAAGGCTTCGGTCCGCATGCACAAGAAATTATGTGTGATGTGAGGAACTACACTAATTTGACTCCAGTAATGCAGATCAGCGAAGTCATTGTTGGCTGATATGCCAGCTCCAAAGGCTCGAAACTGAGTGCAGTGTGGTTTTGAAAGCAGCAGAACAATAGAAACCGTGAGCTGCTTTTACAACTAGTGGATCGCTCAACGAATATCGGCGCCGGTTTTACTTTCCACGTCCTGAGTCGCGACGATCAGCATGCGGCCAACTTATTCCTTAGAGATTAATCAAAGCTTCTCCAAAGGCGTCGACATTTGAGCATCCACGGAATCCCAGATGGCTTTCCCTCTTTAAGAGGCGCTCAAATCCTATCTGAATTTATCGCCGGGAAAGAGATACGGTTTGAGTTCACCCGGATTTTCGAGCAAGAGTAAAAATTCTGGGGCTTCTGATTTCTCAGATCTACCGCGATCCGTGCTTCCTGCAAAAGATATTTGACCAGAGCGCCGCGTGCTCGGAGGCGGTAACTTGTTTTGTTGAAATATTCAGCGCGCACGACATCGCTGTCTTCCAGGCTGAGGGCGTGGTGGCCAGTCGACCGGGGTTTGGGCAAAGGTTTCTTCCGCACGAGGTTGTGCAAGTTCGATCATGCACTCGCTGTAGGGGCGCAGAAAGGAACCTATCCTCTGGACGCATCTAGTTTGCGTTAGGTGCCAAATCAGTAGCACTCACCAATTTATGTGATATCGCTCCGAGCGCAGAGCTACTACAACTGACGTCTGTCTTTTAGGATCGTCATGAACAGCTCCCCGCGCCATCACCAC
>NZ_QANS01000021.1 GCF_003052265.1 Stenotrophobium rhamnosiphilum
ATCTTTGTAACCACGCCGGCGCCGACAGTGCGGCCACCTTCGCGGATTGCAAAGCGGACGCCTTCTTCCATAGCAATAGGGTTGATCAGCTCAACCACCACCGCTACGTTGTCGCCCGGCATCACCATTTCCTGATTGATCTCAACTGCACCCGTTACGTCGGTGGTGCGGAAGTAGAACTGAGGACGGTAGCCCTTGAAGAATGGCGTATGACGACCGCCTTCTTCCTTGGTCAGAACATACACTTCGCCTTCAAACTTGTTGTGAGGCTTGATGCTGCCTGGCTTGCAGAGTACCTGGCCACGTTCAATGTCTTCTTTCTTGGTGCCGCGCAGGAGCAGACCGACGTTGTCGCCCGCCTGACCCTGATCCAGCAACTTACGGAACATTTCAACGCCGGTGACGATCGTCTTAACGGTAGGCTTGATGCCGACCAGTTCGACTTCTTCGCCAACTTTCACGATTCCGCGTTCAATACGGCCGGTAGCTACCGTGCCGCGACCCGAGATCGAGAAGACGTCTTCCACTGGGAGAAGGAACGGCTTGTCCACTTCGCGCTGTGGTTCAGGAATAAAGGTGTCCAGAGCGTTGTACAGCTCTTCGATCTTGGCAATCCAAGCTGGGTCGCCGCCGATGGCTTTGGTAGCCGAACCACGGATAACCGGGGTGTTGTCGCCGTCGAAGCCGTACTTGGTGAGCAGGTCGCGAACTTCCATTTCGACGAGGTCGAGGAGTTCAGGATCGTCAACCAAGTCGCACTTGTTGAGCCAAACAACAATCTTAGGAACGTTAACCTGCTTGGCAAGCAACACGTGCTCGCGGGTCTGAGGCATAGGGCCGTCAGTTGCAGATACCACCAGGATTGCGCCGTCCATCTGCGCAGCACCCGTGATCATGTTCTTGACGTAGTCAGCGTGGCCCGGGCAGTCAACGTGGGCGTAGTGGCGGCCCGTCGTTTCATACTCAACGTGCGACGTCGCAATCGTCAGAATCTTCGTGCTGTCACGACGGCCCTGGCTCTCAGATGCCTTAGCCACTTCGTCATAAGCAACGTATTTGGTCTTGCCAAATTTGTCTGCCGAAATCTTCGTCAGTGCAGCCGTCGTCGTCGTCTTGCCATGGTCAACGTGGCCAATCGTGCCAACGTTTACGTGAGGCTTGACGCGCTCAAATTTCTCTTTTGCCAT
>NZ_QANS01000020.1 GCF_003052265.1 Stenotrophobium rhamnosiphilum
AGCGCGGGTGTAGCTCAATGGTAGAGCCGTAGCTTCCCAATTTTTGCGTCTAGCTGCGCGATCCCCGTTCTCCCTGAATTATCCACTGATTGATCCTGATCTGACTATCGGGCCATCAACCGTTCCCGATGCATTACCAGCCCCATGCCGGGTTAGGTGAGATGCAGGGGTCTCTTACTACTTCTTCCAAATACCTAACCCGGTTGGATTTACTCAATCTGGGAGCTTTGGGGAAATACAGATAAAACCCCGTTGGGGGTGATTGGGCGCTGATCTGTATGCGCGTAGCACTCCCTGATTTAACAGTGAAGGTCAACGCCTGTTGTCTGGTGGTCTGGTTTACGGGATGGTTCCCATACTGGAATCTCCATCGCTTTTAAAAACCCCGGGGTGCGATTTCTAACGGGGACAGGTGCCCTGTAGGGGTCTCTTACTACATCCCTACTTCACCTAACCCGGACTCCAATATTTCGTTTTTAACCTGTTGTTATTTCCACAGGTGGTTGGATCATGGGATTACATATAACTCCATGGCACTCACCAAAGACGAAATTACTGAAATCACCATCAAACGAAATTATTACTTACACCGATCATTCAGGGTTCTCAGAAGGCTGAGGGATCTCAATGAAAGGTGGTATCTCAATTATCTGGATTTCATTATCAGTGATGAAAATTTCTGGGATGTAGGTGAAGAGAAATTCTTCGAGATGTACAAGGTTTACTGTGAGAACCGAGATCAACAAATCGATGAATCATGAGGGTACGGAAAATTAATTTTTAACATGTTGCAATCCGTGGAATCTGTTTGATACTGGAACTTCAATATCAAACATGACAACAAATCAACTCAATAACAACAACGTTTTTCAGACACTCACACTTATTTCAAAGCTGCACAAAATAAATGCAAAGTGGTATCTCGATTATGTTGAATATGTATTCAACGGAGGGATCTACTGGGATTCTAGTGAGCAGTTGTTCTTAGAAATGTACGTGTTTTTCTGTGAATATAAAGATAAAGGTGAACCGGTTTAGTAAACCGAGTCACACAGTTATCTCTTCACTGCATACAGATTAGAGTGCAGTGGGGTGGTAACAAGTGATGATTTGTAATCGCTACAGAGCAACCCAGAGAGAATCCTTATGGATTCTCGTTCATCGCTAACAATGTGCGTAGAACGTTGCTGGTTTGATCTTTGGTTAAATTGGGTGCTGGTTTTGCTGGTGCTTGTTGTGCAGCACCACGATTCACTCTGACGCGATATTCCAGCTGGAATACGTGCTCATTTGTTTTTCGATCAAAGCCCTCAACTTTCTTGCTGATTCGGGATTCCACCTTGTTGGGAAACCCTAGAGCTTGGTCTAAAGCGATCAGTAGTTTGTTCCATGCATTCATGTCGATTTTGGTCTGCTGACCTATTTATCGATCAATCCAACGCTGGAATATTACCAAAGTCTTACCACTATCCGTAACAGTCTCAGCCAGAGGCTTCTAACCCCATGAGTTACAGCAAAGTTTTGGGGTGCATCAGGAGCTTTGGTAGCTCTTG
>NZ_QANS01000019.1 GCF_003052265.1 Stenotrophobium rhamnosiphilum
ATTGGCCGGCAGTAGCGAGGTCACCGCAAAAGCAGTGAACTCGCTGGCCCGGCCTTCATCGGGTGCGATAAAGGTGAAGTTAAAGGTGGTCTGTTCACCGCTCGCAGCCACACGAGCAATCTCTCGTAGACCGTGATTGCGGATCAGTACAATCTCCTTGATGTTGTAGAGACCGAGAAACTTGACGGTTAACGGGTCCAGTTTCAGCTCGAACTTCACGGTGTCGCCGAGGACGAAGCTGTCACGATCCGCCGTCAGCACGCCGGTGGGAGAAGCGGCCAAGTTAATGGCTTTCTCCAGCACTTCGTTACCCACCTCCACCACACCGAGAATGTTCAGCACGCTCTCAATGTCATCGCCAAACCCGGCGTTGAGAACCAATGAAAGCTTGTAGTTGGATTTGAAATCGGTGGCGGCGATCTGCGTCGAAAGCGGGGCAAACTCGCCTTCAAGCTTAGGCCCGGCCTTGATCTCGAATGCCTTGAACTGAAGCGATTTGAAAAAGCGGTTGCCGACGGCGGCTTCAACGTATCCAAACGCAGTGAATTCCGGCTTGATGCGAAAATCATCTAAGCCCGGTACGTCTACAGTCGGCGTGTTGGTGTTGACGAAGTCAGTCAACTCATTGACCAAGCTGCATTCACTTTCGCAACTCAGCCCCAGCGCTGCCTTGGCACTGGTGCGGCTTTTGAGGCCGAGCTTCATCTGCGCGACCGTTATTTTGCCGGCCAGCTCAAAGCCCACACCCACGGGCACCAGACCGCTGATGACCACCGACAGCGCGCCGCCAACAGGAACGGGGAAGATCAGCAGCTCCGCCTTACAAGAAACCTTGCCCTCGAAAGCCGCAGTGGCCTTGACTGTGCCATCGATCAAGAACGTCGGTTCGGCCGTCACCACAAAGCGCTCCAGTCCGCGCGCCTCGGTGTAGATCACGTCCAGCGCCGGGGCGATGGTGAAAGTGAAGACGGGCTGCGGCTCGAACACGAACGGCGGTGCAGCATCATCGCCTAAGCCAATACCGTTGATCGAACCTTCGCAGCCCTGAAACAACGTTCGCGTGCCAGCGGGGACACCGCCTGCCTTCGCGACGGCTGCTCTGGCCTCAGGACGCGGTGTGAATGTATAAGTGTTGCCCTCGCGCAGCACGGTGTAGCCAGCATTCACGCTCTCCGGAATCGTGGCGGGAACGTCGGCGAGATTGAAACGCTGATTGATCTCCAAGCCTGGAAACAGCACCGACAGCGGCGCGAGCTTTAGCGTGACTTCGACGCCACCAGCAACCTCGCGCGCTGAAACCACGCGGCCCGCCACAGGCGCAGAGCCGGTGCCGACGATCAGCGTACCCACGACGGGCAGCGCAATGCCGCTAATGACGACGGTGTAGGTGTTGTCGAGGCTAGGCGCTGCGTCGGGGTCGCTCTCTGCGACGCGCGCGATCTGCTCATCGCTGACCAACACAGTGCCAGGAGCGACGGTGGTGATGACGGCAAGCAAGGGAGCTGAGCGCACATCGCCCACTGTAGCGGTGATCTGAGTGGAACCAGTGCTACGTTCAGCCAAAGCAATGCCGTTGCTCGCGACGCTAATGTTCGCCTCATCCGATGACGACCAGCGCACGGCGGCATCGATCGGCGCACCTGCGGCATCGAACACGCGAGCGCTGAGCTGACGAGTTTGCCCACGTTCGGTGAATAGCATTCCGGTCTGCACAATCTCGACCCGCGCGGCTGACTTTCCCGTGTTGTTGGTACAGGCTGCCAACACCAGCAGCATGGCCAGCAACGCAGCAGACCGCAGCATCGCCGCAAAAAAACTGCTGACAAAAGAAAGCTTGTGGTGATGGCGCGGGGAGCTGTTCATGACGATCCTAAAAGACAGACGTCAGTTGTAGTAGCTCTGCGCTCGGAGCGATATCACATAAATTGGTGAGTGCTAC
>NZ_QANS01000017.1 GCF_003052265.1 Stenotrophobium rhamnosiphilum
ACCGGTATCGTTGACGAAAATAATAGTCTCTACGCAACGATCAGTTATGACGCGCAAGGCCGCGCGTATCAGAGTGGTTTTGCAGGCAATGTTCTGAAGTCGACGATTGACTACACTGATCCTGCAAATCCTCTTGTCACAGATGCTTTGGGCGTGCAGAGGACTTATCACTTCACGACGATCAATGGCCGTCAGAAGATCAGTTCAATTACAGGTGCCGCATGTTTTGATTGTGGTGTCGCAGCGGCAACAACCTATGACACTGCTGGCTATCCTGCTTCTGAGACGGACTACAACGGCAACGTCACCACCTACAGCTATGATGCTGCACGCGGGTTAGAACTGAGTCGCACGGAAGCTTCTGGCACTGCACAAGCGCGCACGATCACAACGACGTGGCATAGCACGTATCGATTGCCAGTTGAAATTAATGAACCGGGCCGCAAGACCACATTCAGTTACGACAGTTTTGGCAATTCGCTCACACGCACCGTTAAAGACACGGCAACGAATTCTTCGCGCACGTGGACTTCCACATACGACAGCTTCGGTCGTGTGCTGACAGTGAATGGGCCGCGCACTGACGTCAACGACATCACAACCTACGCCTACAACAACTGCGCCACAGGTGCGGGTTGTGGACAGTTGAGCTCAATTAAAAATGCGTTAAACCATTTGACCACGATCGACAGTCATGACGGCAGTGGCCGTCCACTGACGTTGACAGATCCAAATGGTCTGAACATCACGCTGACCTACAACACGCGTGGTTGGTTGACCGATAAGCTGGTTGGAACTGAACTGACGCACTACACCTATGACAACGTTGGTCAGTTGACTCAGGTGGCGTTGCCCAATGGCGCTTCCCTCAGTTACAGCTACGATGCCGCACATCGCCTGACGCAGATTCAGGATCAGACGGGCAGCAAGATTGTCTACACGCTCGATGCAATGAGCAATCGAACATCTGAGAAGGTCTACAACGCTGCTGGAACACAGGTACAAATCCGCACCCGTGTTTTCAACAATCTAAATCAGTTGTGGAAAGATATTGGTGCGCTCAACCAAACCACAGTCTACAGCTATGACAACAATGGCAACCTCACTGGCATCAATGATCCGCTGAACCACAGCACGATCAATAGTTACGATGCATTGAATCGACTCACACAAGTGACCGATCCAGCGAATGGTGTTTCTCAATACGGCTACGACGCCTTGGATCAACTCACTAACGTCACCGATCCACTGAGTCTTAGCACTAGCTACATCACGGACGCTTTCGGAAATGTCAGCGAAGTAATCAGCCCGGACACTGGTGCAACCAACTACACCTACGATGCTGCAGGCAACGTTAAGACGCAGCAAGATGCGAAAGAGCAAGTCACGCAGTATCAGTACGACGCGCTGAATCGACTTTTATTGGTTACTCGTGCGGATAGCAGCACTGTCGCCTATACCTATGACAGCGGCACCAACGGCGTTGGACATTTGGCTAGCATCACTGACGCTTCTGGTACCACTGCATGGAGTTACGACATCCATGGACGTGTCACGCAAAAAGCGCAGACGGTGAGCGGCAACACGCTCACTACGCAGTACGGTTATGACAGTGTTGGGCGGCTCATTAGCGAGACTACGCCCTCTGGAAAAGTGATCGGCTACAGCTGGACCAATGGACAAGTCAGTGCGCTGACACTTAACGGCAATCCGCTAGTCTCCAGCATCGTGTATGCACCTTTTGGTGGGCCACAGAGCTGGATCTATGCCAACGGTCAAACCGTTACACGCAGCTACGATCAGGATGGTCGCGTCAGCACCACGCCTGTTAGCACGCTGAGCTATGACAACGCTTCTCGCATTACCGGCATTACGCTTAGCGGTCTGAGCACACTCAGTGGGAGCAAGACATACGGCTACGATGCTCTTGATCGTCTCGCCAGCTTCAGCGATAGCGTTTCGACGATAGGCTATAGCTACGATGCCAATGGCAATCGCAGCACACAGGTCAACGGTGGCGGCGCGGCTGTTGGGGGCACACCTCCTCCTAACGACCCCATCGCGCCCATCAATGTATTTACATACGACGTAGAAGGACGCTTGAGTGTCGGCAATGGCGCTACTTATCTCTACAACGGCTTGGGTCAGCGCGTCAGCAAGAATGCAGGAGCAACAACGCTCTTCAACTACGACGAAGCTGGGCAGATCAGTGGTGAGTACGATGGCAGTGGCGATCTGATCGAAGAGACGATTCGCATCGGCAACATGCCGGTGGCGATTCTGAAAGCAGACGGCACGTACTACGTCCATGCTGATCATCTGAATACGCCGCGTCAGATCGATAACAGCGCGGGTCAAGCGGTGTGGGCTTGGGATACGTTTACCTTCGGAGGAACGCTGCCGGATCAAGACCCAAGAAGCACCGGCACCAGTTTCACTTACAACCTACGGCATCCAGGTCAGTATTTTGATAGCGAGACGGGACTCTTCCAGAACGGCTTCCGTGATTACAGTCCGTTTATCGGACGCTATGTAGAATCAGATCCGATCGGGCTGAATGGAGGAAGCTGGTCTACCTATGGGTATGTA
>NZ_QANS01000016.1 GCF_003052265.1 Stenotrophobium rhamnosiphilum
ACCGGCTTGCCATTCTCAACACGCGGCTTGTATTTGAATTTCAGAACAGCACGCTTGGCGGCTTCGTTGAAGACGTTTGGTGGCTGGGCTTCGATGACGACGGCGTCAGTCACAGTGCCGCTGACGGTCACGGTGAATTCCAATAGCACCCAACCTTCTTGACCACGCGCCTGCGCACCCGGTGGATACATCGGCGCAACCTTCACGATTGGAAGATATTCGCCATCACCGGTTGAGAGGCCGAAACCCGCTTTGACCGACGTCGTGTTCTCCAGCGACATATTGCTGATGTTCAGCGTCGTTGGGGTTGGTGCTGAGATGGCCTGCACCTGCTGCGTCGGGGTCGACGGCGCGGGTTCGGGTTTCTCCGGCATCTTCGGCGGCGTGCGAACTTTGGTTTCGAGCTCAAACGCACGATTCAGACGCACGAAATCAATCGTGGGCAGCGTGTCGGCTTTCGCGCCGAGGCCTTTACCGTGATTGATCAGAGCATGCATCACCCAGAACATCCCAACGATAAAAACGGTGGCCATCAACAACGGCATCGAGAAACGCGTGACGTTCTGTTTGTATTTCACAAATTCTGCGGTGATGCGACTCATTGTTCGAGCCCCAGTGCGCCGATGGAAACGGACATGATGCCGCCGCCCCGTACTTCATCCATCACTTTGGTCATCACGCCGGTTTGTGAATCTTTGTCAGCCGCAATAACAACGGTGTCTTCAGGACGCTCGGCGTGCATGCGCTCTACCATGGCGCGTACGTCAGCCAATGGCACTTTGCGGCGATCCATCCAGATGTCACCGTTCGGGCGAATCGCGATGATGATGTTGCCGTTGTCTTTGTGTTCAGCCGTGACCGCATCAGGTTTCGTCACCTTGACGCCGGGCTGTTTGATGAACGAGGTGATGATGATAAAAAAGATCAGCAGGTTCAGGACGAAGTCGAGCATCGGCGCCAAGTCAATGCCGTGATGCCCATCGTCTTCTTCATTGTGATTACGTCCGCGCATCGATTTATTCTCCGGAGGACGAGGGGGCGATCGAGACGTTGTACACGCCGCCGAGTCTGACCTGGTCCATCACTTTGACGACGACGCCCGTCGGGGATTTCACATTCGCAACGACCACGACCGGGCCTTCAGGCTTTTCAGCATGGAAGCGCTCAACGTTGGCACGAACCGCGCCTGGATCGATGATGCGTTTGTCGATAGAAATCGTGCCGTCGCCGTGAACGGCCACAAACAACGTGCCCTTCTCGTCAGGTTTCTTTTGTTGTTCTTGATTGCTGGGGGCAGGACGGCTCAGCGTGATGCCCGTCTCTTTCACAAAGACTGCGGTGATGATGAAGAAGATCAGCAGGTTCAGAACGAAGTCGAGCATCGGCGCCAAATCAATGCCGGTGTCGCCATCCTCTTCTTCTTCTCTGGTATGTCGGCGAAGACGCATCGATTAATACTCGAATTTATCCGACAGCGCTTCGGTCAAATGCCGAATCTGCTTGTGGAAGTAATAGACGGGATACATACCGCTCACACTCACGGCAAGGCCTGTGAGGGTGCAGTTCATGGCTTTCGACACACCGCTGGCCATTGAGCGTGCGTCGGCTGATCCTAAGATCGCCATCGAGTCGAACACCTCGAGCATACCGGCGACGGTTCCGACCAGTCCGAGCAGCGGACACAGTGGAACCAACACCTTGAGCATCGGCATGTTGGCGTTCATCTCTTCAGACAACCTTGAGATCATCGCGCGACGAATCTGGTGTGCGGCCCAAGAGTGACGCTCTGCCCGACCGCGCCAAGCCTCCAAAGAGGCTTGGGCGAGCATCGGCAGACGACGACTAAAGAACCACCAGCGCTCAAACACCAACATCCACATCAACAATCCGGCTGCGAAAATCCACGCAACCAGAATGCCGCCCGCGACCGTTAAGTCCGCGACCGCATGGAAGGGTGAAAGCAGCGTATCAAGCACGACCGTTCGCCCGCTGTTCCAGAATCTCGGCCAGCAAGCCGGTGCTCTGTTCATCGAGAACCTGAACGATGCGCTTCGAGCGTGAGCTTAAGGCCGAGTTCATGAAGAGGAGTGGGATAGCGATGGCCAAGCCCAGAACCGTTGCGATCATGGCGTGGCTGATACCCGCCGCCATCAGCTTCGGATCGCCGGAGCCGGATTCGGTAATCACCTGGAAGGTTTCGATCATGCCGATAACGGTACCGACCAGACCCAGCAACGGACCTGCAGCAACACCGAGTTTGAGGAACGACTGGATACGCTGGATCGGTGGGAGTTCGCGAAGGACGGCTTCTGAAATTCGAAGCTCGACAACTTCTGCGTCCTCGCCTGCTTTCACCATATTGTTGCCCTTGAACGAGAGCAGTACACGACCGAGTGGATTGTCTTCGGTGAGGCGACCCATGTTAACCAGCTGCTGGTTGATCTTGGTGCCGACTTTGGTCAGATACACGAACTGGTAGACGCCCAATGCTGCGCCGATGAAACCCACGGCAAGAATCACATAACCGACCCAACCGCCCATGTGAATACGTTCAACGATGTCTGGGCGCTGTGAATACAGCGACAGCAATACACCACGTGAAGGATCGACCACCATGTTGTGGTAGCCCTCGGTCTCGTCTTCAAAGTTGCCGCCAATCTTGCGGAATTTGGAACCCGGCTGTTGCTGAGGAACCGAGAACGAAGGAGAACCGGTCGCGTGATCGAGGAACACACCGTTGGAGATGGCTACGAAAGGACCGACGCGCAGAACAGACGCGGTCGTCTTCTCGCCGTTCTTACCGACCACTTCTGCATCAAAGCGTTTTACTTTTCCGCTTTCGGTCATTTCCTGCTGCATCGCAAACCAGAAGCGCTGCAGGTCTTCCATCGGTGGCATCGTCTTGGTTTGAGCCAGACGGTCGATTTCAGCCGTACGACCTTTCAGCTCGACGCTCAACAGTGAGTTACGGGCAACGGTGGCGAAGTCGCCAGCGGTCTGGCGGAGTACGCCGAACAGTTCGCCGAGGTTGCCGGCCTTCGCGTCACGAGCCTGTGACAGCTCGCTAATAATCTTGTCGTTGTCTTCGAATTGTTTGGCCAATACGGCGGCTTTGGATTCAAGAACGTTCTTCTCGCCTTCGGCTTCTTTGAGAAGACGAGCTTGGCCATCACGATCAGCAGCAAAGCGGGCTTCGCGCGCTTTGTTCTCAGCGTCATCGCGCAGATCCGCGGTGCGAATGCTGTCGAGCAATTGATCCAGCGTCTTGCCCGCAATAACCGGTGCTGCCGGAGCGGCTTCAGTCGCCGCTTCTTCTGCAAACACAAACGTGCTCATCGCCAACAGTGCCGCACCCACTACAAAAGATTTAACTTGCAACATGACTTAGCCTCCCTTCTTGCTGGCCGACAACACCGGAACCACCAACAAGTCCGGAGAGGTTTGTTTACGTGCAACCTTCAGACCTTCTTTCACGCCATCGGCGTAATCGTCATCCAAAGCCCAAGCATTCTTCTGTGCATCCCAGTACGCGGTCTCTTTGCCATCTGGCGTCTGGTACAGCAGCGCAACACGACCGACGCGCAGAACATCAACCGTCTTGCCCTGCACTTCTGCGGTGTACGCTTCAATCGTGCGGCCATATTCCATTTCAATCTGGTAGGCCTCAACGATGCGACGATACTTCTCGGAGACGGTCACGTCTGCGCGAGGCATCATGTCTTTGAGTTTCTTCACGCGCGCCATACGGTCGGCACGCAGGAAAGGCATGTCGAGTTCGACAAACTTTTCGAGTGAGGCCAGCATGTTTTGCATGAGAGGGAGAATGTCGATCGCCGTGCGCTCGATTTCACGCGTCTCGTTACGCACCGTCACCATTTCATCCGCCTGCGACTTGATCTGCGCATTCAGCTGCTGGATGTAAAGACGGATACCTTCCGACTCGCGCAGCGTGGCGCGGAATTTGTCGGACAGATCATTGCGCTGCTCAGAAATCGAGTCGACGCGCTTCTGCGATTCGGCAGACGCCACCATCCAACGATTGCTCTCTGC
>NZ_QANS01000015.1 GCF_003052265.1 Stenotrophobium rhamnosiphilum
AAAAAAATCCCCCAACAAATGTTGGGGGATTTCTATTTAAGAGCCTGGCAGTGTCCTACTCTCGCATGGTCTTGCCACACTATCATCGGCGCTGAATCGTTTCACTTCTGTGTTCGGGATGGGAACAGGTGGTTCCAACTCGCTATTGCCGCCAGGCAAACTGGCTGACGAACTGACGGATCAGTTCATCGAATTTGGTTTGTAGTTAAACACTGTAACAACCTCAATACCATCAGTACAAAACGTCAAAAATGCTTGAGCGTTATATGATCAAGCCGCACGTGCAATTAGTATGAGTTAGCTTCATGCGTTGCCGCACTTCCACACCTCACCTATCAACCAAATAGTCTACTTGGGCACTTTAGGAGTCTTAAAGACTCGTGATATCTAATCTTAAGGTGGGCTTCCCGCTTAGATGCTTTCAGCGGTTATCCCGTCCGAATATAGCTACCCGGCGATGCCACTGGCGTGACAACCGGAACACCAGAGATTCGTTCAACCCGGTCCTCTCGTACTAAGGTCAACTCCTTTCAAATATCAAACGCCCACGGCAGATAGGGACCGAACTGTCTCACGACGTTCTGAACCCAGCTCGCGTACCTCTTTAACTGGCGAACAGCCAGACCCTTGGGACCTGCTACAGCCCCAGGATGAGATGAGCCGACATCGAGGTGCCAAACACTGCCGTCGATATGGACTCTTGGGCAGTATCAGCCTGTTATCCCCGGAGTACCTTTTATCCGTTGAGCGATGGCCCTTCCATACAGAACCACCGGATCACTTAGACCTACTTTCGTACCTGCTCGACTTGTTTGTCTCGCAGTCAAGCTAGCTTATGCCTATGCACTCAAGAGCGCGATTTCCGACCGCGCTGAGCTAACCTTCGCACTCCTCCGTTACTCTTTGGGAGGAGACCGCCCCAGTCAAACTACCCGCCATACAATGTCCCTACTCCAGATAATGGAGCGAGGTTAGAACTTCGAGTTTATCAGGGTGGTATTTCAAGGACGCCTCCACACCAGCTAGCGCCAGTGCTTCAAAGGCTCCCACCTATCCTACACAAACAAACTCAAAATCCAGTGTAAAGTTATAGTAAAGGTTCACGGGGTCTTTCCGTCTTGCCGCGGGAACACTGCATCGTCACAGCGATTTCAATTTCACTGAGCCTCGGATGGAGACAGTGGGGCTATCGTTACGCCATTCGTGCAGGTCGGAACTTACCCGACAAGGAATTTCGCTACCTTAGGACCGTTATAGTTACGGCCGCCGTTTACTGGGGCTTCGATCAAGAGCTTCGTCTTACGACTAACCCCATCAATTAACCTTCCAGCACCGGGCAGGCGTCAGACCCTATACGTCCACTTTCGTGTTTGCAGAGTCCTGTGTTTTTGATAAACAGTCGCAACCCCCTCTTCACTGCGGCCCTCTTCGGCTTTAACACCTAATGAGGGCGTACCTTATCCCGAAGTTACGGTACAAATTTGCCGAGTTCCTTCATCCGAGTTGTCTCAAACGCCTTAGGATACTCTCCTCGCCCACCTGTGTCGGTTTAGGGTACGGATTCTTGTTACCTGGAGCTTAGAGACTTTTCTTGGGAGCTGGGTATCAATCACTTCAGCCCTAAAGGGCCTCGTCGTCACATTTCAGAAATAATCTCCCGGATTTGCCTAAGAGACCTACCTACGTGCTTAAACCACCATCCAACAGGTGGCTGACCTAACCTTCTCCGTCATCCCATCGCAGTAACAACAAGTGCAGGAATATTAACCTGCTTTCCATCGACTACGCCTCTCGGCCTCGCCTTAGGATCCGACTCACCCAGCGCCGAATAACGTTGCGCTGGAACCCTTGGGCTTACGGCGTGACGGTTTTTCACCGTCATTATCGTTACTCATGTCAGCATTCGCACTTCTGATACCTCCAGCAACCCTTACGAGTCACCTTCACAGGCTTACAGAACGCTCCTCTACCACTTGCAATAAATTGCAAATCCGCAGCTTCGGTATTCAGCTTGAGCCCCGTTACATCTTCCGCGCAGGCCGACTCGACCAGTGAGCTATTACGCTTTCTTTAAATGATGGCTGCTTCTAAGCCAACATCCTGGCTGTCTATGACTTCCCACATCGTTTACCACTTAGCTGAAATTTTGGGACCTTAGCTGGCGGTCAGGGTTGTTTCCCTTTTCACGATGAAATTTAGCTCCCACCGTGTGTCTCCCGTGCTGAACTTGTAGGTATTCGGAGTTTGCAACAGTTGGGTAGGAACTTGTGCTCCCCCCAGACCGTAACAGTGCTCTACCCCCTACAGTTATACACGAGGCGCTACCTAAATAGCTTTCGAGGAGAACCAGCTATCACCCGCCTTGATTAGCCTTTCACTCCTATCCACAAATCATCGCTTACTTTTTCAACAGTAGTACGTTCGGGCCTCCATTGTGTGTTACCACAACTTCACCCTGTTCATGGATAGATCGACGGGTTTCGGGTCTACAGCCTGCTACTAATCGCCCTATTAAGACTCGGTTTCCCTACGGCTCCCCTAAACGGTTAGCCTCGCAACAGACTAGTAAGTCGCTGACCCATTATACAAAAGGTACGCCATCACAGAACAAGTCTGCTCTGACTGCTTGTACGCATCCGGTTTCAGGTTCTATTTCACTCCCCTCTCCGGGGTTCTTTTCGCCTTTCCCTCACGGTACTGGTTCACTATCGGTCGGCAACGAGTATTTAGCCTTGGAGGATGGTCCCCCCATATTCAGACAAGGTTTCACGTGCCTCGCCTTACTCAATTTCATGTATTTGGCATTTCGCATACGGGGCTATCACCCACTATGGCCAGCCTTTCCAGACTGTTCTGCTATGTTTCATACACTTAAGGGCTGATCCGCGTTCGCTCGCCACTACTTGCGGAATCTCGGTTGATTTCTTTTCCTACGGTTACTTAGATGTTTCAGTTCACCGCGTTAGCTTCAATAACCTATGTATTCAGTTAAAGATGACACTTGCGTGCCGGGTTTTCCCATTCGGAAATCTTCGGATCAAAGCTTGTTTGTCAGCTCCCCGAAGCTTATCGCAGACTACTACGTCCTTCATCGCCTGTTGCCGCCAAGGCATCCACCAGATGCGCTTGGTCGCTTGATCATATAACCTCAAACATTCTTGAAGAATGCTCTTGGACATACGAGCAACCATACAACTACTACTAGATAATTTTCGCCGTTAAGCACCTATGGCATTGAGTTTAATCAACTTTCGTTAAATAAATAAATGTTACAGTGTTTAACTACAAACCTAATTTTTAAAGAACAGTTACATACCCGATATACACTCAGGTTCAGGAAAACATCTATTGAAAGATGCTTTCGTCAACCAAAATGGTGGAGCCAGTCGGGATCGAACCGACGACCCTCTGCTTGCAAAGCAGATGCTCTCCCAGCTGAGCTATGGCCCCGGTGATTCCTTTGGTGGTCTTGCTGAAGTTGGTGGGTCTGGGTGGATTTGAACCACCGACCCCACGCTTATCAAGCGTGTGCTCTAACCAACTGAGCTACAGACCCGGACTCGGGTGAGTCAAAGATGCGAAGCATCTTTAATCTCTGTATGAGCAAGTAACTTGTGTGGATGCTTCCGCAACGCGAGAAGCTTACTATAAAGGAGGTGATCCAGCCGCAGGTTCCCCTACGGCTACCTTGTTACGACTTCACCCCAGTCATTGACCACACCGTGGTAGACGCCCCCCTTGCGGTTAGACTATCTACTTCTGGTGCAACCAACTCCCATGGTGTGACGGGCGGTGTGTACAAGGCCCGGGAACGTATTCACCGCCGCAAATGCTGATCGGCGATTACTAGCGATTCCGACTTCATGGAGTCGAGTTGCAGACTCCAATCCGGACTACGATGTACTTTCTGGGATTAGCTCCCCCTCGCGGGTTGGCGACCCTCTGTATACACCATTGTAGTACGTGTGTAGCCCTGGTCATAAGGGCCATGATGACTTGACGTCATCCCCACCTTCCTCCGGTTTGTCACCGGCGGTCCCCTTAGAGTGCCCAACTAAATGATGGCAACTAAGGGCAAGGGTTGCGCTCGTTGCGGGACTTAACCCAACATCTCACGACACGAGCTGACGACAGCCATGCAGCACCTGTCTTATGGTTCCCGAAGGCACAACCGCATCTCTGCAGTCTTCCATAGATGTCAAGACCAGGTAAGGTTCTTCGCGTTGCATCGAATTAAACCACATACTCCACCGCTTGTGCGGGCCCCCGTCAATTCCTTTGAGTTTCAACCTTGCGGCCGTACTCCCCAGGCGGACAACTTATCGCGTTAGCTACGACACCGATTCGCAGAGCAAACCGACGTCAAGTTGTCATCGTTTACGGCGTGGACTACCAGGGTATCTAATCCTGTTTGATCCCCACGCTTTCGTGTCTCAGTGTCAATTCAGGCCCAGGAGGTTGCCTTCGCCATTGGTGTTCTTCCAGATATCTACGCATTTCACCGCTACACCTGGAGTTCCGCCTCCCTCTACCGAATTCTAGTCAGACAGTATCAAAAGCAGTTCCCGAGTTGAGCCCGGGGCTTTCACAATTGACTTTCCCAACCACCTACACACGCTTTACGCCCAGTAAATCCGATTAACGCTTGCACCCTCTGTATTACCGCGGCTGCTGGCACAGAGTTAGCCGGTGCTTATTCTTCAGGTACCGTCAAGACTCAAGATGTTAGCTTGAATTTTTTCTTCCCTGCTTAAAGTGCTTTACAACCCGAAGGCCTTCTTCACACACGCGGTATTGCTGGATCAGGCTTTCGCCCATTGTCCAATATTCCCCACTGCTGCCTCCCGTAGGAGTCTGGACCGTGTCTCAGTTCCAGTGTGACTGATCGTCCTCTCAGACCAGTTACGGATCGTCGCCTTGGTGAGCCGTTACCTCACCAACAAGCTAATCCGACATAGGCTCCTCTAAAGGCGCAAGGCCTTGCGGTCCCCTGCTTTGCTCTCACGAGATCATGCGGTATTACTCCAAGTTTCCCTGGGCTATCCCCCACCTAAAGGTAAATTCCTATGTATTCCTCACCCGTCCGCCACTAGATGTATTGCTACACCTCGTTCGACTTGCATGTGTTAGGCATACCGCCAGCGTTCAATCTGAGCCAGGATCAAACTCTCCAATTAAATCTAATCGGATAGATTCCTGAACCCTTGCGGGTCTTCAGAATCGTTAGAGTCATCACGTGGACTCAATATAACTTGGCTCACTTGATGCTCAAATGTACTACTGTGACTTCGTCACCGTACACGGAAGCACCCACACAAATTACTTGCTTTGACTGTTAAAGATCTGGCTGTCGGCTCGCTTCAAAACTTCAAAGCGGCGTCAGCGGGGAGGCGAATTCTACA
>NZ_QANS01000014.1 GCF_003052265.1 Stenotrophobium rhamnosiphilum
CAGATCAGGATCAATCAGTGGATAATTCAGGGAGAACGGGGATCGCGCAGCTAGACGCAAAAATTGGGAAGCTACGGCTCTACCATTGAGCTACACCCGCGCTGGTGTGAATTCTAACCTTTAGGCTTAGTGCCTGCGACAGACTGAGAACGCAGTGACAATTATCTTGAACGGCGAAAGCCGCGAACTCGCCGCTGGCACCACGCTGGCCGCACTGATCGAAACGCTCAAAATCAGCGGCCGTCTCGCCGCGGAATGTAATGGTGAGATCGTGCCGCGATCTGCTCATGCTACGACTGTGCTCGTCGATGGCGATCGCGTTGAGATCGTGCGGGCGATCGGGGGTGGTTGAAATTGGATTGTTTTTTAATATTTGTTAAACAATTATTTGTTATATATTAAAAAACACCGTGCAGATGATGATTGTCAGGCTCGCGCGCCAAAGAGAATGAATCTTTGCACTCACCGCGAGTCACAATTCAGTCGCTTACACTTAAACAAACCTCATTTCGGCAGAGTGAAATCATGAACAAGCCACTAAAAATAATTCTTGGCATTGTCGGCGGCGTCATTGCACTGACCATCGTCGCCCTCGTCGCCGCCGTGATGATGTTTGACCCGAATAGCTTTCGCGGAAAGTTATCGGCAGAAATCAAAGATCGCTATCACCGTGATTTGCTTGTCGGCGATATCAAGCTCAGCGTGTTCCCTTGGCTCAGCGTGAAAATTTCCGACGTCAGCATTAGCAATGCTGAAGGCTTTGGCAAAGATCCGTTCGCTCAAGTCGGCATGCTGGATCTTGGCGTGCGTCTGCTGCCCTTGTTGAAGAGTCGCAAAATTGAAGCGTCTGGCATTGCCCTTTCTGATCTCACACTCAATCTTGAGAAAAACGCCAAAGGCGAAAGCAATTGGGCGGACTTCACCAAAGATGACAAGAAAGATGAGGACAAGGAAGAAAATAAAAACGACATCATTAAGCTCAAAGATATTGATATCAGCGGCATTGAACTCAAGAACGCCACCGTTCATTTCAACGACGCACAAGGCGGCAAGCGCTATGCGGCGGACAAGCTCAACTTAAGCACGGGCGGACTGACTTCCACCAAAGTGGATGGCGTGAAACTCGACGGCGCAAACATTAGCTACAGCGACAGCGTCGGCGGCAAGAGTTATGTTGTTGAAAATCTCAATCTGAAAACCGGCGAGCTCAGCACCAGCCAAATTGGCGGCGTTGAAATGAAAGACGTCACGCTGCGTTATAACGACAGCAAGGCGAATAAGAGCTACGCCGTTGAGCATCTCAACGTTAAAACCGGCACGCTCAAAATGGGCAGCCCGGCAGATGTTGAAATCGGGTTGTCAGTGGCATCCAAATCACCCGAAGCTTTGGTCGATCTCAAACTGCTTGGCACTGTGCTGGCGAATTTCGACGCCAAAACTTATACGGTGAACAAACTCAAACTCACCGCCGATCTTTCGGGCGCTGGCGTTCCAGGCGGCAAACAAACCGTGCAACTCACCGGCAACACTTTCTTTGATCAAGGCAAAGGTGTGCTGCTGCTCAGCAAGACTGAGCTGCAAGCCGCAGGCATTACGATCAATACAGATATCACCGGCACGGGTCTTAGCGGCGATACGCCGCGCCTGTCTGGTCCGATCAAAATCCAGCCTTTTAAGCCACGCGAAGTGATGAGCAAAATCGGCATGAAGCCGATGGTCACAGCGGACAAAGATGCACTTAGCAGCGCGAGTCTCAACGCTCAGTACATGGGCACATTCAAAAGTGCCACGCTTTCCGGCGTCGCACTAAATCTTGATCAGACCGCGATTACGGGCAATATCAACATCAGTGATTTCGCGACGAAGGCACTCAGCTTCGCGTTGAAGGTGAACAAGTTGGATGCGGATCGTTACCTCGCGCCTAAGGCAGAGAAAACATCAGCCAAGGCTGACTCTTCTGGTGACGCGGCAAAGAAGGCAGCGCTCAATGCAACGAAGATTCCATCTGATGCGCTCAACGCGCTCAATGTGAACGGCACGCTAGATATCGGCTCGCTCAAAATCAGCGGTGTGAACATGAGCAATGTTCAGCTCAAACTCAGTGGCGAAAAGGATAAACCTAAGCAGCAAGAGATCAGTGCAAATCTCTACGGCGGACAAATCAAAGCAACATCTCGCGTCGACGGCACGAGCTATGCAGTGAACACGCATCTGCAAGGTTTGAATGCTGCGCCGTTCTTGAAAGATCTGGTCGGCAAAGATCCAGTTAGCGGCACGGGCAATCTCAACCTCGACATCATTGCTAACGGCGCAACTGTTGGGGATGTGCGTAGATCACTCAATGGAAGCGTCAACTTCGCACTGCAGAATGGCGCGGTTAAGGGCTTTAATCTGGGTCAAATCATTCGCAAGGCACAGGCGCTTGCGACAGCCCAAGCTCCCACTGCACAGGCCGCTGCAGAACAGCAAACAGACTTCGCGACTTTCTCTGCATCAGGGAAATTCGTTAATGGCATTCTGAAAACTGACACGCTCGACGCCAAGAGCCCGCTGCTGCGCCTCACCGGCGCGGGTGAAATTGATTTGGTTAACGAAATCATCAACTACGTCGCCAAGCCCACCATCGTCGAAACCAGCCAAGGTCAGGGCGGCAAAGAATTGGATGCACTCCGTGGCGTGACGATTCCAATTCAACTCAGTGGCAGCATGTATGCACCGAAATACAACGTGATGTTCGGTGACATCGCCAAGCAACAGGCAGTGAAGCAATTAACCAAGCAATTTGATTCGCATCAGGAAGAGATTCAGAAAAAGCTTAATGAAAAACTTGGCGACAAATTGGGCGGAGAATTGGGTGGCGCGCTAGGTAAATTGTTTGGCAGCAAGAAGCCTGCTCCGGCAGCGCCTGCTGCTGCGCCCACAGAGGGAAAGCCCGCAACGCCTGCTCCGGCTGCACCGGCGCCTGCGGTCGAAACGAAACCCGGAACGTGAAACTTCGAACAGCGTTTTTGATTCGAGTGCATGCATGACAAAAGCGGCTTTTTCTTCGCGCCTGCTTGCATGGTTTGATCGTCATGGTCGCCATGATTTGCCGTGGCAACATCCGCGCGAGGCCTATCGGGTTTGGCTGTCCGAGATCATGTTGCAGCAGACGCAGGTCGCTACGGTTATTCCGTTTTTTGAACGCTTTATTGCGCGCTTTCCCACGGTGCAGGCCCTCGCTGAAGCTCCGGCGGATGATGTGCTCGCTTTGTGGGCCGGGCTTGGTTATTACGCACGCGCGCGCAATCTGCATAAATGTGCTCAGCTTTTAGTTGAGCATTACGAAGGCGCTTTTCCCTACGATATTGATACGTTGATCGAGCTGCCGGGCATTGGGCGATCCACTGCGGCTGCAATCCTTTCGCAAGCTTATGGCGAACGTCATGCGATTCTCGATGGCAATGTGCGTCGCGTGCTTTCGCGTTATGCCGCGATCGATGGCTGGCCCGGTCAGCCTGCGGTTCAGAAAAAACTATGGGCGCTCTCCGAAAGTTTACTGCCACATCAGCGACTCGCGGATTACACGCAAGCGATCATGGACATGGGCGCAACGGTTTGTACGAGTCGCAAACCTGCGTGCGGGATCTGCCCTATTTCTGATGATTGCAGCGCCAAGCAACAAGGCAAAGTGCTCGACTATCCGGCTGCAAAACCTAAACGCGCTCATCCACTCAAGCGTGAATGGGCGTTACTGATTGAGAACGCACGAGGCGAGATCTTCTGCGAGCGGCGCCCACCCGCTGGCATTTGGGGCGGACTGTGGTGCCCTCCGATGCTGAAGGAGCAACAAGATTGGCTCGCACTCTGCGAAGCGCGTTATGGCTTCATCTGTGAGCCCGCGAATCCCCTGGCGGTTGTACGGCACAGCTTTACGCACTTTGATCTTGAGATCTTGCCGCTTCGTCTAAAGCTCATTGGCGAGCAGTCTAAAAATATACGTGAGGCCAGCGACGCAACGTGGGTTAAAATCACGGCCGGCATCACCCCTGCCGTCGGCTTGCCTGCTCCCATTCGCAAGCTGCTCGAATCCCCAAATCTCAGCCTGGATCAACTGCAATGTCCCGAATCATTCACTGCGTAAAACTGGGCATCGACGCGGAAGGGCTTGATCGTCCTCCGTATCCGGGTCCGCTCGGTCAGCGCATTTTTGAAAATGCATCCAAGAAGGCTTGGGCTGATTGGATTGAGCATCAAACGCGCTTGATCAACGAGTATCGCCTCTCTCTTTCCAGTGTTGATGCACGAAAATTTCTGGCCACTGAAATGGAGAAGTATTTCTTTGGCGGCGAACTGGCTCAAACTCACTACGTTCCGCCTGCAAATACCCCTTAAAAATCCTTGACTCAGGGGCTCCGGGCGGCTCTAATACGCGGCCTCGTAACGCAAGGTTACGAGAGCGTTTTATTTGTAGTTTGGCCGAGTAGCTCAGTCGGTAGAGCAGGGGATTGAAAATCCCCGTGTCGGCGGTTCGATTCCGTCCTCGGCCACCATCTAATTTGAGATGGTGGCGTTGCCTCTCCTCAGCGTGAAATCACTATCTGTTCTGACTGTTCAAGCCTGTTCAATTGCAAGGCTAGAAAGCCTTTGCCCAGCGCAGCTAATACGAACGGCGATATTGCGATCAATGCAGTCGCCGCACTCAGCGTGAAATAACTGGTGTAGCCAAAACTCTGTGCGAGCCAACCAGACACCGCCGTTGCAGCTCCTGTGGCGATGATGAATACGCAAGATTGAATCGTGTAGTCAGTGCCTTCGCTGCCTTTGCGACAAGCATCCATCATCATGGTGAAGATCGCTGCAGTCGCCATGCCTCCGGCAAAATTCTCGAACGTGACGATGGCGTATATCAAAGGTTTGGGCAGGTGCCCCGCCGCCAACATGACGTAGCCAATAATGCCGACGACTTGTAGAAGGCCGAATGCGATCATCGATCGGTTATGGCCGAAACGTGATGTTAAAAACCCGCCCAGTAATGCACCGGCCAAGCTTGCGGCAAATCCGACGGTGCCAATCAGCCAGCCGATTTCAGCAAGCGTCATGCCGCTGTCGACCATAAATGGCTTGATCATGCCGGCACCGAGGGCGTCGCCAAGTTTGTAAAACAGAATGACGCCAAGCCATATCATCACGCCAGGTTGCTTGAAGTAGCTCCAAGACCATTTCGATGTCGGCACTTGAACCTGCGGAATTGGCTCACGATAAAGAAAGATAGGCACAGTTAGCAGCAGAATGAGGCCTGCCATAAAGATGAAGCTCAAAGCCCAGCCGAGCTGCTCAAACACAATAAGAAGTAAGCCGCCCGATATGACCATGCCGATTCGATAGCCGGCCACTTGTACGCCGTTGCCAATGCCGCGTTCAGCTGGGCTGAGCAAGCGGACGGCAAGCGCATCGGTTGCGATGTCGAGTGTCGCTGCGAATAAATTGCAGAGGGCGACGACGACAAATATCAACGCCATATCAGTCGCTGGCGATAAAACTGCAGTCCACGCCAAAACTGCTGCAGTTAAAAGTTGGGCGGGAATAATCCAACTCTTACGCTGGCCAAAACGGGCCGAATAATTGTGATCGACCATCGGCGCCCACATGAATTTGAGCGCCCACGGCAAAGCCAGCAATGATGCAAAACCAATTTGAGTTAATGAGAGCCCGGATTGCCGAAGTAGCACGGGCAAAGCCTGAGTGAAGAATCCGAATGGGAGTCCTTCAGACACGTAAAGAGTGCCGATGAGGGCCAGCTTATGGGAGGTCTTCAAAGATTTGGGTTGCGAATTAGGCTTTGGGAGATTCTATTGGATAGTTGGTCTGCGTTGGATTGTTTTACGCTTGCAGCAAAAGTCTGCTCCTGCGGTTTCGAGCAAAACTTTTCGCCCATAAAAAAATCCCCCAACAAATGTTGGGGGATTTCTATTTAAGAGCCTGGCAGTGTCCTACTCTCGCATGGTCTTGCCACACTATCATCGGCGCTGAATCGTTTC
>NZ_QANS01000013.1 GCF_003052265.1 Stenotrophobium rhamnosiphilum
TCGACTTCAGAACATTGCCTGCAAAACCACTCTGATACGCGCGGCCTTGCGCGTCATAACTGATCGTTGCGTAGAGACTATTATTTTCGTCAACGATACCGGTCAGTGCATAAAGGTGAGGAGAACCGAAGTATTGATACTTTTTGATTCTTGTATCGGGGTAGGTCACCGTCGACAAGCGGCTGTACTGAGTATCAAATCCGTAAAGAACATTGCCGTCTGGAGTGGTAACTTTTATGAGTTTGTCATTGGCGTTGTAGAAGAAGTTAAGGCTTCTTCCGAAACTGTCGGTCATAGCCACGAGCTGACTATTGCTATAGGTCATGTTCTGCGCATAGCCATCCTGAAAAGTTACGGATGTTAATGCGCCTTCTAAGTTGTACTGTTCGGTAATATTATTTTCATCGGTGAGCGTATAACCCGCCGACAAGACGACTAATTTCAGTGGCACATCAGACGCGGCGGTGCAGCTTGCTCCCAGGCAGTCAAATTCGTACTGACTTCCGTCTGGGCGTCGCGATAACAGATGGTTGTATCCAGCGCTGGGATCTGGATAAGGCGTGGCGCGGGTATTGTAAATTTTGATCGTCGTGCCATTTGGCATTTGGCATTGAAAATTACCAATATACGTTGCTGAACCAGATTGCCCAGAGGACAACTCTGCTGCGCCTTGAATGCAAGCATCACTAGGCGTTGTGTAAGTTTGCGAAACTAACTTAATGCCTTGTGGGGGCGCAATCACATTCTCTAGCGGATAAATCCTTCGGGCAGAGTAATTGCTGTGCCAACCGGCACTTAATATTAGACCCGTATTGGTATCACTACTGTTATAGCTCCGCGTGAGTTTTAGTCGCTTGTCATTCGATTGATAGTCGACCTCTTGAATACTTTCGTTACCGCTGCCGATATTAATGGGCTTCGAAGTATTGGCTGCCCCCGTCTTAGCAGTGCTACAGGGATCGCAGCCGGCATCCTTGGCTTTGGCATAGGAAACGTAGTATCCGGGCGGCACACATCGAACCCGCAGATCTGTCACCAAACGTGGAGAGTGTGCTCCGTTGTAATGATTCAGAAATGGCTGCTTAATTGCTGCAGCGCTAAAGCCATTGCTGCTGCTTAGATAAAAGGTTTCAGGATGGCGATACCATTCTACAAATGCGGATCCCATCAGTTCGGAATCACGTATCCTGGTTCCAGGGGCTCCTTGGCAGGTTGCAGCGGCAGCCTCGGGGCTCGCGTGGCGCTGTCCGTACCCGCAGGGGTTTTCACCTCCGCTCTGTTGGGCCAGACCTGCGGGCGTGAATAGCCACCCACCTACCGTGTACCAATCAGGGGCTCGTCCTCCTGTGCAAATTACCCCTTCCGCTTCTGCGTTAGAGCTGAAGAAGCTTGCCGACATTCCCAATAACAGCAACATGGCAGCTGAGAAAAATGAATTCGACAGCATGCGACGTGGTTTCTGGTTCGTTAGTGGAATCATTGCTCTGCCGCCTTCCTTGATCAGCATTTAATTATTTTAGAAACGCAATACAAGCGCTAAGAAACCTTTAGCTCTCGACGTGTCAGTGCAAACTCCAACCAATATTGCGCGCTCGCCTACGAGCAAGTAGCAGCACTCAGTGTTGTATTGATATTGAAACAATCCCAGTGTGTGCCGTCTAAGACTGGCTCACAAATCGCGTGTATAGCCGTTCGCAGTATTCATTACTATTGTTTTTAATATCCCCTAATGCAGGAGACTAACAAATTGCGCGTGCAATACGCCAAAGAAATTTTCGCGAAGAATTAATGTCAGCGCAGATCGTTTCTTGGACATGAATCATCATGTGAAAACAAACAGAGTGTTTCCCAAGTAATGGGAATTCTGAGCAACAATTTATCTCACTCGAATATTTCGAGCAGTTAGTTTATGGTGTCGCAATAAAGAGCCCGCATATTGCTTTAAAGCGAATGCTGATGGCCATACGAATAAAAGCAGTACGTCACCTTATTCATCGCGGGACGATGGGGAAGCATCGATAAGTTTTACGTGCCGCCGGTTTATTCGGTCGGCTCTTGTGCTCGTGGATGTATTTAATAAAAATCAAAATAGCTGCAAGGGAATTGACATGGAACGTCATCAGAAAGCTCTTAATTTCTTCGTGCGTGCACTTAAAAAATCCGCACAATCATTAAGGAGGCGTTCTAGTTCAAAGTACTCTTCGCTCCAGCAGGAAGCATCTTGGATTAAGACGCTAACGGCCCTGACGTTACTGGTGGCGATGCCCAGTATCTCTCTTGCCGATACCGACCAGTACTATTACAACGGCAGCAACCAGCTCGTTCAAATCGTGAACGACACGTCGAGTCGTGTCGTGACGTACTCATATGATGCTAATGGCAGCGTAGTCGCGGTTAATTCTGTCGCTGTTAGCGCGCTGACTATCTCAGGGTTCACGCCAGCAGCCGGAGCCGTCGGAAGTCAGGTGACCATATATGGCACCGGCTTTGATCCTGTACCCGCCAACAATATTGTTGCGATCAACGGCACTTCCACGTTAGTGAGTTCAGCGTCAGCAACGCAACTCGTTACTTCGGTGCCCACTGGTGCGTCGACGGGAAAGATTACTGTTTCAAACCCTACCGGCAGTGCGGTTAGTGCCGCTAACTTCGTTGTGAGTGGATCCGGTGGCGGTACTGGTGGCCCGATTGCAACTGTGGCGCCTGGCTCTTTGGCGTTTCTCAGTCAAGGTGTAGGAAGCACGAGCGCTTCTAAAGCCATCACGCTGACAAATACTGGCGCTGCAGATCTGCATTTCTCGTCGCCAGTTTTGTTCGGCGCACACGCTAACGATTTCTCAGTTTCAAGCAGCAGCTGTTCGTCCGCGCTGATCGCCAATGCAAGCTGCACGATTAACGTGACGTTTACTCCGGCGGCTACGGGCAATCGCTCCGCAGCAGTTATTGTCCTGTCCGACTCAACAAATGGTGCTCAGTCTGTTCCTCTCTCGGGAATGGGTGCTATTGCTACAGCCACCGCAGCGCCTAGTGCGCTGACGTATGCAGACCAGTTGATCAATACCACCAGTATCGCTCAAAACGTCACCGTGACGAATAGCGGTGGTTCGCCGTTAATTGTTTCGGGCCTGACTTTGGCTGGAACTAATTCCGGTGACTTTGCAGTCTCTAATAATGGTTGCTCGGCAGCAGTCGCTGCTGGTGCGAGCTGCGTCATCAGCGTTACCTTCCGCCCCACCGCAACGGGCGCTCGCTCGGGTAGCTTGCAGGTTGCCTCAAACTCCAGCAACGGCGTGCAGCAAGTGTCGTTGGCAGGAACGGGCACTGCACCTGCGGCCAGCATGTCGCCAAGCAGCCTAGCGTTTGGCAATCAGTTGATTGGCACAACGAGCACAGCGCGTAGCTTAACGGTCACGAATTCAGGCACAGCGCCTCTTACCGTCAGTGCGCCGACAGTGGGCGGCGTTAATCCTGCCGACTACGCTATTTCCGGCAATAGCTGTACGGGTGCTGTAGCTATCGGCCAGAGCTGCATCATCAATGTCACTTTTGCTCCAAGCGTTACCGGCAGCAGCACAGCTATGTTGCAAGTTTCTACTGATGCAGCGACAGGCACGCAGTGGATCTCGTTATCAGGTACGGGCATTGCGCCGCTGATCTCAGTAGCGCCGACAAGTAATGCGTATGGAAATGTGCTGATTAATACAACTAGCGCGGCTAAGATTTTCACCGTGACCAATAGCGGAAGTGCACCTCTCACAGTGGGGATGCTCTCATTCTCAGGTGCTAATGCATCTGATTTCACAATTTCCAGTGTTGGTTGCGCAGGCACTTTGAGTGTCGGGGCGAATTGCACCATCAGCGTGACGTTCCATCCCGCAGCTACAGGCGCGCGTGTCGCAAGTCTCCAGATACAGTCGGATGCGAACAACGGAGCGCAGCAAATTTCATTGACTGGAACGGGTATTGCACCTGCCGCCAGTGCAACACCGACGAGCCTTGCTTTCGGCAATCAACTGTTGAGCACGATAAGTACTGCGAAAGTGGTGACGGTCACCAGTACGGGGTCGTCAGCTCTGACTGTTGCGACGGTGTCTCTGTCAGGCACTAACGCTAGCGATTACACGATTTCTAGCAATGGATGCACTGCAGCAGTTGCTGTTGGCGCGAATTGCACAATCACTGTGACGTTCAATCCTGCTGCAGTTGGATCGCGCATAGCCAATCTTCAGATTGCATCGGATGCGAATAACGGTGCGCAACAAGTGTCACTCACCGGTTCTGGGGTGACTCCTGTTGCGAGTGCAACGCCGACAAGCCTTGCATATGGAAATCAGCTGCTGGGTACGACAAGCACTGCGAAAGTGGTCACCGTTACAAATACCGGTTCTTCCGTTTTGACCGTTGGGACGGTATCGCTGTCAGGGACAAATGCGGCTGATTTCACCATCACCAGTAATGCTTGCACTACCGCCGTGGCTGTTGGTGCGAATTGCACAATCAATGTGACGTTCCGTCCGGCCGCAGTTGGAGCGCTCACGGCCAGTCTTCAGATCCCATCGGACTCTAACAATGGGACGCAGCAGGTTTCGCTTAGCGGCATCGGGATCGCCCCTGTTGCGAGTGCGACGCCGACTAGCCTCACGTTTGGAGATCAGCTGTTAGGTGCGACAAGCACTGCAAAAGCAGTGATGGTTACGAACACTGGCTCCTCTCCTCTAACCGTGGGAACGCTTTCCTTCTCGGGAGCCAGTGCAGCGGACTTCGTCATTTCCAGCAATGCTTGCACCACTGCTGTCGCTGTTGGTGCGAATTGCACGATTAATGTGACCTTCAATCCGACTGCAGTTGGATCACGAGTAGCGAGCCTGCAGATTCCTTCAGATGCAAACAATGGCACTCAGACAGTATCTCTAACGGGTACGGGTACGGCTCCTATCGCCAGCATGACGCCGAGTAGCCTGACATTTGGCAATCAGTTGCTCAGTACGACGAGTACGGCACGCAGTTTGACCGTCACCAATTCAGGCACCGCTCCGCTGACCGTCGGTTCAGTTGGAATTGGGGGCATAAATCCTGGCGACTACACCATTTTTGCCAATACCTGTACTGGCGCTGTTGCGGTGAGTCAGAGTTGCACGATCAGTGTCACCTTTGCTCCGACAGTCACAAGCAGTCGTTCAGCGACATTGCAGGTTTCTACGGATGCAGCGACAGGGACTCAGTGGATTGCACTGTCTGGTACAGGTATTGCGCCACTGATCTCCGTTGCACCTACAAGCAATGCATTTGGAGGCGTGCTGATCAATACGACTAGCGCCACTAAAATTTTCACGGTGACCAATACTGGAACGGCACCACTCACAGTAGGAATGTTGTCGCTCTCGGGCGCCAACGCATCAGATTTCACGATTGCCAATGCGGATTGCACAGGCGCTTTAAGTGTTGGGTCGAATTGCACCATCAGCGTGACATTCCATCCTGTTGTGACAGGTGCACGTATCGCGAATCTCCAGATTCAATCCGATGCGAATAATGGCGCACAGCTGATTGCATTGACGGGAATGGGCATTGCACCTGCAGCGAGTGCAACACCTACAAGTCTGGCGTTTGGCAATCAACTCTTGGCGACCACCAGCGTTGCGAAGATAGTTACGGTTACTAACACCGGTTCGGCTCCTCTGGCGGTGGGCGCGCCCACGCTCTCCGGAGCAAACGCCGGTGATTTTACCTTCGTAGGAAATACTTGCAGCGGAGCAGTAGCCGCAGCGCAGACTTGCAGCATCAGCATCACCTTCACTCCCGGAGTAACCGGTAGCCGCAGCGCCACGCTGACGATTCCTTCAGATGCAACCAATGGGGCGCAGACCGTGAGCCTATCTGGCACGGGTACTTTGCCTGCCGCTAGCGTCGCCCCGAGTTCTATATCTTTTGGAAACCAATTGGTCGGCAGCCCAAGCAGCTCGCAATCGGTAACGGTGACCAATACTGGCACGGCACCGCTACATGTTGGCACGCTCTCTTTTAGCGGCACTAACGCGGGCAACTACGCAGTGGCGAATAACGGTTGCAGTTCCGCTGTTGAACCAAGCGCAACTTGCACTTTAACAGTCACGTTTAATCCTTCAGTGATGGATAGCAGTTCTGCAACGCTGAATATTGTCTCTGATGCAACAAACGGCACGCAGACTGTGTCGCTGAGTGGCACGGGCATTGCCCCGATGGTCACTATTTATCCGAGTACTAGGGATTTTGGTCTTGTACTTGTGTCGCTAAGCAGCAATCCCATGTACTACGGGGTTAAAAACTCGGGGACCGCACCGTTACAAGTTGGAACCCTATCCTTTGCAGGCACTAACCCTGGTGATTTCATTATTACAAGCAGCACCTGTAATAACGTTGTCGCTCCTGGGCTGGATTGCAGTGTTGGCGTGAAGTTCAAGCCAGCGCATGGCGGAGCTCGCTCTGCAACCTTGCAAGTGCCATCGAATGCTTTTAACGGGACACAGACTTCAGGAGCCACTGGCACAGCTTTGGGGCTCTGATCGATGACTTGCAATGAATGGCACACAAACAGCGAATACGACGTGAACTACGCTTCCGCGTTAATCGTTTCAGAGTGTTTGGATTGCGTTTCTAAATAAATACGGATCAAGGAAGGCGGCAGTGCAATGACTCAACTAACAAACAAGAAACAGCATCGGATGCTATCCAATCCACTTTTCTCAATAGCGATGTTGCTGTTGTTGGGAGTTTCTGCAAGTTTTTTCAGTATGAGCGCGCATGCTGAAGGTGTGGACTGTCCAGCGGGGCAGGCCCCTGATTGGTTTGCGGTGGGAGGATATTCATGGGGAGGAGGTTTTGCGAGCGGACCGCTCAACCCTTGCGGCGGACAACATTATCCAAGTCCCGAAGCGGCCGCCAGCGCATGCCAAAGCGCGCCTATCGGCGTTGTGATTAATACTTGCAAGTTAACTGGAGTTGGATTTGTTAGGTGGTACCGTGGCCCGGGTACGTTTCATCGCACCGGCTCGAATAACTTTAGCGCAGGACAACTGCAACAGCCAGCGCATTGCTTAGCCTCGGGTGCATATGGCCCATGGACGAACTCAGAGCTGTATATGAAATGCGGCCCTGCAAAATTCTATTTCTCGATTGCCAAAACGAAGGATCAGGGCTGCGATCCCTGCAGCACGGCTCAGAAAGGAATTGTTAATACCCACAAGCCCATCAACATCGGTAGCGGTAATGAAAACATTCAGGAAGTCGACTATCAATCAGGCGACGGACGATTAAAGGTATCTCGCAGCTATAACAGCAGCGACAATACTCGCAGTCAAATTCTTAGCCCCGGGTGGCGCAGTAATTTTTCTTCGCGAAGCATTGCGCCGCTAGAAAGTGCAGTCAAATATCCACCGTCCCTGAAACTTGTTTCGCAAACTTATACGACCCCTAATGATGCTTGTGCGTTAGGTTCAGTAGAAGTTTTCCCGGGCCTGTCAGGCACTGCTACATACATGGGCAATTTCCAATGCCAGATGCCCAGCGGTGAGATCTTCCGGATTTACAGCAATGGAACCCTTCCGCTTTGGAACGCTAGCTCTGGATACAGTCATTTGGCGATTAGACGTCCTGACGGAGGGCAGTATGAATTTAATTGCTTGGGTACAAGCTGTGAAAGCCCTTCAGATGTCCCGCTGAAGCTGACGGCCTCCGCAACAGGCTACACGCTGATAGATGAGCACAACACAATCGAGCAATACAACGTCGAAGGCGTACTGACGTCCATTACTTATCAAGATGGCTACGTGCAGAACCTAGCCTACACCAACAGCCAGTTAACAACTGTCACTGATAGTTTCGGGAGGAGTCTTAGCTTTTTCTACAACGCTGCCTTTCAGTTAACGAAAGTAATAACTCCGGACGGCAACGTTCTCTATGGATTTGATACTCAATACGGCCGCTTGTCTACGGTAACCTTTCCAGACACGCGCCTCAAAGCTTATCAATACGCTAATGGACTCGACAATAACCTGCTCACCGGTATCGTTGACGAAAATAATAGTCTCTACGCAACGATCAGTTATGACGCGCAAGGCCGCGCGTATCAGAGTGGTTTTGCAGGCAATGTTCTGAAGTCGA
>NZ_QANS01000012.1 GCF_003052265.1 Stenotrophobium rhamnosiphilum
TACCAAAGTCTTACCACTATCCGTAACAGTCTCAGCCAGAGGCTTCTAACCCCATGAGTTACAGCAAAGTTTTGGGGTGCATCAGGAGCTTTGGTAGCTCTTGCTCGGCGCAGGATTCAGGCTTAAATTCTTCCATCCGGGAGAATTACGTGAATGCACTTATCGAAGATTTTGACGATGCCATGATGAGCATCTATCAGCGCGCGCTTAAAGAAACGGGATATAAAGCTTCCGCATTTCTAAAAATGTTACTAGAGCATCGCGGTTTGGAAACAGCTCGCAGGCTAATCAACACAACTCGCGTGTCACATGGCTATACCGCCCTTTGGGAATTGAAACGCTTAGATCTAACTGTTGAGGCGCTTATTCATGACAGCCCTAAATGGCATGCTCTCTTCACAGCTGAAGAAATTGCAATTTGCAAAAAGCGATTGAACGATTACAAATATTTTTAGATTAAGCGCCGAAATGCAGCACCTATTTACCGTGGTTGGGCGGTTGTCCACGCATGAAGCGATTCTGGTTATTGCTGTACTTCTAGCGCTAGCTATTGGCCGAGCTATCGGGCGATATCAATCTCGACCGATACAAAATCGTGGTGAAGCGATACTGTCTCGTGATGTAAAGACAAAGTTCCACCCACCCGACTACCACCTACTCAACCACATCACGCTTCGACTCAAGGATGGCGCCACCACCCAAATCGATCACATCCTCGTATCGAGATTTGGAGTATTTGTAATCGAGACAAAGGATTATCAGGGGTGGATTTTCGCTGGCTTTAAAGATCGTTATTGGACGCAAGTGCTCTATCGAGCGAAGTTCAGATTTCAGAATCCTGTACACCAAAACCATAAGCACGTTTGTGCCGTCCGTGACCTCCTTGAATTTCTAGAACCTGACGTAATTCATTCCGTTGTTGTATTCGTTGGTGACGCGGCGTTTAAGACCGAAGTCCCGCATGGGGTCTTTACATTGGCAGAGTTTATAGGCCACGTTGAGAGCCTCGCACTCGAGGTCATGTCAGTTAATCGTGTCCAGTTTTGCATCGGTCGGTTGGAGGCCATGCGCCTAGCAATCACAGAAGCAACAGACGTGGAGCACGTCTTGAAACTGAGGCGGCGGCATGGAAATAACGACTAATGAAGGGGCTGCTTCCAGCGCAAACCTGCCTGTAGCTTGCACTCCGTCACAGGGCACATTCCAAGCTTATGAAGCTCTTTGCTTTGATGCGACTGGCATTTGGTATTGCTCAGTGAGATGCTAGGTTTTCAAAATCTTCGAATCGACACCTACATTTCAATGGCTGAAGGCCTCTCCAAAGATTTCTTAGAGCTGCTCACGTACCTGTTGCCGGGCTTCATGTCGGCGTGGGTATTTTATGGCCTCACTTCCCACCCAAAGCCATCTCAATTTGAGCGTGTCGCCCAAGCGCTAATCTTCACCTTCATAATTCGAACTCTTGTTCCGCTTTGTAAGTGGGCATTGGAGTTGGCTGGTAACTGTATTGCGATTGCTCCGTGGAGCCGAGCCGCCGAAGCTGGTACAGCGCTCGTTTTAGCCTTGGCATTTGGAGCTTTTCTAGCTTACTGCACAAACACCGACTCAATTCACGAGCGTTTACGCGAGGCGGGGTTAACTGCGCGCACTTCCCATCCGTCCGAGTGGTTTTATGTTCTTTCCAAGAAGATCACCTTTGTGATCTTGCACATGACCGATGGACGAAGACTTTACGGATGGCCTAAGGAATGGCCTATCGAAGCTGACAAAGGCCAGTTTTACATCATGTTGCCCGCTTGGATTCAAGAAGACGGCACGCAGGTTGATTTGCCTCAACTTGATGGCATATTGGTTAGCGTGAAGGATGTGAAGTGGGTCGAGTTTCTTCAGAAAGCCGATTAACGAGGAGTTTCAAATGACTAATCCGACTAGAAAGGGATCTAATCCCCCGCCACCTAACTCGAATGGAAATGGACGGGGGCATGCGAATACCAATCCTCCTCCGTCGAGTGTCCGGCCGAGTCCCCCGCCCAATCCCCCGCCGCCCTCTAAATAACCACGTCGTTGTGAGGCATTGCGATCTCAGAATTGGCAATCCGAGAAAACGATATTTGAGTATTCTTGCTTGAAATTTTTACTTTGGGATCGTACCCACTGTAATCGCATACGAGCTCACAAAAGTAATTGTGGTAAGCAGCCGACCACGCGTATTTAGCGAACACCTTAGGGAAGATTTTGTATTTTTGGAGATTCTCTTCAATTCGCTCTTTGTGTTGCTCCAGAGAATGCCAGTGAACTTCCTCCCGGTCATAGCTGCCAAGAATTGATCCAGAAAGATAGTTAATAAAATAGCGGCCATCCGAATTTACAAGGACATGCCGATTTTGGGGCGCATGGGCTTTACTGGAGTAATAGTCCAAGTGCGAGTTCACTAAGGACATCACGTCGTTAGACAGGACCACCGTAGGCGTGTCGGCGACTTTGCTTTCTAAATCGTGAGCATCTATCAGTGCTTGTCCAAAAACGACATTCGCGTCCATGTATAACTCGCCGACAGTCAGACCTCCACGAATAAAAAAGCCGTTGAGAACCATCTGAAGCTGAAAACTGATGAGTGAGTCAATAATAAATCCGAATTCTGACTCCAAGTCATGGCTGAATTGTGGGTGAGCTAAGATGACGTTATCCGTGAAGCTTTTTAAGTAAAGCTTCGACCAGGTCGTCTCCTCCTCAAGACTCTTCAGCTGAGTTGTTAGGATGTCGTGGAATGTCTGCAATAGGGCATTGGCATTCGCAACTGACTTGGCGTTTTCCTTGATTCGATCTGAAAAACCCAAGACATCAAGGAAGGCGCAATAAGATTTGCGGTGAACGGGCTTGCCGTTGTCGAGGTAGTCATTTTTTAAGTTCATGATTCGCAATCTACGGGGCTATAGCTGGCGCGCTTTAAGCATGAATAATCGCTCAATAAAAAAGAGCACGCATTTTATTGCGTGCTCTTTCTTTTACTACGACTTCTTACTACGATCGGTTACACCGTATCCGGGATTGGGGATCCTTTCGCGAACTGTGGTGCTGGGACGTTGATACGTTTCCTTGACAGGGATGAACTGTCCATTCTTCGCATCACGCCCACCGATATGCGACTTCGGCGTCTTACTCACATCAATCACCTCCTTTCACTGAGGGATTTTTCGCCTTGTCGTCACCGGCAATTTCGATCTATGATCGATTGTCCATTAAAAAGTTACCGGCACCGCTTCGGCGGAGAACTGCTCAGTACAATTCTCTACAGGGCGGCTTAGCGCTAACTAAGCCGCCTTTTTCTTTGGTCGCGTGTTACTACCACCTAAGAAACCCTTACTGTAATTGGGCGTTGAAACTACAATATAGAGTGGTTTAATGCGTCGTCAACCACAATATGTGGTTACATTTGCAAAAACCTGCGAAAAATTACGGTGTCGGCGGTATCGGTGAAGCTCCCGGAGGTAACGGTGGAAATACTGCCGCAGCTACAGGGGCAACTGCGGGATTTAAGTCTTCGGCACCAATTTCTCTCATTCGGCCAAGCAGCGCTGTCCATGTAGGCTCCTGCATGCCACGCACCGCTCGACCACGCGTGACCACTTTATAAGGATTCCAAATCAGCACGTGTGTCCATTCGCCCTTAGCCCCAGCTTTTCCCTCAATAAAGCCCAATTGGGCTAGTATTTTCATTCGCTCTTTCCACTGATACGTAGCACGCGTACCCGTAAATCCCGACTCTAGAGCTAGCTCCTGCTCGCTCCCAATAGTCACGAAGCCCAGTCCCATATCGCGACACCAAAGAGCAAAATATGTTGCGGAAAGCGGCTTATTCTTGCTCCAGTCATTCATGATTTTTTGAATCAGGGGCATCGTCCTAGGTATTGAGGCAAAGCCCTTGCGAGATGCGGGCATCCACAGCTCATCGTCCTGCACATGTGGCCACAACGACTCACGCTGGGCACGCATTTTTTCAGCCATCTTTCTGTTAACGATGAAGCTCAATGCGGCCATTAAAATCTCCTATCAATAAGTTGTTGGGGCGGTGGGCTCCCTTTTGGAAGGGGGGCCCTTTAATTCGTTGTGTTCGTAATTCCTGAGTTTGGACTTCAGGGTATTTTTCGAATCGGAATGAATCCCGTCCCAACGCAGGCATTATAAGCGAAAAATTGATATAAGTAATTGTTTTATAACGAATTATTCACAATGCCGTAGTGCTATCC
This sequence comes from Stenotrophobium rhamnosiphilum, assembly GCF_003052265.1. GTDB lineage: Bacteria > Pseudomonadota > Gammaproteobacteria > Nevskiales > Nevskiaceae > Stenotrophobium > Stenotrophobium rhamnosiphilum. Next base: position 4,248 of record NZ_QANS01000012.1, read on the forward strand.
ACAATAAGACCGCTTAATTTAAATTCGATTGAGTAGACTTAAATTATTCTCTTTAGTTCATCTAATTGCATTAAACACTGCAAAAAAATCATTTAATTTGCTGTATTTTAAGGATTTATTTTTTAAATTGCGTCTCTTGGTTTCGCTGTCTCTCCGTTTCGTGGTCTCACTGTATCCCGTTACAGTTATTGCAGAGCTGGCCATCCCAGCTGCAGGCATGCGCGCACTTCTGGCAGCGACTGAAACCCCTCTAAGTCCTGCCAATCGGATGGCATAAATACTCAGACATTCAATTTCTATGGGCAATAAAAATATGGTCGGTGATTTGGTGAGATTGAAATCAGGCGGCCCAACGATGACCATCCGTTCCTTAAGCGAAAACGGTGAGTCGGTAAGTTGCCAGTGGTTCAACGGATCAACACTGGAAGAAGCGTTCTTCCATGTGGACACCATCGTTATATCGATGGGCGAAGCGACTAAATCAACTCGTACCGTCGTTCAAACGGTTCATCACGTCTCTGGCCTTGGAAGCAACGTCCCGCTGCTCTAAGTGGGCATAGCGCATCGTGGTCTTGATGTCCGTGTGCCCTAAGATCTCGCGCACCTCGTAGACACTCATGCCGTTCTGCACCAATCGTGATGCATGGGTATGCCGCAAGGTGTGAATGCGTACTCCAGTCAATCCGGCACGACGAATGGCTTTGCGTATTGCAATGCTCGCGTAGCCACGCGGGCCGCCTTGCTTATTACTGAATACATGCTCCCCAGCTTTGGAGGCCAATCTTCGCGCTAGGACGGCATAGACTCGCTCCGTCATGAACAGGGTGGTCTCGTTACGAACTTTGGGTCTCCAAAGCTGGATCGTTCTACTGAGTAGATCGATGCGAGACCATCCAATGTTTGCAATCTCGCTGTAGCGCGCTCCAGTATCCAAGAGCAGCACTACCAAATCGTATGCATCCTGCATCTCTCGCTTGATCGTGTCGCTACGTTCATTGAAGGACCGCAATCCATTGCCTTCGCGGCGAGGATCAAGTTCAGCCAGCAATCTGATTTCTTCATTCTTCGTTAAATAGCGAAGCGGATGCTTCGCCAATGCCACTTCGGGAATGTGGAATTCACCGGCGAGGTATCCAAGCTTCTTCGCTCGCTTGATAGCTCCGCCAATTAAGAGGAATCCATGCTTAATGGATTGCCCTCCGACGCCGTCTAACTGGCGATCTCGCTTAAATCGCTCTAGATCAGCAGAAGTGAGTTCATCCAGATACTTTCCGATGGGCATTAACCGTGAAACGTTACGCATCTGAATCATCAGATTACGATGATTGGCCGTTCCTATTTTTGATTCGCAGAAATCCAGCATCGCAGCTTTGAGCGTTATTCGCTCTTGGTGGCCAAGATATCGCTGCGCGTGAACTTTAGCTTTCCAATCGCCTTCAACCTTCGCAGCAATGCGTTTATCTGAGGTCTTGGATGACCTGATATACGTTCTACCGTGCATCTGGAACTGGACATACCAGAACTGCGAGTTCTTGCGTTTTATCAAGGTCATCGGAACGGCCAACATGACTACTTGGGACTGACTTGCTTTTCGGCACGTCGCTTGCAGTTGTACCAGTAAGTAAGCGCTCCCTTTTCAGTGAGAGAAGCACCAGTAACGAATGCTGCTACGGTTACTTCGCGGGGCTCATCCTTCAGCAATGCATACATAGCTTGCGAGGCTTCTGATTTGGATTTGCCGCTTTTGATCAGAGCTTGGCCCTGAGCTATAGCTTTTTTCACTGCATCTTTTGGAGGATCAATTTTTACAGGGGTTTCATTTGCGTTGCTGGTCACGATAGGTCTCCGAGAGTCGTACTACGAGATCGGCCACCTCAGCCTCATCAACGCCTTCGAATCCCGGAATGTCCTCAAGTAGCATCAGCAAGCAATCCACGAATTCCGGCAATCCGGGTCGTGAGCCTGTTCGCTCAATCAGTTCTGCTAAGAGGACTTCTTCCTGCTGCTTCGTCAGTGCTTTTTTCATCTGGGGTGTCCGTTGAACTACTCAGGACACCTTCCCGAAGTTACTAGCCTAGGGCAACGTCTAGTGCTCTAGTAAAATCAATAAGTTACAATAAAGTGAATTGCTTTTTAATGCTTTTATAAACTATTAAGTGCTTGACATTGCGTTTTTTCTTGCTAAATTAAACGTATGAATAAGCAAATATAAGGAAATAAAAGTATGTCAACGCAAATTTCAGTGCCGGTGGCAACCTCCAAATTTTTGGAGCTTTCGGACTTTCTCCGTAACGCGGGAGACCCACGCGATCCAGTGACCGTTGTCACCGTCGCTATTGATTATTGGCTCTCCAACGCGGAGTCGAAGCCTGAACTCTTATCGCTCACGAATTCCAACGGATATCAGTGGAAGAGTTTGTTTCTTCCAGATCAAACGCAGATCCGCATGGCATACAAGGGGACTAACCACTACGCAAAAGTCGAAGGCGACGAGCTGATTTACGACGGCACTCCGACTAGTCCCGGTAGCATGGCAAATTCCATCACCAATAGCAGTCGCAACGCTTGGCGTGATCTGTGGATCAAACGCCCCCAAGATCGCGAGTGGTATCTGGCTGATGTACTGCGCGAGGCAACCCAGATTGATGTGAAGAAAGTTCTCGAAGATCTACTGAGTACGGGCGAGAAATCTTCTTAACACTAAGGTAGGTTGAGTGAGCCTGTCACTCAACCAACTCATGAGTATCTGATCAGGATTTTCGCTTTTTCCCCGAAGGTTTCCAGCCAATAGCTTTTAGATAGCTTGTCATGAACGCTATCGGGTCTGCACCGATTCCATCTATGTAATCTAATAGATCAGCCATATCGATGCGCACAACTCCGCGCTCGATCTTAGACAGCATCCCCTGGCTGGTTCCGGTCTTCTTGGACAGCTCAACTTGGGTGATCCCCGATGCAATGCGCGCATCCGCGAGTAGCTCTAAGAGCACTCTATATTCATCTGCGTAGCGGGATTTTCGTGATCTGGGCATGGCCTTGCTCGTTCAAGGCCATCGAAGCTATAGTCACAATAAGAATATGAAAAACATGACTATTACTGAGAAAAGCAGTGGACAACTACAAGCTGGCATTTAGCGGTGAGATCATTGCGGGGAAAAATAAGGCCGAAGTGATACAAAAGGTCGCCGAGTCCTTTCAGTTATCTCCTGAAAAGGCTCGAGCTCTTTTCTCTGGCAAGGAATTTATAATCAAAACTGGGACGCTGCAGGCAGTGCAAGCAGTTGAAGCCACACTAGTCGGTTGTGGCGCGATTGCTAAAGTAGTTGCCCCAATGACTCTGGATATTAACGAACCATTGGACAGTAGCTGTGAAGTTAGGAACCCCAAGAGCGAGTCCTTCTCTGCAGGCAGCACTAGTCGCAATGACCCCGCTCAACCTCCTAATAATATGGCTGCGCGTGATCAAAAGATCTTTTCTTACCTACTGCTTCAGCTAAAAAAGCCTTGGGCATATTTGGCTCTCGCTTATCTTTCATCAAAGATTCTTGTTGACTCCTTGGACCCATACTTCAAAGCCCTTAACGTACAGCTTGATTTAGAGGCACAACGTAACGTGGGCTTCGTTACAGTAGATCACCCCTCGGTATTGGCAAGCTTAGGGATGACAGGGGTGGTTATTGGGATCATTGCTTTTGGAATAAAGCACATGTTCATCAACCGCGATATTCCGGCAAAGATTTGCGGCGTTATTGGGATAGGGCTGGTGGTTTTCGTTGAGCTATCCCTCTTACTTTTTTGGATTGGCGAATACATTGGTTAATAGAGATCAATCCATAAAGCTTATTCACAGACTGCCAGCTTCCTACCCGTCATCGCCCATGCGCCCAGCGCTTGAAAGGACAAAGTATGCAGACGAATCAAATCGACCCCGCAATTCTCATCAAATTGAGGGAGCACAAAGAGCACGCCAATCATTCGTGCCTAGAATGTGGGTATCAAGGATTGATGGGGACATTCAAAATAAGTAGAGATCGACCGCCCGGCCAGAAAGTGGTGATTTTCGCTTTGTGGGTACTCGCTGGAATTTCACTATTTCTGAATTTTTTTTTCGGGCCTATATCATTCGGATGGTTCATCGCCGCAGGGGTGTTGTGGGGATTCATCCTTCTTGTTTTCGATAGCATGCTTGAAGTGACATATTTCCAATGCCCAGCTTGCGACAAAACGCTAGGCAGCCATTCCGACTGATGATGTGGGAACGATCACTTATTGGTATTCGATCTGTCCGGGATGGGTCACTTGCATGAACTCTTTCAAGCGCTCACTGCGTCGAATCATGATGTGAGCGCGGACAGCAGCAATGTACTTACGTTTATCAGCTACCGGATCGATAGCAGGCTCAGGCACAAAGTGGCCCTTTAAGCGATTGCAGACAGTGCAACTGAGGATGAGATTCTCAATCGCTTTGCCACCACCTTTTGACGTCGGCACTAAATGATCTTCAGTTGCCATCATGAAGCGATCATAGTCAGCTTTGAGATCCATGCCACAGTAGACACAGCGCCCTTGATCTCGTTCAAATAAAAGAAGGAATTTTGATTTGGTAGGCAGCGGCACGTTAGTGATCTTGGTCATAAGCCATTAACCGATCTTGATAGGCAATATCTGTCCAGCGGGTTGAAACCATAACCGCTGAACCTTTGAATCATCGCTATGGGGTTTAGGCGATGCCGTTCTCACTTTGAACGTAGTAGGAATTTTTACTGAATTGCCGAAAACCAGAGCATGTTGCTTTGGCAGTGACGGGAGCCTCTTTAATACCTCGTCTGAAATGAATGGCGTCATCTGTCTGATCTGAGAAAGATCGTCAGGATTTTGAATGCGATGGACGACGAAATTCGAGCATTGTGAAAGTACCGTCTTCGACACCTCAGAGGGTCGTTGCGACGCAAGCATGATGAAGAGACCATATTTTCGGCCTTCCTTGGCAATGCGTTCAAATACTCGTGCTGCATCTATCGAGAACTTTGCGGGCTTCTCAGCAACATACCTATGAGCTTCTTCCAAGATACAGTGAACTGGAAATTGGTTTCTAGGCTCTGCTTTGCGCAGTAGCTTAAAAATCATTCTGGCCATGACGGCGGAAACTAGCTCGACAACCTCATCCTCGAGCTCGTTCATGTCAAGGATGACAATTTGACTCCGCTTGACTAAGCCACCTGCCTGAAACTCCACGCCAAGCAGGTCACGCAGAAATTCGCCCTCAGATATCGAGTTCTGTCCAACCTGATAAGGCTGGCGTAGAAAGGCATAGTCGGGTCTATTTGATAAAGCCTTAAAGCGAGTAAGCATCTGAGAACAATAGTCTCGAATTTGTCGATTGCCATGTGCCTCTTCATACAACAAGGCTAAATCAAGGCACTCACTTAGCTTCGAAAATGCAAATGGCGAACCCGCATACGCGGGAATCTCAATTGAGGGGTCGACAGAAGCTTTTACTTCATCAAAAAAAGCTTTCTCTCTTTCCGTGCTGCCAAAGTTGGCGTACTGCTCGTTATATCCATGCTTTATCGTGATAGCTCTCGTGAGGTTTTCGATTCCATATTGATCAAGCAGCGAAACAATTCGTTGCCTCTTCGCCACAGCGCCATCCCCGCCTTGGTAGGCTCCTAGAATGCAGGTGGCCAGAATATGCTTTCGAATTCTCACGAATTCTGGCCCCGATGAAGTAATAACTGCTGTCAATCCAAGAGCAGTACGTAAAACGGGTATTTGAGTTTTTTCACTCGCCTGAAGTAACAACTCCCATTCAGAATGATCAAGGAACCAATGAGGAAGCTGAAACCGGCCAGGACTAGATGTTCCATCTAGCTTCAAAGTTTTCACATCGATTCCATGCAGATTGAGATCAGCGAATGCAGTCTCGTATTCACCGTTTACGTCGAACACGATGAAGGTTGCTCCTCGAGCCTTATATTCATCGGGCTTTTCAAAGAGTGATTGAAGAACGGACGCCACAGTGCATGACTTACCGCTGCCTGTATTCCCTAGAATTGCTGAGTGCCCACCAAAAAATTCATCAACCAAAACTTTTACATCGTAACCATCAAATATGACTGATGATCCTATTGCCAGAGCTTTATATGCCGTGTTGGGCTCTTTATTGGGGATGACTTCACTTGGCTGAGACGTCTCAAAAATTCGGTCTAATTCTTGGTCAAGTACATACAAAGCATCGGTATATAGCGCTGGGAAAACCGTCACGCCAAAGCGGAAGTCACCGTTCTCATCCTGAGGAAGCATTCCCAGAGGAACAACGTCAAGAAACTTTGCTGACGATGCTTTCTCCAAGTCAGCGCCCGATCCAGATCGTTGAGAAGCGTCCTTTTCGCGTAGGCCAACCACTTCAGCGACAACAAACTCAGACTGTACCGGCACAACGACAAATGAACCTAATCTAGCAACGTAATGAATATCGTCAAAGCCGACGACGGTAAAGTTGTCCGTGCCAGCATGCATTTCAACGACAAATTTATCGGCCGCAACTGATACAAGCTTGCCTATGGCCCTGCGTTTGTTGTCATTCATGGAGATGCATTCTCTGATCCGTCTTTGGGACGGAGGAGGGACTCAATAACTTTTGCTACGGCGACATCAATATGATCGGTTGGTTGCGACGGCAAAAGCTGATTCACTACCAGTTCAAAATGATGCGCCTTCAGGCCTTCAGGACTCTCCCCGCTAATGATCCAAATGCGCGGATCGTTCAGATCTCTTAGCTTGGTGAGGGCGGGATTCGTGGCCGATCCGAAGATCACCAAGCGAAAGGTTGGTATTGTCAAAGCCTGATAAATAATGTTGTTTACATGCTCATCGCCAAAACTGTACCCGAGCGCAAAGAGAACACTCTGCTCACGGGCAATCCTAGATTGAAATTCGCGAAACAAATCCGAATAAGGAGCGCCGAAGCTCGAGCTTTGCTTTGTCGGAGTTGGATAGATCATTACCTTTCCATCGGGCGAAGGTACTTGTAGCTCACGTATCGGATATAAGCCATGCTCATCTTCGACCCAGCTTACCGAGCCATGAAGTTTGCAAAGGTAAATGAACCCATCCACCGCAGACCAACGTCTCTGGCTTATATCTATCTGTTCAGCTAAGGCATATCGATACATCGATGGATTGAATCGGCGTTCGATAGTGCCGCTGAACCCGTTGCAGTAGGGAACCCCCAACTGATCTAAAGCGGTCTCATTGAAAAGATCATAGTTAGTAGTAAACACCCAAGGCCGGGGCAGTGATCGGTCTCGAAAAACTAGCGTTCTATAAAAGGCTTTATAGATCTCAAGAACCTTCTTGTCGCCAAACCAGTTAGCGAATAATCCGTCTGTGCACTTACTAAAGATGAAGGCCTGCGTCTTACCGATGCAAGTTCGGACTAGAGCCAACCCTTGCTTATCAGGAACGCGAACACTATTTGTTAGGGCTAATCGAAGGCTGAATAAAACCTCAAGCAGCTTTTCAAGATTTGTCGAGTACGGCGCGAGGGATAGATCAATGCCGAAGCGAGTTCTGAGATCTTTCTTCTCGGTCGCAGTTAGAAATAGCTTGTCACCACGCTTGCCTACGCCACCTGAGAATTCCTTCGCCAGCGGGCCCATCGTAGGAATTCCCCACTGCGAGCCATCCTTTTCTAGAGAAGAGGCACCTGATCCTAGTAGGAAAGCAATGTTTTTAGCGCTCAATGCTTCTGATAATTGACCTCGCGTCTTCGAAGTCAAATCAACCCAGCTTGTGTTTAACTTTCCTGCGGTAGGAAGAAATTCCTCACTCCCTTTTAGGAATGAAAGATTTCCCTGCGGTGCAGTTTTTCCATCATTCGCATCTGACATGGCCTCCCCCTTTCATAGTTTTTCTAAGTGTACCCTTAGGGGGAGGACAAGATTAAACGACTGGAGATCTTTACTGCGATGCTAAGAAACTATTGAGCGTTGCCCATTAGACCTAGCCGCTGCAGTGAAAATATCCATGCATTAGGGATTCTGTGATCATATTTTGAACCCGGATGGCTTTCACGGTAGTTTTCTTGAAGCGACCCATGCCCTCGGCCGTGGCATTGGGTTTTCATATGAGCCGCTATTTCAGCGGGCTTCGCAAGATACGCACGGGGCGACGACCCAAGCGCAACGCCCCGAAACTGTACGAAAAGAAAAATGACGTCTTTTCTCTGCGCGTCGCGCCATAGGTCTATTGCCTCGTTATATGAGGTGGCCACTGATTTGTATCTAACTGCAAGCATCCAGCCACCATCTTGGCTACCCTTCACTGAAATGGGTAAAAACTTACCGTCCTCCTTATTTGCGACGAGATCGTAGTCCGGTTGGTTTGCACCGTATTGAACTAGGACGTCGTAGCCAGCTTGAGCTAGTAAGCATGCAGCATAAGATTCCGCAGCGATCTCACATTGACGTTGACTCATCACTTTCATGGAGGCAGTTTATCGGGCGGCGTGGCGAACCCACTCTATCAATTTTTAATAACAACCCAAACCAAGCCATCCCAAGAGCTACCAAAGCTCCTGATGCACCCCAAAACTTTGCTGTAACTCATGGGGTTAGAAGCCTCTGGCTGAGACTGTTACGGATAGTGGTAAGACTTTGGTA
>NZ_QANS01000011.1 GCF_003052265.1 Stenotrophobium rhamnosiphilum
CGGTGGTGGTTGAGCTGATCAACCCTATTGCTATGGAAGAAGGCGTCCGCTTTGCAATCCGCGAAGGTGGCCGCACTGTCGGCGCCGGCGTGGTTACAAAGATCCTTGCTTAAGGCCTTTCATTAAATCACAGGGGCGCGTATAATCCGCGCCCCTTTTGTTGTGCGCGGAAATCCAGTAGGGCAGTGGCTCAATTGGTAGAGCGGCGGTCTCCAAAACCGCAGGTTGGGGGTTCGAGACCCTCCTGCCCTGCCATTCGAGCAGCTACTAGGCTCCGTGTGCACGGGATTAAAGACTCCATGGATTCCCAGAAAGAACAACAAGCCGGTTCCTCAAAAGACACGGCCCTGCTGATTGCATCTGCCCTGTTGCTAGTGGGTGGTCTGTCGGCATTTTATTATTTTATCGGTCAATACAATGTATTGGTCCGCACGCTGATCCTGCTAGCCAGTATCGGCGCCGCTTTGTTTGCGGCTTACCAGACTCATATGGGTCGGGTGATGTGGTCTTACATTAATGGTGCTTACCGCATCGAGGCGCGCAAGGTCGTTTGGCCTAGCCGTCAGGAAAGCATTCAGGCCACCCTGATGATTGCTGTCGTCGTACTGATTTCAGCTCTGTTGTTGTGGGGCTTGGACAGTGCGCTGCTCTGGGGCGTTAAAACCCTCACCGGAAGAGGCTGATATGGGCATGCGCTGGTACGTCGTACACGCTTATTCGCAGTACGAAAATCATGTGATGCGTGCGCTCAAGGAGCGCATTGTCCGTGCTGGTCTTGAAGACAAGTTTGGCGACATCCTCGTTCCGACGGAAGAAGTCGTCGAAATCAAGGACGGCGTTAAGCGCATGACTGAGCGCAAATTCTTCCCCGGCTACGTGCTGGTGCAGATGGACATGATGGAAGACACCTGGCACTTGGTGAAATCCACTCCAAAAGTTCTCGGCTTTATCGGCGGCACGCCGGATAAGCCAGCGCCGATTTCCGATAAGGAAGCGGCCAACATTCTTAATCGCGTCGAAGAGTCGGTGGAAAAGCCGAAGCCGAAGACGCTGTACGAACCAGGCGAAAGCGTTCGCGTTATCGATGGTCCGTTCGCCGATTTCAACGGCGCCGTGGAAGAAGTCAACTACGAGAAAAACCGCCTGCGTGTGGCCGTTCTCATTTTTGGTCGCTCTACGCCAGTTGAACTCGAGTTCTCGCAGGTCGAGAAAGCTTAAAGGCAGTGATGAGCGCTCCGGCGCTCGTCACTATTTGTAGTAACGGGGAGCCGCAAGGCGTTCGCACCCACTAGGAGTAGTTTATGGCTAAGAAAGTAACAGCCTATGTAAAGCTGCAGATTCCTGCAGGCAAGGCTAACCCGGCGCCACCGGTCGGTCCCGCACTGGGCCAGAACGGCGTCAACATCATGGAATTCTGCAAAGCGTTTAACGCTGCAACGCAGAAACTGGAACCAGGCTTGCCTACTCCAGTTGTGATCACGGTCTATTCCGATCGTTCCTTCACGTTCATCACCAAGACTGCCCCAGCCACCGTGCTGATCAAGAAGGCAATCGGTCTTGAGTCCGGCAGCGCAACGCCGAACACCAAGAAGGTCGGCAAGATTTCGCGCAAGCAGCTCGAAGAAATCGCCAAGACCAAGTGGCCAGATCTGAATGCTGGCGGTATGGATGCAGCAGTCCGCATCATCGCTGGTTCCGCCCGCAGCATGGGCGTGGACGTAGAGGGCTAAGACATGACGATCAGCAAGCGCCAGAAGGCAATCAACACCAAGGTTCAGCAGGGTAAGACCTACACGCTGGATCAGGCCGTAACCATTCTCAAGGAATGCGCTACCGCCAAGTTCAAAGAATCATTTGACCTCTCGGTCAACCTCGGCATCGACGCTAAGAAGTCGGACCAGAACGTTCGTGGCTCAACCGTGCTCCCGCACGGTAATGGCAAGACCGTTCGCGTGGCCGTGTTCGCACAGGGCGCTAAGGCTGAAGAAGCCAAAGCAGCCGGTGCAGACGAAGTCGGCATGGAAGATTTGGCCGCCAAGATGAAAGCTGGCGACCTCAACTTCGGCGTTGTTATCGCGTCTCCGGACACGATGCGCGTTGTTGGTACGCTCGGCCAGGTTCTCGGTCCTCGCGGCCTGATGCCTAACCCGAAGACCGGCACCGTCACCGCCGACGTCGTCAACGCTGTTAAGAACGCTAAGTCGGGTCAGGCGCGTTATCGCACTGACAAGGCCGGCATCGTGCATTGCGCGATTGCTTCTGCCAGCTTCGAAAACGACAAGATCAAAGACAACCTCGCAGCGGTTATGCGCGACATCCGTCGCCAGAAGCCAGCTTCGTCCAAAGGCGTCTTCATCAAGAAGGTGACTTTGTCGACGACGATGGGTCCTGGTCTGCGCGTCGACCTGTCGACCCTGCCGGAATAAGTTTGTTTTAAAGAAATTTGGTAACGCGGTGTAACAGCCGCGTCGTCCAAGACCGTAAGTGGCCCGCAAGGGCACTAAAGGCGCAAGCCGCTTACGTAGACGGTGTCACCGAAAGCTGAATCTGCTGACGGAACCCGTATTAAGGCGGGCAGGCTCGAAAGAGTCAGTCCATTACGTCAACAGAAGCACCAGGAGAGTCTTACATGGCACTTAGGCTTGAAGACAAAAAAGTCCTGGTTGCGGAAGTGAATGAAGTCGCCAAGCGCGCGCTCTCGGCAGTTGCTGCCGAGTATCGCGGTCTGTCGGCTGGCAAGTTCGACATCCTTCGCAAGAAGGCTCGCGAGCAGGGTATTTACCTGCACGTGATCAAGAACACGCTGGCTAGCAAGGCCGTCGAAGGTACTGAGTTTGAGTGCCTGCAATCCGCTTTGGTCGGTCCTCTGGTTCTCGGATTTTCGTTAGAAGATCCGGGTGCAGTAGGCCGCCTGATGAAGGACTTCGCCAAGGAAAACGACAAGCTCGTGGTTAAGGCTATCGCTGTCGGCGGCACCCTGTACGGTGCCAAGGATATCGACCGTCTGGCCTCTCTGCCTACGAAGGATCAAGCAATCTCGATCCTCATGGGCACGATGAAGGCTCCTGTCGAGAAGTTTGTTCGTACCTTGATCGAGCCTACTGCAATGATCGTGCGCACCGTGAAAGCGGTTGCCGACAAGCAAGGCTCGTAATTCATTTCCCAATCAAGCTTTCAGCTTTTTTAACTATTTGGAGTTTTTATCATGTCAATTAGCAATCAGGAAATTCTTGACGCTATCGCTTCGAAGTCCGTCATGGACATCGTTGAGCTCGTCAAATTGATGGAAGACAAGTTCGGCGTAACCGCCGCTGCACCGGTTGCCGCTGCTGGCCCGGCCGCTGCTGCTGGCCCAGTTGCTGAAGCTCAGACGGAATTCACCGTTGTGCTGACCGCCGTTGACCCTGCAAAGAAGGTTAACGTCATTAAGGTTGTTCGCGAACTGACCGGCCTCGGCCTGAAGGAAGCAAAAGACCTCGTTGAAGGCGCACCACAGACCGTGAAAGAAGGCGTAGCTAAGGCTGACGCTGAAGCAATGAAGAAGAAGATTGAAGAAGGCGGCGGTAAGGCTGATCTGAAGTAAGGCTTTGCAGCTCTTCGTTGTATAGAAGTAAGGGTAAAGGCTGGGGGCAAATGCTCCCGGCCTTTAGCCGTTCCAGATTGGTTTGAGCGTTTAGGACTGGGCAGCAACGCTGCCGCCCAACCCTCAGCACTCAGTGCCGAGCACCCAGAGCAGCGACCGGGCTCGAAAGTTTTTGATTTTGATGGATTGACGAGGATTCACTCATGGCCTACTCGTTTACCGAGAAGAAGCGTATCCGCAAGGATTTCAGCAAGCTCACCGAGACAATGGAAATTCCTTTCCTGTTGTCGACGCAGCTTGATTCCTACCGCGATTTCCTCCAACAGGAAATTCAACCTGCTAAGCGCCGTGATAACGGCTTGCAGGCCTCGTTCAAGTCCGTATTCCCAATGGTGTCGTACAACGGCGCCGCTGCTTTGGAATTCGTGAAGTATCGCCTCGACGAACCCGTGTTCGAAGAGAAGGAATGCCGCGTCCGTGGCATGACCTATGCCGCTCCGCTGAAAGTCACCGTGCGTTTGGTGATCTTTGATCGCGAGTCGAAAGAAAAGAAAGTTAAAGACGTGCGTGAACAGGAAGTCTATTTGGGCGAAATCCCATTGATGACCGGCCACGGCACTTTCATCATCAACGGCACCGAGCGTGTTGTTGTATCGCAGCTGCACCGTTCACCTGGCGTGTTCTTCGATCACGACAAGGGCAAGACGCACAGCTCCGGTAAGTTGCTGTATAGCGCGCGCATCATTCCGTATCGCGGTTCATGGCTCGACTTTGAATTCGATCCTAAGGACAACGTGTTCGTGCGTATCGATCGTCGCCGCAAATTGCCGGCCACGATCCTGCTGCGCGCTCTGGGTTATGACAACCAGCAGATGCTGGAAATGTTCCACGAGAAGAACGTCTTCAAGTTGGAAGATGACGGCGCCAGCCTCGAACTCGTTGCTGAACGCCTCAAGGGCGAAAAGGCGCAGTTCGATATCAAGGACGGCAAGAAAGTTCTCGTTGAGCAGGGCAAGCTGATCACCGCTCGCCACATCAAGCTCATCAACGAAGCTGGCATTAAGCGTCTTGAAGTTCCTGACACTTACTTGCTCGGCAAGATCATTGCACGTGACCTCGTCAGCAAAGACGGCGAAGTGCTGGCTCCTGCGAACAGCGAAATCAACGAAGCATTGCTGCCTAAGCTGCGCGAAGCCAAGATCAAAGAACTGCCTACGCTCTACGTCAACGACGTGGATAAGGGCCCTTATGTTTCCACCACGCTGAACATCGACTCGACGCGCACGCGTCTCGAAGCGTTGGTCGAAATCTATCGCATGATGCGCCCTGGCGAACCACCAACGAAGGATGCTGCAGAAGCATTGTTCGAAGGCATGTTCTTCGCGCCTGAGAAGTACGACCTCTCCGGCGTTGGCCGTATGAAGTTCAACCGTCGTCTGCGCCGCGATGCCATCACTGGCCCCGGCATTCTGAGCAACGACGACATCGTCGCTGTGATGAAGCAGATCATCGCCATCCGTAACGGCGAAGACCAGACCGACGATATCGACCACCTCGGCAACCGCCGTATTCGCGCAGTTGGCGAAATGGCAGAAAACGTATTCCGCACCGGCCTCGTCCGCGTGGAACGCGCCGTGCGTGAGCGTCTTGCACTCGCAGAAGCTGACAACCTGTTCCCGCAGGATCTGATCAACGCTAAGCCAGTTGGCGCCGCGATCAAAGAATTCTTCGGCTCGTCGCAGCTGTCGCAGTTTATGGACCAAAACAACCCGCTGTCGGAAATCACCCACAAGCGCCGCGTTTCGGCACTTGGCCCGGGCGGTCTGACGCGCGAACGCGCTGGCTTCGAAGTCCGCGACGTTCACCCGACTCACTACGGTCGCGTCTGCCCAATTGAAACGCCTGAAGGTCCGAACATCGGTCTGATCAACTCGCTGGCTTGCTATGCACGCACCAATGAGTACGGCTTCCTCGAAACCGCTTACCGCCGCGTAATCGACGGTAAGGTTTCCGACCAGATTGATTATCTGTCGGCGATTGAAGAAGGCCGTTACGTGATCGCACAGGCGAACTCGGAATTGGACGCCAAGGGCAAGTTCAAATCTGACCTCGTCTCATGCCGTTTCCAGAACGAATTCACGATGATCGGTCCGGACCGCGTTCAGTACATGGACGTGTCACCTCGCCAGATCGTGTCGGTCGCTGCTGCACTGATTCCGTTCCTCGAACACGATGACGCTAACCGCGCTCTGATGGGTTCGAACATGCAACGTCAGGCTGTTCCGACGCTGCGCGCCGACAAGCCGCTGGTCGGCACCGGCATGGAACGTCGCGTGGCAATGGACTCCGGCAACGCTATCGTCGCTAAGCGCGGCGGCGTCGTCGACAAGGTTGACGCATCACGTATCGTTATTCGCGTTCACGACGATGAAACCATCGCCGGCGAAGCGGGCGTTGATATCTACAACCTGACCAAATACACCCGTTCTAACCAGAACACCTGTATCAACCAGAAGCCAATCGTACGTCCGGGCGATGTTGTTGCTCGTAACGACGTGATCGGCGACGGTCCTTCGACCGACCTCGGCGAACTCGCACTCGGCCAGAACATGCTGATCGCGTTTATGCCTTGGAACGGCTACAACTTCGAAGACTCCATCTTGATCTCGGAGCGCGTGGTTGAAGAAGATCGTTTCACCACGATCCACATCGAAGAACTGACCTGCGTTGCTCGCGAAACCAAACTCGGCTCGGAAGAAATTTCGGCTGACATTCCGAACGTTAACGAAACCGCCCTGCGTAAGCTGGACGAAGCGGGCATCGTTTACATCGGCGCAGAAGTGAAAGCTGGCGACATCCTCAGCGGCAAGGTCACGCCGAAGGGCGAGACGCAGCTGACGCCAGAAGAAAAACTCCTCCGCGCAATCTTCGGTGAGAAGGCAAGCGACGTTAAAGACACCTCGCTGCGCGTGCCTGCTGGCATGGACGGCACGGTCATCGACGTTCGCGTGTTCACTCGTGAAGGCGTGAAGAAAGACAAGCGCGCACTGTCGATCGAAGAGTCCGAACTGTCCGCAGTTCGTAAAGACTTGAACGATCAGATGCGTATCTTCGAAGACGATATTTATGATCGTCTGCGCAAGATCCTGCTCGGCAAAGTTGCTGACGGCGGCCCTAACAAGATCAAGAAGGGCAGCAAGATTGACGCTGAATTCCTCGATGGTCTGGAACGCGACAAGTGGTTCGAAATCCGCCTGTCGGATGACGACGCACAGAACGTACTCGAAGCTTCGGCCAAACAGCTGAAGGATCAGAAGAGCTACTTCGACGCTCGTTACGAGAACAAGAAGCGCAAGATCACTGCTGGCGACGAACTGTCACCAGGCGTGTTGAAGATGGTCAAGGTTTACTTGGCTGTTAAGCGCCGCATCCAGCCTGGCGACAAGATGGCCGGTCGTCACGGTAACAAGGGTGTTATCTCGCAGATCGTTCCTGTTGAAGACATGCCGCACATGGATGACGGCACGCCTGTCGACATCGTGCTCAACCCACTGGGCGTACCTTCGCGTATGAACATTGGTCAGCTGCTTGAAGTGCACTTGGGCTGGGCTGCCAAGGGTATCGGCAAGAAAATTGACGACATGCTCAAGCAGCAGAAGGCCGTGAGCGAACTGCGTAAGTTCCTCACCAAGGTCTACACCAGCAAGGGTTCGCAGAAAGTTGATATCGCTGAGTTGACCG
This sequence comes from Stenotrophobium rhamnosiphilum, assembly GCF_003052265.1. Lineage (GTDB taxonomy): Bacteria > Pseudomonadota > Gammaproteobacteria > Nevskiales > Nevskiaceae > Stenotrophobium > Stenotrophobium rhamnosiphilum. Next base: position 7,325 of record NZ_QANS01000011.1, read on the forward strand.
ACGAAGAAGTTCTGACGCTCTCGCGCAATCTCACTGGCGGTTTGCCAGTGGCATCGCCAGTGTTTGACGGCGCTGCTGAAGAAGAGCTGAAAGATTTGCTCGAACTCGCAGGCTTGCCACGCAGTGGTCAGGCGCAGCTCACCGACGGCCGTTCTGGCGAGAAGTTCTCGCGTCCGACCACGGTTGGTTACATGTACATGCTCAAGCTGAACCACCTCGTCGACGACAAGATGCACGCACGTTCGACTGGTCCGTACAGCCTCGTTACTCAGCAGCCGCTGGGTGGTAAGGCGCAGTTCGGCGGTCAGCGCTTCGGTGAAATGGAAGTTTGGGCACTGGAAGCTTACGGCGCTGCTTACACCTTGCAGGAAATGCTCACGGTCAAGTCGGATGACACCACCGGTCGTACGCGTATGTACAAGTCGATCGTCGATGGCGATCACCGTATGCACGCGGGTATGCCGGAATCGTTCAACGTTCTGGTCAAGGAAATCCGCTCGATTGGTTTGAATATCGAGCTGGAACAGAACTCGTAAGGCATCCGGAACAGAATTTAGGAGTTACCCATGAAAGAGCTATTTAATCTGCTCCGCAATCCCGAAGAGATCGAGGATTTCGACGCCATCAAGATCGGCCTGTCTTCACCGGAGACCATTCGTTCGTGGTCGTACGGCGAAGTCAAAAAGCCGGAAACGATCAACTATCGTACGTTCAAGCCTGAGCGCGATGGTTTGTTCTGCGCCAAGATCTTTGGACCAATCAAAGACTATGAATGCCTTTGCGGCAAGTACAAGCGCCTCAAGCATCGCGGCGTAGTTTGCGAAAAGTGCGGCGTTGAAGTCACCGTGGCTAAAGTGCGTCGTGAACGCATGGGCCATATCGACCTCGCTTCACCTGTCGCCCACATTTGGTTCCTGAAGTCGCTGCCGAGCCGCATTGGTTTGCTGCTCGACATGCCACTGCGCGCAATTGAACGCGTGCTGTACTTCGAAGCACACATCGTCGTCGATCCAGGCATGACGCCGATGGAACGCGGCCAGCTGCTGACCGAAGAAGATTATCTGAATGCCGTTGAAGCACACGGTGACGACTTTGACGCTCGCATGGGCGCCGAAGCTGTGCACGATTTGCTCAAGGGTATCGACCTGCCACGCGAAGCGATTCGCCTGCGCGAAGAACTCGCTGGCACGACGTCAGAAACCAAGATCAAGAAACTCGGCAAGCGCCTCAAGCTGATCGAATACTTCATCAGCTCGAACAACAAGCCTGAGTGGATGGTTCTCACCGTTCTGCCAGTGCTGCCACCGGATCTGCGTCCGTTGGTACCGTTGGATGGTGGCCGCTTCGCGACTTCAGATCTGAACGATCTGTATCGCCGCGTCATCAACCGTAACAACCGTTTGAAGCGTCTGCTTGAGCTGACCGCTCCTGACATCATCGTGCGCAACGAAAAGCGCATGCTGCAGGAATCGGTTGACGCCCTGATCGACAACGGCCGTCGTGGCCGTGCCATCACCGGCACCAACAAGCGTCCTCTGAAGTCCTTGGCTGACATGATCAAGGGTAAGCAGGGTCGTTTCCGTCAGAACTTGCTCGGCAAGCGCGTCGACTACTCCGGCCGTTCGGTCATCGTGGTCGGTCCTACGCTCAAACTGCACCAGTGCGGTCTTCCTAAGAAGATGGCACTCGAACTGTTCAAGCCGTTCGTGTTCTCACGTCTGCAGCGCCTCGGCATCGCCACCACCATCAAAGCTGCAAAGAAGATGGTTGAGCGCGAAGAAGCCGCAGTGTGGGACGCATTGGAAGAGTGCATCAAGGAACATCCGGTTCTGTTGAACCGTGCTCCAACTCTTCACCGTCTCGGCATTCAGGCTTTTGAACCTATCCTGATCGAAGGCAAGGCTATCAACCTTCACCCACTCGTATGTACGGCATTTAACGCCGACTTCGACGGTGACCAGATGGCTGTGCACGTACCGTTGTCGCTCGAAGCGCAGTTGGAAGCGCGCGTGTTGATGATGGCTTCGAACAACATTCTGTCGCCTGCATCCGGCGACCCGATCATCGTTCCTTCACAGGACGTTGTTTTGGGTTTGTATTGGATGAGCCGTGACCGCGTCAACGCTCCAGGCGAAGGCATGGTCTGCACCGACGTTTCAGAAGTGCACCGCGCTTATGAATCTGGCCAGCTGCATTTGCAGGCCAAGATCAAAGTTCGTCTGCGTGACTATGACGACGCTGGCAATGAACTGTTCCATCTGGTGGAAACCACCACCGGCCGTGCGCTGTTGTCAGAAATTCTGCCAGCCACGATTCCGTTCAAGACGATCAACAAAACGCTGACCAAGAAAGAAGTCAGCCGCGTGATCAACTACGTCTACCGTAAGGCAGGCACCAAGGAAACCGTGGTCTTCGCTGACCAGCTGATGTACACCGGCTTCCGTATGTCGACCCGTTCGGGCATCTCGTTCTGCCTCGATGACATCATCGTGCCAGATGAGAAGAAGACGATTCTTGCCGCTGCTGAAGGCAAAGTTAAAGAAATCGACGAAGAGTACAGCTCCGGTTTGACCACGCAGGGCGAACGCTACAACCGCGTCGTCGACATCTGGTCACGCGCTAACGACGACGTGTCGAAGGCGATGATGGCGCGTATCGGTACAGAAGCCGTTACGACCAAAGAAGGCTTGGAAACCAAGCAGGCTTCGTTTAACTCCGTGTTCATGATGGCGGACTCCGGTGCTCGTGGTTCACAAGCCCAGATTCGTCAGCTTGCCGGTATGCGTGGCCTTATGGCCAAGCCAGACGGCTCGATCATTGAAACGCCTATTACGGCGAACTTCCGTGAAGGTCTGAACGTTCTGCAGTACTTCATCTCGACGCACGGTGCTCGTAAGGGTCTGGCCGATACCGCGTTGAAGACGGCGAACTCCGGTTACCTGACGCGTCGTCTCGTAGACGTTGCGCAGGACGTGGTTGTAACCGCTCCAGATTGCGGCACCGAACATGGTTTGCAGATGATGCCAATCGTGGAAGGTGGCGACGTTCTCGAACCGTTGCGCGATCGCGTTCTCGGACGCACCGTGCTGCGCGATGTTTACAAGCCAGGCACAGAAGAAATCATCGTCGAATCCGGCGTTCTGCTTGACGAACATCTGGTTGACGAACTCGAACGCAACAGCGTGGACGAAGTTTGGGTCCGCTCGGCAATTACTTGCGAACTGCCCTTCGGCATTTGCGGTAAGTGCTACGGCCGTGACCTTGCTCGCGGTCACCTGATCAACATCGGTGAAGCTGTCGGCGTTATCGCTGCTCAGTCGATCGGTGAACCAGGTACGCAGCTGACCATGCGTACGTTCCACGTCGGTGGTGCCGCTTCACGTGCTGCTTCGGCAGACGGCGTTGATGCGCGCGCAGCCGGTACGGCTCGTGTACATAACCTCAAGAGCGTTAACAACAAAGATGGTTTGTTGGTAGCGGTCTCGCGCTCCGGTGAAATCGGTGTTATCGACGCCAGCGGCCGCGAACGTGAGCGTTACAAGATTCCTTACGGCGCAACCATCCTTGTTAAGGACGGCGAAGCGTTGAAGTCTGGCCAGCGTCTGGCTAAGTGGGATCCGCACACCCACCCAATCGTTACCGAATTGGGCGGCTACGTGAAGTTCCAGGACTTCGAAGAAGGCCTCACCGTTACTCGCGAAACCGATCCGCTCACCGGCATGAACATGCTGGTTGTTACGGAACCGAAGACTCGTGGTTCGGCTGGTAAAGACCTGCGTCCGATGTTGATGCTGGTTGATGCCAAGGGCAAGCAGTTGACCTTCCCGGGCACCGACATTCCGGCCAGCTACACGCTGCCACCTAAGGCGATTATCGGTGTTGAAGACGGCGACGCAGTAAGCGTCGGCGGCATCATTGCTCGTATCCCTCAGGAATCGTCGAAGACTCGCGATATCACCGGCGGTCTGCCTCGCGTTGCCGACTTGTTCGAAGCGCGTAAGCCGAAAGAACCAGCAGTTCTTGCTGAAGCCTCAGGCACGATTAAGTTCGGCACGGCGACCAAGGGCAAACAGCGCATCAAGATCGTTCTTGCTGACGCTAGCGAAGTCGAAATTCTGGTTCCGAAGTGGGTCGACATCCGCGTGTTCGAAGGTGAACACGTTGAGAAGGGCGAAATCATGTCGGACGGCGAACCGAGCCCGCATGACATTCTGCGTCTGCAGGGTGTAACGGCTCTGGCTAACCACATGGTCAAAGAAATTCAGGACGTGTACCGCCTGCAAGGCGTGCGCATCAACGACAAGCACATCGAAGTGATCATTCGCCAGATGCTGCGCAAAGTTGAGATCACCGAAACCGGTGACACGCGCTTCCTGCAAGGCGAACAGGTCGAAATCTTCCAGGTTCTCGCAGAGAACAAGAAGATGCTCGGCAAGGAACACCGCACTGCCAACTATGATCGCCAGCTGCTCGGCATCACCAAGGCATCGCTGTCGACCGAATCGTTCTTCTCGGCGGCTTCGTTCCAGGAAACCACGCGCGTACTCACCGAAGCTTCGGTGCGCGGCTCACGTGATGACCTGCGCGGCCTCAAGGAAAACGTCATCGTTGGTCGTCTGATCCCGGCAGGTACGGGCTTGGCGTACCACGAACAGCGTCGCAAGAACCGCGGTGGCAGCCTGTTGGCTGACCTGCAGGCTTCGGCACTGAACAGTGGCGGCAGCTTTGACGCAACCGGCAACGAGCGCGTTGTTCGCTCGGCAGTCGTGTCTTCGGATGACGCAGATGAAGGCGGAACCGAAGAAGTTAGCGACGGCGGCATCGAAGAATAAGTTTTAATTTTTGGTCTGAGTGCCGGGCCCCGCAGCGATGCGGGGCCTTGTTATCAGGGCAAGCGGAGTCAAATCTGTGGTAATTGCTTAACATTTTTTGTAACGCCACACACATTAAAACAGGATTCGTCCGGTTTTAAGGGTGTTGCGTAAGCAGGCGAATTCATTGGCTTCTTTTGCGTAGAAAGAATCCGGGTTTTCCTGTTGACACCCTAGGGGGCCGCATTTATGATGCGCGCCCTTTCCCGACGGGCGCTTAGTAGCGTGCCTGTCTTTTCTTTGTCAATCTGGGACAGTTTCGACGTGCCAACGACCAATCAGTTAGTGCGCAAAGGCCGCACTCGTGAAGTTACCAAGAGCAAAGTACCTGCGCTCGGTGGCTCACCACAAAAGCGCGGTGTTTGCACGCGCGTGTACACCACGACCCCTAAGAAGCCGAACTCGGCTCTTCGTAAGGTCTGCAAAGTACGCCTTACAAACGGGTTTGAAGTGATTTCCTACATTGGTGGTGAAGGCCACAATTTGCAGGAACACTCTGTCGTCATGATTCGTGGCGGCCGTGTAAAAGATCTTCCTGGTGTTCGCTACCACACGATTCGCGGCACGCTGGACGCTTCAGGCGTCGAGAAGCGTCGTCAGGGTCGTTCGAAGTACGGTGCTAAGCGTCCGAAAGACGGCGCACCAGCAGCAGCCGCCAAGAAGAAGTAAGAACGGGCCTTTTGCCCGAGTAAGGGTAGCGATCCTACCCTGAAGACCATTTAGGAATTAAACATGTCACGTCGTCGCAAACCCGAAACACGAGTCATCCTCCCAGATCCAAAGTTCAAATCTTTGGACGTAACCAAGTTCATGAACATGGTTATGGAAGATGGCAAGAAAGCTGTTGCCGAAAAGATCATTTACGGCGCGCTTGAGCAGATCTCCACCAAGCGCAAGACGACCGAACCGGTTGTCGTGCTGAAGGCTGCGTTCGACAACGTCGCGCCTGCCGTCGAAGTGAAATCCCGCCGCGTTGGTGGTGCCACGTATCAGGTTCCAGTTGAAGTGCGCGCAACCCGCCGCACCACGCTGGCCATGCGCTGGCTGATCGACGCTGCCCGTTCGCGCGGCGAAAAGAGCATGGCTGACCGTCTTGCTGGCGAGCTGCTGGATGCTTCCGAGCACCGCGGCGCAGCTGTTAAGAAGCGCGAAGACACGCACAAGATGGCAGAAGCCAACAAGGCTTTCGCCCACTTCCGCTGGTAGTGATCAGCGCTGTAGCCATCTAACGCAATTCGAGGATTTCCTGTGGCCCGTAACACCCCCATCAATCTCTATCGCAACATCGGCATTTCTGCGCACATTGACGCAGGAAAGACGACGACGACCGAGCGCGTGCTGTTCTACACCGGTGTAAACCACAAGATCGGTGAAGTGCACAACGGCGCCGCGACGATGGACTGGATGGAACAGGAACAGGAGCGCGGCATTACGATTACGTCGGCTGCTACCACCTGCTTCTGGAAGGGCATGGGCGGTCAGTTCGAACAGCATCGCATCAACATCATCGACACCCCTGGACACGTTGACTTCACCATTGAAGTTGAACGCTCCATGCGCGTGCTCGACGGCGCTTGCATGTTGTATTGCGCGGTCGGTGGCGTACAGCCTCAGTCTGAAACCGTTTGGCGTCAGGCGACCAAGTACAAAGTTCCGCGTCTCGCGTTCGTCAACAAGATGGACCGTTCGGGCGCTAACTTCTTCAAAGTTGTTGAGCAGATGAAAACTCGTCTGCGCGCTAACCCTGTCCCACTTCAGATTCCTATCGGTGCTGAAGAAAATTTCAAAGGCGTTGTCGACCTCATCAAGATGAAGGCGATCCTTTGGAATGAAGAAGACAAGGGCGTTACCTTTACCTACGGCGATATTCCTGCTGACTTGGTCGACACGGCCAACGAATGGCACGAGAAGATGGTCGAAGCCGCCGCTGAGTCCAGCGACGAGCTGATGAACAAGTATCTCGAAGGCGTTGCGCTGACCGAGGAAGAAATCAAGGGCGGCATCCGTGCGCGCACCCTGAAGCTGGAAATCTTCCCGATGCTCTGCGGCTCGGCTTTCAAGAACAAAGGCGTGCAAGCCATGCTCGATGCTGTCATCGAGTATCTGCCTGCGCCAACCGACGTGCCGCCAATCGAAGCGCACGACACCGACAACTACGAAACCATCATCGAGCGTAAGGCTTCTGACGAAGAACCGTTCTCGGCGCTGGGCTTCAAGATCATGACCGACCCCTTCGTCGGCACGTTGACCTTTATCCGCGTCTATTCGGGCGTGTTGAAGAAAGGCGACGGCGTGTACAACTCGCGCAGTGGCAAGACCGAGCGTATCGGCCGCCTTGTGCAGATGCACGCGAACAACCGCGAAGAAATCGACGAAGTGCGCGCAGGCGACATCGCTGCTTGCATCGGTTTGAAAGACGTTTACACCGGTACCACGCTGGCTTCGGTTAGCTCGCCGGTTGTGCTTGAGCGCATGATTTTCCCTGAGCCAGTGATCAGCCAGGCTGTTGAACCTAAGACCAAGGCTGACCAAGAAAAGATGGGCATTGCGCTCAATCGTCTTGCTCAAGAAGATCCTTCGTTCCGCGTTAAGACGGACGAAGAAACCGGCCAGACCATCATCGCCGGCATGGGCGAACTTCACCTCGAAATTCTCGTCGATCGTATGAAGCGCGAGTTCAAGGTTGAAGCTAACGTTGGTCCTCCGCAGGTTGCTTACCGCGAAACGATCCGCAAGAGCGTCGAGCAGGAAGGCAAATACGCCAAGCAGTCCGGTGGTAAGGGACAGTTCGGCCACGTTTGGCTCCGCATCGAACCGCAGGAAGCGGGCAAGGGTTACGAATTCGTCAACGGTATCGTTGGCGGCGTGATTCCAAAAGAATTTATCCCAGGCGTCGACAAGGGCCTGAAAGATGCAATCAAGACGGGTGTTATGGCTGGCTATCCAGTCGTCGACATCAAGATCACGCTGTTCGACGGTTCGTACCACGACGTCGACTCCAGCGAAGTTGCGTTCCGCGTTGCTTCGTCGATGGCATTCAAAGAAGGCTGCCAGAAAGCGAACCCAGTCATCCTCGAACCCATCATGGGCGTCGAAGTTGAAACGCCAGAAGATTACATGGGCGATGTCATGGGCGACGTCAACCGTCGTCGCGGCATCATCCTCGGCATGGATGACAATGCAGGCGTGAAGGTCCTCAAGGCCGAAGTGCCGTTGTCAGAAATGTTTGGTTACTCGACCTCACTGCGCTCACTGAGCCAGGGCCGTGCGACGTACACCATGGAATTCAAGAAGTACCAGGAAGCGCCGTCTAACGTCGCCGCTGCTCTGGCTAAGAAGTAAGCAAGCGGGCAGTTCGCTGCTAGCAAGTTAAAATTTAGTTTTTAAACCAGTTCTGTTTCAAGATTTGGAAGGACATAGCAATGGCAAAAGAGAAATTTGAGCGCGTCAAGCCTCACGTAAACGTTGGCACGATTGGCCACGTTGACCATGGCAAGACGACGACGACGGCTGCACTGACGAAGA
>NZ_QANS01000018.1 GCF_003052265.1 Stenotrophobium rhamnosiphilum
AGGTGATGCGTTCGCGGCGCAATTCTGAGCTCTATGAATTTGGCCCGACTCCGATGACGGAATCCATGCGGATTTCACGTTCGGAATATCTGCATCATGCATTTCATAACGAAGCGCTGCGCCCCGCTGGCGGCGACGATGGCGCTCGCTTGCTGCCACGCTTACGTAACGGTCAACCACTGGGCCGATTGATTCTGGGACGCGACTCTCGCAAACATCACAACCAGCTCGTCAGCCGCGCCGAACTACAACCGATGGCGCGCGTGCAGCATTGGATCGCTCACGCACTGGAGCCACGCGCTCCGACAGCAACACTCGAATACGACAACAAGGAATGTGCGCTGCNTCCGACAGCAACACTCGAATACGACAACAAGGAATGTGCGCTGCTCGTTGTGGGCGGTGATATGCGTCTGCGTCATTTATCCCCAAACGCTGAGCGACTAATGACGCTCGCATTTGGTGAGCACTGGCGTCAGAAAGGCTCGTTGCCAGAAGATCTGCTGCGAGTTCTGCGCTCAATACGCCAGATCAATCATCAGGATCATGCCGGGCAGCCGCCAGCCCTGGATAAAAACAGTCCTTGGGGGCGATTTAACTTCCGTGCATACATCCTCGATGCAACGCCGGAAAATGTCGGAGATCAAATTTCGACCGGCAATCACGTCATTGCCTACGGCATTACGGTGACGCATGAAGTCCCCGTTGCATTGCGTTTGATCGAAGCGGTGCATCGCACCCCACTGACGTCACGACAAACTGAAATTTGTTATTGGCTGGCGCGCGGAGCGCAGCATCGCGAAATTGCCGATCGCTGCGGCATCAGTATCAACACCGCGATTTATCACAGCCGTCAGATTTACGCGCACTTCAACGCCAGTAATCGCAATGAGCTCGCCGCCAACCTGCTCGCGTCGATCAAGACCCGGCTCTAGCCAAACTCATCACTGCATACGACGTGACAAGACGATATTGCCGCCCCTAAAACCCACACTGCGGCCTTAATTTACTGCGATCAATCAATTTCGCCTAAAAATCCCATCCGTAAAATGGCGCTGCACGGTTTTCAAAAGGCACGCGCCGCTTGCAGCGGTCCAGCCCTCGGACTGGGATCACATGAATTGCTGAGTGCCTTGCTCAAGGAGACAGGGTGAGACTCACAACACCGCTGCCGTTCGCGCTGCCGCCTGCGCCACTGACTTTGTCGATGCAGACGATATCCACCGAGTAAGAACCTACTTCCAGAAAACCACTGTTCTCGCCAATCTGACTCCGCCCATCGACGCTGGTGTGCCGCACTTCGAAGCCCTGGCCCAAGCTAACACTGACCTGTCCCGCGGAGGGCTTATCCGGTGGCGTGACTCCACTCGCGCTCGATACGACGTTAATTTCGTATCTCAACGCACCTTCACCTTCGATCCTGAAAGTGACGCTGCTGCCGCTGGCGCTGCTGCCGCCGTAAGCAACATCAGTCCTCCCGCCAGAGCCTGTTCCATTACCCGAGGCCCTGCAGCGCAACTCGATCTGGCCAGCATTTCCCGCGAAACCACTCACTGTAAATGAGCCTTCAGTATCAACACTCACATTCATTCCATCGAAATTCGCCCCCGCAGCCTCGGTGGTTTGGTCAGAGCCGGGTATTCCAGTCGTCTCATTGAAAAACCGACTCGTCTCAAACAGTGGCGCGGGACTCGCACAGACCCCGTTGCGAACAATAGGGCAGGCGATTGCATCCGCTCGACTCCCAACGTGCGCCCCAGTCACCCGCAGCGATGCCAACCCCGTCGGAACCTGAACCTGAACCGTCACCCGCCCCGCGGCGCTGCCGCCTTTGCCATCGATCACCGTGTATCCAAAGGTTTCGGTGCCGACGAATCGAATCGGTGCCTGATAGCTCAGCGCCTTGCCGGCATTGATGATATTGACGACACCCTGAGCCGGCTGAGAGACGGCACTTAGCGTCAGCGCATCGCCGTCTGCATCGCTATCGTTGGCCAACACCAAGATTGTCGTTGCCACAGTACTGCCCTTCACCACGTTGGCGCTGTCATTGACTGCCACTGGCGCGGTGTTGGTCGCTCTGGCGGTGTCGAGTTCTAGCGAGAGTGGATTGGCCGGCAGTAGCGAGGTCACCGCAAAAGCAGTGAACTCGCTGGCCCGGCCTTCATCGGGTGCGATAAAGGTGAAGTTAAAGGTGGTCTGTTCACCGCTC
>NZ_QANS01000008.1 GCF_003052265.1 Stenotrophobium rhamnosiphilum
CACGGAAGCACCCACACAAATTACTTGCTTTGACTGTTAAAGATCTGGCTGTCGGCTCGCTTCAAAACTTCAAAGCGGCGTCAGCGGGGAGGCGAATTCTACATAGGGCTGATAGGGCGTCAACAACCTTTTATGAAGAAAATATTAAACCAATGATTAATAACGAATTTTTAGTTTTAAAATGAGCATTCAACAGGCCAAATTGCGCAGAATTTCCACGTGCTTCAAATGGTAATTCTTCTATATTCGATCAAATTAAACATTTAACGGCTTAATTTTCGAATCTGCGGCATGCAAACAGCAAAAACCAACTGCATAAAAAATGCCCCGCAAAGCGGGGCATTTTTAGTGACACTTTGAAAGCGCTTAACTATTCGCTTTAAGCACCGCACGTGCATAACGACGCGAACCCACTTGCAGGAGATAAGTCTTCCCCGGCAACAACGCCAGACCTTTGTCTTCTACACGCTGCTGATCCACGCGAACCGCCTTCTGCTCGATCATGCGATTGCCTTCTGTATTACTGGCCACAAGCCCCGCTTGCTTAAGAACGTGCGCCAATCCCATGCCAGCTGCAGGCACAGCGATCTCTACCTCTGGAATATTCTCAGGAAGCTCTCCCTGACTGAACTGCGACACAAATTCTTTCTGCGCCGCCTCGCCCGCTGCAACACCATGGAAGCGCGCAACGATCTCCTGCCCCAATGCAAATTTGATATCGCGTGGGTTGGCGCCCTGCTCAACGCTGGCACGCAAGCCCGCGATCTCGCTTAAGGGGCGGAACGACAGTAAGTCGTAATAGCGCCACATCAGCGTGTCGGAGATCTTCATGATCTTGCCGAACATCTCGCCCGGCGCATCATTGACACCAATGTAGTTGCCCAGAGACTTCGACATCTTCTGAACGCCGTCCAAACCCTCAAGGATAGGCACCGTCATGATGCATTGCGGACGCTGTTGATGCGTCTGCTGCAAATGACGCCCGACTAGCAGATTGAATTTCTGATCGGTGCCGCCCAGCTCCACATCCGCCTTCAAGGCCACGGAGTCGTAACCCTGCAATAAGGGATAGAGGAACTCATGCACGGCGATCGGCAAGCCTTCTTTGTAACGCTTGCTGAAATCATCACGCTCCATCATGCGCGCGACCGTATGCTGCGCAGCGAGACGGATCATGCCCTCAGCGCCCAGCTTGTCTAGCCAATGGCTATTAAACGCGATGGTGGTGCGCTCAGGATCCAGAATTTTGAAAACCTGATCCTTGTAGGTCTTTGCATTCTCTTCAACCTGCTCGCGCGTTAAAGGCTTGCGCGTTTCGTTCTTGCCCGTGGGGTCGCCGATCATGCCGGTGAAGTCGCCGATCAGGAAGATTGCCTCGTGCCCAGCCTCTTGAAACGCACGCAACTTGTTGAGCAGCAGCGTATGTCCAAGGTGCAAATCTTTAGCTGTCGGGTCGAAGCCGGCCTTAATTCGTAGCTTTACACCTTTTTCCGCCGCTTCTTTAAGCCGCGTACGGAACTCTTCGCGAGGAATGATTTCTTCTGTACCGCGTTCGATTTCGGCGAGGTCAATTGTCATGATTTTTGCTTGGACTTTGGTGAGGGCAAACCCTCGAGTGTTGTTTTGTTTAACTTTGTGACGGACACCAACAAGATAACCCAAGTGCTTGCGTCATATGAGAAATTATGTTCCCTTACGTCTTTGCTGCACCAAAAAAGACTTGAGTCACCCAAAAAACAGGGAGAGTGACTGCGCTCTAAGCGCGGCCCGTTTATCTTTTGGATCAAATAGATGAAGCAAGATTATAGCTTAAGCACCGCGCCTCGCCGATTGGCAGCGTGGCGCTCGGTATTGATGGCCGGAATTTGCGCAGTAAGCCTCACAGCGTTGCTGACGCGTGAAGGTACTGCCAGCCGTCACACCGCAACACCGAACGAAGCGACAACTGCAATCACCACCACCGACGCCACCACGGGTGCTGCGTTCGATACTGCCGTTCAAGATTCCGTAAGCGACACCCTGCCCATTCCAAGCTCCACTGACTGGGTCACTGTAGAAGTCAAAGCAAACCAAACCATCTCTTCGATCATCGAAGGGCAAGGCATGGCCAAAGATGAATGGCTTGCTTTGATGGCGCTCGGCAAATCCACTTCGCGCCTCAAAAAGCTGCGCTCCGGTGACAAGATCAGCCTGCGCAAAAACTCAGAAGGCGAACTCGAAGAACTGTCGTTCGAACTCGATCAGACGCACACGCTGCAAGTCCGTCGCGTTAACGACAAGCTAGAAGCAATCACCCTTGAAGCCGAACTTGAACGCCGCATTGCTCAAGCTGCCGGCACGATCACCCATTCACTATATGTAGACGGCGCTAAGGCCGGACTCAGCAAGCGTCAGATTTCATCGTTTGTTTCGCTGTTCAACTATGACGTCGACTTTGCACTCGGCTTGAGCGACGGCGATCGCTTCGTCGTGATCTATGAAACGCTCTACAAAGAGAACGGCGAGAAAGTTCGTGACGGCGACATCATTGCCGCCTCACTGACCAGCCGCGGTCGCACCTACCGCTCGATGCGATACACCCGCGCTAACGGCACGTTCGCTTATTACGCACCAGATGGTCAGTCGCCTCGCAAAGCGTTTATCCGCACGCCAGTCGATTTTGCACGCATCAGCTCCGGCTTCAACCTCGCACGTCGCCATCCCATCCTCAACATTATCCGCGCACACAAAGGCGTGGACTATGCTGCAGCGACTGGCACGCCAGTGAAGGCAACCGCCGACGGCAAAGTAGAGTTCAAAGGCATCAAGAGCGGCTACGGCAATGTGATCGTGCTCAAGCACGGCTCGAAGTACGAAACCGTTTACGCACATCTCTCGCGTTATCGCGAAGGCTTGCGCCAAGGCCAACCAGTCCGTCAGGGCCAGGTCATCGGCTATGTCGGTTCGACCGGTCTCGCAACCGCGCCGCACTTGCACTATGAATTCCACGTCAACGGGCAGTACAAGAATCCGCTGACTGTTGCGCTGCCACGCGCCAATCCGCTCTCGCGTTCACAGTTGGCAAAATGGCGTGCTGAGAATGCATTGGTCATCGCGATGATGGATGAACTCAGCCCTGTCACTGCGTCGAACGACAAACAAGACACAACGAAAAGCCGCAAAGCGAAACTCAGCAAAGCTGCCAACACTCGCGGCTAATGTAGGTTAGCGACATGCGCGCTTTATATATTGGCGTCATGTCGGGAACCAGCATGGATGGCGTCGACGCGGCGCTATGCGAATTTGACGGTCTGATTTTTCGCAAACTCGTTGCGACACATACGCTGCAATACGAAGTCGCTCTCCGTGAGCGGCTTCTGCATTTACAGCGCCGCGAACCCAGCCTCACGCTGCGTGAATTTGTTGAGCTTGACCAGGGCGTAGCCAAAACATTTGCATCGGCCGTGCAAGAACTCATCGCGCAAGCTGGCGTGCAGCCTTCGCAAATCACCGCCATCGGCAGCCACGGCCAAACCATTTTTCATGATCCGCTGGTTCTTGGCAGCAGTCTGCAGCTAGGCAACCCCAGTCTGATCAGCGCGCACACCGACATCGATACCGTCGCTGATTTCCGCCGCAAAGACATGGCGCTCGGTGGTCATGGCGCGCCGCTTGTGCCTGCGTTTCACGAAGCAATCTTTGGCTCACGCAACGAAATGCGTTGCGCCGTAAATATCGGCGGCATTGCCAACATCACTGTGTTGCCATGCGACGAAAAACCAGTGCGCGGTTTTGATACCGGCCCTGGCAATGGATTGATGGACGAGTGGGCTGCGCGTCACTTACAGAAATCTTTCGATCACAACGGCGAATTCGCCGCCGCCGGCACGCTGAACCAAAACTTGCTCGACGCCCTGCTTGCCGATCCCTACTTCGCATTAACACCGCCAAAGAGCACAGGTCGTGGCGACTTTCATCTTGATTGGCTGGAACAGCGTTACCCGACACTGACGCAGCTGTCGCCTGCAGACGTGCAACGCACGCTGTGTGAACTCACTGCGCGCAGCATCGTCGATGCCATCGCTGCTCACGCTCCAACAACACATCGCATCATCGTCTGCGGTGGCGGCTCTAAAAATGGTTTCTTGATGCAGCGCTTGACCGCGCTCAGCGGAAAGCCGGTGGGCGTCAGCGATGACTATGGTCTGTCCAGCAGTTGGGTCGAGGCTGCAGCTTTTGCGTGGCTGGCCATGCGCACGATCAACAATCTGCCCGGCAATCTTCCCGCAGTCACCGGCGCCAGCGCGTCCAGCATTCTCGGTGGCATTTTCCGCGCTTGAAGCACATCAGCCTGCTTAGGCTGATTTTCTACTTCTGAGCGAGCAAAGCAGGTGATAGTTTGCCGCCCCCATTAGCGACTCAGAAAATCCAATGCCTGCAATCAAGATCACGTCAGCCGCGAGCATTGGTTTAGCGATTTTCTTAACTGCTTGTGGCAGCAGCAGCCCCGTTGATCAGCAAGCTGCAACAAAGCCGCGTCCAGTCATCACCGATACCGGCCCCGCGTCTGGAACACGCACACTGCCCGACCCGCTCTGCGTCGACGATTACTTGGGCACTACAGGCCTGCTCGCTTCGCTGCCGATTGATCACGGCTCACTAGGCCCCGATGCAATTGAAGGCGGTGCCGCTGCAGAACCCAGCATTGCCGTCACCCTGCCCGCGCGCGTACATCTGCGCGGCACGCGTGAAAGCTACACCGCCAAGCACTACGTCGCCGTGCGTGAAGGACGTTTGTTTGTAAAAGCCAATGAAGAAGTCACTGGCACACAGGAGATGTGGCGCGAAATGCTGGTGCCGCGCTGCCTGCAAGGCAAAGTGAGCGAAGTCTCCGCCGACGGCACCGTCGTGCTCGCACTCAATCAAGCCCGCGATATTTACAGCTGGGACAGCGCCAACTACGGGCCCGGTGCCAGCGGTTGGACGCGCCGCTGGGGCGCGCCGTTCTGGACTGACATGGGCGAAGCGATTCCCGCCGACGTGCGTGACTGGGCAACCTCGCACACTTCCGGCTCAAGCGACGACGTGAACTACATCGACTCCGCAGGCCGCGAACAAGCGATCTACGGCATCCTCACCGTCTACGCGCTACGTGGCGATGGTCTGCGCATCACTTACATGGATCCTTGGCTGCCCAGCGACGAGAGCCGCGAAGTCTGCGGCCCTGAGCGCGGCACGGTGCCGATGGCGGGCCTCACTGGCAGCGGATCAACCGTGATGGTGGTTGGCCGCGACGGACGCATCTACACGCGCCTTTACGAGTTCGATGTATCCGGCGGCAACGCCGTGTTCTTTGATTACTCATGGCAAGACCAAGAAAACGTCGCCGCGCCGCTACTGCAACTCCCTGCGCCAGACTGGATTGCACACAGCACGATCCCTGGCCGATTCACCAATCGCCTGAGCCTGCGCAAACTTCCGCCGGATACACGCCATCGCATCATGCGTGTAGAAGGCTGGGACAGCAGTGGCCGCACGGGTTACTGGCAGAAAGATATTGCCGAAAGAAAATGGAAGTTCGTGCGCACTGACGAAGCGATTCGCGGCACTGAAATGCCCTTGCAAGACACCGCGCGCTATCTGCCAGAAGACAGCCGCTACAGCGGCAACATTGATGGCTACGCAGCAGAAGTACTCGACTTCAATCCTTACTGCTCACCCGCCACCTTGCGTCTGCAGATCGAAGGCAAGCCACTCGATCTCGTACTGCACAGCACCGACGGCCTTCGACAAGAACGCCGCGCGCGTGGCCTCGACGGCAATCCGCATGTTTATCGTTCTGCGGTGGAAGTGCCTAAAGCAATCTGGAACAAGCTCGATACACAGCCGGCAGCCGTACAAACTTTCATTCGTGCGCACTTCGGCAGCAAACGCTTTCTCACCGGTCCGCTCTCGGCCACACCCGGCAAACTACAAATTGCGCAGCCGTGCTGGACGCTAAGACGCGATAGCGATGTTCTCGATTTGCCAGTGCCCTTTCCGGACGCAGGCATCATTGCGGCAGAAGTATTGGCCGCGCAGGAAGAAGGAAGACTACCAGCCGTCTGTCTCCCTTAAACCTCAGACACAAAAAAGCGGCCCGAAGGCCGCTTTTTTGTTTGCGCAAATATTTACCAGATCAAACCGAGAACGATGATCCGCAACCGCAGGTCGTGGAAGCATTCGGATTGCGAATCACAAACTGCGAGCCCTCAACCGATTCCTTGTAGTCGATATCCGCACCAGTCAGATACTGGAGACTCATCGGATCGATCAACAACGTCACGCCGTTTTTCACGACAACCGTGTCATCTTCCTCGCTGTGCTCATCAAACTTGAATCCGTACTGAAATCCGGAGCAGCCACCGCCAGTGACAAACACCCGCAGCATCTGCTCGGTATTAATTTCATCACTCAACAGCTCGCGCACTTTGTCCGCCGCTGAATCGGTGAAATTCACCAGTGGGAGTTCCTGCGCCTGCGCGTGGGTATCGTTCAAATCCATGACACAACCTCTGGGCTAAATTAAAGCCCTTTTAAGCGGCGTGCTTCACGGAGTTCGTCCGTGTTGTCATCGCCAGAATTCTGTAACGCAGGCGTTGCATGTCCGTCACCGGTTTCATGCACCAGCTGGCCATTAACTGCCGCGCCGCCTTCCATTTCCAGTATGCGGTAGTAGACATTGCCCACCACGCGCGCTCTTGCTGCCAGTGTGATCTTGCCGGCGGCATGTACATCTCCGACAACCTGACCGTTCAACACTATATTGGGGACGCGAACGTCGCCTTCAATGCATCCCGACTCACTTACCGACAAAGAAGAGTTCTTGTCGCCCGATGAATCGACCTTGCCTTTGATCTTGCCGTCGATATGAAGGCCACCGGCAAAACGCACGTCACCGAGAATTTCGGTCTGACGGCCAATGAGGGTGTCGACGCTACCGCCCGTTTTGGCTGGGCTGCTTCCAAATAGTTTGCTCATTTCCTTACTCTCGCTTCAGAACGATTTTGTTCCAGTCGAACTGATCCTCAACTGGCGGGGCTCCTTCCACATCTGTGACCAGCTTGGCGGTCACTCGCATCGGCTTAAATCCCTCGGGCAGATTCAACTCGCCGGAGAATTCTTCAAAGTACTTGAAGGAAAATAGCAGATTTTTAGTATCCCCAGTGGCGACATCTTCCCAACGCAGGGTTTGTTTGACGCCCAGTCGCGAGCCTTCGATCAACAAATTGATGCTGCCATCGATGCGACGGTCATGGCGCACGGACTGAATCAGGGCTAATTCATAGCGAAACGCTCGTGGATTAGCCCCGGGAATCAATTTCATGTCATAAATTCGCACACCAGCGCGTGCAAGGTCAGGCGAAACGATGCCGCGATAAAACGCCAGCTGCTCGCGCAGATCTGACACTTCTTTCTGTAAACCACCGAGCGAGCCCTTCACCGTATCGCAGGCCTGGGTATCAATCTCGCCAGATTGCTGGGTGTAGACCACCTGATCTTTCAGCGTCGACACTTCTTTGAGCGCCGAGCGCAGATCGTGACTGAGCTGACGACGCTCATCGCGCAGCTGCTCGACCTCCAACTGCGAACGCGCGAAGTCAGACACCGTATGTGCACGCGTATAGCTGTAAAGCGCAAATGCGCCCAACGCCAACAGGGCAGCACCAGCCGCAACGAAACCTGGCTTACGCCAAGGCCGGTGCTGCTGAATGATGATTTGGTGCTTCTTCAAGAGATTCGCTTACGGCATCAAAGGCGGTGCTTTCAGACCCAATGTTTCATCGAGACCAAACATGAGATTCATACACTGCACAGCCTGGCCAGAAGCGCCCTTCACCAAGTTGTCGATCACCGACAGCACGACCACCGTCTTGGTGTCCGGTGCTTTGTGCACGGCAATACGGCAAACATTTCCGCCGCGCACCGAACGCGTTTCTGGGTGATCGCCCGCAGGCAATACATCCACAAACGGCTCGTTCTGATAACGCGCTTCAAACAACTTCTGCAGATCGACGGAGCGATCTTTCAGCCGCGCATAAGCCGTGACATGAATGCCACGAATCATCGGCGTCAGGTGCGGCACAAACGTCACGCCCACAGGGCCGCCAGCAACGATGCCGAGTTCCTGATCAATCTCAGACTGGTGACGATGTCCGGTCACGGCATAAGCCTTGAGCATGTCGGCGGTCTCGCTATACATCGAGCCGAGCTTGAGTTCGCGACCCGCGCCCGAGATACCAGTCTTGCTGTCCGCAATGATGCCGTCGGTTTCAATTACGCCCGCAGCCAGCAGCGGCGCCAAAGCCAGCTGTGTAGCGGTGGCGTGGCAGCCGGGGTTGCCGATGACCCGCGCTTTGCGAATCTCGTCACGATGAAGTTCTGGCAAACCGTAAACCGCTTCGCTCAGCAGATCCGTCGCACTGTGGTCCATCTTGTACCAGTGCTTGAACTGCGCGGTGTCTTTCAAACGGAAGTCAGCCGACAGGTCGACGATCTTGACGCCCGCAGCCACCAGCTCCGGCGCCATCTGCATGGCGGTGCCGTGTGGCGTGGCAAAGAACACCACGTCGCAACCTTTCAGCGTGGCAACGTCAGGCGCGCTATAGCAAAGATCGGTATGGCCGCGCAGCGAAGGATAAAGCGCATCGGCGCGACGGCCGGCTTCCTGGCGCGAGGTGAGAACCTGAACCTGAACCTGCGGGTGCTGCGCGAGAATCCGCAGCAATTCGGCGCCGGTGTATCCGGTGCCGCCAACGATGCCTACCTTAATCATCTCTTTTTCTGCCACTTCCAAAACCAAGGGCGCGATAATAGGCCTTCTGGACGCGCTAGTCATGCGTCTGCCCCTGCGTAAGGAAGGTTCTCGTGCTCTGGCTCAAAGCGTTTCACATCATCTTCATGGTCACTTGGTTCGCCGGCCTGTTCTATCTGCCGCGCTTGTTCGTGTACCACACGGAAGTCACTGACGAAGCTGGCCATCAACGCTTTGTAACAATGGAACGCAAACTGTTCGCGATCATGAGCATCGGTATGCTCGGCACACTGGTCTGCGGCGTGCTGATGCTGATGAACAACACGGCATATATGCAGATGGGTTGGGTGCACGCCAAGTTGGGCCTCGCGTTGCTGCTGATCGGCTATCACCATTGGCTGATTGCGCCGATGAAGCGCTTCCGTACCAAGACCAACACCAAGAGCGGGCGCTACTATCGGCTCATCAATGAAGTGCCAGCCTTCTTCTTGGTCACGATGGTGATCTTGGCGGTTGTGAAGCCGTTCTAAAGCGCTTTACGCAAACGCAATCCGTCGCTGCCATCGTCGTAAAAAGCGGGCAGCGATTTTTCTTCGGCGTAACCCAGCTTGCGATACAGCGCCCTTGCGGCGCTGTTGTCTTGACGCACTTCGAGCGTGACCGCGCTTAAACCCAACTTGCGCGTTTGTGTTTCTGCAGCGGCGACCAACTTTGCAGCGAGTCCTTGCCCGCGCATCTGCGGTAGCACAATCACTGAATAGATACGCGCGCTGTGAACGCCCTTGCGCGTGAGCAAGACCAGCGAACCCACCAGTTCATTCGCTGCTTCGACGACCCAGACATGCGCACTCGGCGCACGCAGAAAATTCCGCACGGAACGTGCAGACATTCGGTCAGAAGGAAAATGCGATTCCATTTCCAAGATTGCTGCAGCGTCTTTTGCAGCGCCACGGCGAATCTTGATGGCGCTCATGTCTTGGTGCGTGCTTCAAGACGTTTAAGAAAATACTCCATCACCTTTCGATAGAGCGTTTCCTTCAGAAACAAATCTTCAACGCCGAAATCGATATTCGGGTTGTCGTTAACCTCAATGACCTTCACGACTTTGCCGAACTGCTTGAGATCGACACCGTAGAGACTGTTGCCGACAGCTCGCGCGGCTTGCACGGCAATGGTCAACACCTGCGCCGGAACATCTTTGATATCCAGCGTTTCGTGTTTGCCTTCTTGCTTGCCGCCGTTCTTGCCGCGCTTCACGACCTGCCAATGTTCTTTGGCCATGTAGTAGCGACAGGCGTAAAGCGGTTGGCCATCGAGCACGCCGACGCGCCAATCGTATTCAGTCGGTTCAAACGACTGCGCGATGATCAGATCAGAGCGCTCCAACATTTCGCGCGTCTGACGTTTGAGCTCGGCCTCGGTCTCAACCTTGATCACGCCTTTCGAGAACTGCGAGTCCGGCTGCTTGAGCACGCAAGGGAAACCCAACTCACGCGCAACATGACTGACGTTGCCGCGATGAATCAACAGTGTCTTCGGCTGCGGGATGCGGTGACGATCCATCAACTGTGCGAGGAATACTTTATTCGCTGCGCGCAAAATCGAAACCGGATCATCCACAACAATCAAACCTTCACGTGCGGCACGTCGTGCGAAGCGATAAGTGTGATGATTAACCGCCGTAGTCTCGCGAATGAATAGTGCATCGAACTCAGCAACGTGACCGTAGTCACCCTTGTCGAGAAACTCGACTTCAAAGCCAAGATCTTCTGCCGTTCTCTCAAATAGCTTGAGCGCTCGTGCATTCGACGGCGGCTCTTTCTCGTCTTCGTTAACCAGAATCGCTAAGTCGTAACGTGCAGATTCTTTCTTCGCACGCGGCGAGCGTTTGCGCGTGAAGTAGCCGCCGGCCGCTTGATACAAAATTTCGTGATGCGATGGCGGTACTTCGCCCAAAGCGATGGCACCCAAGGTATCGACGCGCCATTCGTCATCGCGATAAACAAACTTGGCTTGTAGCAAGGGCGCGGGATACAGATTGAACAACGCACGCGCGAGACGTTCGTGACGCTTGGCCAGCGATACGCCAAAGTAAACGTTCATCACGTACTCAGACGAACCGATACGCGCAAGACTCTGCTGAATCAGCTCTTCGATTTCATCATTGAGTACAGACGGTGATTCCGCCAGCTTCAAATCCTGAATTGTGGTGACTTCTGGCAGCGGCTTGTGTCCACGCGCACTCGCGAGCAGCGACACGTAATAGCCGGTGCTCTGATAACTAAACGAACGACAGAGGTTGTAGATGCGCGTCGTGCGCGGTGCGCGCGTATGCGTTTCGTGCGTGAGGTAATCCCAAGCAGTAACCACTTCAACGTCGGGAATATCGACGGGCCAGTCTGAGCGCTGGTCAACCACCACCACGCCGGTCATAAGATCACGCCACGCAAATGCGCCGCGCTGCAGATGGCGGCATCAGTAGGGAAAGGCTCAGGTGAATCTTGCGCGTCGGGCATGTTTGGAGCGGTTGTTATGGGCTGCTACCGCGCGCGAATCCTAGCATGGCTTGCAGTGATCGCGGCCATACAAAATAATGCCGTATGCGCTATACGATCCTGATCGGCCTGCTGGCCGCCGTCGCCCTGCCTGCACGTGCAGAAATTCCACTCGACGCTGCTGAAGTCATACAGCCCGCGCAGCTCATTCGTGACAATCGCACGACGGCATTGCAAGTGCGTCAAACGCTGGCCGAAGGCGACATCATCAAAACCGGCGGCAGCCGCGCTTCGGTGACCATGCACTTTGCCCGCGACGGAATTCTCACACTCGGGACCTCCAGTCAGCTGCTTATTCATGGCGCATCACCAGCCAATCTCGGTCGCGGCGAAGTACTGCGGGCGCAACTGGTGCGCGGCGAACTAACGTTGGAGGCCTACCCCGCCAGCAATACCGTGCCCAAAGACTATCGCCTGAATGTCGGGCCACTTCAGGTGCGCGCGCTCGGCGCCGATATGTGGGCGTTCGCCAACAGTGAAGGCGAAGCGGTATGCCTCCATCAAGGCGCACTCGAAATCACCGGTAGCGTAGGCGAGCAACGACTCGACTTTGCTGGAGATTGCCTGCGGCACCGAACCGGAGGCCCGCTGCAATTTCTGCCGGGCGGCGAAACAGAGCTGAAAGATCGTCTGCTGACGGCTGAGCAAAGCACGGTCGATACCGCAGAAGCCGAGCTCCGTCCCGTCAATGTGACGACGCCTCCGAAGATCCAAGTAACGCCGGCGCCGGTAGTTGTCGCTGCAGTAGCTGCACCCGTATCCGCACCTGTGTCTACACCTGCGTCTGCACCCGCCCCACGCAAAGCCGTGAACACTTCTCCACAGTGGGTTGTGGTGATCGCCACGGCACGGAGCCGTGAGGCCGCAGAAGGCATCGCTTATAAGCTCGCAAAGCGAACCCTGAGAACCACGGTTCGCGAAACCGGCAAGCCGCAGGCCCCGTATAGCGTGACCTTTGGAAACTTTGCGACACAGAAAGAAGCGACCCAATTTTCGAAGAAGCTTCAACGCAAATACCACCTGAAAGTGCTTCGCGTCGCGGCCTTGTCCTAAACCTGCACGGCAGATAAACGGCAGAAACATCACGCTTCGACGGAACGCCACTCCTCGCTAAGCCGCGCATGATTCCACACAGGACTTCCGAGTTCGTGTGGAGGCGGCAATGCTTGACGATGACATCCGTATTTTGGTCGCGCAATGGCGATCACTCGCGACGTATCCATTGCTGGTCGCCGCGCTCACTTGCAGTGCCAAATGCGCGCACGCAGCTGACAACTCCACTGCCACGCCACGCTGGAATTATCGCGACTATCTGCTCTATAGCGCGCCGCCATCGCCCGCCATGTTTGGTCACCCGCAAAACATGACGCAGATCAGCATCGGTCAGATTCTGCAGCAGCGCAACATCAACTCCGGCGGCGCCGCACGCAATTTATTGTTGTCAGCAGGCTTTGATACGCGCGCCGATTGGGAGTCGATCCGATACGGCCTAGGTTTCTTTACGAACCTGCCGGAAGCCGGCCAATTTCATTTCAATCTCTATGTGCGCGCCAACGCGAAGCGACCTGGTTTCCGATGGCAGTTGCAGCCGACAGGATTGCCGATCGTGTCGGAGTCTGGCCATCAAAACTGGTCAGTCGGTGGCTACGTCGATTACAGCCGTGCGCAGCGAGGGCAAAGCACCCGCGTCGGTGTGGCGCCACAACTCATTCTTAATCTCAGCCCAACGCTACACGTTCCGGGTGACGCACAAGCCAGCATTCAATACGCGTATTGGCGCAGCACACTCGATGACGATGCTCCGCAGGGTCGTGCATTGCAGATGGCGCTGCGCTGGCGGTTTTAATTCGATCCACAAATACAAAAAGGGCCGCTTTCGCGGCCCTTTTTATTTACGGCTTAAATTAGCCGTCATTGCCCGAACGTTTACGCTCGTGCTCTTTCAAGAACTTCTTACGCACGCGGATCGACTGCGGAGTCAGTTCAACGAGTTCGTCGTTGTTGATGAATTCCAGAGCCTGTTCTAGCGAGAAGCGAACTGGCGGGGTGAGGATGATGTTTTCGTCCGAACCCGAGGCGCGCATGTTGGTGAGCTTCTTGCCCTTCAGTGCGTTCACAACGAGATCGTTTTCACGTGAGTGAATACCGACGATCTGGCCTTCGTAAACTTCATCGCTAGGCGCTGCAATCATCTTGCCGCGTTCCTGCAGGTTGAAGAGTGCGTAACCGAGCACTTTGCCCTGTTCGTTGGAGATCATCACGCCGTTACGACGTTCGCCGATGCCAGCAACTTCAGCCTTAGGACCGAAATGGTCGAAGTTGTGGAACAGCAAGCCGGTACCGGAGGTCATCGACATGAATTCCGTCTGGAAGCCGATCAGGCCGCGCGAAGGAATGATGTATTCCAAACGGACGCGACCGCGACCATCTGGAACCATGTTCTGCATCTTGCCGCCGCGCTCAGCGAGGCCGGTGATGGTGCCGCCCTGGTTCGCTTCTTCAACGTCTGCAATCAAAGTTTCGAACGGTTCGTGCATCACGCCGTCGACTTCTTTGAGAATAACCTGCGGACGCGACACGCCAATTTCGTAGCCTTCGCGACGCATGTTTTCGAGCAACACGCCGAGGTGCAACAGGCCGCGGCCTGAAACCTTGAACTGGTCTGGGCTTGCGCCCTGCTCAACGCGCAGCGCGACGTTGGTTTTGAGTTCTTTCTGCAGACGGTCGCTGATCTGACGCGACGTTACGAACTTGCCTTCCTTACCAGCGAAGGGCGATTTGTTGACCTCGAAGGTCATGCTCATCGTTGGTTCGTCGACAACCAGTGTCGGCAGCGCTTCTGGATTCTTGGCGTCGCAAATCGTTTCGGAAATGCCGAGTTCTTCGATACCCGTGATGGCGACGATATCGCCAGCCTGTGCTTCTGGAACTTCGACTTTGTCGAGGCCCATGAAGCCGAGAATCTGCAGAACCTTACCCATGCGGACCTTGCCGTCACGGCCAACAACACTGACCTGCGTGTTGGATTTGATCTTGCCGCGCTTGATACGGCCGGTGCCGATAACACCGACGTAGCTGGAGTAAGCCAGCGACGTAACCTGCATCTGGAACGGACCATCAACGTCAACCTTCGGCGGCGGAACCTTGTCCACAATCATCTGGAACAATGGGTCCATGTCGCCTTCGCGGATGTCTGGATTGTCGCCAGCGTAACCGTTGAGTGCCGATGCGTAGATCACTGGGAAGTCGAGCTGCGTGTCGTTAGCGCCGAGCTTGTCGAACAGGTCAAACACCTGGTCCATAACCCAATGCGCGCGAGCGCCTGGGCGGTCAATTTTGTTGACGACGAGGATCGGGTTGAGGCCCATGTTGAAGGCCTTTTGCGTCACGAAGCGCGTCTGCGGCATTGGGCCGTCAGCAGCGTCAACGAGCAAGCAAACGCAATCAACCATCGACAGAACACGTTCCACTTCGCCGCCGAAGTCGGCGTGTCCGGGGGTGTCAACGATGTTGATGCGATATTCGATATTGGTGCGCTTATCCGTCCAGCGGATCGCGGTGTTCTTCGCAAGAATCGTAATGCCGCGCTCACGCTCCAGATCGTTGGAGTCCATGATGCGTTCGCCGAGCTCTTCGCGCTTGTCGAGGGTGCCAGACTGTCGCAGCAACTTGTCCACCAGGGTCGTTTTGCCGTGGTCAACGTGGGCGATAATGGCGATATTGCGGAGATTCTCAATCATAGGAAATGATGCGGCGCAGCAAAAAATGGGTCGCGTAGTTTACGCGTATCCCCTCAGCCGCGATAGGGGCCTGATAGTTGTCATCTTTTACAGTTTTGTGGCGGCCGGTCAGACCACCACAAACCGGCTCAGCCCTGCTGATGAACCGCTGAGCCCGCCCGACGCGCCTTGGCGCGGGCCTCTTCAATCGTGTCACCCAGCGCTAAAGCCACGCCCATACGACGTTTTCCGATGATTTCGGGTTTACCGAACAGACGCAATTGGGTGTCCGGCTCGGCCAAAGCTTGAGCCGAACCGACGAAAGCTGGCGCCTTGCGGTCGCCTTCCAACAGGATGGCGCTGGACGCTGCCGGACCGCGCTGGCGGATATTCGGGATCGGCAAACCCAGAATCGCGCGGACGTGTAGCGCAAATTGAGGCAAATCCTGCGAAATCAGGGTGACAAGGCCGGTGTCATGCGGACGCGGTGAAACCTCACTAAAGATGACGTCTTCGCCACGAACGAACAGTTCCACACCAAACAGACCGCGCCCACCGAGCGCAGTGGTGATTTTTTCAGCAATCTCTTCTGACTTGCGCTGCACCGTCGCCGACATCGGCTGCGGCTGCCAGGACTCGCGATAGTCGCCATCAACCTGAAGATGACCAATCGGCGCACAGAAACTTGTGCCGCCCACATGGCGCACGGTCAGCAAAGTGATTTCGTAATCGAAAGGCACAAAGCCTTCGACGATCACGCGGCCCGCACCGGTGCGTCCGCCATGCTGGGCGTATTCCCAAGCATGCGCGATATCAGCCTCTGACTTGATCGTGCTCTGCCCTTTGCCGGATGACGACATCACCGGCTTGATCACGCAGGGAATTCCGACGACTTTTACCGCTTCGCGGAAGTCGGCTTCGTTATCGGCAAAGCGATATGGCGAGGTCGGCAGCTTCAGCTCTTCGGCGGCAAGGCGGCGAATGCCTTCGCGATCCATTGTCAGACGCGCAGCCAGCGCAGTCGGGATCACGGTGTAGCCTTCTTTTTCCAACTCGATCAGCGTCGGCGTATGAATCGCCTCAATCTCCGGCACGATGTAGTGCGGTTTTTCGAGTTCGATCACGCGGCGGATCTCTGCGCCATCCAGCATGTTGATCACATGACTGCGATGCGCAACCTGCATCGCAGGCGCGTTGGCATAGCGATCCACGGCAATGCACTCCACACCGTAACGCTGCGCTTCGATGACGACTTCTTTACCCAGCTCACCGCTACCCAACATCAGCAAGCGAACGGCATTGCCGCTGAGCGGCGTTCCCAAAATAGTCATAAATAATCTTTTCGTGGTCCAGATTCAGTTCAACTTCGATAAAAGTTTGTGCGGGAATCAACACAGCTTCATCGAGCGGTAGTAAGCTAATTCTATCTGGAGAAAACACGCAATGCGCCGCCGCACCAAAATCGTCGCCACCCTTGGCCCCGCCACCGACAGCCCCGAAGTTCTGAAACGCCTGATTGCTGCTGGCGTTGATGTGGTCAGACTTAATTTTTCACACGGCAAAGCCGAAGATCATCAGCGCCGCGCCATGGCTGTCCGCGCTGCCGCCGCTGAACTCAAGCGCGATGTCGGCATTTTGGCTGACCTGCAAGGTCCAAAGATTCGCATCGAAAGCTTTGCCGATGGCCCGGTCGATCTGCAGGAAGGCCAAGCCTTCACGCTCGATACCGCGCTCGGCACCAACGCGGGCGATATCACTGTCGTCGGCTGTGCTTATGAAGAGCTTCCGCAAGACGTTGCGCCCGGCGATGTTCTGCTGCTCAACGACGGCGCCATCACCATGCTGGTCGACAAGATCGAAGGCACGCGCATTGTCTGTAGCGTGCTCGTAGGCGGCATTCTGTCGAATCGCAAAGGCATCAATAAGCAAGGCGGCGGCCTATCCGCTGCTGCGCTGACCGACAAAGATAAAGAAGACCTGCGCACTGCCGTTGCGCTCGATGTCGACTTCATCGCCGTCTCCTTCCCTCGCTCTGCTGCGGATATGGAAGAAGCGCGCACATTGGTCAAAGAAGCGGGTGGCACACAGCTTCTCGTCTCAAAGATTGAACGCGCAGAAGCGCTGGTCAATCTTGAAGAAATTGTTAAAGCATCAGATGTAGTGATGGTTGCTCGCGGCGATCTCGGCGTTGAGATTGGCGACGCTGAATTGCCCGGCTGGCAAAAACGCATCATCGCCGTCTCGCGCGAACAGAATCGTTTGGTGATCACCGCAACTCAGATGATGGAGTCGATGATCAGCAGCCCGATTCCAACGCGCGCGGAAGTGCTCGACGTTGCCAACGCAGTTATGGATGGCACCGACGCCGTCATGCTCTCGGCCGAAACCGCTGCCGGCAAATATCCGATCAAGACCGTAGAAGCGATGGCACGTGTTTGCATTGGCGCAGAGTCCAGCGCCGTCAGTCACTACCGCCGCGACTCACTGCGCTTCGACACCCACTTTGCGCACACTGACGAAGCTATCGCTATGGCCACCGCGTGGACTGCACGTCATATGCAAGCGCAAGCGATTCTCGCGCTGACGGAGTCCGGCAACACCGCGCTACTGATGTCGCGCAGCGGCATTCGCATTCCGATTTATGCGATGACGCAACACGAACGCACGCGCCGCAAGATGTCTTTGTGCCGCGGCGTTTTCCCAGTTGCGTTTTCGCCGATTGATTCTCTCAAGCCATCAGAAGAAGCCATTACAACACTCGCTGCCTGCGCCACACTCAAATCTGGCGAGCGCGTGCTTGTGACCAAAGGCGACTTCGATGGTTTTGCGGGCGGCACCAATAGCCTCAAGATTTTGATAGTGCCTTAAAACGTTTAGCCCTCTCTTCTGCATGCAGAAGAGAGGCGCATTAAAGCCGCTGGAGGTGTGCGATGGAATCGAATAACCCTTCACGAGAATTCACTGTCATCGGCCATCGCGGCGCGCGTGGTCACGCCCCAGAAAACACTCTGCTCGGCTTTGATGCCGCGCTATGTCTCGGCGCGCATTGGGTGGAGTTTGATGTGCAACTCCATGATGGCGAACTGCTGCTGATGCACGACCTGCGACTGGAACGTACAACCAACGGCAAAGGTCGGCTCGACGAACACACGTTTGCACAACTGCGAACGCTTGATGCTGGCAAAGGCCAACAGATTCCTACGCTGCAAGAAGCGCTATCGCTGATTGACCAACGCATCGGCGTCAACATCGAACTTAAAACTTGGAACGGCACGGGTGCAGCCGTCGCGAATGTTTTACGTGAGGTTGTCGCGCAAGGCTGGCCACTGGATAAAATCCAAGTGTCGTCATTCCACTTGCCCGAGCTTTATGAATTCCACGATCTCGCACCAGAAATTCCGATCGGCGTTCTGCTCTGTGGCGTACCGCTGGACTGGGCCGGTTGCGCAGTTGAGCTTGGCGCCGGCTCGCTCAATATCTCAGATGAATTTATTGACGAACGTCTGATCGCTGATGCTCACGCGCGTGATCTCAAAGTATTTGTCTACACCGTCAATCACCCCGACGAAATTACGCGCATGAAAGCAATCGGCGTTGACGGCATCTTCACCGACTATCCCGATCGCGCACTCGCTTAACTTCACACGGAACCACCATGATCACGCTCTTCACGGCGCCCACGCCGAATGGCCACAAAGCTTCGATCATGCTCGAAGAACTCGGCGTTCCTTACAAAGTGCAACTCGTGAACATCGGCATTGGCGACCAAAAAAAGCCCGACTACGTAAAGCTCAATCCCAATGGCCGCATTCCAACCATTGTTGATCACGAGAATGGCGACTTCGCCGTATTTGAATCCGGCGCCATCCTGATTTATCTCGCCGAGAAGTACGGCAAGCTTTTGCCGAGTGACGTCAAAGGCCGTTCAGAAGTCATTCAGTGGGTGATGTTTCAAATGGGCGGATTAGGGCCGATGCAAGGCCAAGCCAATGTTTTCTTCCGCTACTGGCCAGAAAAATATCAGCCGGGCATTGATCGCTATCAGAAGGAAACGCGCCGCATCTACGAAGTGCTCAACGCGCGCTTAGAAGGCCGTGAGTTTCTTTGCGACGAATATTCCATCGCGGATATCGCGACTTATCCTTGGGTAAAGATTCACGCTTGGGCAGGCGTAGAAGTTGAAGGCCTGCCGCATCTGAAAGCATGGATGACGCGCATGTGGGAGCGCCCCGCAGTTCAGCGCGGCCTCGCAGTGCCAGGCAAAGTGGATCCAGAAGCAATTTTGAAGTCCGCACAGAGCATTGTTGTACGCTAGTGCACGACTAAAGAATCAACTCTGAGATTCTTCCAGTAGCTTGATCTGCACGCCCTTGCCTTCCGGCTTTTCAGCGCGCTTATAGACGCCATCGGCGTGCAAGAACCAACTCTGCGCGGTGTCTGCTAGATAAGACTGCAGCTGATCGATGATGCGTTCGCGGATTTTCTTGTCGAGTACTGGGAATGCGATTTCCACACGACGGAACAAGTTACGTTCCATCCAGTCAGCACTCGATAAATACACTTCTGGCTCTTCGCCATTCTGAAAATACAGTACGCGCTGGTGCTCAAGGAAACGACCAACGATCGAACGTACGCGAATATTTTCAGACAAACCTTTCACGCCCGGACGCAGTGCGCACATGCCGCGCACGATCAGATCAATCTGCACGCCCGCCTGTGACGCCTTGTACAAGGACTGAATTATTTCCGGCTCTACCAAGCCATTCATCTTGGCGATGATGCTTGCGGGCTTGCCCTTCTTCGCATTCTCCGCTTCGCGTTCAATCTTGGCGTGCATACCTTTTGATAAGGTAAACGGAGACTGCAACAGATATTTAAGCTTGCTAACTTTGCCGAGGCTGGTGAGCTGCAAAAACACAGCATGCACGTCCTTGCACATTGCAGCATCAGCGGTGAACAAACCGTAGTCGGTATACATGCGCGCAGTGCGCGGATGGTAGTTGCCGGTACCAAGGTGGGCGTAATGCCGCAGGCCGGTTTCTTCGCGACGAACGACCAAGCACATCTTGGCGTGCGTCTTATAACCGACGACGCCGTACACAACATGCGCACCAACATCCTGCATTTTTTCAGCGAGATCGATGTTGTCGGCTTCATCAAAACGCGCACGCAGTTCAATCACTACCGTAACTTCTTTGCCTGCGCGAGCCGCTTCAATCAGCGCATCAACCACAAGCGACTTTGCGCCCGTGCGATACAGCGTCTGTTTGATCGCAAGAACTTTAGGATCTCTTGCCGCCTGACGCAGAAACTCTACAACCGGCATGAACGAGTCGTAAGGATGCTGCAGCAACACATCGCGTTCACGCACGACGCTGAAAATATCGCCACCAGCGAGCGCCTTAGGAATACGCGGCGTGAACGTCGGATACTTGAGGTCAGGACGATCCACCATGTCCGGAATCGCCATCAGGCGCATCAGGTTCACAGGACCGTTCACCGAATACACATCGGCTGGCGTGAGCTGCAGAACGTCCATCAGGTATTGCGACATTTGCTCTGGGCAATTGTGCGCAACTTCGAGGCGAACCGTGTCGCCCCACTGGCGCTGCGACAACTCGCCTTCCAGTGCAGCGATTAAATCTTCGGCTTCTTCTTCATCAACCAACAAATCGGAATTGCGCGTAACACGGAACTGATAACAGCCACTCGCTTCCATGCCTGGGAATAGATCATCGACGTAAGCATGGATAACTGAAGACAGGAAAACAAAATCGTGCGGGCCAGTGCCTGCAACATCTTTAGGAATCTGAATCAGGCGCGGCAATGCACGCGGCGCCTGCACCACTGCAAATGCCGTGTTGCGACCAAAGGCATCTTTGCCTGAGAGCGACACAATAAAGTTGAGTGATTTATTCAGAATGCGTGGAAACGGATGCGCTGGATCCAGCCCCATTGGTGACAGCACTGGCAGCAATTCATCGCTGAAATATTTACGCAGCCATGAGTCCTGCTCCTGCGTCCATTCCGAACGACGCAAGAAGCGCACGCGCTCTTTTTCCAACTCAGGAACGATCACATCGTTGAACACGCGGTATTGCTCATCAACCAACGCATGCGCGCGCACGCTGATCGCGCCTAGCATTTCCTGCGGCATGATGCCGTCAGGCAGGCGCTGGTTGGGATTGAGCTCGACCATCTGCTGCAGGCCAGCAACACGAATCTCGAAGAACTCATCGAGATTGGAGCTAGCAATGCAAAGAAACTTCAAACGTTCCAACAAAGGAACAGTTTCATCTTTGGACTGTTCAAGCACGCGGCGATTGAATTCGAGCAGCGACAACTCTCGATTCAAGAAAAGATCAGCGGGCTGCAATTCCATTTCGGGCGGATTCTGGCTCATAGACCGTCTAGTAGACACTTCCTTTGCTACGGTTATATGACAACGCTAACACCAAAAATGTTCGATCAGGCGCTCTGTTCCTGCATTTCAATCTCGCCGGCCATTCTTGACCGTTCATAAAGATACGCCGTTGATACGCCAATCGCAGCAATAACGACGCCTCCGAGCAGATCAACGACATAGTGATAGCGCAGGTAAACCGTCGACACCCACAAGGCAATGCACGGCAGTAGCAGCCACCAGAAGCGGCGACGGTAATGGCGGAAATCAAAAATCAGCAGGTACAGTGAAGCCGCGCAGTGAATGCTCGGGAACACATCAACGCCGTTACTGCCCTGATTCACCATCGGCAACATTGCTTGCGTGAGCCAACCACCATCAAGCGGCGGCAGGTCCGTCATGCTCAAGTGCGGGCCACCAGCGGGTAGCAAGGTGTAACCCATAAAGCCCAATGCATACGTGGTGAAGAGTCCGACGATGCAAGCGCGGAAGCGCGTTAGATCGTTCACGCAATACCAGCCCGGGCCGACGATCAAAATGTAGAAAAAGAATAGATAAGCCGCGACCATTAGATCGGTGAACCACGGCAGATGCACCGCTGTTAACGCAACCGCTGGCGTAAGGCCCAACAAGGAATGATCAAGTTGCGCCAGCAATGCATCCGCAGATGAAACGCCGAGTAAAGGCACTGCTGTTGCGAGTGTGTAAAACGAAAGCCCCATCACACTGGGATACCACAGCAAGCGAACGCGCCAAGCGATAGAGCTAGGTGCGCGACCACTCGCCGCAACTGCGACGACGCAACCGAATGTAAATGCGAAGAAGGCGAGCGTGTGCCAGTCGGAAAAACCGACGCTCATAGCCAAGCGCACTGCAGTCAGCGCGAGAAATCCGCCGAAGGCCCACTCGTGGGGCAATACGTGACGCTTGTTGGTGACGCTTTCGCTCAAGCCTTGCTCCAATAGAAAACGCCCCGGGGCAACCGGGGCGTTTAAGTTTACTGCACGTTAACTGCGCGCTAAATACGCGCGGTTGGCGTCTTAGAGCGAGTAGTACATTTCGAACTCGATCGGATGGGTCGTCATGCGGAAACGCGTGACTTCCTGCATCTTCAGTTCGATGTAAGCGTCGATCAGTTCGTCGGTGAAAACGCCGCCCTTGGTCAAGAACTCGCGGTTCTTGTCGAGGTGTTCCAGCGCCATGTCCAACGAGTGGCAAACGCGTGGAATCTTTGCATCTTCTTCTGGTGGCAGATGGTAGAGATCCTTGTCCGAAGCTTCGCCCGGGTGAATCTTGTTCTGAATGCCGTCCAGACCAGCCATCAACATCGCGGTGAACGCGAGGTAAGGGTTGGCGGTCGAGTCAGGGAAACGCACTTCGATACGGCGGCCCTTAGGGTTCGCAACGTAAGGAATACGGATCGAAGCCGAACGGTTACGAGCCGAGTAAGCGAGCATCACAGGCGCTTCAAAGCCTGGAACCAAACGCTTGTAGCTGTTGGTGCCTGGGTTGGTGAACGCGTTCAGCGTCTTGGCGTGCTTAAGGATACCGCCGATGTAGTACAAAGCGGTTTCGGAGAGACCGCCGTAGCCGTCGCCGGAGAACAGGTTCTTGCCGCCCTTAGCGAGCGACATGTGAACGTGCATACCGGAACCGTTGTCGCCAACGATTGGCTTAGGCATAAACGTTGCTGTCTTGCCGAA
This sequence comes from Stenotrophobium rhamnosiphilum, assembly GCF_003052265.1. Lineage (GTDB taxonomy): Bacteria > Pseudomonadota > Gammaproteobacteria > Nevskiales > Nevskiaceae > Stenotrophobium > Stenotrophobium rhamnosiphilum. The sequence goes on from NZ_QANS01000008.1 coordinate 23,154, forward strand.
GCTGTGAGCAACGTTCTGCACCACGTACTTCAGTTTGAGAACGTCGTCAGCCTTCTGCACGAGCGTGCCGAACTTAACGCCGATTTCGCACTGGCCAGCGGTAGCAACTTCATGGTGATGCACTTCGCATTCCATGCCAACGTCTTCCAACGTCGTGACCATTGCCGAACGGATGTCCTGCAGCGCGTCAACGGGTGGAACTGGGAAGTAACCACCCTTAACAGCAGGACGGTGACCGGTGTTGCCGGCTTCGTAATGCTTGCCGGAGTTCCAAGCTGCGTTTTCAGCGTCGATTTCAACGAAGCAGCCCTTCAGGCCTGAGTCGAAGCGGATGCTGTCGAAAATGAAGAATTCATTTTCAGGGCCGAAGAAAGCGGTGTCGGCAATGCCGGTGCTCTTCAGATATTCCTGAGCGCGCTTCGCGAGTGAACGCGGATCGCGGCTGTAGCCCTGCATGGTTGCAGGTTCAATAACGTCGCAGGTGATGACCAGAGTTGGGTCATCAAAGAACGGGTCCATAAAGGCGGTGGACGCGTCCGGCATCAAAATCATGTCGGATTCGTTGATGCCCTTCCAGCCAGCGATCGACGAACCGTCGAACATCTTGCCTTCGGTGAACAGCGCTTCATCAATGGTGTGAGCCGGCACGGTTACGTGCTGCTCTTTGCCCTTGGTGTCGCAAAAGCGGAAGTCAACGAACTTCACGCCCTTTTCTTCGATAGTCTTCAGTACGTCTTTACCCGACATGGGTGTCTCCTGCAGGAACGGTGGATAGGGTCGCCAGCAATCATGACCAGCGATGCGCCAAAATGCAGCATGAACTGTGCCAAGAAAGACCACAAAAGCGGCGCACATGATACCCGGAAACCTACGCAGCTAGATTCGATAAATCAGAACAAACCGGGCCTTACGATGCTTTTACTACTGCGCCCCAATATTCGCCCTCAATAAATAAGGCCCACTCCCCTTATAGATAGAGGAGTGGGCCTGATCCAGCAGCGGCTTAGTCTTTCAGGCAGTCCTTCATAAACGTCTTTCGCTCGGCTTTTTTAAGCCCCTGCGTCTTGGCCTCGGCATTACAGGTTTTCATCTTGGCCTTGCGTGCCGCCTTCTTTTCGGCCTTTTCGGCGTTCTCAGCCGCGCTGAACTTGCCCATGCACTGCTTCACAAAGGCTTTGCGCTTTTCCTTTTTTAGGCCCTGCTGTTTGGCCTCCGCACCGCAGTCCTTTCGCTTCTGCTGCTTATCGGTCAGCTCCTTGCCGGTCTTTGGACTTACATCGTTAGCGTGCACCACCTGCGTCATCGACATCAGCGAAAGGCAGGACGCTGCGAGTAACATTTTCCACATGTAAACCTCCTGATTTATTGTTTTATTAGCGCCATCCATCGATCCGTTGAGGTGACGCAAAACAACTCTATCGAGGCCTTACAGTGCAAGACTGTGATGCACTCCCGATACGCTTTTAGGTTTGTTTTAATTTATACAATTAATAATTTATAAAGTTTTTAATAAAACACCTTCCTCTAGGCAAACGGTCATCGCCGCTCACACGCAATCCGGCTTAAAAGCCTTGATTCGCTATACTCGCGCAGCTTTTTTACTCGCTGCCGCCCAATAGCTCGCGAACAGGGCGGCAATACAGATTTCATTGGACATTTGGCGTCATGACTTTTCAGAACCTCATCCTCGCGCTTCAACAGTATTGGGCCAGCCACGGCTGCGTCATCGTTCAACCACTGGACATGGAAGTGGGCGCCGGCACCTTCCACCCCGCTACCTTCTTGCGCGCAATTGGTCCTGAAGCCTGGAATGCCGCTTACGTGCAGCCGAGCCGCCGCCCAACCGATGGCCGCTATGGCGACAACCCCAATCGTCTCCAGCACTACTACCAATTCCAAGTGCTGATGAAGCCCTCGCCGCCCAACATCCAACAACTCTATTTGGACTCGCTGCGCATGCTCGGCTTCGACCCGCTCACGCATGACATCCGCTTTGTTGAAGACAACTGGGAATCGCCAACCCTCGGCGCCTGGGGCCTCGGCTGGGAAGTCTGGCTCAACGGTATGGAAGTCACGCAGTTCACTTACTTCCAGCAAGTCGGCGGCATCGAATGCAAACCCGTCGCTGGCGAAATCACCTACGGTTTAGAGCGCCTCGCGATGTATATCCAAGGCAAAGAGAGCATCTACGACCTCGTGTGGTCTGACGTCGGCGGCAAGATCGTGACTTACGGTGACGTCTATCACCAGAACGAAGTCGAACAGTCCGCTTACAACTTCGAGCACGCAGACACCGCAGCATTGTTTGAGCGTTTTGCCAAGGCAGAAGCTGAATGCCAGCATTTGTTGGCACTGCCAACGCCATTGCCGCTACCCGCCTACGAGCGCGTGCTGCAAGCCTCGCACTCGTTCAATCTGCTGGATGCACGTTCAGCGATCAGCGTCACCGAACGTCAAGGCTACATCCTGCGCGTGCGTACGCTCGCCAAGGGTTGTGCCGAGGCGTACTACAACGCCCGCGCCAAGATCGTTGGCTTTGCACCGCTAAAAGCCGCTGCATGAATATCCGCTCGATCAGCCGCGCGGCGCTGCTCACCATTACAGCAACGCTGATTGGTTGCGTTCAGGCCGGCGGAGAACGTGCAGGCTTGGTACCGGGTGCCAAAATTGGAATCGTGAACCTAGTGGGTGCTCAGCCCAGAAATGTCCATGTTGGCACGACAATATTCAACAACTTCGACGAACCTTACACCTCAACTTTCGATTTTCGAGGGTTCATCGAGCGTGAACTTATTCAAGCGCTCACATACAACGCGGCCTACCGGCCAGAAGTCGTCGCGCTGACCCCAACGCTCAACAATGCTGTTGGCGTCGTAGAGTGCTCAACTTGGACCGGCCCACTAAGCGACGAGATCAAAAGCGAGCTTTCTCGGATTGCAGCGCATCAACGAATCGACATGTTTGTTGTCGCTGTTTCCGGCTGCAGTACGGTGGGGAGCAACGTCAAAATCACAGGGTACGGACTTCATACCCATAGCCTTCTCGCGCTTGACCGCGCCTATGCGTATTCATCCATCCTTTACCTACGCGTCATGCCCGATGGAGAGGCTCTACTCCCATACGGGGCGCCCAAAACAGCGGCGATGATTCCATTTGAAAGCGCAGTGATCAGCGATGGGCAGATGCGAAACCTTCCTCAACCAGAACTTCAGCGCATTGATCTTATGGTGCAGAACCTGATGCGCAATCAGATCTACGGTGTCGCCCTCTTAGTCAGATGAATATCCTAATTGGCATGTTCGATTCCCCCTTCGTGCGCCGCGTTGCGGTCAGCATGAAGTTGCTCGACATGCCGTTTGAACATCGCAATTGGTCTGTCGGCAAAGACCAAGCCGATATCCGTCGCTACAACCCACTGGGCCGCGTGCCGACCTTAGTGTTGGGCGATGGCGAAACGCTGATTGAGTCGAGTTCGATTCTTGATTTCCTCGACGAAACTGTTGGCGCAGAACGCGCGTTGCTCCCACGCAGTGGCGCTGAACGCAGACTCGCACTGAAGCTGATGGCAATTGCCAGTGGCATTGCCGACAAAGGCGTCTCGCAACTCTACGAAGGCGCGTTTCGCCCCGCAGAAAAGCGTCACGAGCCGTGGGTTGAGCGTTGCCGCTCACAGATGGATGAAGGCCTCGCAGAACTTGATCGCTATGCCACGACGCTGGATGGCAATGGCTGGCTGATCGGCACGCGCATGACGCAGGCTGATATCACCGTCGCTTGTGCAACAACCTTTGTGCACGAAGCATTGAGCCTTGATGCCACTCGTTATCCATCGTTGATGCGACAGGTTGCGCGTTGCGAAGAACTGCCAGTGTTCCGCGAAATTCATCTGCCCTTCTTCACGCCGCAGTCATAAAAAAAGCCGCCAGAATCTGGCGGCTTTTTTGTTTACAGCCTACGCAAAATCAAACCACGATCGTCTTGAGTCCAACTTCAACATTGCCGCGCGTCGCTTTCGAATACGGACAGAACTGATGCCCGCCTTCGACAATTTTCTGCGCGTCAGCTTCTGAGAGGCCACTGACCCAGGCGGTGATATCGACCTTCAATCCAAAGCCCGTCGGATCCTTGCCAATGCCGACTGCCACTTCGATTTCCAACGAAGTCGGTTTGAGCTTGGCTTGCGTCGCGACGTAATCCACCGCGCCCGCAAAACACGCTGCATAACCCGCGGCAAAAAGATCTTCTGGCGTGGTGGTGCCGGGCTTGCCGGGGCCACCCATAGCCTTGGGTACAGACAAATCCGCCTTGACCAAACCATCACGCGTTTCGGTATGACCGTTACGACCACCTGATGCCACTGCGTGAGCGGTGTAGAGCACTTCAACTGACATATCCATTCTCCTGTTGATGATTGGTCAAGGCTTGCGCCATTAAGCTTTAAGGTCGTAGCGATTGAGGTTCATCACCTTGCTCCACGCTGCTACGAAATCACGAACGAACATCTGCTGCGCATCGCTGCTTGCGTAGACTTCTGCGAGAGCGCGAAGTTGCGAGTTGGAGCCGAACACGAGATCAACAACAGTACCAGTCGCCTTGACCTGACCCGTTTTCTGATCGCGTCCTTCCAACACATTTTCTGATGCCGCGGACTTCTGCCACTTCGTGCTCATGTCGAGCAGGCTCACGAAGAAGTCATTGGTCAGCACCTCCGGACGCTTGGTGAACACGCCATGCTTGGCTTGGCCCACGTTCGCATTCAAGGCGCGCATGCCGCCGATCAACACCGTCATCTCTGGCGCAGTCAGCGTCATCAAGTTCGCACGATCCAACAACAACTCCGCCGCAAATGCCTCGCGTCCTTTCTTGATGTAGCTGCGGAATGCATCAGCCGCTGGCTCCAATACTGCGAACGAATCCACATCAGTTTGTTCCTGCGAAGCATCAGTGCGACCTGCTGAGAACGGAACCTTCACATCGTGTCCCGCTTTCTTCGCAGCAGCTTCGACAGCCGCAGCACCACCCAGCACGATCAAGTCCGCAATCGAAACTTTCTTGCCGCCAGATTGAGCACTATTGAACTCCTTCTGAATCGCTTCGAGCTTCTGCAAAACTTTCGCCAACTCAGCAGGCTGATTCACTTCCCAATCTTTCTGCGGCGCCAGACGAATACGCGCGCCGTTGGCACCACCGCGCTTGTCGCTGCCGCGGTACGTAGCAGCAGACGCCCAAGCCGTCGTCACCAGCTGAGAAATCGAAAGACCTGATGCAAGAATCTTCGCCTTCAAAGCCGCAACGTCCTGCTCATCAATCAGCTTGTGATCCACCGATGGAACCGGGTCTTGCCAGATCAACTCTTCCTTCGGCACCAGCGGGCCGAGGTAGCGAGCAAGCGGGCCCATATCGCGGTGCGTCAACTTGAACCAAGCGCGAGCGAACGCATCAGCGAACTCCTGCGGATTCTTCAAGAAACGACGTGCGATTTTTTCGTACGCCGGATCCATACGCAGACCCAAATCAGCCGTCGTCATCATCGGCGCGTGACGCTTCGTCGAATCGTGTGCATCAACCACAGCATCTGCGCCAGCGCCGCCTTTAGGCTTCCACTGATGCGCGCCAGCTGGGCTCTTGGTCAGCTCCCACTCGTAGCCGAACAGCGTCTCTAAAAAGCCGTTGTCCCACTTCGTCGGATTCGGTTTCCACGCGCCTTCAATACCGCTGGTGATGGCGTGTGAACCCTTGCCGCTCTCGAAACTGTTGCTCCAGCCCAAGCCCTGCTCTTCGATGGTCGCGCCTTCTGGCTCCTTGCCAACGTATTTGCCCGGATCCGCCGCACCGTGCGCCTTGCCGAAGGTGTGACCGCCCGCAACGAGCGCAACCGTCTCTTCGTCATTCATCGCCATACGCGCAAAGGTTTCGCGAATATCGCGCGCCGAAGCCACAGGATCAGGGTTGCCGTTAGGGCCTTCCGGATTCACGTAGATCAAACCCATCTGCACGGCACCCAGCGGATTCGCCAATTCGCGATCACCGCTGTAGCGCTTGTCGCCCATCCACTCGCTCTCGGAGCCCCAGTAGATATCTTCAGGCTCCCAAACGTCTTCGCGTCCACCGGCAAAGCCGAAGGTCTTGAAGCCCATCGAATCCAAAGCGACATTGCCCGCGAGCACCATCAAATCGGCCCAAGAAAGCTTGCTGCCGTACTTCTGCTTGATCGGCCACAGCAAACGACGCGCTTTATCAAGGTTGCCGTTATCCGGCCAGCTATTCAGCGGCGCGAAGCGCTGCGTGCCAGAACCGGCGCCGCCGCGACCATCGGCAATGCGGTACGTGCCCGCGCTATGCCAAGCCATGCGAATAAAGAGCGGCCCGTAGTGGCCGTAGTCAGCCGGCCACCAGTCTTGAGAATCGGTCATCAAGGCGTGCAGATCTTTGACCACTGCATTCAGATCGAGGCTCTTGAACGCCTCGGCGTAGTTGAACGCCGCGCCCATCGGATCAGACTGCGGAGAGTTTTGATTGAGCGCCTTGAGGTTGAGCTGATTAGGCCACCAGTTAGCGTTGTTTTGCGTGCTGGCAATGCTGTGCGTGCCAGCACCGCCAGAAAATGGGCATTTCGCTTCGTTAGACATCCTTATCTCCTTAGGTTGCGATGTAAATTATTTAGTGGGATTCAGCGTAGGCCGCAAGCGTTTCTTGCAGCCTACTCTTGAGTGGTATCTGGCGGGTCAATCGCCAAGTCTTGTAGATGGACATGAGTAACTCCGTTCGTTGTGTGCGACTATCTTCGACTCGGGGCATCGATTAATCCAATTTAATTATTTTTGACTTTGTATATTCATTGGCTATCGTGGCCGCTTCGATAGGCAAACCCAGTCTGAGCCCGGTTAAACCCCATTTCCCGCCAATACACGCAGAAATTTGGTGATCTGCTCCGGTTCACGGAAAATGACCGCCCTTTTGCTTCTGCATCACATAGATAGAACCCGTTCATGTCTGCTCAACCGCTCCTGATTGAAATTGGCACCGAAGATTTGCCGGCGCGTTATGTCGTGCCGCTCGCTAGCGCGCTGGCCAACGGCATTGCCGGCGGCCTGAGCAAGCGCGGCGTGGAGCCGGGTGCGCAGACAATCTTTGCAACACCACGCCGCATCGCTGTGCTGATTGATGGCGTTGCCACACAGCAGCCCGATCAGCTCGTGAAGCGCGACGGTCCCGCCGTTGCCGCTGCTTACAAAGACGGCAAGCCGACGCCTGCAGCACTGGGCTTCGCAAAGTCTTGCGGCGTCGAGTTTTCAGAACTCGTCGAGAAAGACGGCAAGCTGCACTTCTCCAAGAGCGCGCCGGGCAAAGCCACGGCCTCGCTGATTCCAGAAATTTTTGAAGAAACGCTCAAGCAGATGGACGAGCTCGTCCCCAAGCGCATGCGCTGGGGCTCGGGCGAAGAAACATTTGTGCGTCCGGTGCAGTGGTTGGTCGCGCTGCTCGGCAACGACATCGTTCCACTCCATCGCTTTGGTTTGGACAGCGGCCGCGTCACGTACGGCCATCGCTTTCACGCGCCTGCGCCTGTCTCGCTCGCATCGCCTGCTGCTTACCCGGATGCACTGAAGGCCGCGAAGATTTGGGCCGACGTTGCCAGCCGTAAAGCAGAGATCGAACGTCAGATCAAAGCCGAAGCCAAGAAGCTTGGTGGCGACGCCCGCATTGATGACGGTTTGCTGGACGAAGTCACCGCACTGGTTGAATGGCCCGTCGTGATCTCCGGCCGCATGGAAGATCGCTTCATGCAGCTGCCACCAGAAGTCATCATCGCCACCGTCGAAACCAACCAGCGTTACTTCACCGTGTTCGACGCGCAGAAAAAACTGCTGCCGGTGTTCATCACCATCAGCAACATCGAATCGAAAGATCCTTCGCAAGTGATTGAAGGCAACGAGCGCGTTGTGCGCCCGCGCCTTACGGATGCGCTGTTCTTCTGGGAACAGGATCTCAAGCAATCGCTTGAAGCCTACGGCGAGAAACTCTCGACCGTGACCTTCCAGAAAGATCTCGGCAGCATCGGCGATAAAGTCAGCCGTATTCGCAAACTCTCAGTCGCCATCGCTGATTTACTCAAGAGCGACAGCAAAGCCGCTGACCGCGCCGCCGCACTGAGCAAGAACGATCTCGTCACCAAAATGGTTTACGAGTTCCCAGAGCTGCAAGGCTTGATGGGCGGTTACTACGCCGAGAAATCTGGCGAATCCGCAGCGATTGCGACAGCCATTCGCGAACACTATTTGCCAACGCAACAAGGCACGCCGATTCCTTCGACCCGCGAAGGTCAGATCGTTGCACTCGCTGACAAACTCGACACCCTCGCAGGCATTTTCGCGATTGGTCAAAAGCCAACCGCAAGCAAAGATCCCTTCGCATTGCGTCGCGCTGCACTCGGCGCGCTGCGCATTTGTATTGAAGGCGCGCTGTCGCTCGATATCGCAGTCGTGTTGAAAGCTGCACTCGATGCACAGCCTGCTGGCAAGCGCGATGACAAGACGCTAACCGAACTCACCGAGTTCGTTCTCGAACGTCTGCGCGCTTACTACAGCGAACAGAATCTCCCAGTAGAAATGTTCGAAGCCGTAAAAAGCCTCGGCATCACCAGCCCGCTGGACTTCAATACGCGTGTGCAAGCACTTCGCAGTTTCTGGGCACTGCCCGAAGCAAAGAACCTCGCCGCCGCACACAAACGCGTGCGCAACATTCTCAAACAGGCTGGCGACGTCGCGCAGACGGCTATCGACGCCAAGTTGTTTGAACACGAATCAGAAGGCGCGCTGCACTCGCAGCTCACACAGCTCTCAAGCACCAACGCAAACGCTGATGGCGAAACCAAGCTGCGTAGCCTCGCAACATTGCGCGCACCTGTTGATGCGTTCTTCGAAGGCGTGATGGTCAACGCAGAAAATCCCGCCGTGCGCGCCAATCGCCTCGCCTTGTTGCATGCGCTTGATGTAGCGTGTCGTGAAGTGGCAGATATTTCCTGCCTGCCGGGCTAAAGAGAAAAAACATGGACGCGCAAGAAACATTGATCTGGGAAGGCTCACCGTCACAGTGGACCAATTTCAAGCTGTTCTTTATTTGCGGCCTGCTCGCCTTTTTAATCGTGCCAATCTTCATCGCACTGTGGCGTTGGTTGGAAACCCGCAAACACGTTTATCGCGTCACCACTCAGCGCATCATCATCACGCAGGGCGTGCTGACGCGCCGCACCGATCAGCTTGAACTGTATCGCGCCAAAGACGCCTCGATGCTGGAGCCATTCTGGCTACGCATCTTCAAACTCGGCCATGTTGACTTGGTCACGTCCGACCCAACGACGCCGACACTACGTCTACAAGCCGTTCCCAACGCCGCTTCGCTGCGTGAACAACTGCGCAACGTCATCGAAACACTGCGCGTAAGCAAAGGCATTCGCGAACTGGATCTCGGCGAAGTTCGACTCTAAAGGCTTGATATGAAACTCGTGATTCTTGATCGCAGTGGCGTCATCAACGAAGAGTCCGACGAGAACATGAAAGCGATTGCCGAATGGCGGCCGATTCCCGGCAGTCTTGAAGCCATCGCCCGCCTTTGCCAAGCCGGCTACCGCGTCTTTATCGCCAGCAACCAATCCGGCATCGGCCGCGGCTTTTACGATTACGACGCCCTGTTCGCCATGAACGACCGCCTGCAAAAGATGGTCGGCGAGTTCGGCGGCCGCATCGACGGCATCGAGTTCGCCCCCGATAGCCCGGACGAACCCAGCGAAATGCGCAAACCAAGTCCCGGCATGCTCAAAGACCTCGCCCGCCGCTTTCAGGTCAGCCTGGAAGACGTCTCTTTTGTCGGCGACTCCGCCCCAGACCTCCTCGCTGCACGATCAGCGGGCGCACGCCCTGTTTTAGTGCGAACCGGCAAGGGTTCACGCACTGAAATAGAGCATGAACTGCATGGGGCTGCGGTTTATGACGATCTGGCGGCGTTTGTTCGGGTTACGTTGGCCGCGCATTGATGAGCAGATGGAGCAGGCCACTTTCGGGGCTAGCACTTTTCTCCGCAGCGCTTTCAATTGCTGCTGCCATATTTGGCGATCTGACGATTGAAGGCTTAGCAGCCTACCTTTTGATAAACGTTTATTCCTATATACAACTGCGACAGTTCTTGTTGGACAAAAATATGATCGCAGGCATGGGTAGCACCATGCGAGCCGACAACCGAGAAGATACTTTAGTGAGGAAAGCCTATGCCGCCATGTTCATTGCGGCGCTTGCAGCACAAATAGCATTCTCAATTGCATCACTGATCAAGTGACGTAGCCCGGGTGAAACCCGGCTTTTTCATTTATGGAGAGGCGCTTCCCGGGTTTCACCCGGGCTACAAATTGGCGCACTTGTAGGCTGGGTTGGAGCGTAGCGAAACCCAGCAAATCTAATCGGCACTTCGTTAGGCCGCTAAACCCTTCGCATTCCTAAACTCCCCAGGCGAAACCCCAGTCCAACGCTTAAACGCACGCGTGAAACTGCTTTGGTCTGAGAAGCCTAGACGGAAGGTGACGTCGCACACCGTGAGCTGTCGCTCGCTCAAATATTGCTTGGCGAGTTCGCTACGGGTTTCGTCGAGAACTTGTTGGTAGTTGGTGTCTTCGTCGCGCAGTCGACGTTGCAGTGTTTTTTCGCTCATGTTCAACACGCCAGCAACATCGGCACGTGCGGGTTCGCCTGCTGGCAAACGTGAGATCAATTCGGCGCGGACTTTTTCGCTGATGCGTGCGCCGTCGAAGCGGCGCAGATATTCCATCACCACGCGATCGTTCTGCCGCGCGAGTTCCGGGTTGGCCATCGGCAGTGGCAAACTCATCATCTCATGTGGCACCAGCAATGAATTTTCCTCTGCGCGGAATTCAACTGAGCAGCCAAAAAACTTTTCGAACTCGGCGCGCGTTGCTTCGGTGCCACCACGACGCAAGCGAATTTCGACGGGCAGTTTCTCTACGCCCGTGAGCATGCGACCAAGCTTGAGCGTTGAGGCCATGAACAGATCGATGCCCTCATCAACCGTCGGTACGCCATCCAGAAAGCGCACCACTTCTTTGATGCCGCGCGGCGTGCGTTCAATCACCACATCGACGGCATTACTGACGATGCGCGAGAAGCGCGCAGTGCGCAGAAGCGCGTCTTCAAGATTCAGACTGGCCATCATCGCCAGACCGAGGCTATGGAACGTAGCGGGCTGCACATAGGCCGAAGCCTTGAGTGCAAAACAGGGGTCGCCAGTTTCCGCTACCGCCAAGCGCCAGAGCTTGGCCATTTTAGAAACGGGGTAACGACCATTCGGGTCGCGCAGGATTTGCGGATCCAAGCCCACCTGCGCAAACAGGCGCTCGCTATCTAACCCGTTCGCATCCAGCGTTCGGGAAATCGCGATTGCCCATGTGTTCAGCGTGGTGGCTTCTCTCGCCATTTCTGATGGCCCTGTCCTTATATGCTCAGAGCTTGTCCTCTAAAGACAAGATTATCAGACTGATGAGGGCTAAGGTCGCTTAAATCTTTTGCGCCTATGAGTCGGGGGACCATGAGCAAACCTTACATTCACTACGCTTGGCACCTGTCGTATTTCAGCGGCAAGTCGCGCAGCTATCTGCTCTACAAAGACATTCCGCATGTAGAGAAGGCGATCGACTTCTACACCTTCAGCGTGCGCGCCAAAAAGAAAACCAATGCGGCGGTGATGCCGATTGTGGTGACGCCAGAAGGCGAATGGCTGCAAGACACCAGTCACATCATTGATCAACTGGAGCAGCGATTCCCGACTGCGCCTGTTGTGCCGACAACACCGGTGCAGCGCATTGCGTCCTACCTGATGGAAATGTGGGGAGATGAATGGTGGTTGGTGGTGGCGATGTACACGCGCTGGTTTCATTCAGAAAACTACGTGGTTTTTCAGCGCGATGCGGGCCGTGGTTTGCTGCCCTACTTTCCGAGCTTCATTCAGAACAAAGTCGCGGCCAAAGCGGCGAATCAGATGCGTGGACATTTACCTTCGCTCGGCCTAGTGCCGGGACCGCAGATTGATCTCATCGCAAAGTGGACGCGTGACACGCTGGATCTACTCGACGCGCACTTCGCAAAACATAAATTCTTATTCGGCGACAAACCTTCCATCGGCGATTTCGGTTTGATCGGCCCGCTCTACGCCCACTTGGGTCGCGACCCTTGGAGTAAGCGTGAGTTGATTGATCCGCGTCCCAATGTGCGTGCTTGGGTTGATCGCATGAACAAACCGAAGCCACTGTCTGGTGCGTTTCTGCCGCAGGATCAAATTCCAGAAACATTGACACCGATTTTCCAAACGATGTTCAGTGAATTTCTGCCAATGATTGAAGCCATTCTGGCTGAAGTAAAAGCTGCATTGCCCAAATGCGCGCCGGGCAAATCATTGCCACGTGGCTTGGGCGAAGTGGAATTTCCGATGGGCAACGGTCGTTATCGTCGTGCAGCGATTCCGTACATCGTGTGGATGACGCAGCGAATTCTCGATGTCTATCACAGCATGAACTCGCGCGACCAAGCGAGCGTACGCGCATGGCTCACGGGATTAGGCGGAGAAGCTTTACTCGACATGGAGATTCCGCGTTTGCGCCGCGTTGGACTTCGTGTGGCGGCGGCATAAGCAAAGCGATAAATCCAATTCCTCACAGCTATAAGCTAAGAAAACCGATGCTGAGGTCGTAACAAACCAAGTCTCGCGCAATAAAATTTAAAAGATAAATCATGACCGCCACAGGCGGCAGATAATGGCAGGGAGAGAAGCTGATGACTCGTTTTGCACTAACTCGTATCGTGTGGCTTGCTGCTGCAATGGTCAGCGTTTCAGCGCAGGCACAAGACCTCAAATACGAGATCGGCGAATTGCAAATGGGGTTCACGGCGAGCGTCACTTCCGGCATCGCGATACGCACACAAGATCGCAATCTCAATCTTATCGGCAAGCTCAACGTACCGGGCCAGCAAAATCTTTGCACCGCAGACGATTGCATGTCGCTCTCCGGCGATCCTGCACCAAATCTTCGTCTGGTGAATGCCAAAGGTTCGTATAGCGGCGGCAACACGGACAACGGCAATCTCAACTACGACAAATACGACATCGTTCAAGCCTCAACGCGCCTGACGCCGACGCTGGCTTTTTCTTACGGCGACTGGAGCGGCAGAGTCCGCGGCATTTTGTTTTACGACCCGGTTAACGACGGCTTCGAAGAAACCCACCCCAACACGCGCTTCCAACCCGCACACACCAAACGACCAGACGGAGTGTCAGGTCGCTTTGCACGCGGCGGGCAATTGCGTGATGCCTATATCTCCAACGTGCTTCATGTTGCCGATCGCGACGTCACGATTACCTTTGGCAATCAGCGTCTGACCTGGGGCGAATCATTCTTAACGCCGCTGAACACGCTCAACACACTGGGCCCACCAGATGCCGTGCTCGCACGCATGCCGGGCTTTGAACTTCGCGAACTTTATCGCGCAGTACCCGCACTCTCGATCGCCACAGAAATTGTCGACGGGCTTTCAGCAGATGTGTTTTATCAATGGCGCTGGAACCCAGCGAATGCGGAACCTGTCGGCAGCTTTTTCTCGACCAATGATTTCATTGGTGGCGGTCACTACATCACGCTGGGCTTAGGCCAATATGCGGAAGACCCAGACAGAAAATTCCGTCCAGCAGGTATCAGCGGCCAGATCAGCCATTCTTCCCGCACCATTGAGTTGCTGTCAGAAAACTACGGCCGTCCAAAAAACGGCGGGCAGTACGGCATCCAGCTCAAGTATTACGCCGACAGCTTGTTCGGCGGCACCGAACTCGGCGCCTACTACGCCAACTATCACAGCCGCCTGCCACATATTTCTGTGATCAGCGCGAATGCCTCATGCACGCGCCAAGGACAAGCGGGCAGTTTCGTATCAGCGCTTGCGGTGTGTCAGGGTTTCAAGATTAATCCAAATGGCCTCGAACCCGTGCCGACCGACTCGATGAAAGCCTTCCTCGATTATCCAGAAGACATTCACATGCTCGGCCTGAGCTTCAGCTCCAACCTCGGCCCGTTCTCGCTCTCGGGTGAATATGCCTATCGCCCGAATATGCCTTTGCAGGTTCATGCAACGGATGTGATTTACGCAGGCCTTGCACCGGCGTTTCCAGAAGAAGACATCAATATTCCTGCGGATCTCTCGATTCTCGGACTCGATTCGCCTTTCACAATTCCCGGCCACCGCCACATCGCACCAGATTTCTTGAGCGTGTATCGCGGCATGGGCACGACAGGTTATGGCCCCAATCAAGTCATCCGCGGTTACGAGCGTTTCAAAGTAGGACAGTTCTCGCTTCTCGGCATTCACGTGTTCGGCCCCAACGATAACTACATTGGCGCGGATCAACTTCAGTTCTTGTTAGAAGTCAGCGGCACGCAAATTTTTGGTCTGCCAGAACTCAGCGAGCTACAACTTGAAGGCACTGGCAATCGCTCGCATTACAGCGAAGGCGCTGATGGCACCGGCTCGCCAACAGGACAAGTCGATTCTCTGCACATCAATCCAACGCAACAGAAAGATGGCGCAGCAACCTCGTTCTCCTACGGCTATCGCGTTGCGCTCAAAGGCCAATACAGCCGCGCCATTGGCGATATCAGTCTGTATCCAACGATCTTGTGGTTCCACGATCTCGGCGGCATTTCGCCTGCGACGATTGATAACTACGTAGCTGGACGCCAACAACTCAGCGCTCAGCTCGATGCCGAAATCACCCAAAGCATCGGTGCGGGCATGCAGTACCAGATCTTTACCGGTGGCGGTCGTAATAACCAACGCAGCGACCGCGACAACCTTGGCATGTACGTGCGTTACAGCTTCTAAATCGTACTCATCGCGACGGTTGTCCTGCGATGCATAAGTAATGTCCGGCGCGGCATAGACCGTTCGTCCACGCAGGACTAGCGTGTGATACCGATAAGACGAGGAGAAAATAATGTCAGCGGTGACCGAATATCTGCGGCGTGCTGTTGCACCACGTCTGGTGGTGGGCTTGTCGCGTAAGCGTGGCTTGCAGCAATTGCGCGCTGCATTTCGACGTGCCTTGGGACTGCGGACAAATATCGAACTCTTCTTTGCGTTTGATGATCCTTATGCCGCGATTGCGCTGCCCGGCCTGATCGAAATCGCTGCCGCACACAATGCAAAGCTGAATCTACTCCCGCTGATCGCGCGTGGCATTGATGGTGATCCTGCCGCCACTCAACGCAGCGTGCACGCCATCACGGATAGCCGCCGACTGGCACAACGCAATGGCCGCACATTAGCTCGTAACACACCACTCGCGGCAGAAGATTGTGCATTTCTTGCCGCTTGGACTATCGCAGCAGCGCAACATCCAAACCTGAATAGCTTTGTTGCCGACGCACTGGCACAACTCTGGTTCGGCTCCGACGCACTTCCAAGCGCAGATACTTACGCTGCGATTTATCAGCAACACATCGGCGCCCTGCCTCCGGCGGTAACAGCAGAACATCGCGCATCGCTCGCCAGCAATACGGCGCTTCTGAAAAAACTAGGCCATTGGGAATCACCCGCCGCACGCGTTGCTGGCGAGTGGTACTTCGCGCATGAGCGTCTTGTACAAATTGATGCGCATCTGCGCGCACTGGGTGCTTAAGCCATGCGCGATACGCTCGAATATTTTTTCTCTTTCCGCAGCCCTTATTCCTACATCTCCGGGCCACGCGCATTTGATCTGGCCAAGCGTTACAACATTGAATTGGTCTGGCGCGGCGTTCGCCCGATGGCGATGCGTGGCCAACCTCTGCCACGCAGCAAACAGTTTTACATCTTGCGTGACACCGCACGCGAAGCGGATCGCCTCGGCATGCCTTTCGGCAAGATTCATGATCCGCTTGGCGAAGGTGTATGGCGCTGTCTGACGATTGCTGAACTCGCCAAGGCTCAGGGTCGCCTATCTGAGTTTGTACTCGCTGCCAGTCGCGCCAGCTGGGCCGAAGGCATTGATGTGAATCTTGATGCGCCGCTGCGTGCGATCTGCGAGAAAGTCGGCCTCAATTGGAATGACTGCGTTGCCGCGATTGCTAACGCCGAATTCCGTCAACGCGTCGAAGAAAACACCGCGCGTCTCTCGCAACTCGGACAGTGGGGCGTTCCCACATTCCTGTTCCGCGGCGAAGCCTTCTGGGGCCAGGACCGCATTCAAGATCTTGAAGCCGTACTCACTGCCGCCGGTTTGGCTGCGCCTAACGCAGGAACCATCGCCAAATGAAACGCTCCCACTTCATCCTGATTGCACTTGTCGTTATCGCTGGCGCGATTTACGCCCAGCGTGGCCCACTGCTCGAAAGAATTATCACGCGACAAATTGATAAAACGCTGCAGCGTGTCGACAACAGCCTGATGACCGACGGCAAGCTGCACGTGATTCTCTGCGGCACCGCTGCGGCATTGCCAGACCCAGATCGCGCTGGCCCTTGCACAGCCATCATTGCTGGCGATCAATTCTGGTTGGTGGATGTAGGCCCCAGTTCATGGCGCAATGTGGATCAGTTGAACCTGCCGATCTCTAAACTCAGCGGCGTGCTGATCACGCATTTCCATTCGGATCACATTAATGATCTCGGCGAAGCCATCACACAAAGCTGGATTGCAGGACGCAGCAAACCGCTGGATGTTTACGGCCCGCAAGGCATTAGCGATGTGGTCGGCGGATTCCAAAAAGCCTTCTCCCATGACAAGCAATATCGCGTCGATCATCACGGCGCCGATTACATGCCGCCGTCAGGCGCAGAAGCCGTGGCACACGCACTTCCCACGCCGAAAGGGATTGAAGCCGAGCCTGTACTTGAACCGAACGGGCTCAAGATCAGCGTGTTCCGCGTCGATCACGCACCAATTGATATTGCCTTTGGTTACCGCTTTGAATATCGCGGCCGCAGCGTCGTCATCAGCGGTGACACCAAAAAGACAGAATCGGTCATCCACAACGCAAAAGATGCTGATCTGCTGATTCACGAAGCCTTGGCCTCGCACATGACCAAGCGCGCGACAGCCAGAGCCAAGGAACTTGGCATTACTCGCATCGCCAAACTTGCAGACGATGTGCGCAACTATCACGCCACACCAGTAGAAGCCGCAGAAGTCGCCGAAGCGGCGCATGCGAAGAAGCTCGTGCTGACTCACATCTTTCCGCCACTCGCCAATGGAGTGGCACGCCACTTGTTCTTGCAAGGCACCAGCGATGCTTACAAAGGTCCGATCATTCTCGGCGCTGATGGCACCCGCATTGATATCGACACTCAAGGAGCAAACCCATGAAAAAAAAAACCAATCAGACCGATCCTAGTCGTCGTCGCGTTCTAAAAGCGATCAGCGTCGGCGGCGCAGCACTAGCCGCTGGCGGCGTCATGAACAGCAATGTTTTTGGTGCTCAGGCGCCAACGATTGTTAAACGCAAACGTCCCAACATTCTGCTGATCATGTCGGATCAGGAACGTGGCTGGGCAGATCTGCCATCCAACCTTGGCCTCAACGCGCACGAGTGGTTGATGGAGCGCGGCGTTCATCTCGAGAATTTCAACGTCAACACCACGCCCTGCTCGCCATCACGCTCCAACATCTACACCGGCCAGCACACGCAGCTGACCAAGATGACGACTAACGTTGGCGCACCGCCGTTCCCTGAACTGGCAACGGATGTTCCAACCATTGGCCACATGCTACGCAAGGAAGGCTATTACACCGCTTACAAAGGCAAATGGCATTTGTCCGATATCTCATCGGAAGATCGCGTGCGCTATGGCCACAACAAGAGTTCACGCGATGCGTTGGAGCCTTATGGCTTCTCCGATAACAGCGATTACACGATTGCCGACGGCGCAACGTGGAGCGGCTATCGTCTTGACGGCCAGGTTGCATCCGAAGCCAGTCAATGGCTGAGCGAACAAGGCACGACCGTGAAGAACCCTTGGTTCCTCGCCGTAAACTTTGTGAATCCGCATGACATCGTTTTTTTCGATGACGTCGACCACCAACAATCACGCACGCGTCTTGATCGCGATTTTCTATCGCCGCTGTTGCCGCCGCCGGTTAATGGCCTCTACGCCAAGTATTGGGACGTGCCGATGCCCAAGAGTTTTTATGCCGACGACTTGAGCGGCAAACCTTGGGCGCAAACTTCTTACGTTGATTTCTGCAATGCCTGCTACGGCAAACTCGACCCCAAGGACGAACGCCGCTGGCGCAAGTATCAGAGCTATTACTTCAACTGCATCCGCGATGTCGACTCGCATGTGTTGACGGTTCTGCAAACGCTGGAGAACCTCAAGCTCGATCGCGAAACCATCATCATCTACACCGCTGATCATGGCGACATGCTGGGCGCACACCAGCTGCGTCAGAAAGGGCCGTTCATGTACAAAGAGAACGTGCGCGTGCCGTTCTTCGTGGCGCATCCGGATGTACGTGGCGGCACCACTTCGCAATCACTCGGTAGCGCGATTGATATCGCGCCGACCATTCTCGGCTTCGCTGGCGTCAAAGATTCTGAGCGTGCTGAACGCTATCCCGCACTCAAGGGCGTCAACCTTGCGCCAGTCATTCAGGATCCCAAGGCGCGTACTGCGCGTGATACCAAGGGCCATCTCTACGATTACAACAGCACACTTTATGTTGATCCAGACACCGCCAAGGCGCTGATGATCAATAAAGAAAATGCGACCTTCTGGAATCTGCTCAAGCACAACTTGGCGCGTGGCAACCTTGGCCCTGTGATGACGCATCCCGGTTTGTTCCGCGGCGTGTTCGATGGTCGCTACAAACTGGCGCGCTACTTTGCGCCGAATAGCCATCACATTCCGAAGGATTGGGACACGCTGCTCAAACACAATCAGCTGGAGCTTTACGACACGCTAAATGATCCGAACGAGATCGTGAATCTTGCCGCCAAGCCTGAGCAGCACAAGGAACTGATCTTGTCGCTCAATAAAAAGATCAATGCACTGATCATGGATGAGATTGGCTTTGACGATGGCCGCGAGCACGCGGGTCCAACGTTCTTGTACCAACTCTGAAGTCATTCATGGCTAACGCACGTCGCACCGTAACGTTTAGCGCGATCTCCTTTGTCGCAGGTATTGGGCTCACGCTGGGCTGGGTGCGCACGCATGAGCCAGCACCGGCGGTGACAGAAGTCAGCAACATTATTGCGATTGCGCCACCACTGAAAGCCACCTTAGAAAAAGCTGACGCATTGCAACGCTGGATCGACAACGAAATTCTATTTCGCGAAGCCCTCAAGCGCGGTTATGCCTTGGATGATTTGATCGTGCGCAATCAATTGCAGCAGCGCATCCGTCAGGCGATTCAGCATGAGTCGTCTCAGGCGCACCCGAGCTATGCACAGCTACAGACTTTCTTGCAGCAGAACCTCACGCTGTACCAGAGCAAGCCACGTTGGAGCTTTGAGCAGATTTATCTCAGCCGCGGCGCTCATGGTGATCGTCTGGTGACAGATGCGGCCGCTATCGCTGCGCAGCTACAAAAATCAGCTGAAGATAAAAATCTAGGCGATCCATTTCCAGCAGGTCGCGTTATCAGTAATGCGCCCGCTGTAGCGATCACCCGTGATTTCGGATCGGCTTTTACACAACAACTCTCCAGCTTGCCGCTGAATAGTTGGCAGGGCCCGATTGAATCATCGCTGGGCCTGCACTTTGTCCGTGTAACGGCGATGCAGCCCGGACGCCCAATGGCATTCGAAGAAATCCGTACACGTCTCGTCATCGATTGGCGCGAAGCGCAAAAGCAACAAGCATTAGAACTGGTGCTGACCGATCTTCGGCCGCGCTACAAAGTGGCCTCTCGCGTCGGCGACACAACAACGCCGATGCACGATATCCACGAAGAGGAAACACCGTGACCTTCAAACATCTCTCGGCGCTAGCGCTGCTTGCGTTGCTTGCGGCCTGTAGCCGCAGCTCGTCGCCAGACACTGCGGCCGGCGGCAACAGCGGCACGCCGTTCAACGAAAAGGTGGATTGCACCGGCACACAAGCTGATCGCAAGAATGCTTACTTTGGTGATCTGCACGTTCACACGCTTTATTCCGTCGACGCATATTTCTTCAACGGCCTCAATGGTCCGCGCGAAGCGTTTCGCATTGGCAAAGGCGAAGTTGGAAATCTGCCTACTGGCGAGACTGACGCCTACACCGCTGGACGCACCATTCAGTTGGATCGCCCTTTGGATTTTGCAGCAACCAGCGATCACTCTGACTTTCTCGGCAACTGGCGTTTGCTGTGCCAAGTCAATGGCACGCTACCGATTGGCGTGAATCCCGCCTGCAATCTGGTTGGCGATTATCTGCGTCAGAACATCACCACCATCATTAACGGCGGTCAGCCACCTGCATTTACTGCACTCACCGCTGGCGTCAGCGAACTGCCGACGACCGCGTCGCCGTGGCAAGACGAGCTGCGTATTTCCGATGAAGAGAATGTGCCTTGCACGTTCAGCACCTTTGTCGGCTACGAGTGGACCTCGCAGAAGTTCGATCAAATGATTCATCGCAACGTCTATTACACCGGCAGCAATCTGCCGCAAGACGTGCCACATGTTGCAACGCTTGAAGACCTTATCGCGATAGCGACAGGCCAAGGAACGTCGAGCAATATGAACGACGACTGGCGTCTCTACGATTATCTGGAACAGAACTGCGACCCTGCGCAAGGCTGCAAGAGCATCGCGATTCCGCACAATCCGAATCAGAGTAGCGGCGGCATGTATCTGGCGCGCGATCCTGCGACGGGCTTGCCACCGGGCCGTGATGGGGCACCGCTGACTTTGGCTGATGCCAAGCTGCGCGCGAAGTACGACAACGTCATCGAAATCTTTCAGCACAAGGGAAATTCCGAATGCGCTGTAGGCCTCGGCCCTTACGAAACCAAGTTTGATCCAGCCTGTACGCTCGAGTTGGCGAAGAATGTTTGCGTTGGCTCTCCGCAAGATCCGCCGGAATGTAAGAAGGTTTGTACCGGCAATCCCGCAACCGATCCGGACTTCTGCTCGCTCACTACTGTTGCAACCGGCGTGTGCGAACAAGCGGGCCGTGACGGCACATCAGGCCCTGTGCACAAATGCGTCGCACCACTCGACATGGCGCGCAACATTCTTGCTGACGGTCTCGCGATTCGCGACACGCTTGGCGTGAATCCGATGCGCATGGGTTTCATCGGCTCATCCGATACGCACAACGGCGATCCTGGCAATGTCGGCGAAAACGGATTCCCCGGCCACGGTGGCGTGCTCGACAACGGCCCACGCACGCAGCTCGGTTACTGGACTTGCGATGGTCAGAATCAAGATCCAACCAATCCCGCGAATTGCAGCAACCGCCAGTTCCTAGATCGCGCACGCTTGTTTAATCCCGGCGGTCTCGCCGGTGCATGGGCACCCGAGAACACTCGCGAAGCCATTTGGAGCGCGATGAAGCGTGGCGAAACTTTTGCAACATCGGGTCCGCGTATTCGCATTCGTACCTTGGCGATGTGGACCAAACCGCCAGCTGATATCTGCGATCAACTTTCGGCAGGACACAATCCCGTCGACGCGGGCGAGATCGCAGGCGCGGTGATGGGCGGCAACTTGCCTGACAACCCAACGCCTGCAGCGCCTTATATCGTGGTGTGGGCGCAGCAAGATCCGGGCGGCGCAACACCGGGGCTGCCACTACAGAAACTCGATCTGATTAAAGGCTGGAGCGATGCGAGCGGTCAACCGCACGTCAAAGTGTTTGATGCGATCGCTAAAACTTCTTCGAAGGTTTCGATGCCATCAAGCGCGGACTGCAGTGTGAAACCTGCGGGCCATCCGGAGCGTTTATGCACGGTTTGGCGCGATCCAAAGTTCAATCCACGCGAGCAGGCTTATTACTACGCACGCGCTTTTGAGATCCCGAGCTGCCGTTGGAGCACACGCCTCTGCACCAAGAACAACGTCGATTGTTCCAAGCTCGACCCCGCCAATGGCATATTCCCAGCCGACAGCGGCATGCAAGGCTTTGAAGGTTGCTGCGGCATCACTGGAACAGTGGGCAGCTTTAGCGGACGCAATAGGTTCAGTACGATTACGGAACGCGCTTGGGCCTCACCTGTTTGGTTTGTGCCGAAAGCCCAGCCTTAAACTCACAATTTCATAACAAGGACGAAATCAATGCAAAACAAGAAATCTTTTTGGGGCGTACAGATGGCACTCATCAGCCTCGTCTACATTTTCGCAGCGTTTAAAGCATTGAGCGGTGATTTCTCTCATCCGACTGTGCTGATCTCTGCGCTTCTGCTCGCTGCGCATGCGCTTGAAATCCCCGTTGCGTTCTACGCATTGAAAGGCCGCTCGGCTTCTGTGCCACGCGTTCTGCTTCTGTGCCTGCTGTTTGGATTGGTCTGGTGGGTTCCGGCGCGCCGCGGCGTGTTCGCGGTCAATTAAGAATGAAATCGTTCAAAAATAAAGTCGCGCTAATTACCGGCGCCAGCAGCGGCATTGGCGAATCCATCGCGTTGGCACTCGCAGCAGAAGGCGCCAAGCTTGAACTGGTCGCACGCGATCGTGAACGTCTTGAGCATGTGCGCGATCTTTGCGTGGCCAAAGGCGTTGAAGTGCATCTGCACTTTGCCGATGTTGCTGACGAAGCGCAGATGAACAAGGTGGCAGACGACGTGCACGCACGTCACGCCGCGATTGATGTGCTGGTCAATAACGCCGGCGTTGTCATGGGCGGCTTCACTTGGGAAGTCGAAACCGCGGATTGGCGCAGACTGCACGACGTCAACGTGATGGGCGTAGTGCATGGCATCCGCGCTTTCCTGCCGCAGATGATCGAGCGTCGTCAAGGTGGCCATGTCGTCAACATCTCCTCGGTATCGGGTTTGGTTGGCGTGCGCGGAATGGGCACTTACAGCGCCAGCAAGTTCGCGGTGGTGGGCTTGTCAGAATCACTGCGCATGGAAATGCACCGATTCAACATCGGCGTCAGCGTGATCTGTCCGGGCTATGTGAAAACGCCGATTCAGAGCAAAGTGAAAATGGTCGGCACACTATCGAGCCCTGATGCACGTGCTCGCGTTGAGAAAGAATTTTCGAAGACAAATCTGATGCCAGAGACTGTTGCACAGCGCACGCTGCAAGCGATTCGCCGCAACGAGTTCATCGCATCAATCGGTCGCGAAGCCGTGATGGTGCGCATCTTCAAGCGTTGGGCACCAGGCCTGCTCGAACGCTCGCTACGAGGCTAAAACGATGGCTTCGCCGTACACGCTCTATGTTTTTCACATTTCCTACTTCAGCGGAAAGATGCAGGCCTACCTGCGTTACAAGGAGATTGCGCACGAGACCATAGAGCCCAAGTGGGGCGGCGATCTGCTCAATACCATTTACCCGAATACCGGTTTGATGAAAGTACCGGTGGTGAAGACGCCTGCTGGTGAATGGCTCGCGGATTCGACGCCGATGATTGATTGGTTCGAAGCCAAGCATCCACAAGGCGCTGTGATTCCAAGCGATCCTCTGCAAGTTTTCTTCAGCCGCCTGCTGGAAGACTATGCCGACGAATGGCTGTGGCGCCCTGCGCTGCACTATCGCTGGAGTTACGCCACTGATGCACACGCCGCATCACGTCGCTTCGCCGAAACATTCATGAGCACGCAGCCTATGCCCAAGGCGATGACGGCCGCTACGCTGCGTGAACGCCAGCATCGTATTTATGTTGCAGGCGATGGAGTCACCGAAGACACCTGGGCGCATGTGGAGTCGGTTTATTTAAATACGCTGGATCGTCTGCAAGCGATCTTTGAGAAGCAGCCCTTTCTGCTTGGCGGCAAACCGAGTCTTGCTGATTTTGGTTTCTTCGCTTCCATGTTCCGCCACTTCAGTCTCGACCCCACACCGAGCCTGATCATGCAGGAGCGCGCACCAGCCGTATTCGAATGGGTGGCACGCCTTTGGAACAGCCGTCATTCCACCAATACAGGAGCTTGGGCAGAAGCCGGAACTTTGCCTAGCGGATGGACGCCGATTCTTCGCGACATTGGCGAGGCGTATCTCCCGTACCTGCACGCCAATGCTGTGGCGTGGCGCGAAGGCCGTAAGACTTTCGACTTTGAAGTGCAAGGCGTGCAGTACAAGAAGTTGCCAGTAGTTCAATACCGCGTCTGGTGCCGCGAGCGTCTGCAAGAACATTTGGCCGCTGTGCCGGAAGCCTCTCCCGCCGCAGTCGAAAATATTCTGCGCGATGCAGGTGCATTGGAGCCGCTGATGCGTGATGGCCACATTGCATCCAATTTGCATACGGCAGATGCGCCGCCGTTATGCCGACCACGCAAAGTCGCGCTGGGTGACAAGCTCTCGCGTTATCTCATCGGTACGCATTGGCATGCACCGAAGGCCACGCTACAGGCTGGCCAAAAGAAGTCCTCATGATTTTTTGCGCGCTCTGAAACGTGCAGCGCTCACGCTTACGGAATCTTTTTCCATGCTTCGATACGCACGCTTTGTTTTAACCAGCTGCCTCACTGCAGCATTAGTGATCGCCGCTGGCTGCGGGCGCACATCCTCCTCAGCGCCCGCTGAAGCCACCGCACCAACGCCGCAAGCACTGATTGCGCATAGCGAAGAATTCAAGCGCGGCGTTGAGAAGGTCACCGAAGGCGTTTATGTCGCGATGGGCTTTGGCATCGCCAATTCGATCATGTTGGTTGGCACTGACGGCATCATCATTGTCGACACCACCGAAACCGTCGAAGCCGCACGCGAAGTGCTGGCCGAGTTCCGCAAGATCACCGACAAACCCGTGAAGGCGATTGTCTACACGCACTCGCATCCGGATCACATTGGTGGCGCTTCAGTCTTTGCCAATAGCGCGAACGTGCCGATCTACGCGCAAGAAGATGTCGCAAAGAACATGGACAAGCTCGCCACCGAACTGCGCCCCATCATCACGCAGCGCTCGATGCGCATGTACGGCACTCAGCTCACGCCGGAGCAACGGCCGAACATTGGTGTGGGCGGTTATCTGGCGGTGAATGCAGACAGCACGTTCGGCGTGATTCGTCCAACCAAAACTTTCCGCGATACGCTGGAAGACACCGTTGCGGGCGTTCACTTTCAACTCGTACATGCACCGGGCGAGACCGACGATCATTTGTTTGTGTGGCTGCCTGAGAGCAAGGTGCTGCTGCCCGGCGACAACATCTACAAATCATTTCCGAATCTCTACACCATCCGCGGCACGGGATATCGCAGTCCGAAAGCTTGGGCGGCGTCTGTCGACAAGATGCGCGCGCTGCATGCCGAAATTCTGGTGCCGAGTCATTCTCGTCCTTTGATTGGCGCTGCAAAGATTGATGCAATCCTGACTGACTATCGCGATGCGATTCGCTATGTCTACGATCAAAGTATTCGCTTGATGAACCAAGGATTGGTGCCAGACCAAATCGCCGCGCGCATTCGCTTGCCTGCGCATCTAGCTCAGTCTCCTTACCTGCAAGAGTTTTACGGCAAGGCCACGTGGAGTGCGAAAACTGTTTTCGACGGCAACCTCGGTTGGTTTGATGGCGACCCAGCGCATCTGCAACCACTGCCGCCTGAGGATGAAGCGCAGCGCATGGTTGCACTGGCTGGTGGCGCTGCCGCGCTCGACGACAAGATTGAAGCCGCAGCGAAAAGTGGTGATACGCAGTGGGCGCTGCAGCTCACGGGCTACGCCTTGCGTGTCAACGCAGATGATAAGCGCGCCAAGCAAGTGCGTATCGATGCGCTGCGCAAACTGGGCTACGCAGAAACCAATGCGCCCGCGCGTGACTACTACTTGATGTCCGCAGGCGAACTCGCAGGTGAGTTCAGACCGATTGAAGAAGCAGCCAAGCCGACGCCTGCGATGCTGGCTGAGATGCCGATGTCGCTGTACTTCGACGGCATGGCGGTGAATCTGCATGCAGAAGATTGCCTCGATAAAGTCATCAAGGTTGGTTTTGATTTCACCGATAGCAAAGAGCAATACACCTACATCGTGCGCCGCGGCGTCTCTGAAGTTATCAAAGGTATCGCGCCAGATGCCGACATCGTTGCGCGTGTGCCTGCGCAAACGTTCAAGGAAAGTCTGGCCAAGCTGCGTAATCCGGCGATCACCATGGTCAAGGATGTTGAAGTGACCAAGGAAAGCAAACTGGAGTTCTTAAGCTTCATGGCCTTGTTCAAGCCGCCGAATCAATAGTGAACCAACGTAGGAGCGCCTCTTAGGCGCGATGGCTTTTGTGCCAATCGCGCCTAAGAGGCGCTCCTACAGAAAAATGCCCTCTTCGCGAGGGCATTTTCATTGAGGGATCAGACGTCATCACGCGGTTTCTGAGAAAATCCGCGGAATGACTCTCCGAATGCTCGCTCCTTATGTCTCTTGATCTCGCCGACGAGGCGCTGAACACGCTATTCCAGCCCCTTGCCGAAGGCCTACTCGACTGGCCGACCGAAGGTGGCGTGCTGTTCTTGCGCGCGCGTACAGGTCACGCGCTGCAACAGTCCTCCCACCTCGGCTTAATCTGCGAGCAGGAGTTCAAACCATCCGCTGATGCGCTGACGAATGCGGGGCTGACGACCGTCGAACTGGATTCTCTGGAGCCATCACGTCGATTCGCACTGGTGCTGGTACTGCCGCCAAGACAGCGCGAAGAGGCGCGTGCGCTGCTGGCACAGGCGGTCGCGCGTTGCGCGCCAGGTGGACGAGTGCTGGCCAGCATGCGTAACGACGAAGGCGCACGCACGGGCGAAGACGATCTGGCACTCCTCGCTGGCGGAATCAGCAACCTGTCGCGACGCAAATGCCGCGCGTTCTGGACCGCAGCACTGCAAGGGCCCGCTGATCTAGAGCTGGCAGATAAGTGGGCCAAGCTCGACGCGCCGCGCGCAATCCTCGACGGCCGTTTTATTAGTCGACCCGGCGTGTTCGCCTGGGATCGCATCGATCCAGCGTCGGAACTTCTCGCAGCGCATCTGCCAAAGAATCTTGCAGGCCACGCAGCGGATCTTGGCGCTGGTTACGGTTATCTCTCCACAGAACTGCTGACACGTTGCCCACAGATCACGACGATTGATCTATACGAAGCGCAGTCGCGCGCGCTGGCGATGGCTCGTGAAAATCTGCGCGATGCGCGCGTGCCATGTGAATTCTCTTGGCATGACGTCACGGCAGGTCTGTCGCGCCACTACGACGTAATCGTCAGCAATCCGCCGTTTCATGCACAGAGCCGCGAAGATCGGCCCGACCTCGGCCGCCGCTTCATCTCGGTTGCTGCGCAATCGCTGAATGCGAACGGCTCATTCTGGATGGTCGCCAACCGTCACCTCGCTTATGAGTACACCTTGAACGAATGCTTTGCGGAAATCCGTAGCGTTGCCCAAAAAGGCGGATTCAAAGTAATCGAAGCGCGCGGCCCGAGGCAGCAGGCATGACGCTGATCAGGCTACTCGCCAACCTCGGCTACGGCAGTCGCAAAGCAGTGACAGCGATGTTCCGTGAAGGCCGCATCACCGACGCTGCAGGCGAAGTGCTGTATGCCGATGATCGCGTTGCGCACTCCGTAATCCACGTTGATGGCGAGCCGCTGGATCCTCCAGCCGGACTGACGCTGATACTGCACAAACCAACCGGCTATACCTGCTCAACCAAAGATTCCGGCCGCATCATTTATGACCTGCTGCCGCCGCGTTTCATGTTGCGCTCACCTCTGCTCGCGTCCGTCGGGCGACTCGATCGCGAGACCAGTGGCCTGTTGCTGATGACAGACGACGGCGGCTTGCTGCACCGAATCGTTTCACCAAAAGCCGCACTCGGCAAAATCTATGAAGCCAAGCTCGCAGAGGACCTGCGCGGTGACGAAGCGGAAATCTTCGCCAGCGGAACATTGATGTTGGAATCGGAAAACACCCCGCTCGCGCCAGTGCGAATGGAAACGCTGGGACCACGTGAAGCACGCTTAGAACTCACGGAAGGGCGCTATCACCAAGTACGTCGCATGTTCGTTGCTGTGGGCAATCATGTGAACACGCTGCACCGCGCGCGGATTGGCGGATTGTCGTTAGGCGATTTGCCTAGTGGGCATTGGCGAGTGTTGGGCGCGGATGATTTGGAGACGCTGTTTCGACGCGGCTCGGAATCTTATTGATGAGCCAGTGCGCCGCCTTGCGGCGTAAAACTTCCTGCTCTGCTTTGACATCGTGTGTTCCGCGCTGTGGCGCGGGTAACTTTCTTTGATTAACGTCAAAGAAAGTCACCAAAGAAAACGTTTCTAAAAGCAAAGCCACTCTTGCTGTTACTTGAGCGAAGGGTCAGCACGACAACCGACTCTATTCCTGAGCATGTAAAAAGTGATGGCGGCACTTTTTCCTCGCATCGGAAACAGCAGCCAGATAACGTTTGTGCGCTAAAAGCTGAAAGACACAAGTGGCTTTGCTTCTAAGGGTGCTTTCTTTGGGTTACGTTTCTTTGCACCGGCAAAGAAAGGTAACTCGCGCCACAGCGCGAAACACGCCATCTCAATCAGCACAGGCAGTTTTACGCCGCAAGGCGGCTAACTAAAACCTCAACGTTGCGAGTCAAGCCACTCGAAATTTATCGAGCTCCACAAACCGCGTAATCCCCACGCTGCCGCTCAATCTCCACACCAACCGCATCCACCCCTGGAACCGCACCAGGCTTGGCAATACGCAGCTCAAGCGTGTCAATCGGAAATTCCGCAAACAGAAAACGTGCAAGACGTTCCGCCATGGTTTCCAGCAAATGTACGTTCTCGCCTTTAACGAAAGCCATCACCGCATCGCTAATCGCGTGGTAATTCACCGCGTCACGAATATTGTCGCTGGCTGCTGCAGCACGCGTGTCAACACCGACCACGATGTCGATAATCAATGGACGTTCAGCACGCTGCTCCCAATCGTAAATACCGATCACGGTGTGTGCTTGCAGTCCACGAATAAAAACTTTGTCCATGCTTAAACGGTTTCCAACTCAGTAATCGGCCAACGCGGACGCGCTAGCAATGTGTGCGTGTGTTGCCCTTGCGAGCGACGCGCCCAACCAACGTAGGCAATCATTGCCGCGTTATCGGTGCAGAACTCGTGTCGCGGGAAATGCAGCGAGATGTTGTTCTTGCGTGCGAACTCGCCAAGACGTTCACGCAAACGAAGATTCGCGCCGACACCACCAGCCACCACCAACGCAGGAAATCCGGTTTGCTCAATCGCACGCGCGCATTTGATTGCGAGCGTTTCAGTCACTGCTTCTTGAAAGCCGTGCGCGATATCCGCTTTGTCTTGATCCGTCGCGCCTTTAGGCAGCGCAGTGAGCACCGCGGTTTTGAGGCCGCTGAAACTAAAGTCGAGGCCCGGGCGATCCGTCATCGGGCGCGGAAATTTGTAGCGGCCCGGTGTGCCCAGCTGAGCGAGTTTGGCCAGATGCGGGCCGCCGGGATACGGCAGTCCCATCATCTTGGCGGTCTTGTCGAAGGCCTCACCGACGGCGTCATCGAGGCTTTCGCCGAGAATTTCGTAGTCGCCAATTCCGCGAACAGCCACCAACAAGGTGTGTCCGCCGGAAACCAAAAGAGCCATGAACGGGAATTGTGGGCGGTCCGCTTCCAGCATCGGCGCCAGCAAATGGCCTTCCATGTGGTGGACTGGAATCAGCGGCAGATTGTGGGCGGCTGCCATACCCGCGGCCACCGCCCCGCCTACCATCAGCGCCCCAACCAGACCCGGGCCGGCGGTGTAGGCCACGCCTGTTAGTTGATCTGGACGCAGATTAGCACGCGCTAAAACCTCACGAATCAATGGGTTAATTCGCGCCACGTGGTCGCGCGAGGCTAATTCCGGCACTACGCCGCCGTACTCGGCATGCAGGGCAACCTGACTATATAAGGCGTGCGCCAATAGCCCGCGCTCGCCGTCATAGATGGCGGCAGCGGTTTCGTCACAGGAGGTTTCGATGCCAAGAACGGGCATAGGACTGATGGTGTTAAGGGAATTCTTTAATGAATAGTCCGAGGCAAGGACGCCTCGGAACCCAGACAGGGACGTCGACACTCCCCGGCACGCGATTCTAAGCGGATTGCGCCAAAGGCGCGAACCGCTTAGAATCGCGGCCCTTTTACTGGGCGTGTGCCCCTTCGCTGTATCCTGAGAGTTCTGAATAATGCCAACTGTACGTGTCCGTGATAACGAGCCGTTTGAAGTCGCCCTGCGCCGTTTTAAGCGCACTTGCGAAAAAGCCGGAGTCCTCACCGACGTTCGTAAGAAGGAATTCTTCGAAAAGCCGAGCCAGGAACAGAAGCGTAAGCGCGCAGCTGCCGTGAAGCGTCAGCAGAAGAAAGTATCTCGCGAAGCGACCCGTCGTACTCGCCTGTACTAAGAGCCGGTAAATAGGCCGGCACATTTCAATATTGTGCCGGCCTGCTCTTCAAGTCCGTCACAGCTCCCTGTAGCTCATCAAGACGGACTCTAAAAATGTCACAAGACCTCAAAACCCGCGTTCTTGAAGACGTCAAAACTGCGATGCGTGCGCAAGAAAAACTGCGCCTGTCAGTTTTGCGCATGCTCACTGCTGAAATGAAACAACGCGAAGTCGTTGATAGCGTCGAACTCACCGACGCCGTAGTCAGCGCCGCCATCGAAAAGATGATCAAGCAGCGCCGCGATTCCGAAAAGCAGTACACCGATGGTGGCCGCCCTGAACTCGCCGCCAAAGAAGCCGAAGAAATCAAAATCCTGATGGTTTATCTGCCCGAGCAGCTGACGGCCGATGAACTCGTGGCCCTTGTGAAACAGGCCGTTGCCGAAACCGGCGCGGTTGAAGGCAAGGACATGGGCAAGGTGATGGCCTGGATCAAACCCAAGGCACAGGGCCGCACTGATATGGGCAAGGTCTCGGGCCTGATCAAAGCACAATTGGCGGGCTAAGTCCGGCTTGTCATCCCCGCGCAGGCGGGGATCCAGTTTTCGTTCCAATTTGCACCAGCGCTAGAACTGGATGACTCGCTACGCTCGCCCTTCGGGCGCCCAAAAATGGGCGTTCAACGCGCTAAGCGCTTTTGTCCCGCCTCCGCGGGAATGACGACAAACAGCTGAACTCCAATCCCTCTCCCGACCGAGAGGGATTTTATTTTTTGTTAGTGCCATCCCAAGTTGACCCGCTAAACTCTGATCGTGGCCGGCCGAATTCCTGAATCGTTTATCCAAGATCTCCTCGCACGAACGGATATCGTCGAGGTGATTAGCTCGCGCGTGGAACTTAAACGCGCTGGCCGGGAATATCGCGGGCTCTCGCCGTTCACACACGAAAAATCGCCGTCGTTCTTCGTCAATCCAGCGAAGCAAATGTTCTTCGACTTCAGCTCGGGCAAGAACGGTAACGTCATTGGTTTCTTGATGGAGTTCGATCGCCTCACTTACGTTGAAGCGATTGAAGACCTCGCACGCAATGCAGGCCTAGAGGTGCCGCGCGAAGGCGGACACCACACTGATCGTCTCGTGCTTGATGGCCCACTCGATGCCTCGGCCGCTGCAGAACGATTCTTCCGTGAGCAGCTACGCAAGTATCAACCTGCGATTGATTACCTGAAGAAGCGCGGCGTCAGTGGCGAAACTGCCAAGACTTTCGGCATTGGCTACGCACCGGAATCATGGGACGCGCTAACCAAATTTTTCCAAGACACCGGGCATGCAGTTGATGCAGGACTACTGATCAAACGTGACGACGGTAGCGGCGTCTACGATCGCTTCCGTAATCGCGTGATGTTCCCGATTCGCGATACACGTGGCCGCACAATTGCCTTCGGTGGTCGCACGCTCGGCAACGATCCTGCGAAATATTTGAACTCGCCAGAAACACCGCTCTTCCATAAAGGCAGAAATCTTTTCGGCCTCTACGAAGCGAAACAATCCGATTCGAAGCTGCCCTACCTGATCGTTGTCGAAGGCTATATGGACGTCGTCATGCTCGCGCAGCACGGCATTCAAGAAGCTGTTGCGACGCTGGGTACAGCAACCACGCAAGATCATCTGCATCTGCTGTTCAAATCAACCAGCAAAGTCGTGTTCTCCTTCGATGGTGATCGCGCTGGCCGCGCCGCTGCATGGCGTGCGCTCGAACAAGCATTGCCGGAAGTCTACGAAGGCCGCGAGTGCGTCTTCATGTTCTTGCCGGACGGTCACGACCCCGACACGCTGGTGCAGGAAATTGGCGCTGACGAATTCCGCAGACGCATTGGCGAAGCACTTTCGCTCTCGCAATTCTTGCTCGGTGAACTCGCTAAGCAAGTGAATCTCGGCACCATGGATGGCCGCGCGCGTCTCGCTGCATTAGCTCGTCCGCATATTGAAAAATTACGCGAAGGCCCACTGCGCGCATTGATTCTCGACGAGCTCTCTCGCCTCACGCGTCTGTCGCGCGCAGACATGGAAGCGACTCTGAATCGCCCTCAAGCTAACGGCGGCTCTACTCAATCCAGCTACGCACAAAACGTATCGCCCGGCCCAGGCAAAGCAGAAACCGGCGCAAGTCGTCCGATCAAACGCGCGATGCAACTTTTGCTAGAACGTCCTTCGCTGGCCGAACGCGTCGAGCACTTTGAATTGCTGGCGCAGAGCGACGCGCCCGGCGTGGAGTATCTGATCGAGATGATCGATTTCTTCCATGCACATCCAGAAGCACACGCCGCACAATTGCTTGAATTTTGGCGTGACACTCCCAAATCAAAGGCATTGGAAAGGCTGCTCCAGCAGGAAGTTAACGTGGATGAAACCACGCTGGAACGTGAATTTTTGGAGACGATTACGCACCTTTTGCAGAAGGGTTTGCGTGCGCGAGTTCAGAACCTGCTGGCCGAAGCCCGCCTACGCCCGCTGACGATTGCTGAAACCCGAGAAATTGAAAGCATTACCAGAGACTTAGCCACCAAAGCACAGTCCTGAAATGAGCCCAAAACAGGGGGCTTTACTGGCGGCTTTTGAGCGGATTTTTGGGTCGAATGTGTATAATTAGCAGCACATGACGGCCTTTTTTGGCCGCTTTTTTGTTACAGAGTTCAGCCGAATATGACCGTGAATCCTTCCGTCGCTGATAAACAATCCCAGATCAAAGCCCTGATTGCGCAAGGTAAGGAAAAAGGATTTCTGACTTACGCTGAAGTTGCTGACCATCTACCTGAAATCGTAGATGCGGAGCAGATCGAAGACATCATCAGCATGATTCAGGCGATGGG
Organism: Stenotrophobium rhamnosiphilum; assembly: GCF_003052265.1. Lineage (GTDB taxonomy): Bacteria > Pseudomonadota > Gammaproteobacteria > Nevskiales > Nevskiaceae > Stenotrophobium > Stenotrophobium rhamnosiphilum. Next base: position 56,527 of record NZ_QANS01000008.1, read on the forward strand.
TATTCCGGTTCACGAAGAAGCACCGGATACCGAATCACAGTTGTTCGCAGAACCCGCTGTTGTCGCCACGGCTGAAGAAGAAGAAGACGCCGCTGAAGAAGCGATCACCAACGCCACGGTAGACGATCAGTTCGGTCGCACCACCGATCCAGTGCGCATGTACATGCGCGAAATGGGCAGCGTTGAACTGTTGAATCGCGAAGGCGAAATCCGCATCGCAAAGCGCATCGAAGAAGGCCTCAACGAGGCCATGTACGCGATGGCGCAGTACCCCGAGACCGTTGCCATCCTGCTCGAATCATTCGAGCTGCATAAGGCTGGCAAGAAGCGTCTCGCAGAAATTGTTACCGGCTTCTTTGATCCTAATGCTGAAGAAGCTCCGCCTCCGCCGCCTCCACCAGAAGTGGAAGAAGACGATGAAGCAGAACTCGACGTTGTTGCTGGCGCCGAAGAGGAAGAAGAAGCAGTCGACACGGGTCCTGATCCAGTTCTGACCGCAGAAAAATTTGCTGAACTCCAGAGCCTGTATGACAAGGCTTGGGACTCGTTGCTCAAACTCGGCAGCGCCAACAAGAAGACTCAACAGAATCGCGCAGCAGTTGCCGAGCTGATCATGACCTTCAAGCTGTCACCGAAGATGGTCGACGAAATCACGCGCAACCTGCGTGCTCGCGTTGATCAGGTTCGCAGCACTGAGAAGTCGATCATGCGCATCTGCGTCATTGACGCTGGCATGCCGCGTGACGAATTCCTTCGCATGTACAAAGAAGGCGGCGCGACCAGTGAAGACTGGATCGTTAAAGCGATTCGCGGCAAGCGTAAATATTCTTCCGAGCTGAATACGCGCAAAGAAGAAATCTTTGAATTCCAGGCCAACCTTCGCAAGATGGAAGGCGACAACCTGCTCACGCTGGACGAAATCAAAGACATCAACCGTCGCATGAACGTTGGCGATGCCAAGGCTCGTCGCGCGAAGAAGGAAATGGTGGAAGCCAACCTTCGTCTCGTGATCTCGATTGCGAAGAAGTACACCAACCGCGGCTTGCAGTTCCTCGACTTGATTCAGGAAGGCAATATCGGTTTGATGAAAGCTGTCGACAAGTTTGAATATCGTCGCGGTTATAAATTCTCAACGTACGCGACGTGGTGGATTCGTCAGGCCATTACGCGTTCGATCGCCGATCAGGCACGCACCATTCGTATTCCGGTGCACATGATCGAAACGATCAACAAGCTCAACCGTATTTCGCGCCAGATGCTGCAGGAAATGGGCCGCGAACCAACGCCGGAAGAGTTGGCTGTGAAGATGGAAATGCCGGAAGACAAAATCCGCAAAGTACTGAAGATCGCTAAAGAACCGATCTCGATGGAAACGCCAATCGGCGACGACGAAGATTCGCACTTGGGCGATTTCATCGAAGACGTTATGGCAGTTTCGCCTTTGGAATCGGCAACGTCATCATCACTCGCAGAAGCCACCCACCAGATCCTCGCCAGTCTCACCCCGCGTGAAGCCAAAGTTCTGCGCATGCGCTTCGGCATCGACATGAACACCGACCACACGCTGGAAGAAGTCGGCAAACAATTCGACGTCACGCGTGAGCGCATTCGTCAGATAGAGGCTAAAGCGCTGCGTAAGTTGCGCCATCCTAGCCGTGCGAACTATTTGCGTTCGTTCTTGGACGAGTAAGCAACACGCGACAAATAAAAAGCCCCGCAATGCGGGGCTTTTTATTTGTCGTAGGGTGCGCCGTGCGCACCGAGGGTTCGTGCAAAAACCACCAACGCGTGCGCACAGCGCACCCTACAACTTTATGCAGAGGGCGTCGGTTTCGGCGCTGCCCCAATCAACGGCCCCAACTCATTCAAAGCCCTGTCATAAACATCGCGCTTGAACTCAACCACTTCCGTCAGCGGGTGCCAGTACTCCACCCAACGCCAACCATCAAACTCCGGCGTCTCGCTCGCTGCAAAGTGCACTTTAGATTCTTCCGCAATCAGTCGCAGCGCAAACCACTTTTGCTTTTGACCAATGCACACACGCCCGCGACGGCGGCGAATGTAGCGGCTCGGAAGTTTGTAGCGCAGCCAGTCCTTGGTCACGCCCAGCACTTCAACGTGCTCGCGCACCAAGCCTAGTTCCTCATGCAGCTCGCGGAACAGCGCATCTTCGGGCGTCTCGCCGTGTTTGATGCCGCCTTGCGGAAATTGCCAAGCTTGCTGGCCGATACGTTTAGCCCACAAGACCTGTCCGGTACCACTGATGAGGATGATGCCCACATTGGGGCGGTAACCATCCCGGTCTATCACGTGAAGGTGAATTAAGAAGATTTGTCCCGATTCTTCCACATGCGGCGCGACTCAACAATGCGAATTCCGCAAAATCGCTACGTAAAGATGCGCTGTCACATAAAATAGCAGTATGAACCTCGCGATCTTCGACCTCGATAACACCCTGCTTGCAGGCGATAGTGACTACCTCTGGGGCCAGTTTCTGGTCGAACAGGGCCTCGTCGATGGCAGCAGCTACGAGGAAGCGAACCATCGTTTTTACGATCAGTACAAAGCCGGCACGCTCGATATCTACGAATTCTGCGCATTCAGCATGGGTCCACTGACCCAATACGAACCCGCGCAACTCTACGCATGGCGCGCGCAATTCGTTCGCGAAAAGATTGAGCCGATTGTTGCAGCTGGCACGCCCGCTCTACTCGAACGTCATCGCGCACAAGGCGATCGCCTGTTGATTATGACCGCTACCAATCGCTTCATCACCGAACCGATTGCTGAGCTGCTCAACATCGGCGACTTGATCGCGACTGATCCAGAAATGAAAGACGGCCGCTACACCGGCCGCGTTGCAGGCATTCCTAATTTTCAGGATGGCAAAGTGCAGCGCTTAGAACTCTGGCGCGCAGAACAAACCGAAAAATTTGCACACACCTATTTCTACAGCGATTCACGCAACGACATTCCACTGCTGCTGAAAGCAGATACGGCAGTGGCGGTGGATGCGGATGAGGTGTTGTTGGCTGAAGCAACCAAGCGTGGCTGGCCAGTGATTACCTTGCGCGGGCCACAACCCGACTAAACTTGTAGGCTGGGTTAGTTTCATCAACCCAGCATGTCTTGCTTGTTAGATAGATGCTGGGTTTCGCTCGGCAACTGCTCCTGCGTTGCTCTACCTCGGGCATCCATGCCCTCGTACGCTTCAACCCAGCCTACGGACTGATTAGTGCACGTTCAACCGCCAATCAGGAAATCAGCAGCTTGCTGAAACACGCTGGCTTTTCCGTGATACAGCTCGCTGAACTTACAGCGCACACAAACGACCGCTGTAAATCTTTGGTTCTGAAGATTGAATGCTGCACTCAGAAAACCGCCGGAACTACGCAGCTGGACTAGCTCACACTCAGCGTGACCACACTTTCCGCATTTGTAATTGAGGTTAGGCACTCGAGTTTGCATTTCTGCTTCTAGCACGGGGATCACTTCTCGATACTCCTCGCTATTAATCCGAGCCAGCCGAATGTGCTCCGCAAGCGCTTCGAATGAAAGCGCAGGAATTTGGTCAATCGTAGGCTTCATCTCTTAGGCTCCAAAGCCAAATCAGATTTCTATTTAAGCAACGAATCCCGCAACGGCGTGAGCTGTTCCATCGCATGCCGATAGCCACGCTCAACCACTTCATCCATCTTTTTCCAATCAAATAGCGCGATGCCTGTGACAGGCATACGCACGTAAGCATCAGCACGTGCTGCACGCGCTGCGGTGCCACTTTCGCTAGTGAGGGTGGCGGTGCGGAAGATGATGCTGAACAGGCCTGGGCGCTTCGCTGGTGCGTTCCAGCGCAGCAGGCCTTCTGGGTCTGGGCCTTCAATACCGGGCGCGCTTAGGTCGCCGCCTGCGGTGCTGACGTCTGATGCGACGATAGGGCCGCGGCGCATGGCTTGCATTACGTCTGTTGGCAGGCTGTTGATGACAGCGCCATCGACAAACAACTCATTGCGATACGCAATCGGCGGCGCAACACCGGGCACGCACATGCTGCAGGCCAGCCACATATAGAGCGGCCCACGGTCGTGCACCATCGGCGTACCGCGGGTGAGATTGGTTGAGACACAGAAGAATGGCATGCGTAGATGTTCGATCTGGCGCTCACCAAAAACATCGTGCAGCCGATTTACAAATTTGCGGCCGCGAATCAGTGCAACCATCGGCAGCATGTAATCGTTGAGATAGTTGTGCGAAACAAAAGTTTCTCGCGCGATTTCGGCGATTTCGTTGTAGTCGTAACCACAAGCAACCAACGCTGCGAAGAAGCCGCCCATGCTTGAGCCGCCGGTTAAATCGACCGGGATTTTTAATTCATGCAGCGCGCGCAGCAGGCCGATATGCGCAAAGCCACGTGCGCCACCGCCGCCGAGCACTAAGCCGATGCCGCGCCCCGTGAGCTGTCGCACCATCTTCTCTAGATCATCCGCATTGCCGGGGCGCAAAAAATAATGCGCGCTGGCGTGCGTGCATTCACGCCATGTCAGCACGTTGCCTGCGTCAGCACCTTCTGGGCGCAGCAATACAAGATCAACCGGAACACGCGCGCTGCCGCCGCTGCGCAAACGCTCGAGCATCGGCGTCATCTGCGGTTCTTTTGATGCATCAACAACGACGATGATGCGATCTGCCTGACGCATGCAGCGCCGTGCCCAAGAATCCGTTTCACCGCCAGCGGCATAGACCAGATAACGATGCTTGCTCTCAATATCGCCCAGCATGGTCATCATGCGAGCGTTGGCTTCATCTTCCTGAAAGGGCTTGCGTGAGGAACCGTATCCGAGTTCCGCATCAATTAGCACGTCATCAATCAGTTTGACGGTGTCGTGCTGCGCGAGAGCCTGACTGAAGCGCTCTGCAAAATCGTGGGCATCGACGTCACCGCTGGCTGGAATCACTGCGAAGGTATGAACGCTGCGTGCGCTTTCCAAAGCCTTGTCGCGACTCGCTTGTCGCATGCGCGCAATCATCACGCGCGACATCTCGATCAGTGCCTTGGGGTGCGTCGAAATAAAGCGGATTAAATCAGCACGTACCAGCTTCAGAAGAATCGAATCACGCACGGCATGCACCGTGGCGCTGCGGCTTTCATCAGCGATGATTCCAATCTCGCCAACCGGTTCATAACGACCGATATCGCCAATCACTTCGCCACTGTCCAATACCGCGCGCAGACGGCCGGTTGCAACGATATACATGCAATCGGAGATATCGCCTTCATTGAAAAGCACGCCACCGCTTTTGATTTCTCGCACGGTGATGTGTTTGATCAGTGCGTCCATTGCCGTCGGCGTAAGCCGCGAGAACAAGCTGCACTGATAGAGGATCGGCTGTAAGTCCATTTGGTCGATTCTGCGATTTGTTCGAGTCTAACGGATGCGCTATTGATCGCGTAAGCCATTGACTCCAGAACTGACAGCCTGCGCTACAGGGCTAAGAAGCCCCGCTCCTGCGCATCCATGCGCCCGAGGGGTGCCGTACATCCTGTACATAAAAGCGGCGCAATCCTTGCGCCGCTAAGTACCCTGATGCCGCTCCCTTCCCCCAATTATTCGGTCACTGCAGGCGCCTCTGGCACCTTATCCGCAGCAGGCTCCCAGCCACAGCTTTGGTTTTGATTCTGCTGCTTCATATACGCCATCAGCGGCGTGAAGTATTCGATGATCGCTGACGCATCCATCTGGCGTGTGCCGGTCAGTTTCTCCAGCGTTTCCTGCCAAGGCTTGGATGCGCCGGTGCTGAGCATGTCCATAAACTTCTTGCCCGCATCCTTGTTGCCGTAGATATCGCATTCATACAGCGGACCCTTGAAGCCGGCCGCATCGCATAGCGCTTTCTGGAACTGGAACTGGATGATGAAGCTGAGGAAGTAACGCGTGTATGGCGTGTTGCCGGGCACGTGATATTTAGCGCCCGGATCAAAGTCTTCTTCGCTGCGTGGCAATGGCGGTGAAATGCCTTGGTACTGCTCACGCAGCTTCCACCAGCCTTCGTTGTATTGCGCGGGCGTAATCTCGCCGGAGAAAACCTTCCAGCGCCATTGATCAATCAACTTGCCGAATGGCAGGAAGGCGATCTTGTCGAGCGCCACTCGCATCTGTGTATTGATTGTCGCCTTCGGATCTTCTTTCTGCGACGACGCCAAACCCAGCTTGGCCAAATGCGCAGGCGTCAGTGACAAGGTGATGGTGTCGCCGATGGCCTCGTGGAAACCATCATGCGCCGCGCCTTGGAATAGCGGCGTCAGCGGGTTGTACATCAGGTCGTAATAGATGTGACCCAACTCGTGATGGATGGTCTCCAGACTTTCAGCATCAGGATCAATACACATCTTGATGCGCACATCGCCCTTCATGTCCATGTCCCATGCGCTGGCGTGACAAACCACATCGCGATCACGCGGGCGCAACAACATCGATTTTTCGTAAAAGGATTTCGGCAACGGAGGAAAGCCAACCGAGGTGTAGAAATCTTCTGCGATCTTGGTCATGCGCACGGCTTGAGCGGCGTCAGCCTGATGCTCAAGGTCGGAACGCTGCATCGGCGTTGGTGTGCCTTTGAACGCCTTGAGCAATTTGCGCAGCTCTTCATCGCGTTGTTTCTTCAGCGCTGGCGTCACATCAACACTGCGTACGCCTTTATACGGCTCGACCTGATCGTAGATATTGCTCCACTGCTGCGCCCACATATTGCCGAGCAGCTGCGCAGGGATGGTGCCGTTCTTCGACACCACCGCATCGCCATATTTCGCATTGAGCTTGCCGCGCACATAGCAGTGCAGTTCTTCATAGAGCGGCTTGACCTGCGCCCAAAGACGATCCGTTTCCTTCTCGAAATCTGCGGGACTCATGTCATAGCCGGAGCGCCACATTTCGCCAGTGTTGGCGAAACCCATTTCCTTGGCGCCTTGGTTGGTCAACTCGACAAAGCGTTGGTAATCCTTGCGGATGGATTTAGAAGTGGCGTGCCAACCGGCCCAAGCTTCTGCACGTGCTTGTGGCGTCTGCTTCGGATCGTTAAGGATTTTTTCAATCTGATTGAGGTTGAGACATTCCTCTTTGCCGTCGACGGGTCGGCACCATTTTCCGGAGCCATAATTCGCCTCCATGCTCGAAGCCAGTTTGGCGAGCTCTTCACGCTTGGCCGCATCACTTGGCGGTGGCATTGCGGTGCTGAGTTTGAGCAAGCGCATGCTGCGCTCCGTATCTCGCGACATCTCAACGCTATTGAATCGCTTGGCGTCTTCAATGGTCTTGCCGAGATATTCCATCCACTGCTCATTGGCGGTGGAGGACAACAGCTCTGTGTCGTCAGTGATGTAAGTGGATTGCACCCACTGCGCTGAATTCAGAAACGGCATCTTCTTGCGTAGATCAGCGTTTACATCGGCGATGAACTTGTCGGCATCAATCGCTGTGGGGCCTGTGTTCTTCAGCGGTGGCGCCGGAGGCGGCTCGTGCTTGCCGCAGGCAGCGAGCGTTGCCAACACGAGGGTTAAGGCCAATTTCTGATAGCGCACGTTTAACTCCAAAAAACGTATGACTTGATCATAACTCTATAAGCAAAAAGGCCACGCAACTTAACATTGCATGGCCTCTGTTTACGCCTTGCAAGAGTGGGTTTCCCCAGCCTCGCAATCAAATCTTTAGTGGATGCTCAGGGCGCCTGCCTTGATCACCTGGATGAAAGGCTCTGGGTAGATGCCGAGCAGCAGCATCAACAACATTAAGCCCAACACCATCACGCCACCCGCCTGCTGTGCCCAATGCAGCGGCGCGGAGAAGCGGCGACGCTGTGGATCAAGCAGATAGAGCGTGATCATGACGCGTAGGTAGTAATAGAGGCCAATCGCACTGCCCGCGACAACCGCAGCAAGCAGCAGCCACTGATGCTGATTAACACCGGTCGCGATGATGTAGAACTTGCCGATAAAGCCTGCGGTGAGCGGAATGCCTGCAAGCGACAACATCGCCACGGTCAAGATTGAGGTCAGGAAAGGGCGGCGCCAGAACAGACCACGATAGTCGTAGATCTGTGCAGCATCGCGCTCGCCAAACGGGCTCGACATCAAAGTAACCACACCAAACGCGCTGAGCGTGGTGACGACGTAAGTCAGCAGGTAAACACCGACGGCTTCAATCGCGAGCGGGCCGCCAGCAATCAGCGCGACCAACAGATAACCGAAGTGCGCAATCGACGAGTAGGCCAACATGCGCTTGATGTTGCCTTGGAACAAAGCCAGCACGTTGCCAACAATGATCGAAGCGATCGCAATGATCGTCAGCACATCGGTGAGGCCAACGTAGCGATAGAGGCCGCCATCAACGAAGAAGCGCAGCAACACGGCAAACACAGCCGTCTTGGATGCGGTAGCGAGGAAACCAGTAACCGGCGCGGGTGCGCCTTCGTAAACGTCTGGCGTCCACAGATGGAACGGCACCACCGACAACTTGAAGCCAACGCCTGCAAAAATCATTGCGACGCCGGTGAGCGCAATCACTGTGCCGCCGCCGGTTGCTGATGCCCAAGCTGCAAGCTGAGCAAACGACAGAACGCCCGACTGCGAATAGATCAGCGCCATGCCGAATAGCAAGAAAGCCGAAGCGACTGCCGACAACACTAAGTACTTGATGCCGCCTTCCAGCGAGATACGCGACTTGTGTGGGTACGCCACCATTGCGTAGAGCGGAACCGACATCAGCTCAAGGCCGATGAAGAACGAAGCCATGTGGCTAGCGCAGGCCATCACCACGCCACCCAGCGCAGAAATCGTCAGCAAGAGATAAATCTCTTCCTTATTGCCTTGGTAGCCTTCCATGTACGCGTGCAGCAAGGTGCCGGTCGCCAACGTCGTCGCAAGAATCAGCGACATATAGAACAGCGCGTAACCGTCAACGAGCAGCAAAGGTGTGATCTGTTGCGGCACGAACGGCGGCAACAATCCAACCATTGGGCCGAGCAAGAACGCAGCGCAGACCAGCAATGCAATGTTGAGTACGGAAACGCCGAGCGTGGCGTTCCACCAGTGATGGCGTTTAACCGAGATCGCCGCCATCACCACAATCGGCGATGCGCCGGTGATCAGCAGCGGCAACAGAGCGAGCCATTGAGCTTCAGTAAAGTTCATGGCAAGACTCCCGCTGCGGTATGCACAGCCTGCTGCGCTGGCAGATAGATCGCCTGCACAGAAGCCATCGACGCCGCCGAAGTATCCAGCACGATCTGCGGATACAAACCGAGGCCCAACAGAATCAGCATGAGTGACATCATCAAAGCGAGTTCGCGTTTGGAGAGATCCGCCAAAGCGTGATGCTCTTCTCTGGGTGCGCCGTGGAATGCGCGCTGCACCATGATCAGCGAATACACAGCAGCAAGGACCAAGCCGCTAGAGGCGAAGATCGTCACCCACATATCAACTTTCCACGTACCGAGCAGAATCAGGAATTCGCCAACGAAGTTGCCAAGACCTGGCATGCCCAGCGATGCAAAACTGAAGAACAGTGCAATCGGCGGTAGATACGGTAGTCGCGACCACAGGCCGCCCATCTTGCGTAGATCACGCGTGTGCAGACGCTCGTAAATTTCGCCGCAGAGCATGAACAGCGCGCCAGCAGAAATACCGTGCGCCACCATCTGAATCACGACGCCTTGCAGCGCCTGCGTGGTGCCGGCGTAAATGCCGATCATCACGAAGCCCATGTGCGAGATCGAGGTGTAAGCAATCAAACGCTTAATGTCGGTTTGTGCAAACGCCATGAACGCGGCGTAGATGATGCCGATCACGCCCAACCACATTGCGATCGGCGCGAAGCTGGCCGAAGCATTGGGGAAGAACGGCAGCGCAAAACGCAGCAGACCATAAGCCGCAGTCTTCAAAAGAATACCGGCGAGATCAACCGAACCCGCGGTTGGTGCCTGCGAGTGTGCATCTGGTAACCAGCTGTGCACCGGGATCAACGGCATCTTCACTGAGAACGCGATGAAGAAGCCGAGCATCAACATGTACTCAACCATCGGCGTCATCTGCGTTTTCAGCAGATCTTCGTAGTCGAAGCTCAGCACGCCGGTGCTCTGATAATTGACGAATACCAAGCCAAGAATCGCGACCAACATGATCAGGCCTGAAGCCTGCGTGAAGATGAAGAACTTGTTCGCTGCGTAGATGCGTCCTTTTCCGCCTGGTGCGTTATGGCCCCAGAGCGCGATCAGGAAGTACATCGGCACCAGCATCATTTCCCACAGGAAGAAGAACAGGAACATGTCGAGCGTGAGGAACACGCCAACAACGCCGCCGAGATTCCACAACAGATTGAGATGAAAGAAGCCGACGTTCTGCTGAATTTCTTTCCACGAGCAACCCACGGCCATCACGCCAAGGATGTTGGTCAGGATGACGAGAATCAGCGACAGACCATCCATACCCAAGTGGAAGGAAATGCCGAGGCTTGGAATCCAAGGTGCTTGGTATTCAATGGTCCAGTTCGGATGCCCCGTACCCACTTGCGCCAGCGAGTAATCGCCAGTCGCCCACAACCAAATCGAGAGACCGAGCGCCGTCAGCATCGTGAACAGCGCAATCCAACGCGGCACGGCAACGCCGAGCGCACGCTCGCTTATCCAGCACAACAGGCCGCCAATGAACGGCAGAAGAATCAGCCAGACCAGAATCATAGGAGCACCACAACAATCACAAGACAGGCGCCGACGCCCATCGCAAACGCGTAATTGCGCATGCGTCCGTTCTGCGTCGCGGCGAAGAAGCCATGTGCAGAGTGGAAGGCATTAGGAATTTTGGTGATGACGACATCGACGATGTCGTTGCGGTTGATGTGCACCAGCCAGAGGAAAGGCTGCACAAACAACTTGTCATAGAGCCAGTCGAAACCAAACGCGCTCTGCCAGAACTTGCCGATGTACTTCGTCACGGCGCCGTTCTTCAAACGCTCAGGCAGCGCCGGGTTCTTCAGGAACAGATACCAGCTCAGCGCGATACCCATCAGCGTCACGATCAGCGGCAGATACTCGATGAACGCGCCGCCCTTGTGGTGATCAGCAATCACGGCATGCGGCAACACACCATCCAACGGAAGATGGATAAAGCCGCCGAAGATCGCAAGCGCTAACAGCACCAGCAATGGGATGTGGTGATCCAGCGTTTTGGCGCCATGCGGATTTTCATTCGCGGCCAAGCCGTGGTGCGCTTCATCAGCGTGCGCGTCATGCGCATCATGATGCGCGTGTGACTCTTTGCGCCAACGCTCAGGACCAAAGAAAGTGATGAAGATCAGACGGAAGCTATACACGGCCGTGAGGAACGCGCCGAACAAACCAGCCAGCCACAGATCAGTGTGCCCAGTCAGATAAGCCTCGTGCAGGATTTCGTCTTTGGAGAAGAAGCCCGAGGTGAACGGCAGCGCCGTCAGCGCCATGGTGCCGATCAACATGCACCAGAACACCAGCGGAATATGTTTGCGCAGGTTGCCCATCTTGAAGATGTCCTGCTCGTGATGCATCGCCAGAATCACCGAGCCTGATGACAAGAACAACAGCGCTTTAAAGAAAGCGTGCGTCATCAGATGGAAGATGGCGGGTTGGTAAGCACCAACGCCGAGCGCCAAGAACATGTAACCGATCTGGCTCATGGTCGAGTACGCGAGAATTTTCTTGATGTCCGTTTGCATCAGCGCCGTGAAGCCCGCCATCACCAGCGTGACCGCGCCAACAACACCAACACACTGCAGCGCGAACGGCGACAGTTCAAACAGAACATGCGTACGTGCAATCAGGTAAACGCCTGCGGTCACCATCGTTGCAGCGTGGATCAACGCGGAGACAGGCGTAGGACCGGCCATTGCATCTGGCAACCACGTTTGCAGTGGCAGCTGCGCCGATTTACCAACCGCACCGCCGAGCAACAACAGTGCTGCAATCGTCAGCGTCGTCGAGCCCTGCGGCCAGACAACAGCCGCACGTGCCATCACGTCTTGAATGTTCAGCGTGCCGAGTTCATGGAACAGAATGAACAGGCCGATCGCCATAAAGGTATCGCCAACACGCGTCACCACAAATGCTTTGCGTGCAGCCAAACCGTTGGCAGGATCCTTGTACCAGAAGCCGATCAACAGATAGCTGGCAACGCCGACGCCTTCCCAACCGAAGTAGAGGAACAGCAGGTTGTCGCCGAGCACGAGGAACAACATGCTGGCGATGAACAGGTTCATGTACGAGAAGAAGCGCGCAAAACCTTCATCACCGCGCATATACCAAGATGCGAACAGGTGAATGAAGAAGCCAACGCCAGTGATGACCGACATCATCACCAATGACAGGCCATCGAGACGCAGTGAGAATTGCGGCGCGAAACCGCCAACGTTCATCCACGTCCACAGTAGCTGCGTGTACGCGCCACCTTCCGGCGGATGCGTCAGGAACTGGAAGCCGAGCAGTGCCGTCAATGCAGCCGACAAACCAATCGAGCCAACACCAATCACCGCTGCAGCATTTTCAGAAATGCGGCCACGCGAGAACGCCAGCGTTAAAAAGCCGAGCAGTGGGAATAGGAAGACTAAAAACAGGAGATTGAAACTCATCCGCGCATCTCCCCTGCAGCGTCGACATCCAGCGTCTGGAATCGACGATAAAGCTGCAGAACCAAGGCCAAACCAACGCTAGCTTCAGCAGCTGCGAGCGTCAGAATCAGAATGAACATGATCTGTCCGTCAGCCTGCTGCCAGCGGCTACCGGCCACAACAAATGCCAGCGCAGCGCTGTTCATCATTACTTCAATCGACATCAGCATAAAGATGATATTGCGGCGCACGAGTACGCCTGCAAAACCCAGTGCAAAAAGCACTGCGGCTAGTATCAGCCCATGCTCCATCGGTATAGCGGTCACTTCCGTCATCGTTCCCGGTTCCCGTTATTCGTGCTTGCCGAGGGCGAGCCGGAAAGAGATGAATGTCCAGTGGACATTCATCCCGGCGAGCGCACGGCCATGGATGGCCGGGCCGGACGCAGCGCCATGGACGGCTCGTACGAAATTATTTAGTTTCTTATTCATGCTTGCCCAAATGATAAGCCGCAACCAGCGCACCCAAGAGCAGCATTGATGCCAATTCCACTGCGAGCAGATAAGGCCCGTACAACACGATGCCAACCTGCTTGGGGCTGATCGTAGTCGCACCGGCCATGTGTAAATCACTCGGCACTAATACATAGAGCAGCAGTCCGAGCAGTACCGACGACAACAACGCAGGCCCGATCCAGGCGCGTGGCGTCAGCCAAAGTTTTTCTTGCTGCACCACGGCTTCACCGAGGTTGAGCATCATCACCACGAATACAAACAACACCATGATGGCGCCGGCGTACACGATGATTTCCAGCGCACCCGCAAACGGCGCGCCGAGCGTGAAGAAAATCATGGCAACTGCAAACAGAGAGACCACTAAGTACAACAGCGCGTGCACGGGATTCTTTCCGGTAACAACTAGAAAGGTCGACAGCACAGCCACTGCAGCGGCAGCGTAGAAACAAATTTCGATAATGGTTGGCATCATGTTCTTGCGCTCCGCATCAAGGCAGCAGCGACTTGACGTCGACCGGCTTGGATTCGTTCTGCGCAGCGCCTTTGGGTTTGCCCGAAATCGACATGCCTGAGACGCGGTAGAAGTTGTAGTCGTGATATTTGCCGGGGCCGCTGATCAGGAGGTCTTCCTTCTCATAAACGAGATTCTGGCGGTTGTACTCGCAGATTTCGTAATCAGGCGTCAGCTGAATCGCGGTGGTCGGGCAAGCTTCTTCGCAAAGACCGCAGAAAATGCAGCGCGAGAAGTTGATACGGAAAAATTCAGGGTACCAACGGCCATCATCCCGCTCTGCTTTCTGCAGCGAGATACAACCAACCGGGCAAGCCACCGCGCAAAGGTTGCAAGCCACGCAACGCTCTTCGCCATCAGGATCGCGCGTCAACACAATGCGTCCGCGATAACGAGGTGGGATGTAAGGTTTTACTTCCGGGTACGGAATAACGTCGCGCTTGCGCCAGCTGTGGCTGAAGATCATCGCGATGCTTCTGAGCTGGGTATAAACGCCGTGAATGAGTCCCACGATCAAACTCCCGAATTCCAAAGCACTACCGCCGCCGTCAACAACAGATTGACGAGCGTCAGCGGCAGGCAGAATTTCCAGCCAGCAGCCATGATCTGGTCATAGCGTGGGCGCGGTAGCGCTGCGCGTACCAAAATGTAGCTGCACATAAATAAGAAGGTCTTAGCGCAGAACCAAACCAAGCCAAGGATTGGATACTGCTCAGCGCCCGGGCCATGCCAGCCGCCGAAGAACAGCGTCGTTGTCAGGCCTGACACCATCACGATGCCAACGTATTCGCTAACCATGAACATGCCGAACTTCATGCCGGAATATTCAGTGTGATAACCCTGCACCAGTTCTGATTCAGCTTCTGGCAAATCGAAAGGCGTACGGTGCGTCACTGCGAGTGCGGCAGGCACCCATGCAAGGAACGCGAGGAACTGTGGAATGACATTCCACATGCCAGCCTGCGCATTAACGATATCGCGCAAGCTGAATGAACCAGCCTGCATCACCACGCCCATCAGTGCGAGACCCATAAACACTTCGTAGCTGATTGTCTGTGCGGTCGAACGAATACCGCCGAGCAATGCGTACTTGCTGTTGCTAGACCAGCCACCAAGCATGACGGCGTAAACCGACAAGCCAGCAATTGCGAGGAAGAACAACACGCCGATATTGAGATCAGCAACGCCAAGTGTCGGAGAAAGCGGAATCACTGCGAAGCCGAGCATCATCATGCTCATCGCGATCACTGGCGCGATGATGAAGGTTGGTTTGTCGACAAACGACGGCACCCAATCTTCTTTGAAGAAAATCTTGAGCATGTCGGCAACCACTTGGCCGAGACCAAACGGACCCACACGATTCGGGCCATAACGATCCTGCCAGAGGCCGAGCAAGCGGCGCTCCAACCAAATCATGTAGGCAGCGACGATCACCATGATCAACAAGATCGCGAGTGTGGTGAGGGCGGTGAAAATAAACGGCAGCCATGGTTCCAGCCACGCCATGATCGGCGCGAACCACGCTTGCAGCTTGGCAAGGAATCCTGACATCAGTGTCCCCCGCTCACTTGTGCGATGGACTGCGAATTCAGCATCGGCAGTTCAACTAGACCCGCTGGCAAACCGACAACGCCTTGCGGCAAGGTTTTGCTGATCTGCGTTGGCAGCGTGACGCTCACGCCTTCAATCGTGACCGTTGCCTTGCCATTGATGCCGAGGCGCTGTGCATCGGCAGCATTGAAGACAACCGTTGCAGGTGCAGCACGATCCTGAATTGGTTTTGCGCGCGACGACAATTCTTCAGCGCCGAAGTGGCGATGCAACACGAGTGCACGCAGACCATTGGCCGAAGGTGCAAACGCAGCAGGAATATTCTTGAAGTAAGACGGCTGACCCGTGCCAGAAACAAACACGTGCACGCCAGCATCGCCACCGCGCATATGGCCGCCAACTTCCGTCTGGAATTTGTTCCAAGCCGATGGCGAGTTCCAACCTGGTGCCCATGCGTAAGGCACGAGCGCGGCAGGGCGATCCAACTTGCCGGTGCCGTTGTAGCCTTCCATCGAGAAGTTCAGCGGGTTGTCGATGTCTTGCGGCTGACGTGGTTCATGCACGCTGATGTTGGCGCGCATGGCAGTGCGTCCGCTGTAACGATGCGGTTCGCGTGCCATCTTCATGCCATTGACGCGGAACTTGGCGCTAGGCGCAGCTTCCGTGATCTTGGCCAACGCTGGCAGCGCAGCGGCGACAGCAGCAATCACATCATCAACAATCACCGCCGAAGCGGAGTTCTTCAGTTGAGACAACCAACGCCAAGCTTCCGTCGAAACGAAGTCTTTGTTGTAGTACGCCGAGTCGTAGACCTGATAGTGACGCTGCGCGCGGCCTTCCATGCTGACGAAAGTGCCGTCGCCTTCAAACACGCTGGCAGCAGGCAACACGATGTGCGCCTGTTCAGCCGTTGCCGTCATTTGATGATCGAGAACAATCAAGCTCTTCAGATCTTTCAGTGCTGCATCGACCTGCGCTTTTGGCGCGCGGCGGTACAAATCATTTTCCAACACGACCAGCGTGTCGGCTTCGCCAGCATTGAGTCGCTTGAACGCAGCATCAATATTGCCGGCATCCATCATCGACAGGCCGAGGCTGTTGGCTTCTGACAGTGCGAGTGAAATATTCACTGCTGAGCCTTTGCTCTTCAGCGCAGTCGCAATGTTCGCAGCCGCTTCAATCACGGCAGCCGATTGCGCGCCAACGCCAGAGACGATCAACGGGCGCTGTGCCTTGCCGAGTACATCTGCGATTTCTTTAGCGAGTGCCTGCGATGCAGCCGACAGACCATCAACCTTCGGCGCTGCGCCATCTAACAAATTGGCGATAGCAAAGCCGAGGCGCGCGATATCTTCTGGCGCAGCCTGCGCGGTTTTCTGTGCAACGTCGTCGAGACGCGTTACGTCAGTGCTGACGATGAACAGCGGGTTCTTCTGCTTCTGCACGAGGTCAGCAAGTGCAATCACCTGCCAATCCGGCACGTTCTTCTTAGCGCCGAGTTCCTGCATCTTGCCGCGTACTGACTGACGAATCGCCAGTGCCACGCGAGCTGCAGTGCTGGTGACGTCTTCACCGAGCACAAGAACCGCGTCAGCCTGTTCAATCTGTTCAATGCTTGCAGCAGCGACCGCACCACTACGCAATACATTGAGTACGGCTGCAGTGAGATCGTGTTCCAGCGACGACATGCCGCTGTAGAAATTTTCTGCGCCGACCAACTCGCGCAATGCGTAGTTGGACTCCACCGATGCACGCGGCGAACCAATGCCGAGCACCTTCTTGGCGTTGCGAATCATGCTGCCGGATTGCGCAAGCGCTTCGCCGTTTTCAATCAGGATGTGACGACCGCTATGACGCAGCAGCGGACGACGTGGGCGATCCTTGTTATTGGTATAGCCGTAACCAAAGCGACCGCGATCGCAGAGGAAGTAACCGTTCACTTCACCGTTGTAGCGATTTTCGATACGACGAATTTCGCCATAACGTTCGCCGGGAGAAATGTTGCAGCCGACTGCGCAACCGGTGCAGATGCTTGGCGCAAACTGCATGTCCCACTTACGGTTGTAACGCTCGGAGTGCGTCTTGTCGGTGAACACACCGGTTGGGCAAACCTCGGTGAGGTTGCCGGAGAATTCGCTTTCGAGCGTGCCTTCTTCTGCACGGCCGAAATAAACATTGCTTGCCGAACCAAACACGCCAAGATCGGTGCCGCCTGCGTAGTCCTTGTAATAACGGACGCAGCGGTAGCAAGAAATGCAGCGGTTCATCTCATGGCCAATGAACGGGCCGAGATCCTGATTATTGTGCGTGCGCTTGCTGAAGTTGTAGCTACGGCTGTGGTGGCCGGTCATCACCGTCATATCTTGAAGATGGCAGTGGCCACCTTCTTCGCAGACTGGGCAGTCGTGCGGGTGATTGGTCATCAAGAATTCAACAACAGCACCGCGGAACTGTTTGGACTCATCATCTGCAATCGAGATGTAGGTACCGTTGGCAGCAGGCGTCATACAAGACATGACGATGCGACCCATCTTGTCGTTCTCGTCCTTGTACTGCTTCACCGCGCATTGGCGGCAAGCGCCAACCGAACCAAGCGCCGGGTGCCAGCAGAAATAAGGAATATCGAGGCCCAGCGACAGGCAGGCCTGAAGCAGATTGTCTGCTCCGCTGACCTCATACTGCTTGCCGTCTACGTGTATCGTCGCCATGTATTTCTAACCTGTTATGCCGCAACTGGCGTTTTAGCGACGCCAGCTTCCGTTGGCGTTTTCGCAACGCCCGCTTCGAATTCAGAACGGAAGAATTTAAGGGCCGACTGCAGCGGCTCCATCGCGCCCGGTGCGTGCGCGCAGAACGTGCGGCCCGGACCCAAGTAACGCGTGAGACGCTCAAGCTGTGCGATGTCTTCTGCACGACCCTGACCGCGCTCCAGCGCCATCAGAATTTTCACGGACCACGGCAAACCATCGCGGCACGGTGTGCACCAGCCACAAGATTCGCGTGCAAAGAATTCTTCAAGATTGCGCACAACAGAAACCATGTTCTGCTTGTCATCAACCACCGTCAGCAAACCCGTGCCCATACGTGAGCCCGCTTGGCCGATGGTGTCGAAGTCCATCGCCAGATCCAGATGCTCAGGCATCAAGAAATCGGTTGATGCGCCGCCCGGCAACCAGCACTTGAGCTTGTAGCCGTCTTTCATGCCACCGCCGTGATCTTCGAGAATCTCACGTGCGCTGGTGCCAATCGGTAATTCATAAACGCCGGTGCGCTTGGCGCGACCGGAAACACCGTAAAGCTTGGTGCCGCCATCTTTCGATTTGCCTTGCGACAAACCACGGAACCATTCAGAGCCATTCACCAAAATCGCAGGCACGTTGCACAGCGACTCGACGTTATTAACGACTGTCGGACGGCCCCACAAACCAGAGATCTGCGGGAACGGTGGCTTGGCGCGCGGATTGGCGCGACGGCCTTCGAGTGAATTGATCAGTGCGGTTTCTTCGCCGCAGATATAACGACCTGCGCCGGTGTGCACGAAGCAGTCGTAATCCCAACCGCTGCCAAGAATATTTTTGCCGAGCAAACCAGCAGCGCGCGCTTCAGCGAGCGCCTTGTTCAAACGCTCTGCTGCAACAACGTATTCGCCGCGTAAGAAGATGTAACCAGTGCAAGCGCCAACAGCGAATGCCGTAACGATCATCGCTTCGACGAGCTGGTGCGGCGCACCTTCCATCAACAGACGATCTTTAAACGTGCCGGGTTCCATTTCGTCTGCGTTGCAGACGACGTACTTGGCGCCAGAGTCTGGGCCCATTGGCACCAACGACCACTTCACGCCAGTAGGGAAACCCGCACCACCGCGACCGCGGAGGTTTGCTTCTTTAACTTTGGATTGCACTTCTTGCGGCTTGAGATCTTTGACCGCCGTACGCAGCGCGACATAACCGCCGCTTGCTTCATACGCTTTGAGATCCTGCGGCTGCGCGAGATTGACGCGCGCCGTCAGCGGCTTTACTAACAGGTCTTGTTCCAGACTCATGCGTACTTCTCCAAGAGTGTGGAAATGCCCTGCGGGGTGAGATCACCGTGCAAGTCGTCGTCGATCATCATCGTCGGGCCTTTGTCGCAAGCGCCAAGGCAGCAGATCGGCAACAGCGTGAAGCGGTTGTCGGTCGTGGTCTGGCCCATACCGATGCCGAGATTTTTTTCGAGCGAGGTTTTGATTTCTTCGTAACCGGTGAGGAAGCAAGAAATGCTGTCGCACACTTTGATTACGTGACGTCCAACTGGACGGCGATAGATCAGGCTGTAGAACGTCGCAACGCCTTCCAATTCTGCAGCGGAGATGCCGATCATTTCGGCAATCGGCGCAATCGCTTCATCCGGCACCCAGCCACGATGTTGCTGCACGATCTTCAGTGCACCAATGCTCGCAGCGCGGCCATCAGGATAGTGACCGAGCTCGTGCTCGATTTCGTGGCGCTCGGTCTCCGTCAACGCAAAAGGCTGTGCCTTTGGCAGATCAGAGAGCTTCACGGTTGAGTTTGAGTTAGCGGTCGACATCGGCCATCACGAAGTCAATAGAAGCGATGTAGGCAATAAGGTCCGGAATCATGGCGCCCTTAATCACCGACGGAATTTGCTGCAAATGTGCGAACGACGGCGTACGGATGTGCGTGCGGTAGCTCATCGTGCTGCCATCGCTGATCAGGTGATAGCTGTTGATGCCTTTAGTGGCTTCAATCATCTGGCTTGATTCGCCAGCCGGCATCACCGGACCCCACGACACGCCGAGAAAGTGCGTGATCAACGTTTCAATATCTTGCAGCGTGCGTTCTTTCGGTGGCGGGCAGGTCAATGGATGATCTGCTTTGTACGGGCCAGCCGGCATGTTTTCGAGGCACTGCTTGATGATGCGAATGCTCTGGCGCATTTCTTCAACGCGCACAACGCAACGATCGTAAACGTCGCCGCCGGTTGCTGTCGGCACTTCAAAATCAAAATTCTCGTAGCCGGAATACGGACGTGCTTTACGCAGATCGAAGTCGCTGCCGGTAGCGCGCAGGCCTGGGCCGGTGACGCCCCACTCCAACGCATCTGCGGTGTTGTACTTGGCAACGCCACGCGAACGCATTTTGAGAATGCTGTTTTCGAGTGCGGCCTTCTGGTATTCGTCGAGACGCTTCGGCAGGTACTCCACGAAGTCGCGCACCAAACGATCCCAACCCTGCGGCAGATCGTGTGCAACGCCGCCGATGCGGAACCATGCCGGGTGCATACGGAAGCCAGTGATGGCTTCGATCACGTCATACGCTTTCTGACGATCAACGAACATGAAGAACACCGGCGACATTGCGCCAACGTCCTGACAGTAAGTGCCGTAATACAGAAGATGTGAAGTGATACGGAAGAATTCGCAAAGCATGATGCGGATGGTTTTGACGCGATCCGGAACTTCGATGCCTGCGAGTTTTTCCACTGCCAAGATATACGGCAGGTTGTTCATCACGCCGCCGAGATAATCGATGCGGTCGGTGTAAGGAATAAACGTGTGCCAGCTCTGACGTTCGCCCATCTTTTCAGCGCCACGATGGTGGTAGCCGATGTCTGGCACGCAGTCGACGATCTCTTCACCATCAAGCTGCAACACGAGACGGAACGCGCCGTGAGCCGAAGGATGGTTAGGACCGAGGTTGAGGAACATGAAGTCCTCTTCTGCGGTGCCGCGCTTCATGCCCCATTCTTCTGGGTTGAAACGCAGGGCTTCCTGCTCCATGTCCTGCTTGGCGACAGTCAGTGCAAACGGATCAAACTCAGTCGCACGCGCTGGATATTCCTTGCGCAGCGGATGGCCCTGCCAAGTACGCGGCAGCATGATGCGTTGCAGATTCGGGTGACCATTAAAGGTGATGCCGAACAAATCCCAAACTTCGCGCTCGTACCAATTGGCGTTCTGATAAATGCCAACGATGCTGGGCAGCGATGGATAATCGCCGGTCAGCGCGACTTTCAGACGAATGTCAGCGTTACGCTCAATCGACAGCAGTTGATAAACCACTGTGAAGTCTGCCGCTGGCAGACCAAAACGATTCTTGCGCAAGCGCTCGTCCACGGCCGTGAGGTCGTAGAGCATCTTGAACGGACGTGAGATGGTGTTCTTGAGATAACGCAGCACTTCGCCGAGACGCGACTGATCAACCCAGAGGGTCGGTACGCGATCAACAGTGTTCTGCAAAACAAAAGGACTTTCGCCAAAACGGGAAAAGAGCTCGCGCACGATCTCGTGCGGAGTACCCTTATCAGCGTGGGGTGCGTTGCCGTCTGCGGTCATACTGAATCCGGCGTCCGAAGTTTGGTCACTGCCATGCGCTCTTCGCGATGCTTATCGCGCTGCGACGGCATGTTGGCTTTGTAGACGCCTTGATCGCCGATCACCCACGACAGTGGGCGACGTTCTTTACCAATTGCATCTTGCAACAGCATCAAGCCCTGCAAAAATGCTTCAGGACGTGGTGGGCAGCCGGGAATATAAACATCGACCGGCAGGAATTTATCAACGCCCTGCACCACCGAATAAATGTCGTACATGCCGCCCGAGTTGGCGCATGAACCCATGCTGATCACCCACTTGGGTTCCAACATCTGCTCGTACAAGCGCTGCACAACCGGTGCCATTTTCTGGAAGCAGGTTCCGGCGATCACGATCACGTCGGCCTGACGTGGTGACGCGCGAATCACTTCTGAGCCAAAACGCGCGAGATCGTGCGTTGGCGTAAATGCTGTCGCCATTTCGACGTAACAGCAGGACAGGCCGAAGTTGTACGGCCAGATTGAATTTTTGCGGCCCCAGTTCACGGTGCCTTTCAACATATCTTCGAGCTTGCCGAGGAAGATGCTGCGATGCATCTGGTCTTCCATCGGGTCACGTACCGGCTCGCGCTGTTCCTGCGGGTAGCGCGGGCCATCGGTGTCGATGCGGGTAAGGGTGTATTCCATAGGATTACTTCGTCTCGGACTGCTGCTGCTGCTTCAGACGCTTGCGCGAATCTGGCGCCCACTCAAGCGCACCAATGCGCCAGAGATAGACCAAGCCAGCAAGCAAGATCGTGATAAAGATGACTGCCTCAGCAAAGCCGGCCCAGCCCGCTTCTTTTACCGAGACGGCCCAAGCGTAGAGAAACAGCGCTTCGGCATCGAAAATTACAAAAAACATGGCGACCAGATAAAACTTGGCGGACATGCGCATACGCGCACTACCCACGCCAACGACGCCGGATTCAAAAGGTTCTTCTTTGGCGCGGCCTCTAGCACGGCCGCCGAGCAACCACGACATCCCAATCATCAATCCGCAGATACCAAAAACGCAGATGACATAGAACGCGAGGCTAAAGAGGTTTAGCGTGTCCCCCACGGGAACATCTCCTTCAAAGGAATTAGCATAGTTTAACGAATCGGATCGCAAATCAGCTATTCGTTTAATTATGTTTACACCCTTGACGCGAGCTTAATCTGACGGTGCAACTCGCTTTTTCAGAGGCCATTTGCGAGTCACTCTCATTTGGGCCGCCTTATCTCAGACTATGGGGGGCTCTTCCACTTCCCACATGCTGATCTCAGCTCGCAACAAACGCACGGCTTGAGCGGCGGCCTCAGGGTCTTCGAACCTTGCGACATGGAACAGCGCATCACCTTCGTTGACCAATGGCAGCTTGAGGCGGCCGATGACAATACCTTCGGCACCACTAACGACCGGCGTCTCCAGTTCTCCGAAGGGTTCGCCAACCACACCAAGCACTTGCCCCACACGCACCAGCTCGCCCAACTTCGTCTGCGCTCGCAGAATTCCACTGGCTGGCGACCGCACCCAGGCGCTGGATCGAGCCACAACGGAAGCCACTGTTCGCGAAGGCTCTGCGCTGACACGCGAAACCATGCCGAGCTCTGCCATCACATTCATCACGCCCTGCACACCGATGCGAATGCACTGCTCATCAAACCGCAGCGCCTCGCTGGACTCATATAAAAGGACCGGAACGCCCTTCTTCGTCGTGTGCTCACGCAGCGTGCCTTTGGTAGGCGTGGAATTGAGCATCAGCGGCACGCCGAAAACATGGGCAAGACGCAGCGTCTCTGGATTGCTCAAATCTGCACGAATCTGCGGCAAGTTGGGGCGATGAATCGCGCCCGTGTGCAAGTCGATCCCGTAAGCACTTTTGCCGACAACCTCTTTCAAGAATAGATTGGCGAGCCGAGCCGCCAAGGAGCCGGTTTCGCTACCCGGGAAGCTGCGATTGAGATCGCGGCGGTCCGGCAGATAACGCGATTGCTGCAGAAACGCCGGCACATTCACCACCGGCACCGCCAGGATCGTGCCGCACAATTCATCGCGCTCACGCAGTTCGCGCAGACGCAACAGGCGGCGAATGATTTCGACACCAATGATTTCGTCACCATGCAAAGCCGCGCTGACAAACATCACCGGCCCCGGCTTTTTGCCACGCACCACGCGCACCGGCAGGGTCACCGGCGTATTGGTGTAGGTGTTGGCAACAGGGATATGAACGATGCGACTTTCGCCAGGAGCGATGCGTTGACCTGCGATTTCGAAGGGCTCGGTCACTATTGGTCTTGTTGGTGATTCCACGTCTGCCATCCTCGGCGCAACTTCATATCAACATGTATTGCCGCGAGCAGTGCTCGCGAAGCGCGACGCCTTACCCAGTACCCCGAGTTTTGGTCTTACCCGGCGCGGCATTGTTCTCAATAAACTCAATAATCTGATCCGCAATATCAATGCCACTCGCGGCTTCGATACCTTCAAGACCTGGCGAAGAGTTGACCTCTAAGACCTGCGGGCCTTTGTCAGTGCGCAGCAAATCGACGCCAGCGACATTGAGACCCATGATTTTTGCAGCGCGAATTGCCGTGCTGCGTTCCTTGGCAGTGATCTCAACCGCACTGGCCGTGCCCCCGCGGTGAAGATTGGAGCGGAACTCGCCCGGCGTGGCCTGACGCTTCATCGCGGCCACCACTTTGTCGCCAATCACAAAGCAACGCAGATCACTGCCGCGCGCTTCTTCAATGAATTGCTGCACCAAGAAGTAAGCGTCGAGATTTCGGAAAGCCTCGATCACCGACTCCGCCGCCTTATCGGTTTCACAAAGCACAACGCCAACACCCTGCGTGCCTTCGGTGAGTTTGACCACCATCGGCGCGCCGCCGACGAGGTTGATCAAATCTCGTGTGTCATCTGGTGAATGGGCGAAACCCGTCACCGGCAAGCCTACGCCTTTGCGCGCCAACAACTGCAGCGCTCGCAACTTGTCGCGCGAACGCGAGATCGCGACGGATTCATTCAGAGAATAGACGCCCATCATTTCAAACTGACGAACAACGGCCGTTCCGTAAAAAGTGACAGACGCGCCGATGCGCGGAATCACCGCATCAAAGGTCGGCAAGCGCTTGCCGCGGTAATGCACCTGCGGATCGTGTGGCGCAATATTCATATAGCAACGCAGCACATCAATGGTCTGCACCTGATGGCCGCGTGCTTCGGCGGCTTCGATCAAACGTCGAGTCGAGTACAGATTTTTATTGCGCGAGAGCATCGCAATTTTCATTTTCGCTTACCCATCAAGAATGACGCGGCGGGATCAACCACATAGCGATCTTCCAGCGCCGTGCGTCCAAGCAGCATACGAAAAAGCATGTTGTCACGTGCGGTCAGTGTCACTTCAATTTGCCAACGATGCGGGCCGAGAATCAGCGGCGTGTGGATCACCGGTCGCAGTTCGCGATGACCACCCGAATCCGACACCCAACGCTCATCAATCAACTCCGCCTCGCACCAGATTTCTTCCGTCGATTTTTGCAGCGGCCGCACCGCAAAGCGCACGCGCTTCGGCGATGGCCGCTCAATCCGAACCGCATGGATCGCCGAAGTCCGTGCGCCGGTATCGACCTTGGCCTTGATTTGCCGAATACCCAATCCCGGCAAAGACACCCACTCACGCCAGCCGAGTGCAGGCAGCACCATGGCAACCTTGGTACTCCGCTTAGCCTTCAAAGGCCGCTCCCCCGCTTTGATTTTTATCGGCATGCGCTTTGTTTTTTATTATTGATTAATATTTAATTAAAAACACTTTTAAAACAATCGAGCCGTGAGCCAGATTTCCTGCCATCGCAGCAGCCATCGACTCCTATAATGAGTCCATCAGCCAGCCGGAGCCCATCATGACCGCCGCAGCCAAACCAACTTTCAACAGCTTCTCCGATTTCTACCCCTACTACCTCGAAGAACACGCCAACCGCACCTGCCGCCGCCTGCACTTCATCGGCACCACGCTGGTCATTCTGACGGCACTTTACGCGGTTTTCACCGCTAGCTGGGCTGCACTTTGGTTGCTCCCCGTTGTCGGCTACGGCTTTGCTTGGGTCGGCCATTTTTACTTCGAACACAACCGCCCCGCGACCTTCCAACATCCCTTCTACAGCTTCGCTGGGGACTTTGTGATGTACAAGGACATTCTTACGGGGAAGATTGCGTTTTAAGGATAGTAAAACGCTGCTGGAGCTAAGCGTGAAACAACTAGCGCTAATCGTCACTACGTTATGCATTGCAGCCTTCGTTACAGGATGCGTCACCATGACTGATCCAGTATCGATGGGAGAAAACCGCTATCTGGTCACTCTCAATGCTCGCGGTGGATTCCAAAGTGACGGAGAGTTACTTTCGCGCAGCATTACTAAGGCGAATGAGTTTTGCCAAGCCAAAGGACTGCGCGCTGAAATCGCTGATACGAAAAACACTGGAGTCCAGATGTGGACGCCACAAAACAACCAAGTCATCTTTTCGTGCATCTAACGCTTAACCCTTAGATTGAGCCCGTAGGCTGGGTTGAAGCGTAGCGAAACCCAGCATCTATCTAACCAACGGCACATGCTGGGTTGATGAAGCCAACCCAGCCTACGACACGCCAAACCACGTGTCCGAAAACGGCTAGTCACGGCCATCAGCCTGCGTATCATGCAGGCCATGTCACTCGATACGCAGACGCCGCAAGCCGACACTTACTACCTAGCCCTGACGGCTCGGGACGCGCGCTTTGACGGCTGTTTTTTTATTGGCGTGACCTCCACCGGCATTTACTGCCGCCCGGTTTGCAAAGTCCGCACGCCCAAGCGCGAAAACTGCCGCTTCTATACGCATGCAGCACAAGCGGAGAGCGCGGGCTTTAGACCTTGTCTGCGTTGCCGCCCAGAACTCGCGCCTTACTCGCTCACTTGGTCCACACAAGACGCCAGCACGATCCTCGCGCAGCAAGCAGCGCGCTTGCTAGATGAATCGCAGGGCTGGGGCGAGGCCGCACCTTCCGTACAAAAGCTCGCCCAGAAACTTGGCGTGACGGATCGCCATGTACGTCGCATTTTCGAAGCGCAGTTCGGCGTAACGCCGATGCAGTATTTGCAGACACGCCGTTTGCTCACCGCCAAACAATTACTGGCCGATACCAATCTGCCAATCACACAAATTGCACTTATCAGCGGCTACGCCAGCGTGCGGCGCTTCAACGCTGCATTCGCGCAGCACTACAAACTGAATCCAACACAACTACGCCGCGATGGCGCCAATCAAACCAGTGGCGACGGCACTCTGGTGCGCCTTGGCTATCGCCCACCGTATGACGTCCACGCGATGTTGGCTTTTCTAAAAACGCGACGCATCAATGACGTCGAGTTTGTCGCCAACACCGCAGATGACCTGCGCGTCGGTCGCACGCTGCGACTTGAAGCGAACGGCAACATCGCGAGCGGTTGGATCATGAGCAGCTTTGATCCAGTGCAACATCAGGTGCTGCTGCGCGTCAGTGATTCCCTGCGCAGCGTTTTGCCTGCGGTGATTTCAAAGCTACGCGCTGCGTTGGATCTCGACGCCAATCCGCAAACCATCAATGCCGTCTTGCATGACAGCTTCCCGAACGATGATGGCCTACGCGTGCCGGGCACAATGGATGGTTATGAACTTGCTGTACGCGCTGTGCTCGGACAGCAAATCACCGTTGCTGCGGCCCGCACCTTGGCGCAGCGCATCGTCGATAAGTTTGGCGAACCGATTGAAACGCCATACCCAGAAATGACGCGCCTGTTCCCTGCGCCTGCCGTGCTCGCACAAGCCGAAGGCGATGCACTCGGACAACTCGGCATCGTCAAACAAAGACAAGCCGCGATTGTTGGTATTGCGCGCGCTGTAGCGGAAAAACGCATCGCGCTTCATAGCGGAGTTGATGTGCCCGCAACCATTGAAGCCCTGAAAGAATTACCAGGCATCGGCGACTGGACCGCGCAATACATCGCGATGCGCGCGCTGCGTTGGCCTGATGCATTTCCCGCAGGCGATATCGCACTTCACAAAGCGCTAAACGTGAAGGAAGAAAAAAATCCAACCCGTGCAGCCGAAGCTGCATCGCAAATCTGGAAACCCTGGCGCAGTTACGCCGTCATTCGCGCATGGAATGGACTCAGCGCCACCAAGAAGGAACCGTCATGAAATTCGATCCCTCAATTGTTCAGACTCGTTACGAAAGCCCACTCGGCCCGATGATTGTCGCGGCGACGAGCAAAGGTTTGGCGGGACTTTGGTTTGATGGCCAACGTCATCTGCCGAACACGCTGGACTGGCCGCACGATGCAAATCATCCAGTGCTGATCAAAGCCGTGAAGCAATTGCGCGAGTACTACGATGGCAAGCGCACAAACTTTGATTTGCCGCTTGATCTGCAAGGCGGCACCGAGTTCCAGCAATCGGTGTGGCAGGCGCTATTGAAGATTCGCAGCGGCGAGACGACGAGCTACGGACAACTCAGCAAATCCATCGGCAAACCAGCGGCCGTACGCGCGGTGGGTTCAGCCGTCGGCCGCAATCCAGTCAGCGTAATCGTGCCTTGTCACCGCGTCGTCGGCGGTGATGGCTCACTCACCGGTTACGCGGGTGGACTTGATCGCAAAACGGCGTTGCTCAAACTCGAAGGCGCAACGCTTTTGTAGCCCGGGTGCAACCCGGGTTTCACCCGGACTACGGACAACTTACTTGCGTAGGCGCTGGATCAGCATCACCACTGCAAGAACAAGCGCACCCGCGATAACACCAAACACTGCTTCCAACACCGTGCCAGCGATTGCCTGCACCAACACATTAACGCCAGCAATCGAAGCTGAAATCGCAACAATCGCGTGATGCACAATCGGCAAGCCGTGAACCAAAATGCTGCCGCCGACCATGAACATGGCGGCGGTGCCGACAACCGATAAGGTCTTCATCAACATCGGCGCAAAAGCCAGCAATCCACGGCCGAGCAACTGTGCTGCGGCATTCGCTTTGCGACTGAAATAGAGGCCAGCGTCATCGAGTTTGACGATGCCCGCCACCAAGCCATACACGCCGACCGTCATCACCACTGAGATCAGCGAAAGCACAGCAAGTTGTTTCTCGAAGGTCGCACCTGCAACCGTGCCGAGCGCAATCACAATGATTTCGGCAGACAGCACAAAATCCGTGCGCACTGCACCTTTCACTTTGTCTTTTTCAAACGCGACGATATCGACGCTGGCATCTGCAATCGCTTTGAGGCGCGCCTCTCGTTGCGCCTGATCTTCATCCGCATGATGCAGAAACTTGTGCGCAAGTTTTTCCACGCCTTCAAAGCACAGATATGCGCCGCCCAACATCAGCAGCGGAATAATCGCCCAAGGAATGAACGCGCTGATCGCCAATGCTGTGGGCACCAGAATCAGCTTGTTGATTGCCGAACCTTTAGCTACTGCCCAAACCACGGGCAGCTCACGATCCGCATTCACGCCAGAAACTTGCTGCGCATTCAGCGCGAGATCGTCACCGAGTACGCCTGCGGTCTTTTTAGCCGCGACTTTGGTCATCACAGAAACGTCGTCGAGTATCGAGGCGATATCGTCAATCAATGCCAACAAACTGCTACCCGCCATACATCACCTTTTTGTAAAAATTATTTCTAGAGTGCTTCAAAAATTGTCTGCATCAGCGCGCGATAAAACGCCAAGCGTGGGAAGTCGTTATTCCCGAGATTAAAAGTCTTATAACTCACACCCCAGTGATGCGTACGCACGGCGCCGAGGTGGATATTATTTTGAGCAGCGATCTGAGGCACTTTCGGCACTAGGTTATCGCTGAGCACGACCTGACCATCGTTGTAGATTGAGACCGGCTCCGACACGAGCGCCTGACGATACATGGCGTAGTCATCGAGATTGAACTGCCACCAGTGCCGCTTGTAATCCTTCAGCGGCAACACCGCGCCAATTGAAAAGTATTTGAGTTGCGGCGGCAGCTTCGGCGCGTAGTCGCGCATGCGTGACTGACGCTCCTCGTGTGCAAGCGAGCCGATGCCATCGGCCATGTCTTCACGTAGCTGCGGCGTACCAAGACCGGCCAATTTTCCGATCAGCGGATGACGACTACAGAAGTCGATCACCTTATGAATGCTAAATAACTTTGGCTTGGGACTCAGCAAATCGTCGGCCAGATATGAGCCGCCGATATCGCCACACAGCCCAAGGAATCCACGCGTGTTTTTGAGAATGAAGCTGTCGGCGAAACGGCCCGCGTGCAGATCAGCCAGCAGTTCCAGCGCCAGAGGCGAGCCATAGGAATAGCCGATAAAGAAAAGCTTGTATCCCTCGTCTACCCACCCGCGCAGACTCGGGCTGTTGTGCAGCATCTCAAACAGCGGCTCATTGATATGCCGCATTGCTGCATTGGAACGCGGGTATTTCACATAGAGCAGCTTGAGGCCATCGCCGCACGCATAAACCTGCTCTTCTGGCGCATCGCTCGTTGGGCCCGGCTTGAGCATCACGACGTGATGCGGTGAATCCTTGCGTTCAATCGACTCATGCCATGAAAAATTCTTCAACGTTTCATGGGTAAACCCGGGCAGCATCACCAGCACGATTTTCTGCTTGTGATAAAGATCCTGATTGGCTGCGACGCCAGCAGTAGAGGCCAGCGCGAGTCTTTCGCGGATCTCGGTTGGACTCAATTCGAGCTTTGAATAGTCCAGGTCACGACCTGCACCCGTGATACGCAGCTCGTCCAAGCGATACGGCTTCCATGCCCATTGCGCGATTTGTTCGGCGCTAAAGCCCTGCGCCGCCAAATGGCGAATGAAATACTCCGAAAACCGCTGTGCCCAATCCGTCATGGTTCTGCCTTATTTTTTATTGCGCGCAAATTAGCACTCCGCAGGGCAGAAGTAGCCTGCATTGATCACTTTTTACTCAGATCAGCGTAAAATCCGCGCCCTTAGCGAGTTGACCCATGTCTGAACACCACCAATTTGATGTGATTGTCGTCGGCGGGGGCCATGCCGGCACCGAAGCCGCGCTCGCGCCTGCCCGCATGGGCCTGCGCACGCTGCTGCTCACGCACAACATCGAAACGCTGGGCCAGATGTCCTGCAACCCCGCCATTGGCGGCATCGGCAAAGGTCACCTCGTTAAAGAAGTCGACGCCCTCGGCGGCTTGATGGCTCGCGGTGCGGACCACGCCGGCATCCAGTTCCGCATGCTCAACGCCAGCAAAGGCCCAGCCGTTCGCGCCACTCGCGCTCAAGCAGACCGTGCGCTTTACAAAGCCTTTGTACGTCACGAACTGGAAAACACGCCGAACCTGACGCTGTTCCAACAGCCGGTCGACGATCTGATTCTGGAAGGTGAACGCATCACCGGCGTCATCACACAGATGGGCCTGAAATTTTACGCGCCTGCTGTCGTGCTCACGGTTGGCACCTTCCTCGCTGGCCGCATTCATATCGGCATGGAGAACATGCCCGGCGGTCGCGCAGGCGATGCGCCAAGCAATGCGCTGTCGGTGCGACTACGCGAAGCACTTCCACGCATCGGCCGTCTCAAGACCGGCACGCCGCCACGTCTTGATGGCCGCACGATTAATTGGGATGTGCTGACACCGCAGCCGGGCGACACACCGACACCGGTGTTCTCTTTCATGGGCTCGCGTGCGCAGCATCCACAGCAGATCAACTGCCACATCACGCATACCAACGAGCAGACGCACGACATTATTCGCAGCGGCTTTGATCGCTCGCCGATGTTCAATGGCGTGATTGAAGGCGTGGGTCCGCGCTACTGTCCGTCCGTTGAAGACAAGGTCAATCGCTTCTCCGACAAACTCTCGCACCAGATTTTTCTGGAGCCAGAAGGTTTGAGCACGACGGAAATTTATCCGAACGGCATTTCGACTTCGCTGCCTTACGATATTCAAGAACGCTTCGTGCGTTCGATCAAAGGCCTTGAGAACACGCGCATCGTGCGTCCGGGCTACGCGATTGAATACGATTATTTTGATCCGCGTGATTTGCAGAATTCCCTACAGAGCAAACACATCAAGGGTCTGTATCTCGCTGGCCAGATCAACGGCACCACCGGTTACGAAGAAGCCGCCGCGCAAGGTTTGCTCGCCGGCATCAACGCGGGTCTGCAAGTTAAAAACGAAGCGCCGTGGACACCACAGCGTCACGAGGCTTATATCGGCGTGCTCGTTGATGATCTGATCACGCGCGGCACCACCGAGCCGTATCGCATGTTCACTTCACGCGCCGAGCATCGCTTGCTGCTGCGTGAAGACAACGCTGATCTTCGTCTCACCGAACTCGGCCGCAACATGGGCTTGGTTGATGACGCGCGTTGGCAGCACTTCACACAGAAGCGCGAGGCCATCGAACTAGAACGCACGCGTCTTGATCAGCTCTGGCTCAAGCCAGCGCAGCTCAGCACGCCAGAAATCGTTGAAGTGTTTGGTCCCGCAGCCGTGAGCAGTGGTTTTTCCGCATTGGAATTGCTGCGTCGCCCTCAAGGTGATTACGCAACACTGGCGCGCTTAGGCATGGGCGCTGACGGCATTGATCCGGACGTTGCAGAGCAAGTCGAAATTCAAACCAAGTACGCGGGCTATATCGATCGTCAGCAGCTAGATATCGAACGCAGCCGCCGCCATGAAGATGCCCCGCTGCCGCTTGATTTGGATTACACCGCCGTGACAGGCCTCTCCAACGAGGTGCGCGTCAAACTCGTTCAGCATCGCCCACAAACCGTGGCGCAGGCTTCGCGCATTCAAGGCATCACGCCTGCGGCGGTGTCGCTGCTGCTCGTACACCTCAAAAAGACCGGCCAGCTCCGCAAAGCGTCTTAATGGGGGCAAACCCGGCCAATAAGCCGGGTTTTGGGCATATCGAAATAATGATTGTCAGATCGGCGACCTGATTCATAGATCGTTCAGAATTTGACCGTAATATGCATCCCGTTCCACCCGCATTTAGTTTCAACCACACCTATAACGAGGATCACTCACATGAAAAAATTCGCACTCGCTGCTGCCGCTGCTGCTCTGGCTCTTTCTGCTCCGATCTTTGCTGCCGGCCTCGGCGCTTCGGTTGGCCTCGACACCTCTGGCGTGACCGATGCCGCTAAGGGCACCGTCAGCGCAACCACCGACGCCGCCAAGGGCGCTGCTCACGGCGCTAAAGACGCTGCAGGCAAAACCGTTGACGCAACTAAAGAAGCCGGCCACAAGGCTGCTGACGGTGCCAAGGGCGCCGCTGCAGACGTTAAAGCCGAAGGCAAGGACGCTGCTGCTGAAGCCAAGAGCGAAGGCAAAGCTGCCAAGCACCGCGCCAAGAAGAACGCTGCCAAAGCAAAGGCTGATGCAGAAGCCAAGGCTTCAGCAGCAGTTCCTTCGGTTGACGCTAACGCCAGCGTTACCACGAAGTAAGCTTCACCCTTCAAACAAAAAGGCGAGCCTCGGCTCGCCTTTTTGTTGTCTGAAAGAAAGTGTTAGTTCGCGCTGCGCGAACTCGGCAAATACAAATGCAATCGCGCGCCCTGATCACGCAACCAAGTGCGGTGCGTATCAAAGTCTGGCATCTGTTGTTCGACCAACGCCCAAAATGCGTCGGAGTGATCGTGATGCTTGATGTGGCAAAGCTCGTGAATCACAACGTAGCGAAACACTGCGGGCGGCGCCATCACCAAACGCCAAGACAAGCTGATGCCACCATCAGCAGCACAGCTTCCCCACAAAGTTTTTTGATCGCCGATACGCGGTTCACCGACGCGAATACCTAGGCGCGCGGCTTCTTCGTTCATCATGCGTTGCGCGTCTTGCCGCGCTTGGCGTTGCAGTTCTTGCACCAACACACGCTGCAACTTTGTGCGATCGCCCAGTTGGGCAGAAGGAGAGAACACGCTGATTGCTTCGTCATCAACTCGCACGCTGATGTTGCGCATGCTGGTGCTGACAACTCGGAGCGGCAGATCAATGCCACGCAGTGGAATGCGATCGCGGTTGTCCCAATTCAAACGCTGCGGATCAAGTGGCGCATCCGCATGACGCTGACGCATCTCCGCAATTTTTTGTTGAATCCAACCTTCGCGACTTTTCAAAAAATCGCGCGCTGCATATTTGGGCGCATGACGTGGAATCACCAACACGACTTCGCGCGGCGAACGGACTTCGATGCGAATGTTGCGCGACTTGGCACTGACCCGCTCGATGACTTCGTAGCGGTCGTCAAACAAATCAAACTGGAGCTTCTGCACTTCCAAAACCGCCTCCAAACATCCACCCGCACTGCCGGTTGGCAGCTTTAGGGTTGTGTGCAAATAATATCATTACTAAAAATTAGTAAATACAAAAAAACAAACCGTGCTGCATTTTAATGCACCGAAACTGTCGCTACGGTTGCCGGGTCACATAACGGTAAAAAAATCGTCACGTGCGGAGCAAACCCTTTAACTACCTGCATTGCTGCGGTGAACATCAAAGCTTATCCACAGCTTTATCCCAACCTTCTGTCGATAAATACTACTCGTTTAGGTAGACCCTTTTGGTCAGCGACATGCCGACTGGCTCCACCCATCAATCTGCCGAATAGCCGACCTTTGCGAGCACGCCATCCAGCTCATCGAGAGAGTGAAACTTCACCTTCAGTTCACCCTTACCTTTTTTGTCTGCACTGACCAAAACGCTGCACCCGAGCAGGTCTGAGAGATCACGCTCGAGCTTTTTCCAGTCACCTGGCTTGGTAGGGTGAAACACAATCTTGCTATCGCGTACCGCCGCAATCTTGCGCTCCAACATGCGCACGGTGAGCTTGTGACGAATGACTTCGTCTGCCCAACGAATCTGATGTTCCAGCGGTTGGCCCGCCAACACTTTGGCGTGGCCGAGCAGAATGTGACCTTCATTAACCAGCGCCTGCACTGTCGGCGCGAGATTGATCAAACGCAGATAGTTAGAGACGTATTCGCGTGATTTGCCAACGCGCTCGCCAATCTGCTCATGCGTCAGCGTGAAAATTTCTGAGAGACGTTTAAGGCCCGCCGCAGTTTCCATCGGCGTGAGTGACTCACGCTGCAAGTTTTCGATGAGGCCAACAACGAAGGCCTCGTCATCGGTCAAATCATCGCGAATGATCGCCGGAATATCGTGCAGGCCCGCTTGCTGCGCAGCGCGCCAACGGCGCTCACCCGCCAGTAGCTCATAACCCCAAACCTGTGTACGCAACACAATCGGCTGCACCACGCCGGACTCGCGGATGGACTCCGCCAGATCACGCAACGCATCCGCATCGAAATGCCGACGCGCCTGCTGGGACCCGGGACGAATCAGGTCGATCGGGACTTCTTTAATGACGGTATTTGGACGCTTGGACATGAACCACGAGCTGAGCAGGTATGGGACAATCTACGGCGAAATCAGAAGACGAGCGCCGCAATGGAAGCACAGTTTAGAGCCATCATCGAAGCCGTAGGGGAAAATCCTGAACGCGAAGGTCTCGTTCGCACGCCTTTGCGTGCCGCCAAAGCCATGCAGTATCTGACGCAGGGCTATGAGCAGGACATCAACGAGATCGTCAACGGCGCCATTTTCGAGTCTGAAAATGACCAGATGGTGATCGTGCGCCATATCGAGATGTACTCGTTGTGCGAGCATCATCTGCTGCCCTTTATCGGCAAATGCCACGTCGCCTACCTGCCGGATGGCAAGGTCATCGGCCTGTCCAAGATCCCCCGCATCGTCGATATGTTTGCCCGCCGCCTGCAGATTCAGGAAAACCTGACCAAGCAAATCGGCGAATGCGTGCAAAACGTCACCGGCGCCAAAGGCGTGGCGGTTGTCATTGAAGCGAAACACCTTTGCGCCATGATGCGCGGCGTCGGCAAGCAGAATTCGGACATGGTGACGTCCGTGATGCTGGGCCGTTTCCGCGAGGATTCCCGCACTCGCCAGGAATTCCTGGATCTAATCCGCTCTTAAAGCCGTATAAAGGCTGGTGCGGACTCAATTCGCGGGTTTACTGCACAAGTGTATATTGCGCGCCACTGCACAAGTGTATATTGTGTAAACATGCATCGGCTTTCGATGCGTGCTTTCCCTAGCTAGAGGCCTCAAGCCGATGTCAGCCGTTATGTCGTCCAGCCGCTTTGGCACACCCGACCAGATTGAAGTTCTGGTCCACCTGGAACCGCTAGTCCGCGAGCAGATCGAACTGCACAAGGGCGGCCGCAAGCTGTGGTTCCCGAATGACCTGCTTTGCGCCGACGAAAAAGCTGGCGAAGAAACGGAAGCCGAGATCCTTCGCACCCGCGACGCCGCACGCGGCATCCCGGACACGGTTCGCGTTGCACTCGCATTGAACCTGCTGACGGAAGAAGGCCTACCGCACTTCCATCGCCTGATCGCCGTGTACTTGGGCAACGAAAGCCCTTGGAGCACCTGGAACAATCTCTGGACCGCCGAAGAAGATCGCCACGGCTGCGCCATGCGTGACTACATCCGCGAAGTGCGCATCCTTGATATGAGCGCGTTCGAGCGTCGCCAGTTTCAGTACATCGACGCTGGCTTTGAACCGGAATGGGAAAACGACCCGTATCGCTTGCTCGCCTACACCTCGTTGCAAGAAAAGGCGACGCAGGTTTCGCACTCCAACACCGGCCGCATCTGCGGACAGTACGAACCACGCGGCCAACGCGTGCTCGCACACATCTCGGCAGATGAGTCACGTCACTACGCGTTTTATCGCGCAGCGTTCGACGGCATTCTGAAAATCGACACCAACCGCGCACTCAACTCGCTGCTCAAAGTCGCCACTGGTTTCGCTATGCCCGGCCACGCCATCACTGGCTTTGACGACATGAGCGAAGTGCTGCGTCGCGCCAACATCTTTGGCACGCGTCAGTATCAAAAGATTTTGGAAGAACTGTTGGAGTTCTGGAACATCGGCTCGCTCACCGGCCTCAACGACCTCGGTCGTCAGTGCCAAGAAAAGCTGATGAAACTCCCAGCACGTCTTGCACGTTTGGCCGATTACGCCGACGCAAAAACCGTGAAGCGCGGTTTTGCTTTCGACTTTATCTACAATCGCGGCATCGAAATCTAAGCAGTACGCTTCAAAGAAAAAGGCCCGCATTGCGCGGGCCTTTTTTTGTTACTGCGATGAATCAATCGCCGCCAAGAATAAACGACATGCTGCCGCGCACTGCTGCGCCGCCACCTTGTGGTGAATAACCAACACCAAGGTTCAAGGCGCTATGCCCGCTTTCATTGAAACGCGAAACGCTCAGACCCAAACCATCTTGTCCACGATAGTGGCCATAGCCTGTCGTCACCGAATACTGACCCGGCTTGAGCATGATCGGATTCGGCGTCGTTGCCATCGCGATTGCAGTACCGCGATAAGCCGCATCGGCGACACGACCAATGAGTGCACCCGAGCCGCTCACAGCGTCTTGCAACTGTTTGAAGTTCACAGCATCTGTAGGGCCGGTGCCCGCAGCGACATTAGTGATGCGGCGTTCATTGCCAGCTGAGCCAATACTCAAGGTGTTCGCTTGATCAGCGATAGAGCCATTACCCAAGGCGATGCTGTTCGCAGCCGCGGCGGTGGTCTGGGCATTGTTGCCAATCGCGGTGGAGAGATTGCCATTGGCCACCGCGTTGTCACCTACCGCCGTGGTATTGGTGCCTAATGCTTGTGCGCCAGTGCCCACAGCGACGGAAGACTGCGCAACGGCACCGTTACCAATAGCCACCGAATTTGATGTCACCGCCCTAGCGTTGTTACCGATTGCCACAGCACCAGCAGCTTGCGTTGTGGCACCTGTACCCAGCGTGACCGTGTTGCTTCCGCCAGCACTCGCACCTTCACCTGCAGTCACCGTATTCACCGCTCCCGCCGTAATGCTGACGTTCTGAAGATGCAGCTTGGTTTCAATATCCTGATCCTTGGCTTGCATCGTTGTAATGCTAGTTTCGGCAGTTGTCAGACGCGTGCCTTGCGATGAAACCGTGCCCTGCAGTGTCGTGATATTGCCCTCGGCAGTCGTCACACGTGTGGCCACTGCGTTGACTTGGCCAACGTTGGCAGCATCGGCGTTTTCGATGCCATCAGCGACATGGACGATGCGGCGTTGGTTGCCGACTCCACCCACCGAGAAAGTATTATTTTCAGTCGCAGTACTGCTATTGCCGATGGCAACCGCATTGGTCACTCCATTCAGCACGATGGAACCATTGCCGATGGCAACACTGTTGGTCGCACCTGACTGCACATTCGCACCAGAGCCAATGGCGACTGCGCTCACCGCGTTAGCGGCGGCGTTAGAACCCAAGGCAGTACCGGCCGTGCTGCTCGCGCGACTATTAAATCCAAGCGCGATGGACGAAGAACCTGCTGCGACTGCAGAGTCACCCACCGCCGTTGACGAAGTCCCTCTGGCCTCACTCTCCACGCCGAGTGCGCTAGAACGATTGCCCTCAGCAACGGCACCACCATTGGTGTAGCTACCATCCGGCTGAAGCACGGCAAACGAACTGCCGCCACCGACGGCTGTACTTAAACTTCCCTTAGCTTCTGCGTAAGTACCAAAGGCGCTGCTCGCAACACCCGAGGCATTCGATGATGTACCGACCGCCGTCGCATTGCCTTGGGAAGCGTTGCTACTGGTGCCATAGGCCGTGGAAAAATCCGCAGTCGCTTGAGCAGCGCTACCTGTCGCTGTAGCGTTGGCGCCGGCGGCTTTAGTCAGGCGTCCAATAGCAACGGAATCTTGACCACTCGCAATACTGCTACTACCGACGGCACTAGCGCCGAATTTTGTCGCTGAGGCGCCATTGCCGATGGCTGTCGAGCCTTCGCCTTTAGCAGAACTGGCATTGCCAAAAGCACTGGCTCTCAGCTCGGTCGCTTGGCTACCAAAGCCCACTGCCGTGGCAGCACTCTCTGTCGCTTGGCTATGCGCACCCACGGCAACAGCGCCGTAGGCGCCCGTGGCACGCGCGCCTTTAATCTGATTAGTCCCATTAATCGGGTCATTACCATTCTCAAACCCGCCACCAATCGCGACATTGCCCAGTCCACTAGCGGAAGCAGGATCAATCTGAGTCCCACCCTGTGAAGTTGGACCGCTTCCGATTGCGACAGCCCCTTCCGCAAGTGCCGTCGTGCTGTTTCCTATTGCGATTGAATTTTGGTCCTGAGCTATTGCACCTGGCCCTACGGCGACAGAACTGGGATCGGCGGGGACATTCGCGCCATCGGTCGCACCTGCAAACACCGCCGGTGCAAAAAAGCTCATTGCAATAACCGTGGCGACCAGATGGCGCCGAAATGTTGGCGCAGCGTCGCGCGAACTCTTTGTTTTTATTACGTGCTGATTCGTCATGACCATCTCCCTGAAAGTTGAGTTAGCCGCGACAGGTGGATGATGCAATTTGCTCATTCCTGTCCCGCGGCCGCGTCATAGAGATAGCCTTGCATCGACTTTTGCGCCCCATAAGGGCTAATAGGGATTGCTTAAAGTCCTTGTAAAAGCTACTAATACAAGCAAGCTCAAATGGATAAATGAGCTACCAGAGGGAAGGACCCCCGGCAGAAATGCCATTGGTGATTT
The DNA here is from genome assembly GCF_003052265.1 of Stenotrophobium rhamnosiphilum. GTDB lineage: Bacteria > Pseudomonadota > Gammaproteobacteria > Nevskiales > Nevskiaceae > Stenotrophobium > Stenotrophobium rhamnosiphilum. The sequence goes on from NZ_QANS01000008.1 coordinate 95,730, forward strand.
GGGGAATGTGATGTCGATTCTCAAAGCCGCGACGCGTGCATCAGCGCGGATTCGGCAATTAGCAACGCTTGATATCAGTGGCCCGCAACTCGCGCCGCTGGTACTGCAAGAGCTGCATGCGCTGCTGCCGTTTGAAGTGGGCATCTATAACCACACCGCAGCGGATGGCAGCTATCACTACTTTGTAGACGAGCAGAATGCGGATCAGGTTTTAACGCCGATGAGCGTTGATCCCTATTTTTTTCAGCTCGAAAATGAAGTGGTGCGCCCAGAGAGTGAGTCTGTGCTTTGCGAATTCGGCCCCACGCCGATGACAGAAGCCTTGCGCATCTCACGCTCGGAATTTCTACAGCACCCTTACTACAACGAAGCATTGCGCCTCGCCGGTGGCGATGATGGCGTAAGAATGTTGCCGCGCTCACGCGATGGCCAACCCGTTGGCCGAATCCTGATTGGCCGCGACTCGCGCAAGCATCACGATCAACTGATTTCACGCGCAGATTTGCAAGCAATGACACGCGTACAACATTGGATCTCGCACGCGCTACAACCGCGCGAACTTACACCAACGCTCGAATACGATACAAACGATGTCGCCCTGCTCGTCGTTGGACACGATATGCGCTTGCAGCACTTATCTCCCAATGCAGAGCGCCTCGTATCGCTAGCCTTTGGTGGTCGATGGAGACGCCAAGGCAGCTTGCCTGAAGCACTTGTGCAAGTTCTGCGCGGCCTGCGCCAGCTGAACAAATCAGAACATCACGCTTGTCCGCCAGTGCTAGACAAAATCAGTCCCTGGGGACGTTTTAGTTTCCGCGCGCATCTATTGGATGCGACGCCCGCAAATGTCTCCGAGCTCATTTCAAACAATTCACATATCAGTGCCTACGGCATCACCGTGACGCATGAAGTGCCGAAAGCATTGCGCTTGATTACCGCCGTGCAAAAAACCGACCTGCCGCAACGACAAGCCGAAGTTTGTTATTGGCTCGCGAGTGGTTACACGCATCAAGACATTGCAGACCGCAACGGCATCAGCATCAACACCGCGATTTATCACAGCCAACAGATCTACTCGCGATTTAACGTTAGCAATCGCAAAGAATTGGCTTTGCAGTTATTAACAACGAGTGCGACACAACATTAAACTGCACCAGGCCCCACCCCTCTAACCGTTAACACCTCCGCTGGCTTTACGGAAGATCGATGTCAAATTTCAGAGCAACTGCCCGCGCCTCTGCACGGTTGAAACAATTAGCAACACTAGACATCAGTGGCCCACAACTGGTGCCGCTTGTTATGAATGAGCTGCATGGGCTGTTCTCGTTCAACGTCGGCATTTACGACCACACGACAGCCGATGGTGACTATCACTTTTTTATCGATGAGCAGAATGCGGACAAGGTTCTGACGCCGATGATCGCGCATCCTTATTTTCTGCAACTTGAGAATGAGGTGATGCGTTCGCGGCGCAATTCTGAGCTCTATGAATTTGGCCCGACTCCGATGACGGAATCCATGCGGATTTCACGTTCGGAATATCTGCATCATGCATTCCACAACGAAGCGCTGCGCCCCGCTGGCGGCGACGATGGCGCTCGCTTGCTGCCACGCTTACGTAACGGTCAACCACTGGGCCGATTGATTCTGGGACGCGACTCTCGCAAACATCACAACCAGCTCGTCAGCCGCGCCGAACTACAACCGATGGCGCGCGTGCAGCATTGGATCGCTCACGCACTGGAGCCACGCGCCCCGACAGCAACACTCGAATACGACAACAAGGAATGTGCGCTGCTCATTGTGGGTGGCGATATGCGTCTGCGTCATTTATCACCGAACGCTGAGCGGCTGATGACGCTCGCATTTGGTGAGTACTGGCGTCTGAAAGGCTCACTGCCAGAGGACCTGCTGCGAGTTCTGAGCTCAATACGCCAGATCAATCATCAGGATCATGCCGGGCAGCCGCCCGCTCTGGATAAAAATAGTCCTTGGGGGCGATTTAACTTCCGGGCGTACATTCTCGATGCAACGCCGGAAAATGTCGGAGAACAAATTTCTAACGGCAATCACGTCATTGCCTACGGCATCACCGTGACGCATGAAGTACCCGTTGCATTGCGTTTGATCGAAGCGGTGCATCACTCCCGACTGACGTCACGACAAACTGAAATTTGTTATTGGCTGGCGCGCGGAGCGCAGCATCGAGAAATTGCCGATCGCTGCGGCATCAGTATCAACACCGCGATTTATCACAGCCGCCAGATTTACGCGCACTTCAACGCCAACAATCGTCAGGAACTGGCGACACAATTATTGGCGAAGAACGCGACTCGCCATTAGCTTCAGCGGCGCACTTCAAATCCAAGCGCGTCCGGCTGGGTGTCGTTGATGATCCACTGTATGCCATCGACTCGCGCTAACGTCGGGCCGTGGCGCATCCAGGCTTTCAAGGTTTCCAATGCAGGCCCGGGGCCGCTGACCAAGCCCTCGACGCGGCCATCCGGCAAATTACGGACCCAGCCATTCAGTCCTAACTGGCGCGCCTGTTCTGCGGTGGACTGTCGGAAATAGACCCCTTGCACGCGGCCGGTGACGATAAAGCGGTAACATTCGTCTGTCATTTTTGTGAAAGCTGCTTTGGTCTTATCTCATGGGCATTTTAAACCGCATCCGCAAAGGTCTTGAGGTCATTGGCGTTCGCTCGTCCGAAGACGACCTGCCGATGAAGGATCGCGAAGAACTCTCGTTTGCTGCCGAAGTACCGGTTGACGGTGCTAATGCGCCCCTGTGGCGCGTTAATGTGCAGCTGGTCACGGAGCCGCATGGCGATGGCGAACGCGTGCGTTTGCGTGCACATGTGCAAACCAATTTTGCTTCGCTGCGCCCGGCACTCACCGCGACGAGCGGCAAGAGCGACACAAAGGCGATTGGCAATGGTCGCAGCGGAAAATCGCTAAGCCTTACTCAACGCACCACCGCATTGGCGCAACGCGCGCTGGAAAATCCGGTGGTTAACTTCTTGGCGCAGCCGCTGCTCAAGCACGATTTCAATACCTGGATTGATTTGCAGGCCTCGACCGCTTCACTCGACGCTGGCGCTCACGCGCTGGTTCCGCAAAGCGAAAAGCTCACCGCAATGGGTATCCGCCCTGCACGCAGCAAAGATGGTGGGCCGGTTGCGGAGTCGTGGTCGGGTCAGTCACCCAACGGCTCGGGCTTTGCACAGGTCTCGATTATTCAGATGGAAAAGAAACATCTGCCGGCACAGCTGGTGAAGATGTTGGGCGACAAGCCGTTTCAGATGGCTGGGGCGATTATTAATACCGTCGAAGAGAAATAGTTGTTCGTAGGAGCGCCCGCTTCTGCGCTGCCTTTTAAAGCCAGCATCTCTGCACAAACACCTCCGCTCCTGCGCATCCATGCGCCCGCGAAGGTACCGTACATCCTGTACATAACTTAACCCTTATATAACGCGGCTTTGCACGCGCTTTACATTAATCTAGGCCCCTAAGTGCGGGCCTGCGTTCAGACGGCATCGATCTGAACAAAATCCTGTCATTCGTTTGATGCGCATCCAGCCAAAATCGGCGGCGCACTATTTACTGATTAGGATTTCCTCAGATGAGCGCAGGACCGGACCAAGCCAACTCGTATCAGCGCGCCACTGGCGCCCCACGCAAACGCCGCAGCAAATGGTGGTGGCTGGTCGTTGTGGTGGTGATCGCCAGCATCGGCTGGATCATCTGGTCTGCCAAGCATCAGCCCGCACAAGCAGCCGGTGGCCGCAAAGCCGGCATGGCTGGCAAGGCGATGACCGTGAACGTCGCTGCCGCGCGCAGTGGCGATATCAATCTGTATCTCTTTGGACTCGGCACAGTCACGCCGCTGGCAACCGTTACGGTGAAGCCACGTGTTGATGGCCAACTGATGCGCATCCTGTTCAACGAGGGACAGGAAGTGAAAGCAGGCGACCTGCTCGCAGAAATTGATCCACGCCCTTTCCAGGTTCAACTCTCACAAGCACAAGGCCAGCGCGCACGCGATCAAGCCCAGCTCGAAGCAGCGCGTCTTGATCTGGAGCGTTACAACACGCTCTACACGCAAGACTCCATCGCCAAGCAGCAAGTTGATCAGCAAGCGTCTTTGGTGAAGCAATACGAAGGCACGGTCAAAACAGACCAAGCCGCAGTCGACGATGCCAAATTGCAGTTGACGTATTCACGCGTCACCGCGCCAGTGAGCGGCCGCGTGGGTCTGCGTCAGGTTGATCCAGGCAATATCGTCAGCACTGGCGATGCCAATGGCATTGTTGTGATCACACAGCTCAAACCAATCAACGTTCAGTTCTCGCTGCCAGAAGACAATTTGCAAAGCGTGCTTGAGCAAATCCGTGCAGGCACCAAGTTGCCCGTCGACGCATACGATCGCGCGCAGACCACTTTGCTCGACAGTGGCTCGCTACTCACCATCGACAATCAAATTGATCCGACTACCGGCTCGGTCAAACTCAAATCTACCTTTGCGAACAAAGCGGAGAAGTTATTCCCGAATCAGTTTGTCAACGTGCGCATGCTGTTGACCACTAAGCGCGGCGTCACGCTGATTCCGAGTGCGGCGATTCAGCAAGGCGCAAGTGCGGTCGGCACTTATGTCTACGTGCTGCAACCCGATTCAACAGTGAGCGTGCGCAAAATCAAAGCTGGCACAGTTGAAGGTGACAACACCGAAGTAGTCAGTGGCCTGAAAGTTGGCGAGCAAGTGGTGATTGATGGCGTCGACAAATTGCGTGAAGGCGCAAAGGTCGCGCTGCCCAATGCCAAGCCTGCTGATGGCGCGCCAGCGACCGACGGCAAAAAGAAGAAGCGCGAAGGCGGCGGTGACAAGCCACGCCACAAACGTCCTGCTGCTGAATGATGGCCGCGCCTTTCGCGCTCGCCCTCATCCATAGCCGACTCTGATCATGAATCCTTCACGCCCCTTCATCCTTCGTCCCGTCGCCACGACGCTGATGATGGCTGCCATTCTGATTGCGGGCGCGCTCGCATATCGATTGCTGCCGCTTTCTGCATTGCCAGAAGTGGATTACCCAACGATACAAGTTGTAACGCTTTACCCCGGCGCCAGCCCAGAAGTGATGACCTCATCCGTCACCGCGCCATTGGAGCGTCAGCTTGGACAGATGCCAGGCCTCAATCAAATGTCGTCGACCAGCTCCGCTGGCGCGTCGGTCATCACGCTGCAGTTCAATCTGGAATTGAGCCTCGATATTGCTGAGCAAGAAGTGCAGGCAGCGATGAATGCTGCAGGCAATTTGCTACCGGCCGATCTGCCCGCGCCGCCGATTTACAGCAAGGTGAATCCCGCAGACACGGCGATTCTGACGCTGGGCCTCACCTCTAAAACCTTGCCACTCACCGACGTCGAAGATATTGCCGACACCCGCCTCGCACAAAAAATCTCGCAGCTCAGTGGCGTCGGTCTTGTCACCATCAGCGGCGGCCAACGCCCTGCCGTGCGCGTGCAAGCCAATGCCAAAGCATTAGCCTCTTATGGTCTCAACATCGATGACCTGCGCACTTCGATTGGTAACGCCAATGTGAATGGCGCCAAGGGCAGCTTTGACGGCCCAACTCGCGCTTACACGATTGACGCTAACGATCAGCTCAAATCTCCAGAGGAATACAAGAACATCGTTGTCGCTTATCGCAACGGCGCGCCGATTCATTTGTCGGATGTTGCAGACGTTATCTCCGCTGCCGAGAATATTCGTCTCGGCGCGTGGATGAATAAAACGCCTGCGGTGATTTTGAATATTCAGCGCCAACCCGGCGCCAATGTCATCGAAGTGGTTGATCGCATCAAAGCCTTGTTGCCCGGCTTGCGTGACAGCTTGCCGAGCTCGGTCGATGTCAGCCTGATTTCGGATCGCACCACCACCATCCGCGCATCCGTGCATGACGTGCAGATTGAATTGCTGTTGGCCGTGGGCCTCGTCATCGCAGTGATCTTCGTATTCCTGCGCAGCGTTCCTGCCACCATTATTCCGAGCTTGTCGGTGCCGCTGTCGCTGGTCGGCACGTTTGCTGTGATGTATCTGGCGGGCTTCTCGCTGAACAACCTCACTTTGATGGCGCTGACCATCGCGACCGGTTTCGTCGTCGACGATGCCATCGTGATGATCGAAAACATTTCGCGTTACATCGAGAAAGGCGACACGCCGATGCAGGCTGCGCTCAAAGGCGCGGGCCAGATCGGATTCACGATTGTGTCCTTGACGGTGTCACTGATCGCCGTGCTGATTCCTCTGTTGTTCATGGGTGATGTGGTTGGCCGCTTGTTCCGCGAGTTTGCGATCACGCTCGCCGTGACCATTGTGATCTCCGCAGTTGTGTCGCTGACGCTGGTGCCGATGCTCTGCGCCAGACTGCTGCATCACACGCCAGAAGCACAGCAAGGTCGCTTCTATAAAAAAGCGGGCGCTGTGATCGACGGCATGATCGAGCACTACAGCCGTTGGCTGACGTGGGTTCTGGATCGCCAGAGCGCAACGCTGTGGGTTGCTGTCGGCACCTTGGCACTCACCGCGCTGCTCTACATCGCAATCCCTAAAGGCTTCTTCCCGCTGCAAGACACTGGACAAATTCAGGCAATCACCGAAGCGCCACAATCCATCTCTTACGCGGCTATGGCGAAGCGTCAGCAAGCCTTGGCCGAAGTCATCCTTAAAGATCCGGATGTTGATGCACTGTCATCCTTCATCGGCGTTGATGGTGCCAACAGCACATTGAACAGCGGCCGCATGTTGATCAGCCTCAAGCCACATGATCAACGCGATGGCGCGCCTGAAGTGATGCGTCGCCTTCAGCAAGAAGCAGAATCTGTCGCGGGCATCTCTCTGTATCTGCAGCCCGTACAAGATCTCACCATCGAGAATCGCGTCAGCCGCACGCAGTATCAGTTCACGGTTGAAGATCCAAACCCTGACACGCTCGCGCTGTGGGTGCCGAAGTTGCTTGAACGTTTATCCGAGCTGCCGCAGCTGGCCGACGTTGCCAGTGACTTGCAACAAAACGGCCTCGCCGCATACATCAAGATTGATCGCGACGCCGCAGGCCGCCTCGGCATCACACCAGCCGCAGTCGATAGCGTGCTCTACAGCGCTTACGGCCAACGCTTGGTGTCGACCATCTTCACGCAAGCTAATCAGTACCGCGTGGTGTTGGAAGCCGCAAAGGGCCAGCGTGAAGGTCCATTAGCGGTCAACGAACTCTACGTCGCTGCTTCTGACGGCCAGCAGATTCCGCTTAGCGCGATTACAACCATCACCGAACGCGCCGCACCGTTGGTGATCAATCACCTCAGCCAGTTCCCATCGACCACGGTGTCGTTCAATCTCGCACCGGGCGCTTCACTCGGCGATGCCGTTCAAGCGATTAAAGACGCTGAAGCTACGATGGAAATGCCCGTCAGTATGCAGACCAGCTTTCAGGGTGCGGCATTGGCGTTCCAAGCTTCGCTCAGCAATACGCTGCTGCTGATTCTTGCTGCGATTGTCACCATGTATATCGTGCTCGGCGTTTTGTACGAGAGCTTCATCCATCCGATCACGATTCTGTCGACGCTGCCATCGGCGGGCGTTGGTGCATTGTTAGCGCTGATCATGTTTGGCAATGATCTGGGCATCGTCGCGATCATCGGCATTATTTTGCTCATTGGTATCGTCAAGAAAAACGCGATCATGATGATCGACTTCGCGCTCGATGCTGAACGCAACGAAGGTAAATCTGCACGCGATGCAATTTACCAAGCCTGCTTGCTGCGCTTCCGTCCGATCTTGATGACGACGCTGGCCGCGCTGCTCGGCGCATTGCCACTGATGCTCGGCACAGGCGTTGGTTCTGAACTGCGCCATCCGCTTGGCGTCAGCATCGTTGGTGGTTTGATTGTGAGTCAGGTGCTGACACTGTTCACCACGCCTGTGATCTATCTGGCTTTTGATCGACTAGCGAAGCGTTACGGAAGTAAGGCTTCGCCAGAAAACGAAGCCAGCCTTGGTGATTCGTCGCTGTGAGTATTTCTGCGCCCTTCATCAAGCGCCCAGTAGCAACCACGCTACTGACAGCAGCGATTGCTTTGGCGGGCGCGCTCGCGTTCCGCTTGCTGCCAGTAGCGCCATTGCCGCAGGTAGATTTTCCAACGATCTCAGTTCAAGCCTCATTTCCGGGCGCGAGTCCGGAGACGATGGCCAGCAGCGTCGCGACGCCGCTAGAGCGTCAACTCGGACGCATTGCTGGCGTCAGCGAAATGACTTCGTCGAGTTCACAGAACTCGACGCGCATTACGCTGCAGTTTGAGCTCGACCGCGATATCGATGGCGCAGCGCGTGATGTGCAAGCGGCGATTAATGCGGCGCAAAGCCAATTGCCTACCGGCATGCCGAATCGCCCGACGTATCGCAAGGTGAATCCTGCGGACGCGCCGGTGATGATCCTGACGCTGACTTCCAGCACATTTAGTCAGGGCCAAATTTACGACGCGGCTTCCACCATCCTCGCGCAAAAGCTTTCGCAGGTATCAGGTATTGGTCAGGTTCAAGTCGGCGGCAGTTCTTTGCCAGCCGTACGTGTTGAACTGAATCCGACCTCGCTCAATAAATACGGCATTGGCCTTGATCAAGTTCGCAGTGCGATCTCCACCACCAATGCCAATCGCCCCAAAGGTTCGGTTGAAGAAGGCGATCGTCACTGGCAGCTTTACACCAATGAACAGTCACGCCAAGCCAGCGACTATCGCTCACTGATCATCCGCTATCAGAACGGCAGCGCCGTTCGTGTATCGGATGTCGCAGAAGTCACCGACTCGGTTGAAGACCTGCGCAACCAGGGCTTCGCGAATGGAGCGCCATCCGTTCTCGTCATTCTTTCTCGCCAACCCGGCGCCAACATTATTGAAACCGTTGAGAACGTCAAAGCGCTGTTACCCGCGCTGCGCGCTTCAATTCCCGGTGGCATCAGCCTGAATGTGGCGATGGAGCGCACTGCGACGATTAAGGCATCGCTGCACGATGTTGAACGCACTTTGGCGATTTCAGTCGGGCTCGTGATTCTGGTGGTGTTTGTATTTTTGCGGAACGTACGCGCCACACTCATTCCTGCCGTCGCGGTGCCAGTGTCTTTGATCGGCACTTTCTCCGTGATGTATCTCTGCGGCTACAGCCTCGATAACTTGTCGCTGATGGCACTCACCGTCGCTACGGGTTTTGTCGTCGACGATGCGATTGTGGTTTTGGAAAACACTTCGCGGCATATGGAAGCGGGCATGTCGCGCATGGAAGCCGCGCTGCTCGGCGCCAAAGAAGTCGGCTTTACCGTACTGTCGATGAGCTTGTCGCTGGTTGCCGTCTTCATCCCAATCTTGTTGATGGGCGGCATTGTCGGTCGCTTGTTCCGTGAATTCGCGGTGGTCTTGTCTATCGCCATTGGCATTTCATTAATCGTTGCGCTGACCACTACGCCGATGCTGTGCTCGCGTTGGCTACAGTCACCGAAGGAATATGAGCACGGTCGTTTCTACCGCGCCAGCGAGCGCGTGTTCGTTTCGATGCTGTCTTTCTACGAAGACACTCTGCGTTGGGCCTTGCGCCACGGGCGCTTCATGATGGTGCTGTTGCTCGCAACCGTCTGTCTCAACGTTTATCTCTACACACTCGTGCCCAAGGGATTTTTCCCGCAACAAGACACCGGCCGCATCATGGGCGGTATCCGTGGCGATCAAAGCATTTCGTTTCAAGCGATGCGCGGCAAGCTTTCCGAGTTCATCGGCATCATTCAGAAAGATCCGGCAGTCGCTGATGTCGTCGGCTTCACCGGCGGCGGTCAGCGCAATAGTGGCAATATTTTTATTTCGCTCAAACCACTGAGTGAACGCAAAGTCTCTGCTGATCAAGTGATTGCGAGACTACGACCGCAGTTCACCACCGTCGCCGGAGCCAGCGTGTTCCTGCAAGGCGCGCAAGACATTCGCGTCGGCGGCCGCATGGGAAATTCTCAGTACCAATACACGCTGCAAAGCGACAGCCTTGATGAACTTCGCACCTGGACACCCAAACTCGCTGAAGCATTGCAGAATTCAACAATTGTCACTGACGTAGACAGCGACCAGCAGCAAGGCGGCCTCGAAACCATGCTGACGATTGATCGCCCCACCGCGACACGCTTGGGCATCAGCACGCGTGATATCAACAACGCGCTCAATGACGCTTTCGGCCAGCGCCAAGTCGCCACGATCTACAACGCGTTGAACCAATATCACGTGGTGATGGAAGTCTCGCCACAGTATTTGCAGAGCCCGGAATCACTCAGAGGCGTTTATGTGAAAACCAGCGATGGCACGATGGCGCCGCTGATGTCCTTCGCGAGTTTCCAGCCCGCCAATGGTTCCCTGTCAGTCAATCACCAAGGCGAATTCGCGGCATCGACGCTGTCATTTAATCTGCCCGAAGGCGTGGCACTGAGTGATGCGGTTGCTGAAATCAAGCACACGATGGATAACATTGGTGTACCGACACCAGTGCACGGTAGCTTCCAAGGCACCGCGAAAGCATTTCAAAAATCGCTTGAGAGCCAACCTTGGTTGATTCTCGCGGCCTTTATCGCGGTGTATATCGTGCTCGGCGTTTTATACGAGAGCTACATCCATCCGCTGACGATTTTGTCGACGCTGCCTTCTGCTGGCGTTGGTGCGATTTTGGCTCTGCTCGCTTGCAAGAGTGAGTTCAACATCATCGCCATGATTGGCGTTATTTTGCTGATTGGTATCGTCAAGAAAAACGCGATCATGATGATCGACTTCGCACTCGATGCCGAACGCACGCGCAATTTGACGCCTGAGCAAGCAATCTTCGAAGCCTGCCTCAAGCGTTTCCGCCCGATCATGATGACGACGATGGCGGCGCTGCTGGGCGCACTGCCACTGGCACTCGGCACCGGCGTTGGTGCTGAACTGCGCAAGCCACTCGGCATCTCGATTGTTGGCGGCTTGATCTTTAGCCAAGTGCTGACGCTCTACACCACGCCCGTGGTTTACCTTTATCTCGACCGCTTCAGTAACTGGTGCTCACGCACTTGGGCGCAGCGTCGTGGCAATCATTATTCAAACAGCGCGCAGGATGCAGCGCTGTAATGCGAGGCCCCATGAAACACCTTGACCTCAAACCTCTTCTGCTCGGCTTGCTCGCGTCTTCGCTGACAGCCTGCGCGATTGGTCCTGACTATAAGAAACCAGACGCGCCTATCGCGCCTGCATACAAAGAAGCCGGTGATTGGCTCAGCGCCACGCCTAGCGACGAAGCGCAGCGCGGGCCGTGGTGGGAAGTTTTTCAGGATCAGCAGCTCAATGATTTAGAGCAGCAGGTCAACATCTCCAACCAAACGCTGGCACAGGCTGAGGCGCAGTATCGCCAAGCCACTGCACTGCTGCGCCAAACACGTGCAGGCTTTTTGCCAGAAGTATCTGTTGGCGGCTCCGCACAACGCTCGGGTGATGGCGGCGGATCGACGGCTGTCGTTGGCAATCGTTATTCCTTGTCGGCGGATGCCTCATGGGAACTCGATCTCTGGGGCCGCGTACGTCGCAGCGTAGAAGCCAGCGCCGCGAATGCGAAAGCGAGTGCCGCTGATCTCGCTTCCGTGCGTCTCAGTACGCAAGCGCAGCTCGCGCAAACTTATTTCCAGTTGCGCGTGACCGATGAGCAGAAGCGTTTGCTTGACGACACCGTTTCTGGTTTCGAACGCTCGATGCAGCTCACGCAGAATCAATACAACGTCGGCGTCGCTGCTAAATCCGATGTCGTGCAAGCACAAGCGCAGCTCAAATCTGCACAAGCACAAGCGATTGATGTGAGCATTCAGCGCGCGCAGCTTGAGCACGCGCTTGCTGTGCTGGTTGGTAAAACGCCAGCGGAATTCTCCATCGCACCGGCACCGTTGCTGGCCGTCATTCCGCCAGCAACACCACCGGGCGTGCCATCAACGCTATTGGAACGTCGCCCAGACATCGCGTCTGCTGAACGTCGCATGGCTTCTGCCAATGCACAGATTGGTGTCGCTAAGGCCGCGTATTTCCCATCGCTGACGATCTCCGCCAGCGGCGGCTTCCAAAGCTCTAGCTTTTCAGATTGGATTAGCCTGCCTAGCCGCTTCTGGTCGGTGGGTCCGTCCGCAGCAATGACACTGTTCAGTGGCGGCGCACGTAGCGCGCAGACCGATCAGGCGATTGCCGCTTACGATCAAAACGTCGCTGCGTATCGTCAGACCGTGCTCGGTGCTTTCCAGGAAGTTGAAGATAATCTGGTTGCGTTGCATCTGTTAGAGCAGCAAGCACAGGTACAGAACGAAGCCGTTATTGCCGCACAACAGTCGGCAACCATCGCAACCAATCAGTACAAGGCTGGAACGGTGAGTTATCTCAATGTGGTGAGCGCGCAGAACACGGCATACAGCAATCAGCGTAGTGCGCTGACGATTCTGAATTCACGACTCGCTGCGAGTGTAGCTTTGATCAAGGCACTGGGCGGCGGTTGGCACGCGGATGACGACAGCGCGAAGCCCGTTGAAACGAAATAATTCGTAGGCTGGGTTGAAGCGAAGCGAAACCCAGCATCTATCTAGCAGAACAAAAGCTGGGTTGATGAAGCCAACCCAGCCTACAAATTCGATTAAAGTCCCGGCAAACCTGATTTAGCCTGCGCCGATGTCGGGCAAGTTGATGCATCTGCCTCGACCTTGCCGACAAGCAACAAGAAGCTTTCAAACGGCACCATATTGTTCATCGCTTCAATCATTGGGCCTTTGAAGCGCAGACGCGTGGTCATCATTGCCTTCATCGGGCCGTATTCGCCCTTGCCCATTTCAACCCAGTTCTGGGTTGATGCATTCATCACGTAATCAACGCCGGAAGTCAGCTTGGTGGTTTTGATCTTGCCGCCGTAGATGCACTGCGCGAGTTCGCCCTTTTGTGCGATCTGTAGTTCTACCCATGCGCTGTTTTCGCAATCGTTGCGATAGATCTGGATGGCTTTGTAGCCGTGGCCGCCGTCATTGCTGGCCCACTTGGATTTGACCAGTTCCTTGGTCAGGATCGGGTCCTTATTCCATGCATCACAGGCTTGGGCGGCCCATTCCGGCGACAGCAATGTCGTTGAGGCCTGTGCCGATGTCGCCAACATCGCTCCCGCGACCAATCCCGCAATCCCTAGCTTGCTACACATATCCATCTCCACTCTTATTCAATTTCGTACTCGCCCCAGTCTAGGCAAGCATGCGAAGATCACTAACGAACTTCGGGCAATATCCTTATAACCGACCCCATGGAATCCAATCGCAACCGCGAGGTGCTGAAACTAGCGCTGCCAATTATTGGCGGCATGGTTTCGCAGAACCTGCTGAATCTCGCAGACGCGTGGATGGTCGGCTCACTCGGCCCTTCTGCACTTGCTGCCACCGGCCTCGCGAACTTCCTCAACTTCATGGCGGTTGCGGCGATCACGGGCATCTCACCTGCCGTGCAAGCGATTGCGGCGCGACGCGCTGGCGAAGGTCGCATCGGTGAAACTGCGGTGTCACTCAACGGCGGCCTAATGCTGTCTTTGATGATTGGCATTCCGCTAACAGTGATCTTCATCCTGCTCGCGCCTGCAATCTTCCGAGCAATGAATAACGATCCTGCGGTTGTTGAGCAAGGCACAGAGTATTTGCAGTGGCGCTTGGTAGCGGTTGCCGCCATCGGCATGAACTTCTCGTTCCGCGGTTATTGGAGCGCGATGAAGATGACGCGCATCTACATGATTACGCTGATCGACATGCACATCCTCAACGTCATCTTCAGCTATAGCTTGATCCACGGATTATTTGGTCTGCCTGCCATGGGCGTGAAAGGCGCAGGCATCGGCACGACGATGGCGATCATGGTCGGCACTGCCATTTATTTTTGGATGGCGAGCAGACACGCCAAGCCGAATGGCTTTCTGGAACGCCTGCCAACCGGCATCGAATTCCGCAGTCTGCTGAAACTCGGTCTACCTTCTGCAATTCAGCAGCTGTTATTTGCTGGTGGCTTCACCGTTTTGTTCTGGATCATCGGCCACATCGGCACCGCGGAGCTCGCCGTATCGAACGTGTTGGTGACGATTTCGCTCACCGCAGTGCTACCCGGCATTGGCTTTGGCATTGCAGCAGCAACGCTATGCGGACAAGCCCTTGGCCGCGGTGACGCAGTCGATGCCAAGCGTTGGGCTTGGGATGTCTATCGCGTGAGTTTGTGGTTGTTCGTTCCACTGGCCGCAATCATGTTGCTGTTTCCATCGCCAGTGTTGTCACTGTTTGTGCACGGTGACGCAATGCTGATTGAGATTGGCCGCCTGCCATTGCAAATGGTCGGCATCAATATTCTGCTCGACGCGCTTGGCTTGATCATGATGCAAGCACTGCTCGGCGTTGGCGCGAGTCGCCTCGTGATGATTGTTGCGGTTGGCTTGCAGTGGCTGGTGTTTCTGCCTGTCGCGTATTTACTCGGCCCCGTCTACTCGATGGGCTTGATGTCGATCTGGATTGCGATGGGCATTTATCGTTTACTGCAAACCGTTATCTTCACTCGCGCATGGCAGCGCGAGGGTTGGACCCATCTCAAAGTTTAAGAACCGCTTCTAATATGCCGAGCATCCGCGCCCGTTTGACCATGTTGTTCTTCAGTGTGCAGAAGAACTTTCTCTTAAGTCGAGGCGACAACACACGCTTGATGCGTCGCGTCACCGAATTCGCCGGTTCGCGTATTCGCATGCCGCGCAATATCCGCATGGAACGCAGCAGCGCGGGCGGCGTCACCGCGGCGCGCCTGACCAACACGCACGTCTCCGCGAAGCGCCAACGAATTTTGGTTTATCTCCATGGCGGCGGTTATGTCGTGGGCAGCCCGATGACGCATCGCGCATTCGCGGCTCGTCTGGGACAGCGCGCTGGCGCTGGAGAAATCTGGATGCCGGACTATCGCTTGGCACCAGAGCATCCCTTCCCGGCCGCAGTTGATGACGTTGTGAATTTTTGGCGCGCGCTGGTTAAACAGAATCCTAAGCACGAATTTATTCTGGCGGGCGAATCAGCAGGCGGTGGGCTTTGCGTTTCGCTATGCATCACTTTGCGCGAGAACCAGGAACCATTACCGTCACGCATGTATCTGCTCTCACCGTGGCTTGATCTCAGCCTGAATAGCCGCACGCATACTTCGCAAGGTAAGCGCGATCCGTTCTTGAATCGCGCATTGCTTGAGAAACACTTCGCCCGTTTCTACGCAGGCGAAACACCGCGCGAGCACCCGCTGCTATCGCCCTTGTTTGCTGATCTGCACGGCCTACCACCCACACTGGTGCATGTCGGGTCGCGAGAAGTTTTGCTAGACGATAGCCGTCAATTTGCAGATAAAGCGCGGAAGCAGAATGTCGATGTGACGCTAGAGATTCACACCGGCCTCTGGCACGCATGGCCGGTGTTTCAGACAGCACCAGAATGTACGGTCACCATCCGTCACGCCGGTGAGTGGCTAGCTAAGGCGAACCGTAAATAAATCTTTAGAACGACGCCAGATATAAGCCACCGTGCCCAACGTGGCGACGCCACCAAAGACAACGGAAGGCACCACGCCTAGTAAGCGTGCAGCAACGCCTGATTCAAATGCGCCGAGTTCGTTCGACGAACTAATGAAGATGCTGTTGACCGCAACCACGCGGCCGCGCAGATGATCAGGCGGCATCACTTGCATGATGGTCTGGCGAATCACCACGCTGATGCTGTCGAAGGCGCCAGTGAAAAACAGTGCCAGCACTGACAGCCAAAAGTTTTTAGACAGCGCGAAGACCAAGGTCGCGACACCAAAACCCAGCACCGCTAACAACAGATTGCGCCAGGCTTTATTCAGCGGCGGGTTATACGTGCAATAGATCACCGTGAGCATGGCGCCGACGGCAGGCGCAGCGCGCATCAGGCCTAAGCCCTCTGCACCAACATGCAGAATGTCTTCCGCGAAAATCGGAAGGATCGCGACCACTCCACCAAACAACACGCTGAACATGTCCAGCGAGATGGCGTAGAGAATGATCTTGTTACTGAAAACGTAGTCGAGTCCTTCACGCAGACTCACCCAGATACTTTCATGCGGTGGCGCCACTGGCACAGGCTTTTTGGCGATGCGAGAGATCAGGACGAAGTTGAGCACGAGCATGCCCACTACGATCATCATCGTTGTGCTAAATCCAAAACCTGCGTAAAGAAAACCCGCAGAGGCCGGACCCACAATCGCGCCTGCCTGCCAGAACGTGCTGCTCCACGTCGACGAGTTGCCGTAAATTTCTCGCGGAACCAGAAACGCTTTGAGTGAAGATGAAGCTGGCGAATAAATGCCGCGCGCCAAACCCAGCAGCGCGATCACGCCATAGATGATCAGCAGCATCGTGGTTTGCGAAAGCTGTACGCGTGTCGAGGGCAGTGTTGCCCAAGCCAGAATTGCCGAGCCTGCAATGATGACCAGCAATGACTGCTGCATCAGCGTGCGCTTATCGCGACGATCCGCAAGATAGCCGCCGAAGAGCGCAAGGCCGATGAATGGAACGGCTTCTGCCAAGCCAATCAAGCCGAGCACGAGTGGATCGTGCGTCATCTTATAAAGCTCGTAACCCAACACCACCATCTGAATCAGCAGCGCAGCGCTGGTCAGAAAAGTACCGATGATAAGATTACGAAACTCGGGATATCGAAGTGCAGCGTAAGGATCGTAGGCTTTGATAGGACTACGATCCTCATTCATGACTTAGCGCTGCTCGCGCGTATCGGAGAAGCGTACTTCAGGATGACGCTCTTTCGTCATGTTCAAGTTCACGCTGCTCGACGCCAAGTACACCATCGTGCCGTAGTGATCCTTGGCCAGACGCGTTTCGTTCTTGTCGATGAACTCGCGTAGCTTCTTCTGATCGTCGCAATGCACCCAACGTGCGTTGTGAACCTGCACAGGTTCAAACACGCAGTCGACGCTGTATTCGTCTTTGAGACGGTACTGCACCACTTCAAACTGCAGCACACCGACGGCGCCGAGAATGATGTCGTTGTTGGTCATCGGGCGATACACCTGCGTGGCGCCCTCTTCGCACAACTGATCCAAGCCCTTGTTGAGCTGCTTGGCCTTCAACGGATCTTTCAGAATGACGCGACGGAACAAGTCTGGCGCAAAGTTGGGAATACCGGTGAAGTGCAACGCTTCGCCTTCGGAGAATGAATCGCCGATGGAGATGGTGCCGTGATTGTGCAGACCGATGATGTCGCCCGGCCATGCTTGTTCAACGTTCTCGCGATCCGCCGCCATGAACGTCAACGCGTTGGAGATACGCACGGGGCCGTTGAGGCGAACTGAGTGCAACAACATGCCTTTGCGATAACTGCCTGAGCACACACGCAAGAACGCCACGCGGTCACGATGCTTAGGATCCATGTTCGCCTGAATCTTGAACACGAAGCCGGTGAACTTCTCGTGATCCGGATAAACCTCGCGATCAATGCCATTGAACTCGGCATTGCGCGGCTGCGGTGGTGGCGACCACTCGGTGAATCCATTCAACAATTCGCGTACGCCGAAATTGTTGATGCCTGAGCCGAAGAACACTGGCGTGAGCTTGGCTGCGCGATAAGCGTCGAGATCAAAACCATCGCCCGCCATCGACACAAGGTCAATTTCGTCGAGCAGAGTTTGGTAATCCTGACCAAAGCGTTCGTGCAAACCTTCGGCGCGCAGACCATCAATCGTTTCAATTTCAGAAACGCGATGCTTGTCACCGGAGTAGATGTAGAAGCGATCTTCCAACAGGTGATACACGCCTTTGAACGCGCGACCCATACCAATCGGCCAGGTGATCGGCGTGCAACGAATGTTGAGGATGCGCTCGATTTCGTCGAGCAGCTCCAACGGCGGACGGCTTTCGCGGTCCAGCTTGTTGATGAAGGTGACGATCGGCGTGGCGCGCAGGCGCGTCACTTCCATCAATTTGATCGTGCGCGGCTCAACGCCTTTTGCGGCGTCGATGACCATCAGTGCGCTATCCACCGCGGTGAGCGTGCGGTAGGTGTCTTCAGAGAAGTCTTCGTGACCCGGCGTATCGAGCAGGTTGACAATTTTACCGTTGTACGGGAACTGCATCACCGAGGTGGTGATCGAGATACCGCGCTGCTGTTCGAGCGCCATCCAATCGGACGTGGCGTGGCGCGTGGCCTTGCGGCCCTTAACCGTACCGGCGAGCTGAATCGCTCCTCCGAACAGCAAGAGCTTTTCCGTCAGCGTGGTTTTACCAGCGTCCGGATGGGAAATGATGGCGAATGTGCGCCTGAGCGCGGCCTGATCTGCAGCTTCGGTCATGTGTACGGGAACCCTGAAGGGCCGCGATTTTAGCCGCTATGGGGCTTTCGCGCTTGGGGCTTCGGGCGATTCGGGCAAATTAACCGGCGCTTCGCTGGGCACAGGCGCAATCTCTGGCGCGGGGACCGTGTCCTGCGTGGGGATTTCGACTTCCTGAGCGACAGGCTCAAGCACAGGAA
This sequence comes from Stenotrophobium rhamnosiphilum, assembly GCF_003052265.1. GTDB lineage: Bacteria > Pseudomonadota > Gammaproteobacteria > Nevskiales > Nevskiaceae > Stenotrophobium > Stenotrophobium rhamnosiphilum. The sequence continues at coordinate 114,359 of NZ_QANS01000008.1, forward strand.
CCTGCTGCGGTGTCGGCGGCGACGCCGGGATCAGCTCGGGTGGCGGCATCGGGACTGGGACTGGCGCAGGCACCTGTACTTGCGGCGCGGGCTTGCGCCCCGGCAATCGCAGCCAACCTAAAACTCTCGGGTGGTTCACGGTGACGCCGTTGTCGCTACGCCGCAAAGCTAGGGTCTGGCGACTGCGGCCACTCGAGCCGGGGTTCTGCTGAATGAATTCCAACGAGCCCTCGGCGACCGCTGAAACAATGACGATATGGCCGTAAGGGTTTCCGGGTCGCGGCCCGAAAATCAGAATGTCTTCCAACTGTGGCGCCGTCGGCGACCCGTTTCGATATTGCAGCAAGCCGCGGCTTTTATTGAGCCCGCCATCCGCAACCTTCGCATCGAAATACTGCACGGCGTTGCCCGATGCATTCGGCATGCGATGTTTTAAGCGCTGGTAGTAATAGCGCTTAACGAATTCCACGCATTGATAACGCAGGCCGAGGTTGTAGCCGTCGACCGTGATGTTGCGGCCGTTGCTGTGACCAATCGCGCCGTTGAAATAAACAGGGATGCCATTGAGGCGATCGACGACATCGCCGACTTTTGGTGCGGGCGCAGCGCTGACCTGCGCGAGCGCTGCAGGGATAGCTAAAAGCGATGTCGCTATAACGAGGGCCGCGTATAGATGACTACGAACGCTCAAGCTTTAAATCCTTTAAAGCGGCAATGGATGCATTGATCATATGCCTTCGTGTTCGCTTAATACCCTACCCGGTTATGTAGGGCTGATCGCGGTTCGTAGGGTGGGTAGAGCGCAGCGAAACCCACCGTTCGTTCGATGACAGCGGTGGGTTTCGTTTCACTCTACCCACCCTACAAAAGACTATCGCCGAGTACCGAGCAAAATATCCCGCTCACGCAAATCACGAAGAATCTCCGCACCCGCATCCACCACAGCTTGCGGTTGTGGGTGACCTAGCTCAGTCGCAATTTGAGTCAGCAGCTGCGTGCCGCTAGAGGTCACATCTTCTTCCAACAACTGCATCAATCGCGCCGTGACCGCGTTGATTTCCATAAACCGCACATCGTCCTGACGATTGCGATTGACGATGAGATAAGTCGGCTGCTCGCTGGGCGCTTCGGGAATTGAGTCGGGCCCGATGCGATGCACAGGCCATTCGTAAGACAGCGTCCATGCCAGCGGCGAGACCAAGGGCCTGCCTGCCATGACATCACCGTTTGGATTCGCCAGCTCAGGCGTCAGCGTTAACTCAGAAACTGACAACTCCAACTCCACCCATTCGTAATGGCACAACTCACGAAGAAACGGCGGATCATCTGCATGCTCGCCACGGCCATTTTCAAGAAAGCTCAAAAACTCTGCCGCGACGCGATGGAACAAAGGATCGTGACATTCATGTCGCGCATAAAAATCTCGCACGCGCGCATGCCAAACGTCATCCGCAGAAATTTTTCGCAGAACCGGGAAAGCATTGGCGAGAAAGTCTTCGACGTTGTTGTAGAACAGATCGCGATAAATTTGCGTGCGGCGATCTTCAACATCAGACGGCGCCGGGTTATGCGCCGGATTGCGTAGATGCGCGGCGAATTGGTATTGCGCCTGTTGAAAGCGAGGCAGCGTTGCGTGCTTATCCATGCGCAGCGAGCAAACGTTTTTGATGTCGCGCCTGCATAGCATTGATGTGGCGCACTTCCACCATCAACTCATCGAGCGGGGGAATATTGAAGTCGCGCTCCAACAGCGTCGGGATCACGCCAAACTTTTCATAAGCACGATCAAGCAAGGCCCACACCGGATCAATCACATCAGAACCGTGTGTATCAACGCGCAGATCCTCTGCTTCGTCGTAATGACCCGCCACATGGATATAGCGCACGCGCTCGCCGGGCAGGCCATCGAGAAACTTCACCGGGTCGTAGCGGTGATTAATGCTGTTGACGTAAATATTATTTACATCCAGCAACAAATCGCAGTCGGATCGCTCCAGCACTGCGCGAATAAATTCGAGTTCGCCCATCTCCTGCGCCGGGGCGGCGTAGTAGCTGGCGTTTTCTAAAGCGATGCGTCGTTCCAAAATATCTTGTACGCGTTGTACGCGCTTGGCGACGTAATCAACGGCTTCTTCCGTAAACGGAATCGGCATTAAATCGTACAGGTGTCCATCGTCCGAGCAGTAAGTGAGATGCTCGGTGTAGTCGCGGATGCCGTGAAGATCGAGAAACTTCTTCAGGCGCCGGACAAAATCTTCATCGAGTGGCGCAGGGCTGCCAATCGAAAGTGAGAGTCCGTGTGTGACAAACGGAAAGCGCTCAGTAAATGAGCGAAATGTTTTGGCGTAGCTGCCGCCAATATCCATCCAATTTTCTGGCGTGGCTTCAAGAAAGCCGATCTCGCCGCGCGTAGCATCTGCAAGCGGGCCCGTGAGGGCCCGCCGCAGACCTAAGCCTGCACCTTGCACCGCTGTTGTGACATTGCCCATGGGAGGATTATGCCGTTGTAGCGATGCAGCTGCAGTGATCAATTACTTCTTGTTGGCGCCGCACTTGCCTTCGCCACACTTGCCGTCAGCTTTCTTGCCGTCAGCGCCTTTCTTCTCGCCGCACTTGCCGTCAGCTTTCTTGGCTTCAGCGCCTTTCTTTTCGCCACACTTGTGTTCACCGGCTTTCTTTTCGCCGCACTTGGCTTCGCCAGCTTTCTTCTCGCCACACTTAGCTTCGCCAGCTTTGGCGTCGTCAGCGGCAGCAACCATGTAGCCGCTGCTCATTGCGCTGGTCTGAAAAACGGAAGCATTAGCGACTGCGCCGGTGAGCGCAAAAGCGGCGCCGAGAGCAATGATGAGTGGCTTGCGGTTGTGGATGGTCTGCATGTGTATTCTCCTAGATATAAGGCCCTGAATGGACCGTTGGGTTAAACCTTGCGTAGGGCAATACGCCCTAGGCCTGGGATTGGATGCGTCGTTGAATCCAATAATCGACGCTGACATAGCGGCCGGCACCCGTGAAAAACAGTGACAGCAGCATGATTAAATAAGTTGCAGCGAACTCGATACCGTTGTTGAGGATCACCAGAGAGCCATGATCCGTCAGACGATCATAGTCACCGTGCTCCATCAGAATTTCTTTGATCTCTTGCAGACGATCAATTGCGCTCATCGTGCGCTCTGTAGCAAATGGGCCCATACCTTCAGATATCGCCAGCCAGCCATTCGGTAAATGCACCGTCACAATCGCAACGAGCATCGTGAACATCAGCGGCAACGCGATCCAACGCACGCCCAAGCCCAGTACCAGAGCTGCAGCGCCCAATAATTCTGCGCTGGTTGCGAGCCCTGCCATTAATGTTGGAAACGGCAAGCCAAGTCCGTACATCGCATCGCCGAACCATTGAACCGTGTCCGGAAAATGCATCGCCTTGTTCATACCGGCAACAAAGAAGATTGGCGCGAGATACAAACGCAGCGCCAAGGGCGCCAGAAAATCCAACTGGCGCGTCGCGTCTAAGTAGCCTTGCATCTTGAGCAGGAGTTTCATGGCGTTTCCGTGTTTTTCCATGGGGTGAATGTTAGGCTTTGACGATCATCTCAACTGCGTGTCCGCGTCCGGTTTTTATGCTCGAGAGTACGGAAGACCGAATCCTAGACGCTGCGCTGACGGCCTACCAGCTGCATGCCAAGGTCACTGATAACGCTACCTATTGTGACCACTGGCAAGAAGCCGAAGCAGCCGTTAAAGCCTGCATTTTTCATTTGATCGGTGAAGGCCAGTGCGTACTCAAGATGCCCGGCCTTGATGGGCCACAAACCTTGATCGCCGGCGATTTGGTGGTGTTTCCACACGGCGCCGCGCACCATCTCAGCGGCGATGGCTACACCACGATGCTCTGCGGCCAGTTCGATTTCATCATCGGCCCCAAGAATCCGATTCTCGACGCCTTGCCTGACTGCGTCATTGTGCGCGCAAGCGAAGCGGGCACTGCATTTCAACGCATCGCACAAATCATGTGCGAAGAAGCACGCAGCAGCAGCTTTGGCAGCCGCGCAGTGCTCGATAAGTTGGCGGACTCTTTATTCGTGATGACCGTGCGTCATCATCTCAGCACCACCACTCACCGCCGCGGCCTGCTGGCGGCGTTGGCCGATCCAAAATTGCGTCGCGCCCTTTCTGTGATGCATTTGAATCCCGGACAAGATTGGACCGTAGCTGAACTCGCCACAGAAGCCTGCATGTCGCGCACAGCATTCTCAGAATTATTCAGCGCCGTATTAGGCACCAGCCCGATTAACTACCTCACGCAGTGGCGCATGATGGAAGCGCTGAAGCTTGTGCAAGATTCCAGCTTGTCGATGCTCGCGATTGCAGAGAAATTTGGTTATCAAACCGAAGCTGCATTCCGTCGGAGTTTTAAACGCATACACGGCCACGGCCCCGGACATTTCCGTCGCGCCAAATAAAAAAAGCCCCGGCAATGCCGAGGCTCTTTCAAAACATTCCGCTTACTTCTTCTTAAGCTGGCCGCACTTGCCTTCACCGCATTTGCCTTCGCCACACTTATGTTCTGCATTCTTGTCAGCAGCCTTACCCTTCGCAGGTTTCTGCTCACCACACTTCAGCTCGTGAGATTTCTTATCTGACTTCGGTGCTGGCGTCGCAGGCGCAGCAGCATCCGCAGGTGCGGCATCCGCCGCTGCCACCATATAACCCGTGCCGAGATCAGCAGTCTGAAACGTCGAGGCCTGCGCCGTTGCACCGCTCAAAGCAAAAGCCGCGCCGAGCACAACCGCTAAAGGCTTCTTCGAAATCGTGTTCATCGCCAACACTCCATATTGATAGAGACCGCAAGAAAATAACATTTTGTATATGAACATTGATTGAACAATGACATTGGCGGTGTTTTTATTTATCCAACATTAGTTAATTTCGTAGCCAAATTATGCCCGCGCACGTCAACGCTCTATATACTTCGCCACCCAAGAGCACCGCGCGTGCGGAAAACACTCACCGGGCCTGTAGCTCAGTTGGTTAGAGCAGGGGACTCATAATCCCTTGGTCCTCGGTTCAAGTCCGAGCGGGCCCACCAATCAGTCTTTATGCACTCCCAATGAGTGCATAAAGCGCACTTAAAGCCCGTAACTACGGGCTTTTTTGTTATCCGTTGGTCCCGAGAAAGGCAATTTCAGTAAGTTTTACAACTTCTAGCCTCAGCGCTCTCTATCTCTGCATCGCGAGGACCAACCAAAGGCCCAGAAGCGTCAATCGTGAGCGCTCGCAGATTTCGCCTTCGGAGAATATTAAAGGCCGAAATGTGGATTTAATTTTTATAGCCTAACTAGGGCACCGTAGGTCTAGCTTTTGGCGTGCCAATCACATGTCCATGACTGCAGCTCGGCGATGTTGAACTTGTTGTCAATCACAATAGCCGCACTCGCCCTTGCGCGAGTAAGAGCCACGTAGAATTTCGCACGGGTCTCCGACGTAAGTTCCACTTCCCGGTTTCCCAACCAGTCAACGAAGTCATTCGTTGGGTAGATCAGCACCCTTTCAAACGCAAGCCCTTTCGACTCGCCGAAATTCATCGCTGCGACTGCATCGGAAACTGCCGTTTTTTTTGAATGGCGCAACTGCATCGGCGCAAATACTCGAAGGTATGCTTCGACGTCTCGCTTCCTAACAAGGAAAATGCCGTCATGATCTGTAGTTTTTGTATTAGACGATTTGCCACTCGAAAATTTCGGAAAAAGCGCATCCGACAGCTCGCAAAGCGCCGGATTGCATCGATGATTAACAGATAGCGATATCTCGTCAATTGCAGTATCCAGTCGGGCCGCAGCCAATTCTCGAAAGTAGTCGACAATTCCGGATTTTTTGAATTTTTTGTACTTTGGGGAATCACTGGTCGAATACGTGCCTTGGCGAGGATCACCAACTAGCATCACTTTTAGTGCTGATTCCATAAAAAGCTCAATAAGCTCGAGATCGTACCCCGCCAAGTCCTGAACTTCGTCGATATAAATTTCATCGAAGATGGCGGCAATACGCTTTACCACTCTCCCGGACGAGAGAGCGTCACACTTCACAGCGAACTTTGAAATCTTGTCGCGGTATATTTGATTGTGTTGGTTAAGGTAGTGCCGAATATCCGTCTCTTTAACGTAATGAGCCGATATACCCTGATTAAAATGCAACCCCTCGATACGCGCATCAGTTATACAGCCCTGATACGGGCGAACAGAATGCTGGAGTAAAAAAGTTAGCCATCCGGATACCGTTACATTTGACGGTACAAATCCATTCTTTTCCAGAAATTTCTTTTCTATCTCCGCCTTGTTTGTCTCGGTATAGGTCAAAATAATGACCTTTGAATTCGGGTTTGATAGCGCTGCGTTGACTAGGAGCGTGGTTTTTCCAGATCCCGCAGCTGCAATAATAATTCTGTTCTTCTCTGCGTCGACCATTTTACTGATCGATTGCGGAAGTGATGTACGCAGGGAAATTGGCGGCCAAAAGAGAATTGAAAATCTTTAAAGCGCAATCCGTTTTGTTTGCGCGCATATACTTCAAGAGCTTCGCTTCCTCGTTGAATTTTGTTCCGAGAATTTCCCCCATCAAAACGCATCCATTTACGGAGAGCATTCTCGGCTCAAGCGTATTGAAATTAAAACCCTCACCATCAAGCTCTCGGCGATCATCCACTGTTTCTTCGAAGCAAATGCGGATATGTTTCTTTTCATTCGCACCCAGATAGTTCTCATACTTTTTCTTTAGTGCCGCGACATCGCCATCGTTGTCCGTAACTACGACAACGGTTTTCTTCAGCTTCTCAGCAATTGCCAAGAATCGAAGAAAGCTTGTTCCAACGGATATCACGTCAACACCAACCGCTATCGGCAATTTCCCGTGTTTATTTTGGTACGCTTTCTGAACAATGAGCTCATCGGAATCCCCCTCAACTAGTATTGCGCTCTTACATAGCAAAAGTCGCAGAGTGTCGTATCCAGCAAGTTTCTGAAAAAACGAGGCAGTATCGGGATCGAGCTCACTCAATCGAGCTGTCCTTCCATTGTGAAGCATTATTAGATTCGAAAGGTTCGCTTTATTCGCGACAAAGCTACTATGCGTCGTCATAATGATCTGCTTGTCGACGTTCGTGGAAGACATCATATCGATGAGCTGATTTAAACGTGAATGAGACAAGTGATTTTCTGGCTCCTCCACGAGTAGGACATTCGCGTTCTGCGCTTTCTTGTGCGATAGAGCAATAGCAATCTTAGCCAGCGACTGTTCGCCTTTCCCAATAAAATGAAATGGGATCTGATCAATACAAGTAATGAGATTTGATTCCCATGCACTACGCGCTGCCAGATCAATAGCCAGAGAAATTTCTCTTCCAGCAAGCAGATCGTTTGCTTTGTTTATTTTTTTATTGACTTCACCAACCTCATCGTTCCGTCGAAAGTCGTCAGCCATCTCGCGATGAACTTTAGCAAGGGCTACGCGCTCCTTATCATCTAGAAAGTCGCGAACAATGCGTGACACATAAGCGTCAGATCCATTCTGATTGCGCGCACCTGCGGAATCGATGAACGCCGCCGACAACGAAATTCCTCGTATCGTCAGCGGCTTTCGTGCAAATGACTCAACCACGATTTCGTAGTATTCAATCGGGAGGCCCGTCACGCCACTCTTAACAAACTCGCTGTATACACCACGATACTGCTCATCAAAGCGAGCCGAGAATTTGATACCGGCCGCGTCCTGATCTCGCAGAGAATTCCCGTTGCCTTTATATTCTGCGATGCCGTCCCCACCGAAATAAATTTCGATAAGAAGCTCTGGTGGGCCGCTCGTCGGATCAGCAATATATGTCTCTACAACATTACGGTTGAATACGTGCTCAGAAAGATCGTTTCGCAAGAAGCGTCCGTGAAAAACGCCTGAGAGAGCTAGGTTAATCGCCTCCAGGATAGTCGACTTTCCAGAATCGTTATCGCCGACTACGACGTTAACGCCTTTATTGAACTCCAACACAAAATTTCCGTGGAAACATTTGAAGTTTTTGATTATTAATTTTGCGATATGCATAAGGCGTATTTATGTGAAATTTATCACTTATGAAATGACTGAATCATCTCGACTTTGACGCAGGGCCAGCGCGATAGACTCAAAAAGAAAATTGCGTCGACATCCAGCATGGCAGCTATTAAACCCAAGCTTAACGCGCTGCCAGCTTGACACAGTGCCTATGTACTCGCTTGCTCATGGACTCGGGCGACGAGCATTTTCTCAAGCTCTTGCAATTCTTCGAACAAATGTTCCGCTTGAGCATTTGCCTCCTGCGATACTTGGTCAGGACCGACAGCGTCAAACTTACCTTCCGCAGCCCGGCCTATGGTGCGAGCTAAAAGATCCCTCGCCTTCTCAGATAGCGCTGCCCCATGCGTCGCCAAAAAATTCTCCAGCTTCTTTTCTATAGGCCCGAACTCGAGCGCTATATCGTCACATGCCTCATGCCAATCCATATCTGGATGTGAGTAGCGCGGCTGAATCGCTCTGATGAGCGCGACCAGGGCTGAAGCCGCCTCATATTCCTTTTGAAAAATAAATTCCGACTTCTTGAGTGCCGTTCTGAATCGTTCGGCGTCCAAAAGAAAATTATTGCGTAAGCCTTCGAGAGCGGAATCATGCTTTGCCTTCTCCTGATGCAGCAACCGATCAGCCCACACCTTGCCGAGCCAACTTGAGAAACCAAATAAAATTGCTACGGCTCCGCCGAGGGCTGTCAACATCACCCCGGCAATCTTCACAATGTCATCAAAATTCAAAGTAATATCTCCAAGTCCCTACGGCCGAAGTTCAGCGCCAATATCTCACGCTGATCTAGCCAACTCAAAGGCAGATTTTCAATCCTTAGAATCTTCTTCGCTGTTGTGTCGGCTGTCTGCTTGCCCGCCAAGAGATCGGCGACGATATCAGGCGCCAGGAATGCGAGTGGCATAGCTCGGCCGACATTGCTGTTATCCACATCTTCTGTCTTGGAAAACTCAGCCGCAGTCATCGGTTTCTCCGAAAACATCTGATCCCAGAACCTCATACTCAAGCTGAGTGCCTTAAAGATCTGTGGATCAGTTTGAGCCCGCGCTATCGTCGATCCTTCCATTACGATTCTTCTTTCGACGCCGCGCCGCTTCATCGCTATTTCCACTGCCTTCTCGATTTTCAGTGGCGCCTTAGTCGGAAGATTAATACTGACCTTAATGCGGTTTATATTGATCTGCACATGCTCGATCCATTCCAGTCGATCTCTCATTCCAGCAAGTTCGATTTGATTCCGTAGATCTCTAATTCCGTGCGCATCTAAACCTGATTTAATTGCTGCGGCGCCTATCGCGGCTTGATCACTGATTGCGGCCAAAACGATTTCATCGACTCGTCTTTCTATTTCCAAGGCCGGCAGCCTCCAGGGCTGCATCGATCGTTCATTGGATTGATCATTATCACGATCATCTTCATGCGTGACGTAGTAGCGATACCTGCGCCCTTTCTTGCTTGAGTGAATCGGCGTGAGCATGCGATTCGATTCATCAAAGATCTTTCCCATGAGTGGGCTGTCTTCAGTCTTCCTGCGCGGCTTACCTCTGCACTTCCGACTAATTTCTAGCTTCTCTTGAGCAGCCTTCCAAATCGCCTTGTCAATGATCGCATCGTGCTGTCCCTGGTATCGCTCTTTCTTGTGAGGAATAACTCCGATGTAGATCGGATTTCTGAGAATGGTATGCAGCGCTCCACGACTGACTGGATCGTTTGACGGCTTGCCGTGTGGCCTTGAGGTGATGCCTTTCTTCTGGAGGGCGATTGCCAACTCTCTGACACTGGAACACTGCAGGTAGTCATTGAAGATGGTTCTGACGACTTCAGCATCTTCAGGAACAACAATGAGCTTTCGATCTTCTACCTTGTATCCTCGCGGCAATCCTCCGCCCATCCACATGCCCTTCTTCTTGGAGGCTGCGACTTTGTCTCTGATGCGCTCTCCTGTGACCTCTCGCTCAAACTGAGCAAATGACAGAAGCACGTTCAGGGTTAGACGCCCCATGGATGAGGTAGTGTTGAACTGCTGCGTCACAGCTACAAATGACACGCCCTGTCTATCAAAGACTTCGACCATCTTTGAGAAGTCGTGGAGCGATCGGGTTAAGCGATCCACCTTATAGACCACAACGACATCGACAGCTTTGGATTCAATATCCGCCAGAAGTCTTTGCAGCGCTGGTCGCTGCATCGTTCCACCAGAGATGCCACCATCGTCATAAGCCGTGGGGATTAGCGTCCATCCTTCTCCGCGCTGGCTCTTAATAAAGGCCTCACAGGATTCTCTTTGGGCTTGCAGAGAATTGAAGTCCATATCGAGGCCTTCATCTGTGGATTTACGGGTATAGACGGCACAGCGTTTTACAGAACGCTCATCCGTCATTGCGCTTTACTCTTTAACCCAAAGAACAGAGGGCCTGAGCGCTTCTGACCTGTGATCTGGAATGTGACTTCCGTTAAAGAGCGATAGGCCTTGCCCTGATACTCGACACGATCTTCGTGAACCGTGACGTTATGCTGTTGCCCTCTCCACTCCCGGATAAGAAGCGTTCCGGGTGATGCCTTGCGAAGAGGAGCGACGGCCTTGCCATTGAGAAGCATCTTTCGGATATCAGGCTTGAGTCCTCCATAAACCTGTTCCTGCATGCGATAGGCCGTGGCCAGTGCCAGGATGAAGTTGGAGAGACGAAGCGGTGGGGATCGGCCATAGGCCCTGCTGAACTCATTCACCAGATCTGCACGACTCATATGGATCAGGCTATTGAGTTTTGCATTGAGCTTTTCAGGATCGCGCTTGAACTCCGCCACATTAATGCCCATGGCCGGACTCCTTGATTCCCTGATTGAAGAATTCCGATACAGAACTCTTCCCACCCGTAATAGCCTCTACCGCTTTCTGTAGTGAGCTATAGAATTCGCCGCGATATGCGGCGCCATCTTCTAAAACGGTCACCTCATGAATAGCGCCCTTCCACTGACCGAGAAGAATCGTGTTGCGACTACTTTCAATCACCAGTGATGTGATGGCTTCAGCAGCAGTGAGCGCCTGATACATCCGGGATCGCAAGCGAGCAGTAAGTTGCTGCTGCAATCGATAGCCAATCGATACTCGAAGAAATTCATCGCCACCATCTTTCGCTGCGTCCTTGCCGTGCAGGCGCTGATACTGATGCTCTAGCGCTAAGCGATCTAGCTTTGGCAGATTGATCAGCTGACGTTCGATACTAGCCGCGCCCTTCATGATGCAATCCGGTAAATCGCACAGCCATCCTTCATCGTGAGATCAACTTTCAGACCCTGTCGCTTACGTAGAGTCCCTGAGATCAAGCCTCGGATCGAATGGGATTGCCATCCGGTGGCTTCGACAAGTGCAGGAATATCGCAACCAGTCGGTTGACGCAGCAGACGGATAATCAGGGCTTGCTTGGATTCAGCCTTCGCCTCGCCCAGTGACAATTGCCCTAGTTGGGCCCAGACAGTTTTGATAGCGATCTTACGATCGGCAAATCGCTTGATTGGATTAACGCCCAGCAGAGCGTTATGGATCGCTAGTAAACGTACGACGGGAAATCGCTTAGGGTCGAGTTCACTCGATCGTCCAATCAGGACAGATTCAGGGGGAATCTCATTTGGGGCATCAGCACAAACAGTAACGCGATGGTCGGTGAAAAGGTAGCAGCGCATGTGAGCTCTCAGTGAAGGCGAGTATTTCGCCTGCACACATGGACGCTCTTGTTGCGATGGAAGGCCAGTCTCTCCAGGATCTTTCGATGTTGCACAGCGACAATCAGGCCACCACTAACTGTCTTCTTTGTACCAATAACGAACGTTCAGGGCTTTCGGCTAATGCAACTAGTACAGCGCTTACAGACGAAAGAACTCTCGATTTACCGAATTGAACCACATACGCAATTACTCAACTGAGTGATACGCTGGCATGTCGTCTCTCAAAAAAGTAAATCGCAGACCCTGACCGGTCGCTATGGACTAATAGCAGCCCGCCCCACCCACGATAACTGCAGGTTGTCGTTATGGTGCAACCATCCGAAACCAGTCGCGCATCACCTGCCTTATGCGGCCGAGCTCTTCGTCTGGAATCGGAGTCATATGCGCAACGGCATTCCGCAAGTGCGTTAATACTCTTGCCTGCTGAATCAGGCTTTTGTCACGAATGACATCAACAAAATGGGGCTTCCAGCAAACGTCAATTACGCGCAGTAATTGCGGGTAAGTCATTAGTGCCGATTTGTCACGTGTACCGAGCGCCATCCAGCTTTTTGTGTCTTCCGCAACTTCCAAGGATTCAACTTCCGTCCGTACATCGGACGGAAGCTTGTCCCACCATGGAACAGCAGGGTCTTGAGACAGTACATCAATAATAATGTCCTTCAGATATCTTTCGAAGACAAAGAAAAGCTTGAACGCCTCTGCCGCTTGGATTGCACCGTGAACCGTATCGGGAACAACCTCTGAAAGGTCGAAAGTGTCCGAGACAAGAAGTTGCTGCGCTGGCACAAGATCAGCGCGATGCGATAAATGCCTTTCGGCACCCTGACCAAGCAAAAGGAAAAGTGCCAACTTGGAATCGTCTAAACTCACGACAATGATTTACGAAGCGCATTAAAGATATTGAGATAAGTCTCTTCCGTCGCATTTGATGGGAGATGAACTTGGATGTTGTAGTGAAACTCTGGTCGAATTCCAGATCTCTTGTCGTTCTTCTGAGAGTCGATCTTTTCTCGCTCCCCGGACTTGTCGCCAACTATTTCCTCGTGATCTTTATGTTCTGGCTTCGCATCATCAAAACTGTTGACGCCAGCGACTTCAACCAACGTACGAAATGTTCCTGCGGTCCGACGAGTCACCTCCTCATCAGAACCCGCCACCTGCGCGATGAGCCCTTTCAGTTCATCACCTGTAGCTTTATGAGCACTCTCATTTGCCGCAAATAAAGGGGCAAATGCACGCCCGATCCCGAGAGCCAGAGTCTGTCCAGCGCGCTGCGAGTTCTTAAGCAACGCGTAGTCAGCAGTTGGTTTCCCGGATTGATCTACCAGACCAAGTGCTTTCAGAAGCGGTATGAGCGGTCGATCGCCGCCACTCTTCAGACCAAGTGTCTCTGCAAGATACGCCTGCGTAAATGAATCAGGAACCTTCGCCGATGCGATCTTCTCAAAGAGCACTTTGATTTTCCCGTAATTGGGAACATAAGGAAGGGCTGATGGCATATGCGTCTCTGTTAGTAGTGACAATTTAATCTGGGCGACGGCCAATCTGAGCTAACCAAACGCGAGGTCGCTAGGGCCTCCCTTTGGATTTGTTCTGCTGTGACTGAGCCTCATGCACTGTCCCTTAACTAGGGCGAAAACGCTATTAGCCAATTGGCTAATAGCTAGAATGCTTACCTATGCCAAGGTTAATCTGGCGCGCCTAGCGACTGCTCCGCAATGCGAGGTGCCCTTCTCCCTACCCTCGATAATTGCATGTTGCTACTATGAATAGACAGACAGCAGATAACATTGTCCAAGCCCTTCTTCGACCGCTTCCCGGGTGATCCCGATCTCCTCAGGCCCTTAGTGGGGCCGAATCGTCGTCGCGCGTGGGATCTGTTGCTAAAGCTACACGATGATTACTTCGGCCCTGACGCCCCACCCCCACCTGATGAAGGCTTCAAGCGACGCAACATCGTCGTCGCAATCGAAAACTTCCTTCTTAATAGCTCCGCATGGGTAGCGGACGATGATGATCATCCTGCAGAGAATACGTATCAGCAAGCAAGTGTCTTGCTTTCACGGCTGCTTCGCACGGGCTGGCTGATTGAGAAGCGCACCGGCGTTCGATACTTCATCGAAATGAATGAGCCGGTTTCAGCCTTCCTGGAACATCTTAAGCAGTTTGCGGAGGAAGGGCCGCAGTACATCGGCGCCGATGTACTCATGATTCACAACACCATGAATCAGGTCGAAGCAAATCCAGTCGCTCAGGCCAGCGCATTCAGCCGAGCCGCGCTGGATGCTCGTCGAGTGATTTCGAAGCTAAAAACCACCCGAGTCAAAGTTCGTGACCTGATGGCCAGTCTTGCCAACGAAGCCGAGACACATGCCTTCGTGAAAGGCTTCTTCCAGGACTATGTCACGGGCATCTTCATTGCAGACTACCGCGAGCTGCGCACGAAGAATCATCCTCTACGTGGTCGTGACGATATTCTGCGAATCGTCTCTGATCTTCGCGATGATCCGGAAAAGCGAGAATTGCTTCGTGAAGGCTATGCGTCCTTCATGCGCAATACCGACAAGCATTCCATTGAAGAAGCGATGGATCGTGATTTCGAGCGCTTCCGCCGCTTTGAGGAAGTCGAATCCCATCTGGATCGTCTGGATCATTCCATCACCCGCGCAGTGCGGCAAGGCACATCCTTCATCAGCTACAACCTGCGTACACGTGGCCGTCTCGAAAAGCTTCTGGAGCAGGCTGCGCAGGTGATTCCACAGGCGGTTGCTCCCGGAGAGAAGGTAACAACCGCATGGGCGCCTGGCTGGCTCTTCAATGAAGCTGACCTGCGTCAGCCGCGTGTACCCGCGCCCCCTCGCCCACGCGCTGTTATCTCGAAACGAGAGCCGACACCGACCGAAAGAGCACTGTGGGAACTACACCGCACCATGGTGCGAAATCGCGAAGTCAGCAAACGTCAAATTGAAGAATTCTTATCGAACCAGATGAAGGACCGATCTCAATTGAGTTCGGATGAATTCCACTTAACCTCCGTCAATGATCTGGTTGTATACGGCGCACTGGTTCGCAGCGCCGTCGCATCAACACATAACCGCAAAGGCCATCCCTTCACTGCCAGCATTCCGGGCCTGAAGATCACCCTGGTGAAAGGCGACTTTACAGACAACGAATATTTCAAATCGCCACGATTCACCGTGGAATGGGGTAAACACTAATGGCTATTCAATCCTGGGATGCGCTGGCTTCTAAGCCAGGCTCTCCGTATGCAGCCGCAGATTTTTCAGCTGCTGCCTATGCCCTCATCGCACAGCAGGTTCTTTATGCTTCTGATCGCATGCAGACAGTTCCGTATCGAATCGTGTCGGAACACCTGAGCGCTTATCAGGCGCTTTTCCTGATGTTCGGCTTGGACGTCCAGCATGTCGCCACGGAAGAGTTTGTCGCTGCAGTTCCTATCGTTGAACGCCGCACGGAGCTTTCTCTTGATGTAACGCTGCTGGTTCTAACCCTGCGAAGCCTTTTCCACATTCGCAGCTCAAGAGGCGAAACAGATGCAGGCCGCGCTGTCGTCACAATCGAAGAGATTCGAGAAGAACATCAGCGCCTCACTGGCCGTGAGCTTGAAGCAGAAGGCAGCACGCTTAAAAACCTGATTGAACAAACCAAGCGAATGGGCATGGCACGAACTGTTGCCGCCGATCCAAACAGTGATCAACCCTACGATGTGGCGATCATGCCAGGCATCGCACGCCTGGTGAACGAAGCCGTGGTCAGTCGACTGGCTGCTCACTATCAATCCAAAGGTGCATACGCTCCGAGTGTTGAAAGCGATGAGCCCAAAGAGCCTGAGGATGGAGACGAGTAATGCAGAATCTTAAACGCATCAATCTCGTCCAGTTCTTTCTCTACGAAGCAGAGTCCTTCGAGATTGATGGCGATACTTCATTCCTTGGCCCGAACGGCACCGGCAAGACGGTTCTGCTCGATGCTGTACAGATCGCAATGCTGGGCGGGCATGGACACTACGTTCACCTAAATGCGCAAAAGGAAGGCTCCAACTCAAAGCCTCGTCGCATCATGGATTACTGCCTTGGGATGACCGATTCGAATCTCAAGCGAGAAGTCGCCCAGAGCTACATCTGCCTGGTATTCGAAGACACTAAGAGTAAGGTTTGCACCTCTATCGGAATCAGCATGGTCGCGGCTCGAGGGGATTCGAAACACGAAACCAAGGGCATGTTTGTAGCGCGCGGCTGCGATCTCGAAATTGGTGACTTTCTGGAAGGCGTTGATGGCGGGCAATCTCCCCTGCGCTGGGAAGATTTTCGCGTCCAATTAAGAAAGCGCGGCGATGCGATTGGCGTCAAACCGCAATTCCACGACACCCCAGAATCCTTTGTCAGCGAAATGCTGGGAGCGCTCTGTTCAGTCCGGCGCATCGATGCCAAGGCTTACATGAGTGCCTTCAAGAAAAGTCTTGCGCTGCGCAGTCTTGATGATGGCGTGGACAAGTTCGTTCGTGAGTTCCTTATCGATGCGAAGCCAATCAATCGGCAAGCAGCGGCAGCTCAGATCCAGCGCTTTCAGGAACTGCGAAAACTTGTTGAAGATACAAAAGCCCAGATTGCCGAGCTCGAAAAGCTGGAATCCGATTTCCGCTCACTGAAGAATGTTTCAGAGCGCGCGACGGGTTATACCGCGCTGGCGGCAACCCTCCAGTACGAGCACTGGGCTGAGAAGCACGGCTTTCTGAAGGAAGAGGTCGAGGATCTCGAACGTCAGGATACAGAAGGCCAGCGTCAACTCACTCAACTTAAAGAACGCCTCCAACAATTAGAAGCCGATGAGAAAGCAGCTCTGGCCGCTGTACATGCTTCAGAGCCCCTCAAGGCAAAGCAGCAGGCTGAAGAGGCGCTTGAGCAGCTTCAGAGACAGCTGCAAGACTACACACGCCCTATCGAACGCATCATCAACAACATCGATCAGGCGCTCAGCGATCTGCTGGCCGACCAGGAGTTCAATAAGAATCCAGCGGGTGGCCGTGAAGTTACAAAGCTGATCAAGGAGTCTCGCGATCATTTGACTGCTAAGCGGCTCTCACCCGCCAAGGAAAAGCTGACGGCTGCACTACACGCCGCACGCCAGATGGCTCAGCCATTGGAGAGCCTTGTAGATCGAGCCAAAACCGCTCGCGATCGTGCCGACGAGGACCTCAAAAGTCTTGAAGCCAGCCGTCGTCAGTCTGACAAGTATGGGGTCGCACTTTCAAACGATACTGCACGTGCCATTGAGCGACTCGAGTTCATGGGCATCACCGCAACGCCCGTTTGCTCATTGGTCAAAGTCACCGATACGACATGGCAGCCTGCCATCGAAAGCTTTCTTTTAAGCAATCGCGAGGCACTTGTCGTCCCGGCAGATAAGCATATCAACGCACTAGACATGCTCCTGAAACTATCCGGCTCGGAGCGCCTGCCAGGTGCTGCGCTCGTTAACGAGGCACGGCTTGATAGTGCTGTCGGAAAGGACACGAACCCTGACTTTGTTGGCAGTTTGATCAGCGGAAGCGATCCTATCGCTGTTTCCTTCCTTCGCAATATTCTTAGCAGGATGCGCAAGGCGTATAGCAGCGCTGATTTGAGAAATAACAGCCGCGCCCTCACAGCGGACGGCGGACTGTCAGCCAATTTCACGACCAAAACCATCCGCATGCTGTCACCGGCACAGCTGATGTTTGGCAAAAAATATGAACCATCTGATCGTGGCTTTCTGGAACGACAGATTGATGAGGCACGGCGTATTGCTGAAGAGGCTCGTCGCATTTGCGAACGTCGCGTAAAACAACGCGACACCATGACGTCCATCCTGAATGTTGAATCGGTCGTAAGAGAACTGGAAGAAGACTTCAAACGGCTTGGCGATCATTTTGTCGCCGTAGAAACAAAAGAGAACCTGATCAACTCCATCGATGTCGGCTCAGACGAGGCGCTATTCAAAGCGCAATTACGAGCAACTAAATTGAGGCGCGATGCAGAACTTGAAAAAGATGGCCTGCTCACTGCCACTGGTGGAGCAACTGAATCACTGAAGATCAAACGCGAATCCCTGGATGAAGCTCGCCAGTCTTTTGATCGTGCCAAAGACCGCCTGTCTGACGCACAAAAGGATACCGATTACTCTGCTCAAGCCGTAGACGAGCTACGTACCAAGTTTGAAGAGAGCCAGTCCAACGTCGCTATCAATGATCTGATTCAAGAATGCGAACGTCGTGCTACAACCGCTCGGAGGCAAGCAGTTTCAAAATCCGATGATGTCATGGAACTGTTCCGGGCATTCGTGGATCGTTACGAACATCCTGTTATTGATGAGCGCAAGAGCTGGCGCCTGGCCATGAAGTTTGGTGCCGAAGCCCTTGATCGCCTCAAAGGAACTACCCTCGCTGAGCGAGAACAGGAAGCAGCTGAAGCCCAGTTGGCCGCTGAAGAGAATTTCCGCAGCGGCGTTGCCATCACCATTGCGGGCGCAATCGATGATATGCGCCGCGTGTTGAAAGAGATGAACGGCCTGCTGGCGACATCGCCAGAATTCGCTCACAACGAGCGTTATCAGTTCCAGTACGAGCCACGTCCTCAGTACGAAGCGCTCATACACTACATCACGACAGCCTCGAGACCTGGTGCCGCTGGCTTATTTGATAGCGAGGTCATGTCAAAAACCATCATGGATATGTTGCTGGCGCCGGAGACAGGCGTTCAGACACCGCTCGATGATTTCAGAATGCTGTTCTCATTCGATGTGCTGGTGATGGCCAACGGCGTGAAACGTGCGAAGCTTTCGGATCGCGTACATACGGGTTCGGGGGGCGAACATAAAGTGCCGTTTTACCTGATTGCGGGTTCCGCCCTCGCCCACGCTTATCAGCTCGATCGCAATGCTGGTGGCCCCGCGATCATTCTTATTGATGAAGCCTTCAATAAGGTTGATCCGGGTAACACGTTATCGGCTCACCGTTACCTCAAGAGCCTCGGCCTGCAGCTGATCATGACAGCGCCGGAAGACTCTTACGGCAAGCTGATGCCAGTGACCGACCGCATCTATGAGATGCAGCGATTCGGCGATCATATTTTCCTTGAAGCAACGCACATCAAACCCAAAGCCAAGGAGCTGATGCGATCTGACATGGTGCAGGAGCATCCAGATTTGCTAGACCAGAAACTGGCTGAGCGAACGACATGAGCACCGAGCTTGCGAAGAAAGCTCTACGCAAGCTTTTGAAGAGTGCTGAGAACGCGAAGACACGCGGATCAGTTGCACGCGGGCTGCCATTTTCTGAAGCCTCATTCCCCGAGTATCTAAAGCCCCGATCCCTGGCTGAACTAACGGATCTCCATAACGAACTGGTTGCTGCCGAGCGAATTGGCGCCATCAGCATCCAGTGGGATCATCGTAGCGGCGACCGCGGTCATGTCATCAGAATAGATCTTCAGAACGAAGAAGCATTAGCTCGCTTCCTTGACGTCATACCGCTGTGGACGCTCTTGTCTACCGCAAAAGAGAAGTTCCAGCCTCGGGCCGAGCGACCTCAAGTAGCCGCACTACTTGAGGCATGGGCCAACGGTAAAAGGCCCCGTGAACGCGGGCCAGAACACGTTGATGCGTTTGTACAGGCCATGCGCGTTATTGATGAAGTGGAAGGACAAACTGATGGCGCGCTAATAGCCGTACGACGCATGAGTGCACAGTTATTTCACGACTCGAAAAAGATCGAAGAGCTTTTCGTCGAATTAGATCTGCTTACAAGAGCCGATGACGGTCCCAATCGGTCGCCGGATGAAATTTACAGTGAGCTCGGCCTTCAGCGTTTCCCTCAACCATTCTTCATGGCTGCAGCACCTGGAAATTTTTACTACATTCCTACAGGCGCTCAACGAGAAATCGAATCGCCTTATAGCGCCCCAGATCCGGAAACTATTAAAGGGTTTCGATTCACTGGTCGGTACATATTGTCCGTTGAGAATCTAACTCTATTCCAGGAGCTTGCCAGAGGGCTGGGTGGACCTATCGATGGTCTGATTCTCTATTCCGCCGGTATGCCATCCCCTCGCTGGTTGCAAGCCTACAAGCGAGTCCTTGCTGAGGCCGCGCCTGCTCAAGTATTCCACTGGGGCGACCCTGACGTCGGTGGCATTAGGGCCATGCGAAAAATCGCGTTGGCCGCTCGCTCTATAAGCTACGAGCTACAACCGTTCGCCATGGATGAAGAGGTCGCTGGCCATCGGAAGGAATTTACCGATGCAGAAGTCAACTACATCTGTCGGGTCTGTAACGAATTTGGCTGGGCATCAATAGCGGATAGGGTCACCAAAAGCCGTGGCGCTGTCGAACAGGAATCACAAAAACCACGGCTGCCTCTCAAATAAGTAGATCTCTCAAGCTCTAGACACCGAATGCCCACAAAAATTGTGGCGATTCCACAGAGCTTAGAATTCGTACGTAATTGCACCATTCGTCTCTGAGATCATTTTGTTTGCAAACAGAATGTCGATGATGCGATCAACTTCAGCTTGCTGGAGTTTCTTCTGAAAAATAGATGAGATGTGCTGAGACAAGGTCTTCCGCTTACGCGGTCTAGACTTCTTGTCTGATTTACTGAGCACTTCAATCACTCGCTTGTAGTTTGGCTCTTCAGGCTGCGTAGTCGTCTTAGGGTCAAGCTCAAGCAAACTATTGAGCCGCCGACACTTAAGTCCGCTCTTAATGAGATGCCGAAGCAGCGGATCAAAGCCTTTATCTTTCGATAAAACGATGCACTGTAAATGAGGTGATTTTTCGAGAGCACGACCAAGTTGACAAGCGATGAAGAAATCCAAAGCATTACTGCCATGAGCATCTACGCGTTGCCATTCAATACGGCTGCCCAGCTTTTGTGCGGTAGTCACGAGTTCGATCGGGATGCTTTTCTGGGAAGCACCGACAAAAATGATGATCTCGAAGGTGTCGTCGAGTCGAGCTAAATCAACTTGCTGAACATTCTCGAAATCAACGAGGAGTAGTTTTGGGTTCATCTGCGTCAGGCCCCGAGGCAAAATTTATGCGTTTAGCTTGAGGGCCAGAGTGTTACAGAGACCTTTGACTCATCGCAAATATCTGCTTCGGGCTCTCTCGCTCTGCTCTACCCATGACAAGGGGGAAATTGTCGTCGTTTTCATCTACCTCTTTCAGCAGTCCGTTTTGTGCCAGAAGCGGACGTTCAATTTCAGAGTGCCCGTGCCACTCATAGATCTCTGTAAAGACTTTTCTCGTTCTCTATTTTCTTCAGTTCTGCATAGCGCGAAATGCTGTGTAAGCCCTTAGAAAACCCTATAACTGCCAATCCGATTGTCGTTGCGACTTGTCCATTGGTGGTCGATGCTCCCAAGTGGCTCAATCCAACGTATGCCAGAACGAAAGAGGCAACAATGTAGACAGCCGCGCCCCAAAGGTGCACGCGCGCTGGCATTGGATCACTTTTTTTCACTGACGTTAGCTTTGCTCACAAGAATAGTTGTGCCATTAAGAAAGCTGCAATGACAAACGAGATGTACCCGACAGCCGTGTAAAGGAAAATGCACCACCAAAATGCTGCTGGCTGCTGACTGCGCTCGAAGTTGTTTGGCCACTGAAGGATAAAGTTGCCCACACCGCTTTTTCGGGCACGACTAACGTCTTTGAGACAACGAAGGCCAAGTACTATTAGAACAAGCGATGCAGCTAATGCAGCGAGCAGGTTCATTGCTGTTACATCAATCCGGTGGATTGAAGCGTTTCACGAAATCCACAGCTGCTTTGAGCATGGTGATGCGAGTCTCCTCACGGGAAAGGTGATGATCCTCCCCCTTCATCACCACGAATTCGAACTGTTTGTTGGCACTCTTCAACGCAGACGCCATTGTTTGGCTTTGCGAGATGGGAACGACCGTGTCGTCCTTGCCGTGAATCAGAAGTATCGGCGCGTCCGCTTGTTTCGCGAAGGTTGCAGGCGAAATGACGCGCAACACATCATCGCCTTCTTTGTCGGCACCGGTGGCTGCACGCAGATATCGTATAGCGCTGCTACGCACCCCGCGATCAAGCGAGTCGTAGCGAAACATTGCTGGCATGTCGGAAACACCCGCCACCGATACGGCGCAGCGATAGATGCCTTTCTGTAGCGTGACACCCGCCAGTGCGGCGTAGCCTCCGTAACTGCCACCGACAATGCACACGCGTCGAGGGTCGATGATGCCCTGAAGGGCAAGCGGTGCGATACCAGCGGAGATGTCACTCAACATCTTTCCACCCCACTGGCCGAAGCCTGCCTGCCTGAATGCCCGGTCGTAACCTGATGATCCACGATAGTTGGGCTGCAACACAGCGTACCCGGCGGACGCGAAGGCTTGCGCTTGCCAATCAAAACCAACCCGATCACGGATACCGATTGGACCACCATGCGGCATAACCACCAGCGGCAACTTCTTCAGCACGCGTCCTGGCGGTAAGGTCAGGATGCCTTCAATCGGCGTGCCATCGGCTGCAGAGTAGTTCACAGTTCGGACTGGACCGACATCCTTGCGACGAATTTCTGGATACGGATGGCCGATCTCGCGCGCCTTACCTGTGGCGATATCGACCATCCAGTAAGTACCTGAATCGTCCGCACCCTCTGTCAGCACGATGAGCCGATCTAGGTTGCTGCTATAGGACTCTAGTCGTATTTGGTACGCCGGGAATGCCTTGCGCGCACCGTTGTAACGCGCCTGTAGCTTGGCGTCGAAGAAATGGGCGCCCGGCTCTTGCTCGGTGATCGCGCCAATCAGCAGGCCGGACATGGGATCAAACAAAAATCTGTTGGTGGAGAAAGAGTCGAAAAGCGGCTCCTGCTTGCCGTCGGCGATCGACACTTCCAACGCGACATCCTCGACCCCGGAGTTGTCCACGACCAGCACGGTTCCAACCGAGCGCCCCTGACCGACGAGGTCAATGTCATCAGTTGGAGAGATTCTGCTAAGTAGCAGTTTGTCGCGGTTCTTGCCAGCGTAAAGTCGCCACTCACCGCTTGTCTCGTAGTACTCGGAATGGGCGACTACGCTACCGTCAGCGGCCACGACCCATTGATGGTCGTGTTCTCCACCTTTGGCCAATATTCCGGGTTTGCCGGAGTCGAGATCTACGCGATAGAGATCCCGGTAGCCGCGTTCGAAGAAATAATCGCCGGTTAAGCTATTGCGGCTAAATGTGATTCCGCCGAAGTAACCGTAAACGCTCCCCTCCGACCGCGCTGCACCGAAGTAGCCGAATACGGCGCGCGCAACGCTGCGCGACTTATCAAAGATCGCGGAGGACGCATGATGATCAGGGCGAATGTTGATCACCGTAGCGAGCTCGTAGGCGCGGACAAAGTCCAGTGGCTGTTTATACGTTGAACTGGTGGTGGCTAGAACATGGTTTTCATCGGCCCATTGAATGTCACGCAGCTTAGTGTCGCCAACCTTCGTCACATAGATCGCTTTGTCATCGGTCCCGACGACCGCTAGCGTGCGGCTTTCGCCGAGCACCGCTACAAAGGTGTAGCGCTCGCCCGACGGCGATAGACGCATCAGATCGACTGACGGCAGATGCCCATAGGCTTCGATTGGCGGTGCGGCATAAGCGGAGCAGAACAACCCGCAACAAGAAAACAAGATGGCGATCGAAGTCACGGTTGATCTGTTCATTGCTGTCTCTCAACGTGAATGGATCAGAGTGCTCACTGAATGGCGAACCAACGGGTGAGCCGAATCTTACTGAGGCATCAAGATATTGTGTTCTTTGTTGATGATCAATCGATCTTGAATGCAGATGCCAGAGTGTGGTCAGTTCGGAGTGATCGCCTTTAGCAATTGCAAATGTCCGCTATGCAAAACATGTAGCAGAAGATCAATTGCACGACCCATGAACGTGATCATCTAGCGCTCTCCAGATTCTTTCTTAATTTTCCCAGCCCCAAAACTTGGTCAACGTTGCTTCGCTCTATGTGCGGGACTGAAAAAGCAATTAGGAAAAAATAGGCGATTCATTTGTCCCGCACATAATTTTCATGCAAAACCTTCTTATCGTTAATTTTTACGCATCCGTTTTTTTACTGAAGCATCAAGACGGGTACTCATCATCTGAATTACGCCGCGCCGCAGCGCGACTCACTTGAATCAAGGCCATTCACTCTAGCTAGTGTGACAAGCGTAGCAACAGTAGTAACAACCATTGATTCTGTGGCTCGGCCATTGTTGCTTGGCATTTGAAACTGCCTCATGACATGCGCTGTAAACTCCAAGATTTATTTGGCTTTCTGCTGACGGCATGAAGGAGCACCCCGTTGATACATTGTGAACTTCATGGTCACCGTTGGGCTGAGCGTTGCGGTTAATAATAAATCCAGGCATTACACTTTCCTCTATTGTTAGCTTTGTTAGGTTGAGAACAACAGCCGATCTCGTTTTGCCTGCGATTTGACGCCTTTCTTCGGATAGAAGCGGTCGAACCAGTTGTGATCAGAACCGCTAATTGCAGCTGGCTTTTGCAACGTCATTGCAGCAGGCTTCTTGGCGCCCTTGAGCTTCTCGCCTTTGGAACCAAACGCATCTCGCATCTTGTTGCGAAAATGCAGGTGATCAAAGACACGCACTGCCTCAATCGCATAAGCCGTGGCAATACGTTGGTCGCCAATCATGATCAGATGATCACCATTACCGGACTCTCCGCTTGGTGAGAAATTACTTGAGCCTGTGAATACCTTTGCCGAAGGCAGCGAAAAATCCGTAACAACAAACTTGTGATGGATGTTGCGCCCTTTCCCACCCGACCATTCGGATTTGAATGGCTCAGGGGACTTACTAGCTAGATACGCGAAGTCCACAACGCCGCGAGTTCCATCGGGCTTGAGAAGCTCAAGGTTTCGCTTTGCGTCTACAGTGCCGTAGCTAAAGACCGGCCGCTGAGCCAGTCGATCAAATGCTTCACGCGTTGCGCCCTTGGTTGTTTGACCAAGGAAAGCCACCGAATAAAAGACCGATGAAGTTGCCTGATCCACCGCAGCGGCGATTGGATTCAGCGATAGATCGGTATCTGTATGCGGTGAGAAGCAAATCTTGACCAAGGGATTCTTGGCATGGCCAACATGCCATTTCTTTGTGAAGTCGTCTTTGCGTAAGCTCGATGGATCTAGAAACGAGATATCGAACATATCGCCGAAGAGCTTGGCGACTGATGGGGCGTCAAACACCAACATGTTGTTGGCCTGGATGTAGAGGCCGCGATAGGTGAAATTTGTTGAGCCACACAAAACTCTCTGCGGTTCACCGGTTTTCTTATTGCGGCTGATGAACACCTTATTGTGTTGAAGACCGCTGAAGTGCGTACGCACAATCTCCGCGCCCTTAGCCTTGAGTCGTTTAGCCGACACCGATTCAGCGCTAGCCGGTGAATTGTGCGGCGTATCATCGCTGCTCGATGAATCGTCAATAATGATCCGCAGGCGACTGCCAAATTTCTCCAGCGCTTCAACAATGCTGCGCTCATTGAGATCGTAGGCCATCACATCGAGTACGAGCGTCTTGTCCCGATAGGTCTTGTCCAGAAAATCGAATAGTAGATCGCGTGCTTCAAACCCGAGCCATTCGTAGACACTTTGCCCGCGCTCGTTCTTCAATTTTGATTTATTGAACTTCAGTCCGTCCTTCGACAATGCCGGAATGATGTCTTCGCCATCGCCGAACTGCTCTCTAAATGCCTGCGACGATGCAAAGTTGCGAGTAAAGCCAACATCGACCAAACCTTTATAAGTAACAGCACTCTGCTCGATGCCTAGGATGAGCGATGTTCCGGCAATCACCTTGCCGTTGATTTTCATATGCCGCTTGCTAACGCGGTAGGTATACGTGCCATCTTTGGGATCAGGCGGGAAGTGCACCCACCGAAATTTTTGATAGGGGTTCAGTCGCGAGTCGAACAAGCGATCGCCTGTGACTTCACTACCTGCACCTTTGGGATATTCGAAGGCGAGTCGATTGAGCAGGGGCTCGAAATCTTTAGCGTCAGGCGCTTTTACCTCGATGGAAAAACCAACCAGATCGGGTTCAGGATCTTCAACATCAAACCCAATGAGGCTCATGCGTTCTCCACGCCATAACTTGCACGCGAATCCCTCTTTCTCCTTGCGGAACTGGAAGTCACTCATGACTCACCCCCATCTTGAGTTATGCATGCTTTTCTGTCCGCTAACAATTTCATTGTTATCGAACAGCTGATAGCTATAACAATTTCGCTAGAGGTCTCCAGCAAAACTTTACTCTCTAGACTGAATTCCCCAACGCTATTTTCTGTATAAAGCTAAATTTTCAGAGCTCAAGATTGATTACTCTCGCTGCACATCGGCAGCATCTCTAAATCTCTTTCAGCACTAGCCTTTTACGAAAATATTTTATTTCATCAATGACAGATACGAACAGATTATTAGTTAAATAGATATTAGACCAATGGCTATTCGACACTAGACCGATGGCCATAAGTCTTGCTTATAAAAATTAATAGATTAGTGTCTATTGGGGATCTATTGCGCTGCCTTATACCCATTGAATGCCTACTGAATCAGGGCAATTCCAGTTGGCCGGCCTCAAGTGCCGGCACTTACAAGAATGGGGATCAGTCATTCAGCACTTAGATCTAGGGATGACTTGATCGATTGTTAGGCAATTCGTTTCTGAGCGCAGACAAAAAGAAAGTTCACATTCTTATTTGATAGAAGCCTCACATTTTCCTTTTGTCCGATTTACTAATGTGCCGCATTGGTTAAATACAACAACTAGGGGGTGTATCGTGCATAAGTCTCGTAGCGCCGTTGGCGCCTTAGCAGTATTTTTTCTTGTCCAGTCCACGCAGATCCACGCCGCGGATTCCTGGACTCAAGTCGGAACAACCGCACGGCCTACTTGGGTCGATTTAGGCGCCGAGCGACGACTACGCATGCTTAGCGGTATCGTCGCTGCGCAGCAGAATCTAAAAACTTCTGCAGGCAATTATCTCGGCGCAAAAGGCCCCGCCATGACCGCAGGGCTAGTCCTCGAAGACGGACTTTTTTATAGCCAAGGATTTGGCTATGAAGATGCAGCAAAAGTCTGCGCGCCCGATGAGCGCACGATTTACCGGCCTGGATCGCTGAGCAAAGTGATCACCGGCACTGGCTTGCTGACGCTGATCGATGACCCTGCAATGAAGATGTCACTTGAGGACTACGCAGATGACGACCGCTATTTGCCGGAACTGAAATTCGTATGCAAGTGGGGAGATACCACGTGCAAACGTGGCAAGCAGTCCACCGGGATCAAACTCAAGCATCTCGGATCGCACACCGCTGGTCTAGCCGACATCATGGATACGTACCACGCGGACGTTGAAACTTGGCTTACTGATCTCAAAAAGAGTTACACGCTCTTCACTCCAGGGGACTACGCCTCCTACTCCGGAGTCGCGACCGAAGCAGAAGGATTGATTGCACAGCGTATCTCGGGCAAACCTTACGCAAAGTTCATCCAAGAAAATCTGTTTGCACCTCTTAAGATGACTGAGTCATCTATGGATACCGGAAAACTTCCCAAATACCGCGTCGCGCAACGTTGGCAGTTGAATGTAAAAGCAGCATCTTGGTCCTTCTCTAAGGCCGATGCGATGCCTGGCGGTGATGACCAGCCTATGCTTTGGCCCGCTGGCGGCTTTTCGACCAGCGTGCGCGACCTGTCCCGCTTCATGGCGATGTGGCTCTCAGCTAATCCGCCATATATAAATGGGCGCCAAATTCTCAAGCCCACGACGATTCAAGCAGCCATCAATCCTCAGGTTTCTTCGCCAGGCACAGGTGCGGGCAATTGCGGTCAGGGAGGCACTGGAACCGGTGGTTTTTTCGATGCGAATAACTACTACTACTCGAATTGCGGAGCCGCGGATGGCTTTGGGGTTAACTGGTACCGAGGCAACCTACCGCGCATACGGCATAACGGGAGCATTGGAACATCCGGATCAGACACCGTCCTTGATCAGCCAGCGAAGATTGGGGCAACCGCCTTGATCTCAACCAATCCCCTGCCGAATGTCGCGACAGCCACCTCGGCTCAGCCGCCGGGCCTTGATGGTGGATTCGTGGCGACAGTTACCGAGACGCTGCTCAATGATGGTAAGAATGCAGATAAAGCTCCCGATTGGATGGGCTCTCCGCTCGCGATTGCTGCCGCGCGTGTGCTCTATCTGTCAGGGAAGACTCCCAGCTCTCACGATACAAAATATTTCACGCCTTTCTTTCTCCGTTTCCGCAAGCTCACTACAAAAAACATCGCCGAGTTTGTGACGCAGTGGCAGAAGGAAAATGGGCTCTGTGAAACTTTTCGCGTATCCAATATTGCTAGCGCCACACAGATGACAGTCCGGTTCTCATGTAAAAAATCTGAGTTGGCGCTTGTCTTGAATGTCGAAAGCAAAGCGCCGTACAGAATCTCATGGTCAACTGCACCAGAGAGCAAGTGTGACGCACCTAAGCACAGGACTAATCCCGGCTCGATCTGTCCACCAGCAGGGGAACCAAACAAGACCTTCGCCTGCAATTGCCCGAAGTCCACGCAGCCAATTTGCACACTGCCCAAAATGTGCTTGTGGAGCTGCAGCCATTACCTGCCCGAGACAGACCATCACATCCCTACGCCGCAGCCCGGGGCAGTGCGGAATCGATAAATTTGGAGCCATCAATTTAACGGGATCGCACATTTCCAGATCACACATAAAAAGAAAGCCCGCAGCTGGGGAAGCTGCGGGCTTATCAAAGATCGAAAGTCGGGGAAACTTTCTGGAGATCAGGGAGAGGATCTCGTGAAACCTAATCTATAGATTCAACCTGACTGTTAACTGAACGCCATGCTCTCAATCACGCTATCCCACCGAATGCCTTTCGATACAGCGTCGCACGAGTGAATCCAGTCCGCATTCAGAATCCTGCGCTGATATCTCACCAAGCGCGATCAAGTGATTTCGTAAAAGCTTCTCCAGATCGCTCGCATGCGAAGAATCAGGTTTCAGCGTAACGCTCGCGTTTTCGGCTCCTATTTCTGCCGAAAGTTGAACACCCAAGGCATCAAATATGACGCCTCTTTTTTCAATAACCCACCATGGTTCTAAAAAGCGCTGAGCCTCTTCAACGCACTTAAAAAGCAAGACGTCCAAGTCTTCAATAACAAATATCGGCGGTTGCGGAGTAAGCATTTTACCAACCCTCGTATGGGCGATGTCTTCCGATGCCACCGCCTGGAATCGTATTGCCATTAGCGTCAAGGACACGCCGGTGGTAATGGGGAAGCTCACCGTATTTATGTCCTGTGCGATTACCCCATGGAGCCAAGCGGAAATTACGACCTATACGCAATTCAGCTCCAACAACATACCCTTTTCCCGTCAATGCCAAGCCAGAAAGCACTCCTCCAAGATAAGCTCCAGAGCAATGATCAACAGAACCATCAATCCCTGCTGCAGAACGTATCAACTCAGTTGCTCCCAGTGAAATGCCATCTCCAAAACCTGCTGAGTAATCTACAACTCCTTGAGGGAGCGCATCACCGAAAGCCCAAAGGCCATAGGGGTCATCGAATGAAATGGGATTCCCTTCCACATATGCATACGTGTTAATCCCTCCCTGCAATCCAATCGGGTCCGATTCTAGATATCTTCCTAGACTCGGCTCGTAGTCTCTAAAGCCGTTCTGATGAAACCCAGTTTCTGCATCTAAATACTGGCCAGGAAATCGCAGATTGTTAGTGATGGAGGCAGTTGTCACTACTACCGCACCGAAGGGCTGATAGTCTGCTGACCAACTGACAGCACCTGAGGCATTGGTCAATGCCTGCGGCGTGGCAAGATGGTCGTTCGCATAAAAATAGGTTCCGGCTGTAGCGGCTGCTGTTGTCGACGGATAGTAAAGTGCTAATGGCTCTCCATTGAGATAAAAATACTCAGCCCCGGCGACGCCTGACAGATTATTTTCAACGGTAATATTGCGATCTTTATCCCTTAAATATACTGTCGTTGCCGACGCTGTTACCTTAACAGTGCGTTGTCCAAAAGCATCATAAAAATAGAATGGGCTCGCCGATCCCGATACGGTCAATAGGCGATTGGCGTTGCTAAAGGTATATGTGGTCGCACCGTCAGCGACAACGTTCCCGGTCGCGTCATATGTATATGCATGTGCATTGGGAGCGCTGACCGTATTTAACCGATGACTAGTTGTGGCATACGTATATGTAGCGGGATTCGATGTTAGCCCGCCAGTTTTGCGATCACCTGTCGAATCAACATAGGTATAAGAAAGATTGCCGTATGTACCTGTCGCTGTTGTTAGCCTATTCAGTTCGTCGTAAGTGAGCGTCTGTGATTTTGAAGGGGCAATCGCATCGCTAATCGACGTCGCATTATTTCTTGCGTCATATCCGTAGCTTCGACCAAGAACACCGGCGGCTGTTAGCGAGGAAAGTCGGTAGTCCTGATCATAGGAACGAGATGTTGTTACGCCACTCCCCATGGTCATTTGTTTCCAAGGGCCAAATGGCATGTACTGGATATTGCTTGCTAGCGTTTGGGCATGACCGCTGAGCGTCGCATTCACTTGAGTAACCTGCCCAATTGCGTTTCGCGTATAAGTTAAAAGGTCCCCTGTCGAATACGCCATCTGAGTGAGATTATCCGCACTGTCATAAGCATAAAAAGTCGCGTAGTTATGGCTTGCGACGACATTTGATTCTGCGAATAGCGTTCCACGTGCCGCGTAGGCATATGTACTTTGACCACTTGGGTCGCTAATACCCGTCAGTCGCCCAATGCCATATGGATAAGCTGGCGAATAATTACTGCCGTCATAGAAGTAGAAGACGTTTTCGGCTGACGTGGGATAGGCCTTCTTCTTGATGCGATTTAATGCGTCATAGGTATATTGCGTCGTAATCCCGCGAGCATCCGTGCTGGATGAAATATTCCCCGCAGCGTCATATGTATTGGTCGTTAAGCCCGAGTCCGGGCTATTTACTGAGAGCGTGCTATTTAAAGCATCAACCGCATAGATCGTCGTCAGATTGGAGGGATCTTTGACAGACAGTGTGTGATCTAGCGCGTCATAACCATAGGTCGTATACCCACTCTTAGCATCGGTTACGGCGCTCAATCGATTCAGCGCATCATAGTTGTACTGAGTCAGATACAAGCCCGCTTCTTTGAGCGACTTTATGTTTCCATATCCGTCATATGTGTAGGCGGTCGTTTGTCCATTC
This sequence comes from Stenotrophobium rhamnosiphilum, assembly GCF_003052265.1. GTDB lineage: Bacteria > Pseudomonadota > Gammaproteobacteria > Nevskiales > Nevskiaceae > Stenotrophobium > Stenotrophobium rhamnosiphilum. The sequence goes on from NZ_QANS01000008.1 coordinate 145,534, forward strand.
GCCCCATGGATTTCCTTGATACGTCCATCAATTCCGACGACGCGGCTGAGTGACTTCCTCAAAACATCGCCACCGTCATAGATGGACTCGCTCAGTCTATTCCCAAGTCCATCCAGCGTGTAATGAATGTGATTGCCCAGATTATCGGTAATGTCTGTTAGCTTGTAGGCGTCGTCATAGCCGTAGGTAAGCTGACTTCCATTAGGCAATATGGCCTTAGCAATATCACCATTAATGTTGTAACTATAAGAAGTTGTCGCGCCAGCAGTAGAAACTGTTTTTACTCTTTGGCGTGCGTCATAGGTGATGTCCGTTTGAACATTGTTGCCATCAAACATCCTGGTGGGATTCCCCTGTAAGTCATACAGCGCAATCCTTATTTGATGTCCTAGTACATTCGTGATTGTGCTTAGGTTTCCACTGGAATCATACGCATAGGTCGTGACGTCAGTTACGTCCGTGCGTGGCCCATCAACTGTGCTGAGAAGATTCTGCCCATTGTAGGTATACGAAGTTGATCGCGTAGCACTGGTATTTGTATCTGTTACCGATTCGTTCGTCTTATTGCCGGATAAATCATAGGTATAAACAGTCCTGCGCCCTGGTTCGTCGATCTGCTTAGGAAGATGGAATACAGAATCCCATTGCGTCGTTATTGTTCTGGCAACTGCCGATCCATATCCTTCGGTGCGGCTCAGCTCCAGCCCGCGTAGATCGAATGAATAGCGAGTGACATTGCCGTTAAAATCCGTTCTCTGACTAATAAAGCCATTACTGTCGTAGAGCACTGACTGTGACGATGCACAATGCGCACACGCCGCATCACTTCCACCTGAAGAAACACTAGAAATCTTATAAGCCGAGTTAGCAACGCCAAAGTTGTAAGTACGCACAGTACCTATTGGATCGGTTACTTGTGGCGAAGTCGAAGACCCGCTGTACTGAATTGTGAAGAGATCAGTACTCGTTCCGAGTTGAATTGATATCGCTTTCCCTTGAGCATTGTAGCCAACCGTCATATATCTCTGGCTAGAACCGTCAACGATTCCGGTCAGCGCATTCGGCAGATTCGCGCCAGAGGTCAGAGCCGCTTCGTTGTACAAATACGTGCGATTCGTGCCATCAGCATACTGAACACCCGTGAGGTTTCCATTGGCATCATGCTGATAAACATATGCCCCGCCAGCGGGATCTGTTACTGATAAAAGATAGCCGGCCGAATCGTAGAAGAACGTCAGCGCCCGAGCATAAGGTTCCGTGACCGTCACCAATCTGGAAAGCGCATCGTAGGCAAGCGTTGTAATTCTTCCAGCGTGATCAGTAATCTGTATCAAGCGCCCGCTAGCGTCATATGTCTCTAGCTCATCTTTACGCGTCTTATAGATCCAGCCTGTTGGAGTTCCACTCCCGTTATAAGTTCTCTGGAGGGTATCGATTGTGTTACCAACAGCAGTCCAAGTTATTCCATCAGTGGAATCGTAGGAATAGCTATGCCCGTCAGGACGGTATGCGATAGCCACTACTTCACTGCCATAAGCTGTGGCGAGTATCGAGCGATCATAAGAATGTCGCCAATGAGCACCCATTGAGGTGCTGACGACACGATTATCACTGTTGTAATAGCGGATGAAGCGCAGAGGCATCACCGTATTCCCAACGTAATCCTTTTCGACCTGATATTTGTTGCCTGTTGCAGGATTAATGGGATCACCAACACATCCCGCAGTACAACCGCCTTGCAATGCTCTATCTGTTTCTCCCAAATTGCTGCCCGTTACAGCGCCACCCACATAAATACATCTTGGCGGCACCGTACTTCCAGAAAGTAAAAATCCAGGTTCACACACCGCCGGCGCACCAGCACTCCACTGGAAATCCGCACTAGATAGAGTACTCCCACAACTATTAACTCCATGGACGTTGCACTGAGCTAGATATGTTGTCGTCCCTGCACTGATTGCCGAAGTGCCGCTGATGGTTGAAACGTTGCAGGATGTACTAACCAACGCTGCACATTGATTACAGGCCGATGGCAGATCAGCCGCACTGACTGATCCACAAGTACCCCCATTATTTACAAACCATGATCCCGGCTTTGCGGGAAGACTAAATGTTTGAGCAAACGCCAAATTGGTGGAGAGCCCTGTCAACACGACTCCCAACATCCAAAAGCTAACCACACGTCCAACGATCAACCAGTGCTTTATCACTATCGGGTTTCTATCTCCTTGGATTCTCTTTCCCCGACATTTCGTGAATAGGCGCATGTACTGTCTTCCCGTTAGTTGTTGATCAGCCAGATGGTTTGCCAACGTTTTTACTTGCTTTGGATGTGCAAGTTACGGACAAACGGCCAAGCGGTCTCATGCCTTCGCCTAACGGTATCTAGAATCTACCTTTGTTAGTTCTGCGCGGGAAGAAACAAGCGCGTTGCAGTAACCTCTTGATCTGATATCTGCCTCTATGCCCGCTGAATCAACAATCCTGATTTAAGTGCAGCCAGCGCCCCAAGTTCAGAGCCAAACTCAATGGAAAAAAGTCTGCCCCGATGGAGGTATATGTCGAATCGGACAGCCTCCGTGATATTGCCGATGCTTCCTTTCAATGTCGCTGAAAAGATCTTGAAATTTTCTCCGTGGTTAGGAAATAAATCCGCGCTTGACCAAGTGGCATAGATCGGATCCTTCACACAATAAAAAACAGTTTTCGTTCCTCGTGCTTGCCGCTGTACAAGATCAAATTTCTCAAGCTGGGAATTCAAAACTAGCTTTAATGACTCCGGTAGAGTTGATCGCCATTCATCAATGCAGACACTTTCGTATGGCCGTAGCCGGCTGCTACCAAATGCGCGATGAAACAGCGTGGATATAGAATTTAATAACATTATTGACACCCGCAAGAATTCCTACCTGCACCAGTAGCGCCGTAACCAGCGCCAGCAATGCCTCCTTTATAGGCATTGGGAATCCGGTCGAATTGCTGAACCGGGGCCTGCCACTTCGGTCCTAAGTCCCTCGGCGGCTCTATTAGCCCACTCCATGGAAGAAGCGGATCGGAGTAATTATTCTAATAATTACTCCGATCCTTTATCTCTTCTTATCTGCTTATTTAAAGAATACGAGCCCGGATTATTTATTTTCTGAACGCAGATAATTCGTGCTTCGCCGGTACAAGTTTCTTACGCCGCTCCATAGGATTTACTGCTCGCCGGATGTCATACCAAACTTCTTCCTTTGTCGTCTCGTTCCCGAGATGCAAGAGGTCAATCACCCCAATAAATTCGAAAAATACTTTTCCTCCAGAATCATTTTTATAGTGGTATTCAGATTCTATTCCGTAACTTTTAGAATATTTATAAGCCAACTCGGCATTCTCTTGAGCACAAATAATTATCCGTTCTTCTATATCTCGAACTTTATTCGTGCGCCCAGACGTAACAATTCTGAATTGGAACAATAATTTTGCTGCGTATCGGTTTTTCATAAGTTTGGACAAAATCTTCCAGTGCAGTCGCCAGGATTTAGGGAGCAGTACGTATCACATGAGAGTTGATCGCCAGCGTTACAAGCTGCTTTTAATAAATCGTCGGCGCTAATTAATAGACCCATAGTTCCTCCACGCTTAATAACTTTTAGCAAACCACGGAGTTTTTTGATTCGCTCAGCTTGTTTGTTCTTAATAGCATCCTTAAGCGCCTCTTCCACATCTCCCCGATCAGATTGCTTTGTCAGCCCTTCTGTTCCTATATTGTTTTTACCACCTTTGGCCAATCCTTCTGGATCTGTGAACGACAAGGGATTCCCGTCCACATAGGCATACGTGTTAATCCCTCCCAGCAATCCAATCGGGTCCGACTCGATATATCTACCAAGACTTGGCTCGTAATCTCTAAAGCCGTTCTGATGAAATCCAGTTTCAGCATCCAGATACTGTCCAGGAAATCTTAGATTGTTACTAACGCTGGCAGTTGTCACCGACGCGGCACCGAAAGGCTGGTAGTTTGCCGACCAACTAACTGCGCCCGTCGCATTCGTCAGCACCTGCGGTGTAGCCAGATGATCATTTGTATAGTAGTAGATGTCAGCAGTAACGCCTGCTGCAGGCGAGTACATAGCGAGGGGCTCGTCTTCCAGATAAAAATATTCCTTCGTTACGTTTCCGGCTCCGTCGGTTTCTTCCATGAGTTTTCCATCGGGCATGCGCGTATACACACTAGCGCCCGGACCTGTCACGTATTTGGCAGCACGCCGACCAAAGCCGTCATAGAAGTAAATGGGCATTCCAGTACTCGAGGCCGCAAATAACCGACCTTCGCTGGTGTAGCTATAGCTCAGCGCCCCATCAGCGATCACATTGCCAGAACCGTCATAGGTATAGCTATGCGCATTCGGGCCACTGACCGTGGCCAGACGATGCGAGCCTGACTGATACGTGTATGTCGAAGGTGTCATCGACAAGCCTCCAGTAAGTCGATCGCCACTGGCGTTGTACGTGTATGCCAATGAACCGTATGCCCCAAATGCCGATGTGAGATGGCCCAATGTGTCATAGCTAAACGTCTGGCTGTTCTGCGAATTAATGCCGTCGGTAATGCTTAGGATATTGTCGCGGTTATCAAAGCTGTAGCTGCGGCTCAAAACGCCTGTCGATCCAATAGACGTTATCCGATAGTCCTGATCAAAACTGCGCGTGGTTGTGATTCCGTTCGGCAGAGTCATTTGTGACCAGCGGCCAAACGGAATGTATTGAATCGAACTTGCAAGCGGTTTTGTGACGCCACCAATCTTCACGTTGACGGAAGTTACTTGTCCCATGCTATTGCGCACATAGGTTAGATAACTGCCACGGTATAAAACATCGTTCACGTTGCCTGACAAATCGTAGGCATAGCACGACAGATAACTGATACCAAACGCGGTCTTTAACTCACATTGCTGCTGGCCGCCTGGGTAATAGCCATAAGCCGCTGTGCCACTTTGATCTTTAACTCCAGACAAACGCCCAATACTATTTGGCGGCACTGGCGATGTGTTTGTCCCATCGTAGTAGTAGTAAATGTTATCCGACGAATTCGGATAGGTTATCGATATCAAACGTCCAAGAACATCGTAAGTTCTGCTAGACATGATCCCAGTAGATTTAGTCTGAGTTACAAGCAGACCACGATTGTCGTATGTATTAATGGTGGTGCCAGCATCGGGACTCACTGTCCCGATGAGATCACCAAAGCCATTGTAGTAATAGCGCGTGATATGACCTTGTGGATCTGTAACTGTTGTCACTTGATCTTGTGCGTCATAGCCATAGCTCACCGCATACAGCATCGGCCCTGTTTCTGAGACCAGACGATTCAGTGCATCGTATCCAGAATAGAAATTATTACTGGCCGCATCGGTGCGTACGTTTACATTATCGGTACGGTCATAGCCGTACATAGTGACTTGTGTATTCGCTCCAATCTCCGAAAGAACACGGTTGAGCTCATCAAAAGTCTTTGAAGCAACTTTTACAATTGATCCGCTACTGTTGCGGATATTCGTATTCGTAATACCGCCCAAAGAATTCCGGGTGTACTCGATACGTTCTCCCGAGTTATTTTGGATGGCAGAAAGTCGTTTTGCGCCATCGTATTCAAATGAAAGGTTTGCGCCATTGGGTTCCGTCGCACTAATCACTTGTTCGGCAGCGTCGTACGTAAAACTCGTAACGGCCTGCAGTGCTCCTGGTTCAACCACGATTTGAGTCAAATGGCCACGCGCGTCATAGCTAAAATTAGTCGTGACGTTGTTGGGATCAATCATCGTTAATGGCTGCCCGAGACTATTGACTAACGTAACCTGCGTGGTCTGATTGAGTGCATTCGTGACACTCGCCAAGAATCCGCTGGCGTTGTAACCATAGGTTGTCGTATCGCTAGTTCCAGCTAAGGGACCATCCACCGTCGTTAATAGCCCAGCGACGTTATAGCCAAAGGTCCAGATTCGCGTTTGTCCATTGGTGCTATAAGGCGTGGACTGCGTTGTCGTGTCTGTCTCCTTGCGTTGCGTCAAGCGCCCTGCACTGTCATACGTTAGATCGATTGTTAATCCAGGCCGGACAATTTGAGTGGGCGATCGATATGAAGAAAGCCACGTCATCGCCGTTGTACGAGCCAAAGCCGTACCACTAGCCTCCGTTTTAGTCAGTGGATTTCCTGCGCTGTCATTGGTCCAAGTTGTGGTGCGATTCTCAGCATCAATCTGTTGATTAACGAAGCCCTTGCTGTCGTAGCCATACTGCGTGTTGCCCGCAATGCAATTTGTACTGGCTTGCCCTTGAATAGATGCAACGCGCTTTAAAACTCCTTGCTTGGACGCCAAGGTATAGAGCGTCTGCTTGCCTGCTGCGTTAGTAACAGTACGAGTATTCCCTGTGAAATCGTACTGAATGTTGGTGTACTCAACACCGCCCGCATGCTGACTCGACGTGGCATGACCTTGGGCATCATAGGTCCACGTTGCAAAACGGATTCCACGCTCATCTGTGATTCCGGTCAGTGCGGTGAGATTGGTTGTATCTTCGTACTGGTATGTAATGTAAGGCGCAGTAGATCCATTATTTACCGGATATGTAACCTTACTGAGCGTCGTCGTTTCTGATGGTACTGATATGGATGCCGCAACCCCGCCAGAAGATTTTGGGCTCTGATCCAGATATTCATATTGATAGACCTTTCCGTCTGGCGCTGTCACGGAGGCCAGCAATCCATAATTAGAGTATGTGAATAGAATCTGTCGATTGAAGTTATCGGTCACAGAGATGTTGTTGCCTTTACTGTCATACGCCAGTGTCTGCGTATAACCACCTCTATAGGCTATTGAGATCAATTGCCGAGCGGTGTTGTAGGTCTCTACTGTTCCGTCATTATCTGTAAATATCCATCCCGCAGAATTCTTAACGAGGGTCCAACGGACATCCGTCCTGGTATTGATTAAATTTCCTGCTGTATCAATGTAAGCAGGAACCCAAGTCGATGCCGGGCCGGCAGAAAATATCGCTTCCCGGCCGTCACCTAGAACAATCCGGACGTAGAAGAGCTCTCCATAGAGAAACCGGCGGTCAAAGTTTGTTCTCCATCCAGCACCTAATCGCGAAACAGCTGACCACTGACTGTCGTAATGCCTTTCTAGCTTCAGAAGAAAGGTTCCACGCGTAGTGAATTCACTTACTGTTTCAGACTTATTTCCAGAGATGACATTAATGGGATTTCCAGCTTTGACATTGCACGCAGGCGGGCCGCTATCATCTTGACGAAGTGGCGCGCACCCACCCGGACCCGAAGGCGAAGCTTTCATACCACTTGAACACGTTAAATTCGCATATCCAGGCAACGTAGCCTGGCCTTGATTGATCCACTTAAAAGAGCAACTTGCAGATATGACGCGACCATTAGTATTACTGTGTTGAAAATTAAAACTGCTCATCTCTGAGCCTGATCCCCCATAAAACTGGTCATGGGAGTATTTACAGGCTTCCACCGCACTGCCAAACGTAGGCGATGTTTGACCATTTGGAACGACCGCAGTCCAATCTGCTATAGCTGCATTCGGCAAAGTAAGAAGCATTGCCACGAACAGAAGGGCAACAAGCCCCATCCCACTAAACCGAATTGCTCCTGCTTTATGCTGAACCGCATTAGTTTGATCAAAGTGCATGCAGAGGCATCCCGTTTAGTTATTGATAGGCCGGATCTTTCGCCTGTTTTTACTCGCTTGTGCTCTCGAAGTTGCAGGTGACCAGCCAAGCGGTCATATGTCTTGGCTTAACGGCAACTAGGCTCGGCCTTTGATATTTCCATTAAGCAAGAAATATGCTCTCAAAGGCGAATCAGGAGAAAAAGTCGAGGAACCTTCTGGAGATCAGGGAGGGAATCTCGTGAAATCTAATCTACAGATTCAACCTGACTGCTACGCACCATTCTTCCCGAGGGCGCGTGATCCCATTGGCTTCAAGCTCACGTAAATCTTGCACCCTTCAATCTTCCATAAAGTTCTTGATATGGGGAAATTTCCACAGCCCGGATTAGGTCATAAGATTCTTGAGCCGTGCGGAAAAGTGGTGGAAGATTTAAATGCACTCTATCCCTGCGACAAGCTTTCAAGATGTACTCAAACAACGGCAGCCGTGAGACCTGAATAATTTCACGTAGATCCTCAATCGGATCCTGCTGAACATTACCCGCGGTATTGGACAGAACCTTGTAGAGCATGTGCGCGTAGCCCGGATCATTGGATCCCGTGCACAACGCAATTAATGCATCGAACTGTTCTCTGAATATGAGGACACCATAGGTGCAAGACAAAATTTCGCCGGCATCTGGATCGGGCAACTGCCACGGCGCTCCGTTACGCCGCCGTATCAATTCGGTTGCAATGGATTGACCACCCCACCCGTCAGATATGGCGATAAAGAATGCCATCTCAAACATTGTTCTGGGCCGCCACTGCTGAATACGCGCTTGGCATTTACCGTGGCAGTCATACTCTCGATGCGATGCTTCGAATGTTGATTCGAAATGCTCACAGTCACGATCGTGCCAGCCCTTCTGAATGCAGGCTTCTATAAGTTGAGGAGAAGGCTCTCGAAAAATAATCCTCCATCCCCAGACTTCGCTAATGGCATCAATTCTCTCTGGAACAGCAGGCGAGAGCGCACCAAGCCGCGGCATCTCATCCACAATCTTTGCAGACGTTATATTGAGCAATGTATTACAAGTATCCATTCGCTTCTCTTTCTATTGGCCTTCAACTTGCTTCGCGCAATCACTGAATAGATGGCACTGCGAGTGCTTCACTCAACGCTTCGATGCTGTTTATGATCTGACTGCCTAGCTGACGCGTGTTAAACGCATTGCCGTTGCCGTTTAAGAGGCCCACATTGAGTCGCACCGCTAACTCTCGGAGCGCAGACTTCGCGGGTGTTACCAGAACCTCGTTCTGTTCGATTTCGATGCTGCCGTTTTCCAGCTCGCGCACTCGATACTCTTGGAACATTGCTTCCCTCACCGTCGCGATATCACTTCTCAACGCAGTTTTCTTCTCGATGCGCCCTAACGACAGCGTGCGTTTGCCCTCTACTTCGGGTGACATCAGAACTATCGCTTCACTGATAGATGCATCAAGTAATTTTTCGATTTGCATTTCTTCGGTATTGACCCGAAAAACCATGATGCGATCGACCCATTCCAGTGTCTTTGCGTTGAACGCGATATGACCGCCCGATCCACTCATTGCTGTGGTCTTGACGGATATCCGTTCATTAGCGGCGCTCACAACGTCATAGCCCCGCTGATTGACCTCCGTGGCCATGCGTCCATTGGTGATGAGTGCGGCGTACAACTCTCCAATACGTCCGCAGAGGTGGCGTAGCTCCGTCGGAGGCACGCCCCACGCCAGCTCTCGCTCGAACCAATTCATGGCCTCACCCAAGGACTGGATCAGCTGCATTTGCGTTAGGGCCATACCGAGCTCAGCACAGGTACGGCCACTGAAGCGGTAAACGCGCACATCCTTGTCGCCTGTCGCTCATTCGACCCCCTACGCTCTTTCGTTTACGTGCCGCCTGCCCTCGCGGTTTCATTTGGATACTAGCTCTTGACCAATATATTGTGAAGACGTTTTAAGCCCTCGGCTCTACCGTTCCAGCTCTTATTGGGGATTCGGTTGGAAGTAGAGCGCGCTTTTGGGCAAGTCTTGCGAGAAATACGGCTGAAACAGGCCTTTTCTCAGGAGGCGCTTGCCCTTGAGGCAGGCGTGCAGCGCAATTACGTCTCTCTGCTAGAACGCGGACTGAACTCCGCATCACTGAAAATCATCTTCAAGTTATGCCACGTGTTAGACATCAAGCCATCAGAAGTTTTGGTTATGGTTGAACAGCGGGCCAGCAAACTGACGCGGCCCGTAAGACGCAAGCGTTAATGTTGAACTGCCGCAGCTTGCGACCATGCGCGGGACAAAAATAGAAAAAGCATTTGTTGCCGAGCATCCAATTACTTCCAGGTTGAAGAAGTTTGGATTCACTGAAGATCAACTTCAGCAACTTACCTTCAGCAGTAACACCTCAGATACACCATTCGAGCATTGGTCCTTTCGGATTCCCAACGGCGTCGCCGCAGAAGCATATCGGCTGCTGAAAGCGTATTGCACGCTTAAGTGGCTCATTCTGGATAATCCACCCGACTCTGATCATAAACGCAACGCCAATGATTACTTGGCGATGACACTGGCAGAAGCTGATGTTGTCATTGGGCAAAGAACTCGAGAATTACAAAGCCGCCGTGCCAAGAAGCTTCGGGGCAATGTTGGCGATAACAACATGTCCATTAGCATGATTGTTGAAACCCTATGCTCCAAGCCAGAGCATCAAACGGAAACTGCAAAGCAACTTTGGAACCATTTCATTTCCGAACTTGATGTGCATAGCCTCTCGCCGAAGGAGCATGCAAATGAGACGACCAAGAAATTTTGGTGCAATTACGATTTCAAGGGCCGAGAAAAATCTATCAGCTTCGGACAGTTCGCGAATCTTACCTCCAAGGCGCGCAGACGCTTGAAATCAGGTTTGCCGGGCTAACCTTATTCCTCCAATTAGCTTCGTGTCCGAAATGCTCCGCCGGGGCATATGGGACAGGAGTTCATTGTGATTGATATGACCGCTTCAATTGAGCAAGTCTTAGTTGTTAATTTAACCCCTTATGCGAGAAATTCGCGTACTCACTCCAAACGGCAGATCAAACAGATCGCCAATAGCATCAAAGAATTTGGCTTTAATAATCCTGTCCTGATCGACCGCAACAACACCATCATTGCCGGGCATGGCCGCGCTGAAGCCGCCAAACTACTCCAGCTCACGACTGTACCCACACTGCGCCTTGATCACCTCACCCCCGATCAAGTCCGCGCATACATCATTGCGGACAATCGCCTCGCGGAGAACGCTGGATGGGATCGCGAGATCTTGAAGATTGAACTGCAGCACTTAAGCACGATTGATCTTGGCTTTGATGTCACGCTCACGGGCTTTGAAGTTCCTGAGATTGATCTGATCATTCAGGGCACAGAAAAAGACGCTAAACCAGAAATCGTTGAGCTCGAAACTGATGGCCCTGCTGTCACTGCTACAGGTGATCTTTGGCAGTTGGGGCGCCATCGCTTGATTTGCGGTGACTCACTCAATGAAAACGTCTATCAACAGCTCATGCAAGGTGATCTGGCAGATGTTGTTATTTCAGATTTGCCCTACAACGTAAAAATAGACGGGCATGCCTCAGGCCTCGGGGAAGTGCATCATCGTGAGTTTGCAATGGCGGCTGGCGAAATGGATGAATCTGAATTTATCGACTTTCTTCAAAAAGCCTGCGCTCAATTAGCAATGCATAGCCAGCAAGGATCCTTGCATTATTTATTCATGGACTGGCGTCATTTATTCGAACTGCTAACAGCCGGACGAGCTGCTTACGCCGAGTTCAAGAACATGGCAGTCTGGACCAAAGACACTGCAGGCATGGGCTCGTTGTATCGTAGCCAACATGAACTCGTTTTGATCTTCAAAAACGGCAAGTCCCCTCACCGCAACAATGTTCAGCTCGGCAAGTTTGGACGCAACCGCACCAATGTCTGGCAGTACCCGGGCGTAAATGCGTTTGCTCGTCAAACCGAAGAAGGCCCCCTCGGGAAGCTTCACCCTACGGTAAAGCCCGTAGCCATGATTGTAGACGCCCTGCTTGACTGCACGGCACGTGGCAACATTGTGCTGGATGCTTTCTTAGGAAGTGGTACCACGCTCATAGCCGCAGAACGTATTGGGCGCGTTTGCCGCGCCATTGAGATTGATCCCCTATACGTCGACGTTGCGATTCGGCGGTGGCAGCGTGTGACCGGCGATGCAGCCGTGCATGTCGCTACAGGCCGTCGCTTCGATGACATCGCCGCAACCTCAGAGGTATCTTCTGATGAGTAAGAAGAACGGCACCAAGCCTTATGCAGTGGGTTACGCCAAGCCCCCAAAGTCAGGTCAATTTAAGTCAGGCACCTCTGGGAACAAGCGTGGGCGTCCTAAAAACCGCCCTTCAGCTGCCATGCAGGTATATTCGCAACTTGCCCAAAAGATCACAGTCACAGTTGACGGAAAGCGCAAGAAGATAACCGTGAGAGAAGCCATCGTCACAAAAGCAGTTCATTCAGCATTAGCCGGTGACTACAAGGCCATAAATTTCCTTCTTAACTTTGCCACACCTTCAGAGCGCGAGATGCATAGTCACGAGCCGAAACCTGACTACAGCAAAATGACAGCAGAAGAACTATCAGACTTGTACCGAAAAACGGTTGCCGAGCGCCATTAGGTAGACAGTGCAATCTAAACGGCATGTGAAATTTATAATAAAGCACTCAAGCCAAGGATTGGCAATGGCACGCAAGTCGCGGAAAACTAACTTATAGGTTTTGCTCGATCTTGCGGTGCTATTGCCATGGGGGCTGGCGCTGATCTTTGCTTTGATTTCCTATCTCGTTCTCCATTATTTTGCGACAAGTACTGAAGCTTCCCCAACCGATACACACAGGCGCACTCTCTTCCAAACGTTCGCAAAGATCGGCCAATTTCTCTTGCCGTTTATTTTCGTCGTTGGCGCTTGAATCTCTATTTACGCGATCAACTCAAAAAAGCACTTCAACGACACGCAAGCTCTTGGCAAGAAGAGTGCGCTGCTGAATATGTCGTGGAAGGACTTTGAATGGAATTTCCCCGTTTTCGTATTCACCCAGATGACTATAAAATCGGTGGCAACATTCAGCGGGCGCGGTTGCAATAGTTGGCCCCATCTTCCCAGCTGATCAAATCAAGCTAATCCGGCGAGCAATAACAACCTGATGTGTCGGCGCTTCATTGCCACTTCCTATATTCGGGAATTTTATTTCCGAAATGCATCAGTAACAGGAACTTCCAATAGATGAAGAATGGATAAGAGCGCCACTGAATGGCTGCTTGCTTTACGCGGTTATTCAGTCTTGCCCAACCTTATTTATTCCTTTACTCGCAAATTGACAAACATTTTTCCAGCGAGCATTCAACGCTTCTTCAGTGCCATCAGTACCAAATAATTTTTTGCATTCGCCTGGCTCTTGACCTACTGAACTGGCTATCAGCCAGCCACTGGGTGCAGGGGAATCAACAATTACGATTGCTGACGCATCGTAGAGAAAACTTCTACCGTGATAGACCTCTCCGCTACCCACATCAATAGAGAAGTCATGCACGTGAATTCTCGAAGAAGCAACCAAATCTTGGTTGTCGCCTGAGCCATTAATTTTTTCTTTACGATAAGCTATCGCATAATCAATTTCGTTGTGCAGTACGACATATATGGCTTGGCTCGAGCGTTGTAGCCTGAATGTATTCTCGTAGACGACTGCGCCAAGAATAAGAAATATCAGCGCGAACACGGCCCACTTCCACCTGGGTAATTGCATATTAATGTGCTCCTACGACCGATTGCGCATCGTTTTCAGCTTGCCCTGAAATATCCGAATGATGGGTGCCCTCATCAAATTCGCTGCCTATAACCGGGCCAATCCGGAGGTACCAAGGATCATTCGCATGTAACGCCTCGTGCGCGATTGTGTTAGCTAAATCCGCATCGGTGAGACTTGGATACTTACCAGAACAATACTCACTGCTAATAAATATCTTGTCGCCTCTAGTGATATAGGTGACTCCGCCGATTGGAATGTTCCTTACGCCTACAGAAATATTTTTCTTGTATCTGGACGGATATTTTTGTTGGAGTGCTCGCAAAATTTTATTTGCCGCATCTAACTTGTTCTTACAACCGCAATTGTCAGGATCCGACTTATTTGCCTGATACGCATCATATAGTGCATATCCAGATGCAAAGGCAAAAAATCCGAACATCGCGGCTCCCACGGGACTTTCGCCCGTCGGATCAACATAACTAATAGGATTACCTTCTACATACCCATAGGTAGACCAGCTTCCTCCATTCAGCCCGATCGGATCTGATTCTACATAGCGTCCGATAAACGGACTGTAATCACGGAAGCCGTTCTGGAAG
>NZ_QANS01000002.1 GCF_003052265.1 Stenotrophobium rhamnosiphilum
GCGTGGCGCGGAATTTGTCGGACAGATCATTGCGCTGCTCAGAAATCGAGTCGACGCGCTTCTGCGATTCGGCAGACGCCACCATCCAACGATTGCTCTCTGCGGAGACATCAGAGACCTTGGCAGCGTGGGCTGGCATTACTGAAAGCAACGATGCAGTTACGCATCCTGCTACTAATAAATGCCGCAGGCTGAGTGTTGTTGGAATATGAAGCGCAACAGTCAGGGATTGGGTTAATTTCATTTAATTCACCTTGAGACAAAGGCCGTGATGATTTCTAGCGTCGGCGGATACTAAGTAACGGCGGCTGCAATACGGCCCCCCCCATTTGGGAGGGCACCAGAAAAACCTGTGTAAACCTTGGGTTAGACATACAGACACTGACCGGAAGGTCAGTTTTTAACCGGGTCAAATTCATGTGTGTTAAGCCGATTCAATGCTCGCGACTAGCTCGAAAGCTTCGCGCTCACCAAAGCGACCGTGCGTCAAAGCGTTCGAGCCCTTTGAATAGGAAAGATTGCCATCAACTGCTGCAAGCATATTCATTGCTGCGACACCGGACGATAGTCGGCACCAACACCATTGTCACGAATGATTTCCTTATAAGCCGGAACGGCCGCAGTTGGAATGCGCTTGAGTGTCGGATCCTTGAGCACATTCACCGTATAGAGACCGAAGCGCGGCGTGTAACTGCCCCACTCAAAATTATCAGTGAGTGACCAAACCATATAACCGATCACATTGACGCCATCAGCGCGAGCTCGCTGCGTCCAGTAAACGGTATCGCGCAGCGCATCTTCACGCTTCACGCCGTCTGGGCGTGGCTTCCCGTCTTGCGTGCCCATACCGATTTCAGCGATGAGGATGGGCTTAGTCGGATACTTTTTTTGCAGGTGCTTGAGCGCACGGTATAAACCAGCGGGCTCAGGTGGCCAGAGCCAATTCGCTTGTTGAGTAAGACCCTTCAAGCCCTCGATCAAATCGGAGAAGTAATAGTCGACGGCGATCACATCACACTTGTCCACGATGCGATCCAGAAATACCCAATCGCTAAACCGGTTCATGGATGAACCGCCATAACGGTCTCCCGTCCAGGCAATGTTTGAGGTCACCATCGCTGTGGCATCAAGCTGATGGATCAAGTCGTAGACCTTGCCATGCGCAATCACCAAGTTGTCGCGTACACGACCCGTCTCACTCAAGCTCAATTTATGCAGCGCTGCCTGTCCACCGATATACCCAATCGCTTCATTGAAAGTGATCCACATATGGACATCCTTGTGGTATCGCTTCGCGATCAACTCGGCATACGCCACGAAAGCCTCGCCTGTTTTCGGATTGGTCCACCCACCTTGATCGGATGCCCAACCCGGATAGTCAAAATGATCCAACGTAACGAGTGGAGCAATACCCGCTTGCTTCAGCGACAGAATCAAATCGTCGTAGTACGCGAGTTCCGCTTCGTCGATCTGCCCTTGCTTAGGTTCGACTCGCGCCCAGTTAATACCGACGCGATACGTGTTCACTCCCAAATCACGGGCGAGTGCTACGTCTTCACGATAGCGATGACGAAAATCGACAGAATTGCCGTAGCGATCTTGTTTTTTATCCGTGACGTTTAAACGACTCCACTCACTGTCGAGTTGACCACCCTCGGCCTGAAAAGCAGACGTCGACACACCCCACATGAAGTTGGTGGGCAAGCTCTGCGCTGCTGTAACTGGAATTGCGGCTGGTCCTTGCAGGCACCACGCAAGCCACACTAGCAACGCAATCGTCAGGGCAAGCAGAATCTTTCGCGACGTACGCATTTTGGATAGATAGGCATTAATCGACATGGCATTACTGACCAAATCGACCCATCAGTCTCAACGTCACAGCGCGAGGCTGAATGTAATAAGTCTCAACCGCTGTAGTGATTGGAGTTACAGCAGAAGTAAATTGATTGGTGGTGCCGCGCTCGTTGGTGATGTTATTCACGTTGAGCGAAACCTCAGGCAGCCATGGGACGTTCGGGTTTGCCAAGCTGAGCTGCGCATCCCACTGGCGATAGCCGAAAATTGGAATATGTTGCGGAAGATTGGTGACTGCACGACCCAAATAGGTATGCGTTGCTGAAGCGCCAACTCGCCAATCTGACAGCGCGGTGAAATACGACAAGGTCGTCGCTGTTTGCCATTTTGGGGACAAAGGCCAGGCACTACCCGGTGCAACCTGAGTGCCGTTGGAAGTAGTGAATTCCTCAGTCGTCGTCGTCTTCGTGTAGCCTGCAGCGACGCTCAGTTTGAGTCCTTCAATTGGCGGCAGATATTCGAATGTTGCTTCAGCGCCGACACTCTTCACACCACCAACGTTATCGATATAAACCGTGAGGCCAGAGGCATCGCCTTCAACCGTTTGCGGCTCTTTCCATTTTTCGAGGAAGCCAGTGAAATCGAAGCGCAGCGTGTTATCAAACCATTGCGTACGAATACCGCCTTCATAATTCCAGATCGTGTCGGACTTGAACAAGATCGGTGCTGGCGTTTGCGATACCGGTGTCGACAGGCCCGCCTGCAAGCCACCAACACGGAAGCCCTTTGAAACTGCGACATATCCAAGAATGTCGTCCGTGGCATGCCAAACCAACGACGCCTTCGGATTGAAGCCACGCTCTTTCACCTCTCCCTCAAGGAGGTGCTCCGGGTTTTGATAGAAAGCGAGAATGACTAAGCCACCCTGACGATTGGTACCACCCGAAGTAGTCTTGTACAAACGACCGCCAATGCTGGCCTCAAAATCTTCGAGGAAGGTGTAGGTCACATCTCCAAACAACGCTAGCTCTTTAACTTCGACCTTAATATCTTCAGCCGCGAGTCGTGGGTCTCCGCTTGCTGAGAACAAATCGCCGAGGCCGGGTATCACGCCATTCAGAATCGGAATCAACGGCGTAATCGGGAGAGACAGACCACCCAGAGGAATATTCAATATCTGCGCGATGTCCTGCTTAAAGAATGAAGCACCGCCAATCCAACGCCATGCAGAGTCCGACCCGGCTGGTGAGCTCAGGCGCAATTCCTGCGTGTAGGTTTTGGAAGCCGATATATATTCTTGGGCAGCAATTGGGATTGGCGACTGCGGCACAAATCTCGCTGTGGCATCAAAGAAATTGTGGCCATCTTTTGTAACGTAAGCGCTTTCAGAAATCAGATCGGCCCAATCGAAAGAGTAACGCAGCGACAAGTTGGCTAGATCGTATGAAGTGTTGTTGTAACTCAAGCGCGGACGATTATTAGTCTTGAGGTCACCGTCGGTATTGTCAGCAAGACCCGGCTCGTTTCTTTTAGTTTCTTGTTGGGCATAAGTAAATGCCACTGCAGAATTGTCAGAGGGATGCCAATCGAGCATCGCGCGAATTCCATTCTGATCGAGATTGTTGGCGTCTTTAATCCCTAGCTTCTGATTATCAATATAGCCAGGTGATTCGCGTTTGAAACCCATCACGCGGATAGCTGCCGTTTCACCTAGAGGAGCATTGACCGCAGCACCATAACTGGGAGCCTGCGAACCATCGCTGATGCGGGTGTACTGCCCAAAATATTTCACTTGGAAAACGCCCAATTGAGGCGCCGTCGGAACATAACGCACAGCGCCGTTGAGCGCAGAAGCTCCGAACAAGGTTCCTTGTGGCCCTTTCAGAACTTCGACACTCGCCATATCAAAAGGGTTTGGATCCAACGCAACAAACGGCACATAGGCGTCAGTGAATGACACGTTACCAAAAAGGATGCCGGTGGTTGAGCTGGTAGCAATATCCGATGCAATACCGCGGATCGTAATGCGCGGCGGGCTATCACCTGTCGAAGTGATGTTGACGCCGGGAACCAGCTTGATGAAGTCCTCAGCACTTTGCGCGCCGCTGCGTTCAAGGTCTTCACCTGAAAGTGCGGTAATGCTTGCGGGAATATCACGCAGGTACAGTGCCTGCTTGGTGGCTGTAACCACAATTTCTTCTAGAGAAGCTGAAGACTTTCTTACGCCATTCGCAGCGACTGAGCCCTTTGCAGGGAGATCAACCGGAATAGTAGCCAATGTTTCTGGCTGTGTTTCTGACTGCGCTGCCGGCTCAGCAGTCGGAGCCGCTGCATCGTTGTTTGTTGCTACTGGCGCTGACTCTGCAGTTGGAGCTGTTGTCGCATCAGGGGGCGACTCTGGCGCTGACAGGAGTTGATCGAGTTCCAAAAAATCAGCGCTATTGTCCTTCTGAGTAGACGGTTGCGAACTGTTAGCAGCTGCGTCGTCAGCGATGGCGACTGACGATGCAAATTGCATGGTGACGGCCAGCACGATGCTCACGCTCTTTCTTGAAAAGAGTTCGTCCTTAAACATTTTCATACGCACAGGAAATCGATGCATCTCTCACTCCGTTAACGCTTATGTAATCACTCAATTCTTGATTGAGTGTCGTCGCCATACCATCAGCGATCTGTTGTGGAATGAGCATAAACTATTATGAAATGCATTTCAAAGTTTGCTAATTAGCGGATCAGATCAGCGGCTTTACGGCAAAGCGCCAGCATCACTATTTGAGCTTATAAATTCACGTTTTTTGGCATTTTTACCTACGCAACATGGACTTATAGCTACTTTCTCGACGTTATAATTTTTGATGCACTGCACAACACAATCAGCTCATCCTCCAATTTGCTTTTCTGTGAAATCGTTTTCATAATCGTTTCAAGAATAGGAGAGGGGAATATAAATATGAGTCTGCCATCAGGTTATGGATGGAAGCTGCGTTTGGCGTTTAACGCCGCCATTTTGATGAGAAAGCTTGGGCTTTATCCAAACTATGACGCAGTCGCGAAGTGGCCTGCTGCCAAACGTAAAGCGCTAAAGCCAGCAAACTGGGCAACGTTTCCTCCGCCGGCATCAGTAAAGATGAATCGCGAGACGATTGCCAGCCGCGGTGGGCCAATGGAAGTGAAGTGGTTCCGCACAAAACCTGATCAGGCACCATCGATTCTATTTATTCACGGTGGCGGCTGGGTCGTCGGTGGCTTGGATTCGCTAGATTATCTGTGCAGCAATCTTTGCGACCGTCTTGGCGTCGCTGTTGTTGCCGTGGACTATCGACTAGCACCCGATCATAAATTTCCCTCTGGACTAGAGGATTGCTATGACGCTCTGAAATGGGTCGCTGCACAAGCACCGGGCCCCGTCACTGTCATCGGCGATAGCGCTGGCGGCAACCTCAGCGCTGCGCTTTGCATACTTGCGCGCGACAGCGGCGGACCTGCCATTGCACACCAGACGCTGATCTATCCGGCCTTGGACTTGATGATGGAATCACAATCACTGATCACCAATGCAGATGGCCTCGCTTCACGTGATGATTTGGCGATGGTGGCTGGATTTTACCTAGGCGATCATGATCCTCGCGATCCTCTGGTTTCGCCTATTCATGCAAAGAATCTTCGCGATCTCCCACCCGCATTCATCGTCACGGCAGATTGCGATCTGCTGCGCGATGATGGCCCGCGTTACGCCGAGTGTCTGCGCGCCGCTGGCGTACGAGTCCGTTACGAAAATTATCCAAACATGCCACACGCATTCTTGTCGCAGCCAAAGCTGTGCCCGGGTGCCGCTGGTGCACTGACCGACATCATCGAAGAGATGCGACCACATCTTCAGTCGCAGGTCATTTCATGAGCGATAAAAAAACGCTGAAAGGATTTCGCCTACGAGCGCTGTTCGGATTCACCAAATTGTTAGCGAAATTTGGAATCGTCGGCAACGTCGGACAAGTCACGTCTCAACCGATTGAAAAGCGCAAGGCCAACAAGGCCGCCGGATGGACAACCTTCCCTCTGCCCGCAGATGTCACGATGACTTATGACACCATCACGGCGCGTTCTGGCCCAATGGTGATCAAGAAATATCTGCCACCTAAACTCAATCCAGATTGCCCACGCGCGTTGTTCTTGCACGGCGGCGGCTGGATCACCGGCGGCGTCGACACGCTTGATCATCTCTGCGCGAATCTCAGCCGTACGGCGCAATGTCTTGTTGTCTCGGCGGACTATCGACTCGCCCCAGAGACGCCCTTCCCCGGCGCACTCGAAGATTGTTGTGACGCCCTCAACTGGATTGCCACTGACACTACATTGAGCCCTGCGCTTGCCAATGGCGTGGTCGTGGTTGGCGAAAGCGCCGGCGCAAATCTGGCCGCTGCACTGTGTGTTCTCAATGAACGTAGAGGCGGGCCTGCAATCCGTCACCAGACGCTGATCTATCCCGCAGTAGACGCAACACTCAACTACGCCTCAATGGATGAACTCGGAACGCCGGGATTCGACCGAATGGCCATCTCAGCCTTGATCGAACTTTATCGCGGTACGACTCCAGCGACTGACCCGTTGATATCGCCACTCTTTGCAGAGAACCACGCGAAGCTACCCCCTGCGCTAATCATCACAGCCGATCTTGATCCCGCACGTGACGACGGTGAGCGCTACGCCCGCACCCTTGCAGACGCGGGCGTCTTCACTAAATACGTCAACTATGAAGGCATGCCCCACGGCTTCTTCTTCACCCCACGCATCTGTTCTGCAGCGGCAGAAGGTGTGGCGGAAATCAGCGCCACGATCGTAGCGCTATCTAAGAACAAGCGTCCCTAGCACTCATGAAACGCATGGACGTCGTGAGAAGCCGCAGAAAACCTATAGAATTCCGCCCAAATATTTGCGTGCATCACTGGCAGGTTTAGCAAGATGAAAACGAAAACACGAGCCAAGAACATGGGAGACATCGCGGTATTAGCGAATGTCTCCAAACCAACCGTGTCTCGCGCATTGCGAGACAGCCCGCTCGTGACCGCTGAAACCAAAGCGCTCGTACTTGAAATTGCACGCAAGCACGGCTACGCAGTCAATCGCAATGCTCAAAAGCTGCGCGACAAACGCACTAATACAATCGCTGTCGTTGCTGACTTCAAGTCATTTCCAGGCAGCCGCCTCGCCGATCCTTTCAGCTTCGAACTTCTGGCCGACGTTGCTCAAGCACTCTCCTTGCGCAGTCAGGATTTATTGCTGTGCGCGCCCGCCGAAGAAAGCCACGAAACCTATCAAACACTTCTGGCTTCAAGACACGCTGACGGCATCATATTTTTAGGCCAAGGCCAACGTGATCCGATGTTGCGGCAGCTAGCCAAAACCGATGCTGCGTTCGTGGTCTGGGGCGCGGTGGCACAAGATCAACCGTATTGTGCAGTTGGCGGCGCCAACGTTCGCGGTGGCGAACTGGTCGGCGCTCGTTTCGCTGAAAGCAAACGTCGCAGAGCCGTGTTCATCGGCGGTAGCGATGAGCACTTGGAAATGAAACAGCGTCGACTCGGCTTTGAGAAAGCGTTGCTCGCAAAGCAACCGTCAGCAAGCGTTGGACACATTGTTGTTTCAAATTTCTCCTACGAGTCAGCGCTCGCCGCGATGGTGGCTTACCTCGATGGCAAAAATAAGAACGAATACCCAGACGCCATCTTTGCAGCCAGCGACACGATTGCGATGGCCGTATACAAAGCACTGCGTGATCGCGGCCTCAGCGTTCCCAAGGATGTTTCAGTGATTGGTTACAACGATAACCCTCATGCGGCTTGGTGCAGCCCGTCGTTGACGACCATTCGTCAGGACACTCGCCAAGCAGGTTCGCTGTTAGTCGAACAGCTGATGATGATGCTGGAAGGCCGCAAGCCGCAGTCCATCATGATTCCGGCCGAACTGATCGTCCGAGAGTCTTAGCGGAAACACCCTAAATAATTTTCATCCTAAAATCTTATGCATTCGAAATGATATCGATTGCATCTTAAGGCTTTCCCAGATAACAAGCAGAATCAACGACCTATTCCGATGCCCAACTTTAGTCACCCAATGCCAGAAATTTTGGCCGCAATTAAAAGCGAGATGCAGAACGCATCGTCGCCAGAAAGGCACGCGCTTGGACGCTGATTTCGAATTTGAATGGAGCCTCTCGGATCCACGCGTCTTAGGCAACGACGGCAGAGCCGAGATCATGAGCCGCAGCGCTGTTGCACGCGCGCGATTGGGGCGCACGCGCTATCCGGACATTCCCTCTGTTGATCAGCTTCATCTGGCTGAGGCTGCACCTGCCCCGCTGCGTCCGCAGCTAAAGCCATCGCCTGGACTTGCCAGCCCTTTGATTGAAGAAGCGCGCAAGCTCAATGTGCATCCAGATTTTAAATATCTGTCGGATCTTCAACTCAAAAACACGCATCAGGATCACGAATACTGGAAACAGGAGTTCGCTCGCGTTTCAGCCGGCAATAATCTCGAAGAACGACGCGCTGTTCTTAAAAAATATATTGAATGCGCTTATGAACCAGAACCTGTGTTTGCCCCTGCAGACACTGAACTGGTCAAACCTAAGTGGACGCTGACGCATCCAAACTCATCGACGCGGGATGCCTTCGCATACATCGAGAGTCACTGGGGCCTGCTCGTAAAATCCAGCGTCTCTGAAAGTGGCGGATCACTGATTCAGAACCAGTATCCGTTCCTGATTCCAGCTGGACGCTTCCGTGAGTCTTATTACTGGGATACCTGCTTCGGCGTTGATGGTCTACTCGCGAGTGGCCGCTGTGAGCTTGCTCGTATGCAAGCCGACAATCTTCTGGAGAATATCCGCCGCTTTGGATTTATTCCCAATGGAAGCCGCGACTATTACCTGAGTCGCTCACAGGTTCCCTTGTCAGCCAGCATGATCAGGAAGATTGTTGAAGCGAGTCATCTCGAGTATTCCAATAGCAACGACACCGCTGGCTCGTCACGACTTCTGCGTTGGGTGCGTGAACGTGCAGTACCGTTGTTGGAGCGCGAATTCCTCGATTTCTGGTCTGACTCAACGACCCGCTTTGATGCCGCCACTGGCCTGCATCATCACTGGGACGAACTCAACATCAAGCGACCCGAGCGTTTCTCTGCGGATATCGAAGATCACCTGGGCGCAAGCTTTCGCGATGTCCGCGCCAGTGCAGAATCCGGATTGGATTTCACAGATATTTGTCGCGGAAAATCTGGCAAAAACGAAAGCTCACAGTTTGCTTCAGTACTGCTTAACGCAGTGCTTTGCGGATTTATCCGCGATCTTGCATGGCTTGCTGGCTTCGCAAAAATGGAGTCCAAGCAGAAAACATTCTTGGCCTTGCAGGAACAGCGCTGCACTGCACTGAATAAGTATCTGTGGGATGACGTTGGCGGAGCCTATCGCCACTATCATCTGAAAGACAAAACTCAGAGCGAAGGTCTGTGCTTTACAACGTATGCACCGCTTTACGCACGCGCCTGCACTCCTGCTCAAGCGGCCCGCGTTGTTGAAGCTGCGCGCGTACTGGAATCCAATGGCGGCATTTGTGCATCAACGCTGCGCGAATCATCGCATCAATGGGATGGCCCTAATGGCTGGGCACCTGCACAGATGCTTGCAGTGGAAGGTCTTCTGAACTACGGCTATGTCGATGATGCTCGTCGCATTGCTGAAAAATGGATTTCAACCTTAAGCGCTGTTCATAGCGATCATCAGCAATTCTTTGAACGTGTGGATGTTGATACACGAGCGCTGCCTAGCGAAGGCTACGACAAGTACCCTGTGCAAGAAGGCTTTCTGTGGACCAATGCGAGCTTTGTGTGGATGCTTTCCACCGTCATGGCAAAGCAATTTGAACCGATAGATCTTGCAGCAGAAAACGGATAAGCACTGAGTGAATAATTCCAATACCTCGCTGCGTGACAGCAAATTATCTCTAGGTCTCAAGCTCGAGTATGGCCTTGGCGCCTCGCTCGATGCGGTCGTGAATACCGCGCTGAACATCTTTCTGCTGTTTTACGCGACGACGGCCTGCGGACTTTCGCCGGGATTGGCCGGCGGCGCACTCGGCCTTGCTCTGGTCGTAGATGCTATCGCTGAGCCTCTCATTGCTTTGTACTCAGACAACTTTCATTCACGCTGGGGCCGTCGCCTGCCCTTCATGTTGTTCGCAACCCCGATGGTCATGATTGGCATGGTACTGCTGTTCTCGCTGCCCAATACAGACAATCAACTGCTGCTGTTTAGTTCACTGTTTGTCAGCGGCGTACTGCTGCGAGTATCACTGTCGATCTTCAATCTGCCTTATCTTGCGGCAGGGGCGGAATTTACCGACGACCAAGCAGAGCGCGCCAGCATTATTACGCTGCGTTGGGTGATCGGAATGATTGCAGCCTTCGTCACAATTGCAATCGGCTTTAGTGTGTTCTTCAAAATCGAAGGCAGCATCGCGCATCGCGAACAATACGCACCGTTCGCAATGACCTTGTCAGCCATCATCCTGGTGGCAGCGATCCTGTCGATGCACGCTGTGCGACGCACACTTGCGCGGCAACACGTCACTGCTGCGATTCGCGGAAGCTTGTTCTCGACGATTGCTGAAGATATGCGTGAACTAGTCCGCAGCCACAGCTTCTGCATCTTGTTTGGTGTCGCTTTGCTATTTTCGACAGCCCAAGGCGTCACTCAAACTTTAGGCCTGCACGCCAATACCTTCTTCTGGCACTTGAACACTGAACAGACCCAACTCACAACGTTGGCTCTGGGCCTCGGCTTGATTCTGGGCGCACCGTTCGCTGGCCCTGTGATATCAAGACTTGAAAATAAAACCGCAGTCGTCATCGGTCTGTGCGGCATCATCCTGATGCAGGCTTCGCCTGCAATCTTGAAGCTTGCAGGCATTCTGACACTACAAGGACAAGCTTTGGCCCTGACGATTGCCACCGTCAATGTGCTCGGCGGCATGGTGACTACTGTTGCTGCAATCGCGTTGCTAACAATGATTACCAATGCAGCCGACGAACATGAGCATCGCTTTGGCGTTCGTCGCGAAGGCTCGTACTTTGCGGGCTGGTCATTCGCCTGCAAAGCGGCGAGCGGTCTGGGAACCTTGGTATCAGGTCTTGCGCTACAAGCGATCAACTTTCCCGTAGAGCAGAGCAAAGAGTTGGGCGTGAAAATGGTATTGCCAGAATCCACCAGCAACGCTCTAGGATTTTTCTATGGTCCAGGCGCCGCTGTTTTTACTTTGCTTGCGGCGTTGTTACTCATAGCCTTTCACCTCGACCGTAAAGCTCATGCGGCAATCATGGTGGACCTGCAGGCAAGACGCGCCAAGGCGCTGGCTGAATAGAGCCACATCACACTTGTCATCCCGAGCACAGCGAGGGATCTTGCTTCTACTTGTTGAGTGAGCAAAGGCAAGATTCCTCACTGCGCTCGGAATGACAAAGACGACTACTAAAGCGTACGCGCGATGAGTTCCTTCATGATCTCGTTAGTGCCGCCATAAATGCGCTGCGCACGGCTATCGATGTACGCACGAGCAATCGGATACTCCAGCATGTAGCCATTGCCACCATGTAGCTGCAGACACTCATCAATCACGGTGTCGACCAATTCGCTGCACCAAAGCTTCGCAATCGCTGAATCATCTGCACCCAGTTGCTTGTTCAAAAGCAACTCAAGACAACGATCAACATAGACACGCCCGATCACGAGCTGCGCCTTAATGTCGGCCAGCTTGAATCGGGTGTTCTGATAAGACGCGACAGGCTTACCGAATACCTTGCGGTTCTGCGTGTACTCAATCGTATGCTGCAGCGCAGCTTCACCCGTCGCAATCGATGTGATCGCAATGATCAAACGCTCCCAAGCCAGTTCCTGCATCAAGGCAATAAAACCTGAACCAGCTTTACCCAGCAGATTTTCTTTAGGGACCCGTACGTTTTCGAAGAATAGCTCGCAAGTATCCTGCGCCTTCATACCAATTTTCTTCAGTGGCTTGCCCTTGGTGAAACCGGGCGAGTTTGCTTTCACCAGCAATAGAGAAAGGTCTTTCGAACCTTCGCCGCTGTTGCCGGTACGAACAACCACGACAACGAGATCAGACAAATAGCCGTTCGTAATAAACGTCTTCGAGCCATTGAGAATGTAGTGATCCCCATCTTCAATAGCCGTTGTTCTGATCGCTTGTAGATCAGAGCCCGTGCCGGGTTCAGTCATTGCGATGGCGCCGACCAATTCACCCGTCGCCATACGCGGCAGCCATTGCAGCTTTTGTTGTTCGTTTGCGAAGTTATTAATGTAGTTGGCGACGATGTCGCTGTGCAGCATGAAGCCGCTGCCGGTTACGCCGGCACGCGCCATTTCTTCGATCATGGCAACGCTGTATAGACGATCAGCGCCTGCACCGCCGTAGGCCTCATCCATTGTCACGCAGAGGAATCCTAGTTCGCCTGCGCGATTCCAGATGGCACGATCAACGCACTGCTGTTCTTCCCAGCGTTCGTGATGTGGAACCATTTCTTCATCGACGAAACGTCGGAAGGTACGGCGGAAATCTTCGTGTTCAGGGGTAAATAAGGATCTTGGAATCATCGCAGTTTCTCTCTAAGTAACTAGAGTGAAACTCTAGCGATATCGAGCTGCCCTTCCCCCTCCCATCTAGGCCAGTATTAGCTGCTTTGAGCGCGCGCTTTTGATAGCGCATCCTCGCGCGAGGTCGCGCCCAGTTTGCTGTAGATGTTCTTCAGGTGCCATTTCACCGTGCCTGGTGATACGTCGAGGCCACGCGCAATGCTCTTGATGGAGAGCGCTTTGCCAAGAAGATCAAACACTTCTCGCTCGCGTGTCGACAGAAGTTCAATTTGCCCTTTGTCTACAACTACAGACTTGGGAACAACCTTCGGCCCGCTGATACTGCGTGTCGTCGATTCCAGATACTCAGCAATTGCGGCGTTAGGTTTTTTCGCGCGCAGCAGCTGGATCAATGGCTGTGCATATTCACCGAACTCAGAAAGCGTTCGTAGCATGCCCAATTCGCATGCAAGCTTAACGGCTTCGTAGCCTGTCTCTATCGCCTCGTCTTCTTTGTTACTGCGTAAAAGAATGAGGGACCGCATCATGCCTAGTCGGGCTATCCACAGTTGTCGGCGATGATCACGCGCGGCGGCAGCTGCAATATCAATTGCCTCAAGGCATTCATCAGCCTCAGCCTGATCAAAGGCAACGATAGCCCTCGCCAACAAATTAGCGAAAACTACTTCCCCACGCGAACTGTGTTTTTCATCGCGATAACGCACCGCCAATCCAGCCATTCGTCTTTGCAAATCGACGGTCGCCGCTACATTGCCTACAAATAATGCAATCCGGAGCTGTTCATACAAACTCCAAGCAACGACACGATCCAACTGCTGGCGATAGCCGTATTCCTCTATTCGCTTCAAGGTCTCGTTGGCAACTTCGCGTTGACCATCAAGAAACTGGAGACGTGCCCGCACGCGACCTGCGTACAACACACCGTCAGCCGAACCCATCGCTTCAATAAGGTCACTGTGTTGCGCGAGAATATTGCGCGCTTGCGTCAACTCGCCGGCCTGATAATAGACTTCCAACAAATAACCCAAAAACATACCCGCAGCATCAGCACCAAAAGCGGTGGTTCGCAGTGCTTCATTCAAATATGGAGATAGCGATGACACCGCCAAATGCACATTGCCTTCAATCAAATGGCTGTAGCCCGGAACAACATCGACCAAAGGCTTGGGATAATTGGGCCGTGCTGGAATCTCATGGCGATGGCGTAAACGTGCGACCTCTCTCGCACGTTCAAATTCATCAGCCTGCACAAACGACATGCTCGCGATATTGAATAGGATCAGTGCATGAAATGGATTTGTCGGTGGTGCCGCACTCAGCATCGGCTCGACAATGGCGATGGAGGCAGCCGTGTCTTCTACGCGCATCGCGCGATAAGCCTTCAACAGCTGCAGCTCAATACCCAATTCGAGCCGCATCA
The DNA here is from genome assembly GCF_003052265.1 of Stenotrophobium rhamnosiphilum. Lineage (GTDB taxonomy): Bacteria > Pseudomonadota > Gammaproteobacteria > Nevskiales > Nevskiaceae > Stenotrophobium > Stenotrophobium rhamnosiphilum. The sequence continues at coordinate 13,878 of NZ_QANS01000002.1, forward strand.
GGCCCGGGTGGGTTTCGATGTCCGCCACAGTGCGATCAAACTCTTCGACGCGGCTACATGACAACTGCGCCCACGCCGCACACAACAAAGTATTGAGTCGCGTACGCAGACGTTCACGCGGAACCACCTCGCACCACTTCAGGAACTGAAGAAAGTTTGCACCGTTGATCATTCCGCGCGCCGCGCGATCAATTAGCTCAACGACGAAGTCAGGATCGTCCCCAGCCTGTGCATGACGCATAGCTTCAACGTGCAGATTCTTACCCGCGAACCAATGTCCTGCGAGCTGGTGCAGCTTTCGCCTTGCGCTCTCGTCATAACGCTCAAGACGGGCATTCAGGAATTGTGCGAACAGTCGGTGAAAGCGATACCAAGGCTCGGGGTCGCTGGTCTCGATTGGAATCAAGAACAGATTTTCAGTTTCGAACTTATTTAGAAACTCAGCGGAGCGTGGATTGCCGCTCAACACTTCGCATAGCTCGCGATTGAAACGTCGGCAAGCTGAGATACGCGTCAGAAAGTCCAGCTCTTCTTCCGACAGATGCTCAATGACCGCCTGTTCCAGATAGGCGCTGATCGATTCTTCTTGTGACAGTGAAAGTTTGCCTTGTCGCTCAAACCACTCTTGCGGAACTTTCTGTTTGCGTAGAGAGAAGGCCAGTAGCTGTAAACCAGCTGCCCAGCCGTCTGTGATGTCGTGCAGTGTGTGCACTTGTTCTTGCGTCAATTGAGTCAAGCCCTGCGCAATGACAAATCGGCGTGTCTCTTCTATATCGAAACGTAACTCATCAAAACGCAATTGCGTGATCTGGTCTGCCGCTTGCAGTTGCCCCAATGCCAAGGGCGGTCGCACACGCGTGCCGAGTACCAAATGCATATTGGGCGGCGCGACAGTCAACCAACGATCAATCAGCTTCAGAACGCTGAACGAAGAAATATAGTGAAAATCGTCGATGACGAAATAGACTTCATGCGGATGCGCCTGAATGTCATTGACCAATGAAGCAACCAGGGGCTTCCAAGCCTTGCCGCCTGAGCGCGCATAAAGAGGTAGTGCCTCTTCGTTGATCTTGATTCCAGCTTGGCGAAAGCTTTCGTTGATATAGGCGCCAATATGTACATCGTCGTCATCAGCACTGACGTTGTACCAAGCGACGGTGGCTCCTTGAAGGAATAATTCTTTGCGCCACTGCGTGAGCAAAGTGGTCTTGCCGCAGCCTGCTGGACCTACAACCAAAGTCAGCTTGCGTTCGCGCCCTGCCGATAATATTTGAACCAGCGCTTCACGATTGACCGGCGACTGACCAACGCGTGGAGGCGCTAGCTTGGTGCGGATCAGCGGAAGTTCGCTCTGGCTCATGACGGCAGAGAAATCAGTGGAATAAGCGTGTCAGCAGCATACGCCAGATACCGCTTTGCAGCGTCATACGAAATCCGGCCTTCGCATGTTCCCGAAGACCGGATAAGTCTGAATCAAGGACTCACACACGCGTAACTGCTCTCGACATTCTTATCGCCTTTTCCGTCCCAGCGTGAGACTTGCGGATAAACACAGAGCTTGCGCGTGAATACAACGTGCGCTTGGTCGAGCGGAACGAAGAGCGACTTCAAGGGATTGCTGTAATCGTACTTAACGGCAGCAACTGGGCCCGGCACGCGACCGCTTTCGCGCCAAGATTCCAGCGTGATATTGATGTTCTTGGCGGGATCGGTTTCGCCGTTGGCAATCAACTGTCCGAAAGTATTGGCGCCGGGACCCGCAAAGCAATGCTGCAAGCCGGGCACCATATACAGACGCACAAACTTATCGGCCTCTTCCTTGCCCATACGTTCACGAACTTTTTCGTAATAGTTGATCGTCACGCCTGGAGGCAATGCCGGGTCATTCCAGCCGTGATACATGATCAGCTTGCCGCCACGCGCGGCGAAACGCGATAGATCAGGATCTTCAGCATCCAACACTTCATGCAGATGTTTGTGCAACTGCTCACGAGCCACTTCGAGGTCGAATTGCTTGAAGCTCCAAGACGGATCACCGGAAACCAGATAGCGGTAGTACTCCTCAAAGAAAACAATTTCTTTAGCCTTACCCGGACCGCTGCCCGAGAACCAATTCTCCCAGCCAAGGTCACCACCCAACTCAGCGCCGGGCATGAAGCCTAGATGCTTGCCATCCATGCCAGAATAAATTGCCTTGAGGCCCTGTATTTGTGGCGCCGTCAGACAAGAATCGGTCTCCTTGCCAGCACACAGCAAAACGGTTGGATCAAATTTGCAAGATTGCGGCTCGCCGATCACACCATCTGTGACACCATCAGACGCATCGCAAGCCTTCAACGTCGCAGCTGCAATCGCTGAAATCTTATCTTTAGAAATATACGCACCTGGTTTGGCCAATTGCTGTTGCAACCAACCCCAATTCAACAATCCACCGCTCGGATTGACCGCAGGCGCGCCAGCCATGATGGCGTCGTAATCTTCGGGATAACGCTGCGCTTCCATCAAGCCTTGGCGACCGCCGTTCGAGCAACTGCCGAAGTAAGAATACTTTGGCCCTTCGCCGTGATAAGCCTTGATCAGTTGCTTGGCGATAACCGTGGTTTCGTGAATCGCGCGGCTACCGTAGTCGCGGATTTTTTCAGGATGATTCAGCGCCCAGCGACCATCATCATCTTTGGCTTCATGGCCAGTGTCAGTAGCTGCAACGGCGTAACCCTGTTGCAGCGTCGCAACCAGGATCATTTTCTGAATGGATCCAGCAAGGCCGCCATTGCCGAGACCTTGGAGTTTTCCATTCCAGTCTTTCGTCGGAATCCACACTTCAGACTTGATCAGAGAATCTGGTGTAGGCGTCAGTTCAAGTGAAACACGGCAGGACGGCGGAACCTTGAAGAACGGCGAGCCGACAAACATACCGAAGAAGGAGAATTTCTTGCCGCCGGAAACATTGTCGACTGACGTCACTCGAGCCTTATCGAGTTTGAGGCCGAGCAGACGCTCACAAGGATCATCGGCGGCCTTGCTTGCACATCCGACGCTGAAGGCTGCGGCAATGATTGCAGTGACGATGCAAGCGAATTTCATCTTCACGATTTCCCAGCCTCCGATAATTATTTTTATTCAGAACGGATAAAGCCTGCACTGCAATCCCTCAACGAAGCATTGCAATGCAGGCATCCCGATCTTCTAACTACGCAGCGATTGCTTTCTTGGTGTAGCGATTCTTGTCGATACCCAATACTGCCGTCAGCTTGTTCGATGCAGCGACATTGCCACCAATCTTGATCTTGCCGCCGAAATACAACTTCTGAATTTCCGGCAGAGTCGACGTCATGACTTTCTCGATCAATGCGGAATCGAGATCAATAGTCACATCAGGTTTATCAAGCTTACCGGCCTTGCAAGAACCCGCGCCGTCCTTGAGATCAATGATCCACTGAGAATCAGGACCCTTCAGATTGAACTGAAATGAAGTCTTGGTTTTGGCAGCAAGGTCTGGATGCTCAGCAATGAACGCTGCAACAACCGAGAACACATCATCTGGACTTGCTGCGTTGACCTGCTCTGCAGCAACTGCGGCAGAACGTGGCTTGCGCACCAAAGCGTCCTTGAAGAACTCGCCAACGCCGCCTTTGATCACCAACTTGCCGCGTTCTTTAACGCTGACTTCAAACAGTACGCGTGTGTCTGATTCTTTCCAGATACGCGTTACCAGCGTATCGCCAGGGAATACAGTCTCGGCAAAGCGCACGCGGATGCTCTTGAACTTACGAGGATCGCCATCACAGCAAGCTTTGATCAGATGACGGCCGATATAGCCGAAGCTGCACAGGCCTTGAAGGATCGGCTTGTCGTAGCCAAACGATTTGGCAAACGCAGGGTCCACATGCAAGGGATTGGTGTCACCGGACAAGCGATACAACAGCGCCTGACCCGGATCAATACGCTCTTCAATGACGATGTCAGCATCGCGTTCTGGTGGCTTGTTCGCATCGCCGCTTGGACCACGATCACCGCCCCAACCGCCGCCGCCACGTACGAAGGCAGTGAACTCGTTATAGGCCAACTCTTCGCCGGTCTCGTCAGTCGTCGAGATTGCCAGCACCGTGACTGCGTGCGGATTTTTGTCGTAAGCGGCTTTCAGTGTGTAGGTATTCTTAAGTTTGGCGCGGCTTGGCAGCAGCGCTTTGATCTCTGTGTACATCTCACCATGGAGTACGCGATCAAAACCAAAGTTAAGACCTGGTAGACCGCCGTTACCGTCATACAAGGCTTGGACGATACCGTTAGCTGGCTGCATTACTGCATAGGTTGGCAGCGCACAGAAATTCTCGTTGGCTTCATGGATCAGTGCCAATTCTTTGGCATCAAGTGGGTCAGCGCCCGCGCCGACGCCGAGGGCGTATAGCGACAGGTCACGTTCGTCATACGAACATTCGCGAACAACACTGGCGCTGCTCGCAGTATCGAGATCAATAAACTGATTGCCACCAAGACTCTTGTGAGCAATGGCTGCGTTGATCACGCCAAACGTATCGTTGATGGTGGTGGGATGTTCGGCATCGGTGAAATCGCCAATCTTTTCCCACTTGTTAGCAACGTCTTCAATGCTGATGTTCTTATTGGTGCCGAACACGTGACCAAGTGAACGTTCCCAACGCAGCTTCGAGAAGTAGCTCGCGCCAACTTCAAACAGGCCAGAAGTTTCCTGACAGCTTTCGTGGCACAACCAGCCAACCAATGGGCTGACGGATTCTGGCTTCAATGCCGCAATCATTTCTGGCGGCATGATCGTTTCAGTCAAACGCGAGCCAGCAATTGGCGCGATGGTGTTGACGTGAATGTTCTTGCTGCGACCTTCAATCGCTAGCGTGCTAGCAAGGCCGTAAATGCCCAGCTTGGCAGCGGAGTAATTGGCCTGACCAAAGTTGCCGTAGATGCCTGCGCCCGAGGTGGTGAACAACACGCGACCGTAACCCTTGTCGCGCATGATCGGCCACGCAGCGTGCGTGACGCTGAACGAACCTTTGAGATGGACCTTCTGAATCAGATCCCAATCTTCAGTGGTCATCTTCTGGAAGCTGACATCACGCAGGATGCCCGCGTTGTTAATAACGATATCGACTGTGCCGAAAGCATCGAGCGCAGTTTTTACGATCTTGTCGCCATGCTCAACGGAATCATAGTTGGCAACGGCTTCGCCGCCCAGCGCCTTGATCTCGGCAACAACCTTATCGGCTGCTGACGATGATTGACCACCACCGTGAATGCCGCCGCCCAGATCATTAACCACGACCTTGGCGCCGCGTGCACCAAACATCAGCGCATGCGAACGTCCGAGACCGTTGCCGGCGCCAGTAACAATGACGACTTTGCCGTCAAAACGAAGTTCTTGAGTCATTTAAATTATTCCGTCGTAAATCTTTAAGCGAATGAAGCCTGCTGATACAGCGTGACGACGCAAGCGCCGCCAAGCCCAAGGTTGTGCTGCAAACCAACACGTGCGTTCTCAATCTGGCGAACGCCAGCAGCGCCGCGAAGTTGGGTAACGATTTCGGTGCACTGCGCCAGACCGGTAGCGCCGAGCGGGTGGCCCTTGCTGAGCAGACCGCCGGATGGATTAGTGACGACTTTGCCGCCATAGGTGTTGTCGCCATCGGCAACAAACTTTTCAGCGCCGCCTTCAGGGCAAAGACGCAGCGCTTCATAGCTAAGCACTTCGTTCTGTGCGAAGCAGTCGTGCAACTCGACCAGATCAACGTCCTGCGGACCGATGCCAGCGATTTCATACACGCGATCAGCTGCAGCGCGTGCCATGTCGGAGCCGACCAGCTTCATCATGCTGCGATCACCAAAGGTGCTTGGATAATCCGTGGTCATCGCCTGACCAGCGATGCGAACCAGCGAAGACTTACCGTGCTTACGCGCGAAGGATTCTGAAACCAACACTGCCGCAGCTGCACCGCAGGTCGGAGGGCAAGCCATCAAGCGCGTCAACTTGGCGTGTGGAAACACAATCGGTGAAGCCAGAACATCTTCAGCCGTCACGACCTTGCGCAGCAACGCCATCGGATTGTGTTCTGCATGGCGGCTAGCCTTTGCACGAACCTGTGCAAAGATTTCTGGGCCAACGCCAAACTTGTCCATGTACTCACGACCCGCGCCGCCGAAGTAACGCAGTGCGAGTGGAATTTCTGGGAACGGGTTGATGTCATCACAAAGCGCATCAAAGCGAGCGAATGGCGAAGGACGATCATCCCAATGGCTCTTCAACGCGCCCGGCTGCATCTGTTCGAAGCCCAGCACGAGGACGCAATCAGCAGCGCCGCTTTCAATCCATTGGCGCGCCATGAACAGTGCCGACGAACCGGTCGAGCAGTTGTTGTTGGTGTTGAAAACCGGAATGCCGGTCATGCCGACGTGATACAGCGCCGCCTGGCCGCAGGTGGAGTCGCCATAGACGTAGCCGACCGATGCCTGCTGAATCTGGTCATAGGTGAGTCCGGCATCCGCGAGGGCCAACTGAACCGCGTCAGCGCCCATCAGATCGTAGGACTTGCTCTGTCCTGGTTTGGTGAAAGGGATCATTCCGACCCCGGCGACATATGCAGACTGGCTCATCGATAACTCCTTGTTGATGAGTGCAGTTTGTCAATTAGCGGTGCTCACCACCCCTCCCCAGGAGGGAGGGTCAAGGCCAAAAATCGGCGTTACCCGACTTCACCCGACTTCTTCCGGCTTTCGTTAGTCAGAATGCTAATTAAGACGTGACGGGTCGCCGCCTCCCATCTGGGGAGGGTCAGAACTCCGCCACTCCGTGTATTTTTAGGCTACCGAAGAACTCTTCACTTTTTAACAATCTCTTGAGCTTCTGCACATGATCAATGTTGATTTACTGGGCGCGCTTGCTGGCGTCTGCACAACAATCGCTTTTGCGCCTCAAGCGTTTCGTGTTTGGAAAACCCGCAGCGTCAGAGACATCTCTTTGACCATGTATGTTTTGTTTTGCAGTGGCCTTGTTATGTGGGTGCTCTATGGCGTCCAGCTTCAGGCTTGGCCGATCATTTTGACCAACGCAGTCACGTTGCTATTAGCGGGCAGCGTCTTGGTGATGAAAGTCATGTTTGAAGTTCCAACCGTGAAAGCCAATGCGTGAAGCCATTCCACTCAACACTTCATATCTGTCCGCGATCAGTCTGAAGACGATCGGCGAACACGAGGTAGAAGTTCCAACTTATTCGCGAACGATTACTCGCAGGATCTGCCATCTGGGCGTTGGCGCGTTTCATCGCTCTCACCAAGCGGTTTATCTACACAAACTACTGCAGCGCGGTTTAGCACAAGGCTGGGGAATCTGCGGCATTGGTCTGCGCCCAGAAGATCAGCGCGTGCATCAAGCTCTGCTCCGTCAGGATTACCTGTTCTCGGTGTGGGAACTAGAAGGCACTAACAAACGCTCCACCGTCATCGGCTCCATCATGGATTACGTCGATGCGAGTACGGACATCAGCGCGGCGTTGGCCGTACTCAGTGATTCAGAAACCTGCATCGTTTCACTCACGATCACCGAAGCCGGTTACTGTTTGCTTGCGAATGGCGACTTGAACCAGCAACACGAAGACATCGTTCACGACTTGGCTCATCTTGATGCGCCTCGTAGTGCGCCCGGATTAATCGTCCGCGCTCTACAAATGCGACGTGATCTCGGCCGTAAGGGATTTACGCTGATGTCCTGCGACAACCTGATTGAAAACGGACATCGCCTGCGCGATTCCGTCATCGGGTTTTCAAAGTGTATTGATCCCGAATTGGCGCAGTGGATTGAGCGCGAAGTCAGCTTTCCCTGTTCAATGGTCGACCGCATTACGCCTGCGCTTGAGCCTGCTCAACGCCAGCAGTTTGAAAATGAATGGGGCGTGAAAGACGACGCGCTGATCATGTGCGAAAGCTGGCAGCAGTGGATTCTTGAAGACAAATTTGTCGCTGGACGCCCTGAGTTCGAACAGGTCGGCGTCGTCATTTCAAAAAACGTTCCTGCCTACGAAGACATGAAAGTTGGATTGCTCAACGGTGGGCACTCCGCTTTGTCGCACATCAGCCTGCTGATGGGATACAGCCAGGTGCATGAAGCCCTCACGGACTCAAGACTTCGCGCTTGGCTCGTTGGCTACATGCAGGAAGTTTCACAAACACTAGAGCCGATCGCCGGAATCAATTTCTCTGATTACCAGACGTCGCTGATTCGGCGCTTCTCAAATCCAGCAATTGCCGATCGACTGACGCGCCTTGCGCAGGACAGCTCTGCAAAATTCCAACAGACCTTATTGCCCCCGTTAGTGAAGCGATTGAGTCTTGGTTTGAGCACAACGCACTTGGCCGCAACGATCGCTTTCTGGATTCATTACCTGGGCATGTTGAAGAGTTCCAATGCGGATCGTGACGCCTATCTGGATCCGCGCAAAGACGAATTGATCAATCTTGCTGCCCATGCCATCGACAGCCAAGATCCAAGCGCTTTCGTCGCCGCCACACTGCAGCTATCACCCGCGCACGCTGAGCGCTTTAACGCCAACCTTGCTCTACAGCTGCATAGCATCCAGAAAATTGACGTGGAAAAGCATGCCGTATCCCTAGAGAGCACCGCCCAACAACCCTAGTACTACCCCACCCCTCCCGACCCGGGAGGGGGCACCCGATCCCTCCCTTCCTATGATCAATCCTGAAAAGTAGAAACGCTGCCGAATGGCACACAAGCATCAGCGATCTGGAGAGAGTCATGGAAGGTTGTACGAGTATTTTTAAGTACGTGCGGACCACGCCCTTGCGCGTGACGCTATCGATGGTATCGACCCTCGCAATCACTTTCGCTTGCCATGCGGCGGATGCGACTCAAGATTCTGGTTCTTCTGCACAGCCTACCGAAACCTCGCAACAGTCCGGCGCAGAAGTCAGCGATTCTTTAGATGAACTGCTCGGCGACACCGGCAGCGCCCCTGCTCAGCCATCGCAGGAAAGCTCAGAACCAGCTCAAACTCCAACAGCAGAAGCTGCCAATGGTAACGATGCATTGGTGCCCGCTCCAGATGCTGCGACGCTTTCGACGATTCCGGTCAATGTTCCAGATGCAAACTCCGTAGCGGATCAGCCGAAGAAGCAATACACCGCGCAAATTGAAGAGATCATCGTCACAGCAACAAAGCGTGAAGAATCTCTGCGTGAAATTCCACAGAGCATCACCGCCTTCTCTGGCGATGCCCTCGAAAAGTCAGCCATTCAAAGTGCTGACCAAATTGTTCGCATGAGCCCGGGCGTCAACCTGATGGACGGTGGCCAACAAGCTGCACATATCACCATCCGCGGCATCTCCTCTGGCCAAGATGCAAACCAAACCACCGGCACCATCTACGGCAACGTATCGCTGACCGATCCTTACCTGCAGTTGGTAACACTCGATCCCAATCCATTCGATCTCAAGAGCGTAGAAATTTTGAAAGGCCCACAGGGCACGCTGTTCGGTGCTGGTGGATTTGGCGGTGCGATTCGTTATGTACCTGCACCACCTGTATTCGGCGTGTGGGAGACCAAGTATTTCGCTGAGTACACCTCCGTCAATGAGAGCGACAAAGGCGCGCCGATCTTCGGTGCGGCATTGAACGTTCCGATTGGCACCGATGACACCGTAGCCATGCGATTGGTCGGTATTCAACGCCGCGATCCGGGCTATTACGACGACACCAGTCGCAATCTGAAAGACATCAACAAGCTCGAACAAACCGGCCTTCGCGGTGCGCTCGCATGGAAGCCGAACGACGCTTGGGATATCAAGCTGCTGTACATCTATCAGACGATGTCGGCTGACGATTACGGATTTGCGGATAACACTGAAGGTCGCTTGAGCAGAGGCACGACGCCAATCGCAAGCCCAACAGACAATAAATTCCAGCTCGGTAATTTCAGCGTCAACTACGCCTTTGATTGGGCCACCGTGACTTCTGATACTGCCGTGATCAAGAAATCCGTGATCTTCGAAAAAGATCAGACCCGTGTACTCGACCCAGGCAATCTGCTGACCATGCTGGGGATCACTGGCTTACAGATCGATACGGTCAACGAAACGAAAACAGCCACGCAAGAGTTTCGTTTAACTTCGCCAACTGATTCTGATTCACCATGGAAGTGGGCAACCGGCGTATTCGGCAGCACAGAGGACTATCACGCCGTCATCGTGGTACCAGCCACCGGCCCACTATTGCCGATTAGCCTGCCACCACTCACCGATGCGATCTTGACGCCAGATGGAAGAATTATTCTTGGCACGCTCAACGTCGACGCCAAAGTTCAGGAACTCGCGCTGTTTGGAGAATTGACACGTCAATTAGGTGATAACTGGTCACTGAGCCTAGGCGCCCGCGCTTATCGCACCAGCTCAGGCGGCACAGTCAACAATGTTGGCATCGCCTTTACTGGCGTTGATCCAACCAATGGAACCGTTGTCGAAAAAGGCGTCAGCCCGAAGGTATCGCTCACGTGGAAGTCCACTGAAGACATCATGAGCTACGCCACCGTCTCACGCGGATATCGCGTTGGCGGTGTGCAACCCGGCATCGTCACCATCGTCGCAGCAGGCGATGCGCCAAAGTTTTTCAAATCAGATTCATTGATGAACTATGAGGTGGGCCTGCGTACAACCTGGCTTGAAAACACACTGCACGCAGATCTTGCGGCGTACTACCTCGACTGGAGCAATCCGCAGACTCGCGTGTTTAGCTCTAAAGATGGTTTGAGCAATTACTTCACCAACGTCGGCAAAGTCGCAGGCAAAGGTATTGAAGGATCGATTGAGTGGTTGCCACCAATTGAAGGCGTTGCACTGACATTCGGAGCGTCTTACAACAAAACGGTCACCAGTGTTCCGTTCAAGTTGAGCGATTCAGAAACCGTACCAACCGGCACACCATTTCCACAGTCTCCAACATGGCAGACCGCAACCACTCTTGCCTATGCACCTGACGTTGGTGATTGGAAGCCAAGCATTGCACTCACGCATACCTACCTCAGCAAGGCAATCAACGATCTGTCCACCAAGCTTTCGATCTTTGGTTATCAGCAATTCGATTTAAATCTGAGCCTGATCAATCCAACGCTTGCATGGTTGCCGAGTATTTCGGTGATTGGCACCAACATCCTAGACGAGCGCGGCATCACCTATAGAAATGGTTCTGCGGCTGGCAGCGCGACCGCAAATTTTGTCGACACCGTTTATACCCGTCCTCGCGCTATCACTGTACGCATCAGCGGCAAGTTCTGAAGATTTGCACCGCCAAATTAACAAGGTGAAACATTGAACAGAAAATTGAGTCAGGCTGCAGAATGGTATGAAGGCGGCGAAGGCAGCACGCTGGTGCTGGTACATGGCTTCAGTGCGTCATGGCGCTTCTGGAAACCATTGCTGCCACTTCTGGAAAAGCACCATCGCGTGATTGCGCTGACTTTGCCTGGCCATGTTGGCGGCGTATCGCTGAAGAAGCGCGCAAGTCCTTTAAGCATTGCAGAAGCTCTCGCTGAACAGCTTCGCGAACGCGGCATCACGCAGGCGCATTTTGTGGGTCAATCACTCGGCGGCTGGATGGTCTTCGAAATGGCGCGCTTGGGGCTTGCTCGTTCTTCAATGGGTATTTGCTCGGCCGGTGCTTTCAAAACCCGCGATGACGTCGTTAAGTTCATGCGCGATGGACAAGCCGCACTCAAGTTCCTGCCCTACGCAGTCCCCATACTCAAATTTATGTCGCGCTTCTCATTTCTGCGCAGAATTGCACTCGCTCGCGAGATGAAGCATGGCGACCGAATGTCTGCGACCGATGCATTGAAACATTTTGACAACCTTTCGCGCCTAGCTATCGCCAAAGAATTTCTTGATGAAAAACTACTTCCAATCCAGCCTCTACCGGCCGACAACAAAGTGCCTCTGCGCGTGCTCTGGGGCGCTGACGACACGATCCTGCCTTTTGAGAGATTCGGCCAGCCTTTGCTCGACACACTGAAATTGCCGTCTTGCGTCATGGTCGATCACTGGCCTCACACACCGATGTTTGATGATCCTCAACGTGTTGCCAAAGAAATACTCGAATTCACACGCGAAGTTGAAAGCAAGGAAATCAGCGTAGCGAGTTAAATCCCTCGCACGGGTACCGTCTCCTCGATCCTTAATCAGGATCTTTTTCAAGCCGCCGATTGGCGGCTTCTTTTTTAGCAGTCACTCCACCCCTCTTTGAGAGGGGCAGCAAGTAGCCGTGAACTAGATACTGTTAGCTCATCGAAATGGCCGCACATAAAGACCAATGACCAATAACATTAAGAAACCGAATGTCGGCACAAAGACTAACTTTGGTTGGCGACTAGACCTGATGTTTGGTCTTGTGGATTTCTTCACACGTATCGGCGTCATTCCGCCTATCGCGCAAGTGACACGCTGGCCGATGAAGAAGCGCCAAGCCATGACGCTCGGAGGACCATTGATTCACCCTCCACTGCCTTCTCGCGTGAAGATCACCGAAGAGACGATTTCGCCTCTAAACGCAGACCCATTCTCCGTTCGGATATTTACGCCAGATGTGGTGGACGCTTCGCGCCCAACAGTGCTGTTTGTGCACGGTGGCGGTTGGATCGCTGGCGGAATGACTTCCTCCGATTATCTTTGCAGCAATGTAGCTGACGGCGTGGACGCGCGAGTCATCTCGGTTGAGTATCGACTGGCGCCAGAGTTTCCATTTCCTGCGGGTCTTGAAGACAGCTATGCAGCCTTATGCTGGATTGCACAGAACAACTCATCAGCAAGCGGAATCGCAGTGATGGGCGATAGCGCTGGCGGAAACCTCGCCGCTGCCTTATGCCTTCTGAGCAAGCAACGCGGCGGGCCGCGCATCGTTCATCAGACGCTGATCTATCCAGTTCTTGATGCAACGTTGCAGTCAGACTCCATGAATAGCTATACGGGCGGCGGTCTCAAGCGCCATGAACTCGTCGGCATGGTCGCGCACTATCTACAAGGAAATGAGTCGCCCGAAAATCCATTGGTCTCACCCTTGTTAGCGCCGGATGTATCGGGTTTACCGCCTGCTTTCATCTTGACTGCAGATTCAGATCCGCTGCGCGACGAAGGCAAGCTCTACGCTGAGAAATTGTCAGCAGCTGGAATTTCTGTGCGCTATCTCAATGTGCTCAACGCGCCGCATGGATTTATATCCCTGCCAAAGCTATGCAAGCCCACCGCTGGCGCAGTGACAGAGATCATTTCTGAACTGCGCGCGATAAAATCTTCCTAGAGAATTTCTGATGAATAAACCGATCTCGTCTTATCCCGACGCACTGCCATTCCCTGAAGTCTATGAAGGCGGCGCGGGAACTCCTTTGGTTTTGATCCACGGCTTTGGTGGCAATTGGCGTATGTGGAAGCCTGTGCTGTCGATCCTAGAGAAGCATCACCGCGTCATCGTCCCGACCTTGCCCGGTCATTCCGGCGGCCTTCCGCTCACTCAAAAAGTCTCGCCAGGGGCGGTCGCTGATGCGCTCGCAGCACAACTGCGCGCACGCGGATTGGATCAAGCACATGTGGTGGGTCAGTCGCTGGGCGGTTACATGGCGATTGAAATGGCGCGACGCGGTGTAGCGCGATCAGTGCTTGCCATTTCTTCTGGTGGTGCGTGGAAGGATGATGCGCGTATGGCTAAAACCATCAAGCAGATTCGCGCAATATTCAAAGTGATGCCTTATCTAAAGGGACCTTTGTCCTTACTGCTAGGCATTAAGGCGCTTCGCAAACTTTTCCTCAGTGGCGATATGGAGCATGGCAACCGTATGTCTGCCAAAGAAGCTCGCGGCATGGTGCATCACGGATTGAACTGCCCAATCGCACTCGAATTTCTGAGCGGCGTTCTGCCGCAGGTAGAGTCATTGCCTGCCGACAACAAAACGCCGATCAGCGTCGTCTGGTGCGAGAAGGACAGCGTGCTGCCCTTCGATGAATTTGGTCAGCCTTTCCTAGACAGATTCGGTCTAAAAACTCACGGCGTACTCGTTGGCTGCGGTCATCTGCCGATGTACGATGATCCAGAAGCTGTCGCTGCTACCATCCTCGAAAATATCCGAGATGTTGAAGGCAGGAAGACCTAGTAGCATTGGTCTCAATGACACAACTCTCTCCAGCGCGTTTGCGCGCTTCGGTTTTTTATTTCTTCTTTGCCAACGGACTTTGTTCAGCGTCGTGGGCGAGCCGAATTCCTGACATCAAGTTCGCGCTCAGTCTCAGCGACGCGATGTTGGGAACGTTGTTGTTAGCCGCGCCGATCGGCCAGCTCCTCTTTGTGCCCGTTGCAGGACAGTTCGTTTCTCATATTGGTTGCCGTCTGACGCTACGCATTACTTTTCCGCTTATCACGCTTGTGATCTTTCTGATTGGTTGTGCGTCGAGCATTTGGCCATTGGCCGCCTTACTGTTCCTGCTCGGCGTCATCAGCAATCTGATGTTCATTGCGATGAATACGCAGGCGGTTGGCGTGGAGATGATGTATGGCCGCGCGATCATGTCTTCATTCCATGGTGGTTGGAGCATCGGCGGCTTCACCGGCGCTGCACTCGGCATGCTGCTGCGCGCGCACGATATTGGCCCAGCGCCGCACTTCCTGATTGTTGCCGTGTTGGTCGCAATCGGCGTGTTTCTGAATGCACATGCCCTGATCGCACACGAAGCGCCACGTGCCGAAGACCGGCCGCCATTATTCGGCAAGCTCAATCCAGCCTTGCTGAGTCTGGGTGTTATCGGATTCTGCGGACTCGCCGCTGAAGGCACGATGTTTGACTGGAGTGGCGTTTACTTCAAACAGATCGTGCAGCCATCAGAAAATCTTGTTTTGCTCGGATACGCTGCTTTTATGACGTGCATGGCGATTGGTCGTTTTGCTGGCGATCGCCTGACTCAGCGTTACGGTTATCTCAAAACGCTTCAGGCCAGTGGTCTGCTGATCTTCACCGGTCTCGCTCTCTCAGCGCTGATGCCCAACATCTACTGTGCAACGCTCGGCTTCATGATCACCGGCTTTGGCGTCAGCACCGTTGTTCCTACGCTCTTCAGTATCGCCGGCCGTTCCGGTATCGCGAATCCCAGCATGGCCATCGCCACGGTTTCCGGATTGGCATTCTTTGGCTTTCTCGCCGCGCCCCCGCTTATCGGCTACATCGCCGAAGCGACCAGTATGCGCATCTCGTTCTTCGTGATTGCCCTGCTTGGACTCAGTATTAGCCTACTCAGCAGCCGTGCCTCGCTGGTGCGTGAGACTGATAAATAAGGCCAATCTCTAATTCCCTACCCAAAACTGCTTTGTCTTAGTCCTGTCATCAATGCGCCATAAAATTCTCATCTCGCTTAAAGCGTAAAAACAAAGCAAGGGAATGTCATGGGTGCACCGCGTCGCAGCAAACCTCGTCGCAAGGGGATTACACGTCGTCAATTTTTGATTCGGGCTGGTGCGGGGGCTGCTGCAATTACCGCTCTGCCAATGCTGCCGGGCTGCGGGCGCAGCGAATCGGTGGTTGGCTCTGATCTGACTGAGAACCCGTTCAAGCATAGCGTTGCCAGTGGCGACCCGATGGTTGATCGCGTGATCTTGTGGACACGCATTACGGCTCCAGTGAACGCGCCTGTGCCGGTGAACTATATCGTTACGTCTGATCCTGAGCTGAAGCACGTCGTCTCAAGTGGTCTTACGCAGGCTACGGCTGAGCACGATTACACCGTTAAGGTGGATGCCACCGGGTTGCAGCCGTTTACGACTTATTACTATCAGTTCTCTGTCGGCCCATTCACCTCGCCGATTGGTCGTACACGCACCCTGCCTACGGGCTCGCCGGAGCGACTGCGCTTTGGCGTCGTGGTATGCGCCAGTTACGCGCATGGACTGTTCAATGCTTATCGCCGAGTGGCTGAACGAGCCGATCTCGATTTCGTTCTGCATTTGGGCGATTACATTTACGAATACAGCAGCGGCGAAGATGGCCATGAGGTCTATGGTGACTTCCGAGCTTATGAGCCAGCACATGAAATTCTGACGCTACAGGATTACCGCACCCGTCACGCGCAGTACAAGCGTGATGTCGATTTGCAGGAACTGCATCGCCAACATCCGATGATCAACATCTGGGATGACCATGAGTTTGCTGACAACGCCTATAAAGATGGCGCGGTGAATCATGGCGAGAAAGGATTTGATGAAGGCGCATGGAGTGTTCGCGTCGCCAATGCGTTGAAGGCGTATTACGAATGGATGCCAACGCGCGAGCCGCATGACAAGGCCAATCCACAACGCGACAACCGCAGCCTAAAGTTCGGTGATCTGGCCGAATTGATCTTGCTGGAAGAACGCGTTGGTGCGCGTGACAAGCAATTGGCTGGCAATGTGCCACCGGAACTCGTCACGGAACTGTTGCCGCCATTGGCGACTTTGCTCCCGATAACACCGTTCACTCAGAGCGGTGCTTACACCGATCCTAAGCGCACCATGCTTGGCGACGATGGCGAGGCTTGGCTGATTGATCGTCTGCGCACCTCTGGATCGCAATGGAAGTTGCTAGGCCAAGGCGTGATGTTTGCACAGCTCAAGGTCGTAGGATTGCCCAATGCCCTCGGCGCATCAATCTATCTGAATAGCGACCAGTGGGATGGCTACGCGCCGGCACGTGATCGCATATTTAATGCGCTTAAGGGCGATGCCACCAACAGCAAGATCGACAACGTCGTCGTGCTCACTGGTGACATTCATTGCTCATGGGGCTGCGATCTCACGCCTGATCCGAATAATCCGCTTGATGCGGCTGGCGGTTACAACTCAATCAATGGCAATGGCTCATTGGCGGTTGAATACGTTTGCACCTCCGTGACTTCGCCGGGCTTGGATGCACTAGCCCCGATTCAAGATGTGCTGCGCGTAAGCAATCCACACATCAAATATGTCGACCTAGCGAAAAAAGGCTACATGGTGATGGATGTAACGCCAGAGCGAGTGCTGGGTGAATGGTGGTATATCGACACCATCAGCGCGCCAAGCAACACACAAAGTTTTGGCACAGCGTTTCAGGTCGCGCCTGGTAGCAATCACTTAGTCGCCGCAAGTCAAAGCACGCCGAAAGACAATGCACCGCCGTTGGCGGGTTAATCAGTAATCTGGGGAGTCACGAATGAACAACCCAACTCAAGCACATCAAATTGTTGATCTTGATTTTTTGATCAACAAACTACGCTACGCAGGACGCTCTGAAATTTCTCCAGAGCGGTTCGGACATGCTTTTGACTATGATCTTTTCGCGCTAGAGCGATTAGCGCATGTTGATCAACTCCACATTAAAGATTGGCGGATGTCTCCCCCGCTTCAAAACTTTATGGAAAACGCGTTAAAAGTGATGGGCTCAGCCGCGCTTTTACTAACCGACATGGACGAGGCTAAAACCTGGTTCAAGCACTATCGCTTTGCGGAGTTCGGCGACAAAACTCCTGAACAGCTGGTGTCCGATGGGCAGCATGCTGTTCTATTCAAGAAATTATCTGTGAGTGCGCCAAGCAATCGTCAGAGATTTATTGAACAGACCAATCCTCAGGCAACGGCCACAGCTCATCCGTAAACCTTAGAGTTCTGGCTTAGTAACGAATTAAAGCCAGAACAATCTCAACGGCGATCAGAACAACGATCGTGATCTCCAGCAGTTGAGCGCGAGTGGCTGACGATTCGTCATAGAGCGCGGTATAGGTATCGCGAACGATAGAGAGCTTTCGATCAACCGCGCTGCTCACATTTGGCACACGAAACAGCTCAATAGCCGCGCTGTAGATTCGCGCCAGATACACATCTTCAGTCACCTGCAGCGCGTTATCGACCTTCTCGGTAAGCTCTGTCACCTCGGCAACCAAGGTGTATAGCCGTCTGGCCAAACTCGCAAAACGCCCAGGCGCAGCGAGATAAGCGGCACGGCGAGTTTCCTCGACGAGGTCGTACATTCTCGGCAGTTCATCGTCCAACAATTCGTCGTAATAGCGCATTTCCAGCAGCTGCGCGTTGGCTACTTCGAGAATATCTGCAACGTCTGAATCTCCGCGCGGTTCATAGATCAGCGCTCGATCCCAGGTTAATACGACAAGATCATCTTCATAATATGAGAACTTGTGGCGCATCAAATCACGTCGTGCGCCTTCAGACAGTGGGCGTTTGTCGCCTGAGAGCAGTGGAACCAGATCAATTCGATTCAGCAGTTCTGTCGCCGTAATCGGCTCATTCCACTGATGCACAACCGCCAGAACATAATCTTCTTGCAGCTTGGACTGACTGGGCTTGAGCAACGCTGGCATTAGCATTTTGACCAGTGGATCAAGAATGTTGGCCCATAAGTCTGTGCTCGACGAATAACCAATGGCCTGATCGATGCCTTCCAGCTTTCTGGAATATTCAGTCCACTCACAGTCTGTGACTGCGGTGCGAACTGAAATGCAAATCACCCCAAAGTCGTACAGGCGAGCGGTGACCGTCGCCATTTCGAAACCTTGCTGCGAAGGCACCTGAACAGCATCCAGCGTTAGAACGACCGGCGGCACACCAAATGAAATGGCTTTAACTGGCGCCGCGCTCAATCGACGACGACTGCTAGAGGTTGGCGAGCGCAACGACCACAGCGCTTCCGCTTTTTCCAGATCAATGGCGTAGGCCACATCGAATAAACGCTGCGCAATAATCGATCCGGAGCAAACAACGAGTTCAGTTTTTTGTTCGGTCATGCGGGGCCTTAAGTGTTGTAACAAAGTTAAGGCGCGAACAAATACTCACGGCAAGCTTGTACATTTCTAAGCGAAATGTCGCCTGTAACATGAGCAATACTGCCAGTCGAATGTGACAGTGGCAATGTCATCGGTGAAAGTTTGTTCAAACTCGTGAACCGTACTGATTCAATTTAAGTTCTTGGCACTTATGCACAAGTTTAGAACAACGATACGCAGTGTCTCTGTGAATTTCTTGTGTCGAAAATGCGACGGTCTGACTGAGGGAATGAATAAAAAAGAGCCAGAGCAATTATTCCGCTCCAGCTCTTATTCACGACTTAATGAAGCCGATAGTCTGTGCCAGCTTAGTTAAGACCAGCTTTGTCCAAACCAAAAGCCTTGTCGTAAATGCCCGGCGTGGTGCGAAACGCGACATTGAGGCGATTCCAGGCATTGATCGTAGCAACGCGGAAAGTCAGCGTTGAGAGTTCCTTGTCGTTGAACTGCGCGCTGACCTCAGCATAGAGCTCATCAGTGACACCGTTTGGGGCGATGCGAGTCAGTGCATCGGTCCATGCGAACGCTGCGCGCTCCTTCGCGGTAAACAATGGTGACTCACGCCAGATGGCGACGTGGTGCAAGCGCAGCTCGCGCTCGCCATGCAGCTTGGCTTCTTTAACATGCATGTCGACGCAGAAAGCGCAGCCGTTCAACTGTGAAGCGAGGATATCCACCAATAGAGACAGCCCACGGTCAATGTGGCCGCTGTTGGCGATGCCCATGCCGATGTCGACAAGCTTCTTCATCAGTTCGGGCGACTGTTGCTGATAGTTCAAACGAGATGGGGCGTTGCTGTTAGTCATGTTCAATTTCCATTAGCGAATCGTAAGGGGGCGATACTCATGTGACGCATTGCATTGGATCGTCATGGTTAAGACGATCCAGCCCCGCGCTTTGTGACATCGATCGTGGAAAGATTTTGTTAGCGACCGAGTGAGGCCAATACGCCTTGCAGTTTGTCGGGATTGCGCTGGATGTAGAGCCCCGCGATTCGGCCAGATTCAGTCGCCGAGAACGCCATGGCGATGGTCTGCACCAACTTGCCAGTTGCGTCATCGACAATCAGACAGCCTGGCATGCCATTCACGCGTGCAGGCTCCATGCGCCAAGCGCTGCTGGCGGGCAGCTTGCAGAAACCAATGAACGTTTTGGCGACGACCAAGCCGCCGTGCAGCGGACGAGATATTGCAGTCGCCTTGCCGCCGCCGTCCGCCAGCATCACCGCGTCTTCGGTCAGCACTTTGGCTAGTGCATCTACGTCAAAATTTTTGACCGCTTCGCTAAAAGCGCTAAATAGACGCTCACGCTCTTCTTCTTGCACTTCTTGGCGCGCGTAGTCCGCTTTTACGTGGTTACGTGCGCGACTCGCGAGCTGACGACAGGCATCTGGACTCTTATCCAGTCGGCGTGCGACTTCGCCAAAGTCCAAATCAAATACTTCATGCAATAAAAAAGCCGCACGTTCCAAAGGCGAAAGACGCTCCAGCGCGAGCATGAATGCCACTGATACATCCTGTGCAAACTCTGCCTGCGATTCCGGATCAGGCGCCCAGTCCGCATCATCATTCAACAGCGGCTCTGGCAACCACACACCGAAGTACTGCTCACGCTTCACCGCAGCCGAGCCTAATAAGTCCAGACAGAGATTGGTCACCATGCGCGAGAGATACGCGCCGGCATGCTCCACCGTGCTTTCATCCACCTTGGCCCAACGCAGCCAAGCCTCCTGCACGATGTCTTCCGCCTCAGCCCGCGAGCCGAGCATGCGGTAAGCCAGCGCACGCAAGCTGCTCGCATGATCGCGGTCATAGCGCTGGGCGCGTTCAGAAAGGGTCATCACGTTTGCTGGAGTCATTCGGGGGCCTAAGTGGATCACATACCCGACATAGACGAAATAGCTCGCCCAAATGTGACATGCCAACGAAATAAGGGGCGAGGCAATGATCGAAATCATCGCCCCGCCCCTTCATTTCACACCATGCCTAGCCGTAAAGCTTGCGGCGGTTATCCAGCGCTGCGCGCATGCCTTGCTCTTTGACGAGTTTGAAGAAAGCGATGTACGCCGGGCTTTGGTGAAAGATCGCATCAAGCTCCGCACCGCTTTGCCACGATGCGAACATGCCCATGTTTTCGTAAAAGCGATTGGTTGCGCTCTTAAGAATGGCCAGATGGTTTGATGGCGTTTTGGCAACATCTAACGCCAATTCGCGAGTCTGCTGATCGAGCGCTTCGCGTGGTGAAACTTGATTGACCAAGCCCAATCTTTCGGCTTCGACAGCGCCAATGAGCTTTGCGGTGTACAACAGCTCGCGCGTCTTACGCATGCCGATCAGCATTGGCCACATGAATACCGTGGGCGGAATACCAAGATCGCGACCAGCAGGATGACCGAATTGTGCGTCTTCGCCAGCAACCACCATGTCGCAGATCGCTAATAGCTCGCCGCCACCCGATAAACACAGGCCTTGAACCTGCGCGATGATCGGCTTTGGAAACTTCCACAGCTGAACCCAATGATCGACCAGACCGAGGATGTCCTGACGATCACGATCAAGATCGACCTTGCCGTCGTAGTTAGCTGGGTACTGGCTGATCAGCCATTCGGATTCGTTAAGGTCATAGCCGACGGTGAAAGCTTTGCCACTAGCTTTGATCACGACCACTGAAACTTCTGGGTCGTAGGCCACTTCTGCAAACAGCGCACGCAATTCGGCCAACAACGTGGCGGATAGCGCGTTGAGTTTTTCGGGTCGATTCAGCGTGACCGTCAGAATTTTATCGGCGCGCTCTGTCAGCAGCGTTTTATAAGTCGTCATTTTTTAGTGCCGGTCGAAGAAGCTTTGGTAGTTGCTCTTGAGCAAATCGCGTCCGATGATCAGCTTCATCACTTCTGACGAACCTGCTGCAATACGGTTGATGCGTGCCTCGGTGAACAAGCGACTGATCGGATACTCATCCATGTAGCCAGCGCCACCGTGCAACTGAAGGCACTCGTCAACAACGCGACCCTGTAGCTCACTGGAAACCAGCTTGGCTTTCGCTGCCTTATTGCTATTGAGCCTGCCAGCGTTGTGTTCAACAACGCAGTGATCAAGATAAAGTTGAACAACGTCGAGTTCAGCTTCTAACGCAGCGAGCTTGAACTGCGTGTTTTGCAGATCAGCAAGACGTTTTCCGAATAGCTCACGCTGCATCACGAAATCGCGGGTTTCTTCAAATGCTTTCCAAGCGCCAGCAAGATTCTGCGCAGTTGAAACCAAGCGCTCTTCAGCAAGACATTCCGTCAGATAGCGGAAACCTTCTCCGACTACGCCCAGCAAATTCTCTTTTGGCACGCGTACGTCGCTGAAGAACAGCTCGGCAGTGTCCTGCGCCTGCATGCCGATCTTCTTTAGCTTGCGACCACGCGTGAAACCCGCCATGCCGCGCTCGACAATGAACAAGCTGATCTGATGGGAGCGTCCGGAAGCATCGCCGGTTTTGGCGGCGACAACCACCAAGTCGGCATTGATGCCGTTGGAGATATAAGTCTTGCTGCCGTTCAGCAGAAAGTGATCGCCTTGATCGACTGCATTGGTTCGCATGCCTGCCAAATCGCTACCGGCCTGCGGCTCGGTCATTGCGATGGCGAGAATCGCTTCGCCGCTTGCGCAGCGTGGCAGCCAACGCATTTTTTGTTCTTCGGTGGCGAATCGGTCGATATACCCACCGGCTACGCGCGAATGCAGCGTGGCGTACCAGTCGGAGGTCATGGTGCGTGCAGATTCTTCGATGATGATCTGGCTGTAGCGGAAATCACGCTCGCCAGAACCACCATGGCGCTCGTCTGGCCAGATCATTAAATAGCCTTGCTCACCAGCGCGACGGAATACTTCCCGATCAACGACGCCGACTTCACGCCAGGCATCCATATGCGGCGCTACTTCATTTTCGAGGAAGGTACGAAACGCTGAACGGAACTCGCGTTGTTCCGCTGTAAATTCACGCATACAAAATCGCCTGGTCGCAATGAGGATTAACTCATTGAAGCCTATGGCTGATTCGGAGGGAACACCTCACGCATTTGCGGTATGGCGGTTCTCGGTCGCAGGGAAATCAATACGGCTAGTAATTTCGCGGCAATTCAATTCGATGTGTTAGTTCTTCATCGATATATTCACCGTGATTGAACATCACTTTGGCAAAGAGTCTGATCGCGCGAATCAAGGTAATAACGGAGAAGACAATAGAGAGCGTCGTGATCCAGCGTTCTTGACTTAAAAACGCCAGCGCTACAAATATCAGGTAATAAAAAAGGTAAGCCATCGCCTGTGGCAAAGCACGCTCATGAGGCACAGCCATACGGTTTTTCATCGTAATCTCCGGCGGTTGAAGACTTGCAGAGAATCCTGTGGGCAAATGACCTTAGCCCTCGCGTTGGCGAATCGCGACGAAATAATCGCTCGAACTGTTGTGAGAATTAGCCTACTTTTTAAGCGTATGAAATCCCAGAAAATTTAAAACTGTCACTTGCGAATGAGGACAGTTTCTTAGCTAAGTTCAGAAACAACCAGTTGGTTACGCCCTGCACCTTTGGCGTTGTAGAGATTGATATCCGCCAACTGATACGCCTTGGAAAGAGCCGATTCAGCCGGAAGTAAAACGGCGCCAACACTGATGGTGACGAAACCGACTTTGCTCTTAACGTGTTCCAGTCCTAGTGCCTGAACTGCTTGCACCATCGCATCGAGGTGGGAACGTGCGCCCTCGGCCGTGCAGTCGTAAAGGAACAAAGCAAATTCCTCACCACCAATACGCGCAGCAAAATCGCCGGGGCGTCTTGCACAATCGTTGAGCAGGAGCCCCACTTTAATTAAAACGGCGTCGCCATAAGGATGTCCGTAATAATCATTAACCTGCTTGAAGTGATCGAGATCGATCAGCGCCAAAACAGACGACTTTCCATACCTGCGGCCAAGACGCATTTGTTGTTCGTAGTGTGTTTCGAACGCGCTTCTGTTTGATAGACCTGTCAGCGAATCTTGATTGGCTGAAATTTCTAAAAGGATATTTGCAGCCCAAGCGCGTCTGACATTGATTCGGTTAAACGCCGAGGCAACCCATACCAGTGTCAGCACAATGAATTCATTAATCCAAACGCTGACATCACGCTGAGCATTGAACTCACTGAAGTAAGCATCAGTGAACCAGATGATTGCGAAGTAGCCGATGAAGAGCGTTGTTCTGCGCCGGAACGTCAAACCGATCAGCGCGAAGGCGGTAATCGCCACCGAAGCCGTGATGGTCGGCACGATATAAATGCCAAGAGTCGTGGCATGCAATCGCAGAATCTCGATGACAGCCACTTCGGCACAGATCGCCAACAGAAGACTGGCCTCCGCTAACTCAGAAGCGACAAAATAAAATTGAAGGAATGTCGCGATAGCAAAAGCTGGAACGATGACGCCAAAGCACAGCCATAGCTCAAGTGACTTCGCACCATCCGGAATAGTGACCAGCCAATAACTCAGCAAGGGTTCCAAGGCAAAACAAATCATCGTCAAAGCAGCAACGGTTAGACGCTGTGCTCTGTTTTGCTGACGTTGCTCTTGCTGAAATCGCTGCTCAAGCTTCTTTGGAAAATAGAAGCGAGTCGCGCCTGATTTTGCGATTTCTTGTAACTGACCAACTTCTTCTGGCGCTAGTCCAAAACTTGTCGTCGTCGATTCAGGCTGTGCCAATTGAAGTTGGTCGACCATCCACTTGCCGGTGGCAGTATCCCAAGAAGATTTTTCTGCTTCTTTGAATGTGGACTGGTCGTTATCGTTCATTTCAAGCTTGGAAGATCTTTCCGCAACACTGATTTAGAAACGTAATGGTTCGAAGTCTTACCACGGCCGCGAGGCATTGCAAATGGCCTGCTGCGGCCATTATAAGGCCTATTAAGACTTCATTAATCCTTAATAATTGTGGGTCCGGAGCCATTCAGCGATCTCGTTCAGCGCTGTAATGCATTCCAGACTCAGGCCATTACTGGACAGAAAGCCATGCTCAGCGCCCGGATAGGTCGTCTGCTTCGCGGCGACGCCATTGTCTGCAAGCTTCTGGGCGTAGGCGATGCCTTCATCACGCAATACATCGCGCTCAGCCGTAATCACCAGTGCGGGTGGAAGGCCTTTGAGATCACTACAGGTCAGCGGCGTCGCCAGATCGTTCTGATATCGATGGCCTTTCGGCACGGTGTCTTTACCAAGATACGTCTCCCACAGCCACTTCACACCCTTAGCTGAGAGTCCTTTGTCATTTGCGAATTCGACAAAAGATGCCGTGTTTGCCGAATAGTGATCGGTAACCGGATAGATCAGGACCTGCCCTTTGATCAGGCCGGGGAACTGCGTTCTGGCCTTGATTGCAACCACTGCGGCAAGATTTCCGCCTGCACTATCGCCGCACACCACGAGACGTTTGATATCGGCGTTGAGCTCTGCGCCATGCGTGCGCACCCAATCCAAAGCTTCGAAACAATCATTCGGCGCACAAGGAAATAGAAACTCCGGCGCAAGCCGATAGTCCACCGACACCACAATGTGCTGACTTCTGGCGCAAAGCTCACGACACGTTGGATCATGAGTATGAAGATCGCAGCCAATCCAGCCGCCACCGTGATAGAAAACCATCACAGGGAAAGGGCCGCTGCCGTCCGGCGTATAGATGCGTAAGCCAATATCACCGTTCTTCACTGCGATGCGACGATCGCTTACGGTTATCGCATTCACAGAATGTCCGCGCCATTTCCAGCGTATTTGCCAGCGCACGGATTGGCGTATCAGATCCCGAAAAAACTGGAATTGCAGAAGATAAAACATCATTGACGTCCGTCCACCGGGATTTGCACCGCTTAATAGGGTAATCGTACGGCCGTCGTAAATCCCCTCCCTATTCGGCAGGTATGTGAAAGAGCGCCTAGCTGTAGATTCACGCTGACAACGTCACGACTTTTCGCCACGCAAAGAGAGCCCTATGAGCACTGACCCAAATCGAACCCCCGAATGGTATGAAGGCGGATCAGGCAGCACCTTGGTGCTCTTGCATGGCTTCAGCGCCACATGGCGTCAATGGAAACCCCTGCTGCCATTACTTGAACGGCATCATCGCGTGCTGATTCCCACCCTGCCCGGTCACACTGGTGGCATCTCTCTGAACAAGCCTGCGAGTCCGGTCAGTATCTCTGAAGCTTTCGCAGTACAACTTAAAGCGCGCGGCATTACTCAGGCGCACTTTGTTGGCAATTCACTCGGCGGTTGGATGGTGTTTGAAATGGCGCGCTATGGCTTGGCTCGCTCAGCGCTCGGTCTTTCGCCTGCTGGCGCTTGGCGCGACGAAGCCGAGAAGGTCGCGTTTATCAGCGGCGCACGCGCATCGTTCAAACTCTTGCCGTATGTGAAGCCCCTGCTGAAATTGGCGTTTAGCTCGACCGCTCTACGCAAACGCCTGCTGGCCGCAGGCATGGAACATGGTGAGCGCATCTCTGCCGCTGAAGCGCGCGATTCACTCGATCGTCTTCCAACGGTGAAGATCTCGAACGAATACATGAATGATCACTTGCGTCCGATGGAGCCCTTGCCAGCGGATTGCAAAGTGCCGCTGCGTGTTGTTTGGGCTGAAAAGGACACCGTGTTGCCGTTCGAACAATGGGGCCAACCTCTGCTCGATTTACTCGGACTAAAGACGCATGTCGTGCTTCCAGGCTGCGGACACAATCCGGTTTATGACGATCCAGAAGGTGTCGCTGCCGCGATTCTTGAATTCACTCGCATGGTGGAAAGCGGCGAGGCATAAAGCGTTATCGACGTAGCGACTGCGATCTAAGCAACGCTATTCACATTAAGCGGAAAGAAGCGGGGCGCACTCGCCGCCTGCACTTCACCGTTTGCCGAGACTGTGTAGTTGCCACGGGCGATGTTGTGAGGATGCTGCGTCGCTTCAGCAATGCTGAGCACCGGTGAATAACAAACATCACTGCCTTCGATCAGCGCGTCCCAATGTGCGCGTGGCTTCTTGGAGAAAATGTCGGTGATTCTCGCCTTCAAAGCAGGCCAAGTGCTTTTATCGTATTGCGCTGCGGGATCCACATCGCTGAGATTCAGCTTGTCGAGCAACAAGCGATAGAACTGCGGTTCCATCGCGGCGATGGTGATGCTCTCGCCATCAGCGCATTTATAAACATCGTAGAACGGTGAGTCATAAAACGGACTCAGTTCTTCACCATCAAGCTGACCACCGGCACGCGCGAATAGCGCAAGTCCGCTAAGCATGGCGAGCACATCAACGATCGCGGCATCGACCACTCGGCCCTTTCCGCTCGCACGCGCATCAAGCAAAGCGCAGACGATTCCGAAGGCAAGACCCAGTGCGCCACTGGCATCGCCGACGATTGTGGGTGGAATGATCGGACGTTCGCCAGGACGACCAGACAATGACAACAATCCAGACAGCGCAACGTAGTTCAAGTCATGCCCTGCTGCCATTGCCAGCGGGCCGGTTTGGCCCCAGCCGGTCATGCGGCCATAAACCAGTTTCGGATTTCGTACTGCGCAATCTGCCGGGCCAAGACCCAAGCGTTCCATCACACCCGGGCGATTGCCTTCGATCAGCGCATCAGCAGTCGCGACCAAATCCATCGCCTGCTGCACACCACCCGCTTGTTTCAGATCGATCGTCAAGATTTTTTTACCGCGACGTATTGGATCTTCGCCATCACCACCCAGCTGCGCATTCACCGCGCCTCTTTGCGGACGCGCGATAACCGTGACGTTAGCGCCCATGCCCGCGAGCATCAGGCCCGCAAGCGGACCCGGGCCGAGGCCTTCAAACTCAACAATGTTTACGCCGCTTAGTGGTGGTCTCACTTAACTGATCTCTTCCTTGAATCTGTTTAGGTCCAACATCGATTAGCCGACTTTGCGTTCCTGCTCTTTCCAGTAGTGCTCGCGCAATACGGTCTTGAGAACTTTTCCAGCGCCGGACAAAGGCAGCGCATCTTTAATTTCGATGCTGCGCGGGCATTTGTATGTCGCAATTAGATCACGACAATGATTGCGAATCTCTTCACATGTCGGCGGCTCTACGCCTGCAGCACAGACAATCACCGCGTGAACCGCTTCGCCCCACTGAGCATTGGGGATGCCAATCACCGCGCAGGATGCGACCGCGGGATGTTGCGCCACTGCATTTTCCACTTCAGCCGAATACACATTCTCGCCACCGCTGACGATCATGTCTTTTACGCGATCGACGACGAAGATAAATCCGTCGTCGTCCATATAAGCGCCGTCACCGGTCAGCAACCAGCCATCACGCAGCGCTGCGGCGGTTTGATCTGGCTTGCCCCAATAGCCTTGCATCACACCGGGACCGCGAGCAGAGATTTCACCAACCGTTCCGCGAGGCACTTCATTTCCTTCAGGATCAACAATACGCACTTCAACACTGAACGCAGGCTGCCCGGCCGAGCGTATTTTCTTGCCGTCACGAACGTGATGTTCTGAACCCAAAAAGCTGATCACCGGCGACATTTCGGTCAAGCCATAGGCCTGTGTAAATTTGGTTTCTGGCAGGCCATCCATTGCGCGGTACAACAGCGCCTCGCTGATCGGTGAAGCGCCGTAAATAATTTGAGTGAGCGACTTCATCGAAGGCGGATCAAACTTCGGATGGTCGACCAACATCTGAATCATCGTCGGCACCATCAGTGTCACGGTAACTTTTTCTTTTGGAATAACGTCAACGACAAGATTCGGATCGAAGCCCGGGATGGCGACATGAGTGCCGCCTCTCAACGTCAGCGCCAAAATGAAAGCGCCATCGGCCAGATGAAACATCGGCGCTGAATGCAGACCCACAGATTCAAACGGCGCAACCATTTCTGCGATCGTGACCGTGCTGCTCCACAGGCTGGAATGCGTCAGCATCACACCCTTTGGAAATCCGGTGGTGCCGCCGGTGTAGAAGATGCCAGCAAGGTCTTCATTCGAGCGCAGCGCATCGGCCATCGGCGCGCAGTCGAGAATGAGCTGCTCATAAATATGCATCCCGGCGGGCGCTTCACGGTCGCCAGCATAAATCAGAGTACGCAGAGAGTCGGAGCGCTTGGCAAGATCGTCCACCATCGGTGCAAACGTGTCGTCTACAACCAAAACACTGGTCTTGGAATCATCGAGCGAATAGGCAATCTCGCGCGGGCTCCAACGGGTGTTGCACGGATTGATCACCGCGCCCGTCCACCAGACGGCGTAATACAGCTCGATATAGCGATCAGAATTCTGTGCAAGAACGCCAACGCGGTCGCCCGGCATCACGCCAACCTGTCGCAGACCCGCAGCTAAACGCGCCACGCGATCAACAAATTCCGCATAAGTCCGGCGACGGCCGCCATAAATAGTGGCCGTGCGCGACGGATAGAGCGCTTTCGCGCGGTGTAATGCCTGTGTGAGATAGGTGCTTGCCATGTCGATCCCTAGGGTCTCTTTTAATTCTGATGTGATTGCGAGCGAGATTACATGCGGGTTCTCGCCAAGCGTCCCCCCCCGAGGAGAGGGGTCTGCGCGACAAGGTCCGGTCCTTACCCTGAATAGGCGGTATTCTCAGACTATATAAGGGCTCGTTATAAGGGCCAAAACAGCCCTAAGGAGATGCGCGTTTCATACGCGCAGAGCGAAAGGAACAGCTCTTCAGATGACCCCCGGTGAAATGCCACTGATCCGTACCAAGCTCGCGCCCCCGCGCGTCAGCAGTGCGCCTGTCAATCGCGATAGCTTGCTAGAACAACTCAATGGCGCACGCGACCGCAAACTTACGCTGTTGCTGGCACCGGGTGGCTGTGGAAAGACGACACTATTGACCCAATGGCGTCGGTCGCTGCTTCTACAAGGCGTGAATGTCGCTTGGTACAACGCGGGTGTGGACGACAACGAACTCTACTTTGGCTCTTACATCGTAGAAAGCCTTGAGCAAGCTGGTCTTGTCATCGACAAGGAAGCGCTGCACGTTTATCTGCGCTCCAACGGCAAAGCTTGGCTGCCGCTGGTTGCCTCGTTGATCAACGATATTCACGATCATGAGAAAACGGTCTACATGGTGATCGATGATCTGCATCACCTGTTTTCTTTTGGCGCGCTGAAGTTCATCGATTATTGGCTCTCACTGGCTCCGGCGAATTTTCATCTGGTGCTGAGCTCACGCAACAGACCTTCTCTAAAAATCACGCGACTTCAGGCTGATGACGAAGTTCTGGAACTAACTTTCCCAGAATTACGCTTTACTCAGACTGAAACACACAATTTTCTGCAGTCCCAGAAACTCCCCGGCCTGACATCCACGCAAGAAAAAGCCTTGCATAAGATGACAGACGGCTGGCCAGCAGGCCTGCAAATACTGGCGTTCACCTTACGCAAACAGAAAAACACTGCTCAATTCTTTGACCTCCAGTCGAATCGCTCGCTATCTAAAGTCGACGCTCTGGAAAAGTACATGGAAACCGCCATCGTCGAGCAGCTGACCGACGACGAGTTTAATTTTCTGGTTCGCATCTCAGCATGCAGGCGATTCAATCGCGCACTCGCAGAGAAATTGACCGGCAATCCGAGGGCCGCTGAATACTTGGCACGCTTCGAAAATGAAAATCTTTTCTTGGCTCAGATCGAAACATTAGACGCGGAGCCTTGGTATCGCTTCCATCGACTATTTTCGGAGTTTCTGAATAAGCGACTTAGTCGCCTCGACGAGGCCGAGCTTCGCAAGATTCACAACACCGCAAGCCATTGGTTCGCGGAAAACGGGCTTCATATCGAAGCGATTCGCCATGCCACTGACGCTGGCGATACAGATTACGTAGTGCAATTAATCGATAGCACCGCACGGCGCATGGTGAACAGCGCCAACTTCATTCAGCTACTGAAACGTTGTGATGCGGTTCCACGAGAGAGCCTACGCAGCCGTCTAAATGTTTGCCTGTGCGCAGCGTGGGCACAAATCCTTTGTAACCGCCAAGAAGACTTCGAAAACAGCATGGCGGATATTGCACAACATCCAGATCACCGTCTGCCCAAAGTAGAAATGGAAGTGCAGCTATTACGCGCATGCAACTATTTCATGGTGAAAGACGATACAGCGGCATGCTTGAGCATCGTCGAGCCGATGATTATCGAAAAGCCGTCGGTCAATGCATTTAATTCTCTGCTGCTCCGTAACATCGTCAGCATGAGTTTGGTTTATGCCAACAAATTTGAAGAAGCACGAGAGGTCGCCCGACTTCGTTATCAGATTGAAACTCAAGAACGGCCTGATTATCCGCGACCACTGATCGATATCGTTGTAGGACTCAGCCATCTCATTCAAGGCAATATCAGTCTCGCAACAGCCTCGCTACAAACCTATATCGTCGATGCGCTGGAACGAACCACGTACGGCGTAGATGCTGCTGGTTTGTTTTCTGGATATCTGCTCGAAGCACTTTATCAATCAGGAGACATCAATCAAGCACGTGAGTTTCTCGATCGCTACCTCGATTTGATTGATGCTGTCGGGACCACTGACGGCCAGCTGTTTGCTTATCGCGTTAAAGCACGCATCCAGTATTTGGATGGAAACGCGAAAGGCGCGCAAGAAACTTTGTTGCGTTTAGAAGAGATCGGCTACCAGAAGCGTTTAGACCGCATCGTGGCTTGGAGCCTTTACGACCAGATTCTATTGGCGATACGCGAAGCCAGAACCGCCTCGATTAATGACTTGCTGACCCAGCTTGATCGCTTGGGTGAAAAGTATCGCGATGCACGCAATTGTGCGTGGAGCGAGATTCGCATGGCTGCTGTAATCGCGCGCGCCATGACTGCTTTCTCATCGCAAGATTCAACGGCGGCTCTCGCTGCAATAGATGCGGCCGCTCGGATCACGCAAGAGAATAGACGCCTTTTGCAATCCACAAAACTGGGTTTCATGCGTGCGATCACGTTGCTAAAAAGTGGCGCGTCCAACGAAGCCATTGAATTAGGCCAGCAGGTACTCAGTACAGCAGCCGAAGCAGGAATGATGCGCGTACTACCAGATCTTGGCGTCATTGCACTGCCGCTAACAAAACAACTCATCAGTATCGCAACAGATTCCAAATCTCAGGCCCTGCTTCTCGCGGCAAAGAATGAGTTAGAACCGGCGATTGATGTCGCAATGCAGCCAGAGAACGCTCCGACTCATTCCCCGTCAGAGCGGCTCTCGCCGAGGGAGTTGGAAGTACTCGCCTTGGTCGCGAAAGCCTTGTCGAGCAAGAGCATTGCACGCGCCTTGAACATGTCGGTAGGCACCGTGAAATGGCACCTGAAGAATATTTTTGGAAAGCTTCACGCCGTGTCTCGCGAGGATGCCCTGGCTAGAGCGCGAAAGCTGGGCATGATTGCTTAGTCCCAGCTTCCTGTTGCCACATTAATTATTAAAACAGCGCGACGATCGCCTCGCCTGCAATCTTGGTTTCTGCAATATCCCAATCGCAGAGCTGACCTCACCGTGTGTCCCCTCTGTGACAGCGAACATCTCAAGACCAAGACACACTCATCGCAGCAGGTCGATTGTTAAGCAGACCAATAATGACGTCGACACGTTAAATAAGTGGCTGGACCAATAATATTCAATTTGATGTTGATTTCACGCGAGCCTTTCATGCAAACCTCTACGCAAAATCATATGAGTACAACCATTCAGCATAGCTCTTTCGTTGTTTCTGCGCCGGAGATATCGCCGCTTGCTCAGGCCCTTCCCCTTTCAACAGACGTCGCTTTGTTCACTGCGTCGTTAACACCACGTGAAACAGAAATCTTGGAGCTGCAAGGGAAAGGCTTCTCACTGAAAGGCGCTGCACGTGGACTAGGAATTTCTCCTGGCACAGTGAAATGGCACGTGAAGAATATCTACTGGAAGCTCGGTGCCAGCTCTCGCGAAGACGCCTTATCGAAGGCACGAGAGTGGCAATTAATTCAGTCTTGATACGACATCAAGAGCATTCAGCGATTAACGGCCAATAAACTTGGCGTCTCTGCGCTCCATGAATGATCGGACGCCTTCCATCGCATCTTCGCTATTCATGACGGGGATCAGGTCTTTAAATAGAAGCTTGGTCGCTTCTTCTTCGCCTTCCAGTGCAGCCAGTCGCGTGGACTTGAGTACGGCTTGCACGCCTAAGGGCGCGGCCTTGGCGATGCTCTCCGCAAGCTCCATGGCCTTGAGTAACTGGGCTCCTGCTGGCACGACTTCTTGCACCAAACCTAATCGATAAGATTCAGCGGCACTCCAAGGCTCGCCCGTCAAAAGATAGCGATGTGCATTGGACCAGCCCATCTGCTGAGGCAAACGCAGCGTTGCGCCGCCACAGGGGTAAATGCCGCGCTTCACTTCCAGCATTGCAAACTTGGTGTCATCAGCCGCAACACGAATATCGGTGGTGAGCATCAGCTCAACGCCCCAAGTAAAACAGTTTCCTTGCAAGGCGATGATGAGTGGCTTGCGGCAGCGACGACCTTGCAACGCGAAAGGATCAATCGAATCGTTGTCGAGCGGAAAGCCATTACCTTTAGCAAAAATAGGTGCCCACTTATCCAGCTCGATGCCGGATGTGAAGTGCTTGCCCTCGGCGTGAATCACACCGACGCGAAGATTTTGATCGCCATCCAACTGCGCTAGTGCCTTCCCGATATCGCTGTACATCTCCGGCGATAAGGCATTGTGCTTTTCTGGACGGTTTACGCGAATCTTTAAAATGTGCCCTTCAGTCGTTACTTCAATGTGGCTCATCGATTGCTCCGAATCTTTGGATTTTCTAAATAGCTTAAGCAGCGAGCACAAGCGGCTCGATTGCATCACGCCAGATTTTGTAGCCAGGGCCCATCAAGTGCAGCTTGTCGTTCGTCACTTCTTTTCTGATAGCACCCGTGCCGTCATCGAAAAGAGGAAATAGATCGATCAGTTCAATCCTGCGTTGTTTAGCAATCTCGGCATAGAGCGCATTGAGTGCCTTCACTCGTGCGGTGAATTTATTCGCGCGAGGCAAAACAGTCTGCAAATATATTTTGCAGTCAGGAAGTGCGCGGACCAACTCATCAACGAGCTGGGCAACATTCGCGGCAATTTCTTCGATCTTGATTTTGGTGGCCAGATCGTTAGTTCCAATCAGAATGAAAATTTTATGAGGCTTGATGCTGACGATTGGGCCCAATCGTTCCAACAGGTGACCCGAGCGCTCGCCACTGATACCGAAATTACGCGTGGCAATTGACGGAAACATCAGATCCCAACGGCCGATGTGGGTAATGCTGTCCCCTAGAAAGAGCACTCCCCCACTCCCCGGAACAGCCGCGGACTCCAGTCCGGTACGAAACTGCGCCCACATCGGCTGCATAACGAGACGCTCAAGCAAAACGGCTATCGGGTTTCTCATGACAATTCCTTGATTCTTATAAAGATATAAGTAAATGGACTACCGTTACTTTTTCTCAACGGTGAGGCGAATTAATGTCAATTGTTGCGGCGCAACATTTGGAGTCAAATAGCTTCCGTCACAACAGGAGTAATGCCATGGATCCGCTTTCAATCACCATTGAGATTTTCGTTGCAACCGTCACTGGCGCCATCTTTGGCGGTATGACTGTCCTCGTTATCCTGGATGGCATTACCGACCATAAGGCCCTGAAGTTTGATGTCGTCCGCCGCCCAGTGGTTAACGCCACCGTGCAAAAGATCCAGCCTCAGACTGCGGCTCAACAGGCCAGCAATATAGAAACGATTCCTAAAGCCGCTTAAAGGGCTTTAAAGTTTCGTCGAATTCTTAATCAACACCCGGCTAGGTTTATACACCTAGTCGGCGGGCATCCTTACACTGAGCTCACTTCGTGAGTCTCTTCCCATCATAGCGACAGAAGCACGTATCACCTTCTGCAAGCTCAATGGCTCGTGAAAATAATTTTCACGCATTACCACGACAATTTTCAGCATCTGCCAGCAAGCCGCTCAGGCGCTGCTGCCGTCCTGCTCTTATTACCTGCACTCTTTCCAAGACCGGCGCCACTTCGACAATAGGATACGATGTGGCTTCAACGGCATTGGCATCAGTGAAGCGAATGTACTTTGACTCGAAATTGCCTGCTGTCACAACAGAGACAGACACAAGCGCCTTCCGCGCTCATGCGCGCAACGCCGCCTGATTAATTTTGAGTAGTGTTTAATATACGCAATGAAGTCCGCCGCCACGCCAATAGTCCTATGACCTCACATCCGGAGAAGTCCGATTCTGGTACGCCATCACCGGTGATACTTGGCCTCATCCGTGGATGGAAGTGGTTTGCTTATGTGCCTGCTGAGGCACAGGAATGGCTCGCTGCGCGTGCGACCATCAAACAAATCCAGAAAGGTAAGGCCGTCTTTTATGCAGGTGATGCCGCAACGAATATTTATGGCGTTGTCAGTGGCGTTTTCAGAATATTTCTAGCCACATCAAAGGGCGATGAAATCACCCTTGAAGAAGTCGTTGCAGGCGGTTGGTTTCCTCATGTTGTTCCCGCTGAGCGACCTACATATCTCGTCAACTGCGTTTGCCAAGAAGACGCCACCGTTGCGGTTATATCGCTGTCAGTGATGGAAGAATTTTCTCAGCGTTGGCCAACCTACTATCGCGGTCTGTATACGGAGTTCACCAGCCGTGCAGCCGTCATTGGCGGCCGCATTGAGCTACTGAGCCTTCACAATCTCAATGTCCGCTTAGCCGTATATTTACTTCGCATGATTCGGCTGCGTGGAAAACAAGAAGCCGATGGCTCTGTGTGGTTGGCCGCCATTGATAGCCAATCGGAAGTGGGTTCGCGTGTGGGCGGCACTCGTCAAAGAGTGAACAGCATCATCAAGGCATGGGCTCGACGTGGCTTGATTGATCCACACAAAGATGGCTTTAGAATTTTGGATATCAACGGCCTGACCGCAGAAGCCAAAAAGACAGGCTTTGATCTCGAAGCCTATCTCGCCGGCTGGCATGGCGGTTGGCAAGGCAAAAAGTAATTTCAGTTAGTCCTCTAGTCGCATATGTGACAGCCATCTCCGCTCCGCAGTCCTACCATGGACTCGGCTCAATTCGAGCCCGCATAAGCAACTAACAAAAATGGCCATAGTCCAGACTACGAATGGAAATGTTCGCGGCGCCGCAGAAGGCGAGCTCTTCTCATTCAAAGGTATTCCATACGCCGAGCCCATTACAGGCCGAGCAAGATGGTTACCGCCGCAGCCACGTCGTCCGTGGCCGGGTGTTCTGGATGCACAAAGTTATGGTCCGCCCTGCCCGCAATTCACTGGGACCGTGAACCGAACCGTACTTTTTCCAAAAGCGCGACGTCAGTATCTCAGCGCACTCAACGGCCCGAGTACAAAGCCTGAAAGTGACGACAGCCTACTGTTGAATGTGTGGTCACCAACGCTCGATCGCGATGCGAAACTTCCGGTGATGGTGTTCATCCATGGTGGCGGCTTTGCATCGGGCGCGGCCAATGAGCTTTATGACGCTTCACCATTTGCGAAGAAAGGTGTCGTCGCTGTCGTCATTCAGTATCGACTCGGACCACAAGGATTCCTGCATGGACAGGGATTGTTCGAAGGCGATTTCTGCGGAAACAACCGCGGATTCCTCGATCAGATCTGCGCGCTGAAGTGGGTGCAGGAAAATATTGCCCAGTTTGGTGGCGATCCCTCACTCGTCACCATTTTTGGCGAATCGGCTGGCGCGTTCAGCGTCTTCCCGCTCATGGCCAGCCCATTGGCAAAAGGTCTTTTCCGTCGTGCGATACCGATGGGTGGCATGGCGCAAACCTGCGCGCCTGCAGAAAACTATCAGGCTATGACCAAGAACGTTCTGCAAGAGATGGGCGTTGCGCCCGGCGATGAAGCAGCGTTGCTGGCACTCGACAAAGCGCAGCAGATGAAACTGCATACGCTCGTGTCAAAGCATGTCTTCGGAAAAGGCGATCCTGATCGTTATGGCCTGCTCAGCCGAACGAAAGTCGGTTTTGTTGGCGCTGCAACGGGAACCGATTTTCTCCCTGTTGCACCGCTCGCAAGCTACAGCAACGGCACACCGAATGATGTCGACCTGATGCTCGGCACCTGCGCGGATGATGGCCAGTTGTTCTCGCTGGTTCTGCCATTGCCACAAGCATGGTCAGCCAGACTGTTCATGAATCAGTTGCGCGGCCTCATCCCTAACAACGACATTTCTGCCGTGATCAAGCACTACCGTTCGCAAATGCCAGGACGCAGTAATGGCGATGTGATGAAGCAAATTAATACCGACGCGTTCTATCGCATGCCAACCATTGCAGCCGCAGAAGCGCATGCAGCAGGCCACCCCGGCCGCACTTACCTGTACGAGTTGGATTATCAGTCAGCCATTGATGGACTCGGCGCCATCCATGGCATCGATGTGATTCTTCTGTTTGGCGATAGCCATGCAAAGACCTTGTTGCATCAAGATGCAGAAACAGAAGCCCTGCGCGACCAAATGCGCAACGCTTGGGTCAGCTTTGCAAAGACCGGAAAACCAAAAGCCGAGGGCATGCCAGAATGGAAACCGTTCGATAAAGCAGAACGCGCAGTTATGGTGTTCGATAGAAAAACAAAATTAATGACGAACAGAGACGAGAACCTGCGTAAATACTGGACGTAGTAAAACAAACGATAAGCTTGGGGGCACAGCATGGCTGTACTAGAAGACATTACGTCGCGTCTGGATTCTGAGCTTGTGCCCTTGTTCAGCGCCACGCCCCGACCCACGGGCGCGCCAGATATTGCAGCCGGACGCAAGCGACTCAGAGACATCTGTGCACTGCTTTTGATGAGAATTCCCAAGGGAGATGATGTCCTGATTGAGGACATCACCATTCCGGGCGCTGCTGATGCGCCTGCAATTCCACTCAGAATATTCAAGCCCGCCGAACGCAAATCAGACAAGGTCTTACTGTGGATGCATGGCGGCGGCTTCTTTGCTGGCCATCATGAAGATGAAGGTATCGTTGCGATTCAATGGGTCAGATTAACCGGTTGCACCATCGTATCTGTCGGATATCGCATGGCACCGGAACATCAGCACCCAGCTGCAGTGAATGATTGCTACGCAGCGCTGCAATGGGTTGCATCAGGCGATGCCCTGCTCGGCTTTGTGCCATCGAAGATCGCAATTGGCGGCATTAGTGCTGGTGGCTGTCTCGCTGCTGCTACTGCGCTTAAAGCACGAGATGAAGGCGGCCCACAACCCTGCTTTCAATTGCTGCTGATTCCTGCACTTGATGATCGCAATGAAACGTCATCATTCCTCGAATTCATGGACACACGCACATGGAATCGCAATGCAGGATTGGCTGCATGGAAAATGTACTTGGGCCCCACTGTGGTTGAAGCGACATTGCCGTATGCAGCGCCAGCCCGTGCATCGAGCCTCAGCGACTTGCCACCCTGTTATATGGAAGTTGCCGAGATTGACCCGCTGCGAGATGAAGCCATCAGTTATGCAACGCGCTTAATGCAGGCAGGAGTAAAGACCGAACTGCATGTGTATCCCGGGGCTTATCATGGGTCCACGTTCTTTCAGCCCCAAGCAAGGGTCAGTCAGCGTGCGCTTTCCGACGCGACCAAAGCCTTGCAAGCGGCGCTTTCTTGAGGAGTCTGATTTGCATGAACTTCATTCAACGATCGCTTTTAGTATTTCTCGTCATTAGCTTTTCAGCTGCAGTTCAAGCCGAAACGCCATCTTGGACGCCAAAGGCCGGCTCACAGCTTTCTTTTAGCCTGCGCTCAAAGGGCAATACCGTCGGCACGCTCGTGTTTGATTTCACGCAGTCGGGCGACCGCATCGTAGAGCGCAGAGTCGAGCATCTGGAATTGTCACGCTTGCTGGTCAACGCCGTTCTGGATCAAACATCCGAAAGTGTCTGGCGCGGCAAGACGCTGGAATCCTATGCATCCAGCACAATCTTGAAATCGTCTCTGAAGAATTCGACGGCCGCACTCAAGGTCACCAAGCAAGCGAACGGAAAACTGCTTGCCGTAGATCAAGAATCAACGACAGAACTTCCTGCAGAGGCATGGCCGTTAACGCTGTGGAGTCGAGATTTCATTTCACATCCACAGTTGTTTGATTTAACCCGTGGACACGCCATCACACTGAGTAGTGTTTCCAAAGGCCCGGAAGCCCTGACCGTCGATGGCGCGGCTCAAACCTGCGAGCGCGTTGAGGTCAAGGTATTTCAGGACGGTAAGGATGCTAAAGCGGTTGTTTGGTTCGACACCGCTGGAAGGCTTTGCGCAATGCAGCTTCCATCCGCATTGGGCACCGTCGATTACGTTCGCACATCGTCAAAGTAAAAGCTGTTCATTCTAACAATTCATATAAAAGTACAGGCGAGACTAGGTGTATAAATTTCTCAAGATTCTAGGTGTGATTTTAGTAGCGCTGATTTTGCTGATCGTGTGGGCCATGCAACCTCCTGCAAAGGTCGCTGTTACCCCTACAGCCAGCATGCCAGCAGATTTTATATGGGGCGTATCCTCTTCCGGATTCCAGAGTGAAGGCGGCAAGATCGCTTCTAACTGGGACGTGCACAAAGTTCCTGAGCACGCGTATGGCACATCTGTCGACTTTCGTCATCGCTATCGTGAAGACGTTGGACTCGCCAAACAGCTGGGCGCGAATACTTACCGTATCGGCATTAACTGGGCGCGAGTTGAGCCAGAGAAGGGAAAGTTTGATGCCAAGGAAATGGCTTATTACGACGATTTGATTCTGGCTTTGAAGGAAGCAGGCATTGCCCCTCTAATTACACTTGATCACTTCATTTATCCGAAGTGGGTATCCGATCAAGGTGCATGGAACAATCCAGAAACCACCACCGAGTTTGTCGCCTACTCCCGCATGATTGCTGAGCGTTACAGCAAAGACGTCAATCTGTGGATCACCTTTAACGAAGCTGCGTTTTACTTAGCCAGCGAGAAAAGCTCGCGCAATCTGACCATCAAACAAACGCTGAACGCACGAGACAATATCGTCAGTGCTCACCGTCAGGTTTATGACGTCATTCATCAGATCAACAGCAAGGCGATCGTGACTTCGAACATCGTCTGGATGGGCGATCACTTCGGCAGCACCTTCTTGCGGTGGTTCACCAACTGGCTGTTCCTCGACCATATCGAAGATAAATGCGATGTCATCGCTATCGACTATTACGCAGCTGATTTGGGCAAGTTGCTTAAATTCGGCAAGCACTGGATGTGGCCTAGCGAACCTCCTGGCATCTATCGCGCTTTGAAGATATTGAAGAAGCAGTATCCAGATAAACCATTGCTGATTGCTGAAATCGGCATGTCGACAGAGAACGGAAAACCACGCGCGGATGGCCTTACACGCGAAGATGTTCTGCGTGACACCGTCTACTGGACGCAGCGTGCGAAAGCAGATGGCGTCAACATCATTGGCTACATGGTTTGGTCGCTCACCGACAATTACGAGTGGGGCAGTTACACTCCTCGCTTCGGCCTCTATACCGTGAATGTGTTGACCGACCCTACTCTCGCTCGCATTCCTACCGCTGCTGTTCCGGCATATCAGGAAATCATCCGCAACCATGGTGTCGCCACTGGCTATCTGCCGGTGTTGCCACAATG
Source organism: Stenotrophobium rhamnosiphilum (assembly GCF_003052265.1). Taxonomy (GTDB): domain Bacteria; phylum Pseudomonadota; class Gammaproteobacteria; order Nevskiales; family Nevskiaceae; genus Stenotrophobium; species Stenotrophobium rhamnosiphilum. The sequence goes on from NZ_QANS01000002.1 coordinate 54,442, forward strand.
AACCTTGGCGGCGCAGGAGCTGGCGAGAATCTAGAACCTGTAAGCGCAGAAGATCAGCGCAAGCAGCAACGCATTCTGCCTCTCGTGTTTTTGATGTTTTTAACCTGGGGCTTCTGCACAGTTCTGGTTGACACACTGATCCCCAAGCTCAAAGCAGTTTTTTCCTTGAGCTATGTTGAGGTGATGTTGACGCAGTTCTGCTTCTTTCTTGCCTACTTCGTTGTCTCGCTGCCAGCAGGCTGGTTGCTAGGTCGCTTGGGCTATCTGCGTAGCATCATGGTCGGCTTGCTGATCATGGCGGTTGGTTGCATGTTGTTTACGCCAGCTGCAGCCATGGGAATTTATCCTGCATTCTTGGCTGCGTTATTCATCCTTGCTTCAGGCATTACGATCATTCAGGTTGCCGCAAATCCTCTTGCTGCAATTCTGGGTGATCCTGCACGTTCACACTCACGGCTGACGCTAGCGCAGGGTTTCAACTCTGTCGGCACGATGCTGGCACCGCTTTTTGGTTCCGCACTCATTCTCGCCAGCGGCCTCGTCATTCCTGACTTGAGCAAGATGGATGCCGAAACCTTAAGCGCATTCCGGATACATGAAGCATCCGTGTTCCAACTGCCCTTCACGCTCATCACCGGCGTTCTGGTTGCGCTGGCATTGTTGTGTTGGTTTCTGCGTCGTGCGCCGGTGCCTGTTGCGGCGCCTGCGGTAGGCGGCTCGTACGGACGCGTGCTCAAACACCCGCGCCTGTCACTCGGCGCGATATCGATTTTTCTCTACGTGGGTGCCGAAGTTGCAATTGGCAGCGCGATGATCAATTTCATGATGTTGGAATCCAACATCGACGCGCACAAAGCTGGAAACATGGTGGCCATTTACTGGGGCTTGGCAATGGTCGGCCGTTTCATTGGCGCTCAATTATTGCGCCATATGCACGCAGCCAGCCTTTTATGCGCCTGCGCGGCAGCAGCGGCGTTGATGGCCAGTGGTTCTACCTTGCTCGGCGGCACGCAAGCCATTGCCATGATCTTGGGCATCGGCTTATTCAACTCTGTGATGTTCCCCAACATCTTCTCGCTCGCCATCGAAAATCTAGGCAAAGACGCTGCCAGCGGCTCGGGTGTTCTATGCCTTGCTATCGTCGGTGGCGCAGTTGTGCCGATGATCTTTGGTTACGTCGCGGATCAAGCTGGATTGATCTATGCCTATTACGTACCTGCCGCATGCTATGCATGGATCGCAGCGTATGGCTTTATGGTTCGCAAAGGACTTTAGAGGGAAATCCGTAGGAGCGCCTAAACGGCGCTCCTACAAAGGTTTCACTAGTTCGCTTCCCGCTCTTTCAAATCACGCAGAATCTTCTCGTGCGACGCGCGAGTAATCGGATAAAAGCTCAGCGCCACGATGGCGATGAAGCACATGCTGCCGACGCCAATCACATAGATCCAACCCAACTGTTGAATGATATGCGGATCAACGGAGGCGACCGTTGCCTTCTCCGGGAACTTGATGAAAGACAGGATCGCGCTTGAGAGAAAGATGCCCATGCCTGAAACCATTTTGGTGATCATCACCATGGTTGAAAACATCAGGCCTTCCATATGCTTTCCGGTTTTCAGCAGGAAGTGATCTGCAACGTCTGCGCCCATGGAGCCCGCAAGGATCAATGCTGCCAGAACGCACATCACCAACAAGATTTCCTGCACAACCAACAGGCTCACGAGTTCTGAGTTATCTGTCGGCATCATGCCCAAAAGCCCCAGAGTCACAGGCAAGGTGATTGCGATCAAAGCAATGCCATAGAGCGCGACGACTGTTTCTTTCTTGCCGAATCTCTTCGACAGATGAACAACCAGCAGCGCTAAGAACAGACCCCAAACCGCAGCACTGACAATCACGGCGATATTGGCAGCAGACAATTGCCAAAAATACGTGCGGATGTAGACGCCCAAGGTATTCGCCAGACCAGCGCCGACAGAGAAGAAAAAGGTGCACAGCAGCACGCTGGAGAAAGTGCGATCCAACAGGATCGTCTTCATACCGGCCCACAAGCCTGCAAAGGTCGCGCGCTCAGTGCCTTGATGGGCCTTCAGCGTCGGGATTCGATGATGCGTGCCCCACGATGAGATCAACACAGAAAGCAACATCACGACCGCCGCAATCGCACCGTAGATGGGATATCCAGTGGCATTGAGCTGACCCACAGGTTGATCAGCCGTGGGCACCAGAATGTAGTGCAGCGCAAACACGGGCATTGCGATCATGCCCACCGCAAGAAAGACCGAGCGATACGTAGAAATACTGGTGCGCTCGTCATAGTTGCTGGTGAACTCAGCCATCAGCGCACTGGATGGAATCTCGTAGAACGAAATCGCGATGCGCACCGTGATCGACATCAGCAAGAGATAAACAAACTGAATCTCATGGCTGGCGCTTGGCGGTGACCACAAAAGGAAATATGCGATAGCGAGCGGTATCGCAGAGGCATACATGAACGGATGTCTGCGGCCCCAGCGCGAGCGCAGATGATCTGAGTAGTTACCTATCAAGGGATCGGCGACCGCATCGACCATCATTGCGATCATGATGGCAGCGCCGACCCAAGCGGCAGGCATGCCGACAACCTGGTTGTAATACAGCAGCAAGAAGGTATTGAAGCCCTGCTCCTTGATGCCGAAAGCAACCGAACCTAAACCGTAGGATAGCTTGGTCCTCGCGGGTAATTTTTCTGTTGAGATCGTCATGGTCTCGCTTATCTCCAATATCGCCTGAGGCTGCCATGATCTGTAGTCATGTGCGTTTTTCTAATAGTCGCAAGGCATCTTAGGCTTTAGCCTCTGTCTGATCTGTCAAACGCGTGACAGTGCATACTCTGTGAATGCTCTAGGCGTGAGTCACTGATTTGACAGCACCGAACACTGAGCTGCGACACAATGACTTTTTTGCATTCAAACGCCCCCGAAAGCCCCTCCCAATCTGGAACGTCCGTTGAACGAAAGGCCTGACTTCCGCTCTGCAAGTTTTCTCCTCGACCACATCAAGCACACGATGGCCTTCTACCATCCAAACTGCATTGATGAGCGCGGCGGGTTCTATCACTACTACAAGGATGACGGTTCCAAGTACCAGCTGGACTCACGTCATCTGGTGAGCAGCACGCGATTCATCTTTAACTATTCGATGGCGTTTCAACGCTTCGGCAATCCCGAATATCAGGATGCGGTGCGCCACGGCTTGAAGTTCTTGCGCGAGAAACATCGCAACGCAGAGACCGGTGGCTATGCCTGGACCTTACAGAACGGACAGCCTGACGATGTCACTAATCACTGCTACGGTCTGGCGTTCGTGTTGCTCGCGTACTCCAAAGCTTTTGAAGCAGGTATTCCAGAAGCAAAGGCTTACATGGAAGAAACTTGGGACTTGATGGAAAAGCGTTTCTGGGAATCCGCGTTTAGCCTCTACGCTGATGAAGCGACTGCAGACTGGATCGTCTCTCCCTACCGCGGCCAGAACGCCAACATGCACACCTGCGAAGCCATGCTGGCGGCTTTCGAAGCAACGCATAACAAACGCTATCTGGACCGTGCAGCGCTACTCGCCGACACCATGGTCAATCGACAGGCCACAAAAGCCGATGGCCTCGTATGGGAACACTACGATGCGTCGTGGAGTCCAGACTGGGAATACAACAAGGGCGATCGCAGCAACATCTTCAGACCTTGGGGTTATCAACCCGGCCATCAAGTTGAGTGGGCCAAGCTGTTGTTGATTCTTGATCGTCATCAGCCTGCTGCGTGGCATGTGAAACGCGCAACAGAATTGTTTAATCGCTCTGTTCCGCTTTCATGGGATGAGCAATTCGGTGGACTGGTTTACGGCTTCGATCGCGAAGGAAAGTTCTACGACGAAGACAAATACTTCTGGGTCCAAGCTGAAGCACTCGCGACTGCCGCCTTGCTAGCAGACAAAACTGGCAAGGACGAATACTGGCAGTGGTACGACCGCTTGTGGGATTACAGCTGGAAGCATTTCGTCGATCACGAATATGGCGCTTGGTTCCGTATCCTCAAGCCCGACAACAGCAAGTACGACGACGAGAAGAGCCCAGCCGGAAAAACCGACTATCACACGATGGGCGCGTGCTATGAGGTTTTGAACGTCGTTGAATAATCGCGATACGTAGGGCGGGAGCATCCCGCCATTCGCGTTTGCCGGTTCATTGCTAAACCCAATGGCGCGATACTCCCGCCCTATGCGCTATCAATCTACGTTTCCGAAGTTGCAACGCAAGCGCGCGCCGATTAGACGAGGCGAACCCACTGAGCGCGTTTCAAATCCGAGCAAGTTATAGGTACCGCTGGTGTAGGTCGTGTATTTCTCGCCGAGTACATTGGTGCCAAAAACGACGACGTCTAGCGACGTATTAAAAATATTGTTCCATGCGAGATTGAGGTTCAGCAGATTGAATGAATCCAGCAGTCCGAAGGGGCCAGAACTAGAGGCGGCCGAGCGTTGCTGACCAATAGCCGAATAGGTAGCGCCGAAATCTACATTGCCTAACTTTTCGGGAACCGGCAGGCGCCATGTGAGATTCGTGACATAGGTTTGTTTGGGTGCGTACGGCAGTTCGTCACCGACGTCAGCGATGGGCACTACTGAGATTTGTGCAATTGGCCCACCTGCCGCACCCACACGGGCAGTTTGATCTTCTTGCTTCAACAACTTTGTATCGAGCAATGAGAATGAAAAGCCTAAGGTCAAACTTTCAAGTATTTGGAAGTAAGCATCGCCCTCAACTCCCCTAATGCGCGATTTACCAGCGTTAACGATCGTTGTTGTCTGCAGCGAAGTTGGCGATACATAACCCAATTGCAGTTGCTGGTTACTGAAATCGTTGGTGAACGCCGCAAGATTGATACGCCCGGGGATCATCCAATCGAATTCCGTCTTCAGGCCGATTTCATAGGTATCGACCTTCTCGGGCTTGAACGTATCAATGCCCGGATCAGATGCAAGGATGACACTTCCCTGGCGGTATCCACGCACATACTTCCCATACACCATGGTTCCATCAAATGGCTTGTAGTCAACTTCAAGCAAGCCGGTGGGAGCCTTACTGACGGCTTTCGGCGTGGTGATCTGAGTGGTTGGAGCCTGAGCAAAGCCGAAAGCCCAACCGTAGCGCGTTTTGATGCCATAACCCTCGGTACGGTCCCAGGTGTATCGTAGGCCGCCGGTGACGCTGAACTGCTCGTTGATATGCCAAGTCGCCTGTGAATAAACAGCACGATTGAGATAAGTAGTTTTGTAGTGCTGCACCAGCACGCCGCCCACCACGCCTTCCAGCGGGTCATAACAGTCAAACTTCTTGATAACACCATCACCCAAGAGGCTCGCCATATTGCAGGAGACTAAACCGGCTGAGTTATTGCCGGAGTAGCCATCAGGCCGACTAGTTTCGTAGTACACGCCGCCTTGCCATTGCAGTGCATCATCAAAAGACTGGCCTTGCAATTGGAGTTCGCCAACATAGCTAGCCTGACTGGTGACCGGCTCAGTGGGGTTGAGTACTGAGACGCCTGTCTTGAACTCGCGATTTGAATCGGGATCAAGCGGCAAACCGGCGAGGCTGTATGTGAATTGAGTGCCAAAAATATCGGTGCCGTTTTTGGTATTGAGATGCGCGTAGGCCAGTATGTTTTTGAGCGTAATGTCTTCAGTGAGATTCCAAGTCAACGTGTTGATCAGGCGCTTCTCTTTGATCGCCGTCATGGGATCAGGAATCGTACTGACATTGTCATAAAAACCTTTCTTGCCAGCGGCCGCTTGGCGATTTAGCTGAGCCTGACAGGGTTGAGCTTGTAGAAGTCCAGAGAACAATAGAAATAATTTTACGCCGACAGTATTCGGATTGCAGGCGAACAGCTGACCACTACTCCCTGTGCTATTGGAGTTAATGTAGGAAGCAACCGTGTAATTATTGACCTCGTCTGCGATATCCCAAACGGAACTAAGTCTTACCGATGTGTAATCAACACTCGCAAGCTTGTCAGTACCAATTTTAGTGACGTTATTGATATAACCATCGCGCTTGTTCTTGTCGATCGCGATACGAAACTTGAGTGTTTCGGACACAGGCAGACTGACTGCACCTTGCGTGCGCATACCGTTTCGCTCACTTCCTGAAACCTCGACGTAGCCCTCAAATTCGTCTTTCGGTTTATTTGGTGTCAGCAATACCGCACCACCCGTCGTGTTGCGGCCAAAGAGTGTGCCCTGTGGGCCTTTCAACACTTGAACGTTCGCGAGATCAAACAAAGAGCCTGGGCCAGCACCATCGCCAGATGGTTGCGAGCTCTGTCCGCGTGGCGCTACAACTTCAGCCATGTATGTCGCAACTGATGACGTTGTACGCAATTCTTGAGTGAAGCCGCGAATCGAAAATGTTGCGTTATCTGCGCCGAAACGCTGGTTAGTGGACATCGACGGCGTATAGGCCGCGAGATCCGAGGCGTTAGTGATGTTTGCGTTCGCAATCTGTTTGGCATCGAGAACCGTGATCGACATCGGCACGTCTTGCAAGCTTTGCTCACGACGCTGGGCTGTTACAACAATTTCCTCCAGCATTGACTTGGCGCGTGGCTTTGCAATTGTTGTTGAGTCAGGATTTTCTTTCTCAGGGACAAAATTTACCGATGGAGATTGTGTGGGCTTCAGAGCGGCAGGAGGCGCAGCCGTATCAATAGCAGGACTACTTGCATCAACAGAACCAAGAATTGATGCGAGTTCGTCGACCTGAGTCACAGTATCCTTATTTGTGCTTAAGGATTGATCTGAGGGAGTATCGGCTGACGGAGTTTGCGAAGCTGCGGATTGCTCAGCTGTTTGCGCAAATATTGTGGCCGTCTGAATCAAGCATCCTACCGTCGCCATTACCGCAACGAATCTGACAAGTTTCATGTCGCTCCCCTAGCGCTCATTACGGAGCGCTTTTTAGTTATCACTACTCTTCGCCTCGTTTCCGATAGCCAGAGCAGTTGTTGTATTCCGCCTCTCCAAACAGTCACTACATCTCTTTATCTTGCGTGCTCATCGCTGTCTTCCTACAGCGGATAGACGCGATGCTTCAGGCGTGATGATTAGCGCTTTGGCAACTGAATCTCGGCCTTTGCCGTGGCCATCACAGCGCCGAGTTGATTGCTCATTTTGAAATCGACCTGCACAAATGGATTTCCCTTTTCATCAATTTTTTTGTCGATCACGGTAGCCGTCATGATCGTGATGTCGCCAGTGAATGCAGGTCCGCGATAAGCAGCGTTGGAATGCAGAACCATGCCCCACTCACCTGCCCAGCCAGATAGGTAGTCGAGAATCCACGCGCCCATCGATGCGCCATAGCCATAGCCGCGTGGCATGCCGATGTAACGCGCCCATTGCGGGAAAAGGTGGCCGCGTGAAGGACCGATATAAGCCCCATCAGTGAGTTCAGGATTCTCAAGTTCAAGAACAGGATCCTGCTCTTTGCCCGCCATCGGGCCGGTGAACCCAAGTGCTTCAATGTCGAGGTCGGTACGACGCACAACGCCGCACCAGATATTGAATAAATACGCGCGCCATTCTGTGGTGAAGCTGGCAATGCTATGTGGGCCGATGACGCGAGTCGGAAGCGTGTCGCCAATATTGACGTTGTCCCAATAACGCTTGCCATGCCCGAGTTCGTGCATCGACTTGATGTATTCAAACTTACGGGCTTCAAGTTCTACGATCTGGCTTTCCGTCCACTCCGGATCTTCGGTGCCTGTCAGTGCACCCGCTTCGCGGGCAATATCTGCTCGGTAGCGAATGCTGGTCGAGCGTTGCTTGGCGATGAAGTCGCCATTCTGGTTGTAGTAATTATTGTCGCCACGCTGAAAACAAGTTGGCCCACCAAACTTGGTTTCCTTAACGACATAATCAAAGGGAACGCGCTCGTCATGGATCCAGTCGCCGTCATAGATTCTAGGGCCGTAAAACCACCACTCGTCGCCACCAAAGATCAGGTGCGATTCCGGGATTTTTCCAACGCAGGCAGGCGCAGCACCGTGACCATCATCGCAAGCCACCGCAAAAGATTGCGGAGCAATAAGGCGACCGAAGCGACTTTCGTTAGCGAAACCGTCGTCGTAATGCAGGCGGTTTGGATATCGCATCGCTTGCGCCCAACGCCGGATATCCATCTTCGCAATCGGATCGCGTGGACGAGATGGGCAAATGGCTTTTCCCATATGCCGGTCGAGATCGGAGCAATCTAGAATTTTGTCAGTCATGAATGATCTCAATAAATATTAAAGTTGCCGGGTTGATTAAAGACTGTTCCATTCAGGACCTGCAGAGATCCAATTGCGTTTAACGTAGAGACGTTCGCGTGTTTCTGGATCAAGCGGAGTTACGCCGGACTCAAGCGGCAGACCCATACTGTTAAGAACCATCGCCAAGGTGGTGTAACAGCCGGCGAGAAACAGAAAATCCATTAGTTGTTGAACATCAAAATGCTGCTGTAACAAAGGCCATGTTTTGTCGCTGATACGCGTATCGAAATACAGCTCATCGACAGCGCGGAGCACGAGACCATCCTGATGCGATACGCCGTCAGCAGATCTAGCAACCTGTGTTAGTTCAATGTCCTGATCGGTCAGTCCCGCACGACGCGCGAGGATCAAGTGCTGGGTGTACTCATACTCGGAACAGTTCAGCCAACTAACTCGCAGAATGACAAGCTCGCGGACTCGAATAGACAGAGAGCTATTGACGGCAACGTGAGCATTAAAAGTTAAGAACGCTTTGGCCAGAGCAGGATGCCGAGCAAATGCGCCGAGAACATTTTCTCCACGAGGGTTCTTTTCACCTTCTAGGCGAGATCGAAGAATAAAGTTCAATCCAGCGGGGAATGCACCAAGCGCTGCGATGATCTCCTCGCTCCAATCATCTGGAGGAATATGCTTGATACGTTCAGTGTCGTTCATGACGAATAGTCGAAAGCGTTATTAAGTTTTCGCTGCCGAAGACTGCATTCTTTCAACCATCGGCCATAGCACTTGGTCGGCAAGAATGGTGCAGAAATATTCGTTAACCTGACGAATCAAACCGTTGCGCATGGTGAACACCATGCAATATTGATTACAGTAAGCAGTTCCCTCAGACGTAACACCATTGCCCTCGAACTCAACGACTACACGGTCTCCATCTGCAGTGATCGAATGGATGGTTGGGCGCAATCCAGTCGGCACCAGTATCTTGAGCGCGCCAATCATGCCGACGATATCGTTGTAGTGACGGGTGCCTGCGAACTTGCCAAAGCCCTTGGCCAGCGTGAAAGCTTCTTTATCTAGACAAGGCGCAGACGCTGCGGAGTCACCGGCACTCATGGCGTTGATGAACGTCAACACAACTTTTTTATTCTGCTCGCTCATGGATATCTCTTCAGTTGAAGGAGTGGACGATGATTTCTGCACGCCAAACAGCAGTTGCCAAAGTTTTAGCGGCCAAGCTGCAATTACCGAAAGCATGGACGGTGCATGAGTCGTCTCTCGCGCAATGCCAGCGGCCTGTTCGATCTCTGATTTCAGCTGACCTGCGAATGATTTCGCGAGTTGTGGCAACAAGGGCCTGCTGACTGCCTCCCACATAGGAGCCATCGGGCCGCGCCCGGAAACGCTCACTTTCAGCGTAATTTCTGTTTGCCCAGCACTTATTTGTTTTGCGATGTATGAGCCACTGCCTTCAACGGGCTCACCGTCAAGCTTGTAGGTGAAGTTAACGCGCTCGGGTCCGTCCCACTTCTCGACGTGCACTGACACGTTAACGGTACGAACTAGGCCACCTGCCCCAACCTTGATCACCCATCGCGAGTCATGCTCGTCAATCACCTTGCAATCTCTGCATCCAGGAAAAAGATTGGCCCATTTGCGAATGTCTTGGACGTAGTCCCAGACGCTCTCTATCGGTGCTTCAATCAAAATCGACTGTTCGGTTTCAATCATGGTGTCGACTCACAATCCCAGTCGGGCGACTTCTTTTTGAAGAAGATCGCTAGGATGGTTGGCAGCGTGTCGTCCCGCGAGGTAGCCGTGAGTCATGCCACGCGCATTGGTAATGCCGCTCTGCATTAAAGCACCGTTATCCATGCGAGCCAGAGAATTACCTGCGGCATAGAGGCCTTCGATAGGCTTGTTGTCCCAGCCCATCACTCGGCAATGTTCATCTGCGAGTAAACCTGCTGATGAAATTCCACCGCCTGCCATCCGCTTCAACTCAACAGCGTAGAACGGTGGCTTTAGCAAAGCGCCCATATTCGGATTCGGCTTTTGACTCGAATCACCACACATGAAAGCACCCCATGGGTGCGTGCCGCGCTTGAACTCAGGATCCACCCCACTTTCGCAGTATCCATTGAACTTAGATATCGTCTCTAAGAGTGCTTGTTGATCGACGCCGGTCTTTCTAGCGAGTTCGTCAATCGACTCTGCGACAACCCCAAATCCTTCAGGGAATTCTTGGCCAGGCATGAGTGAACCAAACGGATATTTGGCACGTGCCTGACTGTCGAAGACTGCCCAGCACGGAAAGTTTGGATGTGTCTGCGTGCCGCCATCGAGTACATCCAATGCGAAATACACCGAACGATAGAACGCTTCGTTGGAAAAACGCTTGCCCGCGCGATTGACAACAATTGTGTGCGGAAGCCCAAGGAACGGAAGCGCGCCACGCCAAAGTGGAACGCCTTCTTCTTGCTCTTCACCAGGAATACGGAAACCCAGCATTGTGACGTCGGGAACGCTAGCAACACGCGCGCCGACCGGACCGGCTAGTCGCAAATGGGAGCCATCGACGCTAGGCATCACCATTGAAACCGGGTTGAGTTGATGACTCAGTGTTTTGGTGTAATTCGGATTTCTTTCATAGCTGCTGACGGCAATGACAACACCGCGATTCGCTTTCACATAGAAATCTTTGCCATCTTTAACTGCACGAACACCGACTACGCGTGCACCGTCGACAATGAGTTCCTGCACATCGACGCCGGTGTGCATCGGTATATTGCGATCAAGCACGCCTTTGACGAATGACGCAGCGAGACCAGGGCCAGCGCAGCGCTCGTCTTTCGCGAGACGCTCAGCCATTACGTTGTAATCCCAACTCAGCATGTTCGCCATGCCTCCACCGTCGAAGATGTCTTCGTGCGTGAATCCATAAGGCACATGTGGTGACACACGTGTTTTGGTTTGCCAGTCACCCAAACTCTGCGCCTGAAAAGGAAGCACTTCGAGATAGCGGCCTTCTGCGAGACCGTCAGCATTCTGTGGAAAGTAGTAATCAGGAAGATCGCGTATCAAACACATCTTTAGACCGATACGATCTTCGAAGTACTTGAGCGCAACGGGTCCATGCACGGCCTGATTCAGAATGGCCAAATCATCGCCGTAGTCCAGAGACAAACTCTTGACGTAGCGATAGCCGCTCTCAGGTGAATCTTTAATTCCAGCTGATTCAGCCAGATGATTTCCTGGAATCCATACTTCGCCCATTGAATAGGCGGTGACACCGCCAACTTGATCGGAGCGTTCCAGCACTAGTGCGCTCGCTCCGTGATCGTGTGCAGTAATCGCAGCAGCGAGACCACCGCCGCCAGAGCCAATGGAGACAACGTCTGCTTCAATGTCCCACTTGGGTGAAATATTCCGAATCATGCTGCTTCCCTCTGAGATACCCAGCGCGTTCGCGCCCAATTTCTCGTTGTTATGTTTGACGACTTAGGACAAGAAACGTCCACCATTCACACTGAGCGTTTGCCCGGTAACGTAGTTGGCATCTTCACTGGCGAGATAAGCGACCGCAGCCGCAATATCTTCGGGACAACCCGATCGCTTCATCGGTGTGGTCAGTGCATGAGCTTCAATGTTGACTGGCGATTCCCGCAGCATTGGCGTGTCAACGAAACCTGGAGGTACGTTGTTAACGGTGATGCCCGTCGACGCGAACTCGATGGCTAATCCCTTGGTGAGTCCAATCAAACCACCTTTTGATGCGACGTAATGCGACATCGATGCCGCACCGGTTTGTGCGGATGAAGATGAAATGTTGACGATCCGTCCCCACTTCGCTGCAAGCATGTCGGGAATGATTTCCTTGGTGCAGAGGAAAGGACCTTTCATATTGACCAGCATCATCCGGTCCCACATTTCTTCAGTGATTGTCATGAAGCGATCAAAGCCGACAATTCCTGCGTTGTTAACGAGGATGTGGATCGAGCCAAAAGCCTGACGCGTCTCTGAGGCGCAGCGTGCAACTTCGCCAGCGTTTGCGGCATCGCCGATGCAGGCCAATGCCTTACCGCCAGCATTGCGAATTTCTTCTACGGTTTCATTCAAGCCATCAGCGCGCAGATCCCACACCGATACAGCGGCACCGTCACGCGCAAGACGCTTGCTAATAGCGCGACCAATGCCTCTCGCTCCTCCTGTGACGACTGCGACCTTTCCTTGCAGCGACATAAATTCTCCCCGTTTAATTCGGCTGCTCTACGGCAGCATTTACAAATTGCTTAAGCGAAACCTTCTTCGCCCATCAAGGTTGTTCGATGCATCATTCGCCCGCTGTCCAAGGGATAAGGCTCTGCTCGATGTAAAACGCCCGTGTTGTCCCAGATCAGCATGTCGCCGGGAGACCACTCGTGTCGGTACATGAATTTGGGTTGGGTCGTCCAGGCAAGCAGCTCCGCTATAAGCTGTTCGCCTTCTGCTTGCTCCATGCCCTCCACGCTTGCCGCATGGCAGCCGATCACCAGTGATTTTCGGCCTGACTTATGAGTCCATACGAGGTTGTGTGTTTTATCGGGAAGGCGTCGCCAGTCAGCAAGATTGCTGGGGGTTGGCTCGATGTCAGCGCGTAGCATTGACACTTCCACACTATGAAGAACCCGCAGTCCGGCAATTTTCTTCTTCATTGCTTCTGACAACTCGTCGTATGCAATGTAAGAGTTGGCAAACTCGGTCTGACCGCCAGTCGCGGAAAGTTTGCGTGCGCTAAGCAAAGAGGCAAAGACAGGTACGGTATCGTGCGTGCCATCGATGTGCCACAGGAACGATCCCTTTAGATAGTCCGCGCGCGCATTGGCCGTTCGATCGAGCGTTACCTTAAAGATTCCTTTCTCGCCTTCCTCTCGCAAAGTGCCCATCAAACGACTCAACTGGAGTTGTTCTTCATCACTCAATTGCAGCTCTTTGAAGACCAAGACACCACGCTGGATCAGCAGCTGACGTACTTTCTGCGCGATCTCGGGGGTCAACAGGCTTTTTTTATCGGTACGAATTTCCGTTCCGATGTGATCTTTCAGATTTACGGCCTCAAACGCCATTTCGCGTCTCTCCATCAACTGTTGTCAGGAGCGCATTTCAATAGGGTTGAAATGCCACTTAATAGTACTGACTGGATCTATTTAATTAATAGTACCGACCAGACCTATTAAACGTCAAATGCAGATATCCCGCAGGATGCTTCCTGAGGGTCAACAGAGATTAGTTTTGATCAGATTGAGGTAACTAGCTCGCTACCAATCAGCACGCGCGGCAAGCAGTGTGTTCACTGAGCGCGAGACCCATTTTTCTCGTCGAGACGCCGAGACCTTTTGATTGATGGTCATTTCGTTCGCATGCCATCCACGGAGCATAAAAATAAAAACCTCCGCTACAGAGGCAGAATCCTTGCAGGGAATACCATCGACCAATGCGCATTCCTGTATGAAATTCGAAATACGCTTAATGCCAAGTTCTGCTCGCTCAGCCGCAGCCGCAGCCAACTCTGGAAAGCGATGAGACTCACTCGAAATCAAGCGATTGACCGCAAGCAGATCACCTTGCAGATTCAGTTCCAGCATGTGATTAGCGTAGGCCTTGAGCCCTTCTTTGAGCTCTGGGAGATTGCCACGCGGCTTCAAAATAGTGGCCGCATCGAGTCGCTTAATCTCCTCTCGCATGATCTCTCTGAACAAATGCTCCTTCGAAGAGAAACGAGAGTAAAGCGTGGTTTTAGATACGCCTGCTGCTTTTACGATTTGATTTAGCGACGAAGCACCATATCCATGTGCAATGAATTCTTTCAGTGCTACGGATAAAAGTTTGCTGTCGATAGTCGCCACGTCTTCAAGCTTAGGCCGACCAAGGGGGCGCCGCGCCTTAGGTAGCACTGCCTTTTTGACGGATTTCTTGGATGAAGCTGTGGGCATAATTTCACCGTAGCGTTTTCAGAATTGTACTTGCCTTTTCCAAGGCAGTGCGGAAACGCTAGTTCTTCCAGTCTCAGACGCGGGCACCCAAAGCATATATCGCCGTTGCATATAGCTGTATCTACCTCAAACTCTAACGCGCGTTCAATCCTGAATTGCCATCATGCAAACGAAGCCGCAGTGAATTCTGATAGTAGGCCACTGTCTGGTATTGCCCGACGACGATTGGCAGTTCAATGAGCTGTTGATCGTCGAGATACTTTGCGAGCACGGTCCAAGTGGCATCGGAGATCATTGCATTCTTATAAAGCTCGTCGGTGGCTTTTAGGATTGCCTTATCGAGTTCACTCCAGCCTGACGCTTCGTGGCCAAGCGTGATGCGCTCAATTTCAATACTTGTGACACCCACTTTCTTGGCGACAAGAACATGCTCGCCCCACTGATACGGGGCTTGGCATAGCCACCCCATGCGAAGGATCGCCAGTTCACGGTCGCGAGGAGCTAAACGACCCTAAGCGAGAAGTTGGACGCCGAGGTCCACCTGTCGCGCAAACAGATCTGGGTGACGCAACATCGTTCGCACGATCTCTGGCAGATTAGCCAATAACTCAGACTTATCAGCGGGCGACAAAGTTGTAGCGCCTGAATCTGGAACAAGATCAGTCAAGACATCTTGCTCACGCGAATCAACCGCACGATTGACGGTGATCATTCGGACGATGATTGCGATGAGGTCGTCGCTGAGTTCGTCTACCTTCAACGGGAGAATGCGTGGCTCGGGCGATTGATCTTTCATCTGTTCAGTATTTTTGGAGTTCACTACTGCACATTAGCGCATGAGAAACTGCAAATTGTGCTGAGACTGACTCAGTAATTGACCCTACGCGCAGCCTCTTGAGATCAACATTCTCGATTACTTGTACGATAATGAATCTCTAATACTTGAGAAATAAAGTGCCGCAAATATCCTTTGCTGAGCAATACGGACCTTGGGCAATTGTTGCCGGAGCCTCTGACGGTGTAGGTCGTGCGTTTGCCGAGACACTGGCCAGCCGTGGATTGAACGTTGTGCTACTGGCGCGACGCAGAGAGACGCTCAATGACGTCTCCAGTTCGATCGAACGCCAATACAAAGTGCAGACTCGCGTCATCGCGATGGACCTCGCAACCACGGACGCTGCAGCGCGCTTGATGGCTGAGGTGAACGATCTTGAAATTGGCTTCTTCGTTTACTGCGCTGGTGCAGATTCGAATTTCAAACCCTTCTTGTCTTCGCCGTTGGAAGTTGCGGAGTCGATGCTGCATCGAAACTGCAATGTCCTCATGCAGCTTAGCCATCACCTTTGTGGACCGATGGCGACGCGTGGTCGAGGAGCTACAGTGATTCTGGGATCTGGCGCTGGATTTTCTGGAACCCAGAACATGGTTGCTTATGCTGCGACCAAAGCTTTCGACATGGTTTTTGCCGAAGCACTGTGGTGCGAACTCAAGCCCAAGGGCGTAAACGTTCTTGGATTGATTCTCGGAGAGACCGATACGCCATCTCTTCGAAAGTTACGCTACGAGCGTGGCCTTTCCAAAAGTACTGACGAGCCCGTCAAAGGCGCCGAAACTCCGCAGTATGTGGTTGATGACGCCCTTGCTCACCTTGAAAAAGGGCCGATTCGCTTAGCCAATAAAATGATGCGCGTGGGCCTGAGATTTCTCTATCCATTTTCTCGCAATTTTGTGGTCGGTCTTATGGCCAAGGCCAGCGAGAAAATCATGGGTAAGGATATAGCGCAATAAATAATCTGCGGTACGTAGGGCGGGAGCATCCCGCCTTTAGAGTGCAGCGATGAACCTCATTCGCGGAAGGCGGGATGCTCCCGCCCTACACTCTTAGCTAGATCGTGCTGATCCATTTGGAGATCGACGCTAGAACAATCTCGGGATTTTCGCGGTGCGGCAGATGTGCGCAGCCCGGGAAAATTTCGTGACTGGAAGATCCGCTTGCGCGCTCGGCCATTCGCTGCGGCTGAACGAGTGAACCGTACTCGTCATTTTCTCCGTGCAGTGCTAGCAATGGGCAACGCACGCGCTCAAGTTCAGCGTACAAATTCCAGTCTGAGAACTCGGGCGAAAGCCACGTTTTGATCCACGCATCGAGTACCCACTGCGCTTTGTCGCCGTGGTAACGCTTGAGGCGATCGACCTGACCGGGCTTTGCGAAGTTGTCACGCGCTTCGAGGATGCCAGCGCGCGTGCGGTCTTCGATAAAGCACTGCGCGGATTCAGTGATCACTCCAAGGCAAGCCGGATAGCGTGCGGCGACACCGACAGACATGCAACCGCCAACGCTGTGGCCAACGGCAATGAAGGTGTCGAAACCAAGTTGTTCGCGCACTGCCTTGAAGCCAACTTCTGCTTCGTCGGTGATAAACGTTAGCGCTAGCTTTCCATGATACGCATCAGACTTTCCGAAGCCGAGACGGTCGTAGGCAATCACGGTGCGATTTATGCTTGCGGCAAGACGTTCAGGAAAATCGCGCCACAGCTCGACGCTACCGAGTGAGTCGTGAAATAGAACGATCGGCGCAAGGTTACGGCCATCAATTTCAGCAGGCTCCCAATGCTTTGCGTAAAGGCGCCCACGGGGCGTATCGATCCAGATTTCCTGGGTACTGACAGTGTTAACGTTCATGGCCGTCATTTTCTCATGCGGCGGCATTGATAGGGCTCACCCTAAGCGACTAACCAGCATGAAATTCCTTGGGCACTCTAGGAAAAAGCGCAGCGCCCATGATTCACCTTGCAGAATTGACGCGTACTGCTCTCCAAGCGATGAACGCAGCCACCGTCATCAGCACTGCCGCCAACAGAAATGGTGCGCCGGGAAGATGGACTGTGTTGTCAGGATCAATAAAGCGCGCATAGGTCTCGCTGAACAATATCGGTCCAATCATGCCGGTGATGCCAATCAGCGCAGCATTGGCACCCTGAAGAAGCCCCTGCTCGCTCGGCAATACACGTTGTGTCATCAGGCTTTGCACTGCGGGATTTGCGAAGCCCGACAATGCGATCACTGGGATACCGCACAGAAACAGAATGCCTGTCGATGACAATCCAAAAATCACGAAGCCCGCAATACCAATCAACAGGCTGAACAAGAGCGCGTGTCGCTCACCGAAGTACCGAACCACAGGGCCCGTTAGGCCGCCCTGCACAATCGCCGAGCAGACGCCAACCAAGGCTAGCGTCATGCCGATCTGACCCGCATCCCAGCTATAGCGATAGCCCATGTAGAGCACGATCACCGTCGAATAAACTGACTGCGCGAGTTGCGACAAAAAGTTGATGCTCGCCATCGACATCAACTCGGGATGCACACGGAGCAACTTGAGCGCGCCAAGAGGATTGGCCTTGCGCCAGGAAAATGCACTGCGATGCTCAGGTGCCAACGATTCGGGCAACACAAAGTAGCCATAAGCAGCGTTGATCAGCGCCAGCACCGCGCCAGCCCAGAACGGCAGATGAGGATCAATCGAGCCAAGTAATCCGCCAATTGCAGGGCCGATCACAAACCCGATACCAAACGCCACGCCGAGCATGCCGAAGGCTGCGGCTCTTTTATCAGGTGAGGTGACGTCAGCAATGTAGGCACTCGCGGTGCTGAAGTTCGCCGCAGTGATGCCAGAGATCATACGGCCGACGAACAACCAAGCCAGATTGGGGGCCATCGCCATCAAAATGAAATCCAGGCCCATGCCCACGCAAGACAACAGAATCACTGGACGACGTCCAAACCGATCAGACAGCGCACCCAGAATCGGCGAGGAGAAGAACTGCATCAATGCCCACACCGTGGTGAACACGCCATACACGCGGGCACCGTGGGCAATATCGCCACCGGCAAAGGTGGTCACCAGATGCGGCAGCACGGGAATGATGATCCCGAACGAGATGATGTCGATGCAGACCGTGATGAAAATAAAGATCACGGCTGCGCGGGGTGCCGCAGAAATATTACTCATAGGGAATGCGGGTTCGACGGGCGACGGACTGGGTCGCGGCCAGTATAGGGAGCCAAGGAAGGGTTGCGCCCCTCCCGCAAAGGGTGGCCATCAGTGGCTGCATCCGTTTGCAGTTCTGAGCCGTATTCAAGGTTGCCGGTACTCAGGAGCCTGCCGGCCGTCTGCACATGCCGACGTTGACCATAAATAGAACTTGGGGATTTCGATGAAACGCCATTTGACTGGACCGTCAAGACGACCCGGACGAGAAGCCATCGCTTTTCTGGTGTACGACGTGATCTTGATTGCGCTCACATGTATAAGCCCTTATCGCTGGATGATGCTGGTCTGCGCCTTGCTATCGGCTATCGCGGCGATTCGAGCAGCCACGTTATTTGCCGAGTTCATCCTTCATAACGACGAAATCATTGAAGAAGATATCGGCGTGCGCATAGATGGGCCACAAAGATAAACAGGCTTAATGCACCGACAATTCGACATCTCGATCCGTCGCGTTAAAGATTAAGCGCTGCTGATTGCCGCCATCGGCGCCATCCGCGCTCCAAGGCTTCCAGCTTGTACGCAAGGCCGGATTGTTCGGATTGCCGGTGCGAATGAATGAGCCAATCGCATTCATCATCGTTGCAGACAGCGCTTCTCTGCCCGCTTTATTTTTCTGTGGATATTCCATCGAGAAGAAGTTGTCGGTGAAGTTGCCGAAGATGAATGGCAGATCACAGGCGTGGCAGGCGCCATAAATGGTGCCCCAAGGTTCTGGTGCGTGATCCCAATCGAATCGGTAGGCGTAAACCTTGGGATTGTGTTTTGCGAGAGACTTGATGTCTCCGGTTACATCGCGTTCCAGATACTTCGAAATCCCCCAGTGCACGGCGTTAAACAAAGCGGGAGTCAGATTCGGCAGCAGATATGAGCTGACGATATCCGATAGCTTCGTAACAGACGGCACGTCCGGATTGCTCTTACGCATCATTCCAAACATTTCTTCGCCGCTGATTTTTACTCCAACGGGAAATAGCAGCTTCGATTCATCACGCGCCATACCCACAATCATCGGCAATGGATGAATGCGGCCCTGCTCTACATCTGCAGGCAGGTCTTCGGACAACACCACGCCATCATTGAATCCATGGGGCCCTTGAAAGAGCTCCTTATGCTTCTTCATTGCATTTAGTAATTGGTCAGCTGTCTTCGATTTCAAATAATCGTGCTTCCAAGACAAGCTTTTTGCAGCAACAAGCTTCACCGCGTCGTCGTGCGTTGCTGCGAGACGATCATCGATCACCATTTGAGCCATGAACTGATCCGCATATTCATAGCCTTTCTGCTTGGTCGATTTATGTTCGATGAGACCACTCAGCACAATCGCTTTTTGAAATAAGCCCTTGGTCAGCGGTGAGCCAATCAAGCTGTATGTATTACCTGCACCAGCGGACTGTCCCATCAAGGTAATGTTGTTCGGATCTCCACCGAATGCGACTGCATTCGCCTGAACAAAACGCAGCGCTTGAATGATGTCGAGCGCCGCATAGTTTCCGGAGTTGGTCAGTGGGTCCTTACCTTCAATCGACGGATGGGCAAACCATCCAAATACGCCGAGCCGGTAGTTGATCGTGACGATCAGCGCGTTTGTCGTGAGCGCCAGTTTTTCACCGTCGTACAGCGGATCACTCGCGTGCCCAACGATATTGGAACCGCCATGAACAAAAACAATCACGGGCATCGGGCCCACGATATTGCTTGGACGCCAAATGTTTAACTTCAGACAATCTTCACTGCCGACGGGTTTACCGAATACTTCGACGTTCGACGCGCCCCATTTCTTTCCTGCTGGAGGTGGTCCATAAAACCAACCAATTTGCGAACAGGCAGATCCATAGGCATTCGCCTGTAGTTCTTTACTCCAAGGCAAAGGCGCTTGCGGTGCTTGCCAGCGGCGCTCACCGACTGGCGGCTGCGCGTAAGGCACGCCTAGCCAAACTAGAGCTGCGCCATTCCGCGACAGCTGACCACGAATAAGGCCAGACTGAGTTTGTACCAAGGTCGTTTTACTCTCGACCGCTTGTGCTAGCGGACTCAAAAGTATTGCTAGCAATAACAGAAGACACTGAGAACTTCTGGAGAAACATTTCGTCACGCTCACTTCTCCTCAGTCGCAAGACGAGCTCGCCTGCTCACCAGCACTCCAAATATCGCTGCGGTAATAAACGCGATTAATCCGTAAATTGCCGCAGGCATTGCCATCTCTGGATTGTTCAGCAATGTAGGACTCATCGCAATCGCGATAGATAGCGTTCCATTGTGAAGACCAATCTCCATGCCGATGGCGGTGGCCTGTCGTTGGTTCAACTTCACAATGAGAGGAACGAAGTAGCCGACTGCGAGACTCAATACATTGAAGGTAAACGCAGCGAGCCCGACCTGTACGGCTCCAGCAGCGATTGCCTTAGGTTGCGTGATGATCACCAAGGCAACAACGGCGAACAAGAAAATGGCCGAAGCAATCTTGACTGGGTTTTCTGCACGCTTGGCTAAACCAGGGAATCGACTATGAATCCACATGCCCACCGCGACGGGTCCCAGCACGACAAAGAATAGCTGGATCACTTTATCGAACTGCAGAGGCAGCACCTTGCCTTCGCCATAAAAGTGGATCAATGACAGATTGACCACTAAAGGCAGCATAACGATGGCTAGAATGGAGTTGATCGCCGTGAGCGTCACATTCAAAGCTACATCGCCATGAGCAAGATGGCTATAGAGATTTGCCGAAGTACCGCCGGGCGAAGCTGCGAGCAACATCAGGCCAACAGCGAGCGCGGGAGCAAGCCCATATAGATGCGCGACGCCGACGCAGACTAGCGGCAACAGCAACATCTGACAGAACAGCGCGACGCCAACTGCCTTGGGGTACGTCAGCACACGACGGAAATCAGCGAGGCTCAGCGACAGCCCCAAGCCAAGCATGATGATAGCCAGCGCTACAGGCAGAAATACAGACAGAATTTGGCTCGACACCATGGGTGTTATCTCTAGTTAAGAAACTAAATTGCGTTGAACTGCGCGTGCTCAGTTGTTCCACGAGTGCAAGGCAATACTGTCGGACGATAGGGGCTTGATCTTGTTTTTGACGGTGATGACGCGAATTTCTCCGGGCCGCAGATCGAAGTAATTGTCACTAAATCGCGTCTCTGGATCTTCTGCTGTGAGATGAACGAACAGCAGGTAATTTTTTGAAGTGATAGCGACGTGCAACTCGTGATTGCTCACTTTTTCAATCGCTATTTGTGGTGGCACTTCAGTCGCAAGCATCAAATCTTTTACTGGCGCGAACAAAAAGCGATTGGGCGCGAACTGATTTGTAGCTGAATAGACGCAGATCACCCGATCTCGAACGCTGTCCGGCGCTTTACCTTTCCATACAGGGGCGCTGCCGTTGGCCGCAGCATTAAACGACACGGGCACTCGCCAATCGACATCGCCTTTAAAGCTGAGCTGTTCAATCAACAAATCACCAGAAACCTGGGCAAGCGTGTCGTTGGTAATCCACAACGCAATCTCGCCATCGCCAAGCGATTTGAATGAGGCCATCACCGGAGCATAAGCACGCGCTGTAGCGAAGTAGCTCGCCTTACCCACGCCGTCATAGTCCACCAAGCTCCAGCTCACGCAAGGCCAGCAGTCGTTGTACTGCCAGATCAAGGTGCCTGAGCAATGCGGTTTTCTACGCCGGAAATGTTCCAGACCAAACTTGAGCCCTTCGGCCTGAGTAAACATCGTGAACGCGATGTACTGATCCAACGTCTCCGGTAAACCGGTGACGGGAATCAGCATCGCATTCACCTTGTCTTTAGGTTCATCTTTAATGCGATCAAGGAAGCCCTGACTGCCCAGCTCTAGATCCTCCGGATTCATCCAGCGTTGCAGCGTGGCCTTCACGGGCGCTGCATGGATTCCAAACTCGCTGATGAAGCGACCTTGATCTTCGGCATAACGCGTATAGGCAACGCCTTCAGGGCTACGATCAATCGTGCCGATAAGTTCTTTATCCGGCACCAGTGGAATGCCGTGCCACACCGTCCAGTTATGAACATCACCGGCACGCATGCTGTTGGGGCTGCCGCCACCATAGGGACTGCCCGGCCAATACGGAGTCGTTGGGTCCAGCTCGCCGACCGCCTTTGGCATCAATGAGTCGTAATACGACGCGCCCATCAGCGCCGTATCCGTCTTGCTCATCTGATTGATCAGATCCTGAATCACCTGACACTCATTGTTGCCGCACCACAAGGCTAGTGATGGGTGATTACGTAGACGTTTGATCTGGTGTTGAACCTCGTGTCGCACATTATCGACAAAGGCTTCTTCATTTTCTGGATACGGTGCGCAGGCAAACATGAAGTCTTGCCAAACCAGTAGCCCAAGCTCGTCACAAAGATCATAAAAGGCCTTGAACTCGTAAACGCCACCACCCCACACGCGCATCATGTTCATGTTGGCTTGCACGGCTGTGCTGAGGAGATCGCGATAACGACTCTCTTCCATCGCACCGACAAATGATGTCGCGGGAATCCAATTGGCGCCACGCGCGAAGATCGGAACACCATTCAAGACGAAGCGGAAGAAGTTCGTACCCGGCTCGTCAACATCTGCTGATGTGTCGAGCGCTATCGTTCGAATGCCAACCAACTGCTTCCGCGTATCGAGCACGGTCTCGCCATCCAGTACACGCAGCATCACTGTGTAAAGCGGCTGCTTGCCGAGATCGGCAGTCCACCACAGCTGCGGCTCATTGATCTTCAATGCAACGCGAATCTTTGGCTGAGCACTGACGCCTTTCTTTAAGAGCAGCTTTCCTTTCGGATCAAAGATGCTGATTTCAGCGGTAAGCGCTTTGCCTTCGCTCAGAAGCTCAATTTCAGCTTCGACGACAACGTCAGCTTCATGGGCTGCAATTGACTGCGTCGCAAAATGCAGATCGGTAATTCGGCTTTGCTTCCAACGTTCAATACGAACAGGCTGCCAGACGCCGACTGTTGGCAAACAAGGGCCCCAGTCCCAACCCCAACCGAACTGCGCTTTGCGCATCAGATTGCGTTTGGACACCGCTACTTTTTCCGTGGCTAGAACCCATAGCGGAGGTTTGCTCGCTTCAAGCATTTTTGATGGCGGCGTGAACGCAATGGCGAGTTCATTCTCTGCATCATTGCGAAGGTGCTCACGCACATCGAAACGCCATTCTCGAAACATATTGTTGGTCTGTCCCAGCAATACGCCATTCAGATAAACCGCAGCAAAGGTATCAAGGCCTTCAAAGATCAATTCAATCTGTTCGCCCGCTTCAGCGGGTGAAATGCTGAACTGCGTACGCCACCACCATTCGTGCTGGGCAATCCAACCCAGATCGTTTTCATTACGTCCGCGAAATGGATCTTCGATGCGTTTGGCGTTTGCGAGGGCGACGTAGGTATCGCCGGGGACATCGACGTCTAACCAGGCTGGCCCACCGGAGCCAATATGGGCACCTGCAGCTAGGCCGCCATCGACATCAAAGTCTTTTAACTGCCATTGCTTGAAGATCACCTGCGTCCCCTCTTCTTTAATTGTTATTGGCGGTGATTTGCGAGGCACGCAATACGCCAGTCTTGCAAGAAGTATGGGGGCGAGAATAGGCAATAGCTGTCAAATGAAGGACATCGCGCTAGCCGCGGAGCAGAAACTGCTATTCCTTTACGTCGGACTCGTTTAAAACGTTCTGAAGCCGTACCAAATAATGGGGCGAAAAGCCCCTGTCTCACTTTTGACTGCACCGCGCAGCACGCCTAGGTAGTCTCGGCGCAGCGTTTAAAGGAGAGAACTATATTTATGACTAAAAATAAGAAAAATGTACTTGCGACGGTTACACAATCGATGGCGTATTGCTGCATTGCAACAGCGATTGCAAATCCCGTATTGGCCTTTGCCCAACAAGAACAAACAGCAAGTAATGAAGCTGCTGCGCCAGCAGCCAGTTCGAAGGCGAGCGATACGGATTTTCTGACCGAGCTCCTTGCTACACCTGAGCAGCCCGCGCAAGAATCAAACACCAGCGCCACACCCGCAACAGAAACAGCAACGACGAGCCCTGCGCCTGCTAGTGAAGAAAAACCTGCTGAAGCCAGTGTCGAAGCACAAGCGAGCGAACCAAGCGCCGCAGCTACAGCTGATGTCACCGAAAGCCTCGACCTCATCGGCGTAAAAAAGCCCGCTGAGAATTCAGTAGCAGCAGCGCCGATTCGCGGCAGACAAATCGATGAGATCGTCGTGACTGCGACCAAGCGCGAAGAAAACTTGCGTGATATTCCCGCATCGATCTCTGCCTTTACCGGCGAGAAACTTGAGAACGAAGGCAAGCTGTCTCTCAATGATTTCATTCAGCAGTCGCCTGGCGTGACCGCAGCACAGGGCAATGCCGGATTTACCCGCATCACCATGCGCGGCATCAGTACTGATACGAGCCCAGCGGCGGCAACTCCATCACCGGTCGGTATTTTTATTGGCGACGTTTCTTTCAGCGATCCCTACACCGCGAACATCGTCCCTGACCTCAGCGCATTTGATTTGTCAGGCGTAGAAATTCTGAAAGGACCGCAGGGCACGTTGTTCGGTGGCTCAGCACTCTCAGGCGCAGTTCGCTATCAATTGCAGGAGCCTGTTCAAGGCGAATGGCAGTTCCGCGCGTTCTCGCAATACAACCATCCAGATGATGGTGGGCAGGCATTCACAACTGGCGGCGCCGTCAATATTCCGCTGCTCACGGACCATAACCTGGCCTTGCGCTTCGTCTACGTCGATCGTCACTACCCAGGCGTTTACGACAACGGCCGCACTGGTGAAAAAGATATTGATCACGCCAGTGGCAATCAGATTCGCGGCATCCTGCTGTGGGAGCCGAGTGAGAACTGGAAGTTTAAATACACGCACCTGTTTCAGAAATCCAATACACCACAGGCAACGTTCACAGCGGATACCCCGAACGGCCCGCGCTCAAACAGCAGCAAAATTCTGGATACTCCGTCTGACAATCATTTCAGCATGGACAACCTGGAGATGAACTACAACTTTGAATCCATGCGCTTGGTCTCGCAGACTGCACGCGTGGTCAAAGATGCTTTGTTCTACGGGGACTACACCGCTGCACTCTTCGGCAATCCACCGCAGGGATATCCAGCAGCGCTGGCCGCAAGCAGCGAAGTCATCGACAAATCGAAAGCGTTCTCGCAGGAAATACGTCTGCAATCTACCGACGATGATGCGTTCAAATGGTTGGTCGGCGCGTATTACTTCGACTACGACGGTTATTTCAATCTGCACATCGACACGCCAGCAACCACCGGTCTGCTTGGCCCCGGCAGTTTGATCAACACCATTGCTGGCCTGCTTGGCGTACCGGGCCAGTTCATCAATGAGAACACCTCTTTGCTCAATGGCGAATCGATCTCCAGCTCCAAGGAAATCGCAATATTTACGGACCTGAATTACAACCTGTGGGATCGTCTTGATCTGTCCGTTGGCGCTCGCTTCTATTCGACCAAGGTAACGGGCGGATATGTTGGAACCGGCATTTTGATTCTGGCTGAAAACAATCTGTCGCCTACTAACACGATTGGCGATCTCAAGGAACGCGGCATCAATCCGAAGTTTTCGGCGACGTATCACTTCAGCGATGAAATCTCGCTCTATGGCATGGCCGCCAAGGGCTTCCGCTTCGGTGGCGTTTCAAGCGTTCCATCAACAGCGAGCAATGGCGTACCGCCGACGTTCAAGTCAGACACGCTTTGGAACTACGAATTGGGTCTGCGTACGAGCTGGCT
This sequence comes from Stenotrophobium rhamnosiphilum, assembly GCF_003052265.1. Taxonomy (GTDB): domain Bacteria; phylum Pseudomonadota; class Gammaproteobacteria; order Nevskiales; family Nevskiaceae; genus Stenotrophobium; species Stenotrophobium rhamnosiphilum. The sequence goes on from NZ_QANS01000002.1 coordinate 80,565, forward strand.
CGAAGACACGCTGCACGCCGACATCACCGGGTTCTATCTCTTTTACAAAAATCCAATCATCACGCAGGCCACGACTGGCGTCATTCCGCTCAGCTATAGCGACAACGTATCAAGTGCCATCAGCCGCGGCTTGGAACTGAGCCTGCTCTGGAATCCGCCTGTAGATGGCCTGAGCATGAGCTTCAATGGCGGCATGACCGACGCGCATATCACGGCGCCGTTCGAAGCAGCCAACGGCGACCAGGTTCAGCCTGGCCAAGAAATGCCTGGTGCCGCACGCTTTCAGTACAACTCATCCGTGCAGTACCTGCGACCGGTTTCGTTCTTCTTGGTAGGTGCCAACGCTGGCTACACCTATGTCGGCAAGGGATACAACAACCTCACTCACGATGTTGAGATCAATGGCTTCGGAACACTGAGTGCCGGCCTCACATTCGCCAGCGACGCACTCAGCTTCAAACCTAAGATCGCGATTAACCTCAGCAATATTCTGAACGTCACCGCAGCAACTGCCGGCGCAATCGGCAAATCAATCGTGACTCAAAGCAAAACTGAACAGTACGCGCTCAATCCTCCTCGGACGATCACGGTCAGAGTCAGCTTTGATCTCTAAGTAAGTAAAGATTTTTAACCCGTATTAGAGAACTGCTATTCGTGATGAACATTGAAGGCAGGCGCAACGCCTGCCTTCAATCCGAATAAGCATTATTATGCCGCCACGTCAGGCTCTGCCTGCGCCCGCATAAGTCTGGGGTTAAACCTCAGCGTCTCTGAGCAAAAATTGATGACCACTATTACCAAGTCCCTCCCTCGCCTTGTTGTACTTGGAGAGGCACTGACTGATTTTGTTCGCACTGGAGATCAAAGCTGGACCAGCGTTGCCGGCGGCGCTTGCTGGAACGTGGCACGTGTCACCGGAACGCTTGGCATCGCTACAGCATGGGCCGGTGCAATCAGCGACGATTTCCTTGGCGAAGAGATTCTGGAGAAATCACGCACCGCGCATCTGGATCTACGGTTTATTCAGAAGGTTTCAAAACCACCGCTGATTGCAATGGTTCATGAAACAGCTCCGCCGAAGTATTTCTTCTTGGGCAATGACAGCGCTGATCTCGCATTCGACGAAAAGAAACTTCCAGCTGGCTGGGAAGACGCTTGCCAGATCGCTCACTTCGGCTGCATCAGCTTGGTGCGTCAGCCCTTAGGCGAAAAGCTAGTGGGCATTGCGCGCGATCTGAAACGTCGTGGCGTGCGCATTAGCTATGACCCGAACTATCGTAATGTGATGGGCCCGACTTTCTCTGTGCAGTTTGAGGAAATGGCAAAGCTGGCGGACATCATCAAACTGTCGGATGAAGACCTCGCGCAGATTTATCCAAACACTTCATCCGAGGCATCGCTAAAACGCGTACGAGAAATTTCGCCTCTGGCGAATATTCTGTTCACTCGCGGCGCCTCTGGCCTTGCATTGCTGACGCCTACAGACAGCTTTGAGCAGCCTGCATTCATCGTGACGGTTGCAGATACGGTCGGCGCTGGCGATGCCAGCATCGGTGGATTCATCAGCAGTCTGTTGCTTGAACCGAAACAAGACTTAGCCCATCACTTACGTTTTTCTGCTGCGACGGCTGCCGCTGCTTGCACCCACACTGGCGCGCATGCACCTACTCACAAACAAGTTTTAGATCTCATGCAAAGTTGAATCTGATTAGAGCATTCAATTTTTCTAAGCATCAGACCGAATTAATATCAATTGTTGTAGCGTCGTAAAAGAAGTCAAATAGCTCCACACCAAACGGTGTACAGAAAAGGAGCGCTAGCAATGGACTTGTTTACGACTACCACCCAGATCTTTGTTTTATCAATGATCGGCAGCACCTTTGCTGCGATGGCTGCGCTATCCATTCTCGACTCTATCGCTGACCACAAAACCTTGGTCGCTGGCTTTCGCGCAGCTACCAATCCAGTGTCCCGCAGAGTCGCTCGCTAAATTCGCTGAATCGTACTCGCCAAATTCGAGTACGAAGATAAGCGGCCGTCAGACAGCCGCTTAACGATCTCCTCCGATCCCTCCCATGGGATCATATTCAAGCTGCCATTGGCAGCTTTCTTTTTGCCTGCGATTTATTGCGGCAGCACGGGTTGATAGTCAGCACCTACACCCGCATTGCGAATGACTTCTTGATAGGCAGGCACCGCGGCAGTTGGAATGCGTGTGAGCGACGCGTCGGTCCGCACGTTAACTGTGTAGAGACCAAAGCGCGGCGTGTAACTGCCCCACTCGTAATTGTCTGTCAGCGACCAGACCATGTAGCCGATGACGTTGACGCCGTCTGCTTTCGCGCGCTGAGTCCAATAAACCCCATCGCGTAAAACGTCTTCACGTTTCGCTCCGTCTTCACGTGCTTGGCCATTCTCAGTTGCCATGCCGACTTCGGCGATCAAGATCGGCTTATCTGGAAATTCGCTTTTCAGCATTTTTAAAGCGCGATACAAGCCTGCTGGCTGCGGCGGCCATTTCCAGTGATGGCCAGTGCGTGCCGCCGTGATCAAATCAGCTGTGTAGTAGTCGATGGCAATGACATCACACTTATCTTTAACGCCATTAAAAAACATCCAGTTAGTAAACTGGCGTAACAGTGCACTGCCAAAATGATCACCAACCCAGACGATGTTTGATGTCACGACGGCCTGCTTATCCACCTGATGAATCACATCGTAGGTCTGACGATGAGCACTGATTAAATTCTTCCGCATGCTCATGAAATCCTTGAATCCCATCTGACGCGAATCGATTTCGAAGAACATGTAGAACGCGGTTTCGTTGAAAGTGATCCAGAGATGCACGTCCTCGCGATAGCGTTCGGCAATCAGGCGTGAATACTTAACGAAGTCGGTAGTGGTTTGAGGATTTGTCCAAGCGCCTTGGGCCGAAACCCAGCTTGGATAGATGAAATGATCCAGCGTGATCAAGGGCGTAATGCCCGCCTGCTTGAGCGCTAAGATCAAATCGTCGTAATACGCCAATTCTGCGGCATCAATCTTTCCTTTCTTAGGTTCGACACGCGCCCAGTTGATGCCGATGCGATAAGTGTTGACGCCTAGCTGTTTAGCTAGGGTCACGTCTTCTCTATAACGATGACGAAAATCGACTGATGTACCGTAAGGCTCTCGATCAACAGGTGGCTTTTTGTGCAATTCCCAGTTGGAGTTCACTTCACCACCTTCACTTTGAAAAGCAGATGAAGACACGCCCCAAATAAAATCAGATGGCAGGCTAGCTGCTGGAATCACTGCAACAGTCGCAGGTTTTCGCATGCCCCACGCCAGAAGCAACGCAAGCGAAGCAATTGCAGCCATCACGACTTTGAACGCAGTGCGACGAATAAAGTCCTTCTCATCTTTTTTAGTTTTCATTTTTTTTCGCGGTAAATGGCACTAAAGACTAACCCCCACGCTCATCACGCAGCTTGCTACGGCGGATTTTTCCGGCTTCATCTCTAGGCAATGCTTCGATCATTTCGTAACTGCGAGGCACTTTGTAGCTGGCCAGATGCTTGCGCATATGACTGTCAAGCTCCTCTTGTGTAGGTGGCGCAGAAAAATTGGCTGGCTCAAGCAATGCATGCACGCGTCGGCCCAAGTCATCGTCTTTTAGTCCGATCACAGCGGCATCTCGAACGCCTGTGTGCAACGTGAGAATAGCTTCAACTTCTGCCGGAATCACGTTCGCACCGCCGGAGATAATTAAATCGACGCGGCGATCAGCAAGAAACAGATAGCCCTCCGCATCGACATAGCCCAAGTCACCGACGCTCGCGAAACCGGCGTCGATTAATTCCAGTTGAGAAGCGCCGAGGTATTTGTATTGCGGCGGCCCATCAAAAGCGCGAGTGAAGATTTCTCCCACTTCCAAAGGCGCAACAGGACGGCGCTCCGCATCAAGAATGCGAATTTCAGTGTGATATCCCTTCCCTACACTGCCGGGTCGTTGCAGCCACTCTTCACCATCAATTACGGTGATTCCGGTGATTTCGGTGGATGACCACAGCTCACATACTTTCGACGCACCAATGCGATCAATCCAGCCGCGCTTAACCCAGTCCGCGCACGGCGCTGCCAGATGCCACAATTTTCGCAGGCTGCTCAGATCACTTGTCTGCAATGCAGATGAGCGCAGCATGCGTAGCATCATGGTTGGAACGACGTTCAAGACGGTTGGGCGATATCGCTCAACTGCTGCAAGCGTTCGGTCTGCATCAAACTTTTCATTCACAACCGCACTCGCGCCGATGAACAAAGCGACGTGTGTAAAGAGAAATGCTTGGTTGTGATACATCGGGCCCGGTGAATACAAACGATCTCCATCGACGAGCCCAAGCAACCCGGCAAATGGATGACTATCTATTGGATAGTTGAAAGCGCCCGGTGAGACGATCAATTTTGGCTTACCGGTTGAACCACCTGAAGCAATCGCTTTGAAAGGCTGCGGGATAGCGTCAGGCGGTGGAGTCACTGGATGATGATCCAGCGCCTTCATCTCACTACGAGTAATGCCCTGCAACTCTGCTGCATCGCTAAACACTGCGGTCGGTGAGGCGAGCTCCATCAACTGATCACGTTCGGCCGCTGGCATGCGATGACTGACAGGCATTGGGCAAGCGCCCAATTTGTACACGGCCTGTGTCGCCACAACGTGCTCAATGCCATTGGGCAGATTGATCACAACAAAGGACTGTGGGCCAACCGAGAGTTCGGCCAATCTGTGTGCGAGTCGATTCGCCCATTGCTCCAGCTGCTTCCAAGTCAGGCGTTCATCCCCGCCAGCCCAGAGCTCAACAATCAGCGCGACTTCGTCGGGACGTTCTGCCGCCAACTGAGTTAATCGAGCGCCTGGCGTCATTGTTTGTTTTGTCATCTATATGTCCCCTTTCACGTCTATCTGGACCGAGCTTTTGAGTATGGATGTCAGCTGTGCCTCAGCGCCCATACCGAAATGGGAGGGCTCCGATGGTTTGACATTAGTTCAACTTGGACTATTATAATACACTGTGTATTATAAAAAACACGGAATGATCAGAGAAAAGGTGAATAGTGGTTGGGGCTGAATCGAACAGCGCTCCTACGACATAAAATTCATCAGCTCAGTGATCAACGGCTACATATATAGGCGCGCGAGGAGAAATCGATGCCCATGCTCACGAGTAGAAAAAAAGCTGTTGGTAAAGCGGCTTTAGCTGCAGCCTGCGTAGTTGCGACATGCGCTAGCTCTGTTACATGGGCACAGGAACAATCAACTGCCGCTGAACCTGCTCCGCCACAAGCGGCAAGCCAGCCATCAGAGGGATCAAGCGTTGATAACGCAGATCTCTTCAACGAACTTCTTTCTGATCCAACACCGCCGCCTGCCCAGCAAAGCAGCACTGAGACTCCAGCTCCGCAACCTGAGACTGAGGCTGCAGCTCCTGCAGTTCCTGCAGAAAATGCAGCAGAGCCTGTAGCGACAATCCCAGTAGCTGAAGTCAATAAAAAAGATTCCGTTGCATTGAAAGGTGCTGCTGATTCACGACGCATCGAAGAAATCGTCGTCACCGCAACCAAGCGCGCAGAATCGATTCGTGAAATTCCACAATCGATCACCGCGATCAGCGGCGCTTCATTAGAAAACACAGGCAAGCTCAACCTGATCGACTTCATCCAGGAAACTCCTGGCGTGACCGCAACACAAGGAAGCGCTGGCTATACCCGCTTTACGATGCGTGGTATCAGCACTGACACCGGCCCGACTTCACCATCGTCGTCGCCAGTCGGTATTTTTGTTGGCGACACCGCATTTACCGATCCTTATATCGCCAACATCGTTCCCGATCTCAGTGCATTTGATTTATCGGGCGTTCAAGTATTGAAAGGACCACAAGGCACACTGTTCGGCGGTGCGGCTTTGTCGGGCGCAATCCGCTACGAACTGCAAGAACCGGTACAGGGCGAATGGCAGGTCCGCGCGTTCTCGCAGTTCATTAGCCCTGACGAAGGAACGAGTGCTTTCACCAACGGCGTTGCGGTCAACGTTCCACTGCTTAAAGACAACAATCTCGCATTCCGTTTTGCCTACGTTAAACGAAACTATCCTGGCATTACGGACGACGGTCGCACCGGTGAAAACGACGTCGACCATGGCAGCGGAGATCAATATCGAGCGATCCTGCTGTGGGAGCCTGAGAATTGGAAACTTAAGCTCACGCACCTTTCGCAAGATTTCTACGCTCCCAACGCAGTCAGCGCAGCAGCATCGCCAGATGGCCCTCGCGAACAGTCCTTCAACATTTTTAAGGTGCCGGCGAAAAATGATTTCGGCATGGATAGCTTGGAGGTCGCGTACAACTTTGACTCGATGCGTTTAGTTTCATTGAGTTCGTATCTCTACAAGAACTCCATGTTCACGATCGATGGAACGCCTGTCATCATCGGCATTCCACCGATGGGATATCCGCAAGAATTAGGATTGCTGTCACCCGTTACTGAAAATTCGAAAGCGTATTCACAAGAACTGCGCTTGCAATCAACAGGCTCTGATCCTTTTCAGTGGCTCGTCGGTGGCTACTTTTACTCCTACAAAATGTATTTCAATATCCTGATCGACACGCCGCTCCATCAGGGCGCGACCGGGCCCGGCAGTTTGCTTTACCAGCTCGCCACGCAACTCGGCATTCCCACTCCATTGCTCAACGGCAATACGCAATTCTTCAATGGCACTTCCAATGTGAAGTCCACAGAAAAGGCGGGGTTTTTTGACCTTAGCTATGAACTTTGGGATAGCCTCAAACTAACCGTGGGCGCACGCTTCTATTCGACCGAGGTAAAGGGAGGATTCGTCGCTAGCGGAATCTTGATCCTTGCGGAGAACAACCTCATGGAAGCTGACACGAGGAATCAAATCACCGAGCGCGGCATCAATCCGAAATTCACTGCGACCTATCACTTTACTGATGACATCTCGCTTTATACCCAAGCCGCTAAGGGATTTCGTTTCGGCGGAATTCAATACGTGCCGTCAACGCCAACCAACGGAGTGCCACCCACCTTCAAATCTGACTCGATCTGGAACTACGAGCTTGGTTTAAGAACCGGTTGGTTTGATGACAGCCTGCACGCTGACATCACAGCTTTTTACATTAAATATAAAAACCCGATTATCACTCAGGCAACGCCGGGAATCGCGATCAACTACAACGACAACGTTTCTGGCGCTGTTAGTCGCGGACTGGAAGCGAGCTTGTTGTGGAATACGCCGATAAACGGACTGAGCGCTTCGCTTCAAGGTTCACTGGTTGATGCTCACATCACCACGCCCTTCACAGCTTCGGGTGGCAAACAGATTCCGGTTGGACAAGAAATGCCGGGAACAGCCCCAACGCAGTACAACGCTACAGTTTCATATGTTCGCCCGGTCGGCGCATTCAGCATTGGTGGCAATGTCGGATACAACTATATAGGCCAAGGCTACGGCGACATTCAGCACACCATAAAAATTAATGGTTATGGAACACTGAATGCAGGCCTCGTCTTCAATAGTGATGAACTGGCATTCCATCCGAAGCTAGCGATCAATATCAGCAATCTTCTCAACACGACCGCTGTGACCTATGGCGGAACCGTAGCCCCTATCGTTCCTATCAACGGATATTCTGCATACGCATTAAATCCACCACGTACGATTTCGCTGCGATTGAGCATTGACCTGTAAGCAATCAAGCTAGCAATGTCGAATAAATTTAGCGTCTCACGATCTATCGTGAGACGCTTTTTTATTGGGTGATGTTTTAATATGCATGCTCAAGGAGCGCACCTTATGGCCACTTTCACAGATGAAACTATCCGCCAACAATTTACTTTTTTGGCTGAACTGGATCATCTCAAATCGATCGTTCGCCAATCTCCACTGATCAATCAGAACCGCAAAGAGAACTCCGCAGAACACTCCTGGCACTTGGCAATGTTCGCGATTGTTTTATCGCAGCATGCAGAGAATGTTGATGTCTTGCGTGTCGTGAAACTGCTGCTGGTGCATGACATCGTTGAGATTGATGCGGGCGATACGCCGATACATGCGTCAAGCAAAGACAAAGCACTACTTGCACAAGCTGAGCGACAAGCTGCGGATCGTATCTTTGGATTGCTGCCGCCCCAACAAGGTCAAGAGTTGTTAGCGCTTTGGCTAGAATTTGAGATTGCTGAAACACCGGAGGCACGCTTTGCGAAAGCGCTGGATCGATTGCAGCCGCTCTTTCTCAACACGCTCACTGGCGGAGGTACGTGGACGGAGAACGGTGTCACCGAACGGCAGGTGATCGAGAGATACGGCCCAACAATTAAAGCTGGATCACCCGCGTTGTGGGATGAGGCATCCAATCTGGTTCGACAGCATTTTTCAGATCAAGCAAAAGCTCAGGCCTAGATGGCCTGAGCTCGGCTTCGATAGACGAATCACTTCTTCGGCTCGTTCCAAATCTGTTCGCGATATTTTGCGTCGACGTCATATTCCAAACCACAGCCGTCACCCGTGACGCGCATAGACGCACGACGCGTTGGTTCGTATACCGGCCAGCAGCCAAGCGAGTTGCCAGGCTCACCCGTGCGTATGAAGTGGCCCAGCATCGCAACCCACTGACGAGCTAGTGCTGGCGCATTCGGATGCTCGGCGAACGCAGGCACCGTGTGCTGCGGGTCATCCCAAATATTGAACGTCAGCGGCAGATCCACACAGTGACTGGAACGTAAGAGTCCATTGGCAATGCGTGTTGGCACATCAATCACGTACAGATACCCGCGACTGCCCGCAGCTGTCGTGGCCTCTGTGTATTCCATTGAAGCGCGGCGGAACACATCGGTCCAAACCAAATCATTGAAGATCGAACCGAACCCACGGTTGCCTGTGGCCTTCTTAAGTCGTTTTAAATATCCCGGAACATTTGGCGTGCCGTTGGCTGGAAGTCTCGCCATCATGCGAGCCGCAATGTGCTGAACTAGATTGAGTAAGGGCCAAGGCAACTTGGTCTCTAGCTTGATGATGTAATCAAGACTCTCGCCCTCATTGGTGGCAAATCCTGCAATCAATGGCACAGCATCTTTTCCACGATTCGCGATGAGATCTTCGATGCACTCCGGCAGCAGCGGAGTACCGACAGCTTCTGCGGGCGTGACCGCTTTGCCTTTACGTTTTTGCAGTGCGAAGAGTTCATCCGACGAAGCACTCTGCAAATACGTAATCGCTTCAGCACGTGAACACTTGCGAACCTTGGCCGCCACTCCCACCACATCAGGAGGAGGATCAAAGATCAAATTGCCAGGACTACAAGCCACTGCTCTATGCACCAGTCCCTTCGCCGCAGGTGTAGCGCACAGCGCGATGACAGAAACGGCGCCAGCAGATTCGCCAATGATAGTGACGAGATCCGGATTGCCGCCGTAGTCGGCAATGTTGCCACGCACCCAGCGCAATGCAGAGATCTGGTCATCAAGCCACAGTTCGCCACTACCTTCGCTGGGCGTACCGAATCGTCTTTTATCTACCGCACCAAAAATGCCGAGACGATAGTTAATGCAAACCACCACAGCATCTGCACCTTTAGCCAATGCAGTGCCGTCATAAAAGTTTGCCGCGCCAGCCATATGAGAGCCGCCGTGAATGAATACGATGACGGGTCGCGGAGTCGACGCTGGAGATTGGGGGACGTGGATATTTAAGAACAGACAGTCTTCTGCAAAACCTGCATTCGGCAGGCGGCCAAAAATGTCTTCTCGGACTGGCGCCTGCACGGCCATGGCCTTATGCGTGGTTGCGTCATAAATGCCATTCCACGAAACGGCTGGAGCCGACGGCTCGAAGCGCTTCACTGGCTGTGCATATCGCACACCCAAATAACTTTCTACGCCTAGACGTTCGATTCCACGCAACTGACCCAGCTTGGTCGTGCGCTCAACGCTGGCGGCCTGAACTTTGGTTTCGCTGACCTGCCCGCGTTTCGACTGTTGCCCTTCGCTCATTCCCGATCCCCAATGGTCGCAATGCATACTTAAAGTCTAATAATACATTAAGTATTATAATTCTAAAAGAGCACTTAGGGGCCAAAGGACACCCCTCAGGGAAAAGGCCTGTGATTGGCGAGAAGTGACCTCGCTTAGCGACGAGTCTCGCGCACCGTGATGGTCAACAACGTATCGAGCAAATCCTTGGTATTGATCGATACCTTGCTTGTCGCTGATCGCATATTGGAGAGGCCATTCACCATAGCGATGACATGCGTGGCGACGGCGCGCGCTGGTGCACGCAGCTTCTGGCCAGGCTCAAGCGTGGATGACTCGATGATCGCTTCAATATGGTCAACGACATCGGTTGATACCGCCTGTAGCTTTTTGGCGATGTCGGGTCTGCTCAGACCAATGGTCTGCACGACATAAAACAGTCCATCAACCAAGTGAGGATTCGTGGCGTGTTCGTTGACCGTCCACTGAGCTAGCGCTTCAAGATTGAACCGCAGCGTGGCGCCTTTTTTGGATCCAGACTCGATCGTATTCAGCACCGAGCTGACCTTCTTTTTCCAGAGCTCTAAAAAGAGATTCTGTTTATCGCCAAACGCGTAATAGACAGGATAACGAGAGACGCCCGCGATCTCGGCAACCTCATCCATCGTGCTGCTTTCATAGCCTTTCTCGCAGAACAAGGTCCAAGCCGCTTCCAGCATTGTTTCAGTGCGCTTGGTCTTTTGATCAGCGCGCGACAAGCGCGGTACGCGGATCGGTTTTAGAGCCTTTGCCATATTCCCTCGAGTTTGACGTCTTGATTCATATACTACTTTATATATTATGATCCCACATGTATTATAAAACCATAAGTATTATTTGTAATAAACCGGTATGAACTCAAAAGCATTGGTCGTCGGCACTCACGACATGTCGCTCCCGATGTTGATTCAGACCAACCCTTGATGGAGTGAGTCCGTGCCAGACACCAAAGACCTGCTGTCGCATTCAAGAATCAAGCGAGCCACAAAGGAATGCGCGTGCACGCTGCTCGATAGTTATCTTGAAGATCGCCTGAACAAACTTTCGGAAACAGAGTTGAAAAAACTGCATCAACTTGCGAGCAATTGGTTTGCTGAAAAGAATCTGTCCATCGACGCAACGCATCATGAAGTGACGAAAACTGAGCTTTCAGCAGACACCTCTCACCGTTATCAAACGAATGACTTTGGTGTGACGCGTGTGCTTTCCATCGGCAAAGGAACCATGCCTTTGATTGATCAGCTACTCAGCACCGCGCTACTTGAATCACATAGAGATTTTCTACAAGGGTCGAATTTAGACATCGCCCTCGCTGATGCAGAATCTGTAGACGCGCCGATATCACGGCATGCGAAAACTTCAGCCGCCGAAACCCTATACTTCGGATCACTGTCGCCACGTGAGATAGAAATTCTGGAGTCACTAGGTAGAGGACTATCCATGAAGGGAACTGCCCGTGGATTAGCTATTTCTCCAGGCACAGTGAAATGGCATGTACGAAATTTGTACTGCAAGCTTGGCGCTAGCTCTCGTGAAGATGCATTGTCAAAAGCGCGATTAAGACAACTCATACACTAGCAATACGTAACGATATTACTGAAAAAGAAATTCACGGAGCATGCCTTGACCCGTACTCGTAAAGTCCTGATGTTTGTGTTGCTTCCGATCGTCAGCATCGTCGCCCTGCTCGCTTTATTCGTGGCCTACTCCACTTTTTATGGCCGTCCGTTTACTCCGGCCAAACCGAACACGATAAAAGTGGCCTGCGTAGGAGACAGCATTACATTTGGAAATCCATTTTTTCCGAGCAAAAGTTATCCGCAGCAGCTTGAAGGCTTACTGGGCAATGCCTATTCAGTTAGAAACTTTGGCGCGATCGGGTTTACCGCTCAGAAGGCCGGCGATCTTCCTTACTGGAATCATCGCTATTTCAAACTCAGCTCGGAGTTCGCTCCCGATATCGTCGTCATCATGCTGGGCACAAATGACACGAAGCCACAAAACTGGTCGAACATCTCCCGATTCGATCAAGACTTACGCGCACTCATACAGCATTACCAAACGCTGCCGAGCAAACCGAAAGTCATCCTGTTAACTCCGCCTAGTACTTTTCTCGTACACGATCGCACTGAGCTGCCGTCGGGAATGAACGCGAAAGTTGTTACGGAAATTACCGAGCGCGTGAAACAGATCGGCGCCTCGCTGAATCTCTCAGTCGTCGACATCCACAACGTAACAGCGTCTCACCCTGAGTTTTTTGAGCTTGATGGAGTTCACCCTGATGGTGAAGGTGCCCACTTGATCGCCAAGGCCGTGCAAGACGAAATCTCAGCTAGACATCAATAAAATCAGCGCTGAATTCGCGAGACTGCCCGCTATTGTGCAGCACTCGGCTTATCTAATAATTGGTTGAGCGCCTCTGCCGTTGCTTCCATGCCTTCCAGATTGGGATGAAGCGGCGCGATAAAAAAACTTCCCGTATGCCTGCCTTGCAACCAAGGATCTTTTGCGCAGACATTATGTGACGCACTAAGGCTGCTCAGATCAAGCACTTCGGCATGATTGTTTAGCGCCACATCATGAATAGTGCTAGCTAGGCGCTGAGCCACCATTCGCATTCTGTCCGCCGCTTCAACGCTGAGCTCCAAACGTTTGCACGTTCCGGATTCCGGAAGAACAGTGAAGTAATTCACGAAGATCAATCGCGCTTTAGGCGCTCTCGCATGAACTTCATTAGCGATCTTAGTTAATCGACTGGGTAGCGCTGCAAAATCTTTGTCGACTTTCTCTACTGACTTCACACGACAAACACCTAAAAAGCGCTCAACTGATCCTGTGCTTGCATCACAGCCTAAGGCCATCAGATTGCCCATGTAGGAAACATCATTGCCGCCGATGGTGACGGTGACGAGTTCTGTTTCTTCACTGACCGCGTTGATCTGCGCGGGCTGCAGCATCGGCCCGTCTTCAAGAATATATTTGGTGATGGCGCCGCTGCAGGTCACATCGACCAGAGAGAGCTGTTGTTTGCGCGCGAGCAGATGAGGATAATTGTCCTTAGAGCGGCCGCAAGTGATCGGGCTGCCAGGCGCACGCTCAGTGATACCGGGGCCAGCAGCGAAAGAGCTACCTAAGGCCACGTATTGGGGGTTTTCAGAGTGCGTGCGGCCTGCGTAGTAAAGATGCACGGCAAGGCCGATGCCTGCGAGCACAACAAACAGAACAAGCACTCCGAAGAGCTTGGCGACTATCCTCAAGATGCAGCGACTCCATTCACTACAGGTCTAGTGCCCTAGCCTGCTCGAAACTGAAGACAAGTGCCAGTTTTTAAACGCTAGCTGCCTTCATTAAGTGCTTTGGCGCGCCTTACTTGCAGGTCAGCCATGATCGACGCGTGGGTTTTTCGGTCGAGATGGAAGGCGATCATTAACAGCGCCGAAAGTACGGTCAGGACCGCTGCACCAGGGCCATAGAAAAACCCCAGCGCATTGCTCGTCGCCTCTGGCAATTGCAAACTGATCCCCAACTGTTTGCTCTGCTGTACGGGGAAATCAATCACCTGCAATGCAAGTCCGGACAGAAAAGTGCCAAGGCCACTCGCGGCTTTGGTGGCGAACGACCATCCCGCAAAGTACGAACCTTCGCGTCGAACACCGAAACGATGTTCATGCTCGTCCGCCGCATTGGTGATCATGGTCAACAAGGCGATGGCTGCGATGGTGGTCAAAATTCCGCCGAACACGCCAATGACCGCAAGCGCCTCAGCCAACGGCTGTCCTTGCAACGTCAACACACCCGTAAGCTTCAGTGTTGCTGGCAAGGCCTGCATCAGAATGAGACCGCCAAGGCCAATGATGACGGCCGTTTTATTTTCCAGTCTGGTCACGATGGGCCCAGCCATAGGCGCGCCAAGAATTAATCCGAGACCCAACGACAGCGTCACAAGCTGCATCTGCTCAGTCGTGATGTGCCAGAAGAAAGTATTGGCATGCAGACCCAATGATTGCGTCACGCCTTGCGCTGTAGAAAATAGCAACGCCACGCCGAACAGCACGCGAAAGCTATGACTGCGTCCGAGTTCGCGCATGTCTTCAACAATTGTCGAGAACAAGCTTCCACGGCTTACTGCAGTGACGTGCTGACGCGCAAGCGTACGACGCACGGCGTGCATAGACGTGAGCGCTGCTAGAAGCATGATCGCCGCGAGCGTCATTGCGAAAGGCGCGTAGTGCTGTCGCTCCGCGATACTGCCTTCTACCTTGAAGAATATGCTGAACCCAATAGCAATCGTAATGAACGCGCCCAGCGTTGAAATCAGCCAACGCAGCGTAATGATGCTGGCGCGCTCTGCTTGGTCATCCGTAAATTCGGCGCCTGCAGCAAGGAACGGCAAGTTGAATATCGATAGTGATACTCGCAACAGTACGCCGCAAGAAAATAGCGAGACGAACAGCAACGCTTGGCTATCCGTGTCTGGCAACGAGAACAGCAGCACCATACCAATCATGATCATTGGCGTTGCCACCAGCATGAACGGCAGACGACGTCCCCACCGTGAGTGAAAGTTGTCTGAGTACAAGGCAATGATCGGCTCGACGATGGCGTCGACCACAAGAGCAAGTGCAAGTGCGCCGCCCGCTAGTCCTGCAGAAAGTCCGCAAGCAGTCGTGGCGTAGAACAGCAGGAAAATATTGAGTGTCGTATTGACCATCGCATCCAATACAGCACCACTGCCATACCCAAGCTTGAGGCCCAAAGACAGCTTGGTGTCACGCAGCGACGCACTTTGATTGTTCACTATGGAAGTTTTCCAGTCTCAACTGATCGAGTAAATTCGAGGATGGCGTTAGCAACGCCGGCGGGGTCATCGTACATAGGGTTGTGGCCGCAGCCCGGCAACACACCGTGAGTCTTCAAGCCGAGAATATCGAGGAAGGGCTGGCCGAATTCATTGAACGTCAGCACTCTGTCGTTGCCACACCAAACGATGCGAACAGGCGTGGTGTTTTCTTTGGGCAAGCGTTTAATTTGCGCGATGCCATCGTCGAGAAATTCGTGCGCAATTGAACAATTCATGCCGTGGTGAAGCATGCCGCGCACTTCTGCCGCAGACATTCTGTCGCCATGTTCCATCTCATCTTTCAAAATGAGTTTGCGCAGCGACTTAACACCGACCAGCAATTTCACCAGAGGCAAAATGTAAGGCATTAGCTTGAATGTGCCGCGTATGCGTTTGAGGAGTGCTTGCTGATGAGATGCATCCTTCCAAGCGCCTCCAGGAGAAAGTCCCAACACCGAACGCGCCACGCCACGTCGCGCCATTTCTACAGCCATGTAACCGCCAAGTGACTGACCGACAACATGCGCTTGATCCAAGCCACGTGCGCGCAGTTGCACGGCGAGTGCATCAGCAATAGTCGCTGGCGTCGCACGGCGAGCGAGTGGGAGACCGCCCGAGTGCCCGGGCAAAGTTGGAACGATGACGCGGTGATGTTTTTCCAACTGCGCAAGCACTGGCTTCCACATGCGCCAGTTGCCACCAAAGCCGTGTATCAATACCAGCGGCGTGCCCGCTCCGCCTTCGTAAACCTCAGGTAAGGGCAACGTATCGGGATAAGAAGGTGCGGCAGCGCCGCTCGATTTGTTGCTCATCAGAAACTCCCACTGAGCCGCAGCATCACTGCGCGCGGCTGGATATATGTTGTCTTAACGGTCTTTGTGACCAAGCCGCCCAGCGTCGCATTGGCAACGCCGCGCTCGTCCATGAGATTACTCACGCTCACGCTCGCTTCTGGCAGCCAAGGAATTTCTGGATTATTCAAACTCAGTTGCACATCCCATTGTTGATAGCCGAACACCGGCAGCGTCTGTCCAAGATCAACGTGTGAACCACTGAGATAGCTGTGCGTTACGCTACCGCCCGCTCTCCAATTGCCGATCTCGCGTTGATAAGCAACGGTCGTCGACGTTTGCCATTCCGCTGCCAAAGGAAACGGCGTGCCCTTGGGCAAGAAGGCGCCGGTCTCGCTTTCAAATACTGAAGCTGTCTCTGATCGTATCCACGCGCCTGAAGCGTTGATCGACAGCCCTGGAACCCAGACCGGCAACCACTGCACCGCGCTTTCAATGCCCACGCTCTTCACGCGGCCAACATTGTCTAAGTAAGGAAGATGTAGAACCGAGTCACCCAACAAAACTTGTGGATCTTTCCAGTCAATGTAGAACGCGGTTGTATCGAAATGCAGTGTGTTGTCCAGCCACTGCGTGCGCGTACCTACTTCGTAATTCCAAAGCGTATCGGACTTGAATCGATCCGGAGCCTGCTTGGAGGACAGTGAACTGGTAAAGCCGGGTTGCAGGCCGCCGTTACGAAAACCTTTAGAGGCCGCAGCGTAGAGATTCACGTCGTCAGTAATGCGCCACAGCACCGATGCTTTCGGATTGAAGCCCGGCTCTTTGACGATGCCTTCGTTCACGATCTCTGGCGCGCCTTTGATCAACACCAGCACGCCATCCTGAAGTACATAACCATCGGTCTGCGAACGGTAGTAGCGACCACCGAGGCTGAGCTCTAGCGATTCGCCGAGGAGATACGTCACGTCACCGAACCACGCCAGACTTTTGATCTTTGCCTTTGTGATGACGCGCAAGAGATTGACAGAACCATCGTCCGTCAGCAGTCCGCCAAGGCCAGTGTCTGGTAGACCGAGTCCCGTGAGCAGCGGCGATATATCCACGCCGGGCAAAACAGGAGTGGAATACGCGGGCACGAAGAACAAGTTTTGCTTCGATCCAACCACGCCAGTGACCCAACGCCAAGACGAATCCGTGTCGGTAGACACCAAGCGCAGTTCCTGACTGAAAGTTTCAGAAGTGCTGGTGTCTTCGAGCAATACGTACGGTGTGGTACTTCCAGTTAAGTCCGTGGAAGTATCGATCATCTTGTGTGCGTTCTTGTCTACCCAAGCGCTGTCGGAAACCAAATCCATAGAATCGAAGGAATAGCGCAGCACCAAGTCGGCAAGTTTGTATTGACTGTCTACAGGACTAGGTTTGGTACTGCTGCTACGCGTGAGTTTGCCGTTGCCTCCGTCTGCGAAGCCGGTGTCGTTGAAGTTGGTCTGCTGCCAAACGTAAGTGAAGCCGATATTCAAATCTTCATCCGGACGCCAAGCAAGAATGCCGCGCGCGCCCTTCTGGTCAAGATTGTTGATATCGGTTTTGCCAGTACCCGTGTTGTCGATCCAGCCTGGAGATTGGCGTTTGAAGGCCATGCCGCGAAAAGCAAAGTCTTCGCCCCAAGGCACGTTAATGACACCGCCGAATGTTGGTGCGGCGCCGCCTTCAGTGATCATGCTGTACTGCGCGAACCAGCGAACTTCGTACTGACCAAACTTTGGTGCCTGCGGCACGTAACGCACCGCGCCATTCAGCGCTGCCGATCCGAACAGCGCGCCTTGCGGTCCTTTCAGAACTTCAATCGAGGCCATATCGAAAGGATTCGGATCCAACGTGACGCGTGGCAAATACGCGTCAGTGAAAGAGACATCGCCGAACAAAACACCCGTTGTCGGGTTGCTCAATGTTCCTGCTGAAATACCGCGGATCGTCACTTTCGAAGGATTGATCGAGTCATCGCTGAAAGTCACGCCGGGGACGAGCTTCGTAATGTCTTCAACACCACGGGCGCCACTGCGTTCGAGATCTTCGCCTTTCATTGCGGAGATGCTCGCGGGAATATCACGTAGAGATTCTTCACGCTTCGTCGCGGTGACGACAATTTCTTCGATCTGCCTTGGCGTGCCGCGGTCTGCTTGTGACACTGCGCGCTTGGCAGCAGGATCGGCGACCGGGATTACGGACAACTCTGCGGCTGGCGGTGGGGCTTCTGCTGGCGCTGTGGCCGCGCTCGCAGCAGCAGTGTCTGTTGTCTCGTCCGAAGCCGTCGCTGGCTGCTCCGCTGCTGGCTGTTCTGCAGGTGCATTATCAGCACCCATCAACAAATCCTGAAGATCAGTATCCACTGACGATTCTGGAGCCGCAGCAGGAGTAGAGGTTGGCGCTGTTGATTCTGCAGGCGCCGCCTCCTGCGCCAAGGCAAGTCCGGTCGAACATAGTGACAAACTCATGCCCAGCATTGTTCGTCCGATCCTGTGTATTGCCAGATCCTTAATATTCCGCATGCGCTCTCTCCAGAAACTCTGTTTTTTATAAACACTGTCATCACGATCGTTTGTCGTGAGCTTCTGTAGACGAGCTTATGGCGCAAATGCCTTCACTCCCCCTCCCATGAAGAAGGGGCTGAAGAGGAGTGTATTGGACTATCCACGTACCCAATGCCCTCCATCTTGGGAGGGGGTACAAAGGCATACTGCCTGTACATTAATAGCTAAGAATTCAACGTTCTCAGGCCATAAAATGGCTGTTGGCCATACGCGTTAATCATGGCACTGGAACATCTGACTAAATTAAATGCACATGAACTTCATTAAAAAAACCTTGCTGCTTTCACTCGCCATCAGCCTGTCACCTATCGCTGAAGCTGCGACGCCGTCATGGACGCCTAAAGCGGGCTCGCAGCTCAGCTTTATTTCGCGCTCGAATGGCAAGCCTACCGGCACGCTGGTTTTTGATTTCACGCAATCTGGCGATCGTATTGTTGAGCGCCGCGTCGAGCATTTGGAGCTTTCACGCATGCTGTTAAAAGCTGCGATGGATCAAACATTGGAAAGCACATGGCGCGGACAAACGCTGGAGAGTTTCACATCCAGCACCATCGTGAAATCGACGGTTAAAGATTCCAATGAGTCGCTCAAAGTGACTCGCTTAGCAAACGGAAAACTATCTGCCACAACGCAAGACTCATCTCACGAACTTGATGCAGAAGCCTGGCCATTAACCTTAACGAGCCGCAGCTTCGTTTCACATTCGCCTGTGTTTGATTTAACTAAAGGAAAAATTATCACCGTCAACGGCGTTTCCAAAGGCTTTGAGCCCATCACGGCTGACGGCGTCACTCAAAATTGTGAGCGCGTTGAAACCAAGGCAACGCAAGACAAAACTTCTACTGACGTCGTGCTGTGGTACGACAGCATCGGCAGACTTTGCGCGATGAGATATCCAACCGTTATGGGCACGGTGGATTACATTCGTACATCCGTAAAATAGAAATATCCCAGCAATAAAAAAGGCTTGGAGTCGTGAGACTTCAAGCCTTTTTCCTTTCACTCTGAAATCTTATTTCAGAACCCAGTAAATCAGCGCAGCAATGAGGCAGTATTTGAAGATGTAATAGCCACGCTCATGTTTCGCTTTCATCCACTTGCCGACTCGGCGAATGCTGTAGATGTACGCAAAAATATGATTCAAGGCGCCGAGCTTTTCGCCGGGCATATTGCGCGATGCTGACGCAGCCACAGCAATACGACCGAAGGCATTGTTAATTGCGCGAGAAATCGGATCCTTCAAAGGACGTTCGATATCGCAGAACAGAATCACACGGTATTGATCAGTTTTGTTCTCAGCCCAATGGATGAAGGTTTCGTCAAACATGACGTCCTTACCGTCGCGCCATGAATGCATATGGCCGTCGACATAAATGCGGCAATCATCTGAATTCGGCGTGACCAAACCCAGGTGATAGCGCAGCGAGCCTGCAAATGGATCGCGATGCTTACCCAAGAAAGCGCCGGGCTCAAGCACCGTGAACATCGCAGCCTTCACCGATGGCGTGCGTCTAATCAGGTCAACCGTCTTTGGGCAAAGCTGAGTAGCAGATGGCAGATAGTCGCTGTACCACTTCAGGTAAAAGCGCTTCCAGCCTTTGCGGAAAAATGAGTTGAACGCGAGATCGTTAGTGCCATCAGAAACACCGATCTTGCCGTCGCCATAAAGCGCTTGGGCTTCGTCACGAATGACTTCCCAGTTATCGCGCAGCAGCTTGAGGTCGGGAAACTGGTTCACATCAATCATCGGCGTATTCGGAATCGCCGAACGCGCGTAAACCATGATGTTGTACGGCGCCATGATGGTTGAGTGATCGCTCAACTGGCGCTTAAAGCTGTGGCGCACCTTGCCGCGGAAATGGATGTACATCGTTCCAAGCAAGAACAGCATGGCCACGGCCAGCTTGATCAATAATCCAGACGTCATTTCCAACTCCGTACCCCTACGATTTCATACCCATTCGAATGGGGTTTTGATGCCAATTTGGCTCATATTTTAGCTTTAAATGGGTAGGTATACCGCCTCAAGCAAAAATACTGGTGTTATTCTCTCCCCTAGGTCAGAAAGACCGATGTCTGCTTGGAAAAGGATATTCCCAATGTTTCAACGTCAAGGGTTTTGAAACCGTGTCATACCGGGATCAATCAAACTCGCTTGTAGTCAAAGACCTGCGTGCCGACGATGCTGGCATCAGCGATGACTGGATGACCACGCTTTTGCAGATGCGTACCTTCCAAATGGTGCCGCCAGAGAATCTGCAAGCCATGTTCATGCGCATGCAAGACTTCAAGGCACAGCCAGGTCAGGAAATAGTCAAGCAAGGCGATGAGGGAGACTTCTTCTACGTCGTTACTGCCGGACGATGCCTCGTTACCCGCGAATCAACAGGACAAAAGCCTGTGCGGCTCGCAGAACTCGAGACCGGCGCCTGCTTTGGTGAAGAAGCACTGATTTCAGACGCCAAGCGCAACGCCACGGTGACGATGCTGACGCCGGGCAACTTGATGCGTTTATCGAAGGAAGATTTTCGCCAACTGCTGAATGCGCCACTTACTCGCCATATGAGTTATGAGCATGCGCAAAAGTTGATCGACGAAGGCAGCGCTCGATGGCTTGATGTGCGACTGCCAAGCGAGCATCAGGTTAAGAATCTGCCGAATAGCCTGAATATGCCGCTCTATATGTTGCGGATGAAGCTCAACACGCTCGATAGCAAGGTCACGTATATCGTTTATTGCGATACGAGTCGCCGCAGTGCTGCCGCGGCTTTTGTACTCACACAGAAGGGTTTTGACGCCTACGTGCTAGAGAAAGGGCTGCCTTAATCTAAAGGGCGCCCTTCCCTACATCGTATGCGTAGGGCGGTCGGCGCCGAGTGCACCAGCAAGCTGAGATTCAATTTTTTGCTGAGTCGCGCCGTTGTCCTGCGGACTGAACTGCACGCCAATACCTTGCAAGCGCTTGCCTTGTGCGCCCTTCGGCGTGACCCAAACAACCTTGCCAGCAACAGGCAAGCGCTCAGGGTTTTCCATCAGCGTGAGCAAAATAAAAACTTCATCGCCTAGGCGATATTCCTTGGTTGTCGGAATAAATAAGCCGCCATTTTTTACAAATGGCATGTAGGCAACATACAGCGCGCTCTTATCTTTGATATTAAGCGTCAGGATGCCGGGTTGTGCGCCACCAAGGCGTGCAGGTGTGCTCATGCTATCCATCCCCTATCCAATCCCCTTATATATTTAATGCTCCGCCTCGTGCGAGTGCGGTGATGCAGCGATTTAACAGCACTCAGGCGGCTTTGCCAACACGCCCGACGCGCCACCACAAGATGAGCAAAGACTCTACCACCAACTGTGGATTTGCATTTGATCCCAAGCGACGACTTGCGAGCAGCGTTTCCTGAATCAAAGTGTCGATCCCGGTCGCATTGCCGCCACGCACAACCTGCTCTTTCAGCTGTAGCGACAACCACGTCAGCAGCCACTCTAAAAAAGCTGCTGCGTCATCTTTACCAATTGCAGCCGCCGCGGCCAGTGGATCACGTCTTTGATCGGCAATTGCTGACAACTCCGCAGCCCATTTACGACCACGTTGCAGATGCTCAGAATCCATCAACTCACGCGCACGCAGCGGCGCGCCATGTGCCTGCGTCAGCGCATCAACCGCATCAGCCGAGTCACCCAACCAAGCCAGCGCCTGCTCACGCGGTGGCGCGGCCATACGGAAACGCTGGCAGCGACTACGCAAAGTTGCGGGCAATGCTTGAGGTCGCTCTGAAATAAGGATCAGATATGAATTTGCTGGCGGCTCTTCAATGGTTTTGAGCAGCGCGTTGCTACCATTCAAATTCAGCGCATCGACAGGATCAACTACCGCAACCTTGGCCTGTCCGTAGTAACTCGATAGCGACAGACGCTCGCCAAGCAGACGAATCTGCTCAATCGAAATATCGCGCTTTTCTTTACCCGTTTTGTCATCCACATCACGTTGCAGATGCACAAAGTTCGGATGATGGCCTGCCGTAAATTGCAGGCAGCTTCTGCATTGACCGCAGGCATAACCACTGCGTGCTTCGCAGATAATAAAAGCAGTCAAAGCCTTGGCGAAATGACGCTTACCAACACCGCGAGGTCCCGCGATCAACAAGGCGTGCGTCAGACGATTCTGTAAAACCAGCGTCGTCACACGCAGCCAGAGTTCTTCTTGCCACGGCAGCGGCTTGAGCATGTCGCTCATACCCGTGACTCCAGTATTTTTGATAAATCAGCCTGCACAGTTTCTAGTTCATTTCCTGCATCAAGAATTGCGTAGCGTGCCGGTTCTGCTTTAGCACGCTGCAAAAATGCTTCACGCACGCGCTGCATAAACGCGACGGTCTCATCTTCAAAACGATTCTGATCGCCGCGACTGCGTGCGCGTTGCAAGCCAGCATTGGGATCAAGATCAAACACGATTGTCAGGTCGGGACGAAAATCACCCAGCACCATTTCTTCCAAAGTCTTCAGCTTGTCCAATGAAAAACCATTGCCCGCACCCTGATAGGCGTAGCTGGAATCCACAAAGCGATCACAGATCACATCTTTGCCCGCTTCAAGTGCTGGCAACACGGTGGCTTCAAGATGTGCAGAACGCGCAGCAAACATCAGCAAAGCTTCAGTCAGCGGCGGCATGCCTTCTGACCAAGACGCTAAAACTACGGAACGAATCGCTTCAGCAAGCGGAGAGCCGCCGGGTTCACGTGTCATCACCACTTCGCGTCCACGCTGTTCCAGCCACGCTTTGATAAAGCGCGCGTTGGTCGATTTGCCAGCGCCCTCGCCCCCTTCAAGCGTAATGAAACGGCCTCGCGTCATCAGTTCTTACCTTTACTCTTTTGTTTGTCTTTAGCTTTAGCCGGCTTACCTTGGCTTTTGCTTGAACGCTGAAATTGATTTACTGCCGCATTGTGTTGCTCTAGCGTAGCCGAAAACTGATGCGTGCCGTCGCGTCGCGCCACAAAGAAAATGGCGTCACCTTTGGCGGGATGCAAAGCCGCATGAATCGAAGCGCGCCCGGGCAAGCAAATCGGTGTCGGTGGCAAGCCCATGCGCGTGTAAGTGTTATACGGCGTATCGAATTCCAGATCACTACGGCGCAAGTTGCCATCAAAATTTTTGCCGATTCCGTAAATCACCGTGGGATCGGTCTGCAGCTTCATTCCCATCACCAAGCGCCTGACAAAAACACCGGCAACTTCAGCGCGCTCTGATGGCGCGCCAGTTTCCTTCTCAATGATCGAGGCCATGACCAAAGCCTGTTCTGGCGATTGGTAAGGCAACCCTTCTTCACGCTGCTCCCATTCCTGAGCCAAAACAGTATCCATCCCCGCTAGTGCGCGACGGAGGAAGGCTTCGTCTGTTGTGCCCTTTGGAAAAAAATAAGTGTCCGGGAAAAAACGCCCTTCTGCATGAATACCTGAGCGGCCAAGCGCTGCCATGATGACTTCGGCATCATCCGTTTTCAGGGTGTGAACCAATTCGTCATTCGCTCGAATCGACGCTAAGGCTTGTTCGAAAGTCCATCCTTCAATCAAGCGCAGCTCGTGCAGCACTGTTTTTCCAGACACGATCAGCGCGAGAAAATCGAGACTGTTCATGCCCGGCACCAGCTCATACTCACCCGCCTTAAGCGAGGTTGCCTGTCCACTGATACGGGCATAGACCTTCAGATAAAAAGCACCGCGTCGTGCAGCAAAAACATTATTAGCCGACAGCTGACTCAAGGTCGCTGAAAACGCTTTACCTTGCACCACATCAATGTGTTGCTTCTGCGTGAGCTGAAGCGGCTGCGACAATATTGTTTGTGCGTCTTGAAAAATCAGAACAGCTGAGACAACGAGCAACAATACGAGAGTCAGTAGCGCGCGCACGATCAGACCAGCCTAGGATGTTGCAGGGCCGCTGAGAGTTTCAGCGTGACAGCGCCCGGCGCCATCCATTCGCGCTGCTCAAATTGACGCAGCGGCCAAATACCAATCAAAGAATTTGAGACGAAGGCTTCATCCGCTGATTCCAGTTCTGCTCGCGGCGCTTTCACGATTGAAGTCGGAATCCGCATGGATTCAGCCAAAGCCAGTATCTTGTTTCGCATCATCCCTGACACACCAGATTCTTCTAATGACGGCGTGCACAAAACACCTGCACGAACCCAAAACAAATTGCTGCGTGTTCCGCTAATCAGTTGCCCCACCTGATCGCAAAGAATGCCTTCATCTGCTGCTTGCGGCCAATTGCGTGAAGCTAAAACCTGCTCGAGTCGGTTGAGGTGTTTGATCCCTGCCAACGCTGGCTGCAATGACAATTTAAAATCAGAACAGAACGCATTGACGCCTGAAGTCCAGCACTGCTCTTGATACTGCGGCGCTGGATAACACAGCAGTAGTCGATCACTCGCCTGCGCATCAAATCGATAGCCGCGACCACCGGGCTGACGCATCACCATGACCTTTAAAACTGCCTTCGCCTGCTCTGCAGCAAGTTGCGTGGCTTCTGCTTTCAACAACGAGAAATCTGGAACGCTTAACTCTAAAGCAGCACAGTCCTCGGATAGTTTTTCCAGATGCAGATTCCAATCCAGCAACTGTCCATCCCAAATCAAGATCGTGCGAAATACGCCATCGCCGTATTGAAGTCCGCGCGATAGCGCTAAATCGTTTGCAGCTACACCGTTGAATAGCGCGTTCATGCTTTGGCAGTACTCAGAGCCAGTAACAGCCCACGTGCCTTGGCGCGTGTCTCATCCAACTCTGCCTGTGGAATGGAGTCCGCCACGATTCCTGCACCCGCACGAAAACTGACTTCGCCATTTTCGCAGATCAGACTGCGGATCAAAATATTGCTGTCCATGCGGCCGCACTGCGAGAGATAACCCATCGCGCCGGTATAAGGGCCGCGGCCCACGCCTTCAAGTTCAGCAATGATTTCCATTGCTCGCACCTTAGGACAACCGGTAATCGTTCCGCCAGGGAAAACCGCCTCTAGTACTTCACCCGGCGTTACCCCTGAGCGCAACTTGCCGCGAATATTCGAGACGATGTGATGAACGTGCGCGTAGCTCTCAATCGTCATCAGCTCGCTAACTTCGATGCTGCCCGGCTCGCAAATACGTCCGAGATCGTTGCGCTCCAAATCAATCAGCATGACGTGCTCAGCACGCTCTTTGAGATTGCCAATCAAGTGCTGCTTCAACGATTGATCTTGCGACTCACCAACTCCGCGTGGACGTGTCCCCGCAATTGGACGTGTTTGTACCGTGCCATCGTGGTCAATCGTCACCAAGCGCTCAGGCGATGAGCTCAGAACAGCGGCATCACCCCAGCAAGCCAGACCAGCAAACGGTGCAGGATTGTTTTGACGGAGTCGGGTGTAAACATCTTGATACGTCACTCCCGGCAGCAACTGCGAGCACCAGGCACGTGACAGATTGACTTGGAAGGTATCGCCATCACGCAGATATTGAAGAACGCGCTCAACACCATCCAGAAAGCGCTGCGGCGGATCTTCTACAAATCCTGAAACGATTTCTACTTGAGAATCTTCGATCGATTGTTGAGCGCACAATTTGAAATCGGCTTCGAGTCGACGCAACTGTGCTTCATCGCTTTCAGCGATCAAGTGAGTGATGTGTTTTTCGCGGTCGTAAATCGCGGCGGCCGGACAACGCACAGCAAACGCGTCGGGCCAAGCATGCGGCGATAGTGGCAATGACAGCGAGGATTCAATCAGACGCGCAGCTTCGTAGCCAAGATAAAAAAACCAGCCGCCTACAAACGGCAAATCTGTTTTTTCTTGTGGTTGTTCTGCGGCGTATTGCCTAGAGAATTCGGCAAAAAAATCAGCGCTATCAGTGGATGATAGCGCTGCTTGTGGATACGCAAATAAAATGTCGTAGCGCCCAGATTGAGGATGGCCCGCGACACTTTGCAGCAAGAACGGATACGCCTTCGGATCGCGTCGGTGAAGATCAAAAAGATCGACTTGTCCCGGATGCTCGGCGCGAAAGCTCATGCGCCAAACTCAGCTTAAGCGAAACGCTTGAAGATGATCGTGCCGTTGGTGCCGCCGAAGCCAAAGGAATTCGACATCGCGATATTGACCTCACGCTTCTTCGCAGTGTGCGGCGTGTAGTCGAGATCGAAGCCTTCGCTAGGATTGTCGAGATTGATCGTTGGCGGAATCACCTGATCGCGAATCGCGAGCACGGAGAACACTGCCTCGATACCACCCGCAGCACCCAGCAAATGTCCGGTCATCGACTTGGTCGAGCTGATCGAAACTTTGTAAGCGCTCTCGCCGAGTGCGTTTTTGATCGCCTGGCTTTCAGCACCATCGCCCGCTGGCGTTGAGGTGCCATGAGCGTTGATGTAGTCGATCTGCTCTGGCTTGATGCCCGCATCGCGCATTGCATTGATCATGCAACGACGTGCGCCATCGCCATTTTCAGCAGGCAACGTGATGTGGAATGCGTCGCCTGACATGCCGAAGCCAATCAGCTCAGCATAGATACGCGCGCCGCGCTTCTGCGCGTGTTCGAGATCTTCAAGCACGAGTACGCCAGCGCCGTCACCGAGTACAAAACCGTCACGGTCTTTATCCCAAGGACGTGAAGCGCGTTGAGGATCATCGTTACGCGTTGACAGTGCACGGGCCTGACAGAAGCCTGCCATGCCTGCAGGGCTTGAGCCCGCTTCTGCACCGCCTGCGATAAAGACATCAGCATCGCCTGACTGAATCAGACGTGCGCCAATGCCGATGGAATGAGTTGCCGTAGTGCAAGCACTGACGGTTGCGATATTCGGGCCGGTGATCCCCAGATCAATGGAGATGTAACCCGAAATCATATTGATGATGCTAGCTGGCACAAAGAACGGCGAAACTTTGCGCGGCCCACCTGCGTGGAGCGCTTTGCATTCGTTTTCTATGGTGCCAATGCCACCGATGCCAGAACCAACGCAAATGCCAATGCGTTCACGGTTCTCTTCGGTGACTTCCAGTCCGGAATCTTTCACTGCCTGTTTGGCAGCAGCGACACCGTACTGAATAAAGGGATCGGTACGTTTGATCTCCTTCGGACCCATCCACTCCTCAGCACGGAAGCCAGCCACCAATCCTGCAAACTTGGTGGAATATGCTGATACATCGTAGTAGTCGATGGGAACGATACCGGACTTGCCGGCCACCACGTTGGCCCACGCTGTATCCAGCGTGGAACCAACGGGCGACACGATTCCCATGCCGGTGACGACAACGCGCCTGCGGCTCATGCGATTTCCTGTTTAGAGGAGGGAGGGAGCGATAGAGACAATTACGCCTGGTTGCTGGCGTGGGTCTTGATGTAGTTCAGCACGTCCTGGAACGTAACAATCTTTTCAGCTTCTTCGTCCGGGATGTCGATTTCAAATTCTTCTTCAAGTGCCATAACCAGTTCGACGGTGTCGAGGGAGTCGGCTCCGAGGTCTTCCACGAATGAGGCGGTCAGCGTGATCTGATCCTCGCTCACGGAAAGCTGTTCGGCGATGATCTTCTTAACCTTCTCTTCCAAGCTGCTCATGCGTTACTCCTGACAATAATTTAGTTTGTACAACCGGTGCATTTTAAGTGAATTGCTTCACAGATACAGCTAATGGCCGTCACCTTTCGGTAAAAACCATTTAAATCATATGCATACCACCGTTGACGTGTAGCGTCTCACCGGTGATATAGCCCGCTTGGCGCCCTGCCAAGAAAGCGACTGCAGCCGCAATATCCTCAGGCTGACCGAGTCTTTGCACTGCAATTTGATTAACCAGCGCCTTGCGAGTTTCCTCGCCCAGCTCCTTGGTCATATCCGTTTCAATAAAGCCTGGCGCCACGACATTGACCGTGATGTTGCGTGAACCAATCTCTTTCGCCAATGCCTTGGAGAATCCTACAAGACCCGCCTTGGCCGCGCAGTAGTTCACCTGTCCTGCATTGCCCATGGCGCCTACGACGGAACCAATGCTGATGATGCGGCCGTGGCGCGCTTTCATCATGCCACGCAACACCGCACGAGAGAGACGAAACACTGGAGTGAGATCGGTATCGATCACATCTGCCCATTCTTCGTCTTTCATGCGCATCAATAAATTGTCGCGCGTCACACCGGCGTTGTTGACCAGAATCGCGACCGGACCAATCTCACCGATTAATGCGTCGATCGATGCCGGATCACGCACATCGAGTACGCGGCCACTACCACCAAATTCCTGCAGCGCCGCGGTGATTGCAGCAGCACCCGCTTCGCTCGTTGCGGTGCCAATCACCATAGCGCCGTCTTGTGCCAATCGCATTGCGATTGCTCTGCCGATTCCACGGCTGGCCCCAGTCACCAGGGCCAAATCACCTTGCACGCTCATTTGAACTCCATTTGGCCACCCGCCCTAAACAGTTTATTTCTGGCCTGTGTTCTATTTTATATTATATGGATAATATATTAACTTAATAATAACAATATTAGCAGGCCGGATGGCGCTCTGCACAACTGTATATTGAACTAGCCCGCTTTAACAGTCTCAACTGCGGCAGCCATGCTCGCAGCATCTTCCAGCGCGCCACTCTTGGCCTCAGCCGAAATGCGCTTGCCCAAGCCACACAATACTTTTCCAGGACCGCACTCAAAAAACTGCGACAGGCCCTGCGACTGCAAATTCTGAATCGTGCGCGTCCACAAAACCGGACGATAAAGCTGTTCCTTTAATGCCTGACGAATCGAATCAGCATCGGTGCGCGCTTCCGCATCCAGATTGTGTAACACCGGGATGACAGGACTGTGAATCTGCGCCTGCGCAAGACGCGCGGCCAATTTTTCAGCGGCGTCTTTCATCAAAGAGCAATGTGAAGGCACCGACACTGGCAGCTTCATGACCATGCGTGCGCCCAAGGACTTGCCGTTGGCAGCCAGCCATTCCAACGCTGCAGTTTGACCCGCAACAACCACCTGGCCGGGCGCGTTGTAGTTCACTGGCTCAAGCACTTCAGAGCCAGGATAAGCCTTACAAATTTCCTGAACTTTATCGTCATCAAGACCAATCACCGCGACCATGCCACCCGTGCCTTGTGGCACAGCAGCCTGCATTAATTGCCCACGCAATTCGACAATCTTTAATGCGTCAGCAAAGTCGAGCGCGCCAGCGGCAACCAGTGCGCTGTACTCACCGAGGCTGTGGCCCGCGAGTGCACTTGGCGCAGGCAAACCCTGCTTTTGCCAAACACGCCACACCGCAATACTGGCGGCCAGCAAAGCTGGCTGCGTGCGCTCGGTGCGATTCAATTCTTCTGCGGGACCTTGAGTCACCAAGCCCTGCACATCCCAACCCAACACCTGCGACGCCTCAGCAAAAGTGGCGGCGATTTCAGGAGCATCATGACCCGAGAGCATGCCCACAGCTTGTGAGCCCTGACCCGGAAATAACATTGCGTATTTCATTTTTGTTAATCGTTCCTTTATTTCAACGAAATAATTTCAGTTCGCTTATAGACGCGAAACATTATCCCGTATGCGAATGCGGTTAGTGTGCCAAACAGATGCGATTCCAGCACTACATGCCCGCCCAATGCGCTTTCGTCTGATACCGGCGCGCCAGAAAATAACTCCCAGGCCAACTTGCCGATCAGATACAACAAACAACCTAGCGCAATTAAATCTTTTTTTAGAATTTGCGGCACTAAACCCAGCAGGAATAGTCCATGAATCACACCCGACATCCCAACATAAGAATTGAGACTCGGCACAAAAAAGTACAGTCCCAAGCTCATTCCCAAGGACAAAATCAGTAGCCGTCGGATCCACACTGCAAAGGACAAAGGTTGCGGGCAAAGCAGCACCAGCACAGCCAGCCCCATTTCATTCAAAAACAGATGCCACCAGCCCAAATGCACAAAGCTGCCGGTGATCAGACGCCACCACTGCCCCGCTTCGATCAGGCCACGGTCATAACTCAACCATTCCCGTCCACTCTCGCCAAGCAGCTGTGTAAAGAACAGCAGCGCCATCAACGTTAATGGCGCCAGCCATGTTTTCACAGAGCGATAAGGGGCTTCTGCTATGATGTTCTGAGATGTTTCCACGCTCGTAAAAATCCTCGAAAACGCCCATGAAAAATGTTTTTAACCGAACCGCACAGCGCGGTTTCACCCTCATCGAAATTATGGTGGTGGTGGTCATCCTCGGCATTCTGGCCGCCGTTGTTGTGCCTCGCATTATGGATAATCCGGGCAAAGCACGCGTTGCAAAAGCCAAGCAAGATATTCGTCAGCTTGAATCCGCGATGGAACTCTACAAGCTCGACAACTTCAACTACCCCAATACGCAGCAAGGTTTAGAAGCACTCGTCACCAGACCTTCTGGCGACCCGCAGCCAAAGAACTACAAGCAAGGCGGCTACATCAAATCACTGCCGAAAGATCCATGGGGCAATCCTTATCAGTATCTGAGCCCGGGCGTTAAAGGCGAAATCGATATCTTCACGCTCGGCGCTGACAATCAGCCCGGCGGTGAAACCGAAGCCGCTGACGTCGGCAATTGGAATCTTGATCAGTAAGTTGATGACACGCTCTCGCGCTTAGATATTTTTAGACAAGACGTGAGCCCCAATCGCTCATTGCAAACCACCACAGCACGAACAGCAGGTTTTACGCTGATCGAGCTGCTGGTGGTGATTGTCATCATCGGCATTCTCGCGACATTTGCGACGCTCTCCATTGGCAATCGCGCTTTGGATGATCGACTTGAGGTGGAATCAAAACGCCTTGAGCAAACGCTGAAGCTCGCATTGGAAGAAGCTGAAACCAAAGGCATCGATATTGGCTTTAGCTACACACAAGAGCATTACCAATTTCTGGCGCTTGATAAGAGCGGCATATGGACACCGTACGTTGCATCAGGCCCATTGCGTCCCCGCGAAATACCCGCGCCGTTTTATTTTGAGCTGCGGATTGAAGATCGCCCTGTGATGCCAGCGTCCGCTTCTCTGGATAGCAAAGATAAAAAAGTAGAGCCGCAAATTTTGTTGCTATCCAGCGGCGAAGTCACCGCTTTTTCGGTAGATATCAAAGCCGAAAACTACGACCCGTATTACCACATACAAGCCGATACGCTCGGAAAGTTTCAACGCGAGCGTAGAGACTAAAGCCATGAAATCCTCTCGCGGCTTTACTTTGCTTGAAGTGCTTGTCGCTGTTGCGATTCTCGCAACGACACTCGCTGCGCTTATTTCCGGCATGGCGCGTCACGCCGACAATGCTGGCTACATTCGCCAAAAAACGATTGCGCTGTGGGTTGCACACAATCAACTCAGCGAAATGAAGATGGCAGCAACCTGGCCCGACACTGGCACCAGCGATGGCAAAGTGGATATGGCAGGCATCGCGTGGAAATGGATTGCCGACGTAAAGACCACGCCCGACGATCACTTGCGTCGCATCGACATCAGCGTGCAACGCGAAGGCAATGACGCAACGCTCGCAACGTTGTCCGGCTTCATCGGAAAGCCGTGATGCGCGCACGCGGATTTACATTGTTGGAATTGATAGTCGTCATCGCGATCTTCGGATTGATGTCGGTGATGGCGTATGGCGGTCTCAGTTCCGTGTTGAAAACGCGTGTCCACGTTGAGAAATCTCTAGAACGCACGGGCGAATATCAAAAAGCGTTCATGCGTATGCGTAATGATTTTCAGCAGGTGCACTACCGCCCGGTGCGCGATGGCTTTGGAACAACGCAGCCCGCTTTTATTGGTGATACCTATTCGCACGTCACGTTCACGCGTGGCGGCTGGCGCAATCCCTTGTCGCAACCGCGTGCGAGTCTAGAGCGCGTGGTGTACTACCTTGATACCGACAAGAAAGCATTAATGCGCAGCACCTTCCGCGCACTTGATCAATCACAAGACTCCAAGCCAGTTGAAGTTGAGCTGCTGGAAAACGTCACTGAACTCAGCTGGCGCTATCTCGACAAATCACGTGAATGGCAGGCGAGTTGGCCACCCGCATCCGCAAACTCTTCAACATCGAGTTCCACAGGCGTCACCCCTGCGCCACCGCTCGCGGTAGAGATCACGCTGCGCACAGATGACATGGGTGAGCTGCGCTTCTTATTTAATCTCGGACTTGATCAGAGACCTGCGAGCTTTCAGGCTGGCTTGAACCCCGGCGGTGGCGGTGGCACTGGTACTGGCGACGGTGGCGGCAAAAAAGATGACGAAGACACCAATCCGCCGGTGACTGATTAATCCTCATGCGCACTCAATCACCAAATTCTAGCTTTAAGCCACGGCAACAAACCGGCATTGCACTCATCACCGCTTTGCTCGTGGTGGCTTTGGCCAGCATCGCTGCTGCCGCAATTTTGTCTTCGGCCAGCATCGCGATTCATCGCTCTGGCAGCCTGCAAGATTCAGAAAAAGCCTGGTGGTATGCCGACGGCGTGGAGGCCTGGGTCAAAACCATTATCGACCGCAGCGTTAAACCCAATTCGGCAGTTTCTCTCGCAGATGAATGGGCCAAGCCCGTCGACTATCTGCCGATTGATGAAGGCGTGATTCGCGGCGGCATTGAAGATCTGCAAGGCCGACTCAACCTGAACAATTTTGGCCAGACCTATAACGGCCCTGCTTACAACGCCAATGTTCTGATTCTAGAACGACTGCTGCTCCTGCTCGAAGCGGACCCGGCACAGGCCAAAGTGATTGCCGCCGCGATTCACGACTGGATTGATAAGGACACCCAGCCCAGCGGTTTTGATGGTGCAGAAGACGCCGATTACCTCTCGCAGGACCTGCCCTATCGCACTTCCGGCCAGCCGCTAGAAAGCGTCAGCGAAGTGCTGGCGATCAAGGGCATGACCAAAGATATCTTCTACAAGCTGACGCATTGCACCCAAACCAAGACCGGCTTCCAGAGCTGCATCACTGCTCTACCTACAATACCCACGACGATTAACGTTAATACCGCCCCTGAACCGATCCTGCGCTCGCTAATCAAACAACCCTCATCGCCAGCGCTGGATTCCTTCATAGCATCGCGAACCTCCAAGCCCTACACCAATGACGGCGATGCTTTCCAAGCCGCACCGAAAGGCTTCATTGCCGCCGCCGATGGCGTTACGGCCGATATGGTCAGCGTCAAAAGCAACTATTTCCTAATGCATACAGAAACTTTCATAGGCAGCGGCCGTGTCGCCCTGTATAGTTTCTTCTATCGTCCGGCATCGGGCGCCACCATCGTGCTGGGTCGCAGCACGGACATCGAATAACAGTTAGTCAATTGCGCGAAACACTCTACATTCGACTGCACTCGGCAGCCCCCGAAGCGGTTACCGCGTTCTGCATTGCCAAGCCCGATGCTGTGGTGTCGTTTGCTGTTAATCACGCGCCGCTCAGTGACATCCTGCCGCAGGCCGCTGGTCGCAAGGTGGTTGTGCTGGTATCCAGCAGCGATGTGCGATTGACCAGCGTCACCGTTCCCGCACGCCAAGCCGCCAAAGTTCTGCAAGCTGCGCCTTACGCGCTTGAAGATCAGTTGGCTGAAGACGTCGACACCCTGCACTTCGCGCTCGGCCCTCGCCAGCTCAATGGCAGCTATCCGGTCGCCGTGATTGCAAAAGCTAAAATTGAAGAATGGCTGACGCCTTTTCGCGCCGCCGGTTTAATGCCTGATGTGTTGGTGCCAGAAACGCTGTGCCTGCCTGAGGCCGAAACCGATCGCTGGAGCGCACTGGCAGAACCCGGCCACATCACCGTGCGCTCAGCCGGCTTTAACGGCTTTGGCTGCGTTGCTGAAGATCTGCCTTTGTTTCTTGAAATGGCAGATCCTGAAAAACAGGCGCAACTTCGCATCCTGATTTCACGCAGCTTCCAAGGCGATTTCACGCAGCTCGGCTGGCCTGTTGAATTGTTTCCGGGCTTTGCAGAACCAATGGAAGCCTTGCTGCAAAATTACCGTCCCGATCACAGCATCAATCTTCTGCAAGGCGCGTATTCGCCACGCGAAGATTTCAAGCGTATATGGCAGCCATGGCGTATCGCGGCGATTCTCGCTGCAATCTGGATTGCACTAACCGGTCTGAATCACGGCGTGCAGGCTTTCAAACTCAAGCGTCAGTTGAATGCACAGAATCAAGAAAACGTTCAGCGCTTCCAGCAGCTGTTCCCAACTGAAACTCGCATCGTTGATCTATCGGCTCAAGCCGAACAACAGTTCACGCGACTCAAAGGTGGCGGTGCAAGCGGCACCTTGCTGCCTTTGATTGGAACACTGTCGAGCGCACTCACAGCAACGCCCGGACTGTTGCTGCAATCATTGCAGTACCGCGATGGCGCATTGTTCGTCGCGCTCACGGGCACTGACTTGCAACAACTCGAAACGCTCCGTGCGTGGTTCACGCAACACCACGGCACCACGCTCGAAGTGCAATCTGCCAACGCGGGTAGCGATGGCGTACAAATTCGTATCAAGTTGACGCCCGCATGAACGCCGTCATGACACAGTTGCAAGATTGGTTCCGCACGCTTGCACCACGCGAGCGTTTGCTGGTTAGCGTTGGCGGCGTTGTCATTGCGATCACGATTCTTTATCTGGGCATCTGGGAACCTCTCAGCAAAGCGCACGATAAACGCGAAACTGATCTCGCCGCATCGCAGGCACTCGCGCAGCGCTTAGAAGTCATTGCTTCCACCGTACAGAAAGCACAAGCCAATGGTGGCGGCCCCGTTATCAATAACGGCGCATCGCTGTTGTCGACTGTTGACCAAGCCAGCAAGTCCGGCACCTTGGGTAAACCCTTGTCGCGCATTCAGCCGGAAGGCGATAGCGAAGTGAAAGTCTGGGTGGATGCCGTCAACTTTGAAGCCCTCGTGCGCTGGATCAGCGAACTCGAAAGTCGTAACGGCATCAGCATCAAAACTGCAGACGTTGAGAAGAGCACTTTGCCCGGCACCGTCAACGCACGATTGTCTTTGGTGCGTCCATGAAGCGGCATTGGTACATCACGATTGCGATTGTAGTTTTTATCGCAAGTCTGATCGCACAAGCACCAGCAGCGACGCTCTACGCTTGGTTTAAACCTAAAGCGCCATCGCCGGTTGAATTGATTGGCCTTCAAGGCACGATCAAGCAAGGCCGCGCGTCGGGCATCAACGTTAACAACAATCCTGCCTTAAACAATTTGAACTGGACGCTACAGCCTTGGCGCTTGTTGCTGGGCCAATTGGCATTTCATCTGGAAAGCCGCAGCGACACCGCAATCGACAGCCACGTCGCACTCTCCGCATTCGGCGCGACTCGCATTAGCGATACGCAGGGTTTGATGAGCATCAAGTCTCTGCTTTCTGCAATCGGCCAACCTTTTCTGCCGCTCGATGGTCAAGCCAGTCTGCAAATTAAAACCTTGCGCCTGAAAAACAATCAGATCAAATCAGCCGATGGCCGCATCGAAATTCGCAGCCTCGCATGGACACTCGCACAAGAGCCCATCGTGCTCGGCGACTTTGCAGCTACCGTCACCACTGAGAATGACGTTGTTTTGGTCAAGCTTGAGCCGCAATCAGGCCCACTAGAATTGACCGGCAGCGCCAAGCTCTTACCGGATCAGACTTACGAAGCGCAGTTTCAACTTCGTCCGAAGCCTGATGCACCGCCTATGCTGATCAACATGCTTAGCTCCATCGGCCCTGCCGATGTGCAGGGTTGGCATCACATCCGCAAACAAGGCAAGTTGCAATGACGTGGTCGGCACATGTTGTCGTTGCCTGCGTCGTTGAACATGACGGAAAGTTTTTGATCGTAGAAGAAGATGTCGCTGGTGCGCGTTGCTTCAACCAACCTGCAGGTCATTGGGAAGCAGGCGAAACACTGATCGAAGCCGCACGTCGTGAAGCGCTTGAAGAAACCGGTTGGGATGTTGAACCCACAGATTTCCTCGGCATTTACGAATTCAAACCAGCAGAGCTGGAATACACCTTTCTGCGTATCGCCTTCGTTGCCAAGGCGATCAAACATCATCCAGAGCGCGCCTTGGACGACGGCATTGCGGCAGCACATTGGCTGACACGCGATGAAGTCTTAGCACGCAACAATCAGCACCGCGGCCCAGCCGTGATGCGTTGCATAGACGATTACCTGAGCGGTCAACGTTATCCGCTGAGCCTGATCGCGCATCTCAAAGATCTGCGATGAACGCGCCGCATGTCGTCGTGGGCATGTCCGGCGGCGTTGATTCTTCAGTCTCGGCTTGGCTCCTCAAACAGCAGGGCTATCGCGTCTCCGGCTTGTTCATGGTCAATTGGACCGAAGACGAAGAAGGCTATTGCACTTCTGCCGATGATTTTCAGGATGCTCGTGCTGTCTGCGATGAACTTGGAATTCCATTGCACAAAGCCGACTTCTCCAAGGAATATCGCGAGCGTGTATTCAGTCAGTTTCTTGCTGACTACGCCGCAGGCAAAACACCCAATCCTGATGTGCTGTGCAATCGCGAAGTGAAGTTTCAACCTTTCCGCGAGCATGCACTACGTTTGGGTGCGGACTTTATTGCGACAGGACACTACGCAAAGATCGAACACGGCGCTGATGGCGCGCGTTTGTTACAAGCAGTCGACGGCAATAAAGATCAAACCTATTTTCTTGCTGCCGTAAATCGCAGCCAGTTTGATCGCGTGCTGTTTCCGATTGGCGGATACACCAAGCCAGAAGTTCGTGATTTCGCAAAAGCTGCGGGCCTGCCGAATCATCGCAAGAAAGATTCCACCGGCATCTGCTTTATTGGCGAGCGTGAGTTCCGCGAGTTTCTGCAAAATTATTTAAAGCCGCATCCGGGACCGATTCTTGATGATCAAGGTCAACGCATCGGCGAACATCAAGGCTTGATGTATTACACACTGGGCCAAAGAAAAGGCTTGAACATTGGCGGCGTGCGCGGCGCTATTGAAGCGCCGTGGTATGTGATCGCCAAAGAAACTGATCGCAATACATTGTTGGTTTCACAAGACGCCAATCACGCGCGCCTGATGAGCCAAACAGTGATCACTGAACCGTTTCAGTGGATTCGCAAACCCAATCCATTGCCTGCAAATTTGCATGCGCGTATTCGCCATCGCCAAGCGCTACAGGCATGCAGCGCAATTACGCGAGATGATGGCCGCGTTGAAGTTCACTTTGCGCAAGCACAACGCGCCGCAACGGCGGGACAATACTTGGTGCTCTATGACGGTGCAGAGTGTTTGGGCGGCGGCGAGATCGAAAGCGCTAATTAAGTTTGCTTAACCTACCCGTTTAGCTAGGCAAGCCTACCCAACAACGGCGTAAACCTTTTAACAAAACTCCGTCTTAATGACCCTTAATGAGGTCATTTCCAGTATAATTTTAGGTGCTTAATTTACGCACTCAGAATCTTCAGGCGCGTGGTTTTCTAGCGCACTTTGCTGAACTGCACTGCCTAGCCATACTCACGGAGTACAAGCCATGACGGACAGCTTCAAGGCCAAGACCAGTCTCACGGTTGGTTCCAAGACCTACACCTATTTCGCTCTCAAGGCACTGGAGCCGAAGTATTCGCTCTCCCGTCTTCCCTACTCCATCAAGGTTCTGCTCGAAAATCTTCTGCGTCACGAAGATGGCGTGAACACCACCAAAGATGATGTCGAAACACTGGCTGGCGCTGATTTCAAAAAGCTGCCGCAGAAAGACATCAATTTCACACCTGCTCGCGTCATCCTGCAGGACTTCACCGGCGTCCCTTGCGTCGTTGATCTTGCAGCCATGCGCGATGCGATCAAGACACTCGGCGGCGACGCTGCCAAAGTAAATCCACTGTGTCCTGTAGAACTCGTCATCGATCACTCCGTGATGATCGATCACTACGGTTCTAAAGATGCGCTCGATCTCAACGCTAAAGTTGAATTCCAGCGCAATGAAGAACGCTATACGTTCTTGCGCTGGGGCCAAGAAGCGCTGAAGAATTTCAAAGCGGTTCCGCCTGATACCGGCATCGTCCATCAGGTCAACATCGAATATCTCGCACGCGTTGTTTTCGAAAACGATAGCGGCATGCTGTATCCCGACAGCTGCTTCGGCACTGACAGCCACACCACGATGGTGAATGGCATCGGCGTATTGGGTTGGGGCGTCGGCGGTATCGAAGCTGAAGCGGCGATGCTCGGCCAACCTTCGTCAATGCTGATTCCAGAAGTGATTGGCGTGAAGGTCAGCGGCAAGTTGGCTGAAGGTGCAACCGCAACCGACCTCGTACTCACTGTCACCGAAATGCTGCGCAAACGCGGCGTGGTTGAGAAGTTTGTCGAATTCTTCGGCCCTGGCCTTGCGAATCTTTCAGCATCAGATCGCAACACCATCGCCAACATGGGCCCGGAATATGGCGCCACTTGCGGCATCTTCCCGATCGATAGCGAAACGCTGAACTATCTGCGCCTCACGGGTCGCTCGGAACAGCAGATCGCTGTGGTCGAGGCTTATGCCAAGGCACAGGGCATGTGGTGGACGCCGGATGCACCGGAAGCGGAATACACCGACGTGATGACGCTGGATCTGGGCAGCATCAAGCCCTCGCTTGCTGGCCCTAAGCGCCCACAAGATCGCGTGCTGCTCACCGATGTGAAGGCCAATTATCGCAAGGCATTTGAAGGCGAACAAAAACTTCGTCCATCGAAAGGCCCTGCCACGGTTACGGACAAGGGCAATACGTTTGAACTGAAAGATGGCGCGGTGATGATTGCTGCGATCACCTCTTGCACCAACACTTCTAATCCAAGCGTGCTGATCGGCGCTGGTTTGCTTGCACGCAAGGCTCGCGCACTCGGCCTTAAGAGCAAACCTTGGGTGAAGACTTCGCTGGCACCTGGCTCGCTCGCTGTGACCGAGTACTTGCAGAAGGCTGGCCTGATTGAAGATCTAGAATCGCTGGGCTTCTATGTCACCGCCTATGGTTGCACCACTTGCATCGGCAACTCCGGCCCACTCAACGAGCCTCTGGGCAAAGCCATCAGCGACAACACCTTGAGCGTATCGGCTGTGCTGTCGGGCAACCGCAACTTCGAAGGCCGCGTGCATCAGGATGTGCGCATGAACTACCTCGCTTCGCCTCCGCTGGTTGTGGCGTACGCGATTGCGGGTTCGACCGATGTGGATCTGACCACTGAACCGCTCGGTAAGAGCAGCGACGGCAAAGATGTTTTCCTTAAGGACATCTGGCCGACCAATTCTGAAATTCAGGAACTCGTCGCCAAGGCGGTCACCGCTGAAGGCTTCAAGAAAAGCTACGCCGATGTGCTGAAGGGCGATGCTCGCTGGCAGTCGATCAAGATCAGCAAATCGGAAACCTATCCTTGGGATAGCAAGTCGACTTACATCGCTAACCCGCCTTACTTCGTTGGCATGACGATGACGCCTCCAGGCATTCAGCCGATCAAGGGTGCGCGTGCGCTGGCGGTGTTGGGCGACTCGATCACGACCGACCACATCTCTCCAGCTGGCGATATCAAGAAGGACGGCCCTGCAGGCAAGTTCCTTGAAGAGCATGGCGTAAATAAAGTCGACTTCAACAGCTTCGGCTCACGTCGCGGCAATCACGAGATCATGATGCGCGGCACGTTTGCCAATACGCGCATTAAGAACACGATGACTCCGGGCGTTGAAGGCGGCGTGTCGCGTCACTTCAATGGTGTCGCCG
Organism: Stenotrophobium rhamnosiphilum; assembly: GCF_003052265.1. Taxonomy (GTDB): domain Bacteria; phylum Pseudomonadota; class Gammaproteobacteria; order Nevskiales; family Nevskiaceae; genus Stenotrophobium; species Stenotrophobium rhamnosiphilum. The sequence goes on from NZ_QANS01000002.1 coordinate 120,591, forward strand.
GTCCGGTTGAGCCGATCTATGACGTTGCGATGAAGTACCAGAAGGAAGGTATTCCATTGGTCGTTCTCGCGGGCAAGGAATACGGCACTGGTTCTTCGCGTGACTGGGCGGCCAAAGGCACCATTCTGCTCGGTGTGAAAGCCGTGATCAGCGAAAGCTTTGAGCGAATTCACCGCGCCAACCTCGTCGGCATGGGCGTTCTACCGTTAAACTTCGTCGACGGTCAGTCCGCTGTTTCGCTCGGCTTGGATGGCAGTGAAGTGTTTGACTTTGACGGCCTCAACAACGGCGCTACCGAAGTCAGCGTGACCGCGAAGAAGCCCGACGGTAAGTCGATCTCCTTCAAAGCCAAAGTTCGCATCAACACGCCGATGGAATGGCAGTACTACAACCACGGTGGCGTTCTGCAATACATGTTGCGCCAAATGGCCAAAGCCTAATTGGCATTGTTCATGCTGTAATCATGGGGCGGCATAATGCCGCCCTGTTTGTTATACGAGAGATGAGACAGTAACGATGACGAAGCGAGTTGTGTTCAATCAGAAAGGCGGCGTTGGCAAAACCACGATCGTCTGCAATCTCGCTGCGATTGCAGCATCACGCGGCCTGCGCACGCTGGTGATCGATCTCGATACCCAAGGTAACGCCACGCAGTATCTGATGGGCAGTTCCACTGCACAGCCGGATCGCACTGTTGCCGACTTCTTTGAATCGACACTCGCGTTCTCGTTGCAGTCACAACCGTTCGTTGCTTACGCAACCAACACCCCATTTGAAAATCTCGATGTGGTTGCCGCTGATCCACGCCTGGAAGAGTTGATCGTCAAACTCGAAGCCAAGCAGAAAATCTACAAGCTCCGCGACGCACTGAAGAAGCTCAAAGGCTACGACGCCGTCTTTATCGACACGCCGCCTGCCCTGAATTTCTACAGCCGCTCAGCACTAATTGCTTCCGATCGCTGCCTGATTCCGTTTGACTGCGATGAGTTTGCGCGTCAGGCGCTGTACACGTTGCTCGACAACATCCAAGAAATTCGCGGCGACCATAATGACAATCTTGAGATTGAAGGCATCGTCGTTAACCAGTTCTCGCCACGCTCCAAACTGCCGACACGTATGGTGCAAGAACTGAAATCAGAAGGCCGCCCGGTATTGGATGCAACGCTCGGCAGTTCGGTGATCGTCAAAGAATCACACGAACAGCACAAACCACTGATCTATCTCGACGCAAGCCATCGCGTGACCAAGGAATATGTAGCGCTTTTCGATTCATTGGAAAAATAAATCGCTGAATAAATAGAAAGCCCCGCATTGCGGGGCTTTTTTGTTGGCAGATGTCTGTGGTCCGTATCAGCGGTGACTGCATCATCCACAACTTTGCCGACCCAAATCATCGTTTGATCATCGCTGGCCTCAATTCAGCCATTCACGTCTTCATTTAGTATATAATGATAATCATTTATATTATCGTTTCGGGGAAATTGGATGTCCCATCGTCAGCTATTCGCACGCGCCACCCTCACCGCAATTCTCGTCCTGACAGCCACTACAGCTTGGGCACAAGACAGTAGCGAAACTGAACCAGCCCCGCCAAAAGAGGACCAAAGTGTCAACGCGCTGCCGACAGTTCAGGTCACCGCCACAAAGGAAAAAAGCAGCACACTGGACTATTTGAAAAAAGACAGCAGCAGCGGCGCGCTAGGCGACAAGACTGTGTTGGATACGCCTTTCTCGGTGACCATCGTAGATAGCCATGAGATTGCTGAGCGCGGAGCTAAATCTGTCGCGCAGATTTTCGTCAACGATCCTTCTGTCTACAGCCCAAGCAATTCGTCTACAACCGACTGGTGGGGCACGCAGATTCGTGGCTTAGGCGTACGCAGCATGTATGTGGATGACGTTCCCATGCTGCTGTACTGGGGCGGCGATTTTCCAATTGAGGCATCAGAAAGCGTCACTGCCCTCAAAGGGCTGACCGGCTTCATGTACGGCTTCGCCGAACCTGGCGGCGCCCTGAGTTATCGATTGAAGCGCCCAACGAGCGAGCCCGAAACCACCCTGACCGCTGGCTGGCGTAATCCACGCCTGTTCTCCACTCACATCGATAGCAGTCAACAACTAGGCGAGAGCTTATCCGTGCGCGCCAACGTCGCCACCGAGCAGGGTACGGCTTATAACGCCGCTGAGATCAATCGCAATGTCGCCTCGGTAGCAATCGACAAGCAATTCGGTTCTGCACTCAAGTGGGAGACAACCTTCCTCTATGAATACAGCAAAAACAGCGGCGAGCCCATCCAGTTTTATATTGACGGATACGATTACGCAGCCAGCGGCGGAAAGCTGCCAGACGTGACATACAACTACGGCAACTTCAACGTCGACAACAGTTACTACAGAACAAAAACAATGCTGGTATCTACCAGCTTGCAGTGGCGTATCAACGACCAGTGGAATCTGAAGCAACAAATCGGATACAGCCGCAAATCCCATCAGTCCAACAAGTCCTTCGCCAACCTGCTGAATCTTGCCGGTGACTACGAAGGAAACATGTACAACTTCGCTGGCCAGCTCGACAACCTGTTCACGCAAACCATGCTGCAAGGCAACGTCACGACCGGCATCTTCAAACACGAACTGGTCGGCGGTTTCGGCTTGCAGCGTTCAAAGGATCGCTGGAGCAACGAGTTTTACTGGGCAAATGATTTCAACGGCAATCTCTATGTTGAACAGCCTTTCCGCTCGACTCGCACACCAGACTTCACACTCGCCCCAACCAGTGGCGACACACGACAGCTATACGCTTTTGCGAGCGACACGGTACATCTGGGGGAGCATTTGGAAGCCATTGTCGGCATGCGTTTCACCAAATTTGAAATGCGCGATTCCGAATACAAGATCAATTCAGCCACGCCCACCTTGGCGTTGATCTATAAGCCTGTCACCAATACCAGCATCTATGCCAGCTATGTAGAAGGCTTGGAGCCCGGTACTCGTGTTCCCTTTGGCGCTACCCCACCCTATACAAACGAAGGCGATCTGTTGAAAGCCACCATCTCCAAGCAGATTGAAACGGGCATCAAATATGACTCGGGCAAACTGGCCTCCACGCTTGCGCTATTCCAGATTGAGCGCGCCAACCAAATTGATGAATTGCGTGCAGGTGATCGCTATCTAACGCAAGAAGGTCAGCTGACCTACCGTGGCGTCGAGTTGATCAGCAACTATCAGCTCACACGCAATCTCAACCTAGGCATGGGCGCGATCTATCTCGATGCAACGATCGACAATGTCTCCACTGCCAACGCAGCGATTGAGGGCAATACCCCTGCCAATGCCCCGAAATGGCAGGTAGTAGGCAGCGCCGACTACACAGTCCCCGGCGTCAACGGCCTTAAAGTGCACGGCAATTGGCGCTACTTCGGCGCGACTTATGTCACTGATGACAACTCAGGGGAAGTAGCCGGCCGAGCCGTGATTAACACAGGCCTCACTTATGACTTTGAGCTGCAGGGCCAGTGGTTGACGCTGACCAGCAACGTCAACAATCTGCTCAACAAAAAGTACTGGGCCAACGGCGGCTGGGGCGCAGGCAATGTTGGCGAGGCACGCAACTACGTCTTAACGCTGGCTGCAAAGTTCTAAAATTGAATCCAGCCGCGACCCGTAGCAGGTCGCGGCTGACCTTTCACCACCCGTGCGCCGATGTAGTGCAGTGGAAATTCCCTTCGTCGCACCGTCCGCCAACCAGTAGCAAGTGATAGAATATGCGCCGCGCTGCGCGGCCCCTACGGCCTTCTGTTTTTTGGATCGCGGGCCAGCGTTGCGGCCGTAGCCATTTCCATCTAACTATTGGATCGCCAACTCATGCTGCAAGCCTATCGCCAACACACTGCCGAGCGCGCCGCTCTCGGAATTCCCCCGCTCGCGCTGACCGCTCAGCAAACCGCCGATCTGATCGAACTGATCAAGAACCCGCCCGCTGGCGAAGAGGCTTTCCTCGTTGACCTGCTGACCCACCGCGTTCCACCCGGCGTGGATGACGCTGCCAAGGTCAAAGCTTCATTCCTGACCGTGGTTGCTGATGGCGAACTGCCTAGCAAACTGATCTCCCGCGCCAAGGCCACCGAGCTGCTCGGCACGATGGTTGGCGGTTACAACGTTAAACCTCTGATCGACCTGCTGACCGATGCCGAAGTCGGCACCGTTGCTGCAGAAGCACTGAAGAAAACGTTGTTGATGTTCGACTTCTTCCATGACGTCAGCGAACTTGCCAAGAAAGGCAACGCCAACGCTAAAGCCGTGATCCAGTCTTGGGCCGATGCTGAGTGGTTCACCAGCCGTCCTGCAGTCGCCAAAAAGATCACCGTCTCCGTATTCAAGGTTCCTGGCGAAACCAACACCGACGACCTGTCCCCAGCACCCGATGCTTGGAGCCGTCCGGACATCCCACTTCACTACCTCGCTATGCTGAAGATGACGCGCTCCGACGCGGCCTTCAAGCCTGAAGAAGACGGCAAGCGCGGCCCGATGCAGTTCATTGATGACTTGAAGAAGAAAGGCCATCTCGTTGCTTATGTTGGAGATGTTGTTGGTACCGGCTCTTCACGCAAGTCTGCAACCAACAGCGTGATCTGGGCCACGGGTGAAGATATCCCGTTCGTTCCGAACAAGCGCTTTGGTGGCGTGACCCTCGGCGGCAAGATCGCCCCGATCTTCTTCAACACGCAGGAAGACTCCGGTTCGCTGCCGATTGAAGTTGATGTTTCCAAGTTTGAAATGGGCGATGTCATCGACATCTTCCCTTATGAAGGCAAGATCGAGAAGAACGGCGTTGTCGCTGAGCAGTTCCAGCTCAAGAGCGAAGTTCTACTTGATGAAGTACAAGCTGGCGGCCGTATCAACCTGATCATCGGTCGCTCGCTGACCGGCAAGGCTCGCGAGTTCCTCGGTCTGCCTGCTTCGACGCTGTTCCGTCTGCCGCAGACCCCAGTTGCAACCAAGGCTGGCTTCACGCTGGCGCAGAAGATGGTCGGCCGCGCTTGTGGTCTCCCAGAAGGCACGGGCATGCGCCCAGGCACCTACTGCGAACCGAAGATGACCACCGTCGGCTCACAGGACACCACCGGTCCTATGACGCGTGACGAACTGAAAGACCTCGCCTGCCTCGGCTTCTCCGCTGACCTCGTGATGCAGTCCTTCTGCCACACCGCTGCTTATCCGAAACCAGTCGACGTCAAAACCCATCGCGATCTGCCTGCGTTCATCTCGAACCGTGGCGGCGTTGCGCTGCGTCCGGGCGACGGCGTAATTCACTCCTGGCTCAACCGCTTGCTGTTGCCAGACACCGTCGGCACCGGCGGCGACTCGCACACCCGCTTCCCGATCGGCATTTCGTTCCCAGCTGGTTCAGGCCTCGTGGCTTTCGGTGCTGCTACCGGCGTGATGCCGCTGGACATGCCGGAATCCGTGCTCGTCCGCTTCAAAGGCGAAATGCAGCCTGGCGTCACGCTGCGTGATCTCGTCCACGCGATCCCGCTCTACGCAATCAAAGCGGGTCTGCTGACCGTCGCCAAAGCTGGCAAGGTCAACGTGTTCTCCGGTCGCGTACTGGAAATCGAAGGTCTGCCTAATCTGAAGGTTGAGCAGGCATTCGAACTGTCCGACGCTTCTGCAGAACGCTCAGCCGCAGGTTGCACGATCAAGCTCAACGATGCACCGGTTATCGAGTACATGAACTCGAACATCGTGCTGATGAAGAACATGATTGCTAACGGCTATCAGGATGCACGCACACTGGAACGTCGCATCCAGAAGATGGAAGAGTGGCTCGCAAAACCGAACCTGCTCGAAGCAGACAAGGATGCTGAGTACGCTGCTGTCATCGAAATTGACCTCGCCGACATCAAGGAACCCATCGTTTGCTGCCCGAACGATCCAGATGACGCCAAGTTCCTTTCGGAAGTTGCTGGCACCAAGATCGACGAAGCCTTCATCGGTTCGTGCATGACCAACATCGGCCACTTCCGCGCTGCGGGCAAACTGCTCGAAGGCAAGAAGGACATCCCGGTTCGCCTGTGGATTGCTCCGCCAACGAAGATGGACGCTGCCAAGCTCACGCAGGAAGGCGTTTACAATACCTTCGGCACCGCCGGTGCACGCACCGAAATGCCGGGCTGCTCGCTGTGCATGGGCAACCAAGCGCAGATGAAGGAAGGCGCTACTGCGATCTCGACCTCGACTCGCAACTTCCCTAACCGCCTCGGCAAGAACACCAACGTGTTCCTCGGCTCGGCAGAACTCGCGGCAATCGCCTCGAAGATGGGCAAGCTGCCAACGCGCGAAGAGTATCTGGCTGAAATGGGCATCGTTAACAAAGCTTCAGATCAGATCTACCAGTACCTGAACTTCGACAAGATCGAAGAGTACGCAGAAGCCGCGAAAACGGTCGCCGCGTAAGTCGCATACACGCAGTTGTAATCAAAGCCCGCCGGCGCAATCCGGCGGGTTTCTTGTTTGGGCGGGGCAAATACTCAATAAAAAGCCTCGCAATGCGAGGCTTTTTATTGGCCACGATTTAAAAATTATCTGGCCGCCTTATCACTTCCAAAACAGCCGGTTGCCTTGAGCCAAAACAGTGCTAACGCGATTGTTTTAGTTATATCCAATGACGCTACCTGCTCTCTATTCATTCTGATTTGCAGATTGATGCCAATGCCGCCTACTATGTCATCATGGCGGCAATGGTGGGCGTAGGCAGTTTAGTTGAAGCCACACACCATAAAGCTGGGCAAGGAAGTCTCGAAATAATTAAACGCCGACTGTTACGACAGTCGAAACGTAAGCGTGAAGGATCACCATGAAAAAAATGAATACTGCGGTAATGATTTTAGCGATTGGCTCCAGCTTGGCTGCGGGCACATCTTTCGCATCCGATTCTGCAGTGGGCCAACTGCTCTCAGCTAACGGTGGCGTTTTGATCCAGCGCCCAGCAAAGACTGATATCGCGAGCACCGGCACAATCGTTGGCGTTGGTGACACCATCCTCACGACGGACACCGGCGCCACGCAGTGGCTGATGTCTGACACTTCCGTATTTTCCATGGCCGCAGATAGCGGTTTGAAAATTAATAAGTACGCGCTGCCATCATCAACGAATGCAAATGGCGTTGCCTCTTACACGCTGCTGCAAGGCGCAGTTCGTACCGTCACTGGAAAAATCGGCAAAAACGTAGCTGCGAATGCACCACGCAATGTGTACTCAGCAGCAACCGGCCGCTTCCATCCTGAAAATCTGATTAAAGTGGCTGCGGCACCTAGCGGTCCTTACACCCTAAAGACCGCACTTGCCGTTATCACGACCCAAGGCGCTGACTTCACTGCAGCACAATCTGGCACGGTTATTAAAGTGTTGGTCACCGCAGGCTCTGCTGCAGCTTGCAACGTTGCCGGTTGTGCGACGGCCAATGCTGGCGAAGGCATAGTGATTAGTTGCGCAGGTTGCAAACCAGCCGTTGCGTCGAGCATTTCGCTAGGACTTGATGGCCTCATTGCTAGCTTGGCATTCACCGATGGCCAGTCCCCTGAAATCAGCAATCAACCGCAAGCAACAGCTGTATGCCGCACGGTTCTTGGCCGAATTATGGGTGGCGCTAATTGCCAAAATGCTGACGGTGGCAACCCTGACAATGAACCGCCTGTAAGCCCTAACTAATTACCTGACTGCTTCAAATAAAAAGCCCTGCACCGCGGGGCTTTTTATTATCTGGAAGAATCATTCACGTGCTCACCGGATAAAAGTTGGTGAGCTAGTAGCGTGCGATTAAGTTGCTCAAAGTCGAGTGGCCGACTTAAACCCACATCGCAATTCGGTTTGCATTTGAATTCACGATCATTCCTCTGTAAAGCAGCCGTTACAGCAGTCGCATTGTTTTCAAATTCTATTTCGACTTGCTTCGCAACATGCTGCCAAGACTTCGTTCTAGCTTGCTCCTGACAGACCAACACCATGTAGTCGCCATCCACTTGGTCTGGGTAATAGCTCATTTGAGTTTCAGACGATGCCCACTCGTTGTTCCCCCTCGTCGACGTCATGCCCGTACGTTGGGCAATGCCTTGAAGCACCGGCATTAACTTGGTCGTCCGCGAGACTTTGAAGTTGATGCAAGTCGGCGTCTTGTTAGTGCTGATCGCATAATAAATTCCGAGGGCACTAACAGCGATCAAACTAAGAACCGCGAAGACAGAATTCTGATTCTTCATTAAGCGTTCGCAAGGAATAGAAAAAGCATGCTTAGTAGTCTTCGCTCATTGTGAAAAATGTTCAACGATATTCACATCGCTAATAAAAAAGCCCCGCATCGCGGGGCTTTTGTTCTACAGATATTTCAATTTCAGCTTGCTGCAGCCAGCGGTGGCGACTCAGCATTTTCGTAAACGATGAATGGCTTCACTTCACCCTTCACGACGGCTTCATCAACAACCACTTTGCTAACGTGCTGCATCGACGGTAAGTCATACATCACATCGAGCAAAATGTTTTCGAGAATCGTACGCAGACCACGCGCGCCGGTTTTGCGGTCGCGAGCTTTGCGTGCGATCGCGCGCAGTGCGTCTTCGCGAAGTTCGAGTTGGCAGCCTTCCATCTGGAACAGCTTGGCGTACTGTTTGACCAGTGCGTTCTTCGGCTCCTTCAGGATCGCCATCAGCGCTTCTTCGTCGAGCTCTTCCAGCACAGCGCAGACCGGCAAGCGGCCAACGAATTCTGGAATCAAACCGAAGCGCACCAGATCGTCCGGTTCGATGTTGCTGAACGTTTCGTTAATCTTGGTTGAGTCAGTCTTGCTCTTAACCTGCGCATTGAAGCCGATACCGGCAACCGAGCTACGGTTCTGAATAATTTTTTCGAGGCCAGAGAATGCGCCGCCGCAGATGAACAGAATGCCTGCGGTGTTGACCTGCAAGAATTCCTGCTGCGGATGCTTGCGACCACCTTGTGGTGGAACGCTGGCAATCGTGCCTTCAACGAGCTTGAGCAGTGCTTGCTGCACGCCTTCGCCGCTGACGTCACGCGTGATCGAAGGGTTCTCCGACTTGCGAGCAATCTTGTCGATTTCGTCGATGTAGATAATGCCGCGCTGTGCCTTCTCAACGTCGTAGTCGCACTTCTGCAACAAACGAGCAATGATGTTTTCGACGTCTTCACCCACATAACCGGCTTCGGTCAACGTGGTGGCATCTGCAATCGCGAACGGCACATCCAGCATACGTGCCAGCGTTTCAGCGAGCAGCGTCTTGCCAGAGCCTGTAGGCCCGATCAGCAGAATGTTGGATTTGGACAGCTCAACGCCATCGGTCGCGCCTTTGGCGGACTGACGCTTGTAATGGTTATAGACCGCAACCGACAGCACCTTCTTGGCCTTATCTTGGCCAATCACGTACTCGTCGAGCACTGCGCGGATTTCTTGCGGTTTCGGCAGGCCCTTCGCGCCTTGCGGCTTGGCATGCACTTCTTCGCGGATGATGTCGTTGCACAGGTCAACGCATTCATCGCAAATATAAACCGACGGGCCAGCAATCAGCTTGCGAACTTCATGCTCGCTCTTGCCGCAGAACGAGCAGTAAAGCACTCGTCCGTTATTTGCACCGCCCTTCGCTTCGCTGGTCATCTATCACCTTACGCCCCTATCTAATTAGAGGCTGACACCATGTATATCACAGTGTCATTTGATTGAAAAATAGAGGTAATACCTCTGTAAAACTTTAAGCGGCTGGGATGGCCCGCTTGTCGAGAATCTGGTCGATCAGGCCGTATTCCTTAGCCTGTTCCGCCGTCATGAAATAGTCGCGCTCAACATCGCGTTCGATCTTCTCAATTGGCTGGCCGGTGTGCTCGGCATACAGACCATTGAGCTTCCCGCGCAGATACAGAATTTCGCGAGCCTGAATCTCGATATCGGTTGCCTGACCCTGCGCGCCGCCTGAAGGCTGGTGAATCATGACGCGTGAGTTGGGCAGGCTGTAACGCTTGCCCTTGGCGCCGGCAGACAACAGGAACGAGCCCATGCTGCAGGCCTGACCAATACACATGGTCGCCACGTCGGGCTTGATGAACTTCATCGTGTCGTAAATCGACAGACCTGAAGTGATCACGCCGCCCGGCGAGTTGATGTAAAGGTGAATATCTTTGTCTGGATTTTCTGATTCCAGAAACAACATCTGCGCCACAACCAGATTGGCAACATGGTCATCAATACCGCCGACCAAGAAGATGATGCGATCTTTAAGCAGACGCGAGTAAATATCGAAAGCACGCTCGCCGCGAGCGGTTTGCTCTACCACCATCGGTACTAAACCTTGAGCGCGGGTCAAAAAGTCGGTCATCGTCCTCATCCTGGTGGTCGTATTTATTTGTGCGGATAGAGGCGCAGCGCCTCTATCCGCATCATGCAAGCTCTTAAGCTTGGGCCTGAGCCTGAGGTTTCAAGAGGTCATCGAGCGACATCGTGACCGTGCTAGCGGCAACGCCATCAATCAGCGCAGCAACCACCTGATCTTCAAGCACCATCGCGCTCAAACCCTGCATCAGGTCCTGACGGCCGCGGTAGAACTGCTTAACCTGTTCTGGCTGTTCGTAATCAGCAGCCATGTCGGTCAGCGCCTGCTCAACCTTTGCAGCATCCAATTTGATTTCCTTGGACTTGATCACTTCGCCGATCAACAGACCGAGCGCAACGCGGCGCTGTGCCTGCGGCGCGAACACCGCATCTGGCATCAAATCCTTAAGCTTCTCAGGAGCGATCTTGGCCATGTTCATGCGAGCGCCAGCTTCTTCGCGCAGGCGAGGAATTTCTTGCTCGGTGAGCGCAGCAGGAATTTCGATTGGATTAGCTTCCAACAGCTGTTCAAGAGCCTGACCCTTCAAGCGATTGTTGATCGCCTTGTCACGCTCTTTTTCCAACGCAGCACGGCCCTTGGCGCGCAAACCGGCAACGCCGTCTGCTTCAGCAATGCTGTGTGCCTTCAGGAATTCAGCGTCGATTTCTGGCAACACAGGAGCTTTGACTTCCTTGAGCACGACATCGAACTGCGCAGTCTTACCTTTGAGGTTTTCTGCGCGATAGTCTTCAGGGAAGCTCACATCAACCGTGAATGTGTCGCCAGCCTTGTGGCCGGAGATGCCCTTTTCGAGATCTGGCAGGAACTGGCCCTGGCCGATTTCGAAGCTCACATCTTTGCCTTCGCTACCAGCGAACGGAACACCGTCGAGCTTGCCGACGAAGTCCACTTTCACGGTGTCGCCATCTTTCGAAGCGTCGGAAGAGTCAGCAAACGTGCGACGAGCCTTGCGGAGATTTTCCACCAGCTTGTCGACGTCGCCTTCGGTTACTTCAACCGCAGGCTTTTCAATCTTCAGGGTGCTGAGGTCAGCGAGTTTGATCTCGGGGTAAACCTCAAAGTTGGCAACGTATTCCAGTGCTTCGCCCGGCTTTTCGACAGTGATGTCGATCTTCGGCATGCCCGCTGGGTTTTCGCCAGCCTTGCCCAGCGCTTCTGGGTAGGTCTGCTGCACGAGATCAGACACTGCTTCTAAGCGTGCCGATTCGCCGTACTGCTGAACGATCACGCTAAACGGTGCCTTGCCCGGACGGAAGCCCGGAACCTTGGCACGCGAAGCGACGCGCTTGAGGCGCTCGTCTACAGCCTTGGTCACGCGCTCAGCGGGAACGCGAACACGCATTTGGCGGCGCAGGCCGCCCGGGGCTTCAACATGAACTTCCATTGCAAGAACCTAATTAGTATGAATTTAAATGAGGAGGACTCGCTGGTGCGAACGGAGGGAATCGAACCCCCACGCTGTTAAGCGGCAGAACCTAAATCTGCTGCGTCTACCAATTCCGCCACGCTCGCGCGAGTTAGTGAAGTATATCAGTCACGAAGTGTTTTCAGCCCTACTTTCATGCAATTCCGATATGCTTTCTTGCTGAAATAGTTCGATAAAAATCGACTCGTTTGTTGTAGGAGCGCCTCTTAGGCGCGATTGCTTTATTGGCGCTCGCGCCTAAGAGGCGCTCCTACAGTCTCTTCCCGTGACCACGCCTTTACCTTAGCGCCGTCGCCATAAATTACTTTAACAATACAACTTAATATATTGTTTTTAATAAATTATTAATGTCAAAAATAGCTTTTAAAAGCCTCTCTCGCCGGACTATAGCCGCACTGCTACTCGCAGCGCTGGCCGCGACCGCGTTGCTGGCCTTGAGCTGCGGCAGTCTCGACATTCCGTTGTCGAGAACTTGGGCGATTCTGTGGCAGGCGCTCGGTGGCACACCGGCTGTCACGCCAGATACCGCTGAGAACATCGCGATTCTGCAGCTCAGATTGCCGCGCTTAATTTTGGGCCTGATGATCGGCGGCGCGCTCGCACAGGCCGGCGCTACCATGCAGGCGGTGTTTCGCAATCCGCTGGCCGACCCGGGTCTCATCGGCGTCTCTAGCGGCGCCGCCTTGGCCGCAATTACCGTGATCGTGCTCGGCACTCACTTCGCATGGGACTTCATACCGCTGCGCTGGTTACTCCCACTCGCCAGTTTTATCGGCGGCGCGATCGTGACTTTAATGGTCGTGCGCCTTGCGTCTGTTGATGGCGTAGCGCGTCCCAGCACCTTGCTGCTCGCAGGCCTTGCCATTAATGCAGTTGCCGGTGCAGGCATTGGCTTTCTCACACAGATTGCCGACGCCAGCGCGCTGCGCTCACTCAGCTTTTGGATGTTTGGCTCGCTAGGCAAAGCAGGCTGGAGTGAAATTCTTGCTGGCGCACCGCTATTGCTCGCGGTGCTGATATGGCTGCCACGCGAAGCACGCTCATTGAATGCGCTGTTGCTAGGTGAAGCAGAAGCACAACATCTTGGCGTCGACGTTGAGCAACTCAAGCGTCGCGTATTGTTTTTGATGGTGCTCGCTGTCGGCGTTAGCGTTGCGCTCGCAGGCATCATTGGTTTTGTCGGACTCATTGTGCCGCATCTGATTCGTCTAGCTTTCGGCCCCGACCATCGTTTGTTACTGCCTGCGTCAGCATTGCTCGGTGCAGTGTTGTTATCACTTGCTGATACCGCCGCACGCACGGTGCTCGCGCCTGCGGAGTTGCCCGTCGGAATTCTCACAGCACTGATCGGTGGCCCATTTTTCCTAGCGCTGCTAATGCGCTATCGCCGCAGCTCGGAGGTTCTATGAGCTTGCGCGCCGTTGATGTCAGCAGCCGCATTGGTACGCGCACCTTGCTGAATCAAGTGTCCGTCAACGTCGAACCCGGCCGCGTACACGCAGTACTCGGCCCTAATGGCGCGGGCAAATCGACACTGTTGAAATTGCTATCGGGCGAGCAACGCGCAACGTCGGGACAAGTATTGCTAGAAGATCGCGACATCAAGGCATGGCCTGCGATGGAGCGCGCGCGACGTCGCGCAGTGTTGCCGCAATCGGAAAGCCTCAGCTTTGATTTCACCGTGCGCCAAGTCGTCAGCCTTGGGCGCATGCCTTGTCAGCTGCAAACGCCTACGCGTGAGCGCGAGATCATTTCTGCTGCGCTTGAAGCAACAGGCGTGCTGAACTTCGATGAGCGCCTCTATCCAACACTCTCTGGCGGCGAGCGCATGCGCGTGCAACTCGCACGCGTGTTGGCGCAGATTTGGGAATCCGCAGATCACCCACGCTATCTGTTACTTGATGAGCCAACAGCCAGTCTCGATCTCGCACATCAGCACAGCTGCCTGCGATTAGCTCGGCGCTTTGCTGCTGAGGGCACCGGCGTACTCCTAGTCCTACACGACCCAAATCTGGCTCTAACGTATGCAGACGATGTGACGCTGTTATGCTGCGGACAGATCGTTGCGCAAGGCTCACCCGCACAAGTGCTGACCCAGAAACATCTGGAGCACGTATATGGCGTCAAGATCGATATCTTGCACTCCCCCACTACGCAAAAACCTTTTATTGCAGTCCATTCATGAATCGCGCATCACCACAAAAAATTCTGAAGACAACTCTGCACTGGGCTCCGCCCATTGCGGCTGTCATGTTGTCTGCATGCAGTTATCTAATGCCGCAGCCACCACCGAAGCCTGCAAAGCTTCAGCGGCCTGCAGTCGTCGTCGACACACAACAAAAAGAGCGCGCACGCCAAGCGCTGCAAAAAGCGACGTCATCGAGCAATGAATATTCTGCTTGCGTGATGTTTTCGACTTCGACGCACCGGGGCAACCACATCTCCGCAACTGAAGTTGCCGCAGCTGCCTGCGCCAACTGCGCGCCCAAGCTGGATGATTACGAAAAGGGAATGTTGGCGTATTACGAGGACAGCCCAGTCAAAACGCTCGCCAGCGCAAAAGAACGCGCACATGATCGTCGGGTGGAGTTAGAGCAGACGACGCGAGATGCTGCAATTCGGAGTTTGGCTAAGGCCAATTGAGGGGCGCTGAACTCTTAGGCAATAGTTGCCTTGCCAGCGACCTAGGCAAAAAGGACACCCTGTAAATAAAAAACCGCCTTTCGGCGGTTATTTTTACTTGTTTAAAAGTGGTCGGGGCGAAAGGATTCGAACCTTCGACCCCCTGCGCCCAAGGCAGGTGCGCTACCAAGCTGCGCTACACCCCGACACGTTTAAACACATTTACAGCGCTAGTTTACCTGAAGTGGTGGGTCGTGATGGATTCGAACCATCGACCAACTAGTTAAAAGCCAGCTGCTCTACCGGCTGAGCTAACGACCCCTTCTTCAAGCAGCTGTTGCTGCCCTTCAAATCACAATAAAGTCACTTGAAGGGCGCGCATCATACCCGATACATCTGAGGATTTAAAACACTATTTGTAATGAGTTTGATCAGAAATGCCCGCATCGTCGAAACCCTGCTTACGAATTCGGCAGGAATCACACAAACCACAGGCGCGGCCATCGACATCTGCCTGGTAGCAGGACACGGTTTCCGTGTAGTTCACGCCTAGGCGCAGGCCTTCGGCAATGATCTCGGACTTGCTCATACGGATCAACGGCGTGTGAATCTTGAAGCCCGCGCCCTCTACGCCCGCCTTGGTCGCCACTTGGGCCAAACGCTCAAAGGCTTCAACAAATTCGGGGCGGCAATCGGGATAGCCCGAATAGTCGACTGCGTTGATGCCAATGAAGATATCGCGCGCACCAATCACTTCTGCCCAACCCAGTGATAGCGACAAAAACGTGGTGTTGCGCGCAGGAACATAGGTGACTGGGATGCCAGAAGTCGGCGATTCCGGCACCGCGATATTTTTATCGGTCAGCGCAGATCCACCCAAAGCATCGAGATTGACGCTGATGACCTGATGCGCAGCGGCGCCCAGCGAAGCCACAACGCGCGTGGCGGCGTTGAGCTCAGCCACATGACGCTGACCATAGGACACCGACAAGGCGTGGCACTCATAGCCCTGCGCACGCGCCATCGCCAGAACTGTGGCGGAATCGAGCCCGCCAGAGAGAAGCACCACTGCTTTTTTCACTTCAGCCATCACACACACTCGTCAAAATTCTATTTGCCCGCGACATTGCCCCAGAGCACCTTGTGCAGCTGCAACTGAAAGCGAACGTTTAAACGGTCAGCAACGATCCAATCGGCCAAAGCTCGCGGATCAAGTTGATCTTGGCTGGGAGAAAACAGAATCGGGCTACGTCCTTCAATCTGATGCTCCACGATGATCTGCTTAGCCCAGTCGTAATCTTCACGCCCACAGAGCACAAACTTAATTTCATCTTGTGCGTTCAGCAGCGGCAGATTTTCCCAACGATTGCGCGTGACTTCGCCCGAACCCGGCGTTTTGATATCCACGACTCGCGAAACACGCACATCCACTTTTGAGACATCAATCGAGCCACTGGTTTCCAGCGAAACCTGATAACCCTCATCGCACAAACGCCGCATCAGCTCTGTGCAGTTCTTTTGCGCCAACGGCTCGCCGCCAGTCACGCAGATGTGGCGCGCGCCGAGACTGCGTACCTGATCCAAGATTTGATCAAAGGTGTGCCACTCGCCACCGTAGAAGGCATAGGCGCTATCGCAGTAGCCACAGCGCAGCGGGCAGCCGGTAAGGCGGATAAAGATCGTCGGCCAGCCCACACGAGAGGACTCGCCCTGTAAGGACAAGAAGATCTCCGTGATCTTGAGGCGTTGTGAAGGATCTGGGGCTGGAATCGACATGGCGCGCATTTTACGCGTGCTCGGTCGCTCGTGCGCATCTTGCGCCGACTACATACCGTTCATCCATAAACATAAAAGCCCGACGTATCGAGGATACGCCGGGCCGAATGTTTGAAACTTTTAGCTTAGTTAGCCGACTTCAAGGACTCTAAGCGCTGCTTGGCAAGATTGGCGGCATTGGCATTCGGATAGGTCTGAATGACTTTCTGCAGCGTCGCTTTGCCTTGATCAACTTGCTTGAGCTCAACCTGAGACAGGCCAACCTTCAGCATCGCATCCGGAGCTTTCGGGCTGGTCTTGAACTTATCAAGCACAGTCTGGAAGCTGGTTTGCGCCGATTTGTAGTCACGCTTCACGTAGAACGCTTCGCCCATCCAGTAGGTTGCGTTGTCGGAATAACGACCGTTCGGCCATTTATCCAACATCGAACGGAATCCACGGATAGCGTCGTCGTACTTGCCGTTCTTGAGCAGCTCAAACGTTGCCAGATAAGCGCCCTCCTCTTCCGGCGTACCGCCGCCGCCATTGGAGATCACGACTGGCCCGCCAACAACGGCCGGTGCCGCAGCAACAGGAGCCGATGACACCGCCGGAGCAACCGGCGCCGAGACTGCTGGAGTCGATGGATACGCTGCGACAGGGGCAACCGCAGCGCCCTGAGCAATCGCAACCTGAGCTGCTTGAGCCGCCGCTACATTGGCGCTCTCAAGACGCTGCAAACGAGCATCCGTACTGGCGTACTGATCTTTGCCACGCTTGGCTTGAGTGTCGTAATCAAAACGCAGGCGCTCAACTTCACCACGCAGCGCACGAATATCATCGCGCAGCTTCATGTTGTCTTGGTCAAGGCCTGCGTAGTTGACGCCATCGAGACGGCGGCTCATTTCAGCCATACGCGTCTCGACGGTCTGCAAACGACGCTCTTCAGGACTCAGAACATCACCCCCACCATCCACTCGTCTCGAAGTGGCGCAGCCCGCTAGGGTGCTCAGACCGACAAGAACAAAGGCGTATCTGGCGAGAGTTGAACGAGTCATGACGCGTGGCTCCTAAAATTTACTGGCGAACAATAACTGCGCGGCGATTCTGCGACCAAGCGGATTCGTCGTGGCCCTGAGCAGCTGGGCGCTCTTCACCGTAGCTAACCACATTCAGCTGATTAGCCGAAACACCTTTGGTGCGCAGTGCAGCCAGCACAGCATTAGCGCGGCGTTCGCCGAGGCTAACGTTGTATTCGCGCGTACCGCGTTCGTCGGTGTTGCCTTCGATGCGAACCTTGGTGATCGGGTTAGCGGTCAGGTACTTGGCAAACTTGTCAGCAATGGCGAGGCCAGCGCTGTCGAGGTCGCTGCTATCCAGCGCAAAGTAAATGACGTTGGCTTTTGAGCTGGTGTCGAACAGACCTTCGCCCTGAGCTGCGGCGTTCTGGTCGCCAATCTGCACTGGCTGGCCATCGCTACCGTAACCGGCGCCTGCGCTGCTGCTGTTGCCAGCTGCCGAAGGGTTGGTGTCCTGTGCATTGTGGGCGCCTTTGGAAGCGCAACCAGCCATAGCCAGAACCGTAACGAGAGCAACGAGAGAATTCTTAAACATGCTTACAACTCCTTTCTTCAAATCTAAATACTGCTAAAAAAATTACCGGATCTGGGGAGACCAAGCGGGTTCGCGCACATCGCCAGGCTGGCGCATACGCTGTCTGGTGCGACCATCAATACTCGACGTTGCGAGTTCTGCACCTTGCCGTCCCTGGGTTGCATAAATAACGACCATTCCGTTGGGCGCAAAACTTGGACTTTCATCCAAAGGTCCGTCACTAATGATCTTCATGCTACCACTGGCCAGATCAAGCAGGGCAATACGATAACGTCCGTCATCATAATTCACTACCACCAGCGACTTGCCATCAGGCGAGTAACTAGCGCGAAGATTCTGTTTGCCAACGAAGGTCACGCGTTTGGCGTCACCGCCATCAATCGGCAACTGATAGATCTGTGGCTGGCCGCCGCGGTCTGAGGTGAAGATCAAGCTCTGACCATCTGGTGCCCATGATGGTTCAGTGTCGATGCCGTAATGATCGGTCAGACGACGACGCGAACCGGTAGCAACGTTGAAGACATAAATATCTGGATTGGTTTCAAACGAAAGCACTGCTGCCATCGATTTGCCATCTGGCGACCATGCAGGCGAGCCGTTGATTCCTTTTTCGGAAACCAGCTTACGCACCTGTCCGCTAGCCAGCGTGTGAATGTAAATCGCAGTACGACCACGCTCGTAACCAACGTAAGCCAATTGCTTACGATCAGGCGACCAGCTTGGCGACATCAAAGGTTCGCGTGAAACCGCCATTGCGCGTGGCGAATAACCGTCCGCATCCGCAACGACCAACTCGAAGCGACGCGCGTTGCCAAGGCCATTGGCCGTGACGTACGCAATTTTGGTGGTGAATGCGCCTTTAATACCGGTCAACTTCTCGTAAACCAGATCAGCGATTTGATGCGAGACATAGCGCAATTGCCCAGGTGAAGCGGCCGGCATGTCATACGCCAACAATTGCGCGCCGCGCAGCGTATCGACCAGATAAAAACGAACCGAAACATTACCGGTGGCTGGGTCGCGACGGGCCTGTCCCATCACCACGTAATCCGTGTTCGCAGAACGCCAGCTGGCCTGATGCAAGCCTGCCGGGTCCGAAGGCTGCTCTGGCATGCTACCGCGCGACAGCGTGCGGAACTGGCCGGTGCGACCCAAATCCGCATCAATCACTTGCGACATGTCGACATCTTTCGCGCCGAGGCCTGCGAATGGAACGATCGCAATCGGTGTCGCTGCCGTGTCGATACCGGTAACAACAACATCCAAGTCAGCGTGTGCGGCTGATGAAATCATCAACAGTGCGAGTACGCTAAAGAATTTATTCCGCATATCCCAAACCCTCAATTTCTTAATGCAATCAAGCCGATAATAAAATGCTCAACTGCTCGTGACGCTACTTAGGCCCTATTTTTTCTTTGAAGTTCCAACGCTTACAGATTGAAAGTGAACTTCAAATTACGATCAAAGTCGCCCGGATTCTCGGGAGGAGGCAATGGGTCTGACTTATAGATTGCCCTGATAACGGCATCATCCAATGTTGGGTCGCCGCCAGTGCAGGGTCTTGTAATTCTCGCATCTTGCACAGTCCCATCCGGCAAGATTTTTACAAAAACACCGCAGCTAGTCCCTCTCGGAGGAGGAGATGACGACTTCACATTTGGCCGAACCTTGGCCGCAATTTTATCCATCCACGTCGCCTGGCGTCCGGCCTTAGCCGCTGCATCACGCGCATTTTGCTCAGCACCTAGCGCAGCCGCGAATTCACGTTGACGCTGTGCATCGGCCGCAGCGGCGGCAGCTGCAGCTGCAGCATCACGCGCACGTTTTTCATCAGCAATACGCTTGGCCTCAGCCTTCTGCTCAAGATCAAACTGCTTTTTAATTTCAGCTTCATCTTTCTTGCGCTGATCTTCTTCACGCTTCTGCGCGACTTCAGCTTCTTTCTTTTTCTTGTCGTCTTCTTTCTTGCGGCAAGCGTCATAGCGGTCGCTAATCAGACCTTCCATGATCTTGCGCTGATCCGGTGGACGCGTCGCCGCATCCATCTTCATCTGCGTGAGATTTTCGCAATCAAGTTTCAACAAAACATCAGCCTTGAAACGCGCCATCTCCTTCACAGGATCTGGTTTTGGCGGTTCAGGTTTAGGTGGCTCTGTCTTGGGCTTAGGCGGTTCCGGTTCCGGCGGCACAGGTTTTGGCTTCGGCGGCTCTGGCTTGGGTTCAGCTTTTGGTGGAGGCGGCGCTGGCGTCGGCACGCTCTCAATTAGCACAGCCTCAATCGATGGAGGCGGCTGAATTTTTTGCTGGAATAAGACGCTGACAAACAGCAGCACAAAAAGCAGCGCGTGCAGGCCAAAGGCCAGCAGGAGATATCGGGGCTTGATGATCTCCATGCTTTTAGTGCGTCTGCGCGTCCTGCGGTTGAGTAATAAAGCCGATCTTCTTAATGCCGGCCTGCTGTAGCAAAGTCATTGCATGCGCGACTTCGCCGTACGACACCTTGGTGTCGCCTTGCACCAGCACCATCGTGTCTGGTGCCTTTTGCAATGTTGAAGTGATGCGTGAGATCAGTTCTTTTTCATCAACCGCCTGATCTTTGTCATCGCCTTTATTGAGGAAGAACCTGCCCTGCGCATCAACGCTCAAAATCAGCGGCTCTTGCGGCGTTGGGATCGGCTGCGAATCCGTCTTCGGCAATTCAACATCAACACCCTGCGTAATCAGCGGCGCCGTGATCATGAAAATGATCAACAGCACCAGCATCACGTCGATATACGGAACGACGTTGATCTCAGCAGAAAGTTTGCGGCGTGCCATTAGGCTTTACCGCTTTGCCGCAGGCCGCGATCAATGATGCCGATCATTTCTTCGGAGAAAGCGTGGAAACGAGTTTCCATACGTTCAAGACCACGGGTGAAGAAGTTGTACGCAATAACCGCTGGGATAGCAGCAAACAAACCCATTGCCGTTGCGATCAGCGCTTCAGAAATACCGGGAGCAACCATCGCCAAGCTAGCGCTCTTAACTGCGCCGATAGCGATAAACGAATTCATGATGCCCCACACCGTTCCGAACAGACCGACGTAAGGGCTGGTAGAACCAATCGTGGCGAGCATTGCGAGGCCGCCTTCAAGGCGCTCCACTTCGCGTAGATGGCTGACACGCATCTGGCGCTGAATCGCAGCGAGTGCATCTTCTGTAGTGCCCGACGATTGTTGCTGACGAACATATTCTTCGTAGCCCGCGGTAAAGATTGCAGGCAAACCTTTTGCATCTTCACCTTTGTGAACGCTGGCATAAAGATCAGCCAGATTGCCGCCGGACCAGAAGCGCTCTTCAAAGCGGATAGCTTCATCACGTGCGGCATTGAGCATTTTGCGCTTGGCAAAAATTACAGCCCAGGATGCGACGGAAGCGGCAACCAAGATAAGCAAAACGATCTGGGCCAATACGCTTGCCTGCGAGATCAGATGCGCCAGCGACATATTTGCAGTCATTACCTAAAACCTCTTGTCTTGTTCTTCTAAGATCGTCAGAACATAGACCCCGTACCAACTTTTAAATGACGGGTCCATGTCAAAAGCTGCAAACATTTTACAGTTACTTTGTCAGCAGAGTCACACTTATATACGACAAAATCGCAATAAATAGGCAATTTATTGCGGACTCCTCTCAAAATACCCCTTCAGGCAAGGCACGCGGGCGAAAGTTAGCAATATCAACGCACCCCACCCGGGCTTTTGCACGTGCCAGAACCTGTTCTGGCGCGTCTAGACGATGCAAAGTCTGCCCGAAAATCAAACTCGCGCGCTTACGGCTTATCAGTTCAACAGTTACGTTTAGCTGCTCGTCCAATCGGGCCGGCAGCAAAAAATCGATCTCCATATTGGCCACGGTGAACGCGATACCGTGATCCATACGCAGCGATTCTTGCGATAAGCCCTGTGCACGCAGCCACTCGGTGCGTGCACGCTCGAAATAACGCAGATAGTTGGCGTGATAGACCACGCCACTTACGTCCGTATCTTCGTAGTAGATGCGAATGGGCCAATTAAAGATGGCTGACTCCGCGGTCATTCTTGGAATAAATCCGGCGTGTTGAGTTTTTCAGGCATCTTGAGGCCGTAATGCTGATACGCCAGCTTGCCGGCAATACGCCCGCGCGGCGTGCGCATCAGATAGCCCTGCTGAATCAGGTAAGGCTCAATAACATCTTCAATCGTGTCTCTGGCTTCGCCAATTGCAGCGGCGAGATTCTCTACGCCTGCAGGGCCGCCATCAAAACGTTCGATCAAAGCCATCATCAACTTGCGATCCATCAAGTCAAAACCATTGGCGTCGACGTTGAGTAGCTTCAGCGCTTCGGCCGCGAGTTTTTCAGTGATGACGCCGTCGCCACGTACTTCAGCGTAGTCACGCACGCGACGCAGCAAGCGATTAGCAATACGCGGCGTGCCACGTGAACGGCGTGCAATTTCCTCTGCGCCCTGCCCTTCTAACGGCGCTTTGAGAATGCTGGCAGAGCGCGTGACGATACTCGTGAGATCCGGAATCGAATAAAACTCCAGACGCTGCACAATTCCAAAACGATCACGCAACGGACTCGTTAACGCACCAGCACGAGTGGTCGCACCAACGAGCGTAAACGGTGGTAGATCAAGACGAATTGAACGCGCTGCCGGACCTTCGCCAATCATGATGTCGAGTTGGTAATCCTCCATCGCGGGATAGAGCACTTCTTCAACGACCGGTGACAGACGATGAATTTCGTCGACGAACAGAATGTCGTTCGGTTCCAAATTAGTGAGCAGCGCTGCGAGATCGCCTGCGCGCTCAAGCACAGGGCCAGAAGTCTGGCGCAGATTAACGCCCATCTCTTCAGCAAGAATATGTGCAAGCGTTGTTTTGCCTAAGCCCGGCGGACCAAAGATCAGCACGTGATCCAAAGCTTCTTTGCGACGACGTGCGGCTTCAATCGAAATGCCGAGCTGCTCACGCACCGCGGGCTGTCCAACGTAGTCTTCAAGGCGATGCGGACGAATCGCGCGTTCGATGCGAACTTCATCGACACCACCCGCTTTCGCTGAAATAACGCGTTCGATATCGCTCATCGCACGGCGCGCTTCAGCGCTTCCTGAATAATCTGTTCAGTGGTCATGCCGTCTTTATACACGGCTTCGGTAAATCTCTGGATCTCTGCCGGCTTGTAGCCCAGCGCATTCAAAGCCGCGCGCGCTTCCTGCAAAGGACCCGCCGCAATACCCAGCGCAGTGCCTGGGATGCCCGTAGATTCAGCAGCACCCGCTTTATCACGCATCTCAATCACAAGACGCTCAGCGGTTTTTTTGCCGACTCCCGGAATCTTGGTCAGACGTGCGGTATCGCCTGCACGCACCATGCCCCAGAAATCATCAGCATTGACGCCAGACAAAATCGACAAAGCCAACTTAGGACCAACGCCAGAAATTTTGATCAGATCGCGGAAGAGTTCTTTTTCAGACGCCGTCGCAAATCCGAACAGCAGATGGGCGTCTTCGCGAACAGTCAGGTGCGTCAACAGGCTGATCGTTTCACCCACCGGTGGCAGCTTGTAGAACGTAGACATCGGCGCTTCCACTTCGTAACCAACGCCCATCACATCGACCAGCAACTGTGGTGGCTGTTTGGAAATTAGCTTGCCAGTAATGCGACCGATCATATTTATAGACTTTTAGTAGAGCGAATAGTTTGCATTGATTCCACCCATCCATGGGGCCGAGTCCTGCCCAGCCATCCATGGTTGTGCGTTCGGCGGGATCAATGTCCACTGGACATTGATCAATTCCCGCCTCACCCCCAAGCCTTGTTAAGTGAAATACCAGTACGCATCTTAGTGGAACGAACATGTGCGTGCGTGAGCGCAACTGCCAGCGCGTCAGAAGCATCTGCAGCCAGAGCTTCGCGCATATTCAATAAGATTTTGACCATGTGCTGCACTTGCAGCTTTTCAGCGCGACCATTGCCAGCAATCGCGAGCTTAATCTGCGTTGCCGCGTATTCCGCAACCGGCAAACCTGTTTGCGCAGCAGCACAGATTGCAACGCCGCGCGCTTGGCCAAGAATCAGTGCGCTCGCAGCGTTTACTTTGTTGACGAACGTTTCTTCAATCGCAACTTCTTGCGGTTGATGCTCAACAATGAGTGCGGATAAACCTTGAAAAATTTTGAGCAAACGTTCGGGCATGGTGCCGACGGTTGCGTTGATGCGGCCGCTCGCAATATGACGATTCTTGTTTGAGATGGTCTCAATCACACCGTAGCCGGTGTAACGTGAACCTGGATCGATCCCAAGAATAATCGTCAACGTAGTCGGCGCGATCCCTTGCGCTAGCCCAGATCAGCGTTGGTGTAGACGTTCTGCACGTCGTCGAGATCTTCCAGCCAATCGATCAACTTCGTGACTGCTGCGGCAGCATCGCCATCCAGTGCAACGGTGGTTGCCGGACGCATAGCGACGTCTGAGCGGAAAGGCTTGAGACCTGCTGCTTCAATCGCCTGCTTCACCGTGAGGAAAGACTCTGGCGAAGTGAGTACTTCTACGAATTCTGTTTGTGACACAACGTCATCAGCGCCAGCTTCCAGCGCAATGTCCATGACCTTGTCTTCAAGCGATGCATCGCTGCGAATATCAATCGCGATTTCGCCACGACGCTGGAACAGATAGCTCACCGAACCAGCGGTGCCCATATGGCCGTTGTTTTTGGTGAAAGCGTGACGAACTTCTGCCACCGTTCGCGTTGGGTTATCGGTCATGCAATCAACCAACAGCGCTACGCCGCCAGGTGCATAACCTTCGTAACGAATTTCTTCGTAATTTTCGCCGCTAGCGGCACCAGCGCCGCGCTTGATTGCGCGCTCCACTGTGTCCTTGGTCATGTTCGAGGACAGTGCTTTGTCCACCGTCAGACGCAGACGCGGATTAGTTTGAAGATCACCGCCGCCCTCACGAGCAGCGACGGTGATCTCACGGATCAACTTGGTGAAAAGCTTGGCGCGCTTGCTATCTTCAGCGTTCTTGCGGCCTTCAATGCTTGGACCTCTACCCATACACCTTTCACCAATTTTTCAGATTAAAACTTAAGACGGAAACCGAGATTCACGCCGCTGTCGCTGCTACGGTTGGAACCACCAATGTCCTGACGAACATTGCGATAGCCAACATACACAGCGCCGCCGTGGATCAATTCATAATCCAGAGCAATCGCGTTTTCCCACGAACGATCGAGGCTACCCACCGAGAGAACGCTAGGTGCGTAGTACGAAGATGCCGTGATACCAAAGCGATCATAGTTCGGAACGCGAGCTTCGATCTGGCCGCCCAGCGCCAGAGCGCCGCCATTTGCGCCGTCTCTGTACACATACAACAGACGACCGCCCAGACCAACGCCAACATTCACGCCCTTGAGGCCAGGATCACCGGTCAACACCACACCGCCATGAACCTGATAGAAATCATCGCTGCTACGTGGCTTGGCGATAAGGCCAACATCGAACTGACCGTTGCCAACCGTGCTTGGCAAAATGGTGTTCAGCGCATCGCTGTAAGCGCCGCGGAAACTATTGTTGCCCAAGCCAAGATCCAAAATGCCAGCCTGTGCGCCCATAGCGCTCAAACCCAACATTGCCCCCATTACCGCTGCTACTTTTTTCATATTATCTCCGTTGATAATCTGTAGTCATGCGGGAAGATTGTATATTACTTCTTCACTTTGTTCACAGCATGAATAGCGCGGCCATCAACCGCCAAAACAGCCTCGTGGAAGGTCTCTGAGAGTGAAGGATGTGCATGCATGGTCAGGGCAATGTCTTCGCAGGTGGCGGCAAATTCCATACCCAATACGGACTCAGCCAAAAGCTCTGAAACATAGGGGCCGCACATGTGAACGCCGAGAATGCGATCGGTTTTGACATCGGCGATCACCTTGATCGTACCGGCAGCCTGCTCCATTGCCTTGGCGCGGCCAGAAGCAGCGAACGGACCGCTACCGACTTTAACCTCGTAACCCTTGGCCTTGGCAGCTTCTTCAGACAGACCGACCCATGCCACTTCTGGCGCGGTGTAGATCACTGAAGGAACCACGTTGTAGTTCACCTGCGTGTGATGGCCAGCGAGCTGCTCAGCAAGTGCAACGCCTTCTTCGATCGCCTTGTGCGCCAGCATCGCGCCACCAATCACGTCGCCGATGGCGTAGACGCCAGCAACGTTGGTTTTGTAATGGCCATCAACTTTGACGAAGCCACGCTCATCAAGCGCAACGCCCAAACCATCGGCGTTGAGACCCTTCGTGGTCGGACGACGACCTACAGCAACGATGAGCTTGTCGAATTCTTCAGTCTTCTTCGCGCCATCAACTTCGTATTCAACCGTGACGCCAGCCTTGCCGACCTTGGTCGAGAGCACTTTTGCTCCGAGACGAATATCGAGGCCCTGCTTGGTGAACTGACGCAAGGCGTCGCGCGAAACTGCAACGTCGACCATTGGCAGGAACGTTGGCAATGCTTCGAGGATGACGGTCTTGGCGCCCAAACGGCTCCAAACGCTGCCCAGCTCAACGCCGATCACGCCAGCGCCGATGATGCCGAGACGCTTAGGCACTTCGGTGAAATCCAGCGCGCCCCATGAGTCGACGACTTTGTCGCCATCAAACGCAGCGATCTTGGTCAGATTGACTGGCTCGGAGCCGGTCGCAATAACGATGTGCTTGGCGCTGAGGGTTTTGGTTTCGCCGTTGTGAGCTTTGAACTCAACTTCGCCGTTGCCCAGCAATTTGCCGAAGCCTTCAAGACCAACCACGCCGTTCGCTTTGAACAGCGCCTTGATGCCTGAGGTCAGGCTGCGGCTCACGGTTTGCTTGCGGGCCTGCATCTTGGCCAGATCAACCGTTACGCCTTCGATGTTGATGCCGTGCGCCGCAAATTCGTGCTGCGCGCGATGATAATTTTCCGAGGATTCCAGCAGAGCCTTGGACGGAATACAGCCTGCGTTTAAACAGGTGCCGCCGAATGCCGGCGTGTTGTCACGATTGAGCCAGGCGTCGATACAAGCCACCTTGAAACCCAACTGACCGGCGCGAATCGCGCATGGGTAGCCCGCAGGACCACCGCCGATAACCACTACATCGAAAACTTCGCTCATATCGCCCTCTCTTTTTCGTCGCTTATTCTAGCGGCGAAATGCTCCAGAGAGAGATGCAAATTAGGTAGACGACGAGAAATATTCCTAGGGTAGGTTCTCTAGGTATTGCGCTATCAGACAAATTGGTGAAGCAAGAACCCCGCGCCCATCAAATGGGACACGGGGTTTTGGTGCGTGCACCTTTATGCAGCAACGCCCACCGAAGCCATCACCGCATCGCCTGCGGCAATGGCGTCTCCATTCTTCTTGTCGAACTCAGTGACCCAAAGCTTGTAGATGTCCATATCACCAAATTTCCACGGATGGAAAAACGGCAGGAAGTACGCGAGATAGTGCGGGATCAAACGCGGATACAGACCACCCCAGCCATACAGCCACCACAAGCCCTTGGCCCAGAGCATGGGCGTGTTCTTGACCCCATCGATCTTGAACATATGACGCATGATCATGAACACGTGGAATGGAAACGTGAACGTCACCAGCATGAAGCTAAGAATGCGGGTGAAGTAATTTGCCTTGGCAACTTTGGTGAGCACGTCATAGGCCACTGCCTTGTGCTCAATCTCTTCCACCGCATGCCAAGCGTACATCGCGCGAATGCGTGGATCGGCTTCTTGCATCAAACCATCAGAGAAAAATCCGTGCGCCATTAGCGCCGTCAGATGTTCTGCTGCTGCCGTCTGCCCCAGCGTAAAGCTGCGCGAGAAGTGCTTGCGGAAGAAGCCAAACATGATGGCCTTCTGCTTCTCCAACACGCGATCGACATCAATGCCCTGCGCTTTCACGCGATTGTTGAACTGCGTGTGCACCATGCCGTGCTGGCCTTCTTGATAGATGAAGTCCTTCACCTCGGCCTGCAACTTGGGATCCGTAATTTGATCGCGGTAATCGCGTACGCAAACGATGAAGAATTTTTCGCCTTCCGGAAACAGCAAAGACATCGCATCGAAGAAGCGCGTCTTGAAAGCATCGCCGCCCAGCCAATACTTGGGAATATCGCCATCCAAACCAAAATCAGGGCTGCGGCGCGGCGTGATGGAACGTTGATCTGACATCCTGTATCTCCTGAAGCTTTTTTGTCTGTATGCAATCTAGCGCTCTAGATGGCGCCCTTAATATGACTGACAGCGACCCTTAGGGAACATTTAACGACAATATCAAAAAACCTTTTGATCTCAAATAGTAGGCTGATTTTTCTCGATGCCAGCCCGACCAAAACTTCATGCCGTCTTTCGAGGCGCCGTAATCAGCAGCGTCATCACTGCCGAGGCTGCCGCAACACCGAGAAACACTTGGAATGGCAAGGTGTAGCCGCCAGAACTGTCATAGGCAACGCCGACATAGCTAATCGCCACCAAGCTACAGATCATATTGATGGGATTCATCAGGCCCATCACCGTGCCGAATGATCGGGAGCCAAAACGTTCAGCAATGATCGCCGCCCACACCGGCAGTTCGCCGCCAATCGCAAAGCCCGCAATGCCGCAGATCAGCAATAACAACTGGAAGTCCGGTTGCACGATCAAAGTGCAAAGCTGTGCGACGGTAAAGCCGACGACAGCGAGCAACAGCCAACGCTTGTCGACTCGCTCAGCCAAGGCACCAAACAACAGCTTGCCGAGAATGGAGCAGACCGACAGCACTGAGATCAACAGCGCGCCGCGCTGTGCATCGATGCCCGCATCGGCGGCATAAGGCACCAGAGAGGCCAGCACGGATTGCGTCACTGCGAAGGTCAAACCGACTGATAAGCCAATGCACCAAAAATCGCGCTGCTTGAGTAACGAACCTACTGTCCACGCGGGGCCAGTCGGCAACGCAGCGGAGACCGTGCGATCGACAACATCACCATCAGCCGACAAACCCATATCCTGCGGACGATCACGCACCACCCAGATCGCCAGCGCTGCAACAATTACAAAAATAATTCCGCCTTGAATCATCAAGGCCTGACGCCAGCCGAATGCTTCGATGTTGTAAGCCACTAGCGGCACTAGTAGCGTGCCACCTACAGAGGTACCAACTGCCACCATGCCCAGCGCTCGTCCACGACGGCGATCAAACCAACGTGAGGCCAAAGTATTCGCTGTGAGCGGCCCAATCATCGTGGCGCCAACGGCCACCATCAATAGAACCGCGAGCGCCATCCATTGCAGACTGGGCGCTAAGGCAACAGCGACAAATCCTAAAGCCATCCATGCCGCGCCAAACAGCATCACTCGTCGCGCAGACCGACGATCAATCAAACGACCAATCAATGGCGCTGAAAGTCCCATGCCGATGATAAATAGCGCCAAGCCTTTGTTGGCATCACCACGACTGATGCCAAATTCCAGTTCCAGTGGCTTCACGAACAAACCAAAAGCGTAGGTCGTCGATCCAATTGCAAACATTTCGCCGACAAACACCGCGGCAATCAACCACCAGCCGTAAAACAATTTGGGATTGCTTGCCTGGGCATTGCTCATATCGTCCTCGTAGTTTTAATTCGCGAAAGCGTCTTAGCGCCTTCTGCGTCCGTGATGAATATCAACTCTAACGTGTAGAGCCATTCTGACGGAAAATACTAGGACTAATTCCACTCCAACGCACGAATGCGCGTGTAAAGCTGCGTCGATCTGAAAAACCCAAGCGCTCGCTAATGCTTTCGATATCTTCTGTGGAGTCGCGTAAGGCTTCGGACGCTAAGCGATATCGCACACGTGCTTGAAGTTCCGCGAAGCCCTCGCCTAGTTCACGTAAGCGCCGCTGCAAAGTACGCGGGTGTAATTCTAAAGTCGCAGCAACCTGTTCAATGCCCTGACCAAGCAAGCGTGGCTGCGCACTGAAAGCCTGCTCAATGTCCGCAATCAATCCAGCCTTTCGCGGCAACTGTGCCAAGCGTTGCTCAACTCTGTATTCCGCTTGTTGATGCAATGCGGGAAACGCGCTATCCAAAGGACGATCTAACAACTCGCGTTTAATTTCCAGCGCGTAACGCGGCTGATTGAACAACACGGGCACACGGAAAAATTCATCGTAGGCCGCCGCGTAGCTCGGCGGCGCATGGCGCATCTGCAAGCGATAGAACGGCACGGGCTCGCCCAACAGCATGCGACCAAATTTAAGCACCGATGCAAAAATGGTTTCACGAAAGTATGGAGGGCCAAACTCGCGGCCATCGCCCGCGTTAATCAGGACCAGTGCCGCTAGATCGCCTTCTTCAAGCAACTGCACATTGATCATCGGATTGATCAATTCACGTACCCAGTCGAAAACACGCGCAGCGTCGCGCAGTGTTGGGCTCGTCGTCAGAAACGTTTCGATATCCGGCAAATATTCGAACGCAAAAGTTTCACCCAGCACAAAAGGAAAATGATGCTTGGGCGAACGTGCGATGCAGGCATCCATCACCTTCAACAACAACGCAGGTTCAATGGTGGCGCTCTCCAGATGAATAAGATCCATCTGAATGCCCAGATCACGAAAGATCGGTTGAATATTGAATCCACAATGCGCAGCCGCCTTCACCCAATTGGGCAAAGTGATAAATGGAATCGGCTGATTGTGTAATGGTGTTGCGGCCATGCACAGCAGTATGCCTAGACCCAGAAGGTGCGCAAGCGCCGTATCGACAGCAGAGCAAGATTTTTCGGCACCGTTGCCGCTCCCGCGCATTCGGCAATTGCTCCTGCATTGCTCTACTTCGGGCATCCATGCCCTCACCATGCGCCCGCGGCATTACCGTACATCCTGTACATAAAAAAAACGCCCCGGAATCCGGGGCGCTTTTAATCACACTGAAGCTTAGAGCTGCAGCAACAACTTAGCTGGATCTTCCAAGCATTCTTTGATCGTGCGCAAGCTCAACACAGCCTCGCGACCATCGATGATGCGGTGATCGTAGGTCATCGCCAGATACATCATCGGGCGAATCACGATCTCACCGTTCACGACGACTGGACGTTCAGTGATGCCGTGCATGCCGAGAATTGCGCTCTGCGGGGGGTTCAGAATCGGCGTCGACATCATCGAACCGAAGATGCCACCGTTGGTGACGGAGAACGTACCGCCGGTGAGATCTTCCATCGTCAACTTGTTGTCTTTGGCTTTCGCGCCGTAGGCAGCAATCGACTTTTCGATATCAGCAAACGACAGCTGATCTGCATCACGCAGAATTGGCACAACCAAACCGCGTGGTGACGACACAGCAATGCCGATGTCGTAGTAGCCGTGATAGACGATGTCAGTACCGTCGACAGACGCATTCACTGCCGGATATTTCTTCAGCGCTTCAATCACTGCGCGAACGAAGAACGACATGAAACCGAGTTTGACGCCGTGCGCTTTCTCGAAGCCATCCTTGTACTTGGCGCGAATGTCGTTGATCGCCTTCAGATCAACTTCATTGAACGTCGTCAGCATCGCAGCCGTCGACTGTGCTTCGATCAAACGCTCCGCAATACGTTGGCGGATACGGGTCATCGGCACGCGCTGTTCTTCGCGAGCGCCCAGAGCACGTGGTGCGGCTGGCGCAGCAACAGCGGCAGCAGGCTTGGCCGCTGCGGCAGGTGCTGGTTTAGCGGCATGTGCTTTCACGTCTTCAATCGTGAGGCGACCACCTTTGCCCGTGCCGGCAATCTGCGAAGCAGACAGTCCCAACTCGGACAGCAATTTGCGTACTGCGGGGCTCTGACCGTCGTCGCTGCTCATCGCACCAGCAGCGCTTGTGGCAGGTGCAGCGGCAGCAGCTGCCTGTGCAGGCGCAGGTGCGGCAGCAGCGGCAACGCCTTCTTCAAGAATGCCGAGCACATCACCGGCTTGAACGGTTGCGCCAGCCTGCACGCGAATTTCTTTGAGAATGCCGTCAACAGTTGAAGGCACTTCGAGCATGACCTTGTCGGTTTCGAGGTCGAGCATGTTCTGCTCACGCTTCACTGCATCACCAGCCTTCAAGTGCCAAGTTGCAACAATGGCTGAGGACACTGATTCCGGCAGATTCGGTACTTTAATTTCTATGCTCATGCTCGCTTTCCTTTTTGTCTGTCTTCTTTAACTTTTGCGAATTCGTTTACAGCAAGAATCAAACCAGCTTACCGCCGGTGAGCGCTTCGTTAACCACTTCTTCCTGCTGCTTTTGGTGAACCTTGAGGTAACCCACTGCCGTTGTCGCTGCGCCTTTGCGCGTCGAATACATCAGCTTCTGCTGCGGCTGCAGATAAACCGAGAGGCGGTGTTTGATCTGATACCAAGCGCCTTGGTTTTCTGGCTCTTCCTGACACCACAACACTTCAGTTGCCTTGGGGAATTGTTTCAGCGCAGCTTCGTAACCCTCACGTGGGAACGGATAGAGCTGTTCAATGCGCACCAGCGCCACATTGTCGAGCTTCTGCTTCTCACGTGCCTGCGCCAAGTCAAAGTAAACCTTGCCCGAGCAGAACACGATGCGCGTAACTTTTTTGGCGTCGAGTTTTTCGACTTCTTGAATCACCGGCTGGAACTGACCTTTGGTCAGATCTTCCAGCGTTGACACTGACAGCGGGTGACGCAGCAAGGACTTCGGCGTCATCACAATCAATGGCAGACGTGCACTACGCTTCATCTGACGACGCAGCATGTGGAACATCTGTGCAGGCGTCGACGGTACGCAAACCTGCTGGTTGTTTTCCGCGCACAACTGCAGATAGCGTTCGAGACGCGCTGAAGAGTGCTCAGGTCCCTGCCCTTCGAAACCATGCGGCAAGAACACAACGAGTCCGCAGAGACGGCCCCACTTGGCAAAGCCGCTGGAAATAAATTGATCGAACAGTACCTGTGCGCCGTTAGCGAAGTCGCCGAACTGCGCTTCCCAGATCACGAGTGAATCTGGGTCGGTGGTGCTGTAGCCGTATTCAAAACCAAGCACGCCAACTTCTGACAACAAGGTGTCATGCACAACGAAACGATATTTTTCTGTCGACAGATGTCTCAGCGGCGTATAGCGCGTGCCGTTCTTGTAGTCATGCACAGTGGCGTGACGATGGAAGAACGTACCGCGACGAACGTCTTGGCCTGACAAACGAACGTTGAAGCCTTCGTTTGCGAGCGTGGCATAAGCCATCGTTTCAGCAAAGCCCCAATCCATCGGCAAATCGCCTGCCGACATCTTGGCGCGATCTTCGTAAATTTTTTGTACGCGCGGATGCAGCGTGAAGCCTTCCGGCAAAGTCTGCAGTTTGGTGTTGAGCGTGCTCAACATATCGCGGCTCACCGAGGTATCGGTTGGCGTGTCCCACTCGCCCTTGAGGTAATTGCCCCAATTCACGGTGTACTTGTTGCCGACCAAGCCCAAGGTATTGCGCGCGGTGTTCTCGCCACGATCCAGGCCATCGCGATACGCGCGGACCAATGCTTCTGCATCTTCCTTGCTGACCGTGCCTTCCTGCTCCAAGCGTGCAGCGTAAAGCTGCATGGTGGTTGTTTGCTTCTTCACTACTTCGTACATCACTGGCGAAGTAACTGAAGGTTCGTCGGCTTCGTTGTGACCCCAACGACGGTAGCAGCAGATGTCGATGATGACGTCTTTGTGGAATTCGTTACGGAAATCCATTGCGAGGCGCGTGACGAACACCACAGCTTCTGGATCATCTCCATTGACATGGAACACCGGTGCTTCGAGCATCTTGGCCAAGTCAGTGCAGTAACGCGAGGTGCGCACTTCGTGATTCGGCGTTGCTTCGATGGGGTTCGGCGTGGTGAAACCAATCTGGTTGTTGACGATGATATGAACCGTGCCGCCCGTTGCGTAGCCCTTGGACTGCGAGAGCTGCAGCGTTTCCATCACAACGCCCTGACCTGCGAACGCCGCGTCACCGTGAATCAACACAGGCACTACGCGCTGACCGGCTTCATCAAGGCGACGTGTTTGACGTGCCTTAACGCTGCCTTCGACAACAGGATTAACAATTTCAAGATGCGAAGGATTGAACGCCAGCACCAAGTGCAGGCGCTTGCCCGCTACTTCGACGTCGGTCGAAAAGCCCATGTGATATTTCACGTCGCCTGCACGGCTCAGTGAATCTGCGGAATATTTACCTTCGAACTCTGCAAACAAATCTTTTGGCGATTTGCCGAGAACATTGATCAGCACGTTGAGGCGACCGCGGTGCGCCATGCCGATCACAACTTCTTCAACGTCGCGCTCTGCGCAGGCGTGTAGCACTTCATCCATCGCTGGGATCAGTGCATCACCACCTTCCAGCGAGAAGCGCTTCTGGCCAACATATTTGTTGTGCAGGTAACGCTCAATGCCTTCAGCAGCAACGAGCTGCTTCAATACTTCGCGCTTACGCTCAGTAGCAATCTTCGGTTGGAACGCAACAGTTTCGAGGCGCTTCTGGATCCAGCGCTTCTGCGCCGTTTCCGTGATGTACATGTACTCCGCGCCGATGGTGTCGGTGTAAACCGATTTCAGAATGCGGATGATGTCTTTGAGCGGCAGACGATCAGCTGCAGCGAGCGTACCGGTGTTGAAGACGGTATCAATATCTGCAGCGGTGAGGCCGTGGAATGCAGGATCAAGATCCGGCACGTTTTGCGGCGGCGCCAAACCCAGTGGATCAAGTCTGGCGGCCTGATGACCACGCACGCGGTAATAGTTGATCAGGCGGAGAACACCGGCCTGCTTTTCTGCAGCCTGGGCATCAAAGCCAGATTCTGCAGCGACAACGAGGCGCGGTTCGCGCGCGAGTTTTTCAAAGCGTTCAATCACTGGGCTATGCGGCACATCCGCATAACCATCCGCGCCTTGCACGCCGCGGAAGTAAGCACGCCAAACCGGATCTACTGATTCCGGATTCTCGAGAAACTGCTCGTAGTAAGCCTCGATGTAAGGCGCATTGGCGCCGTTGATCGTCGATGACTCAATAAAGCTTTGATACTTGCTACCGCTCATATTGCCTTCCACCCGTCCTTGCTTAATCGCACATCAGGTGGAGCAAGGCGCTCCGCCTGACTCCGTCTCTTTATGCTTCTGTGCTCAATGGCTCTACAACGTTCATTTCTTCGCGCTATCCGGCTTCAGCAAATCGTCCGTAAGGCCAGTCAGATATTTACGGAAATCATCCGCCAACTCAGGATGCTTGAGACCGTATTCAACATTCGCCTTGAGATAACCCAACTTGCTGCCGCAGTCGTAACGCGTGCCTTCAAATTGGTATGACAGCACGGTCTGCTCTTGCAGCAACATGCTGATTGCGTCGGTCAACTGGATTTCGCCGCCTGCACCGCGCGGTGTGCGCTCCAGCAATTTGAAAATGCGTGGCGTCAAAATGTAACGACCGACCACAGCCAGATCGCTAGGAGCATCTTCAGCTTTTGGTTTTTCAACAATGCGACGAATTTCGCCGATGCCTTCGCCAACCGGCTTCACATCAACCACGCCGTAGCCGCTGATCTCGGACTTAGGCACGCGCTGCGTGGCGATCACGCTGGTGCCGTATTCCTGATACACGCGCTGCATCTGCGCCAAGCAAGGGCGCAATTTTCCGTCGATAAGATCGTCAGCAAGAATCACGCAGAAATCTTCGTCGCCAACGGCTGGGGCTGCACACAGAACCGCGTGACCCAAGCCCAAAGCTTCGGCCTGACGAATGAAAATGCAGGTGACGCCGGGAGGCAGAACTTCTTGCACCAGCTCCAGCAATTTGCCTTTGCCTTTGGCGGCAAGTTCGGCTTCAAGCTCATAGGCTTTGTCGAAGTGATCCATGATGGAATTCTTCGAACGACCGGTGATAAAGATCAGTTCCTGTGCACCAGCGCTAACGGCTTCTTGCACGGCATACTGAATCAGCGGTTTATCAACTACGGGAAGCATTTCCTTGGCGCTAGCCTTGGTTGCTGGCAAAAAGCGCGTGCCCATGCCGGCAACGGGAAATACAGCCTTGCGAATACGCATTCTTATGTTCTCCTGATTGGCGTTAGTTTATCGCAGCTGTTAGCTCAGCGAACCGCTTAAATGCATCTTGTCGGCATTACGCGCGATGAGCGCGAAGTCGTAAGCATCGCCGTTCTTCTGGAATTTCATCGCCACCTTCCCGGGTAGGAAAAGCGGCTGCTTGAACTGCACCAGTAATTCTTTAGGCTCAGGCGCGCCTGCTTCTTGCAACAACGCAGCGCAATGCGCCAACGACCACATGCCGTGCGCAATGGCGCGCTTGAAACCGAATAATTTGGCGCTGAAGGCAGTCAAGTGAATCGGGTTGTAATCCTTGCCCGCAGCAGCGTAACGACGGCCCATGTCAGCCGGCACGTCGAAACTGCGGTATTCGGTGAGCTGCTGCACCGGCAATTGAGCTTTCGGCTTGGCACCACCGCCACCCTTACCTTCAGAAATGCGGTAAATCGCAGTCATTAAAGAGGTGTAAAGCACTTCGCCATCCAGCGTGTATTCGGTGACGAGGTCAAACTCCAAACCGGCGCGAACGCGGCGCGATTCGGTGATGCGTGCAGCAACGCTATAGGTTTCGTCTGCGCGCAGCGGGCGCGTCTGACGAATGCTATTGCGAACGTGGACGATGCCCAGCATCGGCAGCGGAAACTCTGGCTGCGCCATCAAATACATCGGCAGCGAAAACGCCATCACCTGTGGAAACGTGATCGGCAAGGTCTCAGCGCCTTTAAAGCCACAAACCTTGTTATAGGCAGCCAGCTGCGCGGCATCGGCGCGGACATTGTCCAGGCGCGTTTCCAGCAGCGGCAGCTCAATGTTCTTACCCGGCTTGCGGCGGGCCGAGCCAGCAGCCTTGAGATACAAGGACAGAGCTGAAGGTGGGCGTTCGAGAGTTGAAGTCATGAATGAAAGTCCATCATCTAGTTACGGAATTTTCGCGCGTAGTGTCCGACATGGGCCGTCGAATCACCACCCGCACATGGATGAGCAGCGCTCAAAAATGTGTTTTTATATAGATAATTATTATTTATTAATTTACAAATAAAAACATCAGATCGCTAAATCAGTAAAAATACTGGTGTTTACTGGACCACTTCGGAAATAAGCAAAGTGACCGGCTTCGACGCCTCATCACGCCCTAACTCGATTTGACCCTGCAAATCCCCGGCCTGCGCCTGAGCAGTTCCGCTCGGGCTAATTCGTGCAGTGAGTATCCAACGCGGAAATTGTGACAATTTCATGGTTGGCATCATCGCCATGCTGTCATCGAGCGTCACCGTTAGCGGCAATTGGCTGGCCTCAAGCTTTTGTACGGCCAGCGGCATCGGTGGACCACCGGCGGCTTTTGCAAACACCAACAGGCTCGCGCCGGCTGGCACTTTGCTGGCAAGTGCTGGCGCAACGCTGACCTTAATTTTCAGACTGACTACGCTCGCTGCATCCGCTTTAGCCACAGCACGTTCGGGAATTTTGAGATTGCCCAGCTGAGCGAGTTCTTGCAGTCGCGCATCCAAAGCGGTGCGCAATTCCTCAGGCAATTCTTGATCACGCAATTTAAGCCAGTGCGTTAGCGAAGCTTTGTAGTTGCCAGCCTGCGCAGCAGCAAGGCCTGCGTACCAAAGCGCTTTGCCTTGATTGGGTTCCAGCACCAATGCCTGTTCAAACAACTTGGCGGGCTCGCCTGCGACTTGCCGCTCATGCGACATCGCCAGCGATTCGCCTTGTCCAACCAGCCAGTCAGCCGTCTGATTGCCATTCAGCAAATTGGCCTTGGCATAAGCCTGTGAGGCTTCGACGTAACGTTGCGTGATGAAATATGAGCGTCCCAACAGCGCCCAACCTTCAGCGTCTTCGGGCGTTTTCTTTAAGCGCTTTTCCAACCGTTGAACCATCGCTTGTACGGTCAGCTGCTGTGCCTGATCCGGATGCGCGAGCGCCTGATCAATCGTCTGCTGGGTTTCCCAGCTATCGCCATTGAAATACCAGATCGCTGCGAACACCGACAAGCTCAGTGCCATCAGCACCGCCAAGTAAGGACGACGTTGCGCGATCTGCGGCCCGGTTGGCACCGCATCAACATCACTCAACAAACGCGCAGCCAGTTCTTGCTTGAGCGCAGCAGCAGCGCCTGCATCAACCAGTCCGCTGCTCAAATCATTTTCAATTTCTGCCAAGCGTGTGCGATAGGCCACGAGATTGGCTTGCTTGCGCTCTTGCTGCGGCGCTTCGCCACGACGCCACCACGGCCGCAATAACCAGACCAAGGAAAGCAATGCCAGCACCGCCATCGCAACATACGAAATCATTTGTTTTCATCCAGAAGCTTGCGCAGCTTCTCTTCATCAAGCGCGGTGGCCGTGGATGGCTTGCGCGTGCGGCGCGTAAACAGATACGCCATGACTAAAGCCAGCAACACCAACACTGCAGGGCCTAGCCACAGCAGCAAGGTAATCATCTTGAACGGTGGGTTGTACAAAACAAAATCACCGTAGCGCTGCGTGAGGTAATCCATGATTTCTTGATTACTCTCGCCCGCCAAAATTTGGCGACGCACTTGATGACGCAAATCGTTGGCGAGCGGCGCATCGGAATCCGCGATGTTCTGGTTCTGACAAACCAAGCAGCGAAGTTCGTGAATCAATGTGCGATAGCGTGCTTCTTGCGAGGTATCCATGCCTGCAACATCAGCCGCCATGGTTGCGCCAGCAATGCTGGGTAACAGAGCCAAAAGAAGAAACAGCGTTCTCATTTCGCAGCACCTGCCATCAGCGGTGCAATTTTTTCGCGCCAAGCCGCTTCAGTCATCGGCCCAATCTGCTTGTACACAATCACGCCTTCAGCGTTCAGCACAAAAGTTTCTGGTACGCCGTAGACGCCCCAATCCAAACCGGCCGTGCCTTCGTGATCCAGAATGACTTTGCGATAAGGACTGCCATGGCGTGCTAGCCACTGCGTCGCATCTGCTGGTTCGTCCTTGTAGTCCATGCCGATGATTTCGACATTGGATTCTTTAGCAAGCTTCAACAGAACCGGATGCTCAACCTGACAACCTTCGCACCAGCTCGCAAAAAAATTGACGAGAACGGGACGACCTTTGAGATCAGCATTGGAATACGAACCTTCCTCGCCGAGCAATTTCAGATTGAAAGCAGGCGCTGGTTTACCAATCAGCGGGCTCGGCACTTCACGCGGATCGTTCTTCAAGCCCGCAGCAAACAAAACAACGAGGCCTGCAAGAATCAAAACCGGAATCAGATAACGCATCAGACCACCGCGCTGTTCTTGGCGAAGTTTGCTTCCGCAGCGCGAGTCAAACGATAACGACGATCGGTTGCTGCGAGCAGTCCGCCCAATACCATGAATGCGCCACCGAGCCAGACCAAACGCATCATCGGCTTGTAGTACAAGCGCAGCGCCCAATCGCCGGTGTGTGAAGCGTCTTCAGATAGCGGCTCGCCGAGCGCAACATAGATGTCGCGCAGCGGTGTGTGATCGACAGCAGCTTCGGTCATCATCTGTTGCGTAGCGCGATACAAACGCTTTTCCGGATGAACGGTCGCAACGACTTCGCCATGATGTTCAATCGTGACCGTGCCGTAATCCGAATCGTAGTTGGGGCCGACGTGTGGCTCGACACCATCAAAACGGAATTCATAACCGGACAAGTCAATGCTTTGTCCCGGTGATAAACGCACATCTTTTTCGACGCTGTAAGAACTAACAAACGTCACGCCCAAGGCCCAAACACCAAGGCCGAAATGCGCAAGTGACATGCCCCATACACCGCGTGGCACGCCTAACAAACCAGCTGACAGAGTTGTCTTCGCGCGCATGCGGCGCCAGATTTCTTGCGCCGCCGTCACAATCGCCCAGAAGCCAAGGAAGCCACCCGCAATCACAGCAACTGGCGCGTGACCGTGAATATAGAGCGGCACAACAATCGCAGCAGCAATCGCAATGATCAGCGGCATACGCAGATGACGAACGATCTCACTCAACTTGGCGCGCTTCCACGGCACGGTTGCGGCCACACCAACCATCAGCACCAGCGGCGCAAACAACGGAAGGAAAACGGCGTTGAAGTACGGCGGGCCAACAGAAATTTTTCCGAGTGCGAGTGCATCAACCAACAAGGGATACAAAGTGCCGAGCAATACCGAAGCCGATGCCACGACGAGAAAAACGTTGTTGATCAGCAGCAAACCTTCACGCGAGAACAAGGTCATCTCGCCTTCACTAGCCAGCTTGGGTGCGCGCCAAGCGTAGAGCAAGAAAGAAGCGCCGAGAATGATCGTCAAGAATCCAAGAATGAACACGCCGCGTGCGGGATCGCTGGCGAAGGCATGCACTGAAACAATGACGCCAGAACGCACGAGGAACGTGCCGAGTAGCGAAAGTCCAAACGCGAGGATTGCCAACAACACCGTCCACGATTTGAGCAGGCCACGTTTTTCAGTAACTGCAAGCGAGTGAATTAATGCAGTGCCGACTAACCACGGCATGAACGATGCGTTCTCGACCGGATCCCAAAACCACCAGCCGCCCCAGCCCAGTACGTGATACGCCCACCACGAACCCAGCGTGATGCCGAGCGTCATGAACAGCCATGCCGTCGTCGTCCACGGACGCGTCCAACGCGCCCATGCGGAATCCAGACGACCTGATACCAATGCAGCAATCGCAAACGCAAACGCCACCGAGAATCCGACGTAACCCATGTAGAGCATCGGCGGATGGATGACCATGCCGGGATCTTGCAGCAGCGGATTCAAATCTTTTCCGTCGAGCGGAACCGGGAACAAGCGATCAAACGGATTCGATGTCAGCAACATAAACAGCAAGAAGCCAACACTGACCGTGCCCAACACTGCCAAAGCTGTTGCGGTGATATCTGCAGGTAGACGGCGATTGAAGATCGATACCGCTAATGTCCAGCCGCCGAGAATTGCGACCCACAGCAGTAATGAACCTTCATGTGCGCCCCAAACCGCGGTGACGCGATACACCATCGGCAGTTCCAGATTTGAATTAGCGGCAACGTAGGCCACCGAAAAATCTGAATAGACAAAAGACCAGGTGAGGCAGCCGAAGGCGAAGAAAACCAGCAGTGCCTGCGTTTGCGCAGCAGATGTGGCGACAGCCAGCGCACGCGGATCACGCTTCCACACACCGTAGGCCGGAACAAAAACCTGAATCAGTGCAACACCCAGCGCGAGAACAAGCGCGAAATGGCCCAACTCAGGAATCACTTTGCAGCCTCAACTTTGTTTACTGATTTAAATGGCGCGCAAGCGTGTTTGCCGTCTTGTACTTTGAGTGCATCGGCCACTTGTGGCGGCATGTAATTTTCATCGTGCTTGGCCAGCACTTCGTCAGCCTTGAACGCGCCGTTGGCTTGCATGCTGCCCGTCGCAACAATGCCCTGCCCTTCGCGGAACAAGTCAGGAAGAATACCTTCGTAATGCACCGGCAGGCTGTGCACGCAGTCGGCCAAAATGAAATCAACGCTCAAGCCTTCACCGCGCTTGACGCTGCCACGCTCAACCAAACCGCCGAGACGAAGCTTGGCGCCAACTTTGCTTGTGCCTGCCAGCAAATCAGACGGCGTGTAGAAATACATCATGTTCTTGCGAAACGCGGTAAAGCCCAGTGCCGCGGCGAGGCTCAGGCCCACCAACAGTGCTGCGATTGCCGCCATGCGCTTTTGCCGCTTGGTCATTCCGTGGTGCTCAGTTCTTTCAGGATTTCGCGACGGCGTAGTCGCGGTGCGATCAAGTTCCAGGCAAACACCACGGCTGCAAAGCCATAGCTGCCCCAGACATAGACCGCGTAACCACTCATATTCAGGAAGTCGCTAGACATTGCTGGACTCCAAACGTTCCTTAACCCAAGCCGTTCCGCGCTCACGCAGCAGCAATTCGTTCTGCGTGCGACGCAGCAACACGTAGCCCATAAAGAAATAAACGCCGAGCAGGCAGGCGTACAAAGGCTGCGCCATGTCCGCGTTCATGCTGGGCTTACCCATCTTCAGAATGGTTGAGCCCTGATGCAGGCTGTTCCACCACTCCACCGAGTAATGAACGATTGGCACGTTGATCACACCGATCAGCGCGAGCAAACCGCAGGCGCGCGCCGCAGCACGTGGATCTTCGATGGCTTGGTTGAGACCAATCACGCCAGCGTAGAGAAATAACAGAATCAGTTCGGAAGTCAGGCGCGCGTCCCAAACCCAATAAGCGCCCCACATCGGCTTGCCCCAGAGCATGCCGGTGACCAAAGCCAAAGCGGTGAAGCTCGCGCCAATCGGCGCAGCAGAAACCAGCACGCACTCCGCCAGCTTGATACGCCAGATCACCGCAACCAACGCGGCGCTCGCCATCAGCATATAAATCGACAGCGAAAGTGCCGCAGCCGGAACGTGGATATAGATGATGCGAAAGGCGTCGCTCTGCTGGTAATCAGCTGGGGCGAAGAACAGGCCGCCGACGATGCCATAGGCCAAGAGCCCGGTAGCGGCGATGCCGAACCAGGGCGCGAAGCGATCCGCGAGGCGGTAAAAAGTCGGCGGCGAAGCCAGCCGATGGAACCAGGTCCACATAGTGGTGTGCTACTCGAATGCGTTGCGAAGCGCCGCGGCGGTAGCCCAAGGCAATAAGGTCAGCCCAAGCACCAAAATCGCGGCGAGAAAGTATAACGGAGCAGCGCCATCGAGGCCGCTTTGCGCGACACGCGCAGCACCCGCTCCAAAGATCACGACGGGCGTCACCAGCGGCAGCACCAGCAAGGGCAACAGAACGCCTGCTCGTGGCAATCCGACCGTCAGGGCGCTGGCAAAACCGCCAATCAGCGTTAACACCGGCGTGCCGAGCGCCAAACCCGCGACCAAGGCCGGAATCGCTGCGCTCGAAAAGCCCAATGCGGACGACAACGGTGCTGCCAGCAAGGCCAGAGGCAAACCGGTCAACAACCAGTGCGCTAATAGCTTGGCCGCAACAACTAAAGTTACCGGCTGCGTGCCGAGAAAAATTTGCTCCAGCGTGCCGTCTTCAAAATCGGCGCGGAACAGGCGCTCCAAAGTCAGCAGTGCGGCCAGCAAAGCGCCGACCCAAAGAATAGCGGGCGCGAATTCGGCGAGCTTCGGATCATTCGGCGTAGCGCCCAAACCAAATAGCGTCACCACGATCACATAGAAGAACAGCGGCATCAGCCACTCTGTCTTGGCGGTGGCGGCCAAGCGCAGTTCACGGCGCAGCACGGCGGCGAAGATCTGGATCATGAGAGTTGCAACTCGCGTACACCGGGCACGCCAGCCGGCAGCGGCTGGTGACTGGTGATGATGGCCGCACCGCCTTTATCGAGATGCGCTTTCAAAAGGCTGGCGAACAGCTCCAGACCTTGCGCGTCGAGACCATCCAATGGTTCATCGAGCAGCCAGAGTGGCCGCTGATCCAACAATAAACGCGCCAAAGCACTACGGCGCTTTTGACCAGCAGATAGCGTACGGCAAGCACGATGACGAACTTTAGCGACGCCAAGCTGTTCGAGCACCGGCACCAAACCGCCAGCCGCTCGACCATTAAGGCCACACCAGAATTCCAGATTTTCGATGGGAGTCAGCGCTAGATTGAGCGCGTTTTTGTGGCCCAGCCAATGCAGCCGACCACCTTCTGGCTGTGGCGTGATCGTGCCCTCAACTGGCGAACGCAAGCCGCTTAACACTTCTAGCAAAGAGGTCTTTCCCACGCCGTTGCTGCCACGCAGGTGCAACACCTCACCCGCCGCGAGCGTAAAGCTCAGATCGCTGACCAGCGGGCGACTGCCACGTGCAACGGTCAGGGCTTTGACTTCGAGAATGGCCACAGGGAACGGGATTTAAGTGATTTTTATAAATAAGGGCGCGTAGTTTAGCGCGTGCCTATAAAATACCGGCAGTTTCCAGCCAGTTTTCTCAAAGGCAATCTCTTGACCGCACAATTGATTGACGGCAAAGCCGTCGCCGCACAAGTCCACGCGCGTACGCGCGCTGCCGTTGCCGCACGCCTCGCCTCTGGGCGCCGCGCGCCAGCATTGGCCACGGTCCTCGTCGGCACCGACCCGGCTTCTGAGGTTTATGTGCGCAACAAGCGCCTCGCCTGTAATGACTTGGGCATCACGTCTCTGCCCATTCATTTTGAGGCAGACATCAGCCAAGCCGCGCTGCTGGCCGAAATTGACCGCCTCAATGCCGATCCGAGCGTTGACGGCATTCTCGTGCAGATGCCTTTGCCTTCGCACATTGATTCAACGTTGGTGATTGAAAGCATTCTCCCAACAAAAGACGTCGACGGCTTCCATCCTTACAACCTCGGCCGCCTTGCTCAACGTATGCCAGCGCTGCGTCCTTGCACGCCGTTTGGTGTGATCGAACTGCTCAAGTCAGTTAACGAGCCCTTTAAAGGTCGCACTGCAGTTGTCGTTGGCGCCAGCAATCATGTGGGTCGTCCAATGATGTTGGAGCTGATGCTCGCCGGCGCCA
Organism: Stenotrophobium rhamnosiphilum; assembly: GCF_003052265.1. Taxonomy (GTDB): domain Bacteria; phylum Pseudomonadota; class Gammaproteobacteria; order Nevskiales; family Nevskiaceae; genus Stenotrophobium; species Stenotrophobium rhamnosiphilum. The sequence continues at coordinate 165,000 of NZ_QANS01000002.1, forward strand.
CCGCAACTTGCTGCCATCGCTTCACGGCCAATGTTCCAGCAGAAGTCGCACGTGCTGACATTGTGGTCGTTGCCATTGGCAAACCCGGTTTCGTTAAAGGCGAATGGATTCGTCCCGGCGCGACCGTCATCGACATCGGCATCAATCGTTTGCCGAACGGAAAACTCTGTGGCGACGTTGAATTTGAAGCGGCCGCTGAGCGCGCCAGTTTCATCACGCCAGTGCCAGGCGGCGTTGGCCCGATGACGGTTGCGATGCTGATGCACAACACATTGTTGGCTGCTGAAAACCACGGCTGAGATCGCAAAGCACGGTTGCTAAGCGCTTGAGCGGTTTGCGCCCATGAACTGTCGTCAGCCCTGATAAGCTGCCGACAAAATCGGAGATCGCTCATGCTCACGCTTTATCACGCTACTCAGTCTCGTTCGACGCGTTTCCTGTGGCTGCTTGAAGAACTCGGCGCCGATTACAAAATCATCTACTCCAGCATTACGCGACAAGACGGCAGCAGCGGACCGGATGATGGCAATCCGCATCCGGATAAAAAAGTGCCTGCGTTGGTGCACGACGGCGCACTGATTACCGAATCCTCGGCGATCGCCTTATATCTGACGGATCTGTTTCCCAAAGCCGGTATCGGCCCACAAGTGGGCGATCCGCAGCGCGGCGCTTACTTGAGTTGGCTGGCGTATTACAGCGGCGTGATTGAGCCGGTGGTGAACTTCCAGTTCGCAGGTCTTGGTGATAACGCAGTGTTACGCCGCACATTTCGTGGCGCTGCTGAAATGCATGAACGCTTGGTCACCGCCTTGGAAAAAGGCCCTTATCTGCTTGGCGACAAATTTTCTGCCGCCGATATTCTGCTCGCCAGCCTCGGTGCTTTTGCGCGCCAGACTTTACCGGCCGGTGAGCCAGTCGATTCTTATTTGAATCGCTGCGCTGATCGTCCTGCACGCACAGCCGGTTTAGCGAAAGACGCGCCGCCAAAGTAAAAACTAGCGGCGCGTAACCTTCGGCTTATTCTTGCCAGATCACTGGCTGTCGGTGCTTATACCAAGCCTCGAGAAACGGCCCGTATGCCGCTTCAACAACATTGCGCTTGATCTTCAGCGTCGGCGTGATGAAGCCGTTTTCGACAGTCCAGTTGTCTTTCACGACAACGAGAAAATCGAGTTGCTCGTGTGGATCAAGCGTGGCATTAACAGTCTCAAGCTGCGCTTTTAACTGTGCGGTCAACGATGCGCGATCTTGCTTGGCCGCATCAGGCGCCAACATCACCAATGCGCAAGGCTGACCATAGTTAGCGCCTGCAACACACAGCGCTTCAATTGCTGAAAGCGCACTGAGCTTGCTCTCAATTGGCGCTGGCGCAACGTATTTCCCTTTGGAGGTTTTGAAAATTTCTTTGGCGCGGCCAGTGATACGCAAGCGCCCTGCTTCATCAAATGCGCCGAGGTCGCCGGTTTTCAACCAGCCATCTTCACTCAACACTTCGCGAGTTTTTTCTGGCTCGCGAAAATAGCCGAGCATATTGCTGGGGCTACGCACCAACACTTCGCCAATTTCACTGAGCTTGCACTCAACGCCGGGCCAAGGTTTGCCGACATAACCAACGCGACCTTCACCCGGCATAGAACCATGCGACATGCCGAAGTTTTCTGTCATGCCATAGGCCTCCAACAATTCGAGGCCCAACGATCGATACCAGTTAATTAATGATGGCGGCATCGGTGCCGCACCGCCCATCGCAAAGCGCGTGTGTTCAAAGCCAACTGCTTTGAGAATTTTCTTTTTGAACACGCCTCCGAGCAAAGGCAAACTGAAAAGAAAATCCAACCGCTTCTTTGGCATCTTGGCAAAAACGCCCTGCTGAAACTTGGTCCACAAGCGTGGCACCGTCGCAAACACCGTGGGCTTTGCTGAACGAAGATCGCGCGCAAAAGTATCCAGCGATTCCGCAAAGAAAATACGGAAGCCGCAATAGAACGAACCTGCCTCAATCGCCCAACGCTCCGCCACATGCGACAGCGGTAAATGCGAAAGCATGCGTTCGTTGGGTGTGATGTCGAAACTATCGGCGACGGTCGAGGCAGCAACAGAAAATGTGTTGAAACTATGCATCACACCTTTAGGCATTCCCGTGGTGCCAGAGGTGTAGATAATCGTTGCGAGTTCATCCGCTGCGCGCGTAGGATTGCCTTCAATCGGCGCCGTCTTTTTAACGATGTCATCCCAAGTCGCGTAATCGTTTTTAGGTGACGCCGGAAAAGAAATGCAGTGAACAGAGTCAGGCACGCCGGATTTCATTTGCGGCCATTCGTCCAGCTTGCCGATGAAACAAGCCTTAGCCTCTGAATGATCCAACACCTGTCGCACACTTTCTGCTGTGAGCGTTGGATAAAGCGGAACGCTGACATAACCCGCCATCCAGATTGCAAGATCAGACATGATCCACCACGCGCAATTCTTAGAGAGAATGCCAATGCGTGTTCCCGGCTCCCAACCTTTTGCCTTGAGATACGCAGCCATGCGACGCGCTTCGCCAACAGCCTGTGCCCAGGTGTAGTCACGAACGGCACCGCCTTCCATTGGCTGCGTCAGATAAACGTCATGCGCACGTTCATGTTCCCATTGATACACGCGCTGCAAAGGCAGACTCTGTTCTTTCGACACCATAAAGCCGCTCTCCTCTGGTAATTATTTTTACTATGAACATATTGCTTGCAGTGATCGTAAGCGAGGGGATATGTTCCGACCTCGATGAATTCATCTCAAGATTACGGTAATCATAATGACTACAAAAAGCCCGTTCTACACCGAAGAGCACGAAGCATTTCGCACACAGGTTCGACGTTTTGTTGATCGTGAGTGTGCACCTTTCATTGACCAGTGGGAAAGCGCAGAAGAATTGCCGCGTGAACTACATAAGAAAGCTGCAGAAGCTGGCTTACTACAAGTTGGATTTCCCGAGGAATACGGCGGCACTGATGGCGCAGATTTGTTCTACGGCATTGTGCTTACCGAAGAACTTGCGCGCGCTGGCAGCGGTGGTTTGATTGCGAGCTTGATGTCACACGGCATCGGCACGCCGCCGATCATTCACACCGGCACGCACGAACAGAAATTGAAATTTGCATCGCCTGTTATTGCTGGCGACAAAATCGCAGCGCTCGCGATCACAGAACCTAGTGGTGGCTCAGACGTTGCCAATCTCAAAACGCGTGCTGTGCGCGATGGCGATCACTACGTCATCAATGGCTCAAAAACATTTATCACTTCAGGCATGCGTGCCGATTACATCACCACTGCCGTACGTACAGGTGGCGATGGCATGGGCGGTGTATCGCTCGTGGTGATTGAAGCGGGCACGCCCGGCTTTACGCGTACGCCGCTGCAGAAAATGGGTTGGTGGTGTTCAGATACGGCAACACTGTATTTCGATAACTGTCGCGTACCTGTTGCGAATCGCATTGGCCCAGAGAATGCAGGCTTCATGGCGATCATGATGAATTTCAATAACGAACGCATCATGCTTGCTGCGCAGGCTTATGCCTTCGCAAAAGTTTGTTACGAGGAATCACTTGCCTACGCACGTGAACGCACAACCTTCGGTAAACCACTTATTCGCAATCAAGTTATTCGCCACAAATTGATCGACATGCAAACACGCGTCGAAGCGATTAAAGCCAATCTTGATCTCATGACTTGGCGTGTGACGCAAAAGCAAATGCCGATTGCAGAAGTTTGCATGCTGAAGAATTTTGCAACGACAAATCTTGAATATGTTGCGAATGAAGCAATGCAAATTTTTGGTGGCGCGGGCTATTTGCGCGGGAGCAAAGTGGATCGCATCTATCGAGAAACAAAAGTCCTGACGATTGGCGGCGGCTCGCAAGAAATCATGAAGGACTTAGCCGCACGCCAGCTTGGTTATTAATGCCCAGTAAGCAATCGTTTGCTCAAAGCTCGGTTATTTACATTAAAACTCTTTTCTTAAGTACTGATTAATAAGAAAAAATACGTAAAGAATGTGTTTGCAGAATTGATCGAGCCAGTGTTACTATCGAACTTAATAAAAATAACAAGCTTAATTACTAATTAGTAACGCGTCGCACTGGGGATACACATGACGATCAAGTTTCAAAAAGTTTTTGCTCTTGCAGCATTGGGGATGGCTGTTACCGCCTATTCAGGCGTTACAGCAGCAGCGCAAGCCGATCCGGGTTGGTATTTCGGCATCGAAGGCTTCAGCTCAAAAGTAAAAGATGCTGATGGCACTGCCACGACAACGGCTACCAACACTGTTGCACCTGTCGGCGGCGTTTGCCCCGCTGGTAGCACCGCAGTTTTGGGTGGCTTGCTTGATCCTCTTAACGTACTGATTCCGAGTGGCCTCACTGCCCTCACCCTTTGCGTGATTGCACCAGCTGGCGGCACGCCTGGTTCGAGCACAACGCAAACGGTCACCGCGCCAACCAGCGCGACGTTCAAGAACAGTTTTGGCGGCGGCTTCTCGCTGGGCTACATGTTCAACGGCGGCTTCCGTCCTGAATTGAACTTTGCCTATACGCAGAACGACCTCAAGACGTTTGCACTGGGCGGCACCGACGTTCCAGTTAACAACACGACCATCACCGCCTATCGCGCGATGGCGAATGCTTGGTTCGACTTTGATTTCGGCATCCCTGTTACGCCTTACTTGGGCGGCGGTGTTGGCGCGCAGTTGAGCAAACTCGAAAGCGACGGCAGCAGCGCGAATGACACGACCTTCACCTATCAATTGGGTGGCGGTGTGAATTTCTGGGCAACCAGCAAGCTGGCGCTGTCACTTGACTACCGCTACGTCGTTGCAGGCCAACCAACGTTTGAAACCACCACTGTTGTCGGTGGATCAGCCACCCATACGTCTCAGCAGAGCGATTACAAAGCACAGCAGATCGGCGTTGGCCTGAAATATCTGTTCGGCGAATTTGGCCGCGATGTTGGCGACAAAGATGGCGACGGCGTTCCAGATCGTCTCGACAAGTGCCCGAACACGCCTAAGGGCGTGCAGGTCAATCTCGAAGGCTGCCCACTTGATACCGATGGCGACGGCGTTCCTGACTACCTCGACAAGTGCCCAGGCACGGCGAAGGGTGCAGTTGTGAATGCTGAAGGTTGCGTACTTGATTCCGATGGTGACGGCGTACCGGATTACCTCGACAAGTGCCCGAATACACCGAAGGGCGTGCAAGTTGACGCGAATGGCTGCCCATCAGCTGATAGCGACGGCGACGGCGTTCCTGACTACCTCGACAAGTGCCCTAAGACCCCAGTGGGTCAGAAGGTTGGTCCAGATGGCTGCCCACTCGATAGCGATGGCGACGGCATTCCAGACGACCAAGACGAGTGCCCGAACACGCCAGCTGGCGCCAAGGTACTTCCAAACGGTTGCGCACTGAAAGGTGATTGCCGCCGTCCACGTCCAGGCGAACAGGTTGACGAACACGGATGCGCGGTTGAACACAGCTTCATCCTGAAAGGCGTGAAGTTTGAATTCGACTCCGACCGTCTGACTCCAGCAGCTAAGGAAATTCTGAACCAAGTTGGCGAAACGCTGAAGGCTTATCCTGAAGTTAACGTCGAAGTTCAGGGTCACACCGACTACATCGGCACCGACGCATACAACCTCGGCCTGTCTGAGAAGCGTGCGATTGCTGTGAAGGTCTATCTGAGCGGTAAAGGCGTAGACGTTAAGCGCCTCAGCCCAGTTGGCTACGGCAAGACCCGTCCAATCGACACCAACGAAACCGAAGCCGGCCGCGAAAACAACCGCCGCGTTGAGCTGAAAGTTCTTGAGTAAGTAGTTTGATGTAACTAAAAACCCGCCAGCTAAAACTGGCGGGTTTTTATTTGCACGACGCGATGTATCCCGTGGGCGCATAGATGCGCAGGAACGGGATTCTCACCCAGCTCTCAGGCCTCTCTAAATGGGAAATGCATGGAGCGACGCGGTCGGCGAACTAAATGCTCTGCTTATGAAGCATGGACACTAGCGCGACGTTCACTCCCCCGCCCCGCACAAAAACAAACAACTTCATTTGCTAGGGAAAACCCCAGCAAGAAACTTATCAATCTCACCATTCACAACAGCTGGCGATTCCAACGCAGCCAAATGCCCAATACGCGGCAACACAACAAACTGGCTATTAGGAATCGCATCTGCCATCGCCTTGGTTTCAAGTACAGGAAAAGTACGATCTTCTTCGCCCGCCAACACCAGCACGGGACACTTGATAGCTTGCAACTGCGTGTGACGATCCGTTCGATATGGAACGACACTACGAATCGCCCAATGCACTGATCGCGGATCAACCTCTGAAACAGTGTCACGAATAAATTTCACAACGTCTGGTTTAGTTTTCTCAGTCGTTTCCCCAGCAAAAGCACTTACTGCACGCTGCGCCATAAACATCGGGAATTTATTGCAGCGACGAAGCACCGCAGTCATCGCTAGAAATTCCAGCTTCTGTGACCAGCCCACAGCAGACGCCGTGCAATTCATCAGAACTGCAGCGCGTGCGCGCTCGGGATAAAGCGCAGCGAAAACGCCGCCCATCATTCCGCCCCAGGAATTGCCTAGCAAAACACAATCCTTAATTTCTAAGGCATCAAGAATCTGAACGAGGCAATGCGCGCAATCGTCCATCGTGAAATGTCGATTCAAGGCTTCACTCGCACCGTGCCCAGGAGAATCAATCATCACCACACGATAGCGATCAGAAAAATACTCGGCCTGTGCACGCCACATTTCACCGTTCATTAATAAGCTCGGCCAACAAAGCATTGCAGGACCGCTTCCGGACACTTGAACGTTGATAATGCCAAGCGTGGTATCAATACGATGCGTAACCATGGTCAGCATTGTTTACACCAAGTAAATTTTTAGTTTTGCGATTATGCCGACCAAACGCAAAAAAGGCGCCTTTCGGCGCCTTCTTTGTATTCCACTCAATTTTAAATCAAGGCGTTATCTTGGTCTTGTCGACCGCAGCACACGCGGTAGTCACATTTACCGAAGACAGCGCGCTCACCAAGCCGGTGCTAAAAGTAACTCTAAGAGCATCGAAAGGCTTGGTTGTTGGAAGCGTCACATATGCACCACCGCCTGCACCTAGTCCAAGCAATGTGATGTCAAGCAACGGTGGCAACGGAATCAAGCCACCAGCTACGTAAGGAATGCTGGTTTCCTGAACCACACCACCCAACAGCGTCGTTACGCGAATTTCGGCGTTCAGAACATTTGCCGACAGCAGTGCGCCGGAAGGATCTGTAACGCGGAAACCTGCATTGCCACCAGCAGCGAACGGAGCGGCTGCGTTGCTGTTAACGGTCAACGAGATCTCGTTGGTTGGCAAGCCTACGCCCAGGAAGGCGTTCAGCACTGCAACATTGGTCGGATCCGCATCGATAACGTTGTCTGGCGCATTCACACCGCAAATCAAGCAGAGCGGACCTGTTACAGCCGTTGCAGTCGTTGCCGCAGGCGTGTTCTGGTTGCTCAACGGCGTGGTGCAAGCTGCATCAACAACAGTCAACGAACCGGTTGCAGAGTTCTTGGTCGGATCTGTCAGCGTTGAAGCGTCTTTCAAGGTGGCAGTGATTGTTGCCACGCCCACTTTAAGACCCGTTGCCGTTTCTTTTGTAACGTCGGTTGCATGATCAGCGATTGAAGCGATGCCACCAGCCGAAACCGTCCAATTGATGTCTGCGTTAGGAACAGGATGAGGCAAGCCATCACCATAAATACCAATCAGCTGAAAATCCTGCGTTTGATCTTTAGCTATCGCAGCAGAAGGCGGCGTCAGCTTCGTACTCTGCAAGCTCTTCAAGGCCACATCATTATTGATAGTGAACGTGCCTGAATCAGATGCAATGTCATCGCCGTTAGCATTATCCGCCGAGTTCGCGGTGATCGCGCATGTGCCCGTCGTCGCCACAGCTTTCGCCACAGTTGAGGTGCCAGTTGTTGGCGCAATGGTTGCTACCGTATCGGCACAGACTTTCGTCCAAGTAATCGAAGCCGGAACGAGAGTAAAGGCCAAACCATCACTACCGACGCCGGCGACCGTGAATGTCACCGTGCCATTCTGTGCGACTGGAGGCGGTGACTTCGGGCTGACCACGATGTGGTCCAAAACAACTGGCGTTACGGGGATTGAGATAGTGGCAACGTTGGCCGTGCCTTCAAGACCCTGAACCGTTCCCTTAACAACAACAGTGCCAACACCCGGACCAGCGGTAAATAAGCCAGTGTTAGGATCGATGCTGCCATTGCCGGAATTATCAACGCTCCAAACAACGCTACCGATGTCTTTATCGCAAGGCTGGAGGAGAAGTGTAGTGCCATTGACCGGCGTGCTGACTACACCTGGATCAGTAACCTTTGTTCCCGGAGGAGTAGTGCAAAGACCTGAAGCCGTAAATTGGATTTTATCGCCAACCGCAATCTGGCCACTCGATCTTGGTTTGACCGGTACGCCTGTGATCGTAATCGTCTTCAACACCGACGAAAAATCAGGGCTTTGAGTGCTGCAGCCGGTCAGCATGATCAGGACAAGTGCGATCACGCCTGTGAGTAAACGAAACATTTTCATTTGTGTGTTCCTCGAGAAACTTTTTTTGAATTGCCGCGTAAGACAACCAGCTTTAAGGGCTTGTGTGAGTATATCGACATTGTTTGAGCAATGGTATTCTAATCCAGTGGGTATGTAGAAGAATATTTTGTATCATGGCCCATCGGCCGGTTATGATCCTGCCACGATTCCGTTGTGCATCTTTGCGATGTCCGTCACGGTATGTAGCGGTGTTGGTTTGATCGAATACGCTGTAACGTCTACGCTCAAGGGGAACCTGCAAATGATAAGAAGTAAAATACTGGCCGCATTTTTTGCGCTGTGGGCCGTCACTACCGTTGCACATGCGGGTGATGATTACGACAAGCGTTGGTATATCTCACCTACGATCGGCGCCGTACTGTCCGACCAGAGCGATCTAGATAGCGGCCCAATGGGTCAGATTTCGGTGGGTCGCTCACTGGCGAACTACCAGGGTTTTGAATTCGAAGGTGGCTATAGCAGCCTGACCGTGGGTCATCTGCCTGCCAAGAACAAGTACAACCGCGTCGTAGGCGGTGTGAACTTGATCCAATACCTTGCTCCGGAATCTTGGACGTTCCGTCCATACTTGCTTGGCAATCTTAACTATCACTCGATTAGCTTCCTTGGCGAACGCCAAGGTGGCGTGGGCTATGGCTTAGGTGCAGGTGCATTTGTGCGTCTGTCGCAGGCCATTGATCTGCGCTTTGACGCCCGCTACAACACCGATATGATTCGTGATCGCGGCGGCGTTCTGCAGAAGACCAACTTCTACGTTGTGACCGCAGGCGTTGGCGCACGCATCAAGTTTGGCGCTGACCCATCGGATAGCGATGGCGACGGCGTTCCAAATGACCGCGATAAATGCCCTAACACGCCTAAAGGTGTTGCCGTCAATGCTGATGGCTGCCCACCGGATAGCGATGGCGACGGCGTTCCTGACTACCTCGACAAGTGCCCACGTACGGCTCCTGGCGTAGTGGTTAATGCCGATGGTTGCCCAGCTGATAGCGATGGCGACGGCGTTCCTGATTACCTCGACAAGTGCCCGAACACCGCTAGAGGCGTTCAGGTTGGCGCTGACGGTTGCCCATTGGATTCCGATGGCGACGGCGTTCCTGACTACCTCGACAAGTGCCCGAACACGCCACGCGGTACGCCAGTAAATGGCGACGGCTGCCCGTTCACGGATAGCGATGGTGACGGCATTCCTGACTACCTCGACAAGTGCCCTAATACGGCCAAGGGCCAGAAGGTTGGTCCAGATGGTTGCCCACTCGACAGCGATGGCGACGGCATCCCAGATGATCAGGACGAGTGCCCGAACACGCCAGCTGGCGCCAAGGTACTTCCAAACGGTTGCGCACTGAAAGGTGATTGCCGCCGTCCACGTCCAGGTGAACAGGTTGACGAACACGGATGCGCGCTTGAGCACAACTTCATCCTTAAGGGTGTGAAGTTTGAGTTCGACTCCGACCGTCTGACCGCAGCTGCTAAGGAAATCCTGAATCAGGTTGCCGAAACGCTGAAGGCCTATCCAGAAGTTAACGTCGAAGTTCAGGGGCACACCGACTACATCGGTACCGACGCCTACAACCTCGGCCTGTCTGAGAAGCGTGCGATTGCTGTGAAGGTCTATCTGGGTGGCAAGGGCGTTCAAACCCAGCGCCTCAGCCCAGTTGGCTACGGCAAGACCCGCCCAATCGACACCAACGAAACCGAAGCCGGCCGCGAAAACAACCGCCGCGTTGAGCTGAAAGTTCTCGAGTAATTAGTACGTAGTAACTAAAAGCCCCGCTGGAGCAATCCAGCGGGGCTTTTCTTTTTATGTACAGGATGTACGGTACCTACGCGGGCACATGGATGCGCAGGAGCGGAGGTGTTTGTGCAGAGATGCTCTGCCCATATGCGCGTGCATGGAGCGACGCGGTCGGCGGATTAGATGAACTCCGACAACAGCATGCGCAGGAACGGGATTCTCACCCCGTTCTCAGGTCTCGCTAGTTGGCGAGAACCCCACTCCTGCGCATCCTGCGCCCGTGGAGTACGTCCATCCTGTACATAAAAAAGCGGCGCATGCCTACGCATACGCCGCTTTTTATTAACTTCTAGCGAAGAGCTTTAAGCGTCCGGCTTAACCTGTACCAGCAACTGACGCCCCTTCACCTGATCACCAGCCTTCACGCTAACTGTTTCAATAACGCCCGATACAGGTGTCGTCAGCTGGAATTCCATCTTCATCGCTTCCAACACCACCAGCGTCGTGCCCTTCTCGACTTTCTGACCCGCTTCCACGTGCACTGCAACAATCTTGCCGTCGCTGTTAGCGAGGATGCGTCCATCAGCGCCTGCGGCCACCGCTTGCGCAGGAGCGAGTGAGGTGTCGGTATAGCAATGCGTTGTGCCTTCTGCGGTCAACCAGACTGCATCGCCGTGATGCGCGATGACTGCTTTGCCCTGCACGCCTTCTACGATGTAATGGAATTCATGTGGCAACGAACGTGCGACATTGATCTCAATCTTGCTACCTGCAATCTCGATCGAGAACTGATGTCCATCATGAACCAAAACTTCTAGATCATATTCCTGATCGCGCCACTTCAATTTGAATTCGGCTGGCGCTTCATGCGAGCTGTGCCAACCAATAAATTCTGACGATAGATTATTTTCTTCTGCGAGTTTCTGCGCGTCATCGAGATACAGCGCAACTACCGCGAGCGCAACGTGACGTGACGATGGCTTCGCCGCAGAGACCTGTTCCTGTGGAAAGTACTTGCCGATAAATGCGGTACTGAAATCGCCTGAAGCGAACGCTTCGTTTGCCAGAATTGCCGACAAATAATCTTTGTTATTGACCACGCCAAGGAAGCTGGTTTGTTCCAGCGCCTTGAGCAAACGCGTGCGCGCGGTTTCACGATCTTCGCCCCAAGCAATCACCTTGGCCTGCATCGAATCGTAGAACGGGCTAATCGTTGCGCCGGTAGTCAGATAGGTATCGACACGCACGCCGTCGCCCTGCGGCGCGCTCCACGAGAGAACAGGCCCAGTCTGCGGCATGTAGTTGTCGCGTGGATCTTCGGCGCAAAGGCGAACTTCAATCGCCCAACCCTTGCGCTTGGCTGATACCTGCTCCTGCGTCAGCGGCAAAGGTTCGCCTTGCGCAACACGAAGCTGCCATTCAACAAGATCGACGCCGTAAACCAATTCAGTAACAGGATGCTCAACCTGCAAGCGCGTGTTCATTTCTAGAAAATAGAACTGGCCATCGCGTGCAAGCATGAACTCAACCGTGCCAGCACCAACGTAGTTCACCGCCTTAGCGGCGGCAACCGCAGCAGCACCCATTTTCACGCGCAGCGCTTCATCAACCGCAGGTGATGGTGCTTCTTCAACAACCTTTTGGTTGCGACGTTGCACGGAGCAATCACGCTCACCAAAGTGAATGACGTTGCCATGACGATCGCCAAAGATCTGGATTTCGACGTGACGTGCATCCATCACTGCCTTTTCAATCAGCAACTGACCAGAACCGAAAGCGTTGGTCGCTTCTGAACGTGCAGACTGAATGTTGGCAAGTAGTTCGTTCGCTTCATAAACCAAGCGCATACCGCGACCACCACCGCCAGCAGCGGCTTTCACCATCACTGGCAAGCCGGCTTTCTTGGATTCAGCAACCAATGTTTCATCAGCCTGATCATCGCCCTGATAGCCCGGCACGCAAGGCACATTCGCCGCAATCATGCGGATCTTGGACGCGCTCTTGTTGCCCATCGCTTCAATCGAATGCGGATCTGGACCAATGAAAATCAGGCCAGCGTCCTGCACTGCTTTAGCAAAGGCTTCGCGTTCAGACAAAAAACCGTAGCCAGGGTGAATAGCCTGTGCGCCGGAAAGCTTGGCCGCCGCAAGAATGTTCTCAATCAACAAGTAAGAATCTTTGGCAGGAGATGGGCCAATACGAACAGCTTCGTCTGCCTCGAGCACGTGCATGCTGTCTTTATCGGCGTCGCTGTACACAGCAACGGTTTGATAACCCGCCTTCTTAGCGCCGCGAATAACGCGGACAGCGATTTCGCCACGGTTGGCGACCAGAACTTTAGTAAAACGCTTGCTCATCATGATTTCTCGATTAATCGTTTGAACTGTTCGCTATCGCGAAACTAGTTTCCGCCCGCCCATTTAGGCGCACGTTTCTGCATGAATGCTGTAATACCTTCTGGCGCCTCTGTTCCACGTACGCATGCCGCAAATTTCTGTGCGGCGTCGTCAAGTACAAATTCCATATCTTGATGCGCAACGTTAAGGATGATTTCCTTCGTCACAGCATTAGCATTTGGTGCGCAGTTCAGAATCTGCTTGAGTGTTTCAGCAAGCTTGGTCTGCAATTCTTCTTCCGAAGAAAATGCTTCATGCACGATGCCAAGACGCTGTGCCTCCAAACCACGGAACTGTGCACCTGTTAGACAAAGCTTGCGCGCTTGCGTAAGGCCAATTCGCTCAACAACGAACGGTGCAATTTGCGCAGGTGGCAAACCGCGAGTGGTTTCTGGCAGACCAAATTTGGCATCGACGTGCGCAAAAGCAATGTCCGATACGCAGGCAAAACCGAAACCACCACCCAGCACCGCACCTTCACAGATCGCAATCACGACCGCAGGGAGTTTTGTGACCTTGCGTAGCAAGCTTCCGAAGCTGCGACTAAAACCAACAATCGGATCGATCTCGCCCGGCACCGGCGGCTTCATTCCACCAGCCATCATTTGTTTCAAATCAGCGCCCGCGCAAAAGTGACCGCCAGCACCGCGCAAGATCACCACGCGAATCGCACGCTCATCAGCCATGGCATCGAACACAGCGTTGAGATCAGCCACCATCGCCAAGCTCATCGCATTGCGCGATTCAGGCCGATTCAAAGTCACCTCGAGCACACCGCGCTCGAGTTTCAACAACAGATTTTCGACTTCAGGCAATGTCATTTGAGTAATCGCCTCAGGCTTTCTTCTTGCCGCCAAAACCAAGGCGCTTGGAGATAATGCCGAGCATGATTTCGTCAGCGCCGCCGCCAATCGCGTGCAAGCGCAGATCGCGATACATCTGCGCGACAAAGTTGTCCCACATGAAGCCCTGACCGCCCCAGAACTGCAGGCAAGCATCAGGCACTTCGCGACCAAGCTTGCCAGCCTTGAGCTTGGCCATTGACGCCATCAACGTCACGTCTTGCCCAGCAAGCATGTCATCAGCAGCGCGATAGATCAGTGCTCGCAACGCTTCAACTTCAGTCTTTAATTCCGACAAACGGAACTGCACGAATTGGTTATCAAGAATGCTTTGACCAAAGGCGTTGCGTTGACGCGTATACGTCGCAGTTTCGCTGATGCAATTGTCCATCGCCTGCACAATGCTGGCCGACAGGAACAAACGCTCTTCTTGGAATTGCTGCATCTGATACGTGAAACCCTTGCCTTCAGAGCCAATCAGATTGCGCGCAGGCACGCGCACGTCATCAAAGAAAATAATCGCTGTGTCGCTGGAGCGCTGGCCCAGTTTGTCGAGCTTGGTGCGACGATCAACTCCCTTGGTGTCGAGAGGCACAACGATCAAACTCTTGTTGCCGTGACGGCCACCCTCAGGTGAATCGCCAGTGTTGCAAAGCACGCAAGCCCAATCAGCCTGTGTACCGTTGGTGATCCACATCTTCTGACCGCTGATCACGTATTCATCGCCTTCGCGACGAGCGGTGGTCTTGATGCCTGCAACGTCTGAACCTGCGCCAGGTTCGCTCACGGCGATCGCAGCAACCATGTCACCGGCGACTGCAGGCTTGAGGAAGTTTTCTTTCAGATAGTCAGAACCGAAACGCGCCAACGCTGGCGTCGCCATATCGGTCTGCACACCAATTGCCATCGGAATACCGCCAACGTTGCAGTGGCCCAAGGCCTCCGCAAACATCAACTGATAACCGTAATCGAGGCCGAGACCGCCGACGCTCTCTGGCTTAGCAATACCGAGCAGACCGAGGTCGCCCATTTTCTTGAACACTTCGCGCGCAGGGAAAATGCCATCGCGTTCCCATTCTTTGGAGTTGGGATTGATCTGTTCTTCGATAAAACGTTTGGTGGTGTCGTAGAGCGACTGATGTTCGTGCGTAATTTGCATAGAGATTCTCTTGCTCAGCTTTTAGAGGCGAGCAACGCCAAAGCTATTAGGGAAGGTTTGACGCGATTTAGCTTCGCGACAAACGGACAGGCACAAGCCCAAAACTTTGCGCGTATCACGCGGGTCGATGAGGCCGTCGTCGAACAGGCGTGCGGTAGCAGCGAAAGAGTGACTTTCCTTGTCGAACTGGGTGACCACCTGATTGCGTAGCGCAGCGAGCATCTTCTCGTCCGTCTCGCTCATCACTTTGCCTTCGGCTTCCCACTTTTGACGCGTGATGATTTCCATCACGCCAGCAGCCTGTTCGCCACCCATTACGGATGTGCGGCTGTTAGGCCAAGCGAAGATGAAGTGCGGACCGAAACCACGTCCACACATGCCGTAGTTACCAGCACCGAAGCTGCCGCCCATGACGATGGTGATCTGCGGAACCGTTGCGTTGGCAACAGCCTGAATCATCTTCGAACCATGCTTGACGATACCGCCCTGCTCGCTCTCCGTGCCCACCATGTAACCGGTGGTGTTCATCAGATAGACGATCGGAATATTCGATTGGCAGCACTGCTGAATAAACTGGCCAGCCTTGGTCGCGCCCTTGGTGGTGATCGGACCGTTGTTGGAAATGATGCCGATCTGGTGACCGTGAATCACAGCGCGTCCGCAGATCGTCTGCTGATCGTATTCGCTCTTGAACTCAAGGAACTCTGAACCGTCAGCGAGACGCGCAATCACTTCACGGCAGTCAACCGGTTTGCGGTAATCCGCAGGAAAAACGCCGCAGATTTCGTCGATGTCGTAGTTCGGCGCACGCACAGGAAGCAGATCAAGTTTGGGACGCGAGGCATTCCAGTTGAGGTTCTTCATGATGTCGCGAGCGATACGAATACCGTCGGCATCGTTCTCAGCGAGGAACTCCGAAGTACCTGCAATCTGCGAGTGCATTTCTGCGCCGCCCAGATCTTCGTCATTCGCTACTTCACCCGTTGCTGCCTTCAACAAAGGAGGGCCAGCCAAAAACACTTTGGCGCGCTTACGGATCATCACCACGAAATCCGACAGGCCCGGCATGTATGCACCACCTGCCGTCGACGAACCGTGCACGATGGTGATCTGCGGAATACCAGCTGCCGAGAGACGGCACTGGTTGGCGAAAGTCTTGCCGCCAGGGATAAACACTTCAGCCTGATACAAGAGGTTCGCGCCGCCGGATTCAATCATCGCGACGATTGGCAGTTTCTGCTGAAGCGCGATCTCTTGGATGCGCAGACCTTTCTGCACGCCCCAAGGCGTCATCGTGCCGCCTTTGATCGCGGAGTTGGAGGCGCTGATGATGCAGCGCACGCCAGAGACATAGCCGATACCGATGATGTTGTTACCGCCAGCCAGCGAGCCGTCCTTGTCGTCGTGCATTTTGTAGCCGCACAAGGTCGACAGCTCCAACCATGGCGAACCACGATCGAGCATCAAGTGAACGCGTTCACGCGGCAGTAACTGCTTGCGCTTATGGAAGCGCTCACGCTTGGATTCTTCCTCAGCACGGCCCTTGGCTTCGACCGCGCGCCAGTCCGCGATGTGCTTGAGCATGCCCTCACGGTTTTGCTGGAACTGTGGGCTGTTGGTATCTACCTTAGACTCGAAGACAGGCATGGTTTCCTTGCCGCTGACGGCGATGGATGACAGATTGAGACCTTCATCCTACTTCGAAAATCACAAGAAGTGAAGTACAATTCATTCCTTGAACCGAGACTCACTTCATGGCCTACCGCCGTTCAGCACTGATGGAGGAACGACTTGCGAGCAATCGCGAGCGCATCCTTGCGGCCGCGCGCCGCTTGATTGCTGAAGGTGGTTATCGTGAGGCGCAGATTGCGGCAGTAGCCGCAGAAGCGGGCATGTCTACCGGCATGATTTACCGGTATTTTCGTTCTAAGGCCGACCTCTTCATTGAGGTCATGACAGCGGCCATCGCGCGTGAGCTTGAGCTTCTGAACGAGATCGCCGAGGGCCCCGGCACTGCCAAGGCGCGGCTGTACGCCGCCGTGGAATCCTTCACCCGGCGCGCACTAACTGGCCCCAACCTCGCCTACGCCTTTATCGCTGAGCCAGCTGAGCCCGAAGTCGATATCGCGCGTATCCGTGTGCGTCAGCAGTTGGGCAACGTTTTCAAAGCCATCCTTAAGGAAGGCATCACGGGCGGTGAATTCCCTGCGCAAGACATGGATGCCAGCGCGGCCTGCATCGTCGGCGCCTACACCGAAGCGCTGGTAGGGCCGATTGCCCCGAAGGGCCAACGGGTGAAGGACCAGGAGCGTCTCATCCAGTCCATCTGTGACTTCTGCGTACGTGCAGTGAGTCAGCCCATCAACCCTTCAGGCAAGCGCTAACTGTCCTTGACAGCCTTCGGCTTAAAGGCGCGATGAAAGCCTTCGAAGGGCTTGGACTTCTTGTGATCCAACAACGGGAACACACGTGCGTTACGAGAAGACGCGCCATCAATATTGACGCAAGTGCCACTGATGTAAGCCGCGCCCGGTGACAGCAAGAACACAATCGCCGCACTGACTTCCGCCTCTTCACCCATGCGCTTGGCTGGCGATGCGCCTGCAAGCTTGGGAATCACTTCCGTCGCAAAAGAAGGATCGTAATGATCCATGCCGCTACTGGCGATCCAGCCCGGCGCCACTGCATTCACGCGCACGCCCGCAGAGCCCCACTCCACCGACGCGGTCTCAGTGAAGTTGAGCATGCCCGCACGTGCTGCGCCGCTATGGCCCATGCCCGGCATACCGCCCCACATATCCGCAACCATATTCACGATCGAGCCGCCTTGCTTCTTCATGCACTGCGTGAACACTTCACGCGCCATCAAGAAACCGCCGGTGAGGTTGTTGGCGACTACAGCCTCCCAACCCTTCTTGGAAATCATCGACAGCGGCGAAGGAAACTGCCCGCCTGCATTGTTGACCAAGCCGTGGATCTGCCCATGATCAGCCAACATCTGCTTCACCGACGCCTTCACGACGTCTTCTTCGCGAATATCGAAGGCATAGCCAAATGCCTGACCACCGTCTTCGTGAATCTCAGCAATGACCTTGTCGAGTTTCTCCTGCTTGCGCCCCGTGATCAGCACCTTGGCGCCCAAGCTTGCCAACTCATGCGCAGTGCAACGACCAATACCCGACCCGCCACCCGTCACAACAATGGTCTGCCCTTCAAAAAGTTTGTCTCTAAACACAGAGCGGTAAGTCATACGGATATTTCCTTGTAGTAAGTTCGCTAATTGAAATTAGTTACGGGTATTGCGATTATCGAGCGTCAGCGCAGTGCCATAAAAAAGCGAGTGTTTTTAGCACTTGATCAAAAGGCACGCAATTTTCGTATGGATCACGCAAGGAACGAAATGTCCGATAGCAAGCAGGATTTTGCCGCGCTCACCACATTCAGAGCCATAGGCGCGCTGTGCGTGATCCAATTTCATGCTTGGGCCATGGTTTCACCAGCGTGGTCTGAAAGCTGGCTGTTTATGGGCTTTGTGCTATGGCCCGATTATTTTTTTGCGCTCAGCGGCTTCATTCTGATGCACGTCTACGGCAAAACGCTGTTTAAGCGCAAAGACAGTCTGTACAACTTTTTCGTCCATCGCATTGCCCGCATTTATCCGTTGCATGTTTTCGTATTGCTGGCGTTGATTGTGTTTGAATCGCTGCGATGGCTGGCAAAACATAATGGCGTCGATGTCAGCATCGGTGGAGAGCCATTCCTACACGGCACTCATCCCAAATACATCATCACCAACCTCTTGCTGATTCAGGCATGGGGTGTTCAGCACATGAACTCCTGGAACGTCCCAGCGTGGAGCATCAGCGCAGAATTTGCCTGCTATTTGGTGTTCCCAATATTCATTCGCTACAACCTGATCGGACGCAAAGTCACCGCGTCACTGCTGGTTCTTTTGGCGATTGGCGGACTGATCCTTATACAAGCAACGCGTCGCGATTTCGATGTGACTTATAGCTTGGGCGCCGTTCGCGCACTCAGCTCGTTCACGCTGGGCTGTGTGCTGTATCAGTATCTGCCGACGCTATTGAAGGGTCTGTCATTTATCCCGCCAGCGCTCTTGCAAGGCATCACGCTGATTGCTGTCGTAGTGGCATACAAGGTCAACGCTTTACCGCTGATCTACATTCCACTCTGGCTGCTGCTGATCGCAAGTTTTACCTACGAAAACACTTGGATCGCACGCTCGCTATCGTGGGGGCCAATGGTGCAGTTGGGCGAAATGTCATATTCGCTTTACATGGTTCACGTGCTTGTTCTTGTAAACGTCATCCTCGCAAAAACTGCTACGCCCAATCTATTCAATGCCTTTATCGCGTGGCCTCCCGTTCTGATCTTGTTTGCGCTGTGGGGCGCAACAATTTTCATCTCGATATTCACTTACAAATACATAGAAAAACCGGGACGCGCCTTTGTGCGTAGAAAATTTGATCGCAAGGCCAAAGCCTCATAAACGAGGCTTTGGCGTGTTTGAAAAAACCGGATAGCGATCTTTGTACGCGTTAAAGCGATCCTCGATCAGAATCTTGGATAGCGCTGCGAGACTAAGAATCACGATCCAGTAAATGACATTGATCGACAGGCTGTCTTCGCTTAAATGTCGCCCGCGCGAGGTAGCGATCATCCCTTCGACTGGCACATGAATCATGTAAAGGCCGTAGCTGATGCCACCTAGATAGACCAGCACCGGCGTCGACAACATCCGTGCAAACATGCCCTTCGGAAATGCCACGACAAAACCGACGATGGCAAAATAAATCAGCGCCATTCCTAAAGTGCCCTTCAGCACAAAATTTTTAATTATGTCGGACTCGACCACCACGCCATTCCAAAGAACCGGAAATATCTGCATGAAAAGCGGCACCATCGTGCAGAGTCCAATTGCAAAAGACACTGCTAGGATGAGAAGAACCAATGACCGGCGTTTAGCTTGGATATTGCCGTCAGCTTGATGCAGCCATTGCGACAAGGGCACTAGCAACAAACCCAGCGCAAGTCCTTGCATACGCGTCCCTAACAGATTCGGGACAAAGTCTGCGTAGAGCAAAAACTGGCTCAGTGCCAGTGCGGCAATCACAATCAGAAAAATGCCGCGCGCACGTGTACCGAACATCCAAAGCAGTATGGGTAGCAGCAGATAAAACTGTTCTTCAACGGCAATCGACCAGCTGTGACTGAACCATGGGATGTAATGCCACATCATGTTGTTCCAGCTCACACCCGGATGAATATATCCCCCTGTGAATTGCAAAAACACAAGCGATTGCATGAACGATTTGAACGACATATGCAATTCAGGCGACAGCAGCGTCCATAGGGTCACGACCGCGAGCATCAGGTAATAGACCGGCCAGATACGCAATATGCGTCGTATCCAGAAATTCTTTAGCGACAATGTGCCTTCTGAAATTCCACGATAGAGAATCGTGCCAATCAGGAAACCCGAAAGCACAAAGAACATGTCGACGAAGGTCCAGGCCCAGAACATAAAGGGTGACGTCGGATTAACGTGGAAAGCCGTAACACCGACCGCCGCAATGCCACGCATGCCATCAAACGGCAGCATCCGCCGCCCGGGAGAGGTAGACCCTTTGTTCAACACAGAAGCGCTCCAGAAATAAGGCCAAATGACGAACACGCAAACACTGCGTACTCGTCCCTGAGCGCCGCCTAGAGACTTGATTATCCCGTAATTTTTGGCGTTGGTCGTTAATGCATGATCCACTACGAGCAGTGCACAACTACTAAAATCTCTTCGGGTTTTCACTTCCATTTATGAGGCTTTCCAGAGGTGATCACACTGGCGGTGCTCACCCCGATCCCCCACATGCCTCTTCAATAAATTGCCTAGCTATTTGTACGAATTTTCTCTGTCTTCCTTGCGCCAATTGATAGTTGAAGCAGGCCATGCAAGCATAGGCAAACGACGCAAGATCATAGAAGCAGGACGCCCTTCAGAGGCCCTCTTCAACTAGCGCCAATTAATTCAATAGCCAAGTGCGCCAGGGAAGGAATGTCAGCCGCGAAACAGGATTTTGCCGCACTCACATCGATGAGAGGCATTGGCGCCATTTGCGTCGTTCAGCTCCACGCTTGGTATTGGACTATTCCAGCATGGCCTAGAAGTTGGCTGTACGAAGACTTCGTAATGTGGCCCGACTACTTCTTTATCCTTAGCGGCTTCATTTTGATGCACGTCTATGGCAAGAGCCTGCTTGCAAAAGAAGGCAGCCTCTACAAGTTTTTCGTCCACCGCATGGCGCGAATTTATCCGCTGCATGTTTTTGTACTACTACTTCTTATCGGCATCGAAGGCATCCGATGGGCCGCTTTTCATCTAGGCGCGGGCCCTGACGATCGCATCTTCCAAGGGCCGACCAATCCCAAGTACATCATCACCAATCTGTTGCTGATCCAAGCTTGGGGCGTCCAGAGCATCAACTCTTGGAATATTTCTGCTTGGAGCATCAGCGCGGAATTTGCGTGCTATCTGATATTCCCTGTCTTCATCCGCTATCAACTCGTCCAACGCAAGCTGCCGCTCGCTTTGCTCCTCCTCGCCTCCGTTGCCGGACTGATCTGGATCCAAATCATTTGCTATAGCTTTGACGTCACCCACGATTACGGCGTCATACGTGCATTTTGCTCGTTCACCATCGGCTGCGCCTTGTATCAGTACCGCGCGGCGATACTCCGGCGCTTGGCCTTTATTCCGCCGACGCTACTGCAAGGCGGCGTCATCGCTGCGGTGATCGCTTCATATGCCATCAACATCACCCCAGTGTTCTACATTCCGCTATGGATTCTGCTGATTCTCAGCCTGACCTATGAGGAAACCCCAATCGCCAAGGCCATGGCGTGGAAGCCACTGGTCGAGCTGGGGGAAATGTCGTATTCGATCTACATGATGCACATCGTCATCCTGTACCAGTTGGTCCTAGCAAAAGCGCTGGCACCCGATATGTTCGAGGCCTTCCTTTCCTGGCCGCCGGTACTTATGCTGCTTGCTATCGAAGCTGCGGTAATCGGGGTGTCCGTGCTGACTTACCGTTACGTCGAGAAACCGGGTCGCAGCTATATGCGTAAGCGATTTACTCCTAGCAAGCGGACCACAGAAAAAGTTGCGGATGCCTACTCCTAACAGCAAATCTTCCTTAGTACTGGCTGTTGATCTAGACGGTTCTCTGATCAAAACCGATCTACTTTGGGAATCAGCAACGCGGTATTTAGCTTCGAATCCATTGCGAGCATTTTTGCTGCCAGGGATGCTTCGTAGCGGACGTGCGCAACTAAAATCCACGCTCGTTGAAAACACTCAGCTTGATGTCACCACGCTGCCCTATCGTCAGGATGTTTTGGATTGGCTGCGCGCTGAAAAAGCAAAAGGCCGCCGTCTCGTATTGGCAACGGCATCTGATCACCGCTTGGCCACAGCGATCTCTGAGCACTTGGGAATCTTCGACGAAGTGCTCGCCACCAATGGCACGATCAACCTCAGCGGAGAAGCCAAACGCGAAGCCTTGGTCAGCCGTTACGGGGAACGTGGCTTTGATTATGTTGGCAACGATCACATCGATCTCAAGGTCTGGAAAAGCGCGCAAAACGCAATCATCGTTTCGCCGCCAAAAGGTCTCGCCGAGAAAGCCGCAAAGATCGCGACTGTTGAGCACATCTTTGAAGACGTAAAACCGAATACGTTTGCACTGTGGGCACGTGCATTACGCTTGCATCAATGGTTGAAGAATTTACTGGTCTTCATTCCACTGGCCGCCGCGCATCGCTTCAGTGAAATTGATCTGATATCGCAAAGCTTATTAGCGTTCATCGCGTTTGGTCTTTGCGCATCCAGCGTCTATCTCTTGAACGATCTCATCGATTCGCAAGACGACCGACAGCATCGCAGCAAACGCAATCGTCCTTTTGCCAGCGGCGATCTTTCGATATTGCATGGTTGGTTCGCAGTGCCCATCCCGTTATTGATCGCGGTGGCAATCACCTTAACGTCCTTGTCTGAACACTTTGCCTTGGCCTTGCTGTGTTACTACGGTCTTACGCTGGCTTACACCTTCAAACTAAAGCGAGTACTGCTACTTGATGTCGTGACACTTGCCGGGCTTTATACGCTCAGAATCATTGCAGGCGCTTTTGCAATTGGTGTTCCGCTCTCGTTCTGGCTGCTCAGTTTTTCGATGTTCATTTTCATGAGCATCGCGTTGATCAAGCGTTACACCGAATTGCTAGACGCGCGCCAACGCGGCGTCAGCACAATGCTGGGGCGTGGTTATCGGCCAGATGATTTGCAAATGGTCGCGTCGCTGGGCGCAGCAGCAGGCTATCTCTCCGTGCTGGTTCTTGCGCTCTATATTCAGGATCCCGTTTCGCTCACGCTCTATCGTTCACCGCAATGGATCTGGGGCGCCTGCCCTATCCTGCTGTATTGGGTGAGTCGCAGTTGGATGCTGGCTCATCGCGGACAAATGCACGATGACCCGATGGTCTTCGCATTCAAAGATCGCGTTAGTTTGATTTGCGGCGCGTTGTTCATGCTTGCCTTTGCGATGGCACGCTAAGCAGTGAAAAACGCAACGCTGGTTTCAACGTATTTGGTTTTTGCGTTGGCCGCGACTGTCGTCAATCTAGGCAGCCAGATGCTCAGCATCGCTTGCTACACGGGACTCTACGCAGTTCCCGTCTCCATGATTATCGGGACAGCCGCCGGGCTATTACTGAAATACATTCTGGATAAGCGTTACATCTTCAAAGTAGAAACCAAAAATCTTGCGCATGATGGAATTCTGTTTGCGCTGTACACCGGCATGGGACTCATAACCACGGCAATATTCTGGTCTGTTGAATATGCGTTTCACCTGATCTTCAGCGATGACAAGATGCGCTATCTTGGCGGCGCACTCGGACTCGCCATCGGCTATGTCTTGAAGTACCAACTCGACAAGCGATACGTGTTTCAGCAGGCA
This sequence comes from Stenotrophobium rhamnosiphilum, assembly GCF_003052265.1. Lineage (GTDB taxonomy): Bacteria > Pseudomonadota > Gammaproteobacteria > Nevskiales > Nevskiaceae > Stenotrophobium > Stenotrophobium rhamnosiphilum. The sequence continues at coordinate 188,824 of NZ_QANS01000002.1, forward strand.
GCCGCGAAATGAACCTGCATGGCTGGGGTCGTTATCCGATCGTTGACGCGCAAGTAACGCAAGTTCAGCGTGAAGCATCGGCGCTACAGCTACTTGAAAACGCGCAAAGCAAACAACAGGTGCTGACTCCACGCGGTTTAGGTCGCAGCTATGGTGATAGCTCGCTTGGCGATCATGTCATCGACTTTTCACTGCAGAATCGATTGATCAATTTCAATCAAGAATCCGGTTTACTGGAGTGCGAAGCTGGCACTTCACTGCGCGACATCCTGAATGTGTTCATCCCCAAAGGATGGTTTCTACCGGTAACACCCGGCACGCAGTTCGTCACGGTTGGCGGGGCGATTGCTAGCGACGTTCATGGGAAAAACCATCATCTAGATGGCAGCTTTAGCCAGTACATCGAATCGTTTCGAATCCTGACGGGCACTAACGAAGTTCTAGAATGTTCTGCTGATCAGCGTCCGGATTTGTTTCGCGCGACGTGCGGCGGCATGGGACTTACGGGTTTGATTTTGACAGCCAAGTTGAGACTGCGGCCAATCAAATCAAGCGACATTTTGTGCCGCTCGATCCGTGCAGAAAATCTTGAACAGCTGATCGCGCTTTTCGATGAACACGTAGACTCGCCGTATTCTGTCGCTTGGATTGATTGTCTTAAAGGTGGCGCACATCTAGGGCGTTCAATCCTGATGCTTGGCGAACATGCAGAGGATGGCCCGCTGCAAGTTGCAGGTGATGCGGGCTTGACGATTCCCAAACTATTTCCCGGCGAACTGCTGAACCACACAACCATCAGCGCCTTCAACACGCTCTACTACCATCGCTCACCTAAAACGATGGCAGCGCAGCGCATGTCTTATCGCCCTTATTTTTATCCGCTCGATAGCCTGAACGACTGGAACCGCATGTATGGCCGCAAAGGCTTTGTGCAGTATCAGTTCATGATTCCTAAAACATCGGGTGCCAACTCGATGAGAAAGATCATTGAGGCGATTGCAGCCAGTGGTAAAGGCTCTTTCTTGGCCGTGCTGAAAACCTTTGGGCCCGGCAATAACAACGATCTGTCATTCCCCGGCGAAGGCTGGACACTGGCATTGGATTTTCGCTTCGACGACGGCGTTCTTGAATTGCTGGATCGATTAGACGAAATGGTTCTTGATGTTGGCGGCCGTGTTTACCTCACCAAAGACGCTCGCTTGAAAGCACAAAGCTTTCGTCGCGCTTATCCCAATTGGGAAAAATTTGAAGCTACTCGCGCACGCTATGGCGCGCATGGTCGCTTTGCTTCTGCACAGTCATTGCGACTGGGACTCTTATGAAACGCATATTAATTATTGGCGCCACTTCTGCGATTGCTGAAGCCACTGCTCGTGTCTTTGCAGCACGTGGAGACGCTCTCGTACTCGCAGGTCGCGACACTCAACAGCTAAGCCGCATTGCTGACGATCTCAAAATTCGAGGCGCTGCTCAGGCAAACACGCTTGAACTGGATGCCAACGATTTTGCAAAGCATGAATCAGCGATTCAACAGGCCACCGATCATCTTGGCGGTCTTGATATCGCACTGATCGCGCATGGAACGCTGAGCAATCAAAGCGACTGCGAAAAAGATTTTTCACTCGCACTGAAAGAACTGAACTCAAACGCGATTAGCGTTATGTCCTTGCTCACCGTGCTCGCTAATCGCATGCAAGCACAGAAGTCAGGTCAGTTAGCCGTTATTGGATCTGTCGCTGGTGATCGCGGACGTCCATCCAACTATGTGTACGGAACCGCCAAGGCTGCCGTTGCGACTTTCTGCGAAGGCCTACGCGCGCGACTCTATTCGCACAATGTGAATGTGCTTTTAATCAAGCCCGGCTTTGTCGATACACCGATGACTGCCGCTTTCAAGAAAGGCCCGCTGTGGGCCAAGCCTGACTTGATTGCGAAATTGATTGTTCGCGCACTAGATCGCCGCGCGGCTATTATCTACACGCCGTCGTTCTGGGCCCTGATCATGCTGATTATTCGCTCAATCCCTCGACCCATATTCGTACGTTTGAAATTGTGATCCGATCACTGCGATCGGCTTGAACTCATTACGTTTCGAGATTACAGAATGTCTTCCAATATCACCTTGCCCTCTCCTACCCAACGTGTTTCCGCCAAGCTATGGTGGATCGCTGCGGCGCTACTCTGCGTAGCTGGATGGAATTGCACCGTTCCTGCAGCTGATCACAGCTCGCAATTATTGATGGCTGCGATCGTATTCTTTGGCGCAATCACTGCATGGACGTCATACACAAACGGTGACGACAAGACGGCTCGCGCGCTGCCCTTCATGTTGGTGTTGACCGTATTTTGGAGTCTGTTGATCTGGGGCTTTCGTTCAGCAGACATCAACGGCGAGCGTTATTTTTTCCTCGCCGACGACATGATGATTTCGATGCGTGCTGCACGAAATTTTGCTGACGGACTGGGGCTGGTCTGGAACCCCGGCGAATACCTGGAAGTATTCACCAACCTGCTGTGGACGCTGTTGATGGCAGGCACCCATCTGCTTTCGCTGCCAGATCGATTGGCCTCTGTTCCGATCATGGCCGTCAGTGTCATTGGTGGCGTGATCTGTTTGCCGCTGGCACAACGCTGGGCAAAAGCATTAGGCGCTAACGCTGCAACTCAAGCTTTGGTCATGATGGCCATGATGGTGAATGCAGTGCTCACCACCAACGTTGTTGTGGCCTTTGAGCAGACGCTGATCGTCACGATATTTATGGCGTCGCTGCTGTATCTGCTAGAGGACATCCATTCCGGTGCAGTGCGCCCTTGGGGTTTTATCTGCCTTGGACTCATCCCACTGTTCCGCATGGACGCTGCCATTCTCAGCGTCGCCACCGGTTTGTGGGTCATCTACGAACATCCCAAACGTCTCAAGGTTATTTCTTACTTGGCGCTGGCCGTTGTTCCATCCATTGTCGCCACACTCGCTCGACACGCTTACTACGGCGATTGGCTGCCGAATACCTACTATCTAAAAATGTCGGGCTGGCCTGATCGCTGGAAAACCGGCGTGCATTACACCATCGGCTTTTTACGCGGCTATGGCTGGGCCTTTGTGCTGATCGCACTCGCTTGGTTGCGCGGCGGCATTCGATTAAATCCAGCATGGCGTGCCGTCATCATCATCAGCGGCGCACAACTTGCTTATGGCGCTTACATCGGTGGCGACGTTCTCGGCGTGCATCGTGTGTTTGCCGCAGTGGTTGTATTGCTGCTGGCTGCTGGCTTCACCGCTAGCCAGACCTTGTTCAATAACAAGCTTGTCACTGCAACGATTGCGATCGTCGCAGCCGCGTTGCTGGCGCGTAGTTCGTACATCATGCCTGGGTTAAGCGAAGTTCGGCGCCAAGACACCAACAACATCGCGTTGGCCCTCAAGTTAAATCAAGAAGCACCGACTGCACTCGTCGCTGACGGTTATGCAGGCAATCTGTTCTATTTTGCATATCGCGTCCGAGGCATCGACGTGCTGGGCAAAACGGATGCTCACGTTTCGCACATGGCTGTTCCTCACAAAGGCACGACGCCAGGCCACAACAAATTTGATTTTGATTACAGCATCGGCACCTTGCATCCAGACTACGTGGTTGCCTTGTATGAAGGCGCGTCACCTGATGAAGAGACGCTACGCAAAGTAGACGGCAACTGGAATTTCCCTCGTTACCAGTGGTTCAACACGGCGTTCAGAGAACATTGCTTGCCGCATCCGATGCCTTGGAATACCTGGCGCACTGTGTTTCGCTGCGACTGGAGCAATCCAACTGTAGCGCCTGCAAATCCTTCTTGATCTCGGCCTAATCACACAGCATGTCCATTAGCACAGCCCCATTATTTTTGAGTCGCGTGTCTCGTCCACTGTGGTGGGCCGCGGCTGTGCTGCTTTGTCTTGCGATGGAAGTTAGTGCGCTGGGCTATGTGGACGTTTTTGCTAACGCCAAACTGCTGACGGGAGCCATTGTTCTATTCGGCTTTGTCATCGCACTAGCACCGCAGGCGAGCGCCGATGATCGGGTCAAGCTATGGCCCTATGCACTGACGCTCATTGTTTTCTGGGGGTTGATGATCTGGGAATTCAGATCCGCGATCATCAATGGCGAACGCTATTTCTTTCTGCAAGACGACATGATGATTTCGATGCGTTACGCACGAAATCTCGTCGACGGATTAGGTTGGGTTTGGAATCCCGGTGAGCGGCTTGAAGGATTCACCAATCCCCTGTGGACACTGATCATGTCTGCGGTGCATTGGCTGCCACTGCCTGATCGTCTCACGTCCTTACCCGTGATGATCTTCAGCACCGCAGCTGTGTTAATCAGCATGCCGCTAAGCCAGCGCTGGGCGCGCGAGCTGGGCGCTAATGCAAGCACGCAACATTTGGTTCTGCTTGCGATGATTGTGAACGCCGGCGTGATTGCCTGCGGAATCCTTGCCTTTGAACAAGGCATCATCGCAACAGTACTGCTATTCGCAGTGCTGGCGCTGCTTGACGACATCAAGACTGGCGCAGTGCGCCCTTGGGGCTATCTCTGCCTCGGCATCATTCCGCTCATTCGCATGGACGCCGCAGTCCTCAGCGCCGCGACTGGTTTGTGGGTGATTTACGAACATCCGAAACGCTTCAAGGTTATTGCCGCTCTTGCACTCGCTGTCATTCCTTCGATTGCAGCGATGCTCGCGCGCCACGCTTACTACGGCGATTGGCTGCCCAATACCTACTATCTGAAAACAACCGGATGGTCTGGCCGCTGGAAAACCGGCGTTCGATACGCCATCGATTTTCTACGCGACTATGGTTGGGTCTATCTACTTATCGTCGTGACAGTGCTGCGTGATCGCAGTCTGCTAACGCCAGCCTTACGCGCCACTGTGCTCATTAGCGGAGCGCAACTCGCTTACGGCGCTTATGTCGGCGGCGACATTCTTGGCATCTTTCGTATTTATGCCACCGTCATTCCACTGCTGATTGCAGCCGGTCTCACCAGCGTCCAGATTTTGTTCAAGCAGAAATATCTTGTGGCAGTCATTTCTGTTGTCGTCATTGTTCTGTGGGCGCGTCCACTGGGTGTGCTTGGTGGATTGATGGATGGCCAGCGTCGCGATATCGGCAATATCGGGCTTGGTCTGGCATTGAACCAGCACGCTCCGCAGGCCTCAGTCGCTGATGGCTATGCAGGCTCGGCGTTTTACTTTGCACCGCAAACACGCGGGATTGATGTGCTTGGAAAAATGGATGCGCATATTGCGCGCATGCCTGCGGCGCACGGTGGCACTGTTCCCGGACATAACAAATTCGACTACGACTACAGCATCGGGCAACTACATCCTGAATATGTAATCGCCGTCTTTGAAGGCGCCGCCCCTACGGAAGATCAGCTCAAACATACTCAAGGCAATTGGGTGTATCCGTATTATCTTTGGAACAACGTCGCGTTCCGTCAGCACTGCTTGCCGAATCCGATGCCTTGGAAGACTTGGCGATTGGTGTATCGCTGCGATTGGAGCACGTCTGCAAATCCTACTTGAGCGCAGTTCAATCACGCACATAAAAAAAGCCGCCTGCAATTGCAGGCGGCTTTTTTAGTACCGCGATTTCTTTACAGCTTGCCTTCAAGTTCCGGCACAACCGTGAACAGGTCGCCTACCAGACCGATGTCAGCAACTTCAAAGATCGGAGCTTCTGGATCTTTGTTGATCGCAACAATCGTGCGTGCATCTTTGATACCGGCCAAGTGCTGGATCGCGCCGGAGATACCAATGGCGAAATACAGTTCAGGAGCGATGATCTTGCCGGTCTGACCGACCTGCATGTCGTTCGGCACATAGCCGGAGTCGACGGCAGCGCGCGATGCGCCAACGCCGGCGCCGATCTTGTCGGCCAGCTTGTAGATGATCGAGAAGTTTTCCGAGCTACCGAGTGCACGGCCACCGGAAACAACGCGGGCTGCAGACTGCAGGTCCGGACGATCAGCTTTAGCAGCCTGGATCGACACGAAGCGCGTGCCAGCCGGAGCAGCAGCTGAAACGCTGACCTTCTCAACAGCAGCGCTGTTGCCAGCGGCAACTGCGGTGAACGAAGCCAGACGAACCGTGGCGACAACAACGCCAGCCGGTGCTTCCACCGTCAGGATTGCGTTGCCTGCGTAGATCGGGCGATCAAAGCTGGTTGCTGAGTGAACAGCCATCACGTCGGAAACCTGCGGCACGCCGAGCTTGGCGGCAACGCGAGGAGCGACGTCCTTACCGGTGGTGGTGCCTGGGAACAGGATGTGGCTGTAGCCACGGCCTGCCAGTTCAACAATCTGCGGTGCCAGCACAACTGCAATCGGGTGCGCGTTGTTTGCGTTGTCGATCTGCAGCACGCGGGTCACGCCAGCAAGCGTTGCGGCTTCAGCGGCAACGGAAGCGCCGTCGGTAGCCAGAACGGCTACGTCGATTTCGCCGCCGATCTTCTGCGCGGCAGCCAAAACTTTGGACAGGCCAGCATTGAGCTTGCCATCAGCGTGCTCAGCAATAATTAGAATTTTGCTCATTACACAAGCCCCTTTGCTTTCAGTGCGCTTACGAGTTCATCTACCGTCTTCACCATCACGCCCTTCGAGCGCGTAGGAGGCGGCGTGGTCTTGATGGTCTTGAGGCTGGCAGCAGCTTCAACGCCGAGATCAGCGAAGCTCACGGCTTCGATGGTCTTCTTCTTGGCCTTCATGATGTCCGGCAGCTTCAGATAACGTGGCTCGTTCAAGCGCAAGTCAGCGCTGATGACGGCAGGAAGATCAACTTCCAGCGTTTCCAAGCCAGCGTCGATTTCGCGCGTGACTTGAGCCTTGGTGCCGTCGAGTTCAACCTTCGAAGCAAACGTTGCCTGTGGCAGGTCGAGCAGAGCAGCGGTCATCTGTGCGGTCTGGTTGGCGTCGTCATCGATCGCCTGCTTACCGGTGAACAGAATCTGTGCGCCTTCTTTCTTGAAGATGGCAGCCAGTGCACGTGCGGCGGTCAGCGGTTGAATCTCGCCTTCTTCCTTCACGTGGATCGCGCGATCAGCGCCGAAAGCCAGCGCGGTGCGCAGCGTTTCTTCGCCCTTTGCGCCGCCCAATGTCACCGCAATGATTTCGGTAACTTTGCCTTTTTCTTTCAGACGAACCGCTTCTTCCATCGCGATTTCATCAAAAGGATTCATGGAGTGCTTAACGCCATCCGTCACAACGCCTGAACCATCTGGCTTGATCTGAATACGGACGTTGTAGTCCACCACTCGCTTCACGCTGACTAGAACTTTCATTCGCTTCTCTCAGTTCAAAAACAAATTTAGAATTTCACACGATACAACTTTGTAGGAGCGCCTCTTAGGCGCGATTGGCGATAAGGCCATCGCGCCTAAGAGGCGCTCCTACAGACCAAATTACATGTTTGCGTAGTTAGGACCGCCGCCGCCTTCCGGTGCCACCCAGTTGATGTTCTGCGCAGGATCCTTGATGTCGCAGGTCTTGCAGTGCACGCAGTTCTGGGCGTTGATCTGGAATTTCTTGGCTTCGCCTTCACCGATGATTTCGTACACGCCAGCTGGGCAGTAACGCTGCGCAGGCTCGTCGTACATCGGCAGGTTCTGTGCAAGCGGAATGCTAGCGTCCTTCAACTGAAGATGAACCGGCTGGTCTTCTTCGTGGTTGGTGCTGGACAAGAACACCGACGACAGTTTGTCGAAGCTGATTTTGCCGTCTGGCTTGGTGTATTCGATTTTCTGCGAGTCCTTCGCCAGCTTCAGAGACTTGTGATCAAACTTCAGATCGTGAGCCGTGAACGGGAACTTGCCGCCGAAAATATTCTGTTCCACCCAGTTAATAGCGCCGCCGATGAGCGAGCCAAACTTATGGAGGAACACGCCGAAGTTACGGCTCTGATAAAGCTCTTCGTAAAGCCAGCTTGCTTTGAACTTGCTGACGTAGCCCGTCAGTTCGTCGCCGCCTTCTGAACCGGAGAAGATCGCTTCTGCCGCTGCATCTGCAGCGAGCATGCCGCTCTTCATCGCAGTGTGGCTGCCCTTGATCTTGGCGAAGTTCATCGTGCCCAGATCGCAACCAATCAGTGCGCCGCCTGGGAACACCATCTTAGGCAGCGAGTTAAAGCCGCCTTTGCAGATGGCGCGCGCGCCGTAACCAACGCGGGTGCCGCCTTCCAGATACTGCTTCATCACTGGGTGATGCTTGAAGCGCTGGAACTCATCAAACGGCGACAGATACGGATTGCTGTACGACAGATCAACGATCAGGCCAACAACGACCGTGTTGTTTTCGAGGTGATACAGGAACGAACCGCCGAGGCTGTCGGTGCCCAACAGATTCAGCGGCCAACCAGCGCCGTGAACCACGAGACCGGCCTGATGCTTGGCAGGGTCGATCGTCCAGATTTCTTTGATGCCGATGGCGTAGTGCTGCGGATCAGCGTCTTTGTCGAGCTGATACAGCGCATTGAGCTGCTTGCCGAGGTGACCGCGGCAGCCTTCGCCGAACAGCGTGTACTTGGCACGCAGTTCCATGCCCGGCGCGTAGTCCGACTTGTGCTCGCCCTTGTGGTTGATGCCCATATCGCCGATGGTGACGCCCTTGACGACGCCGTCTTCGATGATCGGATGCTGAGCAGCAAAACCAGGATAAATTTCAACGCCGAGCGCTTCAGCCTGCTGACCGAGCCAGCGGCACAGATTGCCCAGCGAGATGATGTAATTGCCTTCGTTGTGCATCGGCTTCGGCACAAACAAGCCGGGCATCTTGAACGCCTTTTCAGGGCTCAAGTAGAAGTAAACATCGTCGCCCTTCACTGGAGTGTTCAACGGCGCGCCTTGCGCCTTCCAGTCAGGGATCAGCTCATTGAGCGCACGTGGCTCAAAGACTGCGCCGGAGAGAATGTGAGCGCCGATCTCGGAGCCCTTCTCAACCAAGCAAACGTTGATTTCTTTGCCTTCTTCCGCCGCTTTCTGCTTCAGGCGAATAGCTGCCGACAGGCCCGCAGGGCCGCCGCCAACCACAAGGACGTCATATTCCATTACATCGCGTTCAACGGTCATCGTTCTGCTGGCCAGTGTATTGAATAGGGACAGGGCGCGAATTCTAACCGGAATGAGTCATAAACTCTCGCCCTAAGCGTATGGTTTATGCACGAATTAGGCCGGTAAACCCCAAAAAATGGCTAGTTCAGGCCCTGACTGATCGAAAGCGAGACCGGAATCGGAAAATCCAGCAGCATCTGGCCAAAAGCCTTGCCCTGTGGATCGGTCCGCAAAGAGGCCGCGCCGCCTGCCCCCAAAGCGTTATAGAGCAGAAAATTAAGGCTGTCCGTGCCCGGCAGATGCCAGCGCTCGACCTTGCCGTTTTCACCACCCGCCAACACATGGGCAAAGTACTGGCTCACGACTTTGGTGGTCAGCGCTGCTTCAATGAACGGCAGATATTCCGGTTTGCGCGCGATGACGCCGATGTTGGCGTGGTCACCCTTGTCACCGGAGCGGGCCAAGGCCAGCTTGATCAACGGCACCGTCGTTGCGCCCTCCACTTTTGGAATCTGCTCGGCCTCAACTGCTGGCGGCACGAAGCCACCCTGCACCGGGACTGCGACGGCGAATCGCTCCTCACCCACGACCACTTCAATGCTTACGCGATCCTTCGGCACCAAAGTCGAGAACAACTTCGGAATCATGTTCGCCTCGGGACGACCACCGCCAAAGTAGCCGGTGAAGCCCGGTGCCATGCCTGTCGCTGCTTGCGCAATTTCACGCGCAAATAATTTCAGCGCTTTTGGACTTGGATGCTGTGCGACTATTTTCACGACGACTTCGCGCGTTGCTTGTGCACCCGCGCGTGCATGCGAGCCGTAAGTTTCTTCTGCGCCAATGCAGTGAATATCTACGCCAGTAAAGTCGCCGAGTTTTTGTTCCAGCAACTGGCGACGTACTTTTTCAATCACTGCATTGGCAGATGCTCGACCCTTCTTCGCCGCATCAATGCCGCCAATCATGAACAGCGACGCACAGCGCATGCCTGCGGGATACGTCGCACTGGTTTTGTAGAACGCGGTGGGCGGTAAACCTTTGCAGCCTGTGAATTTGACCCGATTCTCTCCAAGCTGCGTGAGTTTTACCTGCGTGAAATCACAGACGACATCGGGAAGAATATAAGCACGTGGATCGCCGATCTCATAAAGCATCTGCTCAAGCACGGTGTGCACGGAAACCAAACCGCCGGTGCCTTCAGGCTTGCTCACCACGAATGTGCCATCAGCTTCGCACTCGATGATGGGAAAACCCATATCGGCATAGCCGTCTTTGATTAATTCCCAATCAGTGAAGTTGCCGCCCGTGCACTGCGCACCACATTCAATGATGTGCCCTGCGATGCTGCCCGCAGCGAGCTTGCCGTAATCGGTTTCGCTCCAGCCAAACTCGTGCATCAGCGGGCCAAGCGTCACCGCGCTATCGACGCAACGACCAGTAATCACGATCTCTGCACCAGCATCGAGTGCTTTGGCGATTGGAATCGCGCCGAGATATGCGTTCATCGATACCAACGTTGGCGGCATCGGCTTGCCTGCGCTGGCAGGCGTTAAAAAGTTTTCGCCAGATTCGGTGCAGTCCGCAAATTCTTTTTTGCGTGGTAGAAGATCATCGCCCAGCACCACGGCAACACGGAAGTTCACTCCCGCTTTTGCAGCGGCTTCTTCCAAGGCTTTTTTACATGCGAGTGGATTTACACCGCCAGCATTAGCAACAACACGAATGCCTTTTTGCTTGATGGTCGCCATCAACGGCGCCATCACGTGCTCTACGAAATCGGTGGCGTAACCATCGTTAACATCTCGCATGCGCTTGGCTGCGAGGATCGACATGGTGATCTCGGCCAGATAGTCGAACACGAGGTAATCAATTTTACCTTTCTCGACTAATTGGGTAGCGGCTGTATTGGTGTCACCCCAGAACGCCGAGGCGCAGCCGATTCGTACTGTCTTGCTCATTTCATACTCCAAAGCCTTGCTGATTTCTGTTGAGTCAGATTCAGCGGTTCAGACTTAAGAGTGCGCTTTTAGCGCCGTGCTTTCCAGAACAATACTTATTACGCCAATGCTCAACATAGATCGTCATGCCGCCCATGCGGACATGACGATGTGTTTTAAGCGTATGCAGCGCTTTTAAGGCTGCCCAACAACGACATCACTGATCTGAATGATCGGCGCCAAGTCAGTGTAGTTAGGGACATCGCCCATGATTTCTTTTACATGCGGTCCAAAACCTGCCTGAAAAGATTCAACCGAGTCACAGTAGAGATGGCACATCGCAACGTAAGTGGCCGGTTGGCCCGGAGCACCGCCTGCAAGACCTTTGTCCACCGTGTAGAACTTGCAGCTGTTGCCCATCAACTTTTTGACCAACGGCATATGCGTGTCGCGGTAATAGTTGTGGTCGAAGCGAGCACCTTGTTTGTTCGGGTACATCACACTTACTTTGATCATGTCTCGTCTCCTTTTTTTGGATGCCCAACTATTTGTTCAGAACATGCAACGCGCCGTACAAGCACAGCGCTGCAAAAACACCAGCAAGCACATCATCAATCATGATGCCGAAGCCGCCGTGTACTTTGCGATCAAGCCAGCGGATGGGCCAAGGCTTGATGATGTCGAAGAAACGGAACAGAACAAACGCGGCAATCAGCCAAGGCCATTCGGCCATTCCCACTGGCAAGTACAGTAGTGGGATACAGGTGATGAGAAAGCCGACGATCTCGTCGAAGACAATGCCGGGCGCATCGTGCAGTCCCAGCAAGCGCGCACTCTCGCCGCAGATCCAGCAGCCGAATACGAACAACGCAAAGCAAGCGGCAATATAGAGTGCTGGCTCTGGCGTTAGCCAATGCAGCAGAAACCAGAACGGCAAACCAACGAGTGTGCCGAACGTGCCGGGCGCAGTCGGCGCAAGGCCAGAGCCAAATCCGTACGCAAGAAAATGTTCCCACGTCGTCAGAATCAAACGCGCAGGAGCTTTGGGGACATCATGTTTGTTCTGTGTCATTGGAAGTGACGATATCCATTGGGCGCTAAGGGAATGGTAACGCCATTCGCATCGAGGAAACGTAAACCAGTTTCTGAAGTGATACGCCCAATCGAGGTGAGCGACACATCAAAGACCGCGAGACGTGCAGCCGCTTCATCAAATTTCTCAGGCGCGATACAGACACAGAGCTCATAGTCATCACCGCCCTGCAATTGCAGCGCTAAAGCATCAGTTGGCGCGACATACTTTTTGAATTCAAGCGACGAAGGTAGTCGAGCGCTATAAATCTCTGCACCCACGCCACTGGCATCCAACACATGTGCCAGATCACCAGCGAGACCATCAGACAGATCAATCGCCGCATGCGCAATATCACGCAGAGCAAGGCCAGCAGCGAGACGTGGCGTTGGTCGATCCAGTCGCGCACGCAGGTCTGTTGAAAGATCAGATTCGCTGAGCAAGCGCAGCGCTAGTGCAGCATCACCTAATGTCCCGGTGACGCAAACCACATCATCGATCTGCGCGCCGTTGCGCTTCAGCGCAGCACCCGCAGGCACAGTACCCATCGCGGTGATCGTGATCGACAAGGGGCCACGCGCTGTATCACCGCCAACCAGCGCGACTTTGGATTGCGCAGCCAAATCAGACAAGCCGCGCGCGAATTCCTGTATCCATGTTTGATTCGCTTCGGGCAAGGTCAACGCCAAGGTGAACCAACGCGCTTGTGCGCCCATGGCGGCAAGATCAGAAAGATTGACAGCGAGAGATTTCCAGCCGATGTCGTATGGCGCGGTTTCGACGGGAAAGTGACGGCCACTGACGAGTGTGTCGGTTGTCACCGCAAGCACTTCGCCAGCGGGTGGCTGTAACAACGCGCAGTCGTCACCAATCCCCAGCAGGACATCACCTGCGGGCGCAGTGAGCTGCGCGAAATATTTCTGGATGAGTGAAAACTCATCCATCGTCTTATGACCCCGATGCAACTTCCGCTGCACGCACGTCGTGCGCGAGCTTATCGAGTACGCCGTTGACGAACTTGAAGCCGTCTTCTGCGCCAAAAATCTTGGCGAGGTTAACCGCTTCATTCACGGCGACTTTCCAAGGGACTTCTGGCTTGTGCTTAAGTTCGTAAGCACAGAGCAAAAGAATGGCGTGTTCAACCGGGTCGAGTTGATTGAGTGGACGATCCAAGTGCGGCACCAGCAGCATCGTCAAATCGGGAGCTTGCGCGACAACACCATTGAGCAGCTCAGTGAAATACGGCGCATCTGCACGGCCCAAGCCTTCAGGCTGTTCGTTGAACTGGCGGATCATCGCTTCTGGCAAGGTCTCATTGACGAGCCACTGATAGAGCGCCTGAACGGTTAAGCGGCGCGCGAGTCCGCGGCGGCTCTGGACGAGATTTTCGCTCATGCGAGGCTCCGGGTCAGGCGCACCATTTCCAAAACAGCAGCTGCAGCCTCGTAGCCCTTGTTGTCGTCACCATCACCGGTGCGATCAATGGCCTGCTGCACAGTGTTCACGGTCAGCACGCCAAAGCCCACCGGCAGTGAGTGACGCAACTGCGCATCCATCAAGCCACGCGAGCATTCGCCAGCAACAAAATCAAAATGCGGGGTATCACCACGAATCACTGCGCCAAGTGTGATCACACCATCGTAGTCACCGCTTTCAAGCAGCAGCGAAACCGCTAGTGGAATCTCGTAAGCACCAGGCACATAGAATTCTTCGACGGATTCTTCCGGCACGCCCCAGTCTTCAAGGCAGCGATAGCTGCCATCCAACAGCGCATCAACGATTTCGACGTTCCAGCGTGTCGCAACAATCGCGATGCGTGCATCTGCAAATTCGCCAGATGCTGGTTTCTCAGGTGCCGCATATCCAGATTTCATTTTTTAACTCAGGAAACGTATTCGACTACTTCAAGGCCAAAGCCCGAAATAGCCTGCATGCGCAGAGGCGCAGAGAGCACGCGCATTTTGCGCACGCCAAGGTCGGAAAGAATTTGTGCGCCGATACCATAGGTTCGCAGCACGCGATCAGGATCTGCATGATGCTCGTCGTGCGACGCTTTGTTCAGCGAAACAATCTGCTGCACAAGTTCACGCGCCGTTTCTGGTTTGCGCAGCAACACAAGAACGCCTTCGCCTTCATCAGCAATGCGCTTCATCGCATTGCGCAGCGGCCAGCCAAAGTTTTCGTGTTGAACGCCGAGAACATCCGCCAACATATTGCGAATATGCACGCGCACGAGCGTAGCTTTATTGGCATTGATCTCGCCCTTCACCATCGCCATGTGCACGGTGTTGTCGATTGAATCCTGATACGTGACCAAACGGAAATCACCGAACTCGGTGTGCACCGAAGTTTCAGCGACGCGCTCAATCGTGTGTTCGTTGTCGAGGCGATAACGGATCAGATCGGCAATCGTGCCGAGTTTGACGCCATGCTCGCGTGCAAATTTTTCGAGATCAGGACGACGTGCCATCGTGCCGTCTTCGTTAAGAATCTCAACGATGACTGAGGCAGGCTCAAGACCAGACAAACGTGCAAGATCGCAACCAGCTTCGGTGTGACCTGCGCGCGTCAAGACGCCGCCAGGCTGTGCCATCAGCGGGAAGATATGGCCGGGCTGCACCAAATCTTCTGGCTTCGCATCAGCCTTCACTGCGGTGCGAATTGTGTGTGCGCGATCAAATGCAGAGATACCCGTCGTCACGCCTTCTGCTGCTTCAATCGAAACAGTGAACGCGGTCTTATGAACTTCTTCATTGCGCGAAACCATCTGCGGCAAGCGCAACTGACGGCAGCGATCAGGCATCAGCGTGAGACAAATCAAGCCACGGCCGTAACGCGCCATAAAATTGATGTCTTCCGGGCGCACGAGACTGGCGGCCATCAGCAGGTCACCTTCGTTCTCGCGACCTTCGTCGTCCATGAGGATGACCATCTTGCCGGCTTTGAAGTCGGCGATGATGTCTTCAATCGGATCCAGCCCGCTGGCGCGTGGTGGATTGATGGATGCTACGTTGCTCATTGTTCTTCCCTCGCCGTCAGCAATCGTTCGAGATAACGCGCAACCAAATCCACTTCTAGGTTGACCGCGCCACCGACCTGCAACTGCCCTAACGCCGTATGACTCATCGTATGGGGGATGATGTTAACCCCGAAACGACGACCAGACACCTCATTGACCGTGAGGCTGATGCCGTCGATGCAAATGGAGCCCTTTTGGGCGATATACCGCGCCAATGGCGCGGGTGCTTCAAATTCCAGACGCCAGCTACGGGCATCGTCGCGCTTCTCAAGCAGATGGCCGACGCCATCGACATGACCGCTGACCATGTGACCGCCCAGTGGTTTGCTCGGCGTGAGGGCGCGTTCAAGGTTCACAACCTGACCGACGACCCACGTTGCCGCCGTCGTACCGTTCAGCGTTTCTGCGGACAGATCTGCCACAAAGCCGCTTTCACGAAACTCCACTGCGGTCAGGCACACGCCATTAACGGCAATGCTGTCGCCCAGCTGCGCACCGTCGAGATAACCGACTGGCGCTTTGATCAACATACGGCTGTCACCACCAACGATCTTGGCCTCGGCGATGCTGCCCATGCTTTCGATAATGCCTGTGAACATTCTCTATTCCTTAAACCGTCGCCGCGGGCACTGCGGTCAAACGCAGATCCGGGCCCACTGCGCGAACATCGCGCCATTGCAAAGCAATACGTTGCGACAACTTTTCTAAATTCGGTAAACGCGCCAATGGCCGCGCCGCGTCACCCAACAAGCTAGGCGCAAGATAAAGCACCAGCTCATCGACGACTTCAGCCTGCAGTAGTAGGCCCGCCAGCGTTGGCCCGCATTCCACTAATACTTCATTGATTTTGAGACGGCCCAACTCGGACATCGCCGCACTCATTGAAAAATATTCGCCATAACGATCCAGCTGCGCGACTTCAACGCCTGCTGGCTTTGCCAACTGCGACTGTGATTGCGACTGCGCCGTAAGCAAAATACGTCGCGCGCCGTCATTCCAAACTTTTGCGCTGGCGCTAACGCGACCACGCGGATCAAGCACGATGCGATCCGGTTGGCGCGAAGTCTCAACATGACGAACCGTCAGTTCCGGATCATCCGCCAAAACCGTAGCGCTGCTCGTTAACACCGCACCCGCTTCTGCACGTAGACGATGGACATCTGCACGCGCTGCTTCAGACGTAATCCACTGCGATTCGCCATTGGCCATTGCTGTGCGGCCATCCAAGCTCGCCGCTAATTTCAGCGTGACAAACGGACGACCACGCGTCATGCGCATGACAAATCCACGATTCAGTGCCTGCGCTTGCGCGTGCATCAAGCCACTTTCAACTTCGATACCCGCTGCACGCAAACGCTCCAAGCCTTTGCCAGCCACTTCCGGATTCGGGTCCTGCATTGCGGCCCAAACCTTGCGCACACCTGCAGCGATCAAACCATCCGCGCAAGGCGGCGTGCGTCCAAAGTGACTGCACGGCTCCAGCGTTACAAAAACATCTGCGCCGCGCGCTTTGTCGCCCGCCATACGCAATGCGTGAACTTCAGCGTGCGGTTCACCTGCACGCTCATGAAAACCTTCACCAACAATCACGCCATCACGAACAATGACGCAACCGACGCGTGGATTAGGCTGCGTGCTGTGTCGACCTTTTTCAGCCAACTGCAACGCGCGCGCCATGTAGCCAGCGGCGTCTTTAAGATTTGTCATCCGACTCAATCAGCGTCATCTGACTACGACGCTCTTCGGCACTCGGCAACTTTTCCAAACGATCAATTTCTTCGCGGAAAGCGTTAACGTCTTTGAAGTCGCGATAGATCGAAGCAAAGCGAACATAAGCAACGTGATCGAGCTCATCCAACTGCTCCATCACCCACTCGCCGACTTGCTTAGAAGGCACTTCACGCTCACCGCTTTGGCGCAGCTTGCGCATGACCGTATCGATGGCGTGATCAATCTGATCTGGAGTTACCGCGCGCTTAAAACATGCGCTCTCAATACCGCCACGCAATTTGTCTTCTTTGAACGGTGCCAAATCGCCGTTGCGCTTGATGATGTTGGGCATCAACAGCTGCGCTTTCTCGAACGTGGTGAAGCGCTGGCTGCAACGCTCACACTCGCGACGACGACGAACCTGCTCGCCCTCTTCAGTAAGGCGTGAGTCGATGACTCTTGTATCTTCAGCCTTACAGAAGGGGCAATGCATGATTTCTTAGGCCGCTTTCTTCGCAGCTTGATAAACCGGGAAGCGCGCGCAGAGCTGTTCAACCTGACCACGTGCCTTGGCAATCGCCTCGTCAACACCGTTGCCAGCGCTCATCGCGTCAACAACGTCAGCAATCCAACCCGCAACTTCAGCCATTTCTTTCTCGCCAAATCCACGCGTGGTGGAAGCTGGCGATCCGATACGCAGACCTGAAGTGACAAATGCCGACTTCGGATCGTTAGGCACCGAGTTCTTGTTGACGGTGATGTGGGCTTGGCCCAGCGCTGCTTCTGCGTCTTTACCCGTAACGTTACGAGCAATCAGATCAAGCAAGAACAAATGATTGTCAGTGCCGTTGGAAACGACCTTGTAACCGCGATCCAAAAACACTTTGGCCATGGCACGTGCGTTAGCAACAACCTGCTTCTGATAAACCTTGAACTCAGGCGACAACGCTTCTTTGAACGCAACAGCCTTGGCAGCAATCACGTGCATCAGCGGGCCGCCCTGAATGCCGGGAAACACAGCAGACTGGAATTTCTTGTTGAAGTCTTCGCCCTGACCCTTGGTCAGGATGATGCCGCCGCGCGGACCGCGCAGCGTCTTGTGCGTCGTACTGGTGACGACGTGTGCGTAAGGCAGCGGGCTTGGATATTCGCCAGCCGCAACGAGGCCTGCAACGTGAGCCATGTCGACCCAGAAGTAAGCGCCAACCTTGTCGGCGATCTCGCGCATGCGCTTCCAATCCTTAATGCGTGAGTAGGCAGAGAAGCCGCCAATCAGCATCTTTGGTTTGTGTTCAATCGCGAGACGTTCCATCTCGTCATAGTTGATCACGCCGGTCACAGGATCGAGGCCATAAGGCACGATCTTGTATTGCTTGCCGGAGAAGTTGGCCGGATGACCGTGCGTCAAGTGACCGCCTTGCGCGAGGTTCATGCCCATCACCGTGTCGCCCGGATTCACCAGCGCGATGAACACTGCAGCATTCGCCTGCGCGCCAGAGTGCGGCTGCACGTTGGCGTAGTCGCAATCAAACAACTGCTTGAGGCGATCAATCGCCAGCGTCTCGGCAACGTCGACAAACTCGCAACCACCGTAGTAACGCTTGCCCGGATAACCTTCCGCGTACTTGTTGGTCAGCTGCGAACCTTGCGCTTCCATCACTGCTGGGCTGCAATAGTTTTCCGACGCAATCAGTTCGATATGCGCTTCCTGACGATGTTCTTCAGCCTGAATAGCGGCCTTGAGTTCCGGATCAAACTGGGCGAGAGACTTGGCGTTCGTCCACATGCAAATGCATTCCTATTTAATTATGTTCTGCAAATGCAGAACGGAAAAAATCAGTCGACCACTTCCAACATCAAATTGAGCGCAGCACGTGCAGGCTTGGCGATTTCGCTTGGCACGCGAATGCGATTGACGACGTTGCCTGCAACCAAGTTGTCGAGCACCCAAGCAAGGTGCTGCGGATCGGTGCGGAACATCGTTGAGCACATGCACACCGTCGGCGACATGAACTGCACGGTGATGTTTTTGGATTTCACTTCGTCAGCAAGACGATTGACCAGATTCAGCTCGGTGCCGACCAGCCAATGCGTGCCGGGCGCGGAGGCACGCACAGTGCGCAAGATGGTTTCGGTGGAACCGACCACATCCGACATCTGCACCACTTCGTAATTATTTTCCGGATGGCTGATGACTTTGCCTTCGGGAAACTGCTTGCGGAAATTGTTGATGTGCGACGCTTGGAACATCTGGTGCACAGAGCAGAAGCCCTTCCACAGAATCATTTTGGCGTTACGAATTTCATCGTCGGTGAGACCACCGCGCGGCTTCATGAAATCCCAAGTCACCATCTGCTCAAGCGGAATGCCCATACGCACGCCGGTGTTGCGACCCAAATGTTGGTCTGGGAAGAACAACACTTTTTCGCGGCGCGAGAACGACCATTCGAGCACGCCACGAGCATTGCTGGACGTGCAAACGATGCCGCCATGGTTACCGCAGAAAGCTTTGAGATCAGCTGCCGAGTTGATGTAAGTCACTGGCGTGACTTTCTCGTCTGGATCAAGAATCTGGGAAATCTCTTCCCAACACTTTTTGACCTTCACGAGATTCGCCATGTCGGCCATTGAACAACCTGCAGCCAGATCCGGCAGGATCACCGTGCGCTTGCCGTCAGTGACGATATCCGCCACCTCAGCCATAAAGTGCACGCCACAGAAAATAATGAACTCGGCGTCGGTCGTCGCCGCGAGTTGTGAGAGCTTTAAGGAATCGCCAGTAAAATCGGCGTGTTTGAACACCTCATTACGCTGGTAATGGTGCCCAAGAATGGCTAAACGCTTACCCAAGATATTCTTGGCAGCGACGATGCGGGCATCGCACTCGCCATCGTCGAGCAGGTTAAATTCATCAATTTTTAGAGCCGCGGACATCTTTAATCCTCGCAGCAGCCGTATCGGCCATCAAAGACCGCTAATTTTAGCGTACTGACGCCCCCCGCGTCTGATTTCCGCGGGTTATTTCTATCTGCAGACGAGTGATTTTTGATAAACACATTTAGTATTTATTGATATTTATGAACATCAATAAAAATGCCACCCGCAGTTTGCGGGTGGCATTGAGTTTTTGAGCTAGCGCTTAAGGGCAGGTCGACGGCGTTACGCCGACACCAACGCCCAGCTTAGTCGTATCAGTTTTGGTGGTGTCCGTTGAAAGCACAGCCGCAACCGTTACGCAGGTCTTATCCGGTTTACGTGAAACGGCAACGCCAGCGGTATCTGGAGCATTCCCAATCGATACGTCAGCCGGAACGCTCGTTGCCCAGACGGTGTCGTGAGTTAGGTCCTGGAGAATATCTACTCCGTCGATAACCTGCTTAAAGGTGCCGACCGAGTGGAAGTGATCATAAAAACCTTGCGTCGGAATTACCGGATTTTCATCCGTCGATAAGATTTCAAAATTAGTTAATACAGCCTTCTGAGTGGTGATCGTCAACGGCGGGCTCGCCGTCACCAAAGACTTGAAGTTGGCAACAACGTTCGTTGTACCGACGGCAAGAGCTGTAGCCACGTTACCGCCAAAAGCTAAAATGCCCGTGCTACCGATAGACTTCAAAGTAGCTTGCAATGAAAGATCTTGCGTGTCGCCATTGTGCAAGGTTGCAATAACCTTGAGCGCTTCGCGTGTACCAACAACAAGCGGAATCGCAGGATTAAAAACGGGATTGTGCTGCACGCTCAGGGACTGAATACCAGAGACCTTCACCTCTGTATTGGTGTACTCAAAGCGCGTACCTGGGCAGGCACTAAAATTAGCTGTGACAGTGATGCCACCACTCGTCGGCGACAAACCTGTTACGAGCCCACCACCAACCGCTGAACCAGGAACCGGTGTCGTCACTTGGATGTAATCGTTACGCGGATCATCCGGCGTACTCCACTCGGCATTACCCGTCACGTTTTGAA
This sequence comes from Stenotrophobium rhamnosiphilum, assembly GCF_003052265.1. GTDB lineage: Bacteria > Pseudomonadota > Gammaproteobacteria > Nevskiales > Nevskiaceae > Stenotrophobium > Stenotrophobium rhamnosiphilum. Next base: position 209,613 of record NZ_QANS01000002.1, read on the forward strand.
CGACCACTAAGTCATCTTTGTCACGCAATTTGGCATAGGCGTAAAACTGTTGTGTTGAGCCCGTCGCAATACTCAAAGGGCTCGCAGCAGCAGCCGTTGAATCAAACTGCGACGTCGACAGAATGATGCTCTCTGGCTCACGCACAATCACTTCAATGCTGGTGGTCACGCCAACGTAATCAGCTGTGATAACAGCGCGGCCAGCACGAACAGGCGTAATCACGCCCTTGGGGAAAACACGACCAGGCGTGGTTGGATCCGGCTCAGTGCCGTCGCTTACGCGAACAATATCTGGGCTCGATGAAGTCCACTCGGTGCCAGCGCGCGTAGTGAAATCAGCTGAAGTATTGCTCTCAAAAACAGCAATAATGCCGAGCTGCTGGCGGAGGCACTGATACCCCAACACTTGGACATTTGCAGGTAAAACGACTACCTGATCGCCAACCTTGCTCGACATCAGCAGGTGATCAACCTTATCGCCCTTGCCCACACCATTACATGCAGCGAGCGCAGTCAGCGCTAACACGCAAAACATCTGGCGCAACCCGCGCAGTGCAGCCATCAGCTACTCCTCAAAAAATTCTTATGCAACTTCGCCTTCATTGATTAAGCAGGCGTTGAAGACTTGGCGGCGTCCTTCGCAGGCACCGTGGATTTAATATGCAATTCACGCAGCTGACGTGCATCGACCATGCCCGGCGCATTGGTCAGCGGACAAGCTGCCGTCTGCGTTTTCGGGAACGCGATCACTTCGCGGATGCTCTGGCCGCCAACCATCAGCATGATCATGCGATCAAGGCCGAGTGCGAGGCCGCCATGCGGAGGCGCGCCATAGCTAAGTGCTTCGAGCAAGAAGCCAAACTTCTCTTGCTGCTCGTCGGCACCGATACCCAAAAGGTCGAACACAGCCTGCTGCACTTCCGGGCGATGGATACGCACGGAGCCGCCGCCAATTTCGACGCCATTGAGAACGATGTCATAGCCCTGTGACAGTACAGTCCCCGGATTGTTCCGAAGTTCATCAGCTGATTGAACCTTAGGCGCGGTGAACGGATGGTGAGGCGAAACCCAACGGCCGCCTTCCTTGTCATCCCACTCAAACATTGGCCAATCAACCACCCAAAGCGCACGCCAACCACCAGCCGTCAGACCGAGATCGTTGCCGATCTTGAGACGCAAGGCGCCGAGCGCATCGGAAACCACTTTGTAGGTATCAGCGCCGAAGAACACGACGTCGCCATCGACAGCACCGGTGCGTTCAAAAATGCTGGTGAGTGCGGCGTCATGAATGTTCTTGACGATTGGCGACGTCAGGCCATCGCGGCCCTTCGTGCTCCACTCTTTAACGACGATGTAGGCCAAGCCCTTGGCGCCGTAGTTCTTAACGAAATTGGTGTAGCCGTCGATCTGACCGCGCGACAATTTGTCAGCGCCGCCAGGCACGCGCAGTGCAGTGACGCGGCTCTTTGGATCGTTGGCTGGGCCAGAGAAAACCTTGAAGTCGACGTCGGTGACGAGGTCTTTCACATCGACCAGTTCCAGCGGGTTACGCAAGTCTGGCTTGTCGGAACCAAAGCGACGCATGGCTTCTTCAAAGCTCATGTGCGGCAGCGTGCCGAGATCAACGCCAAGCGTGTCTTTCCACAAACCGACAACAAGGCCTTCGATCATTTTCATGATCTCGTCCTGAGTCATAAACGAAGTCTCAACGTCGAGCTGAGTGAACTCAGGCTGACGATCAGCACGCAAATCTTCATCGCGGAAGCAACGTGCGATCTGATAATAGCGATCAAGGCCTGACATCATCAGCAACTGCTTGAACAATTGCGGTGACTGCGGCAGCGCAAAGAATTGCCCAGCGTGCGTACGGCTGGGCACGAGATAGTCGCGTGCGCCTTCAGGCGTTGCTCGCGTCAGGATCGGCGTCTCAACGTCGATAAAGCCATTCGTATCCATATAGGTACGAATTTGCTTGACCACGTCATGGCGCATCTTCAGATTTTTCTGCATCTGCGGACGACGCAGATCGATGTAGCGATACTTCAGACGCGTGTCTTCGCCAACGGTTTCATCATCGGGATGGAACGGCGGCGTCTCAGCTTTATTCAGGAGCTCAACTTCTTTACCCAGCACTTCAATCTTGCCGCTGGAAAGGTTGGCGTTTTCAGTGCCCGCAGGACGCGGACGCACGCGGCCAGTGATTTTGACGACGTATTCCGAGCGCAGCTTGTCAGCAGCTGCAAATGCTTCAACCGCATCTGGATCGAACACGCATTGCAGCAGACCTTCGCGATCACGCAGGTCGATAAAGATAACGCCGCCATGGTCGCGGCGACGGTGAACCCAGCCGCTAACGGTGACAGTTTGGCCGGTCAGTGCTTCAGTGACCTGACCACAGTAATGAGTACGCATCATGGAACTATTCGTCGCTTAAGTATGAAAAATGCGCCACCCGCAGTCGGCAAAAGCGCAATCAAGATTGTTATAAATGATACTCAAAATATTAAATTTTGAATACTTAGTAACAAACCTATCGCGATTGAGCCCAGTGCGGGTGGGTCGAAAATATGGTTACAAATCCAACGTTGGAGCTAGTTTACCCGCGCACCGCATTTGCCGCACGCGCTTGAGCGCTGTAAGCCGTGAGTTTTTCCACATCTGGAGCCACTACACCGAGTGAAATGACCAAACGCAGGGCCTCTTCCACCGGCATCTCAAGCCAAATCACATCCTGTTTAGGCACTAAAAGCAGAAATCCGGAGGTGGGATTGGGCGTCGTCGGTACAAAAACCGTCACCAACTCCTGCCCCACCTGATCCTGGAGTTGTTTAGGCGTATCAGCGGTCTGGAATGCGATGCTCCAGGTTCCTGCATGCGGATAACGGATCAGCAAAGCGTGACGAAATGCCACCGCATTGCCGGAAAACAGCGTCTCCGCCAATTTTTTCATGCCGCCGTAAACGGAGCGCACCAAGGGAATATGCCCGAGCGCGCTTTCCGCCCAACTCAAACCGCGTCTACCAATGTAATTCGCGGCCAGTGCGCCGGTGCCCAGCACCAGCACGATACTCAGCAACACTCCAAAGCCCGGAAAATCAGGGCGCAGCGCCGCAGGCAGCAGCAGCAAGCTGGTATCAAGGATGTTCACCACAAAGCGAATCACCAACAAGGTGACGGCCAGCGGCAGCCAGATCAACAGGCCCGCAATAAACCAACGCCGTAGTAAACGATTCATGTCCTTGGCCCCCGGCCTTAACAAACTTTGTACAACTTATTTCGACGCCGCTTTGCTTTTCTTGGCTGGCTTTTCTTTGGTCTCAGCTTTGGCAGCTGGGGCCGGAGCTGGAGCGGCTTTCTCAGCGGCGGTCACAGGCTTAGAGGCTTCGGTATCGCCCGCAAGGTTCTTTTTGTTATCTGACTTAAAGTCCGTCTCGTACCAGCCCGCGCCTTTGAGGCGGAAGCCGGCGGCCGAAACCTGACGCGTCAACTTCAACTTTCCGCAGAGCGGGCACTTTTTTTCATCCGGCTCAGAAAGCTTTTGAAGAATCTCAGACGTCTCGCCGCAGGCGCGGCAAACATATTCGTAAATGGGCATTGCAATGTCTCAAGGTAAAACCTGTCCTCGAGTTGAGGACAGACACGGTATTTTCAAGCCTGCGGAACAGATCGTTTAGAATTCTGCCCGCGACAGCACGCAATTGTGCATCTCTACTGACTTCTCTGCACGGTTCTCTTCCAAGATTCTTCATGCAAAACGATTTGCGCCGTGGCGCCTTGTTCGCTGTCAGCGCTGCTGCTGCCTTTTCGGTGACCGGCGCCTGCGTTAAAGCCGCCTCCATTAACGCACCCACCGAAGTCGTGGTGTTCTTCCGCAGCGCCATCAGCCTGCTCGTCCTGCTCCCCTGGATTTTGCGCCAAGGTGTCTCCAGCCTACGCAGCGAACGTGTCGGCGGCCATCTGTGGCGCGCTGCGTTTGGCGTAAGTGCGATGTACGCGTTTTTCTACGCCATCGGCCATATGCACTTGGCCGAAGCGATGCTGCTGACCTACTCCACCCCGCTCTTCATCCCGTTTATTGCTTGGTACTGGATCGGTGAAAAGCCACCAGCCGTTGTTTATCCCGCAGCGCTGACCGGGTTGGTCGGCATCGCCTTCATCGTTAAACCCGGCTCCGAAGAGATCAATTGGTTCGCAGGCATGGTCGGCGTTTGCTCCGGCATCCTCGCTGCTTGCGCGATGGTGAGCATTCGACGCATTTCAGACACCGAGCCTGCACCGCGCATCGTGTTTTATTTTGTGGCGATGGCAACGGTGATTTCTTCAATTCCAATGTTGTGGGCTTGGCAAACGCCGGACGCCACCACACTGCTGCAATTGATTGGCGCTGGACTCACTGCCACTGTCGGACAACTCTGTCTGACGCGCGCTTATGCAATGGCTCCCGCTGCGCGCGTTGGCCCCTTCACCTATGCCGCAGTCATTTTCTCCGCGCTGATTGCGTGGATGATTTGGGATGAGCGCATGGATGCTTGGTCCGTACTGGGATCGCTACTTGTCATCGCAACTTGCGTGATGGTCGGCTGGAAACGACCAGAGCCACGGTTGGAAGAGTAAAACTCTAAGGCAAGCGCAAATCTTCAATCGTGAGATCACTGCGCAAAGCTAGGCCTGCGCGAAAAGATTGAAACGCAGTCGCAGCCAAAACGCGCGGCCCTTTGATTCCAAATTCGATATGCCGCTGGCGCGTTGCATCACCGCGCGAAGGCAAACTCGATAAGGCAATGCCGGGATACGCCGCCAGCGTTTGCTCCATCAAATCCAGCAAATCGCCTTCTGCAGCCGTGCCGACTGCGCGCAGAGAAAACTCAACTGGCGGATCAACATTTCGTAGCTGCGGATAACGTGCATCCAACACCCACTCGAGCATCGGCCACGCCATCTCAGGAAAGCCCGGTACAAAGTTGTGATCGCCGACATAGAAACCCGCAACGCGATTCACCGGATTCGGAATCAAGCCAGCACCTTCGGGAAAATCCGCCATCAACACACGATGCGGAAATGCTTTGTCGCCGTATTGATCAACAATCGTTGCTTCAGCTTCTGCATGACGCACCACCGGCACAGCAAATGCGCGAGCCGCTGCCTGGCGCGTTCTGTCATCTGGCGTTGCGCCAATGCCGCCGCAAGACAACACCACATCACCACGTTGACGACTAGCAACGATAGCTTCAGAAATCTGCACTTCATCATCACCAAGACACTGCGCCCACGACAGCGCCATGCCGCGCTCGCGTAGCAGTTCGATGACTTTCGAAAGATGTTTGTCCTGACGTTTTCCTGAAAGGATTTCATCGCCGATGATGAAAAGGCCAATGCCCATTTTTGCTCCGTGTTGGCCTGCGCATCTTAAAACAAAGGCGGCCGTGGCCGCCTTTGTTAAGAGTTGCCCATCTTTAAACTAGCGCAGATGACCACGGTAACGACCCGCCACGGTTGGATTCACTGGCGCCTCAGGTGAAGGCTCGTCATTGTTGCCCGAACGTATGCCCGAAGACGGACGATCATGCGTACGTTGAGGAAGACCAAACATGATCTCCTCATAACGATCTGCAAGCCGACTGACTTCATCGTCTGGCATCGAGCGCGCAATACGCAGAACTTCCGCCGCGTAGTCACGGTTGTGCACCATCCAGATCGCGTCGATCACACGGCCACCATCTCGGCGCAGCCTCACGTATAGGTGCGTTGCAATCGCTGAAAGCTTGTTATCTGTCTCAGTCATCAGATCCTGCCTTCTGGAACCTCGTAGCGCTTACTTGTGTGGGACATTGCCATCACCCGATCTGTTCGCTGTGCTGCGACAGATCAAGACCCTGCAATTCATCCTCGCGTGTTACGCGCAGGCCGATGGTGAAGTCGATGATCAGTAACAGTGCTAGCGACACACCAGCGCTGTAGAACAATGTGGCAAATGCGCCCACCGCCTGCACCATGACGCTACCCGACGCGCCGCCAATCGCCTTGTCTGCGAAGACGCCGGTTAACAGTGCGCCGACGAGGCCGCCTACGCAGTGAATACCAAAGACATCCAGCGAATCATCTGCGCCGAGAAAATGCTTGAGGCCCGTTGCGCCCCAGTAACAGCAGATGCCCGCAGCCAAACCAATCGCTAACGCGCCGCCGACGTTAACGAAACCAGACGCTGGCGTGATCGCGACCAAACCTGCGACCGCACCCGAGCAAGCACCTAACAGCGTGGCGCGACCGCGTGTAAACATTTCAACCAGCATCCAGGTGAGCGCGGCAGTTGCTGCAGCAATCTGCGTCACCAACATCGCCATGCCCGCACGGCCATCTGCAGCACCTGCGGAACCCGCGTTAAATCCAAACCAGCCGACCCAGAGCAGCGAAGCGCCGATCAAGGTAAAGGCAAGGTTGTAAGGGATGAACGCATCTTCGCCATAACCTTTGCGCTTGCCGAGTACGAAAGCGCACATCAAACCTGCTGCGCCTGCGTTGATATGCACGACAGTGCCGCCCGCAAAATCTTGCGCGCCGAGTGCGGCCAACCAACCTGTTGGTTCCCACACCCAGTGAGCGACCGGTGCGTAGACAAATAGCGACCATAAACAGATGAACACCACCATCGCACCAAACTTGATGCGCTCAGCGAAAGCACCCGTGATCAGCGCAGGCGTGATGATCGCAAAGGTCATCTGAAACATCACAAATACCGACTCAGGAATCGTCGTTGCAATGTGACTCACCGTCAGCGTGCCGGTCTCTTTGATGAAGCTCATGCCTGACAACAGCACTCGATCAAATCCGCCAATGAACCCTGTGCCCGGCGTGAACGCGAGGCTGTAACCCACCACCACCCAGATCACTGTCGCCAAACAAGTGATACAAAAACTTTGTAGCGCAGTAGAAAGCACGTTTTTCCTACGCACCATGCCCGCGTAGAACAGCGCCAAACCAGGAATCGTCATCAACAACACCAGCGCGGTGGAGACCAACATCCACGCGGTATCGCCAGAATTAATTTTGTCGGCAGTCACTGTGAATGGACGGGTTGGCGGTGCAGCGGGCTCCGCTGCTGGCGGCTGAGCAATCGCTGCCGCTTCCACTACCGCCGGACTATCTGCGGGAATTTCCTGCGCCCAAGTATTTTGCGGAAGCCAAAGCAACGCAAAAACCAAGAAAGGAACATTCAGTAACCAGTTCGCGTACTTACGCTTCATCGTCATTCCCCAATCTTTACTGCGACGTCTCTTTTTCTAAAACAGTCGAGACCTTGAGAGCAGTGAAGCAATTAGAGTGCCAAGTTGGTGCAAGCCCGGCGCAGCAGGGCAAATTCCATGCTCAATAACGGGTGGGTTCGGCCTTGCAGACAGCCTGATAGAGTGTCTATAGGCCATCTACAGGAATCACAACAATATGAAAGCTCTTGTGCCTATCGCTTACGGTTCAGAAAGTCTTGAAGCCGTCATGCTGATCAACGTCCTTCGCCGCGCCGGTGTCCGCGTTACGGTTGCCAGCACGGAGCCGGAACTCGCAGTCGTTGGAACTCGCGATATCACGCTCACCGCAGACATCCTCTTTAAAGACATCGCCGATGTTGCCTTCGACCTGATTGTTTTACCCGGCGGCGAGAAAGGCGCTGAGAATCTTGGCAAACACGCACCGCTGATCGAAAAGTTGCGCCAGCAACGCATCGATAAGAAATGGTACGGCGCAATCTGCGCGGCACCTGCGTTGACCCTGTCGCCCCATGGATTGCTCGATGGCAAACAGGCAACCTGCTATCCCAGCTTTAAGGACAAGCTGCTGCATTTTGTGGATCAGCCGATTGTGGTCGACGGCCACTGCATCACGGCACAGGGGCCAGCGACGGCCCTGCCCTTTGCGCTCAAATTAGTGGAGATCCTCTTTGGCGAGGACAAGCGCAAGCTGGTCGCGCAAGCGATGTTGGTCCCATAAACGCAGAAATGCCCGCTGATGCGGGCATTTCTATTTGCAACTCAGCCTGATGCGCCATTCTGGCGCATCAGGTTTGTAGTCTTAAGCAGCCTTCTTACCGCTGGCGACAGCTTCGTCCAGCATCTTCTTGAGTTCGCCCGACTGGAACAAATCCAGCGTGATGTCACAGCCACCAATCAGCTCACCCTTCACATACAGCTGAGGGAAGGTCGGCCAGTTAGCAAACTTGGGCAGTGCGCGATAAATCTCTTCATCTTCAAAAATATTAATGAAGGAGAACGGAACATTGCAGGCTTTCAGCGCCTGCGTTGAGCGAGCAGAGAATCCGCATTGCGGAAAATCTGGCGAACCCTTCATATAGATAATGATCGGGTTTTCAGTAACTTGCTGTTTGATTCTTTCGAGTGCGTCCATGTGCCCTGTCCAGTAGGGGGTAGCCCAAAGCGCGCGGATTATACGCCCAGACAATTCGGATTGCTGCTGCAAGCGCTTTCAGCCAATAAATCGTTTCATCGTGCTTTATCCTGCCGCGCCGTTCGGGTAACGTGGCGGCCTGTTATTCATCAAACATACGTAGATACAAGGAAGATAAAGACATGAATCCGCTAAATACTATTAAAGGGACTCTGACTGCTGGACTAGTGCTGGCCATCGTTCTGGCCGCCGTCCTCAGCCAACACACCGGCGTAAACGCCATGCTGCTGGCCCGCTGGCTGCACATCGTTGCAGGCATCACCTGGATCGGCTTGCTGTATTACTTCAATTTCGTGCAGGTTCCAGCACTAGCTGACGCAGCTGCCGACAAGGGCGGTCCTGGCGGCGGTGGCATTACCAAGTACGTCGCTCCGCGCGCACTTCTGTGGTTCCGCTGGTCGGCGCTCGTAACCTGGTTGTCCGGCGCTGCGTATCTGGCTCACGTTGGCTGGCTTGCAGGCGCTTTCACCTTCGGCGCCATCGGCACCGCTGGCCCTTACGGCAACGCAATTGGCTACGGCGCTTGGCTCGGCACCATCATGCTGTTCAACGTCTGGGCGATTATCTGGCCGAACCAGCAGAAAATCCTTGGCCTGAAGCCTGCGACCGACGAAGAGAAAGTTGTCGCTCGCCGTCGCGCATTCCTGGCATCACGCACCAACGCTTTGCTGTCGATTCCGATGCTGATGTTCATGGCTGCTTCTTCACACGGTCTGCCGTTCTAAAAGAGAGTTCAGCGCCATGGCGTTAACCTTGCCAGAATTGCCCTACGGTAGAAGCGATTTGGAGCCGCATATGTCCCGCGAAACGCTGGACTATCACTATGCCAAGCACCACAAAGCCTACGTAGACAATGGGAACAAACTCATTGCCGGCACCGAATTTGAGAATATGGATCTGGACGATTTAGTTAAAAAATCTTCCGGCAAAATTTTCAACAATGCGGCGCAGGTTTGGAATCACAATTTCTTCTGGAATTGTCTGACTCCTGAGTCCAAAGCTCCGAGCAAGAAATTGGTAACTGCGCTTATCAAACAGTTTGGCGGCGTTGATGATTTCAAAAAGCTGTTCACCGAAGTTGCGCTAGGCACTTTTGGTTCCGGTTGGGCATGGCTGGTTTTGAATGCTGATGGTTCACTCGCGATTACCAGCACCACAGGTGCTGGTAATCCCTTGACCGACGGCCAGAAACCACTGCTGACCTGCGACGTCTGGGAACACGCTTACTACGTTGATTACCGCAATGCGCGCCCCACCTACCTAGAACATTTCTGGGCATTGGTGAACTGGCAGTTTGTGGAGAAAAACCTCGGCTAAGGCTGTGGGCAAATACTGGGGCCGCTCTGCGGAGCGGCCCTTTTTTATTTTGAGGACGCAGTAATGACGCGGCATTTGCTGAAACTTTCGGACTTAAGCGCTGCTGAAGCTCAGCAGATTATTGCGCGCGCCATTGCGCTGAAGAACATGCGCGATACGAGTTACCGTCCTTTTACCGGCAAAACGCTGGCGATGATTTTCGCCAAAAATTCCACACGTACTCGCGTGAGCTTTGAAGCAGGCATGGCCAAGTTTGGTGGCCACGCGCTGTTCCTGCACTCGGGCACCACACAACTCGGTCGCGATGAACCGATCAGCGATACAGCCAAAGTGCTGTCTCGCATGGTCGACGCGATCATGATTCGTAACGACTCACAGGCCGATCAAGAAGATCTCGCTGCGAACTCTCGCGTGCCAGTGATCAACGGCCTGTCAGAACTTCATCACCCCTGCCAGTTGCTTGCGGATATGCAGACCTGGTTTGAACATCGCGGTAATCCGAAAGGAAAAGTGGCTGCGTGGATTGGTGACGGCAACAACGTCTGCCATTCATTTATCGAAGCCGCTGTGCTGTTCGATTTCAAGCTGCGCATCGCAACTCCGAAGGGCTATGAGGCTGACGCCAAGATCGTCAAAGCCGCTGGCGCACATGTTGAAATTGTTCACGGCGCAACGTTTGCCGCCAATGGCGCAGATCTGATCATCACCGACACTTGGACCAGCATGGGCCAGGAAGCGGAAACCAAAAAACGTCTTGCCGATTTCGCTGGCTATCAAGTCGATGCTGATTTGATGAAGCGTGCAAAACCCGATGCCATCTTCATGCACTGTCTGCCCGCGCACCGCGGCGAAGAAGTCAGCGCTGAAGTAATTGACGGCGAACAGTCTGTCATTTGGGACGAAGCCGAAAATCGCCTGTGGGCGCAGATGGCGCTTCTTGAGTTTTTACTCGGCGCTTAATAAGCATGAACATTCAAATCCCTAGCTACGTCACTGATCTCAGCGAAACAGTTGCGCGCGCTTTGGCTGAAGATATTGGCAGTGGCGACGTCACTGCACGCTTGGTTGCTGCCGATGAAATCGGCAATGCTCGCGTGATCTCACGCGAAGCCGCGGTGATTTGTGGCCGCCCTTGGGTAGATGAAGTGTTTCGTCAGATTGACCCGAACATTCGAGTTGAATGGCTTATTGAAGAAGGCGCGACCGTCGCGCCAGATCAAAAACTTTTCACATTGCATGGCCCTGCACGCGCATTGCTCAGTGGCGAACGCCCTGCCCTTAATTTCTTGCAGACTGCTTCAGGCACCGCAACGGCTGTGAAGCAATACGTCGATGCTGTTGCTGGCACTGATACACGCATCGCAGACACACGCAAAACCCTGCCCGGCCTGCGTAATTTGCAAAAGTACGCTGTGCTTTGCGGCGGCGGCATCAATCACCGCATTGGTTTGTACGACGGCATTCTGATTAAAGAAAATCACATTGCTGCTGCAGGCGGCATTCGTCAGGCCATCGCCAATGCACGTGCGCTGAATGCTGGCGTGCCGTTGATGACAGAAGCCGAAACGCTGGATGAAGCACGCGAAGCATTGGCAGCGGATGTTGATCTACTGCTGGTTGATGAGTTTCCATTGCCAGAACTTCGCGAAGCTGTCGCACTGACGCGTGCACATCGCGCCAAGGGCGGCAAAACCGTCATCGAATACTCCGGCAGCACAACCTTGGCCAATGTGCGTGGTTACGCCGAGGCAGGCGTTGATCGCGTTTCGATTGGCGGCATCACCAAACATTTGCGTGCGGTTGATTTGTCGATGCGATTTGCCTGAGCACTAAGTAGTGCAGCGATTGGAATCAAAAATGCCTGACCATCGCAACATACTGATCGAAACTGAACGACTCATTCTTCGCCCTGTGCGGGCTGAAGACTTTGATGCGTGGGCCGCTTTCATGGCTGATGCAGAAGCGGCGCGCTTCATTGGTGGTCAGCAGGTGCGCTCTGTCTCTTGGCGCGGCTTTCTCGCGATGGCTGGCGCGTGGGAAATCCAAGGCTTCGGTATGTTTTCCGTCATCGAAAAATCCAGTGGCCGCTGGGTTGGCCGTCTAGGCCCGTGGGTGCCTGAGGGCTGGCCCGGAACCGAAGTCGGCTGGGGCATCATCCGTGAAGCATGGGGACGCGGTTACGCTGTTGAAGGTGCGATTGCGGCCATTGATTGGGCCTTCGCCAATCTTGGCTGGCAAGAAGTCATCCATACGATTGCCCCAGAGAATCACGCCTCCGAGCGTGTCGCGCAAAAACTAGGCTCGCGCATTCTGCGTGACTGCAAACTTCCTGCACCTTACGAAAGCGCTCATGTTGTCGCTTGGGGACAGTCACGCGAAGAGTGGTTAGCGCGTAGGCTCAAGTAGCCATCAAGAGTTGATGCAGTCGTTCAAAATCCACTGCATCACCACTCGTATGCCAAGTCACACCACCATCGCCGTGATCATTGAGCAGTTGCTCACGCTCCAACACGCGGCGTGTTTGTCGTGCGACTGCTTCGCCGGTATCGAGCAAAGTAATTTTGGGTCCGACAATATCTGCGATCAACGGTCGCAAGAATGGATAGTGCGTACAGCCCAACACTAAAGTATCAGCGCCCGCACGCAGCAGAGGTTCGGTGTATTGCTCCAGCAAACGACGTGGCTGGTGACCATCGAGATCACCTCGCTCAACGCACTCGACCAAACCCGGGCATGGCTGCGTGATCATGCGTACGCCTTGCGCATGCTTGGCCACTAGGTTGTGAAATTTTTCTCCCGCGAGCGCTGCGCCTGTCGCGAGCACGCCGACGACACCACTTCGCGTATGCGCCACAGCAGGCTTTACCGCAGGCTCCATGCCCACAAAAGGAATGGGATATGTCGCGCGCAGATGCTCAACTGCTGCGATAGTCGCGGTGTTGCAAGCCACCACAATCAGCTTGGCACCTTGCGCCAATAAAAATTCAGTGATGACACAGGCACGCGCAATGATTTCTTCGCGCGGTTTGCCACCATAGGGGCAATGACCACTATCAGCGTAATAGATCAGTTGTTCGCGCGGCAGCAGCTTCTGCACTTCGCGTAGAACCGAGATACCGCCAACGCCGGAATCAAAGAGGCCAATCGGATGACTGTTCATCGGCTCTCCAGAAATTTACGCACGACGGCGTTGAACGCATTGGGCGATTCCAATGGCAAACCGTGATGCGTACCGGGGAAAAGATGGAAGCGGCCCTTGGGCAATGCATGCGCAAATTGCAGCATGTCTTCACGCGTGAAGTAATCGTACTCAGCAGCCAACACCAGCACCGACATCCGCAGCTCTTGCAGACGATCGAGCACTGACCAACGTGTTAGCGCTCGCAATGACTGAAGGTAGCTCGACCCATTACGCGCGCCGCGCTCTGCACTTTTTTCGCGCAGTTCCAATTGATGTTCGCCAGGATACATACGCTGCGCGCCGATCTTCGACAAACGCACAGGCCCAAGCAGCGTCATCACGATCTGGCGATAGAAAACTTCGAAATGTTGTTTTAGCGTCCGCGGCCTGAAGCTGGGCACGCTGTTGGAAATCACCATCTTGGTCACAGCGCCGGGATTATCCAGCGCAAGCTGCAAAGCGATGGCGCCGCCCATCGAATAGCCGATCAAATAGAAACGATCGACGTTGAGTTGATTCAATAAGTTTCTAACATCTGCTGCGAAGCGTGCGATAGACATCGCACCCGTGCCACGTGAGCTGCGGTAGAAGCCACGCAAGTCCATCGCGATCACGCGATAGTGACGCGAGAATTCAGGGATCTGATATTCCCAATCTTCTGCTGAAGAACCGAGGCCATGGAGTAAAACCAAGGCCGGGCCTTGGCCCGACTCTTCGTAATACAGCTTACTGCCATCGACCTCGACGTGCGGCATTAGCGCGCAGTGCCGCTCGGTGTGCAGAAGCAGAAAGCGTACATGCCGCGTGGATCATTCATCCAACGCAGATCAGCAGCGACGTCAGCTTTCTCAAGCACGCGCTGCGCCCATTGGGGCAAGCCCGGCACTGCACTCAGATGAATGCTGCCCGAGAAGCTGGACAACAGCTTGCTGGTGAAATTGTGCTCTGGCTGCATTTCTTCGATGACGTAGTCTTCGGCATCAATACCTGCAAATTTAGCAGCGGCATCGGCGGCGTCTTCCAAGCCACCAAACTCATCAACCAGTCCGAGCGCATGCGCGTCGTTGCCACTCCAAACGCGGCCACGTGCGAGCTGATCAACTTTTTCAATCGGCAATTTACGTGCGGCGGCAACGCCAGAAATAAAGTCGTGATAACCCTTGTTGATCTGCGCCTGAATGATGCTGCCAACTTCTGGCGACAGCGGACGATCCATACGGAACGCACCGGCCAGCGTTGTGGTGCCGACGCCATCGGTGTGAATGCCCAATTTCTCTAACGGCTTGTTGAGGTTAGGCACCAAGCCAAAGATGCCGATAGAACCGGTGATGGTGCTGGCATGCGCCCAAATTTGATTCGCAGCCATCGACACCCAATAACCGCCGCTCGCTGCGACAGAGGACATCGACGCCACTACGGGCTTACCGCTAGCGCGCAATTCCTGTACTTCGCGACGAATCTGTTCTGAAGCCCAGACGCTGCCGCCGGGTGAATCGACGCGCAGCACTACGGCCGCGATATCGTCATCACGACGTGCTTGATCGAGCAGGTCAGAAATAGTGTCGCCGCCAGCTTGGCCAGGCTGGCCTTCGCCATCAACAATTTCACCCTGCACTACGACGAGCGCGATTTTGTTTGCTGGCTTTGCAGCGGGCTGCTTGCTTTGCTCATGGTGTATGGCATGCAAATAATCATGCTGATTGATCTGACGGAAGCTGCCGTGCTCATCGTCAAAACCGACGATGGCACCGATACGTTTGCGGAACTGTCCCAACGTTTCAATCTGAGTGACCAAACCGGCGCTCTTGGCGTAAGCCGCGCCATCGCCTTGGAACTTCTGAATCTCAGCAGCAAAATTCTTGACGTAGTTGTCCACTGCTGTTTCAGGCAAACCGCGACCTTCGGCAACGGATGCGCCGTATTCCGTCCATAAATCGCCTAGCCATTTTTGATTTGCGGCACGCGATTCAGGTGACATGTCGTTGCGCGTAAACGGTTCAACGGCTGATTTGTATTCGCCAACGCGAAACACATTGACCTGTACACCGAGCTTGTCGAGCGCATCTTTAAAATAATTGTTGTAGCTGCTGAAGCCTTCGACGCTGACCATGCCCATTGGATCTAGCACCACTTCATCGGCTTGCGCGGCAAGGTAGTAATGCTCTTGCTCGTATGAAGGCGAATAAGCCACAACCTTTTTGCCGGCGTCGCGAAATCGATGAACCGCTTCGCCCAGCTCTTCCAACTGAGGCAGGCCTGCGGAAGTGAGTCCATCAAGCTTGAGTACTGCAAGCTTTATGCGCGGATCGTTAGCGCCTTCTTCCAACGCTTCAATCAAATCACGAAGCAAAGTTTGCGAAGGCATATCGCCAGCGATGTCTTCGAGGAAGACACGACTCGGATCGCGATCCAGCTGTTCGACCAGTTCACCGGTGGGCGCAATCACCAAGGCGATATTGCTATCGACCTTAGGCGGTGGGCCGCCTTGGAAGCCCATCCAGATAAATGCCACGATTACAACAAAGATCATCACCGTGACAAATTTGTAGACGCCAACAACAAAGCGCCAAGCAAAGTTCAACAGGCGGCCCAAAAAGGATTGTTTCTCGCTCATTTCAAGGATTTCTAGCTAAGATATTGAAAGTATCGCATGAAGCCCATATAGCTTCAGTTGTTGGTATCTGACTCAGTATGGGGGCCAAAGGTTCATAGGCAACGCCTATTTAGCAAATAAAAAGATTTGCTTTGATCTATTTATTTGGCATCCCTACACTGATCGCCACTGATCGAGCCTAAATGCTGAATCCCGGCTTGTCGGAACACTCGATACAAAATTTCTACGTACCCAATCTGGAGAATATGCAATGAGCGTTTTAGTAAACCGCGCCGCCCCTGACTTTAAGGCCCAAGCTGTTATGGGCGATGGCTCTTTCAAAGAGATCAAGCTGTCGGACTACCGCGGCAAGCACGTCGCCCTGTTCTTCTGGCCATTGGATTTCACCTTCGTTTGCCCTTCCGAAATCATTGCGCACGAACACCGTCGCAAAGCGTTTGAAGAGCGCGGCGTACAGTTGCTCGGCGTGTCGATTGACTCGCAGTTCACCCACTTTGCATGGCGCCAAACGCCGGTTGCTAAGGGTGGCATTGGCGAAATCGGCTTCCCGATGGTCGCTGACGTGCAGCATGAAATTACCCGCGCTTATGGCGTTGAGCACCAAGATGGCGTCGCTTTCCGCGCAACCTTCCTGATCGACAAAGACGGCGTTGTGCAGCACCAGCAGGTCAACAACCTGCCACTGGGCCGCGATGTCGACGAACTGCTGCGTCTGGTTGACGCTCTGCAATTCACCGAACAGCACGGCGAAGTTTGCCCAGCTGGCTGGAAGAAAGGCGACGAAGGCATGAAGCCAACCGCCGACGGCGTTGCTAGCTACCTCGCTAAGAACGCAGCAGCTCTGTAAGAAATACGTACCGGCAGCACATGGGGCCGGCGAAAGTCGGCCCCATTTCATATCTACACCCACGAATTCAATAAGGCATCGCCATGAGCACACAACATCACAGCCTGGTTATTCTCGGTTCCGGCCCCGCCGGTTACACCGCAGCAGTTTATGCCGCGCGCGCCAACCTCAAGCCCACCATGATTACGGGCATCGAAGTGGGCGGTCAGCTGATGACCACGACAGAAGTCGACAACTGGCCGGGCGATGTCGAAGGCCTGATGGGCCCTGCACTCATGCAGCGCATGCAGCAACACGCTGAGCGCTTTGAAACGCAGATGGTTTATGACCACATTCACAAGGTCGATCTGCAGAATCGTCCGTTCACATTGACGGGCGACCAGGGCACGTATACCTGCGATGCGCTGATCATCACTACCGGCGCCAGCGCCAAGTACCTAGGCCTGCCTAGCGAAGAAGCGTTTCGCGGCAAGGGCGTATCGGCTTGCGCAACTTGCGATGGCTTCTTCTACAAGGGGCAGGAAGTTGCTGTAATCGGCGGCGGTAACACCGCTGTTGAAGAAGCGCTGTACCTCTCCAACATTGCCAAAAAAGTGACTGTGGTTCATCGCCGTGACAAGTTCAAAGGCGAAAAGATTTTGCACGACAAGCTCGCCAAGCGCGCTGCTGAAGGCAAGGTCGAAATCGTTTGGGACTCAACCTTGGATGAAGTATTGGGTGATGCCACGGGCGTCAACAGCATTCGCATCAAAAATGTGAAGACCGGTGAAGCGCGCGAAATCGAAGTCAAAGGCGCGTTTATCGCCATTGGCCACTCACCGAACACCAGCATCTTTGAAGGTCAGTTGAAGATGAATGGCGGCTACATCAGCGTGCATTCCGGCTCCGCGGGCGATGCCACGGCAACCAGCGTGCCAGGCGTGTTTGCCGCAGGCGACGTGATGGATCACGTTTACCGCCAAGCCATCACCAGCGCCGGCACCGGCTGTCAGGCGGCATTGGACGCCGAGCGATATTTGGACAAATTGCACGGCAACTAAAGTAGTCTTGAGGCATCAAAGGGTCGCAAAGGTTAAACTTTGCGGCCCTTCTTTATTTGCGACGGAGCGGAGCACTACTAAAATGAAAATGAAGCTCTATGGCAGTAAGACCTCACCCTTTGCACGCAAAGTCCGTGTGGTTGCAGTAGAACTCGGATTAAGCGATCTGATTGAAGAAATTCTTACCGATCCGTTCAGTCCTCCACCCGAATTTCTCGCAGCGAATCCGCTATCGCGCATTCCGACACTCGTCACTGAAAAAGGCGAAGCACTGCCGGATTCAGAGTTGATCATCGAATATCTGCAAACGCGCGGACATAGCGGCGTTCAGAGTTTGCCGCGCGGCACTAAACGCTGGGCCGCTTTGCGTCGTGCGCGAATCGCTGACGGCATCACGACCGCTGCAGTGGCGATGCTGTTCGAAAAGCGTCGCCCAGAAAGCATCATCTACACCGCATTCTTAGATCGTCAGGCAGAAATTATTCTGCGTAGCGTCGGCACCCTGAGCCTCGAAGTTGATGCGCTTTCTCTCGACACACCGAGCATCGTGGAAATCAGCACTGCGGTTGCCTTGAGCTACCTCGATTTCCGCTTGCCTTACATTGATTGGCGCAAAGACCATGAAGCCTTAGTGGCGTGGCACGAGAAATTCTCGCAGCGCCCTTCGATGATCGACACTCAACCGCCTGCGGCCTAATTGCGCGTGAGACGTATCTGGCCGCACTGGGCACTGCTGATCACACTATTGCTCAGTGCCTGCGTCAGCAGTCCGCTGAAGTCACTGGATGACTCTGAGCGCAGCACCATCGCGATGGAAGCGCTGGGACAAATCGGCCGTCCGTATCGCTACGGCGGCACAACGCAAGATGGTTTTGATTGCAGTGGCTTGGTGCAATACAGCTATGCCCAAGCAGGCATAAAAATCCCACGCACGACCAGCGAACAACTCCACGCAGGCAAAAAAATCTCCCTCTCCAATGCGCTGCCAGGCGATTTACTGTTCTATAAACTCGGCGGTGGATTGCACGTGGCTTTGTATGTCGGCGATGGCCGAGCAGTACATGCACCAGCACGAGGACGACAAGTGATTGTCGCCCCAGTGGATGCGGATTTTTGGCAAGAAAACTTTGTTACTGCGATTCGTGTCTTGAGGTGATGTAAGCTCGGCATTAACGTTTTAGAGGAAGCAGAATGAGCGCCGTACAAAGCATGAAAACCCCAGACGGCAAAGTGATCGAGCATGTGGCCGAATCACGCTTTGGCATTTGGTTTTTAGGCACTGCCACCTGGACCACTCACGTACTGACGCGCGCGATCAAAGATCTTGAGCGTTTGATTCCTGAGCGTAAAACGTCTTACCCAGTCGTCGTTGATGTGGGTTGTGGCTGGGGCCGCTCCTTTGCACTGCTCAACGAGCGTTTTGCACCGCAACAGTTGATCGGCATCGATGTTGAACCTGAGATGCTCGCGATCTCCACAAAAACAATTGCAGACAAAAAGCTGAAGGTAGAACTCAAGCAAGGCGATAGCGCTGCATTGCCGCTAGCAGATCAATCAGCAGACATGTTGTTCTGCCATCAGACTTTTCACCACCTCGTGCATCAGCACGAAGCACTCGCAGAATTTAATCGCGTGCTGAAACCCGGCGGCGTTTTACTGTTTGCCGAATCCACCAAAGCCTATATCCATTCGTGGATTATCCGTCTTCTGTTCCGCCATCCGATGGACGTACAAAGAACCGCGCCAGAGTTTCTCGCGATGATTCGCGACGCAGGGTTTGAGATTCAGGAAAAATCGATCTCTTACCCATTTCTCTGGTGGAGCCGCAGCGATCTCGGAATTTTCGAGCGCATCTTCCGCATTCGCCCACGCGCTAACCACGAAGAGACTTTGATTAATCTCGTCGCGGTTAAGCGCTAGTCCGACGATTTAGCTCAGCAGGATTCGACCAGCTTCGGTCTGGCCCAGAATCAGCTTGTTCAGACGTTTGACGAAACCTGCGGGATCTTCAAGCTGCGCGCCTTCAGCGAGCAGCGCCTGGCCGTAGAGCAGTTCGGCCAAATCGACGAAACCTTCGCCCTCACCTGCATCACGCAGACGTATCACCAACGGATGCTCTGCATTGAGTTCCAGGATCGGTTTGGCCAAAGGCACTTTCTCGCCCGCTTGCTGAAACATTTTCTGCAAACGTTGACTCAGCGCGTTATCGCCTGAAACCAAGCACGATGGTGATTCGGTAAGGCGTGAAGACAAGCGCACGGATTCGACGCGGGACTCCAAAGCCTTGGCAACGCGCGTCACCACTTCTTCAAAATCCTTGTTCTGCTGAACCTGCTCAGGCGTTTCTTCCTTACCGCCAAGATCAACGCCTGCACGCGCAACACTCTCCAGCTTCTTGCCTTCGAATTCGTGCAGGTTGGAGACAACCCATTCGTCGATACGATCAGTGAGCAACAACACTTCAAAACCGCGTTTGCGGAAACCTTCCAAATGCGGGCTGGCATTTGCAGCGGCAAGCGTGTCTGCGGTGAGGAAGTAAATCGCCTCCTGCTCCGCAGGCATACGAGCGACATACGCCGCGAGCGTAACTTCAGGCGTAACCGATTGCGTGGTTGAGCTGAAGCGACAGAGCTTGGCAAGACGATCACGATTAGCAACGTCATCGACCATGCCTTCTTTCAGCACCACACCAAAAGCCTGCCAGAACTTGGCGTAGTCCTCGGGCTTTTTCTCGGCCATATCGTCGAGCATGTCGAGAACACGTTTGACCAGCGCGCTCTTGATCTTCTCAACGGTGCGATTGCCTTGCAGCAGCTCGCGCGAAACATTGAGTGGCAGGTCAGAAGAATCCACCAAGCCACGCACAAATCGCAGATAAGGCGGCAACAACTCTGCAGCCTTGTCCATGATGAACACGCGCTTCACGTAAAGCTGAACGCCGCGGCTTTGGTCGCGGTCCCACATATCGAACGGTGCACGCGCCGGGATATAGAGCAGCGAGGTGTATTCGAGATTGCCTTCCACTTTCTGATGCGTCCATGCCAGCGGCGCTTCATGGTCGTGGCTGATGTGCGTGTAGAAGTTCTGGTAATCCTCGTCCGTCAGCTCAGACTTGGGACGCGTCCAAAGCGCACGCGCTTGGTTCAGCGTTTCCCATTCCTTGCTGTCTTCATCGAGCATGCGGATAGGCAGGCCGATGTGATCAGAGTAGCGACGGATGATGTGCTGCAAGCGCATCGGCTCAAGGAATTCCTTGTCGTCCTCGCGCACATGCAAAATCACTTCGGTACCACGATCGAGTTTGAATGACGGCTCCAGCGTGTAGCTGCCCTCGCCTTCAGACTCCCAGCGCACGGCTTCGTCTGAATCCGCGCGCTTGGTCAACACGGTGACTTTGTCGGCGACGATGAAGGCTGAATAGAAACCCACACCAAACTGGCCAATCAACTGCGCGTCTTTTTGCTGTTCGCCGGTCAGTGATTCGAGAAATTTCTTGGTGCCGGACTTGGCGATGGTGCCGAGGTTCTCAATCACCTCCTCGCGCGACATGCCGATGCCGTTGTCCTTGATTGTGAGCGTGCCTGCGGCCTTGTCGAGGCTCAGGTCGATACGGAGCTCAGTGTCTTCACCTAACAGCGCTGGGCTCGACACAGCAAGGAAGCGCAGCTTGTCGACCGCATCCGATGCATTGGAGACCAACTCGCGAAGGAAGATTTCCTTGTTGGAATACAGCGAGTGGATCATCAAGCGTAGTAGCTGACGGGTTTCGGCTTGGAATTCGTGCTTTTCGGCGGACATGGTTCTATTTAATCTTTGGGATCAAGTGTGTGGGATGTAAAGCTAATGAGGCTCAGAAGCTGATTTTCAAGCCCTCAACTCTGGTCGTAAGACGACAAAAAGCCAGTACCGGGAACCCGATACTGGCTTTTCTTAAGCTTGAAACGTCGTGAGCTTTCGCCCGCGAGTCGCTGATTAAGCGAGCTTTTCCTTGATGCGAGCTGCCTTACCGGCGAGGTCACGCAGATAGTAGAGCTTGGAGCGTGCGACGTCGCCGCGGCGCTTCACGATGATCTCAGCAACCTGGCTGCTGTAGGTCTGGAAAACGCGCTCAACACCTTCGCCGTGCGAAATCTTGCGAACGGTGAATGCCGAGTTCACGCCGCGGTTGCGGCGGGCGATAACAACGCCTTCGAACGCCTGCAGACGCTCGCGGTCGCCTTCTTTAACCTTAACTTTCACTTCGACGGTGTCACCAGGACGGAAATCCGGGATCTTCTTGCCCATCTGTTCCGCTTCAATCGCGGCGATAATTTTGTTCTGCATAACACTCACCTCATATCAAATGACGTTCTGCTCAGCGATAAACTCACTCAGCAGTTGCTTCTTTTCCTTGTCCAGCGCCAGCCCTTCTAACAAGTCAGGCCGTTTCAACCATGTGGCACCGAGAGCCTGCTTCAGTCGCCAGCGCGCCACTTTGGCGTGGTCGCCGCACATCAGCACTTCAGGTACCGACTGGCCGCGCCAGTCTTCAGGCCGCGTGTAGTGTGGGTGATCCAAGATGCCTGCCGAGAACGAATCGTTCACTGCCGATGCCTCATGGCCCAACACGCCGGGTAGCAACCTCGCCACCGCGTCGATCACCACCATCGCCGCCAATTCACCGCCGGACAAAACAAAGTCGCCCAGCGACAATTCCATATCTAACTGCGTTCGCACGAAGCGTTCATCAATGCCTTCGTAGCGACCACATACCAAAACCAGTGCGGGCATCTCTGCCAGCTTTTCGACCAAGGCTTGCGTCAGTGGTTGGCCTTGCGGCGACAACCCAATCACGCGTACATCGCCCAGTTCTGCTCGGGCATCAGTGATTGCGCGAGCCAGCGGCTCAGCTTCCATCACCATTCCCGGACCACCACCGTAGGGTCGGTCGTCAACGCGGCGCCATTTGTTGCCACTGTAGTCACGCGGGTTACGCGTACTCAGCTGCAGGGCTCCGCCTTCAACCGCAATCCTCGGCATGCCGTGCTTACCTGTCTGTTCCACCAACTCGGGGAACAGCGTCAGCACTTCAATCTTCATGCTTCCTAGTACTCTGGAAGCCAGTCGGCGACGATCAAACCCTGACCGATATCGACCGACTTGATGATGTGATCCTGTACAAACGGAATGAGCCGTTCGGTTTCAGCATCCTTCACCACCAAAATATCTTGTGCGCCGTTGCTGGTGATTTCAGTCACCTCGCCTAGTGCGTCACCTTGCTCCGACTGAACCTTGAGACCGATCAAGTCGTGCCAGTAATACTGTCCATCTCCGGCAGGCGGTAGCGAAGAACGCTCCACCTGAATCTCGCTACCAATCAGTGATTCGGAGACGTTGCGGTCAGTGACCGGCAGCCCATCTCTACCGCTAATTTGTGCGACAAGGCCGCGTCCATGGACACGGCCTTCCAGCAATTGAGCCTGATAACCCTCGCTGCCTTCGCCTTTGGCGATCCACCAGCGTGAATAATCAAGGATGTTGCGCTCAGGTCGCGTGGAGGAGATTACCTTCACCCAACCTTTAATCCCGTACGCTCCGACGACGCGGCCCAGCGTCACTCGGCGCGTATTCATCGGGCTTAAGCGGCCTTAGGCAGGCTCTTGAGCAAGTACGTAACGCGCTCAGAAACCTGTGCGCCGTGCTTGGTCCAATGGTCAACGCGACCAGCGTCAACAACCAGCTTCTGTTCTGCGCCGCGGGCGTTAGGGTTGTAGAAACCCAGGCGCTCGATGAAGCGGCCGTCACGCGGGCTGCTCTTTTCGGTGGCGACAACATGATAGAACGGGCGCTTCTTAGAGCCAGCACGAGCTAAACGGATGGTAACCATACTTAATCGTTTCCAAATATCGTGCGACCGAAAGAGTCCGGGCGCATTAAAGGGCGCGCATTTTAGCCATTTATGAAGGCGTCCACAATCTATTTCGACAAATTATCTCAATTTATGTACAGGAAGTACGGTATGTGGGCGGGCGCATGGATGCGCAGGAGCCCACAACGGGCATTGCGCCCTTGAGACTGTGGCCATCAAAAATCAAAAAAGAGCGATCTAACAGCAAAATCAGCGGGCTAAAACAGCCCAAAACCACCAAAACTTAGCGTTTTGGCATCATTCCGGGCGGCATTTTACCAGCCAGACTACGCATCATCTTCATCATTCCGCCGCCCGCCATCTTCTTCATCATGTCGCGGGTGGTTTCGAACTGGCGCATCAACTGGTTCACCGCCTGTACCTCAACCCCAGCACCGGCCGCGATGCGGCGCTTGCGC
Source organism: Stenotrophobium rhamnosiphilum (assembly GCF_003052265.1). GTDB lineage: Bacteria > Pseudomonadota > Gammaproteobacteria > Nevskiales > Nevskiaceae > Stenotrophobium > Stenotrophobium rhamnosiphilum. Next base: position 233,372 of record NZ_QANS01000002.1, read on the forward strand.
GAGGCTTTGATCAAATCAGGGTACTTACGCTCCTGCTTGGTCATCGAATTGATGATGGCGACCGAACGCTTGATCTGCTTTTCCGGGTTGGCCTTGGCCACCTGCGCCTTCATCTGCGCACCACCCGGCAGCTTGTCCAGAATCGCCTCCATGCTGCCCATGTTCTGAACCTGAGCCATCTGTTCGCGGAAATCTTCGAGATCGAAGGTTTTGTTCTTCTTCAGCTTCTCAGCAAACTTCAGCGCTTTTTCTTGATCGACTTTGCGCGTGGTTTCTTCAATCAGGCTGAGCATGTCGCCCTGACCGAGAATGCGCGTGGCAATACGATCCGGGTGGAAGATCTCGAGCTTGTCGGACTTCTCGCCCATACCCATGAACTTGATCGGCTTGCCAGTGACCTGACGAACCGACAGCGCCGCACCACCGCGTGAGTCGCCATCAACCTTGGTCAACACCACGCCGGTCAGAGGCAGAACATCAGCAAAAGCCTTGGCGGTCTTGGCTGCGTCCTGACCCGTCATGCTGTCGACGACGAATAGGGTTTCAACCGGATTGAGCGCACCGTGCAACGCGGTGATCTCTTTCATCATGTCTTCGTTGACCGTGGTACGGCCCGCGGTATCGACAATCAGAACATCAGCGTAAGTCTTACGCGCATGTGCCAACGCGGCTTCAGCAATGGCAATTGGGTTTTGGCCAACTTCCGAAGGGAACCACTCAACGCCGACATTGCCGGCGACGATGCGCAACTGCTCAATAGCAGCCGGACGATAAACGTCGGCCGATACGACGATGACGGTTTTTTTCTCGCGTTCTTTCAGGAACAGCGCCAGCTTGCCGGTGGTGGTGGTTTTACCTGCACCCTGCAAACCTGCCATCAAGATAACGGCTGGTGGCTGCGCGCGAAGATTGATGGGTTCTGCAACACCACCCAAGGTCTGCGTCAGTTCCTGTTGAACCACGCGCAAGAATTGCTGGCCCGGTGTCAGGCTCTGCGTGATCTCAACACCGATTGCACGCACTTTGATGCGTTCGATGAATTCCTTAACAACCGGCAGCGCAACGTCGGCTTCAAGCAGCGCCATGCGCAGCTCGCGCGTTGCGGCATTGATCTGATCTTCCGTCAGTCGGCCTTGGCCGCGAATGGAATCGAGAACAGTGCCAAGTCGGGTCGTTAAATTTTCAAACATGCGAGAAACCGGGAGCGTGAAACAAGAGAATTCAGAGGCGGCATTCTACCGGGTCGGTAGCTGCGCGAGGCGTTTAAATTTCGATCAGATCGCCACGTTTGAGATGGCGGTAATCCCAACCAGCCAGTTCCTTGCGGCATTCCGTTTCGATGATCTGCTCATAGCCCGGCTTGTGGTGCGTCAGCAGGATTTGCGGCTTATGACGCAGCTTGTGCAGCTCGCGCCCCAACAAAACCGGAGTGAAATGCTTGGAAGCTTCCGCCAGCTCGTCGTCTTCGTTCGGGAAGGCGATCTCAATCATCAGCTTGTCCAGACGCGGCAAGCTGTTGAGGAAAGTCCAGAGACCTTCATTGGCGTAGGTATCGCCCGTAAACACAAAAGTACCGCGCTCAGCCTCAACCGCATAACCAACCGCAGGCACTGTGTGCAGCACTTTAAAAGCAGTGAGTTTGTAGTGATCCGCAGACGTCAGCGATTGGCCTGGCTCAATCGTGGAAAACGCCAACAAGGGATTTTGCTCATTCGGCAGCACGGAAAAATCTGGCCAGATTTTCCAGTTAAAAATATGTTCTTTGATTGCCGAAAGTGTTTCTGCTGTCGCCCAAACCTTCACGGGACGCTCAATCAGATCGAACAGGTTATCGGCCATAAAAGCGAGGCCACAAACGTGATCGAGATGCGAATGGGTCAAGAAGATCTGGCGGATGCGGGCTTGCTGTTCGAGGCTTAAATCGCCCACGCCAGTACCCGCGTCGATGAGGGTCTCATCGCCGACCAATAAGCTGGTCGTGCGCAGGCCAGGGCCGACGCCACCGCTACAGCCTAAGACCTTGATCCGCATGCCTTCCTTCACTGTGAATGTAGGATTTGATACTAGCATAGCGACCGCAAACATCCGGAAGTGTGTGCTTGGGCTCATCCGCACGATATTTCGGCGAAAAACGCTAAATGGCCCGACTAGTCCAAACCCAAATCTGAAACATCGCCCTTGCCCTGACGCAGCAATTGCACGGTGCCGCCGGTTAGATCGAGCACTGTGGTCGGTGCCGTTCCGCAGTTACCACCATCCAGAACAATATCGACCTCACGCATCAACTGATCGCGCCAATCTTGCGGATCGTCGACCGGATCATCTTCACCCGGAAACTGCAGCGTGCAACTAATCAGGGGCTCGCCCAGTGTCTCCAACATGGTTTGCGCAATCACATGCTCAGGCACGCGAATACCAATCGTCTTACGCTTTTCATGTGCGACGCGGCGCGGCAGCTCTTTGGTCGCGTCCAATACAAAGGTGTAAGGCCCTGGCGTCAGACGCTTGAGCAAACGGAACTGTGTGTTGTCGACGCGTGCATAGGTCGAGATCTCAGAAAGATCGCGGCACATCAAGGTGAATTGGTGATGACGGTCGAACTGACGAATGCGCCGCAGTCGCTCCGCAGCCTCACGATCGCCTAGATGACAGCCTAGTGCGTAGCAAGAATCTGTGGGGTACGCGATCACCGCGCCCGCACGCAGCCGCACCGCAACTTGCGCCAGCAGGCGCTTCTGCGGGTTGTCTGGATGTAGTTCGAACCAATCAGCACTCATGCAACATTGTAGCGGCAGCTATAATCGACGTATGAAATTCTTCCTCGACCTGTTTCCCGCCCTCGCCTTTTTCGCTGCCTATTACATTGGCGGCATTTACGTAGCCACGAGCGTGCTCATCGTCTCGATGTTTGCGCTGGTGCTGATCTACTGGCTGTGGAAGCGCGAGCTTCACAAGATGCACCTGATCACCGCCATCATCGTGGCCTTCTTCGGCGGCCTGACGCTGTATATCCACGATCCGGCGTTCATCAAGTTCAAACCCACTGCGCTTTATGCGGTGTTCTCGCTCGCACTGCTGCTGAGCCATGTGATCGGCGAGAAGGTGCTATTGCAACGCATCCCGCAAACCGCGCTACAGATTCCTGATCCGGTGTGGCGCCGCATCAACTTTGCCTGGGCGATTTTCTTCGCCTTCTGCGCGGTGTTGAACCTCTACGTTGCCTCTAATTTCGACGAATCGACTTGGGTCAAATTCAAAACCTTTGGCTTTAGCGCACTGATGCTGGTGTTCATGCTGTCGCACATTCCTTTTATCGCACGCTACCTGCCGCAGGAAAAGTAATGCTGTACATGATTCTTGGGCACGATGTGCCGAACAGCCTCGCGATGCGCAAAGAAACGCGTCCTGCACATGTTGAGCGTCTCAAATTACTCCAAGCAGAAGGCCGCTTGATTCTCGCTGGGCCGCGTCCAGCGATTGACGCCCTTGATCCGGGCGCCGCTGGCTTTGTAGGCAGCTTGGTCGTCGCAGAGTTTGCTGACCTTGCCAGCGCACGCGCGTGGGCCGATGAAGATCCTTACGTTAAAGCAGGCGTCTATTCGCACGTAGACGTGCAGCCTTTCATTAAAGCGCTGCCGTGACACGCATCGAGAAAATTCGCGGTGCATTGCAGCTCACGCTGCAGCCGCAACAAATCGAAGTCGAAGACGAAAGCCATCTACACGCCGGCCACGCTGGCGCTGCAACGGGCCGCGGGCACTTCAATGTGAAAGTTGTGGCTGAGGCATTTACGGGGCAATCGCTGATTGCCCGTCATCGTATGGTTTACGCCGCTGTTGATGCACTGATGCAAACCGATATTCACGCGCTCAGCATTCGCGCGCTGACGCCTGCAGAAAGCGTCGCGCAGTCGTCGTCAAACTAAGTTTATTTTGCCACTAAGGCTTTCAGGGCCTTCTGCATATCTTCAACGCTCATATCCTGCATGAGCCTGCCAACCTGTTTGCCCTGACGATCAAACAAAGCCACCCAGCCGGTTGAAACAGAACCGGCCAGCAACTGCGGCACGCCAAGCGCAAAAGCCTGTTGTTTGGATTTGAAGAATGTTTTGTCGTTGGTTACATCAAGGCTGGCAAAATTGATCTTGCCCTCAAAGCCTTTGTAAGCCTCTTCCAATTTTGGCTTGATGATTTTGCAGTTCATGCACCAATCAGCGGAGATCAAAACCGCCATTGGCTGCGCTGCTTTTGCGGGCTCAGCACTGAGCGCAAGAGAAGAACTCAACAGTGCAACAAAACTCAAAAAAATCGGCAGCAGACGTTTCATAGGTGTTCCAGTTTTAAACATTGGCAAGCTTGGCATGAAGATACTGGATACGACCACAGCAAGGTCCAAATAATTCCCTAAGAGCGATATTTAGATCGACTTGGCCGATAAGGTCTGCAGAGCCTGCTTCATTTCATCCACGCTCATGTCCTGCATGATTTTGCCGACCTGATTGCCATTGCGATCAAACAATGCGACCCAACCCACCGACACTGAGCCCTTCAACAGCTTTGGCACGCCGAGCTTAAAGACCACTTGCTTGGACTGAAAGAATCGTCGGTCGTCAGTGACATCGATGTTCACAAAGTTGATCTTGTGCTCAAAGCCTTTCAAAGCATCGTGCAGCTTAGGCTCAAGAACTTTGCAGTTGGCGCACCAATCAGCGGCGATAAACACAGCCATCGGTTCTGCTGATTTTGTGGGGCCGGCGCTCCAAGCGAGGTTGGAGTTAAAAAACACTGCGAAACTAAAAATAATCGTTATTAAGCACTTCATGTGCGTCCAAATCCTTTGGCGTCAATTCCGAGGCGCGCAAAGTACTGAACTAACTATTCATCAACATTAGACAAATTATCTAACGGTACTATTTATCTACTTGGGCTTTTATCGTTCCGCATAAAGTGTGAAGTGCGTCCCAGTCTAGGATTGCAATGCCCAGCTTTTCTGCCTTGGCTCGCTTGGAACCAGCGGCCTCACCAGCCAATAGAAAGTCCGTTTTAGCTGATACCGAGCCAGTCACTTTTCCGCCTTGTGCCTCGATGAAATCAGAAGCCTGATCTCGTGACACAGGCAGCGTGCCTGTAATTACAAAGGTCTTTCCGAGCAAGGGGCCTTCTGAAGGTCGCGCCGCTGCTTCAGGCCAATGAATGCCTGCCGCTCGCAACTGAGCCAGCAAGTCATGATGTTTGGATTGCGCGAACCAGCGACTGATTTGGCGAGCGACTTCCACGCCAACATCAGGCACTTCACGCAATTTTGGAAAGCGTTCTTTATCTTTGAGCCCTTCAGCATCGGCTGTCGGCGCATCATCTTTCGCCGCTTGTTCTAATGCCTCAAGCGTTCGGAAGTGCGTGGCCAGTCCAACTGCCGTTGCTTCACCGACATCGCGAATACCCAGTGCGTAAATGAAACGACCCAGCGTAGTCGCCTTGCTCGCCTCAATCGCATCAATAACGTTTTGCGCAGACTTTTCGCCCATGCGCTCTAAGCCTGCCAGCGTATCTACGCGCAAGGCATAAATATCTGCAGGCGATTGCAGCAGTGATTGATCGATCAACTGCGCCAATAACTTTTCGCCAAGGCCTTCAATATCCAGCGCGCGACGCGAGACATAGTGCTGAAGCGCGCCATGCAATTGCGCGCGGCAAGTCAGGCCACCACTGCAACGCGCAACGGCCTCGCCTTCTTCCTGCTCAATCGGGCTGCCGCAAACTGGACAACCTGCAGGCAGGGCAATCGCCCGTACATTTTCTCGGCGCTTGGCCAGCACAACTTCTTTTACTTCTGGAATCACATCGCCAGCGCGGCGCACAATCACGGTGTCCCCAATCATCACGCCTTTGCGTGCGACTTCGCCCATATTGTGTAGCGTGGCATTGGACACATTAGCCCCGCCAACAAACACCGGTTTGAGTCGCGCCACTGGCGTGATAGCGCCTGTTCGCCCCACTTGGAATTCGATATTTTCGAGAACCGTCTCAGCTTCCTCGGCTGCGAACTTATATGCGCAGGCCCAGCGCGGCTCACGCGAGACAGAGCCGAGTTCTTCACGCCCAGCCAGATCGTTGAGTTTGAATACGACACCGTCGATATCAAACGGCAAGCCCGCACGCTTTGCGCCAATCGCTTCGAAATAACGCAGACAGCCATCAGCGCCCTGCACCACTTCAATTAATTCTGAAACCGGAAAGCCCCACGCTTTAATCTGCGCCAACACTTCCGAATGTAAACGCGGCGCAGCCCAACCTTCCGTGTAACCAACCGCATAGGCGTAGAAAGCCAAAGGACGCTGCGCCGTGATTTTGGAGTCAAGTTGACGCAGGCTTCCCGCAGCGGCATTACGCGGATTGACCGGCGCCTTCTCACCACGTGCGGTGACGTCATCCACCCAGCGCTTAAAACCCGCGAGTGGCAAATAAACTTCACCGCGAACTTCCAATAGCGGCGGCGTTGCGCCACGTAGAATCAGTGGAATGTGTCGGATCGTTTTGAGATTTTCAGTGATGTCTTCGCCGGTCTCACCATCACCACGCGTTGCACCGCGCACGAGCACGCCGTTTTCGTAGATCAGTGAAACCGCCAAGCCATCGAGCTTGGGCTCAGCCACGTAATCCACCGCGCTGCGCAGCAATGCTTCGCAAACGCGACGATCAAAGTCGCGCAACTCAGCTTCATCATTTTCTTTGCGCAGCGATTGCATCGGCAGGCGATGCTTGACCGGCTTGAACTCTGGACGCGCCACACCACCGACACGTTGCGTCGGAGAGTCAGGCGTTAGGAGTTCAGAGTGAGCAACTTCGAGTGCTTGAAGTTCTTGGAACAGCGCATCGTAAGCCGCATCAGAAATGCTCGGCTGATCTAGAACGTAGTACTGGTGATTGTGCTCGTTGAGCTCGCGCCGCAGTTCTGCGGCGCGTTTTGTAGCGGTGTCTGAAGCGCTCACGCGTTACGGCGCGCCCATTCCTCAACGTCGGCCAGCATGGCGCGCTCGGACGCTTCGGTGAAGGGCTGGCGCTTGTTGTCGAACAACTCGCCCTTGAGGCTCTTGGCGAGTTCCTTGGTGGTATTGAGCAGATCGCGTACAGCGTCTACAGGCGATGCCGGTCCTGGCAACACCATAAATGCGGTGAGGCCCGGCGTGCTGAAGCTCTCAGCTTCCGCAGGATCAAGCTGACCCGGCTTCAGCAAACCAGCGACCGAAAACACCGGCTGACCCAAATCCATGCGGTGATAAATTTTGCGCTCGCCGAAAACCAAAGCTTCTTTGCGCAGTGCGCGATGCAGGTTGTTGCCCATGATCACGCCGCCTTCGCGTTCAGCAATCAGGATGGCGAGAATTTTCTGCTCGACAACCTTAGGCGCTACAACAGGCGCGGCAACTTCAACTTGAGGAATATCAATCACGGGCGCTGCTGGTGCAGATGCTGCAGCCACACCAGGGAATGTTGCGGGATCAGCGCTTTCTTCAAGTTGCAGCGCACCGGGGATTCCGCCCGCCGTTGGTGGTACGCGTCTGCGCGGACGACCCACGCCAAACTCGTCGAACTCACCCGTGCGCGAAAAGATTTCCATCTGATCGCCTGCTGGCGGCTTGTTGATCGCGATAGGCGGTCTTGCGGCAGCCCAGTCTTTCACCACCGGCACGCGTTTTTCGCGGCGGCTGGCAAAGTAAATCGCGACCACCACGACGATGGCGATAATCAGCAAAGCCCATTGCAATGTGCTCATGGCAGCTCTGTTTCCTTTTACTCTTTAGTCTCTGGTTGACCGACTAATTCGACGGCCTGCGATACGTCTACGCTTACCAATCTCGACACACCTGGCTCCTGCATCGTAACGCCGTGCAATTGAGCGGCCAGTTCCATCGTGATCTTATTGTGCGTAATGATAATAAATTGTACGTTATGCGACATCTCTCGCACAATCTCGCAGAAACGGCCAACGTTGGCGTCATCCAGAGGGGCGTCAACTTCGTCCATAAGACAGAACGGCGCCGGGTTGAGCTGGAACAAGGCCAGTAGCAGAGCCACAGCCGTCATCGCCTTCTCACCACCGGACAGCAGGTGAATCGTGCTGTTGCGCTTGCCGGGCGGACGCGCCATCACGCGCACGCCAGCGTCGAGCAGGTCGTCGCCGGTCAGCTCCAGATAGGCTTCGCCGCCGCCGAACAGTTTCGGGAAGCGGTCCTTAAACACGTCATTAACCTTGTCAAAGGTCTCTTTGAAGCGTGATTGCGTCTCGCCATCAATCGACTTGATTGCGCCTTCCAGCATTTCCAGCGCGCCGTGCAAGTCGGCATGTTGGTCACCCAGATACTTCTCACGGGCCTGTGCTTCTTCGAGTTCCTGAATGGCCGCGAGGTTGATCGCACCCAGACGTTCAATACGACGCAACACTGAAGCGAGTTTTTCTTCCCAAGCTTCGGCAGTCGCATCTTCCTTCAAGCCTGCGAACAACTCGTCGTGGTCAACACCGGTTTCTTCGATCTGTGCAGCCAAGCCTTCGCGGCGCGCACGCAGGTTTTCAAATTCGATCTTCGCGGCCTGAACCTTCTCAACCGCTTCGTCCTTACCGTATTCGGCATTACGCGAAGCTTGTACGGCAGCGACCAAAGCAGCTTCCGTTGCTTCTAAGCGTTCACGCGCAACACGCAATTGATCGCGTGCTGCCTGCACCGTAGCGCGAACCTGCTCGACGGTTTCGGATTGATTCTGCAATGGCAGATCCAATTCTTCTGCCATCTGCTGCTGTTCAACGCGCTGATTCGCCAACGTCTCCAACTGTGCAGCCAGATCGCGAAGCGTCTGCTCCAAAGCTGCGAGTGCGCTGCGCTTACCTGCCAGCTGCACATTGATTTCGTTACGCGCCTGCGTCGCTTGGTTGAGACCCATGCGCGCACGCTGAACCAGATCGCGCGTCTTCGCCATTGCCTGCTGAATTTGCGTGCGCTCTTCGCGCAGTTGATTGGCAATCGCTTCAAGCGAGATCAAACGCTCGCGCGTTTCGGTTAACTCTTCTGCTTGCTGCTCACGCTGAGCGTTCAGCGTTTCGATATCTTTGGTCAGCGCGTTCATGCGCGCTTCGGTCTGCTCCAAACGAACAGCCTGCGCCTGACGGAAAGCCATGCGCTGCGCCTGGCGTGCGCGTGCCTGTTCGAAGCGGCCGGACTTATCGCGGCGCTCGTTTTCCATCGCCTGAATGCGATTGCGCAGTTCGCCAAGGATGCGTTCCTTGTCGAGTACCTGTTCGCTCTGCTCTTCAACCTGCACCTTCAGTTGCTTGAGCAACTGACCGCGCGCAATCACGCCACCGCGATCAGCATCGCGACGTGGGTAACGCACCCAGTTACGTCCGCGCCAAACACCGTCTTGCGTAACAACTGACTCGCCCGGATTGAGCGTGGCCATGCGGGCCAGCGCTTCTTCGTTGGTCGCTGCGGTGTAAACGCCGGAGAGGAATTCAATAACAGCGCTTGGGCCCGTGGTCTTGGATGCCAGCGTGCCCGCAGGGCCGCCGTTTCCAGGCACGTGATCCATCAACACCGTGCCAGCCTTAGGGGCGTTGGCGATGCCACGCAGCTTGTCGGCGAACTGCGGCAGCAACGGCGCCTGCAGCAAACCGTCTAACGCATGCTCAACCGCTGATTCCCAACCCGATTCAACTTGCAGCGCAGAAGCGAGGCGCGGCAGTTCGTGCAATTCATTTTGGCGCAGCCAAGCGTTGAGCTCAGCATCGTCTTGACGTAGCGCAGCTTGCTGCAACGTTTCCAACGAAGACATGCGACCGCGTGCGGTCTGCAATGACTGACGCGTTTCATGCAGCGCGGTTTCTGCAGCGGAGCGCTCATCACGCAGGCCCTGCAAATCACTATCCAGCGACTGCAAGCGACCTTGCGATTCTGCAATCTCGTTATTCAGATTGGTCAGCTCGGCATCAACATCAAACAGGCTCGACTGGATCGGGCCAATGTTCAGCGTTTGCTGTTCAGCGCTGAGACGCTTGAGACGCTCATCAATCTGCAACTGCGCGCGTTCCATCTGCTGAACGCGTACGCGCTCACCTTCAGTCTGGAACAAAGGCGACTCAGCACGCTGGGTGAATTCTTCCCAACGATTCTGTTCACGCAGCGAATCTTCTTCCGATTCAATCAGCGCGCCCTGCGCATCAACTTCGCGCTGTTCGCCATCTTTGGCCTGTTGCTCCAACGCAATCAACGATGCGTTTAGATCTTCCAGACGCTTTTGCTCGGACTGCGTGCGACGCTCAACTTCAGCCGTTCGACGGCCGAGCTCTTCGAGCTCGCGCGCCTTCATCGATTTGAGTTCGCGTGCATGGGTCAGGCTTTGTTCCTGACGCGCCAGTGCGGCTTCTGCTTCGTAAACTTTGGACTGCTCTTCGTTCAGCGCCTGCCCTGCAACGCGCTGTTCGATCTCGGCGGCGACGCGAGCGTCTTCGCTGACTTTGACCTGCGTGCGGACGTCTTCCAGTGCTTTTTCAAGATCAGCAATGGATGTCTCATGCGACTGCGATGCATCGACCAAGGCGCGCTGACGCAACGCGAGGATTTCGGCGCGAAGTTGACGCTCTTGGGTCTTGAGTTCTTTGTACTTCTCAGCGTTGGCGGCTTGCTTGTTCAGCACTTCCAGACGCTGCGTGATTTCGCTGCGCAGATCGTTCAAGCGTGCGAGGTTTTCGCGAGTCTGCTTAATACGTGATTCGGTTTCTTTGCGGCGATCTTTATATCGCGAGATGCCCGCGGCTTCTTCCAACCAGTGACGAAGTTCTTCTGGCTTGGCTTCGATCATTCGCGAAACCATGCCCTGCTCGATGATCGCGTACTGGTTCTTGCCACCCAGACCGGTGCCGAGGAACAAATCGGTCACGTCGCGCTTCAAGCATTTGCGACCGTTGAGGAAGTACTGCGAGTTGCCATCACGCGTGAGTTCACGACGCACAGCAATTTCGGCATACGCCGCAAACGGGCCAGCAATCTGGCCGTCGCTGTTATCAAACGTCAATTCAACCATCGCGCGGCCAACCGGCTTACGCGTTTTGGAGCCGTTGAAGATCACGTCTTCAGCGTCGGCTGCGCGCAGGTTCTTGATGCTGGTCTCACCCAGCACCCAGCGCACAGCGTCGATCACGTTGGATTTTCCGCAGCCATTAGGGCCGACCACACCGGTCAGGTTCGCGGGCAGCGGCAGATGGGTCGGATCCACAAAGGATTTGAACCCGGCGATTTTTATGCCAGAAAGTCGCATTGAAACTCTTTTTTGAAGGCCCGTATGACGGGCGCTCTTATAAATGTGAATAACTAAGCCGCTTTTGAGGCGGCCTTTAAGTGCCGTAGTGTAAATTATCGCTACCGCATCTTCACGGGCATTACGCGATTAAGCTTCATAGCCAGCCGCCGCTCGGACTTTGCTCCAAACATCCCCACGATGACGTTTTATTTCATCAGAATAAATAACTTTCACATTACTTAAAGCACAACTGCCATGACCTCCAAACCCAGCAAGACTCTCGAAACCTTCCCCAACCCAGCTCCGCAGCGCGATTTCACCATCCGCATGCGCATGCCGGAGTTCACCTGCCTCTGCCCCAAAACCGGTCAACCGGATTTCGGCACGCTGTATCTGGAATACGTTGCCGACAAATCTTGCGTGGAATTGAAGGCGCTCAAGATGTACCTGTGGAGCTTCCGCAACGAAGGCTGCTTCCATGAAGCTGTGACCAACCAGATTCTTGATGAATTGGTCAAAGCAACAAAACCTCGCTACATGCGCCTCACCGCCGTGTTCAATGTCCGCGGCGGCATCTACACGCACGTCACCGCTGAGCACACCAAGAAGGGCTGGAAAGGCACGCTGCCTCCATCCGCTTGGCATGTTGATCCGACAGGCGCAGGTGAGACGCCGTAAATAATCCAGACAGCTTTTAGGGGAAAGCTCGATGACGTTTTCAGAATTATTGGATTGGCAGTGGAGCGATTACGGCAAGCGCCACCGCAATCGCATGAATCTGATTATTCACATCGTCGCCGTGCCGCTGTTCTGGCTTGGCACGTTTAACGTCATCACCGCTCTATTGTTTGAAGGCGCACTGCACGCGTTTGGCGGCGCGATTCTTGTTGGCCTGTCCCTGTTCGCACAGGGACGCGGCCACGAGATGGAAGCGTTGCAGCCCGTGCCATTCACAACTCGCTGGGAGTTTGTGCGACGCATCGTCGCCGAACAGTTCGTAACGTTTCCGCGTTTTCTTGCGAGCGGTGGTTGGTACGAAAATTTGAAATCGTCAACGTAGGGTGCGCTGCGCGCACCGATCACCTTGGTTAACAGAGTATAGCGGTGCGCACAGCGCGCCCTACGCAGGATACCCAGTCACTTCGCGAATTCTCTTATAAAGCGGCTGCAAACGCGGATACAGCTCGCGGTACACATCACGATATAGCGCGTCATAAACCTTGCGCGCTTCAGGTTCTGGCTCGAAGCGGCTACCGATGCGCGTCATCGCTGAGACCGCAGTAGCGTAATCACCATGCACACCCAAGCCCACAGCCAAATTCACCGCCGCGCCTAAGGCTGAAGTTTCATAGATCTCTGGACGCTCAGCCGTCAAACCAAAAACATCCGCCGTGATCTGCATTGCTTGATCACTCTGCGAACCGCCACCGCCAACAATCACGCGACGAATCGGACGCTTGGTCTTCTTTTCGATCTGCTCACGCCCCGCGCGCAAGCTGTAAACCAAACCTTCGAGAATCGCGCGATACAAATGCGCGCGCGTATGCACATCACCGAAGCCAATGATCGCGCCTTTGGCTTCGGGGCCCGGATCGCGCACGCCCGGCGACCAGTATGGCTGCAAGGTCAGGCCCATTGAGCCCGCTGGAATATTCTTGATGAGGTCATCAAACAACGCTTCGACAGCAACGCCACGTTCTTTCGCCAGCGCCTGTTCTCGTTGCGCAAATTCACGCTTGAACCAACTCACCATCCAGAAGCCGCGGAAAATTTGGATCTCGGTATTCCACGCGTTTGGCATTGCGGCCGGATACGCGGGCAACATGCGCTGCACTTCGATGTATCGCGACTGCGTGGTGTTGATGGTGGCCGTTGTGCCGAACGAAAGCTGCGCGACATCGGGCTCCATCACACCGCAACCGAGCACTTCACAAGCTTTATCCGCAGCAGCAGCAATCACTGGCACGCCAACTGGCAAACCCAAAGCATCAGCAGCAACTTTGCTGAGCGTACCCAGCTTGCCCCCTGGCGCAACTAAGTGCGGCAACTGCTCTTGGCGAACAGCAACGGCTTTCCATTTGAAATCGGCAGGCTTGGCCCAAGCGAGTCGCTTGTAGTCGAAAGGAATAAATCCAACTTGCGATCCCACTGAATCAACGTAGTCGCCAACCAATCGCTCTGTGAGCCAACCGGAGAGAAATAAAAACTTGTGCGTCTCGCGCCACATCTCCGGCTGATGCTGCGCAAACCAGTTGGCTTCTGCCTCGGCCTGAAAATGTTGAATCAGACTTGTTGCTCCAACAAGTTTGAATGCGGTGTTCCACATTGCGCCCATATCAGGTGGCGCAGTGCAGCGACGTTGATCCAACCATACCGTTGCCGGACGCAGAACCTTGCCAGCGCGATCGACGCACACCATGGTGGCGCGCTGCGTGGTCAGTGAAAGTCCAGTGATCTCGTCTGGCTTTACGACGTCTTGTTGCCACAGCTTACGACAGCTTTCGGTAACCGCATTCCAATAAACCTCTGGATCTTGCTCTGCCCAGCCTGGCTGCGGCGATTGATAAGTCGGCTCAATGGCTGTCTGCGCTTTAACCAACAAGTGGCCCTGCGCATCAAACACGATCGCGCGTGCACTTTGCGTGCCGACATCAATCGCAAGAAGTCTGACTTTGCTTGTGTTATCGCTCATGCAATCACCGGCGCGTGATTGCGCTGCCATAGTTCAAGATAGCGTGCAGATTCGGCATTCCAACGCGCTTCATCCCAAGCCAATTCAGTCATGCAAATTTCTTTGACACGCGGCAGAATTTCCAGACCGCCGTTGACCATCACCAAACCAATACGCGTGCGGCGCATTAACAAATCGTCGAGTTGATGAACTTGCTCGTGGCGCGCAGCCCAATGCAGCTCTGCCCAGCAATAGGGCGTGCCTTCGATGATTTCCAACTGCGCTGGTGTTGAACTGCTTAGCAATACGTTTGCTGCTTTTGCACCCAAGCGCCCAAACAAGCGCTCATGCTTCTGCTGCTTTGCAGATTCAAACACGGGCTGATCTTTGCCCGGCGCCAGCGCAGGAACTTGCTTGGCCGCTTCATGCAAAACTTCGCGCGCGGTAACGCGAAAAGTCGTGAGCTTGCCGCCGGTGATATTCACCAAGCCGGGACTGCTCCACATTGCTGACTCGCGTGATTCTTCTGACGGATTATCTTTGCCGCTATCGACAATCGGACGCACGCCTGAGTAAGTTGAAAGTGCATCACTGGACTTTAACTGCAATGCCGGAAATTGATAAGCCAAGCCATCAATCAAATAATCGGCTTCTTCAAGCGTCATTCGTGGATGACCTTGCGATGCATCGTGGTCAAGATCAGTGGTGCCATACACAACAGCGCCTTCCCATGGATACGCAAAGATCGGCCGCTGATCTTTAGGGTGTAACCAAGACACCGCTCTCTTTACCGGCAGCGTGTCTTTTGAGAAAACAAAATGGCTGCCACGCAGAGGACGCAATTTAGGACTTCCTTCTGGCGCCCCTTGCAGATCACTTGCCCACGCACCGCTGGCGTTGATGACAATACTGCCAGCGATCTCACGCGTTTGGCCTGAAGCCGAATCTGTCAGGCGCACGCCTGTTACTTGCGCACCGCTCATCACCACTTCGGCGCGCACGTAGTTGAGTGCAACAGCGCCAGCATCGACCGCATCACGAATCAAACGCTGAACCAAACGCGCATCATCCGTGCGCGCATCTTCGTAATGCACGGCACCAAGCAAATCTGGCTTGCGCAGATTTGGCTCAATCTTCAGCAATGAATTTTGTGACAACCACCCAGAGACGAAAGTGCCTGCCATCAGATCGTAAATCCATAGGCCCATCCGCATCGTGAATTTGCCGGGCTTGGCACCCTGATACAGCGGCATCAGAAAAGGTTGCGTCTCAACAAGGCCCGGCGCTTCACGTAGCAATCGCTGACGCTCGCGTACCGACTCCAGCGTTAAACGCCACTGCTTGTTCTTGAGATAACGCAAACCACCGTGCACCAACTTTGATGATGCCGATGATGTGCCGGAGGCAAAATCATTTTGTTCAACCAGCAGTACACGCGCGCCGGTGCGTACGGCTTCACGCAGAATTCCGGCACCCGAGATGCCGCCGCCAATCACAATCGCGTCGAAAGATGCTGGCAGCGTATTGAGATCAATGCTTGACATGAGGCCCCGTCAATCCTTGTGACGCTAGCTGCTCTGGCATGAGGTGATCTGCAATGGGCGCGAGAAAAGTCGGTGGCCAAGTATCTTCGACCGCATCTAGCATGAGCTGCGACCACATTTCGTCTTCAGGCTTTTGCTCGCATGAGGCTTCCCAAGATTTCTTGTCCACCCACTGAGCATAAGCAATCCACGTGCCCTGCTCGCTCTTATGCAAGCGCGAACCACGTGAGCCACGGTTATTCATCTGCAGCAGCGTTAGTCCTTCCCACGCTTTGCGAAATTGCGTCTCTTTGCCTGGCTTGATCAGCCATTGGTAGATCACTGCGAATTCAGTTTTGTTGTTGCTCACGCGCGCCTCAGACAAATAACTTGCCGGGATTCATCATGGCTTGCGGATCAAACTCACGCGCCATTGCGCGGATCAGATCCATACCCAGCGCGCCCTTCTCTGCTGGCATATACGGCGCGTGATCGACACCAACGCCGTGCTGATGGCTAATGGTGCCGCCATGCTCAACCATCGTTTCGCAGAGGCGACTCTTGAGTTTGCGCCAGCGTTCGTAGTCACCTTCAAAGTTACCTGTCGAGCGAAATACGAAGGTGGAATAAATGCTGCAACCCTGACGATAGACATGCGACAAGTGCGTGAAGGCGTGAACCTTCTCGTTTTCTTTGCCCAACACATCGCGTGCGGTTTGTTCTATCGCACGCATCAGCGGCGTGACTTTGTTCCAGTTGATGGCGGTTTCGACTGTGTCGGCTGCGTAGCCTGCTTCCCATAGTGCGTTGCGCAGATAAGGGCCACGGAAACGATTCTTGGCCCATGCTTTGCCCATGAAGCGGCCCACATGCGCACCCTTAAAGCTCGCGGCAATATCGAGTGCGCGATGACGTGAGTGATTGCATTCAATCTCCGAACCCGTCACGCCAATCATCAACATGCATGCGCCTTGACCAATGCCACGCAGACGCAGATAGCGATTCAACCAAGTGAGCGCAGTCTTGTGACCTGCAACGAGTGCGAGTTGGGTTTCAGTTTCAATTTCGTTGGAGAGACGCAGCATCGACAAGGGCACATCGCTTTGCACCATCGTGCGCACAGCATCGAGGCCAATCTCCCAGCTTGGGAAAAATACACCGTGAAAATCTTCGCGCTCAGGCAAGCGTCGAACACGCACAGTCGCTTCTGTCAGCAAACCAAACCTGCCTTCTGAACCCATCACCGCTTCACGCAAATCCTGTCCAGCGCTTGATGCCGGCATGCCACCAACATCCAACTCTCCGCGCGGCGTCACCAGACGCCCAGCAGCAAACATGTTTTCGATGCGGCCATAACGATACGACTGCTGACCGCTGGAACGTGTAACTACCCAACCACCGAGCGTCGAATATTCATACGACTGCGGAAAGTGGCCAAGCAGATAACCATGCGGTTTGAGCAGCGCCTCGACCTGCGGGCCCGGCGTACCTGCGCCGATGGTGGCCAGCATCGAAGTCTCGTCGAGCTTGAGCAGTTTGTTCATCCGCTCTAGCGAGATGTTCACGACGGGCTGATCGCCTGCCGGAACATTCAGATGCCCGACAACGCTGGTGCCACCGCCGTAAGGAATCACGATGGCGCCGATTTTTTTGGCTTCTGCCAATGCAACTGCGGCTTCATCGTGCGTCGTTGGAAACGCGACGCCATCGGCATAAGGGCCCATGCGGCCTGAGCGCATCGCAATCCAGTCTGGAAAACTTTGACCACGCGAGCGATCAAGACGCGTCGCTGCGTCAGTCACAAATAGAGGGGATTTAACTCTGGATTCCGGAACCGTCTTCAACGCTTGCTCGCGCGTCGCGTCCGTTGACGGAACTCCGTCGCCAACGCGTTCGCGCACAAATGCGCGCGCGTCGTCAGTCAATGCAAATATGTCGCTATCGTCGCCCCAACCGTTCCAGCGTCTCACAATAGATTCCCCACATGTTATTTGCGAGGAAGTATAGCTTTAGGAACTGTTGCCGCTCAGGGCACAGAGGCGAAATTTCGCCCCAGCGGCTTTATGCCACCAGTGACTCAGGGTCAGCGCTCTTCGGGGCCTCACAGAGCAGCTTAAGCGCGTCAATCGTGACCCAACCATAGCCAGAGAGTTGGCCCTTGAGCACGCGCGTAGGCGCACCGGGTTCACCTAGGCCACTGACAACGAGTGAGGCTTCGGTGAAATCTTGCTCGATGGTATCGGAGTTCACCGTAACCACTGCGCGCACACCTGCAGCTGAGGCCGCTTCTAATCCCATCTCGGAATCTTCTAGCGCAACGCATTCTTCCGGCTTTAATCCCAAGCGCTGTGCGGCAAGTAAATAAATATCCGGTGATGGTTTTTTATTTTTCACTTCTTCGCCACTGGCGATGACTTCAACTTCCGCCATCATCTCGGGACCGAGGCTGTACTTGAGTACGGGCTCCAAGGTTTTGCGACTGGCGTTAGTAACGATGGCCAAGTGCAATCCCGCTTCACGTGCTTCGCGCATCAAGCGCGCAACGCCTGGGCGCAGTGGTACGCGACCGCGTCGCATGTAGCGATGAAAATAATGTGATTTCAGTTCATGTACACGAGCGACCCACGCATCGATACCCGCCTTGGCTTCTTCCTCATGCTCACCAAGTGGCGGATGATATTTGAGAAAAAAATATTTCAAACGCTCACGACCACCTGGTTGCTTCAGCAACTTGCGATAAAGCTTGGGGCCCCAACGAAATGAAAGACCGAGCTCGCGAAACGCACGGTTATACGCAGGCCGATGGCCCAGCGCTTCGGTGTCGGCAATAGTGCCGTCCACATCAAACAGGAGTGCTTGCAGGCTCATGCTTGCAAGACTCGAACTGCTGACAAAAACTTTAGATGTTCCGTAGGCTTCATGGTCCTAGAAGCGTCCTCTGAATACGTTTTAATTGTATACAGTTTTGAGATTTGTTGCTAATTTCGCACGTTCGCGAAAATAGCCATTCCATCGTTAAACCCATACTGATCCATCAGCCTGAACCTACGCTTAAGCCATGCTCGCCTTTAAAGAAAATTCTCTGCGCTTAAGTGCCGCCAATTGGGTGGCTGCATGAGTTATCGCGGTCGTTTTGCGCCGACACCTAGCGGCCCTTTGCACATGGGCTCGCTGTTCACTGCCCTAGCCAGCTATCTGCAAGCACGCGCAAGAGGTGGCCAATGGCTAATACGCATCGACGATCTGGATATCCCACGCAACGTGCCGGGCGCAGACACCGCCATTCTCAAGCAGTTGGAATCTCACGGACTGCAATGGGACGAAGCCCCGCGCTACCAGTCGCAGTACATCCAGCAATACCAACACGCTTTAAATGTGTTGACCGAACGCAAATTGCTCTACGGCTGTACGTGCACGCGAGCAGAATTGGCTGCGACTACGCTCGCAGGCCCAGATGGGCCGGTATATGCGGGCACTTGCCGCGATAAAAGTGTCGGCGCAGAAAAACACTCACTGCGCGTACGTGCAGATGACAGTTCACTAAGCTTCGTCGACTTGCTGCTCGGTGAGCAAACGCGACAACTGCACAACGAGATCGGTGATTTTGTTGTGCAGCGCAGTGATGGAATTTTGGGCTATCAACTGGCCTGCGCTGTAGATGAATTTGAGCAAGGCATTACTGAAGTAATTCGTGGTGCAGATCTGTTGGATTCAACCTTTCGCCAGCTTTACCTGCAACAGCTACTCGGACTGAAACCTGCGCAATACGGGCATTTGCCGGTGCTGGTGCAAAACGATGGAAAGAAGCTCAGCAAGCAAAATCATGCCGCGCCTATCGACGCAAAAGATGCTCCAAGCAATTTGCTGCAATGTCTCACTGCCCTAGGCCAGAACCCACCTACTTCACTGTTCAGCGCCACTCCAGCCGACATCCTGAACTGGGCGACTCAGCAGTGGGATATTGCCCATATCCCCAAGAAAACCGCCTTGCAGTGGAGTAATAGTCCGGCTTCTGGCATTCTTTAACGCAGTGCAACATTTTTTGATCCAGAGCCATGTCAGATACGCGCGTTATTAAGAAGTACCCCAACCGCCGCCTTTACGATACCGATATCAGCCGTTACATCACGCTGGAAGAGATTCGCCAACTGGTTCTGGAAAACATTAAGTTCCGCGTTGAAGACAAACGCACGCACGAAGACATTACTCGCAGCATTCTTCTGCAAGTAATTGCAGAGCAAGAAGAAGGCGGCAACCCGATCTTCACCACTGATCTGCTGCTATTCATCATTCGCTACTACGGCGATCCGATGCAGCACAGCATCAGCCGCTACCTCGAACTGTCGATTCGCATGTTTGCTCAGAATCAGATGCACTTCACTGAGCAGCTGCGCAATATGCTGGGCCAGGCTCAGCAACCTATGCAGATCCTGAAGGAAATGGCTGATCGTCAGATGCCAATCTGGAAGTCGGTACGAAAAGAGTTCATCAAGAACCTTTCCACCAAAAGCAAAGTGCTAAAAACGCTTCGCCCAGGCGAAACCAATAACGACGCTCCTCCGTCGCCTTAAGCTCAAATCCGAGGTTCACTGAATAATCCACCGCATTTATCGCGGCTGAGAGGCTTTGCGCTTTCGATTTGATTATTTTTTGCGCACTGCAACATTTAAAATGACGTTACGGTCATAGTTGACCAGTCATATGCTTATAACTTATTGAAAATAATGCGTTTAAATTTTTTACGCATTTATTGACATAGAGGTAAGTCATCTTTATACTGCACTGCAACATAACCCTGAAATGAAAAACCCGGCTAGGCTGGGTAGCGTAACCGGGTTATCACCAGTCTCCTCCAGAAAGGCCTAGCGCCTTTCTCGCACTTAACCCCCGGTTTACCGGGGGTCTTTTTTTGTCCGTTATAAATAACGGACTATGTGCAGCACACATATTTCTTGTGCGCCGCTTATTCGGGGTTAAAAACAAGAGGGCCGATTCTGTTAGAACCGGCCCTCTTTATCAACTAGCTTTACTCGCCGACGTCGCCGGTCTTCATCGACAGACGGATACGGCCCTGTTTGTCGACTTCGAGAACCTTGACGCGAACGGTCTGGCCTTCCTTAACGACATCTTCAACTTTCTCGACGCGCTTGTCGGAGAGCTGCGAGATGTGAACGAGGCCATCTTTGCCTGGCAGAATCGTTACGAATGCGCCGAAGTCCATCAACTTGGCAACCTTGCCTTCGTAGATGGTGCCGACTTCAACATCACGCGTCAGCGCGTGGATGCGAGCGATAGCGGCGTCTGCAGCATCCTTGTCGGTTGCTGCAACTTTGACGGTGCCGTCATCGCTGATATCAATCGAGGTGCCGGTTTCTTCGGTGATCGAACGGATGGTGACGCCGCCCTTACCGATGACTTCGCGAATTTTGTCTGGGTGAATCTTGATCACGGTGATGCGTGGCGCAAATGGCGACATGTCGCCACGTGCCTTCGGCATCACTTCAATCATTGCGTCAAGGATGTGCAGACGTGCGTCCAGAGCCTGTGCAAGCGCGTGGCGCATGATCTCGCCGGTGATGCCGGTGATCTTGATGTCCATCTGGAGGGCGGTAACGCCTTCCTTGGTACCGGCAACCTTGAAGTCCATATCGCCGAGGTGGTCTTCGTCACCGAGAATGTCGGTGAGAACCGCCCAACGATCGCCTTCTTTGATCAGGCCCATTGCAACGCCAGCAACCGGCGCTTTGATTGGCACGCCAGCGTCCATCAACGACAAGCAAGCGCCGCAAACGGAAGCCATCGACGATGAACCGTTAGATTCGGTAACTTCCGAAACCACGCGAACAACGTAAGGGAATTCTTTATCCAGATCTGGCAGCACAGCAGCAACGCCGCGCTTAGCCAAACGACCGTGACCGATTTCGCGACGCTTCGGCGCATTCATGCGGCCGGTTTCGCCTACGCAGTACGGAGGGAAGTTGTAGTGGAACATGAAGCTGTCATGCCACTCGCCATCGATTGCGTCGATGACTTGGTAATCCTTGCCGGTGCCCAGCGTGGTGACTGCGATAACCTGCGTTTCGCCGCGAGTAAACACAGCTGAACCGTGAGCGCGCGGCAGGGTTCCGGTGCTCATTGCCAGCGGACGCACGGTGACTTTGTCACGGCCGTCGATGCGTGGCGCGCCATCGAGAATACGGTTACGCACAACCTTGGCTTCGAGCTCATGCAGCTCGGCCTTGATCTGGTTTTCGGTGAGGCCTTCTGGCTTAGCGGCAACTGCAGCCTTGCGGATATCGCCGATCGCTGAATAGCGGCTCTGCTTGTCCGTGATGTTGTAGGCTTCGTTGACCTTACCTTCGTAAGGGGCCATGAATGACTTGACGACGCTGGTATCAGCAGCCTTCCAGTCCCACTTGGCCTTGCCGGCTTCAGCAGCAAATTCGTTGATCGCGATGATCGCGGCCTGCATCTGTTCGTGACCGAACAGTACGGCGCCAAGCATCACGTTTTCTGGAAGCATCTGCGCTTCAGATTCAACCATCAGCACAGCGTCCTTGGTACCAGCGACGACCAGATCGAGCTGCGAAGTCAGCAGCTGCGTCTTGCTTGGGTTGAGAATGAAGTTGCCGTTTTCATAACCGACGCGAGCTGCGCCGATCGGGCCTTCGAAAGGAATGCCAGACAGTGCCAGCGCAGCCGAGGCACCGAGCATTGCAGGAATGTCGCCATCCACTTCTGGATTCAGCGACATCACCATCGCAACGATCTGCACTTCGTTGTAATAGCCTTCTGGGAACAGCGGACGCAGCGGACGGTCGATCAGTCGCGAGGTCAGCGTTTCTTTTTCAGTCTGACGGCCTTCGCGCTTGAAGAAGCCACCAGGCACGCGACCACCAGCGTAGAAGCGCTCCATGTAATCAACCGTGAGCGGGAAGAAATCCTGCTCGGGCTTGGCTTCCTTCTTGCCGACGACGGAGACGAAAACAACCGTCTCGTTGATCGTGACGATCACCGCAGCAGTTGCCTGACGCGCTACGGCGCCTGTCTCGAGAGTTACGGTATGGCTACCGTATTGAAAAGTCTTTTTAACGGGCGTCGCAGGTACGGCAGGAATTGCCATGGGGCATACTCACTTAGTGGTTTCGGTCAAGCAGGAACAACAACAGCGGAAACGCGCTATATGATTAGCGACGCAGACCGAGTGTGCTGATGAGCTGGCTATAACGGCCTTCATCCTTGCCCTTGAGATAGTCGAGCATCTGGCGACGCTGGTTGACCATCTTCAACAGACCACGACGTGAGTGGTGATCCTTTTTGTTCTTTTCGAAGTGACCGCTGAGTTCGGAAATGCGTGCAGACAACAACGCAACCTGAACTTCAGGGGAACCGGTATCGCTCTTGGCGCGTGCGTGCTTAGCGACGACATCGGCCTTCTGTTCAACAGACAAAGTCATTCTTAAAACTCCAAACTCAATTCGATCTTCACGTGAAGTCCATTATTGTAGCTTTCCGCACGCACTTGGGGCAAGCTGTGGCCCGGATTATTTGCAGCGAGCGCCCGTATTTAGGCCGTTTCAGCCTCATCCGAGAGCCAGCGCTTGGGCGCAACCAGCCCATCAGCGTCGATTTCAGCGATGCAAAGCATCTCGCCAGCCTCATTCAAAACCGCCAACTGGCCCTGATTTGGTGCATCGGCAACTCTAACCGGCTGGCCACTACGCAGGTAAAAGGCGCGGCCAGCATCAACCCGCACATTCGGCCAATGGCTGAAAGCTTGAGCCAAAGGCGTCAAAAGCGCTTCAAGCGCCGTATATCCTTGTATTGAGGCCTCTTCCACCTCCTCCACAGTCACCATCTTGGGAGACAAGAAGGGCGCTACTTCATAGCGGCGTAGCCCGACTAAATGCGTCACCTGCCCGACTGCGGCGGCGATATCTTCGAGCAAAGTGCGGATATAAGTGCCCTTGGAGCAGCGCACGTCGAGCACAACCTGCCCCTCGCTGAAGTCCAAAAGCTCTAAAGAATAGATCATGACATCTCGCGCTTCGCGCTCGATTTCGAGCCCTTGTCGGGCCAATTCGTAAAGCCGCTGCCCATCAAGGCGAATGGCCGAATGCATCGGCGGAATCTGTTTAATCGGCCCAGTAAACGCAGGCAGCGCAGCCACTAGCGCATCACGAGTGAGTGTAGAAGCATCGGAGCGAGCAACGACCTGCCCTTCACCATCACCCGTATTGGTCTTCTCACCAATCTTGGCGGTGGCGATATAGCGCTTATCGGAATCCAGCAAAAAACCGCTGACTTTGGTGGCGTGACCAAAACAAATTGGCAGCAAGCCAGTCGCGAGAGGATCAAGGCTTCCGGTGTGCCCGGCTTTTTCCGATTGATAACGGAAACGTGAAAACTGCAGCGCTTGATTCGATGAGTAACCAATAGGCTTATCGAACAGCAGAATGCCATTCACTTTGCGTTTAAGTCGCCGAGGTTTGCTCATACACGTTGATGCGATTGAGTCGCTCGCGTAGAGCGCGTGAATAAAGACGCCGCTGAGACTTACTCAGGCTTGTCGTCACTCTCAGGCTGCGCAGGAATATGTGCGCGATCTTCTGTAACGGCTTTGCGAATGATCTGTGCGATGCGATCGCCTTCGCGCAACGCAACGTCTGGCTTAAAGTGCAACTGCGGCACAAAGCGCAGGCGCAGGTTCACACCAAGACCGTGACGCAATTTTCCGGCCGCGTGATTGAGGGCTTTGACTGCGGCCTTCAACTGATCATCCGGCCCAAGCAAACTGACAGTGACGTTGGCCTGACGCATGTCTGGCGCAACATCAACTGTCGTTACTGTTATCCCCACAATGCGCGGATCCGTCAGTTCATGGCGAATCAAAGAAGTCAGCTCGCGCTGAATCTGTACATTGAGTCGCAACTTGCGGGGATATTCTCTTGGCATTAGTAATTAAGCAGCGCCAACCGTACGACGAACCTGAACGCGCTCGAAGCACTCGATCTGATCGCCTGGTTTGATGTCGTTGTAGTTCTTCACGCCGATACCGCACTCGGTACCTGCTTCGACCTTGTTAACGTCATCTTTGAAGCGACGCAGCGATTCGAGTTCGCCTTCGTAAACAACCGTCTGGTTGCGCAGTACTCGGATTGGCTGGCCACGTTGTACGCGACCTTCCATGACCAAGCAGCCGGCAATGTTGCCGAGAATCGATGAGCGGAATACATCGCGGACCTGTGCGGTGCCGAGAATATTTTCGCGCGTTTCGGTACCCAGCAAACCAGCGATAGCGTCAGTCACATCGTCGATGACGTTGTAGATGATGCTGTAGTAACGCATATCAACGCCGGTGTCCTGGATGCGCTTACGCGCAACGCTGTCAGCACGAACATTGAAGCCGATGATGATGGCCTTCGAAGCCAGCGCCAAATCGACGTCGGATTCGCTGATGCCGCCGATGCTGGCCGACAACACGTTGACCTTGATCTCTGCGCTCGGCAGTTTGCGCAACGCGTCGGCCAATGCTTCTGCAGAGCCCTGCACGTCGGTCTTGATCATCAGGTTGAGCGACTTCTGTTCGCCGCCGCTGCCATCGCCCATCTGAGCAAAAATCTGATCCATGCGAACAGCTTGGCTCTGTGCCAGTTTCTGTTCACGCATTTTGGTTTCGCGGAGCAGTGCGAGTTCACGCGCTTTGCGTTCGTCAGCAACCACAACTACGTCGTCGCCAGCATCAGGAACGCCGGAAAGTCCGAGCACCGCGACAGGAATCGACGGGCCAGCTTCTTTCACCGGCTTACCGGTTTCATCAAACATGGCGCGAACGCGACCAAAGTGTGGGCCCGTGAGAATCACGTCGCCCTGCTTCAGCGTACCGGCGCGCACCAGAACGGTTGCGACAGCGCCGCGACCTTTCTCAAGTGACGATTCAACGATGGTGCCACGTGCAGGCACATCGATTGCAGCTTTGAGTTCCAACACTTCGGCCTGAATCAACAGCGCATCGAGCAGTGCATCGATACCTTCGCCGGTGACTGAAGACACGCCAACAAACTGGACGTCGCCGCCCCAATCTTCTGGCTGAACTTCCAACTTGGAAAGTTCCATTTTGACGCGCTCAGGATCTTTCGATGGCTTATCAATCTTGGTCATGGCCACAACGATCGGCGCACCAGCAGCCTTCGCGTGCTGAATAGCTTCTTTGGTCTGCGGCATCACGCCGTCATCGGCGGCAACTACAAGCACAACGATGTCGGTGATCTGCGCACCGCGTGCACGCATGCGCGTAAACGCAGCGTGGCCCGGCGTATCGAGGAAGGTGATTACGCCCTTATCGGTCTTCACATGGTAAGCACCGATGTGTTGCGTAATACCGCCCGCTTCGCCTGCGGCGACGCGAGTTTTACGAATGTAATCGAGCAGCGAAGTTTTACCGTGATCGACGTGGCCCATGATCGTGACCACAGGTGCACGCGTAACCTGCGTTGCGCCGGACTGATCACCAGCCACAGCAATAGTGAGGCTATCTTCAACGTCGGAAGCCTTAACAGCCTTCGCCTGGTGACCCATTTCTTCGACCATCAACATCGCAGTGTCTTGGTCCAAGGTCTGGTTGATGGTGGCCATCACGCCATTCTTCATCATCACGCGAATCAGGTCGGTAGCCTTTACCGCCATGCGGTTGGCGAGTTCGCCGACCGTGATGGCTTCAGGCACTTCGACTTCGCGCACGATTGGTGCAACCGGCTTTTCGAAACCGTGTGCATTGTCGACGCGTATACGGCCCGTAGGCTTCTTGCTCTTCTTTTCACGCTTGCCGGATTTACCTTCGGCAACGTGTAATTCGCTGCGGCCGTGATGACCACCCTTATTACGATCTGGGGCAGCAGTCGTCGTCGTAGCAGCCGTTTTTTCTGGCTTCTTAGCTGGAACTGGCACAACCACTGGTGGCGGCGCATTTCTCATCTCAGCGGCGCGACGAATATTTTCTTCTGCACGACGACGCGACTGCTGGGCATCCCAGCTCGCTTTGAAGATTGGATCGTTCTTGAGGCGATCAGCGTGCTGCTGCTTATCGCGCAGTTCGGCTTCTTCAGCTTCGCGCTTAACGCGGTCGGCTTCTTCGCGTGCGTGACGCACAGCTTCTTCTGCAGCGCGGCGCACTTCGGTTTCCGCGGCAACGCGAGCGGCGACAACTTCACGCTCGGCTAATTCTTGCGCAACGCGCGCTTCGGCTTCTGCAGCAATTTCATCAGCCGCTTCCTGGCTGTCTGCTTTCAGATAAGTGCGACGCTTGCGCACTTCGATGCTGACCGTTTTGGTCGGCGCGCCACGTCCACCACCGAGTTTGATCTCGGTTGTTTCCTTGCGCTTGAGCGTGATGCGGCTGGTTGGCGCAACAGCGCCGCCACGGCCTTTCTGCTGGAGATAAACCAGCAGCGCCTGCTTATCAGCAGCGCTCAATTCGGATTTCTCGCCAGCCACAACTACACCGGCCTCCTTAAGCTGCGTAAGGATTTCCGTGACCGGGCGGCTCAATTCAGTGGCGAACTCTTCAACTGTTACCGTTGACATAGGATTCCGGGTGTAGGAGGTGGCGTGCTAGGGATTAAGCGAATTGGCGAGCGCGAGCTGCCATGATTAGCTTCGAAGCCTTGGCTTCATCCAGAGACACTTTTTCGAGCAACTCATCAGTTGCCAGATCAGCAAGGTTTTCGCAGTTGACGATGCCCGCATCTGCAAGCAGATAGGCGGTGTCATCGTCCATGCCTTCCAGCGCCAACAAATCATCTTCTGGCTTGGAAGTCGCGGCGCGCTCGGCCTTGGCAATTGCCTTGGTCAGCAACACATCGCGTGCACGGTTACGCAGTTCTTCAACAATCTGTTCGTCGAACTCTTCGATCTGCAGCAGTTCTTCGGTCGGCACGTAGGCGACTTCCTCAAGCGAGGTGAAGCCTTCTGCAACGAGAATCGAAGCCACTTCGAGATCGACATCCAACTGTTCGTGGAACAGCTGCTGGATCGACTGGTTTTCGGTGTCTTTCTTGGCTTCGGCATCAGCCGAAGTCATGACATTGAGCACCCAACCGGTGAGCTCAGATGCGAGACGAACGTTCTGACCACCGCGGCCAATCGCCATCGCGAGTTTTTCTTCAGATACGCCGATCGTCATCGCGTGGGAGTCTTCGTCCATCACGATGTTTTCGACTTCTGCTGGCGCCATTGCGTTGATTACGAACTGGGCGACATTGTCATCCCAAGGCACGATATCAACGCGCTCGCCTGCGAGTTCGTTGGAGACGCTCTGCACGCGCGAACCGCGCATGCCGACGCAAGCACCGACTGGATCAATGCGCTTGTCTTTGGCTTGCACTGCAATCTTGGCGCGCAGGCCAGGATCACGAGCAGCGCCTTTGAGTTCAATCAGGCCCTGTGCAATTTCTGGCACTTCAAGCTTGAACAGTTCCATCAGGAACTGTGGCAGCGTGCGCGACAGGAACAACTGTGGGCCGCGAGCCTGCGGGCTCACTTCATACAGATAACCACGCATACGGTCGCCAGGGCGGACCGGCTCACGTGGGATCACGTGTTCGCGAGGAATGATGGCTTCAGCGTTGTTGCCGAGATCAATGATGATGGCGCCGCGCTCGATGCGCTTAACCACGCCCATGATCAGCTCGCCAACGCGGCCCTTGTAGGCTGCAACAACCTGTGCACGTTCGGCTTCGCGCACTTTCTGCACGATGACCTGCTTAGCTTTCTGTGCGCCGATACGACCGAAGTCGACCGACTCAACTTTGTGTTCAATCACTTCGCCCGGCTTGATGTCCGGATATTCTTTCTGCGCGTAGCTCAGTTTGATCTGGCGCTCGAAGTATTCGAAGTCTTCGCTGTCATCTTCGAGCACAGTCCAGCGGCGGTACGATTCGTACTCGCCAGTGCTGTGGTCAATGGAGACGCGAACATCGGACTCGTCGCCGTAGCGTTCTTTAGTCGCAGATGCGAGGGCGGCTTCCAATGCCAGGAAAATGGTTTCTTTATCGACGCCCTTCTCGTTAGAGACGACATCAACCATCAACAGAATGTTCTTGTTCATGAACCCGACTTCCCCTGCTCATAATCGGGCACTAAACGCGCCCGTTCGATCTCAGAAAATTCAAACTCAGTATCGCCATCACCGGTATCAATCGTCACCGAATGAGAACTGACTGCTTTGATTGCACCAACATAGCGACGCCGACCCTTGGTGTTTTCGCGTGCTGCGAATAACTGCAATTTGGCCTGCTCGCCGATAAACTTTTCATAGTGCGCCGCTTTAACCAGAGGACGATCCATCCCCGGCGACGACACTTCCAACTGATACGCGCCACGGATTGGATCTTCCACTTCCATGACGCCAGATACTTCGCGGCTCACACGCGTGCAATCTTTCACCGTGATACCGCCCGGCGAATCGATATACAGGCGCAGCACAGAAGCGCCGAGGCTGGGGCTGTATTCCAGCAGCAGCAACTCGTAGCCCAGTGACTCAATCACAGGCTCCAACAGAGCAAGTAACTTATCGTGAACCAATTCCGTATCCTGAAAAAACTAATAAAAAAAGGCCCTAAAGGGCCTGGGCACCAACACAAATTTTGGTAGCGGAAACTGATTTGATTATTGGCAAGTTGCCAAAAAGCATCAACATTCAGAACCGCACGCCAAACAGGCGATCAAAACACAACCTGACGATGAATTGTCAGCACATAAATTGGTAGCGGGGGCAGGATTCGAACCTACGACCTTCGGGTTATGAGCCCGACGAGCTGCCAGACTGCTCCACCCCGCACCAGACAGACCGCAATTATACGGGCAGCACGCCCTCAACGCAATGCAACAATGATGAAAATGTTAGTTATTTTCAGCATTTAAACCAACAACATCTAAAACCTTACTCTACCTGTCGATTCCCGCGCATCCATGCGCTCATCGACATACCGTACATCCTGTACATAAATAAAAATGGCTGCATTTCTGCAGCCATTTCCATAGTTTGGTGCCGTCGTCGAGACTCGAACTCGAACGGGTTTCCCCGCTACCACCTCAAGGTAGTGCGTCTACCAATTCCGCCACGTCGGCAATTTAAACTTTTAAAACTTGGGGGCCGCTATTTTACTCCGGAACCTTCGGAGACTCATCTTTTTTCGCAGCCGGCGTAACAGTTACAGCAGGACCATTGCCTTCAACAGGCACTGCCGGAGCGGCTGGCGCCGAAGGCAGTTCAATAACAGATGAAGCAGGCTTGATCGAATCAACAATCGACTTCGGACCAGCCTGACCATGAACAACATAGGCCAGTGCCAAGCTCGTGCCGAAAAATGCTGCGGCAAGCCAAGCCGTCGAGCGGCTCAAAAAGTTTGCAGCGCCACGTGAACCAAACACCGTTCCCGAAGAACCGCTGCCAAAAGCTGCGCCAGCGTCCGCGCCCTTGCCCTGCTGCAAAAGCACCAGAACAATCAGACCGATCGCAACGACAACCTGAACAATGACTAGAACCGTGTACATGTTTTACTCGCTTTAACCCTTCTGCGACTGCGCAGCCGCGCATATCGCTAGAAAATCCGCCGCCTTAAGAGAGGCCCCGCCGATCAAGCCACCATCCACATCGGGGCAAGAAAACAACTCAACTGCGTTGTCGGCTTTAACGCTGCCGCCATAAAGTAGGCGCGTCGAGTTTGAAATTTTAGCATTCTTCGCAGCCAATTGGCCACGGATAAATGCATGAGCATCTTGAGCCTGCTGCGGCGACGCGGTTTTACCCGTGCCAATCGCCCATACCGGCTCATACGCAACAACCGAGTTGGCAAAAGAATCAATGCCATTCAGGTCCAAAACCGCATTGAGCTGACGAGCCAAAACCGCTTCCGTCTGCCCCGCTTCGCGCTCCTGCAAAGTTTCGCCTACGCAGAGGATTGGGGTCAGACCCAGACTCTGGGCCGCTTTGAATTTACCTGCGACCACGTCATCGGCGTCGCCATAAAAAGCGCGGCGCTCGGAGTGACCAACCAGCACGTACTGACAACCAACTTCCTTCAGCATCGTGCCGTGAATTTCGCCGGTGAATGCGCCGGGTTTTTCTTGCTCGGACAAATTCTGACCGCCAACTTTGATCTTGCCAGCAGCCTGTTGCGCAACCGCATCGATATAAACCGACGGCGGGCACACCAGAATTTCCACTGAAGCATTAGCGGCAACGCCAGCCAAAATGCCCGTGATGAGTTCGGCATTCGCGGCACGACCACCGTTCATTTTCCAATTGCCTGCAACCAAGTATTGACGCGACATCTTGTTCTCCTCAGACATTCAGTATCAGATCAAGCAACCGCAGCGCGTACGCTAGCGGCAATAGATTCAGCCTCGCGGCGCGTTTCCGTTTCGTCTTCAGCTTCAACCATGACGCGGATCAACGGCTCGGTGCCTGAAGCACGGAGCAAAACTCGACCACGCGAACCCAGTCGTTGAACGCTTTGCTTTTCAGCTTCGCGCACGGCTGCCAATTCCAAAATAGGTTTGGCCTTGCCCGTCACAGGAACGTTAATCAGCAGCTGTGGAAATTTGTACATGCCAGACACCAACTGCGCCAAGGACTGCTTGGTTTGCACCATCGCCGCCAATACTTGCAGCGCAGCAACCAAACCATCACCCGTCGTGGTTTTGTCTAGGCAAATAGCGTGGCCTGATGTTTCGCCACCCAAGTTGCCAGACTTGGCTTTCAGCATTTCCATCACATAACGATCGCCAACATTGGCGCGCTCAAAGCCGAGGCCCAAAGCGGCAATTGCTTTCTCAAGTCCCAAGTTGGACATCAAGGTTCCGACCACGGGACCTTTCAAAGCGCCGCTGGCCAATTTTGATTTGGCGAGAACGTACATGATCTGATCGCCGTCGACTTCGTTGCCATCGGCGTCAACCATCAAGCAACGATCCGCATCGCCATCCAAGGCAATGCCGAGATCAGCTTTCCGCTTTTTGACAGCAGCTTTCAGACTTTCTAAATGCGTGGAACCGCAGCCATCGTTGATATTGAGGCCGTTGGGTTTGTCGCCGATTGAATCAACCGTCGCGCCCAATTCTTCAAACACGGCAGGCGCAACTTTATAAGCAGCACCATGCGCACAATCGACAACCAATTTAATGCCGTTGAGATTTTTTTCGTCGAAGGTGCTTTTGCAAAATTCGATATAACGACCAGGTGCATCATTGATACGCTTCACGCGGCCAAGGAGTTCTGGTGCAACGCACTCCATGGGTTGATCGATCATGGCTTCGATCTCAAGCTCAATTTCATCATTAAGCTTGGAACCATCAGGGCCAAAGAATTTCACGCCATTGTCGTGATGCGGATTATGCGAGGCGGAAATCACCACGCCAGCCTGTGCACGCAACGCGCGGGTCAGATAAGCCACGCCCGGCGTAGGCAGCGGACCCAACAAATCGACATCAACACCAGCGCTGGCCAAGCCCGCTTCCAACGCAGATTCAAAAACGTAGCCAGAACGACGCGTGTCTTTACCAATCACCACGCGAGCACCTTGGGCTTTACCCAGAACGCGGCCTGCGGCCCAACCTAGTTTGAGGGCGAATTCGGGCGTCATTGGCTCAACGCCAACGCGGCCACGCACACCATCAGTCCCAAAATATTTGCGGCTCACGGTTGAGCTCTCCTTTTATCGCGTAGTGCGGCGGCTACCAGCAGAGCCTCAGCCGTTGCCCGCACGTCGTGGGCGCGCACTATAGCGGCTCCTTGCCAGACCGCAATAGCGGCCGCTGACAGGGCGGCATTGAGGCGCTGATCAACCGAAACATCGAGCAACGCCTTAAACATCGACTTGCGAGACACCCCGATCAAGAGCGGGCAATTCAAAGCTTCGAACCATTCCAAATTGGCCAGCAGCTCCAAATTGTGCGGCAAAGTCTTGCCGAACCCGATACCAGGATCGACAACGATGCGATCCGGTGAAATGCCAGCACCGATGCAAGCACTCACGCGGCTGGTCAAAAAATCTCGAACTTCGGTCAGCACATCGTCGTAATGCGGTGCGGATTGCATCGTAAGAGGCTCGCCCTGCATGTGCATGAGGCAAACCGCCACTTCGTAGCGACTAGCGATTTCTATCGCGCCCGGAGCCTGCAGCGCGTTGACGTCGTTGATCATGCTCGCGCCAGCTGCGCAAGCAGCTTCCATCACGGCAGGCTTGAGCGTATCGATTGAGATAACGCAATCCAATTCTCGAGATAGACATTCGATCACCGGTACAACACGCGCGATCTCTTCTTGCTCACTGACCGGCTGCGCACCGGGGCGCGTGGATTCGCCACCGATATCAATGATTGCAGCGCCCTCGCCCACCATCTCGCGCGCACGGGCAATAGCTGCATCGAGATTCAAATACTGGCCACCATCAGAGAACGAATCTGGCGTGACGTTGAGCACTCCCATCACTACAGGCTTACTCAAATCGAGCGTGGAATTTTTTAGCTTGAGTTGCATCGAGCGTGCAAAGAATTAGGCCGGCTTTCGCCGGCCTACTTTTAAACAGTGCTTGCAGAATTTGGCGTAGCCGGCGGCTGCACCGTGCCACTCTGCCCAGCCGATTTGCTCGGCGGCGGTGGTGCTGGTGGCTTACCGTCGGTCCAGTTGCCTGGCACGCCGGGATCCTGACCAGCCATGATGCGATGAACCTGATCGGCATCAATGGTTTCGTACTTCATCAAGGCCTGCGACATCGCATGCAGCTTGTCGATATTTTCGGTAAGAATTTTGTGCGCACGTGCATAGTTGCGCTCAATGATCTCGCGGATTTCTTTGTCGATCGCCGTCGCAGTGTTATCCGAGAAATGCTTGGTCTGCGTCACGCTCTTACCAAGGAAAACTTCGCCTTCTTCTTCGCCATATGACAGAGGACCGAGCGCTTCGGACAAGCCCCACTTGGTGACCATGTTGCGAGCAATTTCAGTTGCACGCTCGATATCGTTCGACGCGCCCGTAGTGACCTTGTCAGCACCAAAGATCAGCTCTTCAGCGATACGGCCACCGAACAGAACGCTGATGCGGCTGTTGAGACGTTCGCGGCTGGTGCTATAGCGATCGCCTTCTGGCAGATATGCAGTAACGCCGAGTGCGCGGCCACGCGGAATGATCGTGACTTTGTAGACTGGATCGTGATCCGGAACCACAACACCCACGATGGCGTGACCTGCCTCGTGATAAGCCGTGTTGCTCTTTTCCTGTTCGCTCATGACCATCGAGCGACGTTCAGCGCCCATGATGATTTTGTCGCGAGCCTTATCGAAATCGTCTTGATCAACCAAACGCTTGTTGTGGCGCGCAGCAAACAGCGCCGCTTCGTTCACAAGGTTCGCAAGGTCAGCGCCTGAGAAGCCCGGCGTCGCACGCGCAATGATGTCCGGCTTGACGTTATCCGCCAACGGCACAGCGCGCATGTGCACTTTCACAATCTGTTCGCGGCCACGCACGTCTGGCAATGGCACGACAACTTGACGGTCAAAGCGACCTGGACGCAGCAGCGCTGGATCCAATACGTCAGGACGGTTGGTTGCAGCGATGACGATAACGCCTTCATTGCCTTCAAAACCATCCATCTCAACCAGCATCTGGTTCAGCGTCTGTTCGCGTTCGTCATGACCACCGCCCATACCGGCGCCGCGGTGACGGCCAACTGCATCGATTTCGTCGATGAAGATGATGCAAGGCGCGTGCTTCTTGGCCTGCTCGAACATGTCGCGTACGCGGCTAGCGCCGACGCCGACAAACATTTCGACGAAGTCCGAACCTGAGATCGTGAAGAACGGCACGCCAGCTTCGCCAGCGATGGCCTTGGCCAGCAGCGTCTTACCGGTACCGGGCGAGCCAACCATCAGCACGCCGCGAGGAATCTTGCCGCCGAGTTTCTGGAACTTGGCTGGATCCTTAAGGAAATCCACCAACTCACCGACTTCCTGCTTGGCTTCATCTACGCCAGCAACGTCAGCAAAAGTAATTTTGACTTGGTCAGCCGAGAGCATACGAGCACGGCTCTTGCCGAAGCTCATCGCACCACGGCCGCCTGCACCGCCCTGCATCTGGCGCATGAAGTAGACCCACACTGCAATCAGCAGCAGGATCGGGAATGCATTGAATAGCAGCTGCAACAGCAGCGGCGTTTCCTTAGGCAACTGGCCGTCGAACTTCACGTTGTTTTCGATCAGCGTGCCGATCATGGCGCTGTTGCTGCTCTCAGGACTTACGGCGGTGAACTTGCCACCACCCTTGAGATCGCCCTTGATGTTCTGTTGCTCGATGATCACATTCGAGACGTTGCCCTGCTTAACCTGAGCAAGGAAATCCGAATAAGCGAGCGTATTAGCCGATTGTCCGCGGCCATTGAACGTCTGAAACACCCCCATCAGGACGACGAGGATGACCACCCACAACAGCATATTTTTTGCCAGATCGTTCAACGCTTAATTCCTTTGCAAATCCGCTGTTAGAACCTTACACCGCCCTAAAGTTTCTCGCCAGCAAGTAAACCTCTCGGCTACGAGGACGTGAAGCCTTGGGTTTGCGCACTGTGACCGTCTCAAACGTTTGCCGAAGCTCCTTGAGATACTCATCAAAGCCTTCACCTTGGAAAATCTTTGTTAGAAACATCCCCTTAGGCTTGAGATGTTCCTTTGCAAAATCCAGTGCCAGCTCACACAGATAGATGCTGGACACCTGATCTGAAACGTCGATACCTGAAAGATTGGGGGCCATATCCGATAAAACAAGGTCTATCGAGTGAGAACCCACTGAATCTTCAAGCTGTTGCAGGATTTCGCCTTCGCGAAAGTCCCCCAGAATGAATTCGACATCCGGCACCGGATCCATCGGCAGGATATCCAGCGCAATCAGTCGACCTTTAGGACCAAGCAAGGGGCGAGCCAACTGGCTCCAACCACCAGGAGCGGCACCGAGATCAACCACAATCTGACCCGGTCTGAGCAGCTTGTCCTTTTCGTTGATCTCTTTGAGCTTGTACACCGCACGCGAGCGATAGCCTTGCTTACGAGCCATCTGCACATACGGGTCGTTCTCATGCTCGTTAAGCCAACGAGCGGAACTGTTACTGCGTCCTTTGCCTACACCTTTACCCATAAATGCGCTTCTACGCGAGTACCCATTTAGCCAGCAATTAAATGTAGTGAACCTTGATGATTTCGAGCTCGCGGATACCGCCCGGAGCCTGCACCTGCGCAATATCGCCTTCAGGTTTGCCAATCAAAGCGCGACCAATCGGCGAGCTGTAGGAGACGAGACCATGTTTGGAATCGGCTTCATCTTCGCCAACGATCTGATACTTGAACTCATCGCCGGTGTTCACATCGGCCAACTCAACCGTCGCGCCGAATACAACCTTGCCATTCGCCTGCAAGGTGGTGACGTCAATCACTTGCGACAAGGACAGTTTTGATTCGATTTCGGCAATACGGCCTTCGGTGAAGCTCTGCTGCTCGCGAGCCGCGATGTACTCAGCGTTTTCTTTGAGATCGCCGTGCGCACGCGCTTCAGCAATCGCAGCGATCACGCGTGGCCGCGTCTCGGATTTCAGAACTCTTAGTTCTTCGCGCAGCTTGTCAGCTCCGCGCAGCGTCAATGGATGTTTGCTCATAAATATTCTTGGTGTTGATGGCTACCCGTGACGGCCATGTGCAATACAAACGACGGGTTTCTCAAAAAATAATGGATGCCTTGTAACAAACATCGCTACGGGCATCCGACGTCACGATACCACTGCTATTCCCGAACGGCGAGCCATTAAGACTCGCCGTTCGGGTCAGGGCTATCGAATTTGAGCGTGTAAATCCTGCAGACGGTTCACATCTTCGTTGTCGAGATGGTCCATCGCCACTGCGGCCGCCAAAGCGCCGGCAATGGTGGTGAAGTAGCAGATCTTGTGCTGAATCGCAGCGCCACGAATCGAGCGCGACTCTTCAATCGACTTCTTGCCTTCCGTCGTGTTGGCAATGAAGTGGATCTCGCCGTTCTTGATCATGTCGACGCAATGCGGGCGGCCTTCTTTGACCTTGTTGACGCCTTCGCAAGGAATGCCCGCTTCCTTAACCAAAGCAGCCGTGCCGTGCGTCGCCAGAACGCGGAAGCCTTTACCTGAGAGCAGGCGCGCCAACTCAACAGCTTTAGGCTTGTCGCCTTCGCGCACGCTGATAAATGCCGTGCCGCTACTTGGAACCGTGACGCCTGCTGCGAGCAGTGCCTTGTTGAAGGCTTCGCCAAACACAGCACCAACGCCCATCACTTCACCGGTCGAACGCATTTCTGGTCCGAGCAAAGGATCGACAGCTGGGAACTTGGCAAACGGGAACACTGATTCTTTCACCGAGTAATACGGTGGAATCACTTCGCCAATGATGCCCTGCTCTTTCAGACTCTTGCCTGCCATGCAGCGTGCCGCAATTTTGGCGAGCGGACGGCCGGTAGCTTTCGATACGAACGGTGACGTACGTGAAGCACGTGGATTCACTTCGAGCAGATAAACCTTCTCACCCTGCACCGCGAACTGTGCATTCATCAGACCAATAACTTTCAGCGCGTGTGCGAGCTTGACCATCTGGCTGCGAATTTCGTCGAGCACAGATTTAGGTAGCGAGTACGCAGGCAGCGAGCAAGCGGAGTCGCCCGAGTGCACGCCGGCTTCTTCGATGTGCTCCATGATGCCGCCGATCACAACATCGGTGCCGTCGGAGAGCGCGTCAACGTCGACTTCAATCGCGTTGTTGAGGAAGCGATCGAGCAGCACTGGCGAATCATTCGAAACCTTCACGGCTTCGGTCATGTAACGGTTGAGATCGTCATCGTCGTGCACGATTTCCATCGCGCGGCCACCGAGCACGTACGAAGGACGCACGACCAGCGGATAGCCAACTTTGTTCGCAACAGCGAGTGCCTGCGCTTCGGAAGTCGCGGTGCCATTAGGCGGCTGCAACAACTTGAGCTTTTCAACCAGCTTCTGGAAACGCTCACGATCTTCAGCGAGATCGATCGAGTCTGGCGAGGTGCCGATGATTGGCGCGCCCGCAGCTTCGAGCTGACGCGAAAGTTTGAGTGGCGTCTGGCCACCAAACTGCACGATCACGCCCTTCGGCTTTTCGAGGTCGATGATTTCCATCACGTCTTCGAACGTCAGCGGTTCAAAATACAGACGATCAGACGTGTCGTAGTCGGTCGAAACCGTTTCTGGGTTGCAGTTGATCATGATGGTTTCATAACCATCTTCGCGCAGCGCCATTGATGCATGGACGCAGCAATAATCGAACTCGATGCCCTGGCCAATACGGTTAGGTCCGCCGCCGAGCACGATGATTTTGTCGCGCGTTGACGGAGCGGCTTCGCACTCTTCGTCGTAGCTGGAATACAGATACGCGGTGCTCGATGGGAATTCTGCAGCGCAGGTATCCACGCGCTTGTAGACCGGACGCACATTGAGCTTGTGGCGACGTGCGCGCACGGAATCTTCTTTCACGCCCATCAACTTGGCGAGGCGACGATCCGAGAAGCCGAGACGCTTGTAGCGACGCAGATCAGGCTCTTCGACCTTGCTAATCATGTGATGCGCAATTTCATCTTCGGTCTTGATCAGCTCTTCGATCTGCTCGAGGAACCAAGGATCAATCTTCGACAGACGGAACACTTCCGACACGCTCATGCCTGCGCGGAATGCATCGCCGACATACCACAGGCGCTTAGCACGAGCGGTGATCAGCTCTTCGCGAATCTTCGAGATCGTGGTTTCATTGAACTCGGAAACCTGCGGATCAAAACCGTCAGAGCTGACTTCCAAACCACGCATCGCTTTCTGCAGCGACTCTTGGAAGTTGCGGCCGA
Source organism: Stenotrophobium rhamnosiphilum (assembly GCF_003052265.1). GTDB lineage: Bacteria > Pseudomonadota > Gammaproteobacteria > Nevskiales > Nevskiaceae > Stenotrophobium > Stenotrophobium rhamnosiphilum. The sequence goes on from NZ_QANS01000002.1 coordinate 271,784, forward strand.
TGGCCATGACTTCGCCGACCGACTTCATCTGCGTCGTTAGACGCGAATCAGCCTGCGGGAATTTTTCAAACGTGAAGCGAGGAATCTTAGTAACAACGTAATCGATGCTTGGCTCGAACGACGTTGGCGTGATGCCGCCAGTGATTTCGTTACGCAGTTCGTCCAGCGTGTAGCCAACAGCCAGCTTTGCGGCGACCTTGGCAATCGGGAAGCCCGTTGCTTTTGAAGCCAGTGCCGATGAACGCGACACGCGCGGATTCATTTCGATCACGATCATGCGACCGTCTTCGGGGTTGATCGAGAACTGTACGTTCGAACCACCCGTATCCACGCCGATCTTACGCAGCACCTTGATGCTGGCGTCACGCATGATCTGGTATTCCTTGTCCGTCAGCGTCTGCGCAGGCGCAACGGTGATGGAGTCGCCGGTGTGCACGCCCATCGGATCAAAGTTTTCGATCGAGCAGATGATGATGCAATTGTCCTTGCGATCACGCACCACTTCCATTTCGTACTCTTTCCAACCGAGCAGCGATTCTTCAATCAGCACTTCAGTGGTTGGTGAGAGATCGAGACCACGCGTCACGATCTCTTCGAATTCTTCTACGTTGTACGCCACGCCGCCGCCCGTACCGCCGAGCGTGAACGAAGGGCGAATGATCACCGGATAACCGATGGTCGTTTGAATTTTGCGTGCTTCTTCCATCGTGTGAGCAACGCCCGAACGCGCTGAACCCAAACCGATCTCGGTCATCGCATCGCGGAATTTCTGGCGGTCTTCAGCCAGATCAATTGCGTGCTCGTTGGCGCCAATCATCTGCACGCCAAATTTATCCAGCACGCCGTGGCGCGACAGATCGAGTGCGCAGTTCAGTGCGGTCTGGCCGCCCATCGTTGGCAGCAGCGCGTCTGGGCGTTCTTTCTCAATGATGCGCGCGACGGTTTCCCAGCGAATCGGTTCGATGTATGTCGCATCCGCAGTTTCCGGATCCGTCATGATCGTTGCTGGATTCGAGTTCACCAGAATGACGCGATAGCCCTCTTCGCGCAGTGCCTTACAGGCCTGTGCGCCGGAGTAATCGAACTCGCAGGCCTGACCAATCACAATCGGACCCGCGCCGATGATCAGGATGCTTTTAATGTCGGTACGTTTTGGCATCGTTCACTCACTCAATTGGCAGCCGGGCTCAAAAGCCCGGTGCTAAAACTAAAATTCTTTGGCATCCGACCCTGCGGGCCGGGCAGCACAACAGTAATCACCACTCCAATTAAGTAAGTGGTGATGTCTGTCATGCGAAACACGTTTAGGCCTTGTCCGCCAGCAGGCGAACGAACTGGTCGAACAGATAGTCGACGTCGCGTGGACCGGGGCTGGCTTCCGGGTGACCCTGGAAGCTGAATGCCGGCGCATCGTTCAAACGAATGCCTTGTAGCGAACCATCGAACAATGATTTGTGCGTGATCACAACGTTGGCAGGCAGCGTTGTTTCATCCACCGCAAAACCGTGGTTCTGGCTGGTGATCAGCACGCGACCGGATTCAATGTCCTGCACCGGGTGGTTAGCACCGTGGTGGCCGAACTTCATCTTCAGCGTCTTTGCGCCGCTAGCCAGACCAAGAATCTGGTGGCCGAGGCAGATGCCGAACAGCGGAATTTTCTTGGCGATAAACACGCGCGCCGCAGCGATTGCGTAGTCGCAAGGCTCTGGATCGCCAGGGCCGTTGGAGAGGAACACGCCATCTGGCTTCAACTTCAGAACGTCTTCAGCGCTGGTCTGTGCAGGCACAACGGTGACCTGGCAACCACGATCAACCAGCATGCGCAGGATGTTCTGCTTCACGCCGAAGTCGTATGCCACCACGTGATACTTGCTCGTCACCGGCGCGCGATTTTCATCGGGGCCAATCCAGGTCGGCTGCGTCCAGTTGTAAGACTTGGTCACGCTGACAACCTTCGCCAGATCCATGCCCTTAAGGCCTGGGAACATCTGTGCGGCTTTGAGTGCGGCGGCTTCATCAACTGTGCCAGCCATGATGCAACCGTTCTGCGCGCCCTTGTCACGCAGAATGCGCGTGAGGCGGCGCGTGTCGATGCCAGCGATGGCGACGACGCGGTTCTGCTTCAGGTATTCGCTGAAGTCTTGAGTAGAGCGGAAATTGCTGTGAGGACGCGGCACTTCGCGAATCACGAGGCCTGCGAGCTGCACTTTTTCCGATTCAGCATCTTCGGCATTGGTGCCGACGTTGCCGATGTGCGGGTAAGTGAGAGTGACGATCTGTTCGCGGTATGAAGGGTCCGTGAGGATTTCCTGATACCCGGTCATGGCGGTATTAAAAACAACTTCGCCTGAGGTTTGACCCTCAATACCAATAGAAACGCCTTTAAAAATGCTGCCGTCGGCGAGGGCAAGAATGGCCGGCTTTAGATGGGTCATCTGCTCATTACTTTAGTAGGTCTAATCCGTGGATTACACATAGAAATGGGGGCGTTGAGCCCCCATCAGGATTAGGCGGGCATTTTACGTTCCGAAGCCCTTCCCGTCTATCTAAATTGGTGCAAAAAACGAAACAAACTTATCTAGAACCTGTTCATAGCCATTTCATCCCTGCGCTGCCCCCTCAAAAATTGCCAGGCTAGGCGCGACGGAGGAGGTTTAGCCATCTAAATGACGGAGTCGCAACGACGCATGGCAATTTTTGAGGCGGCAGCCCTTCGGGGCGGGAGCCATTGGGCACATGGCGGCGTCATCGGTCGCTTGCATAGAGTCACTATGCGGCGCTTCCTCTTTCTTGCCCTGCACCCAATGGCTATCGCCGCAGGGATGAAATGGCTATGAACAGGTTCTTAAGCTTAAAACGGGCTCAAAAACCCAAACCCATCTGGTCGCCAGAACGGGGCGGAACCTTGAATTGAGTGGTATCTAGCCGCCAAACCGCCCGGTTTTGTAGCTGATGACGGCGACAAGTCAGCAGAAAACGCTGCTTGATCAGGTCGGCAAACACGCCCTGCCCGCGCATGCGCTGGCCCCATTCAGAGTCGTAATCCTTACCGCCGCGGGACTGCTGGACGAGGCTCATCACATGCTCAGCCTTTTGCGGAACATGGGCTTGCAGCCACTCTCTGAAGATTTCCTTTAACTCGTGCGGCAGCCGCAGGAACACATAGTTGGCACCCTGAGCGCCCGCCTCGGCAGCCTGTTTGATCACCTCTTCTAGCTCCGAGTCATTCACAAACGGAATGACTGGCGCGAACAGAACAAATACCGGAATCCCCGCATCACGCAGTCGACGCACCGCTTTGAAGCGCGCGGCGACAGAGGCGGCACGAGGCTCCAGAGTGCGTTTGAGGTCGTCCCGAAGGCTGGTGATGGAAATAGCGACTGAGACCAATTGCTTCTGCGCCATCTCGGCCAGTAGGTCGATGTCCCGTTCCACCATCGCCGATTTGGTCAGCACCGTCGCCGGATGCTGGAAACGAGCTAGCACCTCCAATAGCGAGCGCGTCACCATCAGCTTTTTCTCGATCGGCTGATAGGGGTCTGTGGCGGAGCCCAGATTAATGGAAGAGCAAACGTAACCAGGCTTGCTCAGCTCCTTCTCCAACAGCTCCGCCGCGTTGTGCTTGTAGAACAGCTTGGTTTCGAAATCGAGCCCAGGGGAGAGATTCAGATATGAGTGAGTTGGCCGAGCAAAGCAGTAGATACAGCCGTGCTCACAACCACGATAAGGATTAATCGACTGATCGTAAGGAATGTCCGGCGATTCATTACGCGAGATGATGGATTTCGCAGTCTCACGGCTCACCGTCGTTTGCGGTGCAGACGGCAGCTCTTCCAGCAAATCCCAACCATCATGCACGTTTTCAACACGCAGGGACTCGAAGCGCCCCTCAGAATTACTGACCGCGCCGCGTCCTTTAATGGGCTGGTCAGGATTTCTTTTCACAGATCGCAGTTACTAGACTTCATTTGGTGTCAATTCCACAAAAAGCTCAGTGTGATACCCAGAGAAAAGCTGCCCAGACGAACTGTCTGCCACGACACAGTGACCCGGCATATTGGCAAGCTCACCTAGGAATACATAAGAGCGCTTCGACTTAAACGGATACTTCATGGAACTGCCTGCAGCGCTTGGAGAAACGAACCGGACCAAACTCAGCTTCCGCGGCTTCTTCATGCTTTTATCCCTAGCAGACTACTAAAGCCCCAAGACATCCCGCATTTCATACAAACCGGGAGTGCGGCCGCTTAACCAAGCTGAGGCCTTCACCGCGCCGTTGGAGAAATTCATGCGGCTGGTGGCTTTGTGGCTGATCTCGACGCGCTCGCCATCACCGAGGAACATTACGGTGTGATCGCCAACAACATCGCCACCACGGATCGTGGCAAAGCCAATGGTCTTGCCATCACGCGCGCCAGTGTTGCCGTAGCGCTCGTAAACAGCGCAGTCATTAAGATCACGACCCAAGCCTGCTGCCACAGCCTCGCCCATGCGCAACGCAGTGCCGCTCGGTGCGTCGACCTTGTGCTTGTGATGCGCTTCGACAATTTCAACATCGTAATCATCGCCCAGCGTCTTGGCAGCCAGCTCCAGCAAACGCAGCGTCACGTTGACGCCAATGCTGTAGTTGGCCGAGAGACAAATCGGAATCTGCTTGGCAGCAGCGCCAAGTTCCGCCTTTTGCTCAGGCGTAAAACCCGTCGTACCAATGACCAGACCCTTGCCATGCTTGAGGCACAGCGGCAGCACAGCCAGCGTGCCTTCCGGACGTGAGAAGTCGATCAGCACATCGAAGTCGTTGATCGCAGCAGCGAGGCTGTCCGTTACCAGCACGCCAGAAGCAGGCAGACCCGCGAGCGCAGAAGCGTCCTGACCCAGCAGCGGATTACCTTCGCGATCCAGCGCCACGGCAAGTTTCACCTGCGAGTTCTGCGCGGCAGCTTGGATAATGGCGCGGCCCATGCGGCCGGTGGCGCCGAGTACGGCGATGCGAATTGGATTGCTCATAAACGTCACTGAATTTGAAGGCGCACAGGATAACCGCCTAGCCCGACTAAGGGGATAGGCAGTGCAAAATTTCAAGGAAATCAGACGTCGAGTTCGTGCGGCTGTGCCGCAAACGCAAAGGCCAGCGAGCCTTCACCGACATTCACGCCGCCGGTGATGCTCATGATGCTCTGGAAGACCTCAATCCCATGCTCACGGCAGATCTTCATTAGCTCGTCGTAGCCGGGCAGCTTTTCCATCTCAGTCAGTTCACCGCCGTAGCAAAGGCTCAGCGTTGGTGTCAGCAATTGGTTTTGAGTGATGCGTCGGCCGATATAGGCAAAGCAACGTTCGGCGCTGTCATCAAAGTGGCGCAGCTTGGCGACTGGCCCGGTCTCGTTTCGATATGCACGCAGTAGCGGTTTGATATCCAGCGCCGTACCCAGCACAGCGCTCACCCAGCCAACGCTGCGATCACCTTTTTTCTGTGCACGCGCACGAATGTAATGAAGATTGCGCGGGATCATGTAGCCGTAGGTGTTTTGCACAAGAGACTCAAGTCGCTCACGAATCTTGTTGGGATTCGGATTGGTCTTGATCATTCGCACGGCTTCGATAGCCAGCAAACCCTGCCCTGCAAATAAGTTCTGCGTATCAATCACACGCAGTGCGAATGGCCCAGATACACCGGCCTGCGCTCGCGGCGCTTTGTATTCACTCAGAATCGCAAAAGATGCCTTGACCGCGTTTTCATAAATCGGGCTGCGGCTGCTGGCAATCGTCAGGCAAAAAACAAAATCGTAATCCAGTACAAGCCGCGTCAAAAAAACTTTTTTGATCTGCTCGACGGTGAATGGAGAAGTGCCCGCATCGCTGGCACTGGTTTGATGTTGCCTGTAGAAATTGAGTGTCGCTTCCGGGTCGCGCGTATCCACCAGATCTTGCTGACCCAAATGAATAGTGATCGGCAGAATCTGGATATTGTTTTCACGAATAAAGTCCGGCGGGAGATCGCACGCCGAATCTACGACGACACCAATACGCATGCTCCTCTCCTCAATAGTTATATCGCCGGAGGACTTCTAACGAAGCGGCCCTATTTTGGGTCCTGCTTTCGTTCACGCATTTTGGCTTCCTGCCAAAGCGCCTCCATAGCATCCAAGCGCTGAGGATGGCCGATTGGGGGCAGTTGTTCAACACTCTCAAGAATGAAGCCAAAACGACGGCTGAACTTGGCATTGGCCTCATTCAAAGCCCGGGCCGGATCAACTTTTAAATGCCGCGCCAGATTGACGGCCATAAACAGCAAATCGCCCAACTCGTCGCGTGTACGATCAGGGCCTTCAGAGACCGCCTCTTTTAGCTCGCCGACTTCTTCAGCCAACTTGTCCCAGAGTTCTTGAAGCTCACGCCAGTCGAAGCCGAGCTTGGCCGCGTCAAGCTGGATGCGCATTGCCTCATTCAGCGGCTCAACCATTGAAGGCAGTCCATTTCTGCGAGAGATTCCACAACATACCCGCCGTTGCGCCCCAGATGCGATGCGAGCCAAAGTTGAGCTCAAAGAACGGCACCTTGAGGCCGCTCTGCATAAAGAATTTGCGCTCATAGCTATCGGGTGCCAGCACCATTTCCAAAGGCACTTCGATGAGCTCCGCCACTTCAGCTTCGTGCGGAAATAGCGGCGGCTCGCCGCTGACAATGCCAACCACGGGCGTAACCATGTAACGGGTGATGGTGGGATAGTCATCCAGATAACCAATCACTTCGACGCTCTCAGGCGGCAGCGCGACTTCTTCTTGTGCTTCGCGCAGTGCATTCGCCGCGACAGAGACATCTTCTTCATCACGTCGTCCGCCGGGGAAACTGATCTGGCCTTTGTGCGAACGCAGATGATCCGCACGACGCGTCAGCAAAACCGTATATCCGCTTGGGCGCTGTATCACCGGCACCAGAACCGCCGCAGGACGCAGGCTGCGCATCAATGCTGGCGTCAGAATTTTTTCCATCTTGAACGGCAATTCGAAAGCCGACATCGGACGCGGTGCGACATCGCTCGTATCGGCCAGCGCTGCACGCAGTTTTTGTTCCAGAGCCTCAGACATCAACGAATCCCCAAGCACTTCCACCAAACAGTCTCTTCATTTTTTCTCGCACCGATCAATATTTAATCGGGCCAATGAGAGTGTACGCGATGAACGCGCCGCATCCTCTACAATGCAGGCTCTGATCTTCGGCCATTCATGTCCCTAACTTCCCCCTATCACCAAGCGCTCACGGAACGCTTCATGCAAGTGGTTCCGCATGTGCGTGAACTTGGTATGCAGATAGTTGATCTGCAAACTGAAGGCATCCATATCCGCCTGCCCTATCGTGAAGAATGGCTCGGAGATGTTGTGCACGGACTGATCCATCCCGGCATCATCAGCACGCTCGTTGATAGCGGCAGCGGCCTCGCCGTATTGGCACGCCTCGAAAATCCCGAACCCATCGCTACGCTGGATTTGCGCATGGACTATCAACGGCCCGCACTCAAAGATCTCAGTCTGGACTGTCGCGCCGAAGCCTATCGCGTGACGCCGCATATCGTGTTTGTACGCGCCAAGGTTTGGCAGACGGATGAAGACAAACCGATTGCGTTGTCGCAATTAGCGTTCATGCGTTCGTCCACCAGCAAAAAGCGTGTCGTATGAGCAACGCATTTTCAGAAGCACGCCGCATTGCACGCGAAAGTAGAAATTACGACGCACTGACGGCGCTGATGCCTTACGCACGTTTCATCGGCGTGAAATTGGTAGAGGTCGATGGCCAACCGCGCGCGCAGTTGCCTTATCGCCCTTCACTCATTGGCAACGCTCAAATGCCTGCGTTGCACGGCGGCGTCACCGCAGCCTTTATGGAAAACGCAGCGCTCATGCAATTGCTGTTACAACTGGATGAAACTCGCGTGCCAAAAAGCATCGACTTCGCCATTGATTATTTAAAACCTGGCCGCCCAGAAGATATCTATGCTGACTGCAAGATTTCACGCTTGGGCCAGCGTGTTGCACATGTCGCGATCAACTGCTGGCAGCGTTCGCCAGATCAAGTGATCGCTGTCGCCCGCGGGCATTTCTTACTGACATCAACAGAATGAGCACAGACCCTAGGTGGTACACCGTTCGCGAGATCGACGAGCGACTCGATCTCCCTAAAGGCAGCGCCTTTCGCCGGTTCAAAAAAATCGAACCTTTCTTGGAAGAAGGCGAAGATTTTCTCGTTCTACACCACGAACACGATCGTGCAGCGATTGAGCCTTTACGTGCGGCAGACCGCATATACGAGGCCAGCATCAATATCGTATTGATCGATAAAGAGACCTATGAACGCAGCATGAAAGCCGAGCCACAGTAAAGGCTTTGAAATGGCATAGCCGTAATCGATATTTCCTAATTCGTTTTTCGTTGCTATGACACGGCAGTGGGGGTACGATCCCGACTCCACTTTTTAGTACTAAGGTAATTCCAATGTCCGTCGCTCTCGACCTGATCAAGAAACTCCCTGCCGCATTCAACGCTGACGGCGCTGCCGGCACCAACGCCACCATTCAGTTCAACACCTCGACGCCTGCTTACGTTGCTATCGCTAACGGCGAATGCACCGCCAGCGAAGGCACCGCTGCAAACAGCGACGTCACCATCACCATGGAAGACGACGATTTCGTTGCCCTGATGAAAGGCGAACTCAACGGCATGACCGCATTCATGACCGGCAAACTGCAGCTCGACGGCGACATGATGCTTGCTCAGCGCATGCCTGCTTTCTTTGATGCCAGCAAGCTTGCCTAAGAACGAACACGTCCGCGTGATCGAAACCCTGGGCCCAACGGCTCAGGGTTTTTCATTTGCGCTTGAAGAAGCTCAAGAAGAATCTGAACAGCGCATTCAGCTACGCGCCCTGCACCTGCCGGACTACGGCCCGATCTACGCTGACTGGCTAGGCAATGAAGTAAAACGCCGTATCGCCGCAGGCCGCAATCAACTCGTAGCGCGTGCTGTCGGCATGCGCAAAGCCGTTGATCTGAAAATTCTCGATTGCACTGCCGGCCTTGGACGAGACAGCTTTACGCTCGCTGCGCTAGGCGCTCAAGTCACCATGACCGAGCGACATCCGTTGATTTTTGCTTTGCTGCAAGACGCAAAAAAGCGTGTTGAGAACAGCGACCAATATGCCGCCGCCATCAAGCGTGTCGAACTGCTGAACTGCGATGCCGTCGATGTGATCAATCGCGAAGCCTGGGACGTTATTTATCTCGACCCCATGTATGAGCATCAAGGCAGAACCGCGCTGCCACAGAAAGAGATGCAGATCTTTCACGACCTCACAGTTGGCTCACCCGATGCCACGCCGCTTCTTATTGCCGCACGTAATAGCAGCAGCAAACGCACGGTCGTAAAGCGAGCAGCAAAAGCTGAATGCCTAGGCAATATAAAACCCGATCTTGAACTCGCAGGCTCACAAGCGCGTTTTGATATTTATCTAAAAAAAGAACCCATCGGCATGGGTAAGTTTCTCATCCGCTGATACGCCATGCGAACGCTCACAATCATTCGCCACGCCAAATCTTCTTGGGAACAGGAAGGGCTTAGCGATTTCGAACGTCCACTGAATGAGCGTGGACGGCGTGATGCGCCAGTGATGGCAGCACGGCTAAAGAAAGACGCAGCTCAACCTGACTTACTGGTTTCAAGTCCTGCACTACGCGCCATCACAACCGCACGCGTGTTTGCAGATGTCTTAGGCATTCCAACAGAAAACATTCAGCTGCAAGCCAAGATTTATGACGCATCGCTAGGCACACTGCTGAACGTCGTTCAAAGCCTAGATGATCAGTACCCGCACATCGCATTGTTTGGGCACAACCCCGGCCTGAGTCAATTAGCGCAACGGCTAGCTGAATGTAACGTTGATGAGCTACCTACCTGCGCCATCGTGCAAATTTCATTGCCGATAAAACACTGGCGCGACGCAGGTGCCGAGATCGGCACGCTCAGCTATCGCAGTTGGCCCAAGGATCAGAGCTAGTTACACAGGGCCTTGAGCTGGGTTTGATAACGCAGCGCATTCTGAACGTAATTCATCGACATCATTTTGATCACCTGCACTTCTTGCGGCGTTAGCTCGCGCGTAACTTTTGCAGGTGCGCCCATGATCATGGAGTTGTCGGGGAATACTTTGCCTTCAGTCACCAAAGAATTAGCGCCGACAATGCAATTCTTGCCAATGCGTGCGCGGTTCAGCACGACGCTTTTAATGCCGATCAAAGTGTTGTCGCCAATATCGCAACCATGCAGCATCACCAGATGACCGATGGTGCAATCACGGCCAATGCGCAATTTAAGGCCGGGGTCGGTGTGCAGCACAGAACCGTCTTGCACATTGCTGTTCTCGCCCACGATGAGATCATCGTTATCACCACGCAGGGTGCAGTTAAACCAGACGTTGGCATTTTTTTCTAAGATAACGGATCCGATCAAGGCAGCATTGTCAGCAACCCAAGCACCTTCTTTTATCAGTGGCTCGCGTGGCCCTAAGCTATAAAGCATGATGAACTCCCAATCTCAAAAGATTTCGACAAGATAATGCGCGCGACTATGCAGCCCATGACGAGACTCATGCAAGCACTGATCTTGCTGCTGGCACTCAGCGCTTGCGGCGGAGAAAAAGTACCGCAACTTCCACGCCTTGCGAGCGATGCAACCGTGCTCGCTTTTGGCGATAGTCTGACCTATGGCACAGGCGCTAAAACTGAAGAAGCCTATCCCGCACGCTTGGCCCAGATCACCGGACTCAACATCATCAATGCGGGAATCCCAGGCGAAACAAGCGCCGAAGGACTCGCACGTTTGTCCTCAGTTTTAGATGAGACAGAACCCGACTTGGTGATTCTCTGTCTGGGCGGCAATGACATGTTGCGCAAGCTCGATCTGATGAAGATGCAGAGCAACCTCAGTCAAATGATTCGCGAGATTCAGGGCCGCAAGATTGCTTTGATCTTATTGGCAACGCCAAGGCCGAGCATTTTGAATCTCAAATCAGATCCAGTTTATGCGGCCTTAGCTAAAGAAAATAAACTGCCGATTGAAAATGAAATCTTCGCCGAGGTCATTGCCGACAGCAACACGAACTCAGATCACATTCATCCCAATGCTCGTGGCTATCAAAAAGTTGCTGAAGCTATCGCCGAGCTCATGCGTAAAGCTGGCGCGATTTAGAACTGATACCCGACTGTGAATGTTGTGGCGAACTGAAGACGATCCAGCGTTAACGGACTATCCGCTGCGTCAGACAGCAGTCGCTGACCGCCGGCCAGAACATTGATTACCCAATGATCCGTGACCAACCACGTGACACTGCCGCCAGCGTTGACTGATTTGAGCCCTGCATGTGCGGTGTACGTCGGATAACCCGACGACGCAGATTGCGCTGGCGTCACGCCAAAATAGCGCGACATATATGCGTCATCAGCCAAGGTCACGCTGGGGCCGATAAAGACGAAAAATGTTTTCTTGCCGTAGACCGGCATGTACGCGCTGACGTCGGCGATCCAGCCATTGTGTCCGCCCAAACCACGGCGTGCGTCGGCGCGTAGCACCACGGGGAACAGTAAATATTCGCCGAAGAATTTGATCTCTGGCGCAGTGTTGACGTTGCCCAGACCATTGGTGTCATCGCTATCTACAGCGCGACGTCCCAGATCAAAAACCATCGCTACACCTGCACGATAATTTTTATCACGCAGAAGATTTACGCCGATGCCCTCGCCAGTCGAAGCAAAAGCGATATCGCGATATCGGATGGATACGGTTGGACCGCCCATCACATGCTGCTCATCCGAGCCGTCGTAGCGTGGGCCGAAGGCCACGCTGGCACCACCAAAAACGGACCACTTGGGAATCGTCGGACTCATGCTGGTTCGCATCAACTCACCAGCTGAATACGTCCACTCTGGCAATGGCGAAGGAGTCTGTGCTTGAACAAGCTGCGGCAAACACAGCAGCAATACGCAAAGAACGGAGCGAACAATTTTAGTCTTGAGCAATTTCAACTTCGGGTACTGATGCATGCAGGCCTCCCGAGAAAATTACGGCGCGGTCTTCTGTGGCACAGCCTTCTGTTGTTTCAGCAGATTAAGAATGCGCTGTCGCAGGTCCGTGGTAAAGCCCGGGCCGTAGCCATGATAGATGTAATGGATATGCCCATCCTGCTGAATCAGGAAGGTCGCGGGAAGTCGCCAAATGCCATACGTCTTGGTTGAAACACCCAGCACATCATCGACCACCGGGTAACTCACCGGCACACGCTCAAGAAAACGCTTAGCCAGTTTGACGTCGTTATCGATGCTCACGCCCAGTACTTCGAAGCGATCGCCGTAACCTTCGCGCACCAAATCATTGCGCATGCCATTGAGTTCGGGAATCGCCTCGATGCAGGGCCCGCACCACGAAGCCCAGAAATCCACGACGACCACGCGGCCCGGCGTTCTGAGCTTGCTGAGCTTGATGCCTTCGGGTCCTTGCAAAACAACGCCCGCAGCTTCAGGTGCCAGTTCACCGGGATCAATTGCAAAAGCAGAGAGCGGCAACAAAGCAGCAAAAGCCAGTAGCAAACGCGAGATCAGCATGGAAGTTCTACTTTAAGCGGCGGCAGGTACGCGCGGGCGCTGCGCCATACCGAAGCCATGACCACGCTCAAGCAAGTAATCCAGCCATTTGCCGAGCATTAAATTGCGTCCCCACTGATGGTTGAGGAAACGACCCACTTCCGGATCGCCGCCCTCCGCCGCCAGCCAAGGTGGCCGGTGACTGCACTCCAGCGCTTCAACAACCTCAGCATCACGATACACGCGTATCCACAAGTCCGGATGGTGCTTTACACCGTCCTCACTGATGAATTCATACGTTAATTTTACGGTGAGTGTGTAGCGATCACGCGCCAGCACCGTCAGATGCAAAGGCGGGTCTGTTTCGCTGGTGGAAATTGCTTTCTCGAACGGCGGATTGAGTTCTGGCAACAACTGCTGCAACAGACGGAAATTACGTTCGTAGATTTCCATCAGGTGCGCCAAGCGTCGCGGCTTGCCGCAGCAGGGACAGATGTAATCGGTGCTCGTGATTTGCATTTGTGGACTATAAGATATCGAAAGCCAACCCTACAACGAAGAACATCATGGCCGTACGTGAAATTGCGACGAAAGCATACTTAGACCAGAAATCCGGTACTGCTGGGCTCCGCAAAAAAGTGGCCGTCTTTCAGCAGCCACACTATCTGGAAAATTTCCTACAGTCAGTTTTTGACTGCGCACCAGAACTCAAAGGCCAAACCCTAGTACTAGGCGGTGACGGTCGTCACCACAACCGCGCCGCAATCCAAACTGCAATCGCGATTGCCGCAGGCAATGGCATTCAGCGCGTCATCGTCGGACAGGGCGGCCTGCTGTCGACACCTGCGGCCTCACACCTCATTCGCCTGCGCAAAGCGGCGGGCGGCCTTATTCTCACTGCCAGCCACAACCCTGCAGGACCAGATGGGGACTTTGGCATCAAATTCAATATCGGCAACGGTGGCCAAGCCAGCGAGAGTCTGACCGATCGTATTTACGAGCAAAGCAAAGTGCTTAGCCGCTATCGGATTTTTGAAGGCAGCTATGTCGATATTGATCGTCGCGGCCTGCAAACCATCGGCGATATGGAAATTGAAATCGTCGATTGTGTCGACGACTACGCCGCATTGATGCAAGAGATGTTCGACTTCGATCGCATCCGCGAATGGTTGCGCAAAGGCCACAGCATTCGCTTTGACGCCATGCACGCTGTCACCGGCCCCTACGCACAGCGCATTTTTGTCGAGATGCTTGGCGCGCCGCTGAACTCCATCGTTAACGCCAGTCCGCTGGAAGATTTTGGTGGCGGGCATCCCGACCCGAATCTGATTTACGCAAAGCCGCTCGTCGATTTGTTGTTCGGCGATCGCGCACCAGATTTTGGTGCTGCATCTGACGGCGACGGTGATCGCAATATGATTCTCGGCCGCGGCATCTTCATCTCGCCGGGCGATTCACTGGCGATGCTCGCTGCGCACCTCAACAAATTGCCCGGCTACAAAGATGGCATCGCGGGCATCGCACGCTCCATGCCGACCTGTCGCGCAGCAGACAAAGTCGCCAAGGCCATGGCCGTGCCGATGTACGAAACACCCACCGGCTGGAAGTTCTTCTGCAATCTGCTCGAGACCGGGCGCATCACCATCTGCGGCGAAGAAAGCTTCGGCACCGGCTCTAGCCACGTTCGTGAAAAAGACGGCCTCTGGGCGGTGTTAGCTTGGTTGAATGTGCTTGCAGTCACTGGCCTGTCAGTGAAAGAAATCGCAGAAGCGCATTGGAAACACTACGGTCGCCACTACTACGCGCGTCACGACTACGACGAACTCTCCGCAGCAACCGCCACGCAAGTCATGCAGCATCTCGCTGGCCTTGGCACCGAACTGCCGGGTCAGAAATTTGGCGACTGGACGGTGACACAGGCGGATGAGTTCAGCTATCAAGATCCGCTTGATGGCAGCATCGCCGCCAATCAAGGTCTACGCATTGTGTTTGGCGATGATGCACGCATCATCCTGCGACTCTCGGGCACCGGCACCAAGGGCGCAACGCTGCGTCTTTATCTGGAACGCTACGAGCAACATGAATCTTCACTTGCATGGAAAACCAACGAAGCGCTCGCGCCACTGGTCAACATCGCGGACAAGATCATCAAGCTTGGCGAAATCACTGGACGCAAAGCACCGAGTGTCATCACCTGAGAACTCGCCTAGCCTCGGTTCGTTAGCGCACTGACGCTGTAATAACTCATCGCATAGCATGCTCGACCCTGAAATGTGCCGATGCACGATTGAGAATGTGATCGACACATTGGAGCTTTAAAATTGAAGGATCGACAGCCTCGCTGGGCAGGATGCCTATTGCTTGCGTTTATAACGCTGGCCATGAGCGGCTGCGTGATTACATCCATGCCACGCGTTCAGAGCGAAACCAAACCCTTCAACTTCGAACGTGATGCCTTGTCGTTTCCCAATGAATTGGATTGGGTTTATCGCGAGAATGCTGAAACCGGCAAGATGAATTTTGCTCAGGTTGATCCAGCACCGGATTACATTCATCACTGTTTTGTAGTGGTGAGAGTCGCTAAACAATTTTTCCTTCACGCCCGCTTTGACGCTAGCGCAGAGAAAGTTGATCAGAAAACTTATCGCGAGCTGGTGCGTGAAGTTTTGTCGCGCAGCCCACGTGATCTTGAACCGGATCCACGGCGTGTGGTGATCCCCGGCTTTGCTGACCTACGTAGCTTTAGCACCGCTTGGAAAACCTTAATCAAGGATGAAGCGGGTGGCTCGTGGCAAAGTTACGTACAGCTTGGAAACTGGCGCATGATTCTGCCGTTCACGCGCAACGGCCATCAAAGAACAGTCGATCAGTTACTGACAGAACTCAAAGCAGATTGGCCGCCGATCGTGCATATCGTGACCTTCCCCATCATCACGATTAATCACGCATTGCTGATCTACGCCGCACATGAAACGGACACGACGATTTTGTTTGACGTCTACGATCCGAATAATCCAGCAGAGTCCGGAAAGCTAACTTACGATCGTGCCACCCGCACTTTCATCTTTCCGGCAACAAATTATTTTGCAGGCGGCCCCGTCAATGTTTACGAGGTCTATCACGGCCTTTATTTCTGACGCCGCTTAGAACGACTGGCGGCGCAGATCTTTTTCCTGCATCACTAAGGTCGCCATTTCTTCA
This sequence comes from Stenotrophobium rhamnosiphilum, assembly GCF_003052265.1. Lineage (GTDB taxonomy): Bacteria > Pseudomonadota > Gammaproteobacteria > Nevskiales > Nevskiaceae > Stenotrophobium > Stenotrophobium rhamnosiphilum. The sequence continues at coordinate 287,610 of NZ_QANS01000002.1, forward strand.
ATCGACATTGCCGCAGAGCTGATGAAAGGAATGTTGAAGCGGCGATACAACTGCTCAGCCTGACGCAACTCGTAAGAGCATTGCGCCAACGATGCGTATTTAGAACCGGGACGGCGTTCGCTACGAATCTGCGACAGACGCTCCGGATCAGACGTTAGCCCGAAGCATTTATCCGCCAGACCGTCCAGCGACTTAGGCAACTTCATATGCTCAAGGTCGTCTTCAGTCAGCGGGAAATTAGTGGCGAACAAGCCGTGCTGTAGCGCCAGATAAAGGCTGGTCGGCGTTTTACCGCAGCGCGAAGGCGCGATCAGGATCAGGTCGGCGCGCGAAAGGTCGCGCGTGGACTGGCCATCGTCATGCTCCATCGCGTAATTCATAGCAGCAATACGCGTGTTATAGCGTTGTGAATCGGCCAAACCGTGTGCGCGGCCCTGCGCATGGGTCGATTTCTGCTGCAACTCGCCTTCTATTGTGTGGACGAAACCATCGAACAGATCGAGGAAAAGGCAGTTACAGGCGCGCAGAATCGCACGAATTTCGTCGTTAACCGTGGTGCTGAACACCAAGGGACGCGCCTCCTGACGGGCAGAAAGCTGATTAATCAGGTCTACCGTCGCCTGCGCCTTCTCTGTTGTGTTGATGAAAGGCAGGGTGGTCTTCTTAAAATCGACCGTATCAAACTGTGTCAGCAGGGTATTGCCCAAGGTCTCGGCGGTAATGCCGGTTCCATCAGAAACAAAAAAAACAGTTCTTGGTTGCCCCATCGATGAATCCCTTACAATTTGCGCCGAATTGAGGCGATCTTACCGAATCGGCCGCCGGCCATGCTCCGTTTTAATGAGGCGGGCGGAAAGCGTCTCAATCATCATGGACAGATAACCCCGCGGCGCTCCGCTTTCCGGCAGGGCGGCCATTGGGACTAATGAATCAGAAACCGGGAAACAACGTGAGCAATAACGTTCTGTGGTACTCCGAGCTAGGCATGCACGACGTCGAAATCGTCGGCGGCAAAAATGCCTCTCTGGGCGAGATGATCCGCAACCTCGCTACCTCTGGCGTCAAAGTGCCAGATGGCTACGCCACCACCGCTTCAGCCTATCGCGAGTTCCTCGCACACGAAGGCCTCGCTGATCGCATTAATGCCATGCTCGATGCACTGGACATTGAAGACGTTCAGGCGCTCGCCAAAACCGGCAAGACCATTCGCGAAGCCGTGATCAAAGCGCCCTTCCCGGCTGCGCTTGAAGCAGACATCCGTAGCGCTTACGACAAACTGGTTGCTGACTCCGGCGCAGAAATCTCGGTTGCCGTGCGCTCATCCGCAACTGCAGAAGATTTGCCAGACGCATCCTTCGCTGGTCAGCAAGAAACCTTCCTCAATGTCAACGGCATTGAGAATGTTCTGCACGCGATCAAAGAAGTTTTCGCATCGCTGTACAACGACCGCGCCATTTCCTACCGCGTGCATCACAATTTTGTGCACTCGGCTGTTGCGCTCTCCGCTGGCGTACAGCGCATGGTGCGTTCGGACAAAGGCTCATCGGGCGTGCTGTTCACGATGGACACCGAATCCGGTTTCCGTGATGCCGTGTTCATCACCGCAAGCTATGGCCTCGGCGAAGCCGTGGTGCAAGGCGCAGTGAACCCAGACGAGTTCTACGCTTACAAACCCAACCTGCTTGCTGGCAAGCCTGCCGTGCTCAAGCGCGGCCTTGGCGAAAAAGCCAAGAAGATGATTTACACCGCAGATCGCTCGCTCGGTAAAACCGTTGAGTTCGTCGCGGTGCCGCCAGAACAGCGCAATCAGTTCTGCTTGAGCGATGCCGATGTCGAAGCACTCGGCCGCCAGGCGCTGATCATCGAAAAACATTACGGCCGCCCGATGGATATCGAGTGGGGTAAAGATGGCATTGATGGCCAGCTCTACATCCTGCAAGCACGTCCAGAAACCGTGCAGTCACGTGCCGCCGCCAACACGCTGCGTCGCTACAAACTCAAAGGCAAGAGCGAAATCCTCGCTGAAGGCCGCGCCATTGGTCAGAAGATCGGCGCCGGTCCTGTGCGTCTGCTCAAGTCCATCAGTGAAATGAATCGCGTACAGGCTGGCGATGTTCTCGTCACCGACATGACGGATCCAGATTGGGAACCGATCATGAAGCGCGCCAGCGCGATCGTCACCAATCGCGGCGGTCGTACTTGCCACGCTGCAATCATTGCGCGTGAACTTGGCATTCCTGCGGTCGTTGGTTGCGGCAACGCCACTGAAATTTTGAAAGACGGCGAGCACGTCACCGTGTCTTGTGCCGAAGGCGACACCGGCCACGTTTACAAGGGCAATATCGATTTCGCAATCGATGAAGTCGCGCTCGACAAGATGCCGGACATCCCAGTCAAGATCATGATGAACGTCGGTACGCCAGAGCAGGCATTCGACTTCGCCGCACTGCCGCACAAAGGTGTAGGCCTCGCGCGTTTGGAGTTCATCATCAATCGCCAGATCGGCATTCACCCGCAAGCATTGCTGGAACTCGACAAGCAGAGCCCAGACGTGCGCCGTATGATCGATCAGATGATCGCGCCTTACGGCAGCCCAACTGACTACTTCATCAAGCGTCTCGCCGAAGGCATCGCCACCATCGCTGCAGCGTTCGCGCCAGAGCCAGTGATTGTGCGCATGTCCGATTTCAAATCGAACGAATACGCCAACCTCATCGGCGGCAAGCGTTATGAGCCGCACGAAGAAAATCCGATGCTCGGTTTCCGCGGCGCATCGCGTTACATTTCACCAACATTCCGTCCTTGCTTTGACATGGAATGTAAGGCGATGAAATATGTGCGCGACGAAATGGGCCTGACCAATATCAAGGTCATGATTCCTTTCGTTCGCACCATTGGCGAAGCCAAGCGCGTTAACGAAATTCTTGCTGAGAACGGTTTGAAGCGCGGCGAGAACGGCCTGCAAGTCATCATGATGTGCGAGCTGCCATCCAACGCGATTTTGGCTGAACAGTTCCTCGAACACTTCGATGGTTTCTCCATCGGCTCCAACGACATGACGCAGCTGACGCTGGGTCTGGATCGTGACTCCGGCCTGATCGCACATCTGTTTGATGAGCGTGACGATGCTGTCAAAGCAATGTTGAGCATGGCGATCAGTGCTTGCCGCAAGAAAGGCAAATACATCGGCATATGCGGCCAGGGCCCATCGGATCATCCGGAACTCGCGAAGTGGCTGCTGGATCAAGGTATTGAATCCATGTCACTGAATCCGGACACTGTGGTTGAAACTTGGCTGTTCCTCGCAGGACAAACCGCACACTAAGAGATCACGTCATGCTGCTACGCGCCGCCTTCGCTGCACTGTTGCTCTGCCTAAGCGCATGCGCGCGGGCAGAAGATGCACAGCCCGCATCGCCGGCGGCGCAAGCAGCAGCGGCACTCCCGTTTGATTACTGGTTGCTGTCGCTATCGTGGTCCCCGCAGTATTGCCGCGATCATGTTGGCGATCCGCAATGCCTGCGGCCTTACGCCTTTGTTGTTCATGGCCTGTGGCCGCAGAACGAAGTGGGTTATCCCAAAGACTGCGGACGCAGCGACTTGGTGAGTCAGAAGTGGTTGAAGCGCATGTTGCCGATCATGCCGAGCGCCAAATTGATTCAGCACGAATGGCGCAAACATGGTGTGTGCAGCACGATGTCGATGGATGAGTACTTCATGACCGTCGAGCGTTCTTATCGCAACATCGCAATTCCTTTGATCTACCAAGAGCCCAAGGAATACATCAACACGACGGCCGAAGAAATTCAGCGCAATTTTCTCGCCGTTAATCCCGGCCTCACCGCGGATCGCATCGCACTGCAATGCTCTGGGCGTTTCCTTAAGGAAGTTCGCGTCTGTTACGACAAGAATTTCCAATTCCGTAGCTGCGGCTCCGATATTGAAGACCGCTGCCGCGATCAAATTACTTTGCGCTCTACGCGTTAAAGCCCGCTGCGATGTCATCAATCACACTTGATGACCTACGTCGCTACGCTGTCGCCCGCACACTCTTCACACCGACTACCTTAGCCAAGGCAATTGAACGTCTTGGCTTTGTCCAGGCCGATCCCATTCGCGCTCCCGCACGCGCGCAGGATTTAACGCTGCGTCATCGTGTGCGCGACTATCGTGCCGGTGATCTCGAACGCAGCTACGCAAAGCTGGCGATTGAAGAAGATCACTTCGTCAATTACGGCTTTATGTCACGCGAGCACGCGGCCTTGATGCACCCACGTCTCACCGACAGAAAGTGGGATGCCAAAACAAAACGCCAAGCCGCCGACATTCTGAGCTTTGTACGCGAGCGCGGCGCGGTGCATCCACGTGAATTGGAGCAGCACTTTGCGCATGGCCGCGTAAAGAATTATTGGGGCGGCAGCAGCAACGCCGGCACAAAAATCATGGGCGGCCTGCATTACCGCAGCCAGCTGCGTGTCGCACGACGCGATAACGGCATCCGACTTTACGAAGCATTGCCCGAGAGCTTCGGCGCAATCCACACACTTGATGATGCACAGCGAGCCGCACAATTGGTTGAGCTGCTGATCCGCAAATACGCGCCACTCCCCGCCGCCAGCCTGACTTATCTCGTGCGCCTGCTGGTCAACTACGGCGCACCGCATTTGGTCTCGCAGGCACAGCAAGCGATGCGCACTGCACACGAACTGCTCGCTTCATCCAGTATTGATGGCACGACTTGGTATTGGCCCGCTGATGAAAATCCCGCCTCTGCCCGTCACAAAGTTAAAGATGAAGTGCGTTTACTGGCACCGTTTGATCCCGTCGCGTGGGACCGCCGCCGCTTTGTGCTGCTGTGGGATTGGACCTATAAGTTTGAGGCTTACACCCCGCCCGCCAAGCGTCAGTTCGGTTACTACGCGCTGCCGCTGCTGTGGCGTGACCAAGTCATCGGCTGGGCAAACGTGTCGATGGACAATGGCCAACTCCATGCCGACTTTGGCTATGCCAAGAGCAAACCGCGCGAAGCGGCATTCAAGACCGCATTAGATGAAGAGTTGCAGCGCATGGCGCAATTCCTGATCCCTCGCAGCTAATGAAAATATTGATGAAATCACTGCTTTATTTCTTTGCATTATCTAAACGCTTCTATATAATTCGCGTCCCGTACAAAACGGGGCTATAGCTCAGCTGGGAGAGCGCTTGCATGGCATGCAAGAGGTCGTCGGTTCGATCCCGACTAGCTCCACCAGTTACACAGTTTCGTTTTAAAGGTCTTTACGTCCCCATCGTCTAGAGGCCTAGGACATTACCCTTTCACGGTAAGTACCGGGGTTCGAATCCCCGTGGGGACGCCAGTCAACAAAAAACCCGCCGAAAGGCGGGTTTCTTGTATCTGCAGCTTAAAGACTGCAGCGAATTAGGGATCTAGATCAAGCTCATACATCCAACCATTGATGCCATCGCGCGTTTCGATATGGCGCCAAGAGCCGTTGGCATTGACGATCTGACGCTTGCTCTTCCGCAGGACTGTTCCTGCTGGCAAGACATTGCCCTTGGTCGCCTCACCAGTCGGCCGGCCATGGATGTAGGCGTCTTTCTTCAAAATCACCTCATCACCGGACTGCTTACGGTCAGTCGCAGCCTGCAGCACGGCAGCTAGGCGAGCGAGGTTGATGGTGTTTGCGGGAGTTGTTTTGGTTGAGTTAGGAGGGCTTACTGCGTCTTCGGCCCAAACTAGCGGGGATACCGCGATCATTGCAGCGACGATTGACGCCCTGCGCAAACCCCTTTTCTTACGTTTTTGAACCATGTACCTAACTGCCTCCATGCATCTGCATGGCAATTTAGCATCGTCCTTTACGTGATGTAAGAGTAAAAACAGCGTAGGTGAAAACTATATTTCACTGTCCGTGATTGCCGCTTTACATCAATATACTGTTTCCAAATCTATTCCTATAATTTTAAAAGCTAATACTTTTTCACAATCAAATTAGCTCGGCGATATCGCCAAAACTAGTTCGTCGCATAAATCTGGTGACTGTGGTGACTCTTAGGCTCCCAGAGCTCGATGCCCTGCTCGACTTCATGAGCCTGAATCAGGCTTGAGCCACTGCCGGTGGTGGTGTCGACGAAGGCCGACTCCAACACTCGAATCAATCCGCGGATATTGCCGTGCCAGCGGCAGTCACGAATACGTGCCCAAGCTTCGCGGCTCAAGCCGGTAGGTGCAGTCCACGTTGTGCACTTGGAACCGAGACGCGCCAGTGCGGTTGCAACGACAGCAATCATGTCCTCTTCGCGCTTGGCAAGTTCCGGCACCTGCAAAATCGCCGCACCCATGCGCGTGAACTCATCGAGATTCACGGCGTTCTGTAAATGTTCCCAACTGCGGTTGCTGGCAAACAGCAGCGCGCAATCCAGTTGCTGTTTAGCCGAAGCACCAAACGGCAAGTACTGACCGTTATCGAGCGCTTCCATCAGCACTTCCATCACCGCGCCTTTAACGCCGTGGCTTTCATCGAGGAACGTTACGCCATCACGTGCGTGCGTAAATGCGCCGGTACGAGCGCCCGCGCCAGGGAATGCGCCAGATACATGGCCGCAGAGCAAAGATTTAATCGCTGACTTATCGCCGGTGTTTTCAGCAGAAAGGTTGATCGAAACAAAGCGACCTTTATCGCGTACCAAATAGTAGTAATACGCCAGTGTGGTTTTGCCGCTGCCGGGGCCACCGAGCAAGCAAGCGCGGGTGACACCGTTGAGTGCAAAGCCGCGAATACGTGCGACCAGCGCCTGCAACTCTGGGCTGAACACAAAGAAACTTTTGAATGCACTGTTCTCGATTTCTGTCGTGACCGGCATGCGGATCACGTTGGCTTCTGTCGGATGTTGCAATCGCTTGCTCAGCTGCTCTCCAACGTCAACGCTGTCATGCGCAAGAATCAAACGGATGCCGCCGAGCTTGCCATCCGACGCGCGTCGATCCAGCCATTTGCCTAGGCTCACAAGCTGCGTGCCGCTGATCGCAATAATGAGTGTTGCGGTCTTGCCGTTTTGTCGAGCGAGCAGCACTTTGTCGGCGATGCCGTCGAGCTGCGCCGGATCGATAAACATGGTCATGACGAAATCGCTGTCGATGCGAATCGCATCGGCCTTTTCAGGCAACACAGAAAAATCAACGCGACGACTTTCTGGAAGTGATTTGCGGATGGCGTCTGCGGCATCGCCGCCGGCCATGACGAGACGGTCACCAAAAACCCGAAGGTAGAGACCTGACGTCGCCTCTGAACCCCAGCTCGATTCCACGGGTTTTCTGTTGTCTTTGAAAAACATGCCGACCTCCCTGTGCGCATTGACGAAGCAAGGATAGGCCCGCGTTACGCGCCACTAGAGATAAAACCGACCGACGGACTAAACGCGGATGAAATACGGTCTTAAGTTGCTTCTGAGCCAAAAAAACGCCCCAGCTAGTGGGGCGTTTTGAGGATGCTTAGACTTTCTCGAAGAACTTTTTGGCCTTACTGAGCCAAGATGAAGTCTCAGGCGTGTGACGACCGCCCTCGCCTTGCAACGATTCCCCAAACTGGCGCAGCAATTCTTTTTGCTGCTTGTTGAGCTTCACCGGCGTTTCGAGCACGACCGTGCAAATTAGATCGCCGACCGGGCCACCGCGCACAGACTTAACGCCCTTGCCGCGCAGCTTGAACTGTTTGCCGTTCTGCGTGCCTTCACCAATGTGCAGCGACTCTTTGCCGGTGAGCGTTGGCACTTCTTGATCACCGCCCAAGGTCGCCGTGACCAGCGAGATTGGAATCGTGCAGAACAGATCGCTACCTTCGCGCTCAAAGAATTCGTGAGGCTTTACGTTGATCTGCACATACAGATCACCGGCTGGCGCGCCGGGGCCACCACGTTCGCCTTCGCCACTTAAACGAATACGATCGCCTGTATCGACGCCCGCAGGAATTTTCACTTCCAAAGTTTTTTCGCGACGAACCTTGCCCGCGCCGCGGCAGGTCTTGCAAGGATCGGTGACAACAACGCCACGCCCACGACAATGCGGGCAAGACTGCTGCATCACGAACGGCCCTTGACGCATGCGCACTTGGCCCGAGCCGTGGCAGGTTGAACACTCGGACGGCTTCTTGCCGTTCGCAGTGCCGTGACCTTTGCAATCACCGCAATCATCCATCGTTGGAATACGGATATTTTCGGTAGAACCGAACACCGCTTGCTCCAACGACAGCTCCATCACATAACGAAGATCAGAGCCGCGACGAGGACCACCGCGTCCGCCACCACCGCCGCCAAAGATGTCGGAGAACACATCGCCGAATAAATCGGAAAAACCACCAGCGCCACCAAAATCGCCGAAGCCGCCGCCGCCACCGCCACGCTGCATACCTTCGTGACCGTGTCGATCATAGACCGCGCGTTTGTTAGCGTCGGTCAGCACTTCGTAGGCTTCGTTCGCTTCTTTAAATTTTTCTTCAGCGGTGTGATCGCCCGGATTACGGTCCGGGTGAAACTTCATCGCCAATTTGCGATAAGCCTTTTTCAGGTCATCGTCGCCCGCTTCTTTGCTGACGCCGAGAACTTCGTAATAGTCACGCTTACTCATGCAGAAATAACCTTTTCGATGCGACGGTCTGGAATAAACCAGATGGCCGCCACCAGGACGTACAGAGCGTCCGAAATCCATTGATTGTAGAAAGCGAGCGGGATTGCCGCCGCGTATAGAACTGGTGAAATCTTGCCTGCGAAATCCTTGCCAAGTGCGCCTGCCAGTTCAGATTCAGCGCCACCATTCACGCGAATGATTGCGCGCTGGAGAATGAAAAAGGCGATGGACGCTGCGAGCAGTACGACGCCGTAAGCTGCAGTCGGTAACGCTGCAAAATGATTTTCGCCCATCCAACCCGTCGCGAAAGGAAACAGCGAGAGCCAGAACAACAAGTGCAAATTGGCCCACAGCACACGTCCATCAACGCGATGCGAAACGTGGAGCAAGTGATGATGGTTGTTCCAGTAAATGCCGACATAGATAAAGCTCAGCACATAACTCAGGAACACCGGCACCAACTCAGCAAGCGCAGCCAGATCCGTGGCGTGCGGCACCTTCATCTCCAGCACCATGATGGTGATGATGATGGCGATGACACCGTCGCTGAATGCTTCTAGCCGCCCTTTGCCCATACTCAGCCCCTTATTACACAAAAACACAGGCGCCCATTCGGGCGCCTGTGTCTTACGAACTAACCGCTAGCCTTACTGCTTGTCTTTGACTTCAGTGAACTCAGCATCGACGACATCGCCGTCTTTGCCGCCAGCCGCCGCGCCAGCTTCAGCGCCGCCTGCTTCGCCACCGGCCGCATCAGCGCCCTTCTTGGCGTAGACGCGTTCCATCAACTTTGCCGAAGCCTGAGCCAGTGCTTCGCTCTTGGCGTTGATCTCGGCAATTTCACCGGACTTCACTACATCACGCAGTGCAGTCACAGCGGCTTCGATCGAGGTCTTCTCTTCAGCCTGTACTTCTTCGCCCAGATCCTTCAGCGCTTTTTCGGTGCCGTGGATCAGCTGGTCGGCCTGGTTGCGGGCCGTGATCAGCTCGTTGAACTTCTTGTCTTCTTCAGCGTTGGCTTCAGCGTCCTTGATCATGTTCTTGATCTCTTCGTCGCTCAGGCCAGAGTTGGCCTTAACAACGATGGACTGCGTTTTGCCGGTGGCCTTGTCCTTGGCGCTAACGTTCAAGATACCGTTAGCGTCGATGTCGAAGGTCACTTCAACCTGCGGCACGCCGCGTGGTGCTGGTGGAATGTCCTGCAAGTCGAACTTGCCGAGCGACTTGTTGGCCTGCGCGATTTCGCGCTCGCCCTGCAACACATGCACCGTCACTGCGCCTTGGTTGTCTTCGGCGGTGGTGAAGGTCTCGCTCTTGCGGGTCGGGATCGTGGTGTTCTTCTCGATCAGCTTGGTCATCTTGCCGCCGAGGGTTTCGATACCCAGCGACAGCGGCGTGACATCGAGCAACAACACGTCTTTCACATCGCCTGACAACACAGCGCCCTGAATCGCAGCGCCGACGGCCACGGCTTCATCCGGGTTCACGTCTTTGCGCGGCTCGCGGCCGAACAGTTCTTTAACAACGTCCTGCACCTTCGGCATACGCGTCTGACCGCCGACCAAGATCACTTCCTGAATTTCGGAAGCGTTGAGGCCTGCGTCTTTCAGCGCGGTGCGGCAAGGGCCGAGGGTTTTCTCGACGAGGTCTTCCACCAACGACTCCAGCTTGGAGCGCGTCAGCTTCATGTTGAGATGCTTAGGGCCGCTCGCATCTGCCGTCACGTACGGCAGGTTGATGTCGGTCTGCGTGGTCGACGACAGTTCGATCTTGGCTTTTTCAGCAGCTTCTTTCAGACGCTGCAATGCCAGCGCATCTTTCTTGAGGTCGATGCCGGATTCTTTCTTGAATTCGGTTGCGATGTAGTCGATCACGCGCATGTCGAAGTCTTCGCCACCAAGGAAGGTGTCGCCGTTGGTCGACAGCACTTCAAACTGGTGCTCGCCGTCGACTTCTGCAATTTCGATGATCGAAACGTCGAAGGTGCCGCCGCCGAGGTCATACACAGCGATCTTGCGGTCGCCCTTGACCTTGTCCATGCCGAATGCGAGTGCAGCTGCGGTGGGTTCGTTGATGATGCGCTTCACTTCGAGGCCAGCAATCTTGCCGGCGTCTTTCGTCGCCTGACGCTGGGCGTCGTTGAAGTAAGCAGGCACGGTGATCACGGCCTCGGTCACTTTCTCGCCGAGATAATCTTCAGCCGTCTTCTTCATCTTGAGCAGGATCTGCGCGGAGATTTCCGGCGCTGACATTTTCTTGCCCTTGGCTTCAACCCAAGCGTCGCCGTTGGTGGCCTTAACGATTTTGTAAGGCACCATGCCAATGTCTTTCTGCACAACGCTGTCTTCGAAACGGCGACCGATCAGGCGCTTCACGGCGTAGATCGTGTTGTGCGGGTTGGTGACAGCCTGGCGCTTAGCCGAGCGGCCGACAATGATCTGACCGTCGTCTGCGTAAGCGACGATTGAAGGCGTGGTGCGCTCGCCTTCTGCGTTTTCAATAACCTTGGTGTTTGCGCCGTCGAGAATCGCGACGCAGCTATTGGTGGTGCCGAGGTCGATGCCGATAATCTTTGCCATGGTACTGCTCCAAAAAATTAGGTTTACGTGTACTGCCTTGATGACACTTTATTTGTGGGTGCCTTAGCTCAATTCAAGAGCTAGGACTGTGCTGGGGCCTTCGCCACCACCACCATCGCAGGGCGCAGCAAGCGCTCGTGCAACTTGTAGCCCTTCTGCATCACAGCCATCACGTGGTTAGGGGCCACATCGGCCGATTCCACCATCGTCATCGCTTGATGCGCATCTGGGTTGAATGCTTCGCCGATCGGATCAACCGTGCGCACGCCATTCTTTTCCATGAAGGCCATCAACTGGCGATAAGTCAGCTGCATGCCTTCGACCAATGCTTGCACCTGTGCATCCGGTGCTTCGCTCGCCTTGATACCCAGCTCAAGGCTGTCGGTGATTGCCAGCAAGTCACCCAGTAATTTCTCGGAAGCGTACTTACGGGTGGAGTCCGCATCGCGCTCAAGGCGGCGACGGGTGTTTTCAGCTTCAGCAGCGCCGCGCAACTGCGCATCACGCGCGGCAGCAACCTTGGCTTCGGCTTCGACCAGCTGCGCTTTGAGCGCGGCGATCTCAGCTTCAGGGCCAACAGGGCCTTCAGGCTGTTCAATAATTTCGGTTTCGATGTTGTCGCTCATGTCTCTAGCCAAGCTCGTTTTCACACCCATACCGCCCAAAAGCGGAATAGATTGTGATTAAGTGTTTAATTAATTAAAAAGTAACAACAAAATCGCGCAAGAACCCAGCTGCGAACCGGTTAATCGCCACGACTACACAACATTTGGGGTCCAACTGGTCGCTTTTCAAGCCCTTAGCCCCCACGGCGTCAGCGAAAAGCGGCGGAATGATACGGGGAGTTAGCGTGGGGCGCGAGTCGGCAGCAGAAATGGCTGTGATCGTAGGCTGGGTTACCGCGAAGCCAAACCCAGCATTTCGCAAATCGAGAGTTGTTGCTGGGTTTCGCTACGCTCCAACCCAGCCTACGCACTTTCACGTAGCCCGGGTGAAACCCGGGATGTGCGCCAATTACAAAAGACCCGGGTTGCACCCGGGCTACGTCACTCACAGATTTGGTTCTTACTCAGCCTTCAACCCAGCCGACAGCAACCTAGCCGTCTCCGACACAAGCGGAATAATCCGGTGATAAGCCATACGCGTAGGTCCAATCACGCCGAGTACGCCAGCGACCTGCCCGTCCACGTAATAAGGCGAAGTCACCACGCTGCACTCATCGAGCACTTTGTAGCCTGACTCTTCGCCAATAAAAATCTGCATGCCTTGGGCATTTAGGGTTTGGTCGAAGAGGCTCAGCAAATCCTGTTTGCGATCCAGCGCGTCGAACAGATTGCGCAGGCGCGAGACGTCGGTCATTTCTTGGAAGCCAAGCAAGTTTGAACCGCCGGCCAAAACGTAATCTTGTTGCTGCTCGTGGCCGGACAATGCTTGCTCGGCCATCGTTGCTGCATCACGCAGCGTTTGATTGACGCGGGATTGGGCGTCGACGACGTCGTCTTGCAGTGCGCGGCGCAGGCTTACCAACTCGCGACCGGCATAGCGTTCGTTCAGTGCGTTGGCATAACGCTCTAACTCGTCAGCGCCATAATCGCGATCGACATTAATGATGCGGTTTTGCACTTCGCGTTGATTGACGACGAGGATCGCGAGGACGCGACGATCGGACAGCGGCAGAAAATCAATGCGGCGCAGAACGGCGAGATTGCGGCGCGGCACGGTGACGACACCGGCCATGCGAGAGACGGATGAGAGCAGTGTGCTGGCGGCTTGCACCAGATTCTCGGGGGCGCGATCGCGTGGCAGCAGTTCGTCGGCGAGGCTGGCGTAGATATCTTGCGATAGCGATTCGGGCGCGAGCAGGCTGTCGACGAAGTAGCGGTAACCGCGATTGGTCGGAATGCGGCCGGCGGAAGTGTGCGGCGAAGCAACAAAGCCGAGCTCGTCCAAATCCGACATCACATTGCGGATGGTGGCAGCGGACACACCCATGCTGGCCATGCGTGAGAGCGTGCGGGAGCCGACGGGCTGGCCGTCATGGATATAGCGCTCAACTAAAAGCTTGAGGAGTTCAGCGGCGCGGGGATCGAGTGGATTGGACATTTGATGACAGTACCGTAACAAGCCACATCGTATAAAGGGCGATTCCTTTCGACAAGACCGATGCGAACCGCTACTTTATACGCATCTTCCTGCAGTTACTTCCATGCTCATCTTTCAGACCGTTGGCATCATCGGCAAAAAACGTGACGCGCGCGTCGGCCCGACACTGGCTCGACTCGCTGCTTTACTGCGCAAACTCGACTGCACGGTGCTGGTCGATGCGGCCAGCGCTGACCATATCGATGACCCGTCTTGCCGCTACGCCACCGTTGAAGAACTGGGCGCACGCTGCAATCTCGTCGTTGTAGTAGGCGGCGATGGCAGCCTGCTCTCCGCCGCCCGCTCGCTTGCGCACACCGGCGTGCCCATTCTCGGCATCAACCAAGGCCGTCTCGGCTTTATGGTCGATATCAATCCCGACGAAATGGAAGCAACGCTGGCGCAGATTTTTGCTGGCGACTACGTCAACGAAGATCGTTTACTGCTCAGCGCGCGCATCGTACGCAATGACGGCCAATCAATTGATGGGCCTTTCCTCGCGATTAACGACGTCGTAATCCGCAACCAAGCGGCCGTTCGCATGTTGGATTTCTCGACCTGGATCGGCAACGAGTTCATCAGCCAGCATCGCGCGGACGGCTTCATCGTGTCGACGCCGACGGGCTCGACCGCTTACGCATTGTCTGGCGGCGGCCCAGTTCTGCACCCTTCCCTGCAAGCGCTGGCGCTGGTGCCAATTTGCCCGCACACCTTGTCGGATCGTCCTATTGTTGTTGGCAGTGATCGCACCGTTCGCATCATTCTCGGCGGCGGCGAAGGCACGCGCGCAATGTTCACTTGCGACGGCCAAACCAACGAGAGCATCAACCCCGGCGATGCGATTGAGATCAGCCGCGCATCAGAATCACTGCGCTTGATCCATCCGGCGAATTACAATTACTTCAATATTCTTAGAAACAAACTTCACTGGGGCCGCGCGCCTGCCTGACGCGCCACATGCTTAAACATCTAAACATTCGCAACCTCGCAATCATCGATGAGCTAGAGCTCGATTTTGCTGCGGGCTTTACCACGCTCACCGGCGAAACCGGCGCGGGTAAATCTATTTTGATCGACGCCATTGGCCTCGTGATCGGCACACGTGCGGACAGCGCGCTGGTGCGTGTAGGCCAAGAGAAAGCTGAGATCAGCGCCGAATTTTCTTTAAGCGATTCTGCGGAAGCACACGCTTGGCTCGGCGAGCAGGAAATGCTCGATGCCGATGACAAAAACCTCTGCGTGATCCGTCGCGTCGTCTACGCCGAAGGCCGTACACGCGCTTTCGTGAATGGCAACGCCGTCAACGCCGGACAGCTCCGTGAGCTAGGCGAAACGCTGATTGAAATTTTCGGCCAGAGTGAAAGCCAAACGCTGTTGCGTGGTGACGTACAGCGCCGACTGCTCGATGATTTTGGTAGCTACACCAACGCACTTGAGGCCGTTGCAAAAGCCGCACGCGCGCATGCTGAGATTGAGCGCAGCATCGAACGCATTCGCAATGCAGGCGAACGCGATCCGGCACAGATCGACTATCTGCGATTCCAACTGCGCGAACTCGAAGCGCTGAATCTGCAAGAAGGCGAACTCGAACAACTCGAAACCGATCACAAGCGCCTTGCGAATGCAGGCAAGTTGATTGGCGATGGTGGTCAGGCACTGGATCTGTTGTACGGCGGCGAAAGCAGTCTTTATGACCAGCTCAGCAAAGTCAGCAGTCTGCTCGGCGCGCTCGCGCCGATTGATGAAGGCTTCAACGATGCCCTCGCGCTTTCAGACGCTGCGCAAGCGCAAGTACGTGAATCCGCTGACGCGCTGCGTCGCGTGCTCGACAAACTTGAGCTTGATCCCGATCAGCTCGCGCAGATGGAACGCCGTCTCGCCACTGTTCACGAACTCGCACGCAAGCACCGCATCAAAGCCGCGGAATTGCCTGAGCGTTTAACGTCGCTGAAAACTGAACTCGACGAACTCGAACACGCCGCCACTCGCTTGAACGAACTCGAAAGTCAGCGCGATGCTGCACTGAAGACGTATCGCACGGCCGCGCAGAAACTCAGCAACGAACGTACTAAAGCTGCAAAGAAATTCAACGACGGCGTTACCACCATCGTTCGCCAACTCGGCATGGCTAACGCGCAATTCATCGCCGCAATTGAGAACAACGCTGGCGACAAGCCACGCGCACATGGCGATGATGAAATTCGTTTTGATTTTTCCGCTAACCCCGGCCAACCGCCACGCGCGCTTGCCAAGGTTGCATCGGGCGGCGAACTCTCACGCGTCTCGTTGGCGATTCAAGTCGTCGGCAGCCAGAACGGCGGCGCGGCAACGATGATCTTTGACGAAGTCGATGCGGGTATCGGTGGCGGCACAGCCGAAATTGTCGGCCAGAAACTGCGCGCACTCGGCAGCAGTCGCCAAGTGCTGTGCGTCACGCACCTTGCGCAGGTGGCCGCTCAAAGTGCCAATCACTTTGGAATCCGCAAAGAAATTAAAACCGGTCAGACCTTCACGCGTGTACGTCCGCTGGCAGACAAAGATCGCGTGGAAGAATTGGCGCGCATGCAAGGCGGCGTAGAAATCACCGCCGCGGCATTGAGTCACGCGAAAGAACTGCTGAAGAACGCCGCGAAAGTCTAAACTGGCGATGTCGTGCTTAAACGACACCTTTTCGATCATTAATCAATAATAAAAAACAAACCCCCAATGGCCATCAGCCATTGGGGGCGATTTGAGTGCCCGCGAACCGCGCTTAAGGCGCAGCCACTAAGAACAAATTTACTCTTTGACTTCGTTAACGGCATCGCGGGTGGCATGACCGACGTCTGTCGCTGCATCTTTAACGCCGTGCCCCACATCTTTAGCCACGTCGCGAGACTTGTGGCCGACGGTCTTGGCCGCATCACGCGTTCCGTGACCGATTTTCTTGGCGACATCACGGGTGCCATGACCAATCTTTTTGGCGACGTCGCGCGTACCGTGGCCGATAGCCGTTGCGCCTTTCTTGATGGCGTGGCCGGTACCGACGGCGGCATCTTTAACGCCATGCCCAACTTCGGTCGCACCCTCTTTGATCTGCTCGCCCGCGGTTTCTTCCGCAAAGGCAACAGATGAGACCACTAACAAAGCAGCAGCAAGCTGAAATTTAATCGACATGGCGTTCTCCTATCTAAAACGAAGGATTAGTTACCGCTTCGGCAGTTTTTGCACTCGCCGTACATGATCAGGCTGTGTTCGCGCAGGCTAAAGCCGAGTTCCTTGGCTTTTTCGTGCTGGCGCTTCTCGATGACGTCGTCTTGGAACTCAACAACCAATCCGCACTTGATGCAGACCATATGGTCATGATGGTTGCCACGTTCCAATTCAAATACGGCATGGCCGCCTTCAAAGTGGTGACGGCGGACAAGGCCAGCGGACTCAAACTGCGTAAGTACGCGATAAACAGTGGCCAGACCGATATCGTCCTGCCCGTCTAAAAACTGCCTATAGATGTCTTCAGCCGACATGTGACGCGTCGGGCTGTGCTCCAGCATTTCTAGGATTTTGAGGCGCGGCAGCGTGACTTTGAGGCCAGCGTTACGAAGGTCAGAAGATTCCACGGTATAAGCCCATGTCGAGGTGGATTTTGGGTATTATCGCATTCCCTTAGCTACGATCACCATCATTACTCATGCGTTCCTTCCTGATTCTGTTTGCGGCTCTTTCTCTAGGCGCCTGCGCCACCGCAAGCAATGTGGTGAATCGTGTGGTTTACAAACTACCCACTCGCCAAGGCAATGTCATTGATCAGAAGCAGCTGGATCAGCTGCAAGTCGGCATGACGCGCGATCAGGTTAAATTCCTGATGGGCACTGCAGTCGCCACTGGCCCATTCTCAGAAGACCGCTGGGATTACATCGGTTACTACAAATCACCGCGCGGCGAAGTCAGCGAGCGTACGGTGACGCTATATTTTGATGCCAATAAGCTGAACAAGATGGAAGGCGTCCAGATCGCTGGTGGCGCCGCCGATAACCTTGGCATGCAGCCACCTAATGCGAAGGCTGTGATTGATCAGCAGAAGAAAGAACATATGGAAGACACTCGCTCACAGAACGAGCGCGTAACGGAAAAGGGCGATCCTTCAACGCCTACAAACCAGGCTCCTTAAGCCCAAGTTTCCGCTTCTTCGCAACACGCTCCCGCCGTACCACTTTGGGGTCGGCGGTGAGCTCGCGGTAAATCTCCACACGGTCACCGGCTCGCAGCGCTGAATCCAGCGGGACAATGCGACCGAATACACCAACCTTCACCGTCGCTAAATTAATCTGCGGATATTGCGCCAGCACGCCGCTGCTTCCGATTGCTGCGCGCACGGTTGCGTCTTGCGGCAAGTTGATCGCGAAGATGCGTTGCTCAGTCGGCAAGGCATACACAACTTCCACTGCAATCACTTCAAGACTTGCCATAGACGACTTCAGCACGCTGCTTGAACGCATCCATCACGCTGCCAATGGCGCTGTTGATCAGCGGCGCTAACGTGCCTTCCATGATTCGGCTGCCGAATTCCAAAGAAATTTTCAGTGTGACTTTGCAGGCGCGCTCAGCGAGTGGTTGAAACTCCCAAACACCGCTGAGTTGTTTGAACGGACCGTCGAGCAATTTCATGTGAATGCGCGTGCCGTGCTCCATCCGGTTCTCGGTGGCAAAGCTGTCTGACAAACCTTTCACACGGAAACCCACACGCGCGCGCACCAATGTTTCGTCTGCGGATTCCACACGCGCTGAAACACAGCCAGGCAAAAATTGAGGGTATGACTCGATATCCGCAACGAGCCGGTAAAGTTCATCAGCGCTGAAAGTCAGTAGCGCTGAGCGTTCGAGTTTCGCCATCGACTACAAACCCCAAAGTGACGTTAGCCAATCCAGCAATCCTGCTGAATACACCAGCACCACAATCAAGAAAATACGAGCCGGATAACGCAGCATCGATTTCCATGCGCCGTAGAGCCAAGCGTCACGTTCACCAAAGGCGGCTCGTGACATTTCTTCCGGCATGATGCGCGAAGCAAAAATGCACAGCAGCAGGCCGCACGTTGGCGCAAACCAATTCGACGTCAGAATTTGCAGCCACTCAAAGAAGTTGCGGTTGAGCACGCGCACGTCTTGCAGCACGCTGAAACAAAGCAGCGAGAAAATGCCGATCAGCCAAATGATCACTGCACTCCACACCGCAGCAAATGCGCGCGTGGTGCGTTGCCAGTCAACGATAAAGCGCGCGACAGGTTCCAGCAGCGTGACTGCCGACATCAAAGTCGTTGTCAGTAGCATCACGAAAAACGCGACGCCAACAAAAGTACCTGCAGGCCCCGCTGGCAAAGCGCGTGGCAACACTTCAAAGATCAATGCCAAACCAGGCGTTGGTTGCAGATTCGCGCTGAAGATCAGCGCAAACACCGCAACGCCGGCAACGAGGCTGTAAATCGTGTCCATCATGATGACGGTGAGCGCCATGCGCTTGAGTGGCGCGCTCGCGGGCAGATAGCTGCCCATTGCCATCATCACGCCCATGCCCAGACCCAGCGTGAAGAAAGCCTGATTGAGCGCAACCACCGCGCCGCGCCAGCCGAATTTGTGGAAGTCCGGCGTCAATAAATAAGCCAAAGCCGCCTTGCCATCGCCGTGCAATAGCGCGTAGCCGCAGATCAGCAGACTCAAAATAAATGCGGTCGGCACCAAACGACGCGCCGCTTGCTCAATGCCATCACGCACGCCTTGCGCAACAACGATGCAGGTCACCACCATAAACAGCGTGTGCCAAGTCAGGCTGCGCTCGGGATCCTGCGCCAAATGTAGGAACGTGGCGTGCGCGCGCTCAGCATCAGCACCGCTCAATACGCCACCGGCCACACGCGCCACATAAGCAGCGCTCCACCCCGCGACCACACTGTAGAAAGACAGAATCAGCGCCGCACCCACCAGCGACAGCGCGCCAATCACGATCCAAACACGTTGTGCCTTGGCCGTCTCAACAAGTCGGGCAAAACCGTTGACGAGGTCGTCACGCATCCAACGACCGAGCATCCATTCAGTAGTCAGCAGCGGCAACCCGACCAGCAGTAGCGCAATCAGATAAGCGCCCAAAAAGACCACGCCGCCGTACTCGCCCATCAGGTAAGGCAGTCGCGCAACGTTACCAATACCCATAGCCGCACCACCCGCCACCCATAGGAAGGCGCGGTTGGAGGACCAGTAGCCGTAGCTGCTTTCGCGGATATTCATAGACGTAGTTTATCCATAGCCACCTATAATGTGCGGATGAGCAAGAAGAAAGAAGAAAAAGAAGCGCCGCGCCTGATCGGCGTGAACCGACGCGCTCGCTATGAATACTTCATAGAAGCGACGTACGAAGCCGGTATCTGTCTCATGGGCTGGGAAGTCAAAAGCCTGCGCGACGGTAAGTGTCAGATTACTGAGGCTTACGTGATTCTCAAGAACCGCGAAGCGTTTTTGATTGGCGCGCACTTTACGCCGCTGCGTAGTGCATCTACGCACGTCAACCCGGATGCCACTCGTTCGCGCAAATTACTGCTGCATGAGCGCGAACTCTCGCAGCTGGTCGGCAAAGTTGAGCGCGCGGGTTACACCGTAGTGCCGCTGGACATGCACTGGAGCAATGGCCGCGCCAAGCTTCAGATCGGCTTGGCAAAAGGCAAGAAACTGCATGACAAACGCGCCACCGAAAAAGATCGTGACTGGGGCCGTGAAAAAGCCCGCGTGATGCGTCACGATCGCTAAGGCACATCACGGAACCAAAGGGCTTCGTGGTACTCTAACGTTGTACATGTTGCTTTAAACCGCTTTCGGGGCCGACTTGGATTCGACGGTGATTGGAAGGCTGACGTGCATGCCGAGGTGCAGTGGTCCTCGTAAAACTCTTCTGCAACTAAGCTAGTTGCTAACGACGCAAACTACGCCCTCGCCGCTTAAGCGGTGAGCGTTTGACCAGGTGGTGTTGGTACCCCTGAATCAGACGTCGACTCTTACCAAATCGCGCAGCGGAGGGCTACTGGCCAAAGCGTTAAATCCAAAAAGTAGATAAGCGTTAGCGTTCCGTGCCCATTCGGCAGCTAACGACGAAAAATAATAATCGGGCTACGCATGTAGATCGAATGTTGGAAGGTTATCGGACGGGGGTTCAATTCCCCCCGGCTCCACCAATTAAAAACACCGCCGCAAGGCGGTTTTTTTATGGTGATGAATAAAGTCATTGAACCCCGCAGGGGTCACCGGTTTGCAGGAGCAAACCGGCACATCAACGCATGGCGTTGATGCCCCGAGTACAGCGAGTGGGTGGAGCACATGGATGTGCTGAATCATTCCCCCCGGCTCCACCAAACAAATGAGCCACCGCAAGGTGGCTTTTTTATTCGTGGCGACTGCTGACAGCTCTAGCGCTTGGTTGGCTTCGGTCGTCCGAACAATGCATTGAGACCGGTCTCAACAATACCAGCGCCAAAATCCTTACCCACGCTGACGACTTTAGCGGTTTCTTCCATCAGGCCTGCAGTGTGCGACTGCGAAAGCGCATCAACAAAGCCTAACTTCACCTGCTCACGCAAATCCGGCAGCAATTCTTGCCCCGCCGCGTACACGCCGCTCTTCACGCGCGATTCAAACTCAATCTGCAATTGATCGAGTCGCTTATCCAGCTGCGGCTCCCAGTGCCAACGAAACAGCACATAAGCCAACAACAGCGTGATGACGCTGCTCGCGAGTGCGGTCAGTAATATCGGCAAGGCATCGTGCAGCATGTAATTCTCCTACTCATTCAAGCGCTATAGCGACATATTCTGCGCGTAAGCTGCGTTTACGGCTATATCGTGGCACGGCTGCGGTAATTCACTCAGAATGCTGGCTATAAAGAGCGCTCGAATATGCCCGACTCAGAGCGCCGTTAAATTGCGTGGAGGTTGTGTGGCGACTGCTGACAAAATTTTGAACGGCGTCATTCCGCTGGTTTATGCCAAGCGTTGGCTGACGTTTGGTTTGCTGATGTTGGCTACGATTGGTCTGTTCATTGCAGCACTGGGCCTTAAACCTGACGCGGGTTACGAAAAGCAGATCCCGCTTGATCACCCGTTCATGCAGGTCTTCAAAAAGTACGAGAAGGCTTTTGGCGGCGCCAATCTGATCTCGATTGCTCTGATTCAAAAAGATCGGCAGAAAGACATCTATAACGAACACTTTCTCGACAAGCTGAAGAAAGTCACTGACGAAGTTTTCTTTCTCCCCGGCGTTGATCGCTCTCGCGTGCAATCACTTTTCACGCCTGGCGTGCGCTACGTTGAGATTGTTGAAGATGGCTTTGCGGGTGGCGATGTTATTCCACGCAATTACTCACCCAGCCCAGAAACATTCAATCTGATCCGCGCCAACGTCGGTAAAGCGGGCGTGATTGGTCGACTGGTTTCCGGCGATCAACGCGGCGCACTGATCACGGCTGAATTGCTGGAGCATGATCCCAGCACTGGCGAGCGACTCGACTATCGCAAAGTCGCGCAGCAGATGGAGGACATTCGCAGTAAGTTCCAGGATGCAGGCGTCGACATCCGCATCATTGGCTTTGCCAAAGTCGTTGGCGACGTCACCGATGCCAGCGTTGAAGTGGTTGGATTCTTTGTTATTGCTCTAGTACTGACGCTGGGCTTGCTGTGGTTGTTCTGCGGCTCGTTGCGACTCTCGCTGCTGCCACTTTCTGCAGCGATTACCGCGGTGATATGGGAGCTGGGCTTGCTCAAACTGGCAGGCTTTGGACTCGATCCTTTTGCGATTCTGGTGCCGTTCTTAATTCTCTCGATTGGCGTCTCGCACGGCGTGCAGTACATCAATGGCTGGGGCAATGAAGTCGCGGTGAACGAGCGCACGCCTTATGAGGCTTCGGTCGAAACATTCCGTCGCCTATTTATTCCCGGCAGCGTTGCCATCATCACCAACGTGATTGGCTTTGCGACGCTGACGTTTATCCAGATTGAGATTGTGCAAGAGATGGCGATCAACGCTGCGCTCGGCATGACGGCTGTCATCATCACCAACAAAGTGATGCTGCCCATCGTGCTGACGTGGGTGAAACTGGAAGACGCCGCTAAATTCCGCGAACGGCAGAAACTGCGCCAAGATCTCGGCGACAAACTCTGGCGTCACGTCGCAAAGTTCAGCACACCTAAATTTGCACTGCCAACTTTAGGTATCGCCCTACTCGCGCTGGCGTGGGCAATCTGGATGTATCCGAAGCTGATCATCGGCGATCAACAAATTGGCGTGCCTGAGCTGCGCCAAGACAGTCGCTACAACCAGGACTCGCGGGCCATCGCGCAAAATTTTGTGATTGGCGTTGATCTGCTGAAGGTTATTGCTGAAGGCAA
Organism: Stenotrophobium rhamnosiphilum; assembly: GCF_003052265.1. Classification (GTDB taxonomy): domain Bacteria; phylum Pseudomonadota; class Gammaproteobacteria; order Nevskiales; family Nevskiaceae; genus Stenotrophobium; species Stenotrophobium rhamnosiphilum. The sequence goes on from NZ_QANS01000002.1 coordinate 310,358, forward strand.
ACCCTATGGCTGCGTCAATCACGACACGATGGCTGTGATAGATCGCTTTGCATGGCATATGCAAAACACGGAAGGCGTGCTGTCGGTGATCTCGCTGCCCACCATCGCCAAATCGCTGAACGTTGCCGTGCATGAAGGCTCACCGGATTGGTACGTACTGCCACGCAATCAAGGTGGACTCGCACACATCATCGGGCCCGTGCCCTCCTCTGCTGGCTTGCAGAATCCGGATTGCTCGGTGATGCCAATCTTGATCTTCACGCAAGATCATCGTGCCGAAACCATTAGCCGCATCATTGCAGCAGCAGAAAAATTTAATGCCGATAACAAAACTGACGGCGTGAATTTTGCACTGGCCTCCGGCAACGTTGGTGTGATGGCCGCAACCAACGCTGAGATCAAAGCGCGTGAGATTGTGGTGATTGTTTGGGTTCACCTGACACTGCTGATCTTTGTATGGATTTCTTTCCGCTCACTAGCTGCAGTGGTCTGCATCATTGCGCCGCTGGTGCTGTGCTCCTTACTCACCTATGGCGGCATGGCGACGATTGGTATTGGCATGAAAGCGGCGACGCTGCCGGTCGCTGCATTTGGCGTCGGCATTGGCGTTGATGACGGCATCTATTTATGGAGTGTGCTGGCGATCTATTTAAAGCAAGGCATGCCGCTGCGCGAGGCTTATTTCCAAGCCTTGCGTCATACCGGCAAGGCCGTGGTGTTTACATCGCTATCCCTGATTGTTGCCGTCTTCACGTGGCTGTTCTCGGATCTGCAGTTCCAAGCTGACATGGGCATGTTGCTGTTGTTCATGTTCACCACCAATTTGTTTGGCGCAGTGCTGTTGCTGCCCGCGCTGGCGTGGATCATGGTGCGGCAGGACAAAACGCCCGAACCGAACCCAGAACCGAACGTTGTCACCGCGCAAAAGTCTTAAGTAGCGACGCTCCCCAATTCGGGAGCTCGCGCTCAGTACGAATACAGAACTTGAGTGTTACTAATGAATACCAAAAACAATATAAGTAAATATATTTGCACATTCTTGCTTCTGGTCCCCGCAATCGTCAGCGCTAAAGTCTCGCCTGACGAAGCGGCCAAGCTAGGCCAAGAACTGACGCCCATCGGCGCAGAAGCCGCCGCCAACAAAGCCGGCACGATTCCCAAATGGGAAGGCGGCCTGCCGCAAAAAGACATGCCGCGCGGCTCCAATCCCTTCGCTGCGGATAAACCGCTGTACACCATCACCGCTTCGACGGTCGATAAGTACAAAGACGTGCTGACGGAAGGTTACAAAAATCTGTTCAAGACCTATCCCGATTACAAGATGAATGTGTATCCGACGCGCCGCAGCGCTTCGTACCCGCAGTGGTTTTATGACGCCAGCAAAAAGAATGCGACGACGGTTGAGCTGACCAACAACGGTTACGGTTTTTGCTGCACGACCAGTGGCTATCCATTCCCGATTCCCAAGAACGGCACCGAGGTGATGTGGAATCACATCATGCGTTACAACACCAAAGGCTTCCGCGGATTTGTCGATGCTGCCGCCACGCAAGCTGATGGCTCGTATGTCGTTCAGCGCGACTACTTCGAACTGTCTTACGTCTACAACAACCCCAAGACCACGCTCGACAACATGAAGGGCATGAACCTTTATGCGCTGACCAAAACCATCGCACCGCCAAACCTCGCTGGCGAAGCGCATTTGCTCCACGTACCAATTGATCGCATGAAGGATCAAACCGGCGTTTGGTTCTTCAGCCCGGGCGTTGGTCGCGTGCGTCGCATTGGCGAAGTCGGCTATGACAATCCGCTATTCGATGGCCTGATGACGCATGACCAGATCGACATGTTCAACGGGCCGCTGGATCGCTACACCATCAAGCTGCTCGGCAAGAAAGAAATGCTGGTGCCCTACAACAGCTACATGCTCTACAGCGACAAGATCAAATACAAAGACATCGTTAAGCAAGGCCACATCAATCAGGATCTGGCGCGCTACGAACTGCATCGCGTTTGGGTGATTGAAGCGCAGGTCAAACAAGGCGTGAACCACCGCTACAAAAAGCGCACGTTCTACATCGACGAAGATAGTTGGATTGTGTTGCTACAAGACATGTATGACGAGCGTAACCAGTTCTGGCGCACCGCCGAATCACACGCGATTGCCTTCGCCAATGTGCCTGTAGTGGTGAATGGCGTGCAAGTTCATTACGACCTGCAATCGCGTCGTTACGTCGTTATCAACATGACCAACGAAGAAAAGAAAATGGTGGATTACGACTGGGAAGCCAAGCGCGACTATTTCACCCCGGCGACGCTTAAAAAGTTCGCCGAAACCCGGTAAAACCTACCTTTCAAACCACCAACCGCCGACGTTCATCGTTGGCGGTTTTCTTTACAAACATATTCAGTCCTAATTCAGCTTGGGTGCGTAATCTGCATACATCCCGCAAAGGCGGGTTAAGCCCAAGGAGCAGGCAAATGAACAAACTGACTTTGACCACCACCCTCATGACCGGCCTGATGGCCATTACCGCTGCCACCCCGGCTTTAGCGGGTCGTGACGGCACCGTGTATGCCCAGGTCGTCAGCAGCCGTCCGCTTTACAGCCAAGTTCAAATTTCCGAGCCAGAGCGCGTCTGCCGCGATGAACGCGTGGTCTACCGCGAACCGGCTCGCGTCAGCAGCAATCCGGCCGGCACGATTCTCGGCGGCATCATCGGCGGCGTGATTGGTCACCAGTTTGGTGGCGGCCATGGTCGTGATGTTGCAACCGCTGCGGGTGCCGTTGTTGGCGCCGGCATTGGTAGTCAGTCCGGCAATCAGTACCAAGGCCCGAATGAGCGCGTGAGTTATGAGCAGCGTTGCGATGTCGTCAATCATTACCGCACCGAACAGCGCGTTGACGGTTATGACGTGACGTATAACTACGGCGGCCAGCTCTACAACACGCGCCTGCCTTATGACCCAGGCCGTCGCATTGCGGTTAACGTGAGCGTGCAACCAGTGCGTTATTAACGCACTCGCACTAAACTAGAACCATGCGCACTCGGCGTTACATTTTGGTGGTTCTGTTAGGCGGACTGGTTTTCCAGTCCGCCTTTGCTGATCCCGGCCGCGGCCACCGCCGTGATGACGACCGAGAGGAACAACAACGTCCTTCTGCCGGACGCATGTCACCTAGCGAAGCTGCTGCGAAAGCACAGCGAAATAACGGTGGCGGCAAAGTGCTTGCTGTAGAACCCACCGGCACCGGCTATCGCGTCAAGCTACTCCAGCGTGGCGACGTCAATATTGTTTTTGTTCCAGCAGACTAAAGGCAGCCCATGCGCGCATTGGTAATTGAAGACGATGCCGCATTACGCGCGCAGGTCACAAAAATTCTGGAAGATGAAGGCTTCGCTGTGGATGTCGCCGCTGACGGCGAACAAGGCCTGTACATGGCCGAAGAATATCCAATCGATATCGCCATCATTGATCTTGGCCTGCCGAAAACCTCCGGCATCGAAATCATTCGCAAGGCCCGAAAAGCTGGTCGCAGTTTTCCCGTTCTGATTCTCACCGCGCGTGATGGCTGGCAGAGCAAAGTCGAAGGTCTGGAAGCAGGCGCTGACGACTATTTGGTCAAGCCTTTTCACAAAGAAGAACTGCTAGCGCGCACGCGTGCGCTGCTGCGTCGCTCCGGCGGCTGGTCACAGGCCACGCTGAACTCTGGCCCGATCTCTTTGGATACCACCGCCAAGAGCGTATCGGTTTCTGAAAAGAACGTTGACCTCACCAGCTTTGAATACCGTGTGCTCGAATATTTGCTCACGCACGCGGGCAAGGTCATTTCCAAAACCGAACTGACAGAACATCTCTACACCGAAGACGAAGAGCGTGACAGCAATGTCATCGAAGTCTTCATCAAGCGCCTGCGCTCGAAACTTGATCCTGACAGCACGCTCAGCCCGATCACCACGCTGCGTGGACAGGGCTACCGTTGGGACCTGCCGCGCGAATAGCGCCCTGCCCCGCGCAAGCGCATGACCTCTCTACGCGCACGCCAACTTTTTGCCGCGTCCTTGGTGCTCACCGCGTTCATCGCGTTGTGCGGCGCTGGCTTGGAGCAGGCATTTAATAGCAGCGCATTACAAGCTGAAGAAGACAAGCTGCAAGGCTTGGCCTATGCCTTGCTCGGCGCTGCAGAAGCCAATGACAACGGCGATCTGGGCATCCCCGAAACACGTTTGCCTGATCCACGTTTGGCCAGCCCGCAATCAGGCTTGCAAGCAGCAATCGTCAATGATCGCGGCGGTTTGATTTGGGGATCACCGAGCTTGGCGGATGATTGGCCTCTGACGCTTGCGCCGCAGGAAGTCGGCACTTGGAGATTCCAGGAACAAGGTGATTGGTTTTCGCTGACCTTCGGTTTGCGATGGCTTGACCGCGCCGACGCGCCGCGTCGTTACACCTTGCTGATCATCGAAAACAATGCATCTTTCAAAGCGCAGCTGCGAACCTATCGCCGCACGCTGTGGGGCTGGTTGGGTGGCGCTGCGCTAGGTCTGCTTGCTGTGCAATTGCTCGTGCTGCGTTGGAGTCTGACGCCGCTACGCAAACTGACCAAGGAGCTGCACAACATTGAAACCGATCAACAAGGAAATATTGAAGCGACGTATCCCAGCGAGCTGACGCCACTGACTGATGCACTCAACAGCATGATTCAGTCTGAGCGCAATCAGCAGACTCGCTATCGCAATGCACTCGGTGATCTAGCGCATAGCTTGAAGACGCCGCTGGCGGTATTGCACGGCGTCACCGACGAAGACGTCAAAGATACAAACCTACGCGGAAAACTTCGCGAGCCCTTGTCACGCATTCAAGCCATCACCGATTACCAACTGCGCAAAGCTGCAACTGCAGGACGTCGTACTTTGTCTGGACCTGTTGCGATGCGCCCCCTGGCCGAGAAAATTTCTGGCGCGCTGCAGAAGGTTTACGCAGACAAGAACATCAAATTTAGCATCAACATAGAGCCCACCCTGCGTGTGCGCGCAGACGAAGGTGATCTCTATGAATTGATCGGCAACCTGCTCGACAACGCCGCCAAGTGGTGCAAATCACGCGTGCAAATCAGTGCCAATCTCTCACGTCGCAATGTGGAGCTGATCATTGATGACGATGGCCCGGGCTTTCCAGAGAACGCCGAAAACTTGTTGCAGCGTGGCGTGCGCGCAGACAATCAGACGCCAGGCCAAGGCATAGGCTTGGCCGCAGTGAATGATCTGATTGGTGTTTACGACGGCAAGATTGAACTGCAACGCGGCCCGCTCGGTGGCGGACGCGTCTTAATTCAATTTCAGGCTTGAGCTGGAACGCGCAGGAAGTGTTCGCGGTAGTAGCGCAGTTCTGCAATGGAATCGCGCACATCATCCAAGGCCAGATGCGTTGAGTGCTTGCTAAAACCCTTTGCAATTTCAGGCGTCCAACGGCCGCAAAGTTCTTTAAGCGTGCTGACATCCAGATTGCGATAGTGGAAATGTTTTTCCAGCTTCGGCATCCAGCGCGCGAGGAAGCGACGATCCTGACAGATCGAATTTCCGCACATCGGTGATTTGCCCGCAGGCACCCACTCTTTCAGAAACGCCAGCATCTCTGCTTCGGCTTCCGCATCCGTAATCACGCTATCACGTACACGTTGCGTGAGGCCGGAGCGGCCGTGCTGATTGGTGTTCCATGAATCCATCGCTGCCAGATCGTTCACCGACTGATGCACAGCAATCACCGGGCCTTCTGCCAATACATTGAGATGTTGGTCGGTGATCACCACCGCCATTTCAATGATGCGATGAACTTCAGGCACGAGGCCGGTCATCTCGAGGTCAATCCAAATCAGATTTGTTGCGTTGGCGGTCATGTCATGAACTACTAGTTGAATGCTGGTATCGTGCGGGAATTGAGCGCCCCACGCAAAGGCGCCGTACATTTTACAGGACGAACCTCATGACTGAACTCGCCCAGCGACGCTGCATCCCCTGCGAAGGTGGCGTTAAACCTCACGATCTGGCCAGCGCAACTGAGCTGATGAAGAATCTGCGCAACGAGTGGCAGCTCGTTAATGATGGCAAAGCGGTACAAGCCACTTTCAACTTCCGCAACTATTACCACACCACCGCTTTTGTGAATGCGGCGGTCTATATCGCACATCGTGAAGACCATCATCCCGACATCAGCTTTGGCTATAAAACCTGCACGATCACGTGGTGGACGCACTCGATCAACGGTCTGTCGGACAATGATTTTATCTGCGCTGCCAAGGTTGATACCTTGCTTTAATGCGCGGAGCGCTTTCTCAATGCAGATGGCGTTTGATCAAACCAGCGGCGACAAGCGCGTGTGAACACCGACTGCTCGGCATAGCCCAATAAACCCGCAAGCTGGCTCAGGGGAATGCGCGTTTCGCAGAGATAACGCATCGCCATTTCTTTCTGAATAATTTCACGTAGCGCTTCAAAGCTGGTGTTCTCTGCAGTGAGATGACGTTGTAGCGTGCGCGGATGCATGCCCAACATCGACGCCACTTCCGACTTGCCACCTTGCGGCGTGCCCAGCGTACGTTGCAATGCATGACGCACACGCATGGCGACCGTCTGGCCCGGATTTCCAAAATTGAGTGCCAGATAATCCACGGCAATCTTCTGCAGCGCTTGATTAACGCCCTGCAAATTCTGCTCAAACGTTGAACGCGCAATATGCAAACCACCGTGCGCCTGCTCGACATGCACCGGCGCGCCAAAAAATCGGCGATACACATTCACTGGTGCAAGCGGCGTATGCGGCAAAGCTACAGCAAGCAAACCACTGCGATTGCCTGCGAGAAACATGATGATGCGATGCACATCGGCCAAACAAACATCCATGGTTTGACGCAGCGAGGTCTGCCCCGGCAACTGCAATTCAAAACGCACTTCGACTGCGTCTTTTACTAACTGACTGCGCGGATGCACGCTCAAAGACATGCTCGGGCTATGTACAAATAAATACCGCGAGAAAATTTCGACGGCATCCGCCACCGTCAGTGCGTTTTGCATCGCAATGGCCACAGGCCCGAGCACGGAAATATCTTGCTCCTCGGCCAATCTCAGTCCAAAGTCCGGGCATTGCGTGACAGTGGCACTGGCTTCAAACAGGTGAACGACGGAGCGTATGGGCAGCAGGGCTTCATCGTCTTGCAAAGCTTCCGGCGAGATGCGGTAGCGACGCAGCAACACAAGCGGGTCCGCGCCGAGCTTGCGCATCAGCGTTTCGTAACCGCGTACCCCACTGGCCCGGACCATGGCTGTCATGTCTCATAAAATCAATTCTTTGTCTCGTATTGTCAAGTTTGTGCTGTTGCACATGGGCAAAGTGGACACCGTGGAATAAGCCCGACCATTACGGGCAGTCATTAGATGAGGAGATTTTTGTGAACCAAACGTATGACGTTTTGATCATTGGCGCCGGCCTGTCCGGTGTAGGCACGGCCTGTCATCTGGCCCGCGAATGCCCAACTAAGAAAGTCGGCATCCTTGAGCGCCGTGAGCGCATCGGCGGCACCTGGGATTTATTCCAGTACCCCGGCATCCGCTCAGATACAGACATGATCAGCTTCTGCTTCAAGTTCCGCCTTTGGGATCGCCTCAAAGTGATGGCTGACGGCAAGTCGCTGTGGCAGTACATCAATGACACCGCCAAAGAATATGGCATCGACAAGAAAGTGCAGTTTGGCCTCAAGACCACGTCGATGGACTGGTCCAGCAGCGAACAGCTGTGGACGGTGACCGCGACGCACGAAGCCACCGGCGAAGTGAAAACCTACAAGGCTAAGTTCCTTGTCGGCGCCACCGGTTACTACAACTACGATCAAGGCTACCTGCCCGATTTCCCTGGCATGGACAGCTACAAAGGTCAGCGCATTCATCCGCAGTTCTGGCCGAAAGATCTGGACTACACCGGCAAGCGCGTTGTCGTAATCGGCAGCGGCGCAACCGCTGTTACTGTCGTGCCTTCGATGGCCGACAAAGCGGCGCACGTGACGATGCTGCAGCGATCACCAAGCTATGTGTTCTCGCTGCCAGATTTCGATGCCGTCTCCAACGTGCTGATGAAATTCCTGCCGAAGAGCTGGGTGTTTGGCATGGCACGCAAGCGCAACATTCTCGTACAGCGCTGTATGTATTTAGCCTCCAAACGCTGGCCAGAAAAAGCACGCGCATTCTTGCTCAGCAGCGTGAAGAAACAACTCGGCCCGAATGCCGATATGACGCACTTCACTCCACGCTATATGCCTTGGGATGAGCGCCTTTGCGCAGTGCCAGATGGCGATTTGTTCAAAGCAATTCGCGAAGGCAAAGCCAGCGTTGTAACGGATCACATCGAAACGTTTAACGAGACAGGTCTCAAGCTAAAGTCAGGCAAGCAGTTGGATGCCGACATCATCATCACGGCGACGGGTTTGCAGGTTCAGGTACTCGGCGGCGCGCAGTTGAGCGTCGACAAACAAGCGCGTCCATTGAGCACCGGCATGACCTACAAAGGCACACTGATGCAGGACATCCCGAACATGGCTTGGATCATTGGCTACACCAATGCTTCGTGGACGCTGAAGGCTGACATCGCTGCGACTTACATCTGTCGTCTGCTCAAAGACATGGATGCCAAGGGCATGGCTGTTGCCGTCCCACGTGCACCTGCTGGCGAGATGGAAGACGACACCATCCTCGGCTCACTCGGCTCTGGCTATGTACAGCGCGGCAAGTCACAACTGCCACGCCAAGGTCGCAACCTGCCATGGCGCGTTCTGCACCACTACGGCAAGGACACAAAGATGTTGTTGGAAGATCCGGTCAATGACGGCTTCCTGGAATACACACCACCAAGAATACAAGCGACAGCTACAGCCGCCCTCGCAGCTTAAAAAAGCCTGCTGACCCCGAATACCTGCTCGACGATTTCGCAAAAAACGAAAACGTCGAGCGGGTTTTTTTATAAATGAAGGAAATCAAATGTCTCTCAAAGAACACCTAGACGGTTTGCTGCGCAATGCGACGGATGCAGGCGATGTGCCTGGCGTTGTTGCGATGGTGACGGATGCAAAAGGCACGATCTATCAAGGCGCATTCGGCAAGCGCTCACTCGATAGCGATGCGGCAATGACGCTGGACACGGTTGGTCTGATTGCATCGATGACCAAAGCCGTCACCTCCATTGCAGCACTGCAATTGCTGGAGCAAGGCAAAGTCGATCTCGAAAGCCCTGCTTCTAAATGGCTGCCTGCGCTTGGCGAGATTCAAGTACTCGAAGGCTTTGATGCTGATGGCAAGCCACGTACACGCGCGCCGAAACGTGCAGTTACGCTGCGTCATCTGCTCACGCACACCTCTGGCTTCGGCTACGAATTTCTCAACGAAGCGATTCCAAAATATCAGGCTGCCACTGGTACACCCAGCGCACTGAGCGGCGAACTGGCAATGCTCAAAGTGCCCTTGATGTTTGATCCCGGCGAACGCTGGGAATACGGCACGAGTCTCGACTGGGTCGGACAAATTGTTGAAGCCGTCAGCGGCCTGAAACTCGGCGAATACTTTGCAAAGAATATCTTTGCTCCACTCGGCATCACCGACACCGCATTTGTGATGACACCCTCCATGCGCGAACGCAAAGCCAAGATTCACGCACGCGGCCCAGCGAACGAATTGATCCCGATTGATTTGGAATTGCCACAACCACCCGAGTTTGGAATGGGCGGTGCCGGCCTGTACGGCACGATGGGCGACTACATCAAGATCATTCGCATGATTCTCAACAAAGGCGCAGGCGATAACGGCCGCGTGTTGAAAGAAGAAACCGTAGCCCTGCTATCGACCAATCACATGGGCGATCTGAATGTGCCATCAGTGAAGAGCATTAACCCCGGCCTCTCCAACGACATGCCACTGCCACCAGACATCCCACACAAATGGGGTCTGGCACACATGATCAACACCAAAACCTTCCCCACCGGCCGCGCTGCGGGCAGCTTGATGTGGGCCGGTTTGACGAATGCGTATTACTGGATTGATCCAAGCACCGGCATCGGCGGCGTCTACATGACGCAGATCCTGCCGTTCGCTGACATCAAATCGATGCCGTTGTTCTTCCAGTTTGAAGGTACGGTTTATCACTGCTTGAAGGCGTAATAACAGCGCACCCAACATGCAGTGCGTGTTGGGTGCGTGATTAAAGCGGCTGTCGTCCGCTCAATGCATGCGACAGCGTGCCACCATCAACGTATTCCAACTCGCCGCCCATGGGTACACCATGGGCGATGCGGGTGACTTTCACGTTCTCGCCGCGCGCCATTTCGGCTAGGTAATACGCGGTGGCTTCGCCTTCTACAGTTGGGTTGGTGGCGATGATCAGTTCCGTGATTTCGCCGCTGGCCAGTTGCTGGCTCAGCAAATCCAAACCGAGTTCTTGTGGGCCGATGCCATCGAGTGGCGAGAGGCGGCCCATCAATACGAAGTAGCGGCCGCGATATGCGGTGCTGGCTTCGATGGCCATTAAATCTGCTGGCCCTTCAACAACGCAAATGCTGCCTGCGCTTACGCGCGCTGGAGTGCAGAAACGGCAAGCATCGTCTTCGCAAAACATGCGACATGTTTTGCATCGGCCGATACCTTCGAGCGCTTCACCGAGTGTCTTGCCCAGAAAAGCTGCGCCTTCGCGATCACGATCCAACAAGTGGAACGCCATGCGTTGCGCAGACTTGGGTCCCACGCCGGGTAAGCGGCGCAGGCCATCAATCAGGCGCGTAAGACGCGGAGAGTAAGTACTCACTTCTTTCTGCTTAGAAGCCCAGATTCATGCCTGGAGGCAGCTGCATGCCGCCAGTCACGGCAGACATTTTCTGCTGCGTTACGGCTTCAAGTTTCTGCGAAGCGTCGTTGATTGCGGCGGCAATCAGATCTTCCAAAAATTCTTTGTCTTCTTTGAGTGCGTCTGGCGCAATCTCAACTTTGCGTGCCTGATGCTTGCCACTCAAAGTTACTTTAACCATGCCCGCGCCGGATTCACCGGTGACCTCAGTGCGTGCAATTTCTTCCTGCGCGCGCTTGAGGTTTTCCTGCATTTTCTGGGCCTGCTGCATCATTTGGCCGAGTGCACCTTTCATCTAAATCTCTCCTTACAAATTTTAAGAGTCGAGCGACCGGACTGAACCCGGCTTAACGCTCGCACCAAACATATCTTTGAAAGCACGCACAGCCGGATCAGCTTCAATCGCGGCTTCTGCAGCACGTTGACGATCGCTGACGCGCTGTTGATCCAACTGCGCAGGAGACGCCAAGGCTTCTTCCATCGCCAGTTCAATCGTGAGACGAATCGTTACGCCCAGCTGCGCCGAGAGTGCGCGCTCAATTGCAGCGCGGCGGTCATCGTGTAGCAAATGCTTGGCGCGCGGATCGAGTGATAAACGCACGGCGTCACCATCACGCCCTGCCCACGCGCAGTTGCGTGCGAGTTGCTTGGGCAGGCCATCCAGTGTCATCGCATCAACGCGTGCATCCCAAGACGCATCCGCAGGCAAATCGACGCGCGCTGCAACGGGTGCAAGCGTTGGCTCTGGTGCACGAGTAGGCGCTGGCTTCGCTGCCGCAAATACTGCTGGCGCCTCAGCAACTGCAGGAGCCGCGCTGACGCCGCCCGCGCTACTCGTCGTACGTGATGCCGCTGGTGATGCGGCACGTACTGGCGTGCCATCGTCTGGCTTGAAGGCGAGCATGCGCAGCACCGTCATTTCAAAACCCAAACGTGGATCGGGTGCGTACGGCAAATCGCGACGACCAAGCACTGCGATCTGGTAATAGAGCTGCACATCTTCTGGCGCGATCAGCGGCTTGAGTACGATGAGTGCTTCTTCATCATCTTCGTTCTGCGCATTCGGCAATAGTTGCAGAACAGACAGACGTTGAATCGCAGCAGCGAGATCATTGAGCAGTGCGGCGTAATCCGGTGCTTGTGCATCGAGACGTTGGATGCAAGCCAGCAAGGTGTCGGTGTCGCCCTTGGCCAGCGCGCCGAGAATTTCCAGCAAGGTTTGACGCCCAACCGTGCCGAGCATTTCTTCAATCGGTGCGCGCTTGAGTTCTGCGCCGCCAGAGAATGCGATGGCTTGATCAAGCAGTGAGAGACCATCGCGCATCGAACCATCCGCAGCGCGTGCGAGTTCTGTGATTGCGCCTTGTTCAAACGACAACGATTCGTTCTGTAACACCAGCCCAAGCTGCTCACGGATAGTCGCAACGGTGAGGCGCTTGAGATTGAACTGCAAGCAACGCGACAGCACCGTCACTGGCAGCTTCTGCGGATCAGTGGTCGCGAGAATAAATTTAACGTGCGGCGGTGGTTCTTCCAGCGTTTTTAGCAGCGCGTTGAAAGCACCTTTGCTGAGCATGTGAACTTCGTCGATCAGGTAAACCTTGTAGCGACCGCGCGCGGGTGAGTACTGCGCGTTATCGATCAGATCGCGAACGTTGTCGACGCCAGTGTTCGACGCAGCATCGATTTCCAGCATATCGACAAAGCGGCCTTCATCGACTTCCTTACAGGCGCTACACACACCGCAAGGATTCGCGCTGACGCCGGTCTCGCAGTTGAGACCCTTAGCGATGATGCGCGCGAGCGTGGTTTTACCAACGCCGCGCGTGCCGGTGAGCAGAATCGCAGGATGCAGCTTGTCGTGATCCAACGCATGCGACAGCGCTTTAACGACGTGGCCCTGCCCCATGACGTCTTCAAAACGGCGTGGGCGCCACTTACGCGCAAGGGCGAGATAGCTCATGGATTTCCGGAGGCAGGAGTAAAGACTGATTTTCGCGGATTAGAACGAAGGAGGCCAGTAAAACATGCGTTTACTGGCCTCAGTACAGCAACAAATATTTATTGACTTACAAACAAGCGCTTACGACGCTTGTTTTGGCGGCCCTCAGGCGGCGACAGGCAGCATCTGGCGAATGAAGTTCTCGCAGGTAGCGTTATCCATATAGCGCGGCACGGCATAGAACCAGAAGGTCTCATCCTGCGCCTTCAGCGTGATCGCCGGAATATCGGATTCCTTCAGCTTGTCGACCTGCGTCGGGATGCCGTAATCCGCATTCATTGCACGAACCTTGGCGATGAACGCATCGGCCAATTGCTCGTCGCTCTCGCCGCCTTTCTTGAGACCGCTGACTTCTGCCAGCTTAGCGAGGCGTGCGATGCAATTCGGCTTCGAGAAATCCAGCACGCGCGGCAGGATGATCGCGTTCGCGAGGCCATGCGGCACGTGGTAGTAAGCACCGAAGTTGTGCGCGATGGCGTGAACATAGCCAACACCTGCAATCGTGAAAGCCACACCCGCTTTGAATGAGGCAACCGCCATGTTCTGACGAGCCGTCACGTTGCTACCGTTCTTCACGGCCTCGGTGAGGTTCTCCATGATCAGCTTCACCGCATCGAGTGCTTCCTGATCGGTTTTCTTGGTGGCGTTGCGCGATATATAGGCTTCGACCGCGTGGGTCATTGCATCCATGCCGGTCGCAGCGGTGATGTTGGCAGGCAAGCCGGTCATCAGCGCGCCATCCAGCGCAGCGCCCTTAGGCACCAGCGCGGTATCCATGATCGCGAATTTGCGCGTGGTAGAAGGATCCGACACAACTGCAGCGATCGTCACTTCCGAACCCGTGCCAGCCGTCGTCGGCACAGCGTAGAGCTTCATAGGTGGAATGATCACGCGCATCAGGCCGGCCATCCAAGTGATTGGATGCGGGTTTCGCGCGCGTGCAGCGATCACTTTGGCTGCATCAATCGAAGAACCACCGCCAATCGCGAGGATCGCTTTGCAGTTTTCTTTCTTCAGCATCGCCAAACCCGTCTCGATTTGCGCGATGGTTGGATTGGGCAACACGCCGTCATAAACGACTGCGTCAATGCCGAGTTGCTGTAGCTTTTCCTGCATCGGCTTCAACAAACCAATCTTCACCAACATGCCGTCGGTGACGATCAGGATTTTCTTCACGCCGGTCTTGGCGATGTGCTCACAGAGCTGCAACGAGGAGCCTGGGCCGATAAACATTTCCGGCGTGCGGAAAATCAGGATCTTTTGGCTCCAAAACAGAATGAACTGCCAGATCTTAAAAATCAGAACCTTGAGTGAGTGCGGCATTTGGCTTCCCCAGATGTGTATTACGTGTGGGCCGCCTACGCGGGGCCTGCCCTGTGGCGCGATTGTCGTCGCCTAACACCGCACTGGCAAGCAAGGTGCGTACGGTGTTTTTAGGGGGCGAAAATGGAGGCAGCCCGTACCAGCTACTCCCGGCACCCAGCGTCACCGATACCGTTGCTCCCTTCCGGGCCTGGCGGGGTTCACGGCTTGCTGTCGCGGGAGGCCGGCACGGGCCACCATAGAAAAATGTGCTCGGGCTAGGCCCGAGGGACGCGCAGTTTACGGATAACGTCTCACTTGCGCAAAGCTGCTTGTTCGACAAGCGTCAAAGCGACTTTGTTCCGCAGATATACCGGAGCCAGATCATCGGCATTAATTGCTCGTCCAGCCGCGAAATCTGGCGCGGCCAACAGCAAAGCATCGCCAGCATGCGGCAAAGCGCCTGGCAAAACTTCAATGAGTTCAACAGCGGACGCAGCGCTCAATGCCTCGCGATATGCGCCCCAACCTGTTCCTGCAGCCAGCCAGCGTCCTGATGACATTGCTGGAATCGCTGCAGGCGGCACGACAACTTCTGCAGCGAGTTCACGCAGCTTTCCATCAATCACTTCAAACGCGCCGAAATAAACCTCGTTCATGCGCGCATCAATCGCCGATAACACTTGCGTTGCGCCATGCTCACGCGCGGCGCGCAGCGCCAACATCGCGAGTGAAGACACGCCGAGCACAGGTCGATCTAAAGCGAGACCCAAACCTTTGACGTAACCGACGCCAATGCGCACACCAGCAAAACTTCCGGGACCATGGCCGCAAACAATGCCGTCGAGTTGTTGATAGCTCACCCCACATTCCGCCATCAGTGACGCAACCTGCGGCATCAACTTTTGTGTGTGCTCACGACCCGTCAATTCAAAGCGCTCACGCACTTCACCATCCAGCCACAACGCGGCGGAGCAAGCTTCGGTTGAGGTGTCGATAGCAAGAAGTTTCATAGCGTGCGCAACCATTTTTGCGCCGTGTCCAAATCAGGAAGCTGCGGCATCTTCGGCAGGCTCGCGAGCATACGACGCCCATAGGGTTTCGAGCGCAAGCGCGGATCGCAAATCATCAGCAGACCACGATCATCAATATCGCGAATCAAACGGCCAACGCCTTGACGCAGCGTCATGATCGCTTGCGGCACTTGGCAATCGTTAAAGGGATTGCCGCCGCCGCGACGAATCGCATCCAGTCGCGCTTCAAACACAGGATCGCCTGGCGCAGCGAATGGCAGGCGATCAATGATCACCACGCGCAGTGCCCTGCCCTTCACGTCGACGCCTTCCCAGAAACTGCTGGTGCCAACGAGCACTGCATTACCGTTTTCAGTGAAAGCGCGCAGCAGTGCGCCGCGACTATCCTGTCCTTGCACAAACATCGGCAGGCGCAAACGCGCAGCTAATTTGTCTGCAATCTTTTGCAGCGCGCGATGACTCGTGCACAGCACGAAAGCACCACCACCACTGGCTTCAATTATGGGAATCGCAGCTTCAGCTACTGCATCGGCGTAAGTGAAATCAGTCGGCTCTGGCAAACCTTGTGGCAGAAAAAGTTTCGCCTGATTCTCAAAATCAAACGGACTATCCACACGCAAAGTCTTCGCGCGCTCAATGCCCAGCTGACTAATGAACAGCGAAAAATCTTCGCCCGCCGCAAGCGTTGCAGAAGTGAAGACCCAAGCGCCGGGATAAGTTTCCAACATGCGCTGAAAACCTTCAGCCACTTTGATCGGCGTGGCATGCAAGCTGCCACCGCGACCTGCGGGCTCTACCCAACGCACAAACTCAGGTTGTGCGGGCTGAAGAATTAAATTCAAACTTTCAACCAAACCAGCAGCGCGCTCGACGCAAGCAGCAAGTTCGGCGTTGCGCTCTTCGTAAGGTTTGAGTTCGGTGTAGAAACCATCGAGTGCAGCTTCGGCATCATCCAAAGCTTCGTGTGCGCCGGGCAGATCAGCAAAAGCATCCAGCGTCATGCGGTTTTGCACGCCTGCGAATGCAGCTTCCAACATCATCGCTTTCTGCGCCAACACAGTTGCGGCGACTTCAAGATCAGGCATATCGCCAGACTTGTCTGCTTCCGCGCGCGTGTCGCGTGCAATGTCTTGCAGCTGTCGCGTTGATACGCGATTGCCAAAGAAGCTCGTCGCCAGTTCAGGGATCTGATGCGCTTCGTCGACTACGACGGCATCAGAGCCAGAAAGAATTTGGCCGAAGCCTTCTTCTTTCAACACAAAGTCGGCGAACAGCAAATGATGATTAACAACGACTAGATCCGCAGCCTGCGCATTGCGTCGCGCTTTAGCGACGAAGCACTCGTTGAAATCTGCACACTTGGCACCGAGGCAGTTGTCTGCAGTCGAAGTCACGCGTGGCGTGATCGGATCATCCGATTCAAAAATTCCGAGTTCGCTGAGTTCGCCCGTCGTCGTGCTACGCGACCATTCTTCCACCATGCGCAAACGCGCAGGGTCGACACGCACACCGCCCGCGCCGGGCGAACGCTTCATGCGATAGAGGCAGAGATAGTTGGAGCGGCCTTTGAGTAACGCCGTGCGTAGCGGCACACGTAGCGCATCAGACACACGCGGCAGATCGCGATGAAAAAGCTGATCTTGAAGATTCTTGGTGCCGGTTGATACGACAACACGTTTTCCCGACATCAAAGCCGGTACAAGATAAGCGTAGGTTTTGCCGGTGCCGGTGCCTGCTTCAACCGCGAGCAAACCGTTGTGCTCAAACGCGTCTGCAACCGCTTGCGCCATCTGCTGCTGCGCCGCGCGCGGAACGAATCCGGGGATTGCGTGGGCAAGTGGGCCGTCGGCGCCAAGTAGTTCAGCAGTTTGACCTTCAACTACAACATCGCCATTCCCACTTTCGTGAGAGGCTTTATTCATTGAGGCGCGACCGGCAACACGGCGGGCTGCAACATCTGCTGAATCACATCGATGCGCGACTGCGCTTCTGCAGCGCCAGCAGGATTATTGCGTGCGGTGCGGGAGTCGCGAATCACGCGCCAGTTTTCTTGCAGAACATAAACATTGCCACGCGCGATGCTGTTGGATTTCTGCGCCACGCTTTCAGCTTGGTCGTAGCTCTTCTGACGCAGATAAGTATCAGCCAGCGTTGACCAGACAAAATAATTACGCGGTTCGATACGCAGTGCGCGCTCTAGAGAACCAGCCGCTTGCGCATACTGACCCGCAGCGCGTGCGCTTTGTGCCGAACGCAGCAAAGACAACACAGCTGGGCCACTAATGGCATCAGCTGACTTGGGAAAATTCGGCAACACTTTTTCAGTCGGCGGAGCGAGAACTGAATCCGTGCCCGGTGCAACTGGCGTCGTCGGGGCAACCGGTGTCGGCTCGCCTAGCGGCGGTGTAACGACGCCGTATCCAGGCTTGCTTGCCGGCGCAGACGGCTGCGTAGGCTGTGGTGGCACGTTGCTTTCATGACGTCCGCGTGCGGTCTGACAACCGGCAACCACGAGCGTGAGGACAACCGCGCCAACCTTGATCCATTGCGTCATTGAAGCATTCCTTTAAGCCAATCCACTGCCGAATTTACTGGTGCCAGTATCGAGGCACATGGCGCAGTTTCGGTCGGGGCATAACCGCGAATATACGGGACGAGCATAGCGCCTGTGCAGCCCGCATCGGCTTTGAG
The DNA here is from genome assembly GCF_003052265.1 of Stenotrophobium rhamnosiphilum. Taxonomy (GTDB): domain Bacteria; phylum Pseudomonadota; class Gammaproteobacteria; order Nevskiales; family Nevskiaceae; genus Stenotrophobium; species Stenotrophobium rhamnosiphilum. The sequence continues at coordinate 328,265 of NZ_QANS01000002.1, forward strand.
GCCGGTGGCTGTATCAGTGAGCTGCTCTTCAACATCTGCTGGCGGCAATGGATCAAGACCACGCACACCGATATCACGCATCACCTTCGACCAGATGGGCAACGCACCTGTCGCGCCAGACAATCCCATCGGACGGAAGTCATCGCGACCCACCCAAATCACAGCGACGCGATCTGCGCTAAAACCTGCAAACCAAGCATCACGCATTTCGTCGGTGGTGCCCGTCTTACCAGCAACAATGGTTGAAGGCGAAATGACGTTGTAAGCGCTGCGACCCGTGCCCAGCGTCATCACTTGGCGCATCGCCCAAGTTGCGAGATACACCGGACCTTCCGGCAAAGTTTGTTTCACTTTAATTGGGAAGCGCGAGAGCGGCTGACCTTCTTTGGTCTCCACTTCACGGATCGCCGACAAAGGTGACTGATAACCGCTGGCGGCAAGCGTTGCATACATCTGCGCCACTTCAACCGGCGCAGCGTCCAGCGAGCCAAGGAAGATTGAAGGCACCGGCAAAACATTGCCGCTATAGCCTGCAAGCTGCATGGTCTTGCGCACTTCTGTTGCGCCAACACGCAAGCCGAGTGCAACCGTCGGCAAGTTATATGACTGCGCCAACGCCATGTAAAGCGGCTGTGGCCCGTGATTCTGACGGTCGTAGTTATGCGGTTCCCAAACATCTTTATTGGGCATCGTCAGGCTGATCGGATCGTCCGGCAGAATCGTCGTCAGATTGAATTGCTGCGGCTGCTGCAGTGCCGTCAGATAAACAAAGGGTTTCGCCAACGAACCAATCGAACGTCGCGAATCCAGCGCGCGATTGAATCCGGCGTATCGCGTTTCACGACCACCCACCAATGCCAGCACTTCGCCGCCATCAACGCTCGTGATCACGCCTGCGCCTTGCAGCGCGCCTGCCTTCATCTTGCGCTGACCTTCGAGTACCGGAAGACCTTCTGTAATTTGTTTCTCCAAGGCTTCCTGGGCGCGCGGATCCAGCGTGGTGAAAATGCGTAGACCTTCGTTGGTGAGATCGTTGTCTTGGTATTGGCCTTTGAGCTGGCGCTTCACCAGATCAACAAAGGCTGGATAGCGTGCGACGCCATCACTCTTACCTGCCAAGCCTAGCGGCAGTTCAACAGCACTCTTGTATTCAGCGTCATCAATCAAGCCTTCGTCATTAAAGATCTGCAACACCAGATCACGACGGGCTTTGGCGCGCTCAGGATTGCGGCGCGGGTTGTAGTACGACGGGCCTTTGACCAAGCCGACCAGCAATGCGAATTCGTGTGGATGCAACTCGCTCAGCGGCTTGTTGAAATAGAACTGCGCGCCCAAACCAAAACCATGCACGGCGCGATTGCCGTCTTGTCCGAGGTGCACCTCATTGAGGTAGGCCTCCATGATTTCGTCTTTGGAGTAATGCGCTTCCAGCAACAGCGCCATGCAGACTTCTTTGAACTTACGCTTGAGCGAACGCTCTGGCGTTAGAAAGAAATTCTTCACCAGCTGCTGCGTGATCGTGCTGGCGCCTTCAACCGCATGGCCCGCCATCAGATTGGCGAATGCAGCACGCATGATGCCTTTGATGCTCACACCGTAATGCGAATAGAAGCTGCGATCTTCCACAGCCACCAATCCACGCGGCAGCATCTGCGGCACATCGGTGAGTTTGACCAGCACACGGTCTTCACCCTGCTGCGGATAAATACTGCCGATTAACATCGGATCGAGTCGCACGATATCGCGTGACTTGCCGCTGACGGCATCGTTCACTTCGGTGATGCCCGCAGGCGCCAAACGAACCGATAAACGTGACTCGGGCTGTGCGCCGTCCCAGAAATTGAACGCGCGGGTATAAATCAGCGCCTGATCTTTGGTGATCGCAAAAGTGCCGGGGCCCTGGGGCTCTGGCTGTTCGCGATAGCCCAGACGTTCCAACTCATGTTTAAGGGTGGCCGAATCCAGTGCCTGTCCGGGATACAACTCCAGCGGGGCGGCATAGACCTGCGCCGGCAAGGCCCAGCGCGCGCCAGCAAAGCGGGCGCGAATCTCTTTATCGAGACTCGTTAAATAGATAGAGAAGCCGATAACAGCAGCACTGATCAACAGGATGAGTGCGGCAACGACTACGTAGCGGATTTTAATAAAGAAGGCTTTCATGCAGCGCGCAATGATACAGGCTGAGGTAAGCCTATGACCGTGCCTAAAGCACGGAGTGCCCTACTTTTTGTGTCAGAAAATAGCCCCGGCCGCGCTTGGCCTGATCTAGGCCTTGTTAGGCCTGTTGTTTTATTAAATATAATAATTAATTCTTTAGTTTATTTTAGAAAACACTACATCAGCGCAAAAAATCTGCCCTGTCACCGTCACTTAAACCGGCGATTCCACAAGAACACTCGAATACAAGGCATTGTTATAAATAAGTTTGTCAGCGTAAATCATACGCACCAAATTAAATCACCAACTGGCAGAGACCTAGTTCATCTTTTATCCTTGCGGCCTTCACAAAACTGTCACAAAGGGATGCGGTCGCCACGGCGGCCCCAAAAACGGTAGGCGACATGTCAACCGCGACAGCAAATCAGTTTTAGAAAATCTGGGAGCACTTCAATGTTTGCACGCTTTATGCCGAAAGAGGCACGCTTTTTCGACTTTTTCATTGCCCATGCAGACCAGTTGGTCCTTGGCGCTAACGAGCTCAAAGCTCTAATGAACAATGTCGCCGACCTGCCGCTGCGCAAGCGCAATATCGAAACCATTGAGCACGCCGCGGACAAGATCACCCAGCAGACCATGCAGCTGCTGCACCAGACCTTCATCACCCCGCTGGATCGCGACGAAATTCACCAGCTGATCACGCGCATGGACGACATCCTCGATCTGATGGAAGACGCCTCGCAGTGCATGCATTTGTATGACATCCACGCCGTCACCGATGAAACCCGTCATCTGGCTGATATCTGTCTGGAAAGCACCGAACGTGTCCGTGACGCGGTTCGTCTGCTGCCCAACATGAAGAATGCCGACAAGATTCTCGATAACTGCAAACACATCGACCGCCTTGAAAGCGACGCCGACCACGTCATGCGCACCGCCATGGCCAAGCTGTTCCGCGAAGAAGCCGACACGCGCCAGCTGTTTAAGATGAAAGAGCTGTATCAGTTGCTCGAATCCGTCACTGACCGTTGTCAGGACGTGGCCAACATCCTCGAAGGCATCGTGCTCGAGAACGCGTAAATGGATGCCTCCATTATCGGCCTGCACACGGTCATATTTTTGGTCGTGTTAGCGCTGCTATTCGATTTCATGAATGGCTTTCATGATTCGGCCAACTCGATTGCCACCATTGTTTCCACGGGCGCAATGAGCCCGCAGAAAGCCGTGGTATGGGCAGCCTTCTTCAACTTCATCGCTTTTATTTTCTTTGGCTTTCACGTTGCAACGACCATCGGAAAAGGCACGATTGATCCTTCCATCGTCGATCACCACGTGATCTTTGGCGCACTCGTCGGCGCCATCAGTTGGAACATCATCACCTGGTACTACGGCATTCCCTCCAGCTCCTCGCACGCGCTGGTTGGCGGCTTGGCCGGTGCAGCGATTGCCAAAGGCGGCACGGGCACATTGATTGCGGCAGGCTTCCTCAAAACCGCTGCAGCCATTTTGTTGTCGCCATTGTTCGGCTTCTTGCTCGGCGCACTTCTGATGGTGATGGCATCGTGGGTCGGCACGCTCTCAACCGCGCGCAAGATGGATCGCTTCTACAAATATCTGCAATACGTTTCTGCAGCGCTGTACAGCCTCGGTCACGGCAGTAACGACGCACAGAAAACCATGGGCATCATCTGGATGATCTTGATCGCATCACAGATCACCACGGCGGATGCGCCATTGCCATTCTGGGTTGTACTCGCCTGCCAAACCGCAATGGGCCTCGGCACCTTGTTCGGCGGCTGGCGCATCGTCCGCACCATGGGCATGAAGATCACCAAGCTTCGTCCTGTCAGTGGATTTAGCGCTTCAGCCAGCGGCGCGATCACACTCTTCATTGCGACGAGCCTTGGCGTTCCCGTTTCCACCACCCACACCATCACCGGCTCTATCGTTGGCGTCGGCGCTGCACGTAACGTCAACGCAGTGCGTTGGGGTGTTGCCGGCAACATCGTATGGGCTTGGGTGCTGACCATTCCTTCATCTGCGTTTATTGCAGGTGTGGCTTGGTGGGTTGGACAGCATTACTTCTGATCCCATCGTTCCCAACGAAATAGCCCGCGAAAGCGGGCTATTTCGTATTAGGTGTGAAGTGTTTTATTCAATGCGGATAAAGGCCTTCAATACTTAGACTCTAGCGATGTACACATAGCATATGTAATATTTTGTTTTGGCACTTGGCTTCCAAAAATACTTCCAACCAAACCAGAGAAACCATGAATTATCGAGTTTTAATTCTTGCGCTATTACTTACCGGCTGTAGCGGTGGCAACAACACTCCATCGACTGGATTAAAGATATTCATCACTGAAGAAACCCACGCCGGTGACTTTGCAGGTGATCCAACACTGCCGGGAACCACCGCAATTCAGAAAGCAGATGCCTTCTGCAACAGTTCAAGGTCCAAGCCAAGCGACGATACGTACAAAGCTCTCATAGTTGATGGCACTTCTCGCGACGCCGTGTCACTAACCGATTGGGTTCTAAAACCAGATACAGATTACTACCAAGCATTCAATGACGTTTTGATTGACAGAACCACCAACGCAGCGATCTTCGCGGCCTACTACAGATCGATGAAAAATCCGATCGATCCATGCGGCAAAAACTGTGCTCCAGAAAAACAGCGAACAGTGTGGACGGGCATGATCGACGCATCAACATTTGAAGCTGGAACAGCGTTTTACAACTGTAATGAATGGGGGCAGGCTGGCAGCATAACTAGTCAAAGTGGAGTGTTTAGCCTCACGACTGAAATCGACGGACGAGCATTCGCTACAAATGGCTATGCCGGCTGTACTACCCACCAGTTCCCAGTCTATTGCGTTCAACAATAATGCAAGCTATTTAGAGCCTCTAAATTTTTAATGAATAAAAAAGCCCGCTTTAGCGGGCTTTTTTATTGAGTCGAGAAAACTTAATCGCCCATTACTTCACGTTCCATCGCTTCGATGGAAACGTGGCGAACGTCTTTGCCCTTGACGAAGAAGATGACGTATTCAGCAATGTTCTTGGCGTGATCACCAATACGTTCCAGCGCGCGCACGCTCCAGATGATGTCCATTACGCGACGGATCGTGCGTGGATCTTCCATCATGAAGGTGATGCATTGGCGCATCAGCGCTTCGTATTCGCGATCAACGGCGGCGTCTTCGCGTGCAACGTCTAGTGCGGCGTTGATGTCCATGCGTGCGAATGCGTCGAGTGCGTCGTGCACCATCTGCGAAACGTGCTTGGAGAGATGGCCGACTTCAACCATTGAAGCGCCACGCTCTTGCGCAGCAAGATCAGCTGCCATGCGTGCGATCTTTTCAGCTTCGTCACCGATGCGTTCAAGATCGGTGATGGTCTTGATCACTGCAACAACTAAACGAAGATCGCTGGCAGTCGGCTGACGACGCGCAAGAATGCGGTTGCACTCTTCGTCGATATAAACCTCGAACTGGTTGACCTTGTAATCGTTACGCGCAACTTCATCAGCAAGCGCTGCGTCGTGATCCATGAATGCGCGAGTGGCATCCACGATCTGCTGTTCGACAAGTCCGCCCATCGAGAGCACGCGCTGACGCACGTCTTCGAGTTCTGCATTGAACTGGCTGGAGATGTGCTGCTTGTAAACCGGCTTATCCATGACCGCGTGTCCTTAAAAAAACATCGGGAATTTATGACGCCATTCTGACCTGCTGGCCCCTTGGGTCAAGTGCCATGTGCGGCATCTGACCCAAGGAGTGACCCGGCGCCTTTCAGCGCCGGGTCGCTTACACCTTACAACTTTTACTTAGAATGCGAACTGTGCGCGAGCCATCAGAGCCTTAGGCTTGGTGCTTTCGCCTACAACTACGTTGGTAGCACCTTCAGCATTAGCAAATGCATAGTCGACCATGAAGCGAACGTTGGGGTTGAAATAGTAGTTCGCACCCACGGTCACAGCGCTAACCTTCGCGTCAGTGTCCTTGTTCTTGATGTTGTCATAACGAACGGCCACTTCAACTGCGCCATCGACGCCGTTGATCTTAGCCGCGCCGTAGGTTGCATCAGCGGCCTTATAAGGACGTGATTCACCCGTGATGAACCAGCTGGCAGTCGCCGAGAAAGCATTAACTTTCTGGCCATCCTTAGCATCGCCATCACGCTTGTACTTGGCCGAACCGTATTCGCCCTGCAGGAATACAGGACCAATCACGCCCATGGCTTCCACAGTCAAAGTGTTGACCTTGGCGGTGTTGGCGTTGGTGGTAAAGCCGCTGAAGACATTGAAGCCGATACCGGACTTGCCCAGCGAAGTTGCGTAGCCTGCAGTCGGATTGCCGTAGCCAGGGTTGCTGGCAATCAGATCAAACTGGTCAACGGTGTAGCTTGCGCCGATGTGCAGCAAAGCGCCTTCCGAATTGATCGGGGCATAAGCTACGCGAACGTTGCCGCCCAAACCTTCCGTGTTGCCCTTGCCAACCTTGGTCTGCGAGTAACCCGAAGCGCCGATCCAGAGGTTGTTAGCGGTGTACTTAACAAACACACCGTCGGTGTAATCGCGGCCGCCAAGGATACCGTTGGCTGACAGAACGTTACGTTCCATGAACACGGTGTCGTTGTTGCTTGCGAGTTCGTCCAAGCTGCGGAAAGGCTTGCGCTGACCCACATAGACCGTGGTGTCACCGAATGACTTGCCGATCCAGACGTCATTGAAGCCAGCGCCAGCGCCAGCCTGCTTGCTGATCGTTGGAGCATCTTTCGAAGTGTTGCTGATGTCTTCGTCGATGTTGTACATCCAGCCGAAGGCTTTGCCCTTCAAGGTGATGAACACGCGACGGAAGTAGAAACCACCGTTTTCGTTGGTGCCGATAGTGTTGTCGTCGACATTTAAAGCCGTGCCATCAAAATGGATACGACCGCCAACGGTCGCTTCAAAGCGGCCGTCGTCAGATTTAATGGTGAGACCGCCCTTGGTTGTCGGCGTGTCAGCAAAAGCAGCTGGTGCGATTGCAGCCATAGCTGCTGCGATTGCGGTGTACTTTAAAAACTTGGTCACTGTTAGGTTCTCCCTAGAACACAAAATGGATTCACACTTTCCCTTCGACAGGTATGCTTCTAGAGATCCATCTGGATCCTGTCAGAGATGCGCATACCCCCTGAAAACGGCGCTAGGATGACTCGCGAATGTCTCAGTCTTGTGAACTTCATGTGTCAGATTCATGACACGACGACCCGGGATCGGGTCTGCACCTATTAAGGAGTAGGTTGCCCTTTTGTCATTACGCTTTAACGACATAGCGAGAGAATTTGGGGCGAATTGAATAAATCTTTAGAACTGCAAAGAAACTGTAATGAACGGTCGCTACCATCGCCGCGTCATCAAACATGCTCTATCCGTTTCCAAGGAGATTTCCATGAAAGGCTTAACCTCGATCATGCGTACCGCCGGGCTCGCCCTGGCTGGCACGATGCTCGCCACCTCAGCTTTCGCCGCAGACATTTCCGGCGCTGGCGCAACGTTCCCCTACCCGATCTACGCCAAGTGGGCTGACGCCTATAAGAAAGAGACCGGCAATGGTCTGAACTATCAGTCCATCGGTTCGGGCGGCGGCATCAAGCAGATCAAAGCCAAAACCGTCACTTTCGGCGCTTCAGACAAGCCGCTGAAACCAGAAGCACTCGATGAAGCAGGCCTGATGCAGTTCCCAATGGTGATGGGCGGCGTTGTGCCGGTCGTCAACGTTAAGGGCGTCAAGCCAGGCGATATGGTTCTGGACGGCCCAACGCTGGCCAACATCTTCATGGGCAAGATCAAAGTGTGGAACGACGCTGCGATCAAAAAGCTGAACCCAACGCTGGCACTGCCAAGCACCGCAATCGCGGTTGTGCACCGCTCAGACGGTTCGGGCACCACCTTTAACTTTGCGTATTACCTCGGCGACGTCAGCACCACGTGGAAAGAAAACGTCGGCGTTGATGCTTCGGTTGAATGGCCGGTCGGTATCGGCGGCAAGGGTAACGAAGGCGTAGCCAACATGACGGCGCAGACGGACGGCGCTATCGGTTACGTTGAATACGCTTACGCCAAGCAGAACAAGATGTCGTACACCAAGATGATCAACAAGGCGGGCAAGATTGTTACGCCAGACGACACCACCTTTGCTGCTGCCGCTGCTAACGCAAACTGGGCCAAGGCTCCAGGTTACTACCTGATTCTTGCTAACCAGCAGGGCGACCAGAGCTGGCCGATGACCGCTGCAACCTTCATCCTGCTCTACAAGAAGCCGGGCGATACCGCAGCAGTTGTTGAAGCGCTGAAGTTCTTTGACTGGGCCTTTGCTAAGGGCAACCAGATGGCGATTGAACTGGACTACGTGCCGATGCCGGACAGCGTTCAGAAACTGGTACAGAACAGCTGGGCGACTCAGATCACCGACGCCGCTGGCAAACCGGTTTGGACCAAGAAGTAAGTTGTTTCAGAGAGAGAGGCCCCAAAAGGCCTCTCTCTTTTTCTGAGTTACCATCGCGACACTTTAGAAACGCGGAGTTTGCGTGAATCCTGCTCAAAATACGGCTGGTATTTACACAGCCGATAGAAAAGTCCTGGCGAGGAATTCTCTAAAGGATAGTTTTGCCCGCTATCTCACTAAATCTGCTGCCGTCCTAGTACTGCTGCTACTGGGTGGCGTCATATTCGCCTTGATTGAAGGTTCTCTGCCTGCAATCAAGCAATACGGTTTTGGTTTTATCACCACCGAACGTTGGAACCCGGTCACCGAAATCTTTGGCGCCAAAGCGCCGATTTACGGCACTGTGGTCACCTCACTCATTGCAATGCTGATTGCGGTACCTGTTGGTATCGGCATTGCTGTCTTCATCACCGAGTTGTGCCCGCGCTGGCTCAAGCAGCCCATCAGCACCGCGATTGAATTGCTGGCCGGTATTCCCAGCATCATCTACGGCATATGGGGCCTGTTTATTCTTGCGCCGCTATTGCAGCGATACATTCAACCCGCACTCATCGCCACATTTGAAGGCGTGCCCGTGCTTGAAGGCTTGTTCTCTGGCCCTCCCTACGGCATCGGCATTCTGACTGCAGGTCTCATTCTCAGCATCATGGTGTTGCCATTCATCACATCGATTACACGCGATGTATTTGAAACCGTGCCGCCCATGCTCAAAGAATCGGCCTACGGACTTGGATGCACCACGTGGGAAGTCGTTCGTCACGTTGTTCTGCCTTACACCCGCACCGGCGTTATCGGCGGCATGATGCTCGGCTTAGGTCGCGCTCTGGGTGAAACGATGGCGGTGACTTTTGTCATCGGCAACGCACACAAAATTGGCAGTTCACTATTGGCGCCAGGCACCACCATCTCTGCCAGTATCGCCAACGAATTTACTGAAGCAGATGGCGAGCTCTACACCTCATCACTCATCGCCTTAGGTCTGATTCTGTTCGTCATCACCTTCATCGTATTGGCTGCCGCACGTTTGATGCTGCTGCGTCTTGATAAGAAGGCAGGAAAATAATCATGAGCGCAACGCAAACCAGCAGTCGTTACAAACGTCGCAAGGTTTATCACTACCTTGCAATGGCACTGGCGTTCATTGCCACTGGCATGGGTTTATTGGCATTAGCTTGGATTCTCGGCACGCTGCTGTGGAAAGGTTTTGGCAGCTTGTCTTGGGATGTCTTCTCGCAGATGACACCACCACCCGGCGAATCCGGTGGTCTGCTCAATGCCATTTACGGCAGCTTGGTTCAAACCATTCTCGCAACCCTCGTCGGCACGCCTATCGGCATTGCCGCAGGTACGTACATGGCTGAGTACGGTCGCAATACCAAACTCACCACGACGGTGCGTTTCATCAACGACATTCTGCTCTCCGCACCTTCTATCGTTGTCGGCTTGTTCGTCTACGAAATCATGGTTGCGCCCATGGGCCACTTCTCGGCTTGGGCTGGCGTCGCTGCACTATCCATTTTGATCTTGCCAGTTGTCGTACGCACCACTGAAGACATGTTGTTGTTAGTGCCAGACTCTTTGCGCGAAGCTGCTTCTGCACTCGGCGCGCCACGCTACTTGGTCATCCGCAAGGTTTGCTACGGTGCTGCCAAAGCAGGCTTGATGACGGGCGTATTGCTGGCCGTTGCACGCATCAGCGGTGAAACCGCTCCGCTGCTGTTCACCTCACTGAACAACCAGTTCTGGAGCACCGACATGAATGCGCCGATGGCGAACTTGCCGGTTGTTATCTTCCAGTTTGCACTCTCACCGTATCCAGATTGGCAGAAGCTCGCCTGGGTCGGCGCACTCATTATTACGCTCACCGTGTTGACGCTAAATATTCTGGCGCGCACTTTGATTTCTACTCGCAAGCAGCAGAACTAAGACTCCATCGCCATGGACACCTCAATGAAAGATCGTTCAAACATCCAGCTGCCCTCAACGGCAGTACCTCCAGATGGCGGCAAGCATCCGCGAGGCATGGCGGATCTCAAGGAAAAAATTTCCGTCCGTGATCTCTGCTTCTATTACGGCGAATCGATGGCGCTGAAGCACATCAGCCTGCCGATTTACGAGAAGACCGTCACTGCATTCATTGGGCCATCCGGCTGCGGCAAATCAACGCTGCTGCGAACGCTCAACCGCATGTATGACTTGTATCCCAAGCAGCGCGCCAGTGGCGAAGTATTGCTCGATGGACACAACATTCTTGCCGGCGGCCAGGATCTCAACCTCCTGCGCGCACGCATCGGCATGGTGTTCCAGAAGCCAACGCCATTCCCTATGTCGATCTACGAGAACATTGCGTTCGGCATTCGCCTGTACGAAAAAATCTCGCGCGCCGAAATGGATGAGCGCGTAGAAGACGCACTCAAGCGCACTGCCCTGTGGGATGAAGTTAAAGACAAACTCCACAGCAGCGGCATGAGCCTCTCTGGTGGTCAGCAGCAACGTCTCTGCATCGCTCGCACAATTGCTGTGCGCCCGCAGGTGATCTTGCTCGACGAACCAACGTCAGCACTCGATCCAATCTCCACCGCAAAGATCGAAGAACTGATTTATCAGCTCAAAGCCGACTACACGATCGTCATCGTCACCCACAACATGCAACAGGCCGCACGCGTCGCCGACTTCACCGCCTTTATGTACCTCGGCGAGCTGGGCGAATACGGCAGCACGGATCAGATCTTCACCAAGCCGAAAGAGAAGCGCACGGAAGATTACATCACCGGACGTTTCGGCTAGTTCAGCCTCTGCTTCAAACAAAAAGCCCGCACATTGTTGCGGGCTTTTTGTTTATGAACGACGTAGGCTGGGTTGCTGCGAAGCCAAACCCAGTGCTTGCCAGTCGAGTTATGCTGGGTTTCGCTGCGCTTTAACCCAGCCTACGGGCTGTGTTCCATCCAATTGTTGTTAAGCCATAAGGCCTATTGCCCATGGGAATGACACCAGAACAATTCTTTGAATCCTTCGTAGTAGGGAACCTAGAAGATTGCATCGATCAACCAGGCGACATTCGCAGGGCATTCAATGCATCCGTCTCCGCCTCGCATCTAGCGGACCATTATTTCCTGCATAGCCAACGGCATCAGCCGGATCTTGTTGCCCCATTCAGTGATATCGGAAAATTTGTCGAACACCTATCAACAGAAACTGCTGGTGCATTCAGAGACGTCCGCAGCATCTCTAATGTCTATAAGCACCTGTACACAGATAAGGGAAATCTTGCTCAGTATTCATCAGTCAATTCTTGTGGCTCTATCGACGCCATAACTCTGAAGAACGACGAAGAATTACAGGGTCCAGAAGAAGACTATGTTGAAGGAAATAACGGTGAAGCACTTCGACGAGTGATAGTCACACTAAAGGACGGATCACGGAAAGAAGTCCTTGCCGCGCTAGAGTCAGTGACTGAGTACTTTCGAGCGTTGCTCTATGCAAAGACATAAACAGCGCAAGCAAACGTAGGGCGGGTTAGCGAAGCGTAACCCGCCGTTCTGTCCCATAAATAAGAAAGGCGGGTCTTGACCCGCCCTACTATTAAGCGTTGCAGAACGAATTACTTCTGCATCACCGGCGCAGCTTCGGTCAACACACGAACGCGTTCACCGGGGAAGTAGCAGCTGAACGTGGAGCCCACGCCGAGTTCGCTATCAATCTGTAGCTGAGCCTGGTGTGATTCCAGCGCGTGTTTGACGATCGACAGGCCCAAGCCTGTGCCACCACTAGCGCGTGAGCGGCCGACGTCGGCGCGGTAGAAGCGTTCGGTGAGGCGTGGCAGATCTTTGGCGGCGATGCCGATGCCGGTGTCGGCAACTGCGAAGCGCGCTTGCTCGCCATCACGCTCCCACGACACGCGGATCACGCCGCCTGGTGCGGTGTAGCGCACGGCGTTGGAAACAAGATTGGTGAAGATGCTAAGCACTTCGGTTTCGCCACCCAGCAGACAGAGATCAGGCTGGATGCGTGCTTCGAACGTGTGATTGCCTTGCGACATTGCTTTCACTTCATCAATCACGCGCCGTAGCAGCGAGGGCACGTCGAGCAAATCTTGCAGCGTCTGGCCATGTGCATGCGCTTCGAGTCGCGCCAGTTTGAGCATGTCGTTCACTAACGATTCCATGCGCACAGTCTGGTTCTTCATTTCCATCAACGGCGCGCGCCATTCGGACAATGGATTCTTGCCCTGCGCTTCTGGCTCCAGCATATCGAGATAGCCGCGCAGCACAGTCAGTGGCGTGCGCAGCTCATGCGATGCATTAGAAACAAAATCACGCCGCGCGGTTTCCAGTCGTTTAATTTCAGAGACGTCACGCACGATAAGCAGACGCTGATTGTTGCCGTAAGGAATGATCTGCAAGGACAGCGTGCGATCACGCGTGAGCGGTGATGGCGCTTCTATTTCGCCATCGTAAGTATCCGACGCAACGTATTCAGCAAATTCCGGATAGCGAATAAGATTGACGATGCGCAGACTAATGTCTTGCGGGCTACGTAAACCCAACAAGGTTTGCGCGGCAAGGTTGAACCACATGATTTCGCCACGCTCGCTCAGCACTACCGCGCCGTCGGGCAAAGCCTCAGTCGATGAACGAAATTCCGCGAGCATCGCGGTTAAACGTTTTTTCTTTTTGCGATTGCGGCGTTGGTTGTCCTGCAAGCGATAAAAGATATCGCCCCAGATTCCAGAGGGCTCAGGCAATTCGTAACGTTTGGGTTGATACACCCACGCTTGCAGCTTGGAGAGACGGCGCACATAAACCACCAGATACAGCGCCAGCACAACACCGATACCAAGGAAGCCATAACCCAGCCAATGGCCGAAGATGCCACCGACAATACAGGACAGCACAATGCGAACCGCCTCACTGCGCCACGAATTGGGCAGCGGCAATGGCTCTGGTTTGGGCTTGTTAGACGCGGGGTCGAACGGCGAAAAACTCATCGGTCCCCCTTATCAATCTAACTGGTGTTAAGCAGCGCGCGATTACGCGCGTTCTGAAAAACGATAGCCGGTGCCACGCACCGTCTGGATCATGTGGTCGAAACCATGTGGCTCCAGCGCTTTGCGCAGACGACGAATGTGTACGTCGACCGTGCGCTCTTCAACATAAACGCTTTGACCCCAGACGCGATCCAGCACCTGCTCGCGCGTGTAGACACGCTCAGGATGGCTGACAAAGAAATGTAACAAGCGATATTCCGTCGGGCCGAGATGCACAGGCGAGCCTTTGGCAGTGACGCGCTGGCTCGCAACGTCCACTTCAAGACCATCCACCGACAGCTTCTCTTCTTCCCCACCCGGCTGAGCGCGACGGATGACGGCTGAAATGCGTGCGATCAGTTCTGGGAAGGAAAATGGTTTCGAGACGTAATCATCGCAACCGGTATTCAGACCGCGCACCTTGTCTTCTTCTTCAGCGCGTGCGGTGACCATGATCACCGGAATGTCTTTGGTCGTCGCAGCCGATTTCAATTCACGGGTGAGTTCAACGCCAGAGATGCCGGGCATCATCCAATCCATCAGGATCAGGTCCGGACGCTCTTCCGCGAGTCGCAAGCGCGCCTCTTGGGCGTTGCCCGCTTCGATGACGCGGAACTCAGCGCGAGTCAGCGCAAAGCGAATCATCTCGCGAATCGCGCTTTCGTCTTCAACAACGAGAATCAGTTTATTGCTCATGCTCATAAATTCTGTAGGTCTTCCTTGTTCAGAATATGACGAGCGTGTGAAGGATTCGTTACAAGCGGCGCAAAATCACGCTGCCAGCCGAATATCCTGCACCAAAGGCGCATAAAACGCCGATGTCGCCTGTCTTGAGATCTTCATGATGCTTATGAAATGCAATGACCGAACCGGCTGAACTGGTATTGGCGTACTCATTCAGAATCACCGGCGCTTCTTTCTCGTCCGGCTCGCGGCCGAGCACTTTGCGCGAAATGAACTGGTTCATCGACAAATTGGCCTGATGCAGCCAGAAACGGCTGACGCCGCTGGGCTCGATGCCCAGATCGCCCAAATGGCTGGTGATCTGCTCAGAGACCATCGGCACCACTTCTTTAAACACCTTGCGGCCTTCCTGGTTAAACAGCACATCGTTCCACTCGCGTGGCGGCTGTTCGCTGGCATTGAGGAAGCCAAAGTTGTTACGGATATTGTTGGAATACGAGGTCTGCAGGCGCGTGCCGAGGATTTCGAAACCGCCGTTGACGGCGTTTTCCAGCGGCTCAATCAACACCGCCGTCGCTGCATCACCAAAGATGAAGTGGCAATCACGATTACGGAAGTTGAGATGTCCGCTGCAAATCTCTGGACAGACCACTAATACTGCACGGGCATTGCCGTTGCGCACGGAATCCACAGCGGCCTGAATACCAAACGTTGCCGAGGCGCAGGCGACGTTCATGTCATAAGCAAAACCTTTAATGCCGAGATAGTGCTGCAACTCAACGGCAATCGCAGGATACGGACGGGCCAGATTGGAGCAAGCCACAATGACGGCATCGACATCTTCAGGCTTGCGCCCTGCACGCTCCAGCGCCTGACGTGCTGCAGCCATGCCCATTTCGGCAAGAATCGATGGCTCATCATTGCCACGGCGCGGAATCTGCGGACGCATCACTTCCGGATCGAGAATGCCGGACTTGTTGACGACAAAACGCGAGTGAATGCCGGAGGCCTTCACAATGAACTCGCTCGAGGAGTGCGCCAGCGGCTGCACGGTGCCTGCCGCAATCGCATCAGCGTTGCGAGCGTTGAAGTTATCAACGTACTGATTGAAAGCCACGACCAGTTCGTCGTTGCTGATGGATTCTGCCGGGGTGAACAGGCCGGAACCTGTAATGGCGACGCGCTTCATGGATGCCGTCCTAATTATTCTGTAAGTCGTAATGGCTTGATTTTAACCGACCGCAGGCCAGCCGGCCCGCAAAATCGCTTCCCTGAGGGTTTCGCGGGTTTCTGGCTCGTGTCGCAGCGTTAAATGCGAACCGTAATACCAGTTAACACGCACATCCCAGTGTTTGGCGAGGGCCAGCGCGTGCCGTGGCAGCGCAATGCGATCACCCGATGCTGCAAAAACCAACAAGCGCTCTTTATCCAATAAAGGCGGCTTGCTCAAAGGCGACACCAAGCTCAAGGCCTGACGGTAACGCTCTTCGTCCAGACCCTGCGCGCTGAAGTAACGCAAATACGGCGGCGGCATAAAGCGCCACACGCTGGCGGCAAAGTCGGTGACGGGAATACCGGCAACGACAAAGTCCAAACCGGGTTCATAGTTCGCTAAAAGGCTGGCGTTGTACCCACCCAAACTGATGCCGAGCACACCGATTCGCGCATCGGGTTCTTGTTCGCGAATCCACGCGACAGTGCGGCGCAGATCCCACAGCGATTGGGCTTCCGCGTAAATCAGATCCAGCAAATTACCGTCGAGAAAATGATCGCCCGAGCGTGCGCCGATACGACGCGCGCCGTGCAGTGGCAACACCGGCTGCACAACATTGAGCCCAAGGCTCTGATGCAACCAGTTGGGGTGAAACAAACCAAAATCCGTCCACGGCATGCCCATGCGATAACCATGCACGCACAGCAGCCAAGGACGCGAAACACCGGCGTGACGCATCACGCGCACAACGGCTTGGTTGTTAGTGGTGTGGCGTTTCCATAGCGCCGCACCAGGCAAAGCGTCGTCTGGCAAAAAGCCGCTTTCCCAACGCAGTTCTTCGTAGTCGTGGCCGAAGATGCGTTTCTTTTCGATGCCGACATTGGTCGGCGCGGGCGGCGCTTGATGGAAGCTGGAGGCATCTTTATCCCAGCCCTGCGCTTTGATGATGGCTTCGAGCTTGAAGGTGTCTTCGCACATCAGCGCAGCGGAATCGCCGACTGGCGCTTTAACGCCTGCAACGAAGTAACCCAACATGGCTTCATCGAGACCGGCTTTGGCATCCATCTCCAAAGACATCTCAGGCAGTGGCGCATCCGGATGGACCGACTCGGATAAAAGTCCAACACGACCCGCCACCAAAAATGAACCAACGCAGCCAATGAAACAGACGAACGCTGTTCCAACATTGCCCATCAAAAACAGGATCACCGCGAACGTTGCTCCGACGACGCTGGCCAATGCCATGTAAGCCGTGATGCGTGGGTCACCCGGCATTAGCAGCAAGGCGATGCCCGTTGCCAGCAATACGCTGCCCGGTAGCAATGCCCACAACAACCATTGACCATCATTGCGCGCGAGCAGCCAGTAAAGGCCGACCGCGATAGGAATCCAGCTGAGAATTTCCCAGCGCTTGGGTTGTGGCATTTGCGTCATGGTGTTTCCAAACTAATTGCTTTTAGGTGCTCAGCAAACGCCAGAACGTCATCGTTATAACAACGGCGCCCACGCCCAGTAAGAGTTGTGTTGGCCATACCCAACGGTTGTTGCGCCGCATGGGGATAAACGCAGCGAGCCCAAGCAGGCCCAGCGTTGTAAACAAGCCGACCAGCTTCACCAACAGCGGCAATTGCTCACGCAGTTCTGGCGCACTGTCGATATAGATGTAATACAGAAAACAGACAACGCCCATAACCAGCGCCATAACCCCACCAAACAGCATCAGCGCAACGGTCCACCAACGAAGAAATGTCATTTTTTACGCTTCAGTAATCGGACTACGGGAAAGAGTTCGCGAGTAACGGCAGGAGACTTGAAGCCACTCTTGAGCAACAAAGAAACAAAACCGCGGACGATACGATCGCGGTTCGAGAAAACGCTGTCGACCATCGGTACGCGAACATCGTTTAGAACCGTAATAGCGTCATCTGGTTCATTGCCGAAATTGAATTTAACGGTGAGGTTTACATCCAACGGTTCTTTCGGGCCTTTCTTACGGGACGAGCTTTTTTCCTGCATCTTGTCGCCTTTGGTTTTGGCTATCATGACTGGATGAACCTCGTCGAAAATCTCGTCGTATTTGCCCACGGAAAAGAAAGCGGGCCTTGGGGCACTAAGATTACCCACTTGGCCGAGACCGCACGCGGACGCGGCTTTGAGGTGATGAGTCCAGATTATAGTCACACCCACGATCCTAGGGAGCGTGTAGCGCAATTACTGGCGCTGGCACCTACAGCAAAGCGTTTGGTCTTGGTGGGTTCCAGTATGGGCGGCTATGTTTCGGCTCAGGCCTGTGCCACGCTCAAACCGCAGGCACTGTTTTTGATGGCCCCGGCTTTGTATTTCACGGGTTGGGATGAAGAGCCTCAGGGCGTGCCGGCACTTTGCAGCGTGGTCCATGGCTGGCATGACGATATTGTGCCGATGGAGCGTGGTTTACGTTTCGCAAAGTCAAATCATGCGACGCTACATGTATTGAATTCGGATCACGGCCTTAACGATCAGCTTGCAGCGCTCGCGCTTTTATTCGGCGATTTTCTTGACCAAGTCAAAACAGAAATCTTGTGAATATAAAAATAGATCGTCAAAAACTCGAAGAGGCTTATAACAACACGGACTATCGCGTCCTGTTGCCACGCAATGCGCTGACCCTTCGCATTGGCGAGTACGACGCTGCAGCCGAAAGCAGCTTGTTCAAGCACTGCGACATTCAAGAAAGCTGGGCGATCATCACGCCCTGCAATCCGAATTCAGAAAAAACCGATGACGACGCCAACCTTGCAGCGCTCACGCGTTTGCGACAGGAACTGGAAGTGGTGGGACTGCGTTATTTCACCGCCATCAATCAAAGCCCGGATGGCGAATGGCCAGAGCATGGCTATCTGGTTGCCGACCCTGAACCTGCAAAAGCCAAGGCACTCGGCCGCCGCTATCGTCAGAACGCGTTTGTCAGCGGCACCAAAGGCGAAGCGCCGAAGTTGATTTGGCTGCTGTAAAACCCAGCCGTTGCGGCCACTGAATCGCCGCTTCAATTCAAAATATTGGGCCCAATCGCTTTCTTATCTATAGCTATCGCCTAAGCTTTAGCCCTTAATAGAGGTTGAAGTTTTTGCGGTAGTTTTGCTCTCTGAGCATTCTGATAAAAATTATATAGCTCAGAGACCAAACTGCGCGCTCATTCAATAATAAAAGTGGCCGTTTAATCATTGGGGAGATCAAAAATGATAAGAAAAAATTTTGTGCTAGTAGCACTTTTGACTTTAATGACCACTGGCTGCGCCACAATTTTTAATGGCCGCACAGAAGCTGTTCAATTTAGAAGCACGCCGGACCAAGCAGATGTGGTCATCTCAAATCGAGCTGGCGAAATAACGCATAGAGTCACCACGCCAGCCACGGTTACCCTTAACCGTAGCGCCGGCTTTTTCAAACCCGAGATATACACCGCCGTCGTGACAAAACCGGGCTTTAAACCAGGAATCATTGCCGTGCCTGGCAAGGTCAATAACTGGTATTTCGCCAATTTGGTAATTGGCGGTGTGATTGGGATGTTAATTGTCGATCCAGCGACAGGCGCCATGTTTAGCTTTTCACCCAGCACCACCGAGGCCAAGCTCACAGCGCTCTCTACAAGCAATCCAGTAGAGACGAATATCCAAGACGAGCCATTGAT
This sequence comes from Stenotrophobium rhamnosiphilum, assembly GCF_003052265.1. GTDB lineage: Bacteria > Pseudomonadota > Gammaproteobacteria > Nevskiales > Nevskiaceae > Stenotrophobium > Stenotrophobium rhamnosiphilum. The sequence goes on from NZ_QANS01000002.1 coordinate 347,509, forward strand.
AGCGCCTTAGCCAACGGATCAGCTCAATGGCTTAGACGGTCTCTATCGGCTTGTAGGCTTCAACAAACTCAGGGGGCATGCGCTTGGGCCTGCCACTCTTCATATCAATACAAACCCACTGCGTGCGACCACGCAGCACGGTTTTGCCATCGCCGACCCGGATGATTTGATAAGCACGCCACATCGTCAGCTTGGCGTCGCATTCGGCGATCCAGGTTCCCAGCAGTAGCTCGTCGCCCGCAAAGGTTGCGGCAAGGTAGTCAAGCTCGTGACGGCGGGCCACGCAACCAGCGTTGAGCCGCTCATAGTCGTCAAAACCCAGCTTCAAACTAACGGAATGGCCCCAAGCCACCTGCTCCGCCCAGCGCAGATACTGCACATTATTAGTGTGGCCGAACTGGTCCAGATGCTCTGGACCTACCGTCACGCGTTCCGTAAATGGGGTTGGAACGTCCCAAGAAATAGTCGTAGTCATACCTAAATATGCCGGAAAATCATTGAGATTGTCGCGTCGCAGCATTACAATTCCAATCAGGACCCATTTAGTCTTGATTGAACATGCTCAAGCTCGGCAAATTAGCGGATTACGCAACGGCACTGATGACCGCGATGGCATCGGCACCGTCGCAGGTGCATACGGCGCAGGGACTGGCTGATCGCACCCATGTGTCCGCACCCACCGCAGCCAAGCTTTTGAAACTACTGACTAAAGGCGGTCTTGTTGAGTCGCTGCGCGGTGCGCATGGCGGCTATCGCCTGAGCCGCTCGCCTGAGCGCATCACGGTGGCCGAGATCATTGGCGCCGTTGAAGGCCCAATCGCCGTCACTGAATGTTCCGAAGATCACAGCGGTTGCAGCATGGAATCCAGCTGCGCCACCAAAACCAACTGGCGCCTGATCAACCGCGCGATTTATGAAGCGCTGCAAGCTGTGTCACTGGCGCAAATGGCCGCGCCGGCACCGATGCGCCGCCAGGAGTCCCCCATCCATTTTCATCCAGCCACTTCGCTGGCTGGCAGCTGATCATGTCCACGACCTCACAAGACATCCAAGACATCGTTCGTAAGAGCGAGTACAGCGCCGGTTTCATCACCGACGTTCAATCCGACACCGTGCCACCAGGCCTGTCGGAAGACACCATCCGCTTCATCTCCGCAATGAAGAAAGAGCCGCAGTGGCTGCTCGACTGGCGCCTGAAAGCGTATGCACGCTTCCTGAAAATGAAGGAACCAAAGTGGGCGCATGTGCACTATGCGCCGACGGATCTGCAAAGCATCTCGTATTACTCGCAGCCGAAGTCGATGAAGGACGGCCCCAAGTCGCTCGATGAAGTCGATCCGAAGTTGCTGGAGACGTACAAGAAGCTCGGCATCCCGCTGCGCGAACAGGAAATGCTCGCAGGCGTTGCGGTCGATGTCGTGTTCGACTCCGTTTCTGTTGCCACCACCTTCCGCGAAAAGCTCAAAGAGTCTGGCGTGATCTTCTGCCCGATCAGCGAAGCCGTGCGTGAGTACCCAGAGCTGATCCAGAAATATCTCGGCAGCGTTGTGCCGCAAGGCGACAACTATTACGCCGCGCTGAACTCCGCTGTGTTCACTGACGGCAGCTTCGTCTACATCCCGAAGGGTGTGCGTTGTCCGATGGAACTGAGCACCTACTTCCGCATCAACGAGCGCAACACCGGCCAGTTCGAGCGCACGCTGATCATTGCCGAAGAAGGCTCGCACGTCAGCTATCTCGAAGGCTGCACCGCACCGCAGCGCGACGAAAACCAATTGCACGCCGCCGTGGTTGAACTGGTTGCGATGGACGACGCACAGATCAAATACAGCACGGTGCAGAACTGGTATCCGGGCGACGAAAACGGCAAAGGCGGCATCTACAACTTCGTCACCAAGCGTGGCGACTGCCGTGGCAAGCGCAGCAAGATTTCGTGGACGCAGGTTGAGACCGGCTCCGCGATCACATGGAAATATCCGAGCTGCGTTTTGCGCGGTGACGATTCCGTCGGTGAGTTCTACTCGGTAGCAGTGACCCATCATCGTCAGCAGGCCGACACCGGCACCAAGATGATTCACATCGGCAAGAACACCAAGTCGACGATTGTCAGCAAAGGTATTGCTGCCGGTCACGGCCAACAAAGCTATCGCGGCCTCGTGCGTATCCAGCAATCGGCTGAAGGCGCACGTAACTACACGCAGTGCGACTCGCTGTTGATTGGCGATACCTGCGGCGCGCACACCTTCCCTTACACCGAAGTGCGCAATCCAAGCGCGCATCTCGAACACGAAGCCACCACTTCCAAAATTGGTGAAGACCAGCTGTTCTATTGCCTGTCGCGCGGCATCAATGCCGAAGACGCCGTGTCGATGATCGTCAACGGCTTCTGCAAGCAGGTGTTCAAAGAACTGCCGATGGAATTCGCCGTTGAAGCACAGAAACTCCTCTCCGTAACTCTCGAGGGAGCAGTTGGGTGAGACGGGGCTTTCGTGAATTGCCTTGAATGGCAATTCACGCCGGCGAACGCCCGCACATGGATGTGCGGGCCGGTGTTTGGAAAATGAACTGAAGTCACGCCAGGGATGGCCTAGCGAAGTCTTACGAATAGCGAAATGAATATGCTCGAAATCAAAAATTTGCACGCCAGTGTCGAAGGTAAAGACATCCTCAAAGGTATTAATCTCAAGATTAATGCTGGCGAAGTCCACGCCATCATGGGCCCTAATGGCTCAGGAAAATCGACGCTCTCCAATGTGCTCGCCGGTCGCGAGGACTACACGATCACTGAAGGCAGCGTGACATTTGGCGGCAAAGATCTTCTCCAACTGCCCGCCGAGATTCGCGCTTGCGAAGGCATCTTCCTGAGCTTTCAGTATCCGGTCGAAATTCCCGGCGTCAGCAATATGGTGTTCTTGAAAGCGGCGATCAACGCCAAGCGCAAACATCAAGGCCAGCCAGAAATCGAAGCGGTAGATTTCCTCGCTTGGGTGAAAGACCGCGTCAAGAAAATGAGCATGGACATCAAGATGCTCCAGCGCGGCGTCAATGAAGGCTTCTCCGGTGGCGAAAAGAAGCGCAACGAAATTCTGCAGATGTTGCTGCTGGAACCAAAGCTGATGATTCTCGACGAGACCGACTCCGGTCTCGATATCGACGCACTCAAAATCGTCGCCGAAGGCATCAACACCATGCGCTCACCTGAGCGCGCGACGCTGCTGGTCACGCACTACCAGCGTCTGCTTGATTACGTGAAACCAGATTTCGTTCATGTGCTCGCTGGCGGCCGCATCATCAAGAGCGGCGGACCAGAACTGGCACGTGAGCTTGAAGAAAAAGGCTACGGCTGGCTGGACGCTGCATAAATGCTCAACAACATCACCACCGCTCTTGAAGCGCTACCCGCGCTGCCTGCGCCGCGGCGTGCGGCGCTTGATGCGCTGCTGAAGCAGGGCCTGCCGGGGAAGAAAGATGAAGATTGGCGCCATACCGATCTTTCCATCCTCGATCAGCTCAGCGCTGCCGACATCGCGCCGAGCGCACTGAACCACGATTATCCGAGCGCCTACGAAGACGGACTCGACGCGCTGAATACTGCGCTCTCCGGCGGTACGCAAACCCGTACGCTCGAAGGCAAAGTCGAACTCGACACCGGCCTGCACCAGCGCCTGAAACTCAAAGTCAGCGGCGATGTTGAACTGGTTCTGCAAGACATCACACCTTCACGCTTTGCGACGTTCTTCGCTGAGATTGAAGTAGCACCCAATTCGCGACTGCGTCTGCTACGCGTACAGCAGGCAGATTCGCAAGCTCAACGCCTGACTAATCTCAAAATCCTTTTGGCGCGTGATGCGCAGCTGGATGCAGTGACGGTAGATCTCGGCGGCCGCTTCGTCCGCAACGATCTGTATGTTCACCTCAACGAACCTGGCGCTGGCGTACAACTGTACGGCCTCTATGCACCGACGGGTTCCGAGCACGTCGACAACCACAGCTGGATCCACCATCGCGCGCCGCATTGCAGCAGCCGTGAATTTTTCCGTGGCGTTGTCTCCGGTTCTGCACGTGCTGTCTTCAACGGCAAGATTTTCGTGCATGAGAAGGCGATCAAGACTGACTCCGAAACTCGCGTTGCGAATCTGCTGCTATCGAAAACCGCTGAGGTTTACGCCAAGCCGGAACTCGAGATCTACAACGACGACGTTAAATGCGCGCACGGCGCGACTTTCGGTCAGCTCGACGAAGACGCGGTGTACTACCTGCGCGCCCGCGGTCTTGATCGCGATATGGCTCGCGCGCTGCTGACGCAGGCATTTGCACAGGAAATCATCGAGCACATCAGCAACGATGAACTGCGCGAGAAGATCACGCAGCGTTTTCTTTCACGCCTGCCCCAAGGCAATACGTCGGGCAAAGCCTAATGAGCGCGCCATTTGATCTGGCGCGCATCCGCGCTGACTTTCCGATTCTGTCGGAGAAGGTGCGCGGCAAACGTCTCGCTTATCTCGACAACGCGGCGACGACACAGAAACCAGAAGTTGTACTGGCTGCACTCGATCGCTACTACCGCCACCAGAACTCCAACGTGCACCGCGCCGTGCATGAACTTGCTGAGCGCGCGACCAACGCCTACGAAGGTGCTCGCGACACCATCGCCAGCTTCTTCAACGCAACGCGCGAAGAGATCGTATTCTCACGCGGCACGACAGAGAGCATCAACCTCGTCGCACGCTGCTATCTCGCACCACGTATTCAGCCGGGCGACGAAGTACTCGTCACTGCGATGGAGCATCACTCCAACATCGTGCCCTGGCAGTTGGTTGGCGCCAAGACGATTGCTGCGCCGGTTAACGACGCAGGCGAACTGATTTTCGAAGAGTGGCTCAAGCTACTCTCGCCACACACCAAGTTGGTTGCTGTCGGTCATTGCTCCAACTCACTCGGCACCGTGAACCCAATCGAAGACATGATTCGCGAAGCTCACGCTCGCGGCATTCCTGTCTTGGTTGATGGCGCGCAATCGATCGCACACATCGCTGTCGACGTGAAAGCACTCGACGTCGATTTCTTCGCCTGCTCCGCACACAAAGCCTACGGCCCTACTGGCTTCGGTACGCTCTACGCAAAACGCGAACATCTCGAAGCAATGCAGCCTTGGCATGGTGGCGGTGACATGATCAAGACCGTCGCCTTCAGCGGCAGTACTTGGAACGATGTGCCGTACAAGTTTGAGGCTGGCACACCGGATATGTCGGGTGCGATTGGTTTCGCCACTGCACTCGATTACATCCGTAGCATTGGCATCGACGCGATTCATGCACACGAACATGCCGTGCTTGAATACGCCACGCCACGCGTTGCTGAAATTCCCGGCCTGCGTTTGATTGGCACTGCACGTAACAAGGGCGGCATCTTGTCCTTCGTCATGGACAACGCGCATCCGCACGATATCGGCTCCATCCTCGATCAGGAAGGCGTTGCGATTCGCACCGGCCATCACTGCACGATGCCGCTGATGGAGCGCTTTGGCGTGCCTGCAACTGCGCGCGCTTCGCTTGCTGTGTACAACGGCACTGACGATATCGACCAACTTGTCGCAGCACTACACAAAGTCCAACGCCTATTCTCATGAGCGCGGTACTCGCGGCCAAGTTGTTAGTCTCGCCAGCATTGATTGGACTGGCCAGCCTCGCAGGTAAACGCTGGGGCCCTAACATCGCAGGACTGATGGGCGGCTTACCGCTAGTCGGTGGCCCTGTAGTTCTGGCCGTGTGGTTGCTGCACGGATCTGAGTACGCCACGCAGGTTTCACTGGCCGCGCCGATCGGCGTCTGGGCCACGATGGTCTACTTGCTGGTACTTGGTTTTATCAGCGTGCGCTGGCCTTGGTATAGCGCCATTCCATTTTCATGGCTGTGCTATCTAATCACCGCGCTGTTGATTGATGCTTCGGGCTTCTCGCAATCACTGGTTCTTGGCATCGCGATTATTCCTGGACTCTGGATCGCTGCCACGCGCGTGTTACCCAAACCCAAAGCAGCACCGATACCCGCCGCACTTCCGCAAATTGAATTGTTCGCGCGCATGGCTGCCGCTGCGTTATTGGTGTGGACGCTGACGACGATCTCCGAACACTTGGGAACACATCTCACCGGCGTGTTGGCGGGCGCACCAGTTGCTGCCGTCGTTATTCCTGCTTTCACTATGGCGAATAGCGGTCGCGATGCGCTGTTGATCACGTTGCGCGGATTTCTCACCGGGCTGATGGGATTTGCAGTGTTCTTTCTGATTCTTGGCCACAGCATGAGCGCTTTGGGCGCTTGGGCTGTGCTGCCTGCATTATTCGGCGGTGTTGCTGTTGGCTTGTTTGCAACGCATCACGCTAAAAAACATTAAGCGGCGCGAAGGTCTTCAATCTGCAGGTCGATACTCTCACGACCCTGCCAACGATTAATCGTTAAGCGATACACCAGCTGCACAAGGCCACGACGCTGCATGCGCTCAACGCCGCCAAAATCCATTGCAGCCAAGCTCACGCCGTTCACACGTACTTTATATTTCACGTGCGTTTGCGTCGCGCCAACGAGACGCGCTTCTTCAATTTCGAACACGCCTTCAAAACGCGGCTCCGGAAAACCCTGACCCCATGGGCCAGCGCGTTCGAGAACTTGAGCCGTTTCGATATGCAGTTCTTTCGGCGTTAACTCGCCGTCTGTCTCAATCACCTGTTCCAACTGCGCAGGCGCGAGCCATGCACTGCAGATCGCATCGAATGCCGCGCTGAATGTTTCGTAGTGTTGCTCTGGCAGCGTAAGACCTGCCGCCATGGCATGACCACCGAAGCGTTCAATCATGCCGGGGAATCTTGCATCAACCGCAGCGATGGCATCGCGAATATGCAGACCAGGAATTGAACGGCCTGAACCTTTCAACAAGCCGCCTTCTTTTGCGCGTGCAAAGGCAATTGCAGGGCGATGTAGTTTTTCTTTGACGCGTGAAGCGACGAGGCCGACTACGCCTTCGTGCCAGTCAGCATCGAACAAGCAGACGCCGACATTGCTGCCTTCCTCTGCAACAATCTGCAGCGCCTCATCCTTCATCTGCGTTTCAATTTCTCGACGCGAACGATTGAGCTTGTCGAGTGTGCGCGCTGATTCTTCAGCGGCAGCTCCGTCCTCACACATCAGGCATTCGATGCCGATGCGCATGTCTTCCAGTCGACCTGCCGCATTGATGCGCGGGCCGATGACAAAACCCAGATCAGTTGCTGAAATCTGTGCGGGCGCACGGCCTGCAGCTTCCAACAACGCCAACATGCCCTGCCGCGCACGGCCTGCACGAATACGCGCAACACCTTGCTGAACGAGAATGCGGTTGTTGTGATCGAGTCGCACAACGTCAGCGACAGTGCCGAGTGCGACGAGATCAAGATAGTCCGCCAGATTCAGTTCAGGACGATCAGCGAACCAACCGCTCTCACGCAAGCACGCACGCAATGCGAGTAACACGTAGAACATCACGCCAACACCCGCGAGATGTTTGCTCGGGAATGTACAGCCGGGCTGATTCGGATTCACGATGGCGTCAGCTGCTGGCAATTCAGGTCCGGGCAAATGGTGATCGGTGATTAGCACATCCATGCCCAAAGCTTTTGCGCGTGCAACACCGCTAACGCTGGCGATACCGTTATCCACCGTCACTAATAATTCTGCGCCCTGCTCTGCTGCGAGGTCCGCCAATGCAGGTGATAAGCCATAGCCCATCAGGAAACGATCTGGCACCACATAACCAACAGACTTCGCGCCCATCGCGCGCAGTGCAAGCATTGCCAATGCAGTACTCGTTGCGCCGTCAGCGTCGTAGTCACCCGCAATCACAATCTTGCGTTGACGACGCAGCGCGTCTTCAAGGAGAGCACACGCCGCATCAATGCCTTTAAGCAAAGATGGCGGAACAAGATTTTTCAATTCGAGCGGGAGATCAGATTCGACTACACCGCGTGCAGCGTAGACGCGACGCAACACTGGATGCAGCGTTGCAGGCAGTGCATTGATATCGCCTATGGCGCGCTGACGAATAAGTGGCTGACTCACTGCCAAGTCTCCACACCTTGCAACAACAGCCACGCACCCATCAACAGCGTCACTGATTCGAACGCACGCTTAATGAAGCGATTACCTTTTAGCAATGCGAGCGAGCTTCCGAAATATCCACCGAGCACACCGCCAACTGCGAGTGCGGGAATCCAATCCCAACGTACAGGCGCAGCAAGCGCAACAGTGACGCCTGCAATGCTGTTCCAAACCAAGGCCACCATCAGCATGGTGCTGGCAACAGCGGCTTGGTAGTCGAAACCAAACCAGCGCAGAAATACCAGCGTCGCAAACAGGCCGGGGCCAGAAGGAAATACACCGCAGAGAAATCCGACGACGCTCATCAAACCAGCGCCAATCCAGAGGCCGCGGCCTTCGCGATTACGCGGTGCTGCAATGACGCCGAAGTCAGGCTTGAGAATGGAATACAGCGCCATCGCGATATTCGTTACGCCAAATAAAACTTTGCCCGGCGCTGCAGGAATCACGAGTGCAGAGAGATTGCCGATGATGAGGCCCGGCACGCCAACGGCGAGCATCAGACCAATCAGCGGCCAATCAAATTTAAAACTGCGAAGGAGTTTTCCAGCAGAGCCAACGCCAAGTGCAACGACTGCAACCTTGTGCGTGACGATAGCGAGTGTAAAAGGCAGACCGAGCGCGATCAGCGCGGGAAACTGCACCAGCCCCGCACCACCACCGGCTAGCGCCGAGAAGAAACTCGCGACGAAGCCGGTGAGTAGTAGGGGCAGTTGATCCATGAGTGAAGAAATCGTGAGGCCGCATTGCGCGGCCGTCCGATTACTTCATATTCGCGCGCAGTGCCGCTTCGACTTCTGAGCGTTCAGCAGCAACTTGAATCAGATCTTTCAGACCGCCCTGAATAATGACGTCTGGATCTTTCAAGCCATTGCCGGTGAGCGTGCAGACGATGGTGCTGCCATCTGCGATCTTGCCGTTCTTGATATCGCGCAGTGCGCCGCACAACGATGCTGCCGAAGCAGGCTCGCAGAACACGCCTTCGGTGCCAGCGAGCAAACGCTGCGTTGCGAGGATGTCTGCGTCAACGCATTCATCAAACCAACCGCCAGATTCTTTCTGCACTTTCCAAGCGTGATCCCATGACTGCGGATCGCCGATGCGGATCGCAGTAGCGATGGTCTCTGGATCTTTCACGATGCCGCCGCGCAGAAACGGTGCAGCGCCTGCAGCCTGATAGCCAACCATCTTCGGGCGACCGTGCGTTGCGGTGCCGAGCTTGTAGCCTTCCATGCTGGCGGAGGTGCGGATGCCAACGGATTCGCTGTAGCCCATCCAGTACGCAGTGATGTTGCCTGCGTTGCCGACAGGCAAGCAGTGATAGTCCGGCGCACGGCCGAGTGCTTCGAGAATTTCGAACGCGGCGGTCTTCTGGCCTTGCAGGCGATACGGGTTGATCGAGTTAACAATCGCAACCGGCGTAGTCTGCGCGACTTCTTTCACTAGACGCATGCCATCGTCGAAGTTGCCTTTGATCTGCACGACAACCGCGCCATGCACGACAGCCTGTGCAAGCTTGCCAAGTGCAATCTTGCCATCAGGAATCAGCACGAATGCCGTCACGCCTGCACGCACGGCGTAGGCCGCAGCAGCTGCAGAAGTGTTGCCGGTCGATGCGCAGATGATCGCGCGTGAACCGCGATGCACAGCATCGGTTACTGCCGAGGTCATGCCGCGATCTTTGAACGAGCCGGTTGGGTTCAGACCTTCGAACTTCACATAGATCTCGCCGCCAAAACCAACCTTCTTAGGCAGGTTCTCAAGCTTGATCAGCGGCGTGCGGCCTTCACCGAGCGCGATGGCGCGAACGTCTGGTCCAAAAGGCAGGCGGTCGCGGTATGCATCAACCAATCCGGTATAGCGAGTCATGTTCTTGTCCTGAGTAAAACTGATCGTTAAAACTTAAAGGGCTTGTCCAACATACGCTTGAGATTGTCGCTGACCTGCGGCCACTCTTCACGCGTGATGCTGAAGTAGACGGTGTGGCGAATACGTCCGCCCTGCACCACCATGTGATTCCTGAAAATACCTTCTTGCGTTGCGCCAATACGCGCAATCGCAGCACGAGATTTCTCGTTGAGCGAATCGGTCTTCAACTCCACCCGATTCAACTTCAACGTTTCAAACGCATGCTTCAACAACAAAATTTTGCACTCGGTATTTACTGGGGTGCGTTGAACACTGCCGGTGTACCAAGTCCAACCAATCTCTGCACTGCGATGCACGGCAGCGATATTGCCAAAACGCGTGCTACCGACAATGCGTCCATCGTGCTTCGTGCGAATCACAAACGGCAAAGCTTTGCCCGCCTGCTGATCCTTTAACGCTTCTTCAATCCACTTGCGCATCGGCTCATCACCGGCGCATGACGTTGGAAACCAACGAAACAACACTTCATCCGAACCCGCTTCACAAAGCCCGGCATGATGCTCAATCTGCATCGGCTCCAAAGTCACATAAGTGCCTTGGAGCGTGACCGGCAAAAATTCCGGAATGCTGAGATCGCCTGCCATGACTGTGCCCAGCTGAGTTCGCGAACGAACTCAGTCGTTGAAATGCTCCACGCGGAAGCGCGACACACCAGCGTGAACGAAAGGCAGTGACTGCATTTCGACCAGCGCTTCATTGAATTTCTTTTCTTGCACAACCGACGTGATGATCGCGATCGTGGCGTCTTCATCGTCGCGTGGTTCGCGCTGGATGATCGCTTCGATGCTGATGTCATGAGCAGCGAGGATCGCAGTGATGCGCGACAGCACGCCCGCTTCATCCGCCACCTGCAGGCGCAGGTAATGCGCGCTCTGTACATCGTCCATTGCGACCAGCGGCAGTTCGCGAATGGCGTCTGGCTGAAAGCCCAGCGACGGCACGAAGTGCTTGGCATCAGCTGCGAGCAGGCGCGCGGCATCAACCAGATCGGCAACCACGGCCGAAGCCGTTGCATCACCACCTGCACCACGACCGTAGAAGCCAACCTGACCCACCGCATTGCCCTTGAGCAATACCGTATTCAGAACGCCATCCACTTTCGCCAGCAATTTATTTTCAGGAATCAGCGTTGGCTGCACGCGCACTTCAACACCGTTGTCGCCACGCTTGGCGATGCCCAGATGTTTGATGCGATAGCCCATCGCCTGCGCGATGGTGATGTCCTGCGGCGTCACTTTGGTGATGCCTTCGGTGTTGACTGACTTGAACGACAGCGGCGTGCCAAACGCGCTGGCGGCAAGAATGGTGAGCTTGTGTGCAGCGTCGATGCCTTCGACATCGAAGGTTGGATCCGCTTCGGCATAGCCGAGCTTCTGCGCCTGTGCGAGCGCATCGGCGAAGCTCTCGCCCTTCTCCGTCATCTGCGTGAGGATGTAGTTGCCGGTGCCGTTGATGATGCCGGCGAGGCTTTCGATGCGGTTGCCCGCCATGCCTTCGCGGATCGCCTTGATCACGGGAACGCCACCAGCAACAGCAGATTCAAACGCGACGATCACGCCTTTGGCGCGAGCAGCGGCGAAAATTTCATTGCCCTGTTCCGCGATCAACGCTTTGTTAGCAGTGACGACATGTTTGCCGCGTGCGATCGCGGCAAGGATCAATTCGCGTGCGACATCCTTGCCACCGATGAGCTCAACGACGACATCGACGTCGGCATCGCGTGCAATCGTCATCGGGTCAGCAGCAATCGTAATGCCAGTGAGGTCGCAATCACGCTGGCGCGACAGATCACGCGCAGACGCGTGCGTCACCACAATCGGGCGACCAACGCGGCGTTCAATTTCTGCAGCGTTGTTCTTGAGAAGACGGACGACGCCTTGGCCGACGGTGCCGAGACCGATAACACCTACGCGAACTGCATTACTCATAACCATTTCACCTAAAAAGTTCATGCCATCCGTGGCGCAACTGCATGCCATTAACGGCCACCTGCCCGCACATCCATGTGCGGTCGTTCGGCGGGGCCGACTGCCATTCAAGGCAGTCGTCCTTGATCCGCCTCACCCATTTCACCTACGCAAATTCTTGCCTTTTAAGGCAGCCGTCCCTGTATCTGCATTGACGCTGGGATTGGGGACGGAAAAAGGGGCGGTATTATCGATTCAGACCCCTGATATTGCAAAGAAACCGGCGGTTAATTACCGCTAAGTTTTGCCCCGGGCGTGGTTTCACGTTTAGGCAGGAATCGCATGGGGTCTACCGGCTGGCCGCGCTCGCGGATTTCAAAGTGCAGGAACGGCTTGTTTTCAGGCCCATTTCCGAGCTCGCCGATCGGCTGACCAGCAGTCACCACATCGCCTTCGTTTACGTTGCGGTGGCGGTTGTAGCTGTAGGCCGACAAGTAGGTGTCGTTGTGCTTGATGATGATCAGCTCGCCATAACCCTTGAGGGCATTGCCGCTGTACACCACTCGACCCGGCGCGGCTGCAAACACCGGCTGACCGAAATTTCCACCGAAATCCAAGCCCTTAAAGCCCGCTTGTGGGGCATAAGTTTTGAGAATGGTGCCCGTTGTTGGCCAAAACCACTCAAAACCACTGCTGGCGGCGGATGGAGGCACCGTAAACACGGGCGTTGCGACTGGGGCCGACGGGGTCACAATGACGCTCGGACTCGCCGGCACAATCACTGATGGCACCGGCTTGGACGCAACTCGCTCGGCATCAGACGGCGACTGAGGCCGGCTGACCGGTGGTGACACCGTGACAGGCTTAGCAGCTGGGCGATCTGTTCGAGGCTTGAGCCTCAATACTTTGCCCGGAATGATTCGAAAGTCCGAATCGATGCCATTCCAACTGGCGAGCTCGTGATAGTCGATCTGGTTGCGAAAAGCGATGGAGTACAGCGTGTCGCCGGGACGCACGGTGTAGCTGTCGCCATCGGAGCGGCGCACTTGAGCAGCGGCTGCGGGCGTACGTCCTGCAGAGCTGGTGCGCTGCGCCGGTTCATTGCCCCAACGCATCAATCCGCTACAGGCACTCAAGCTCAACAAGAGGACCGGCAGCAAACATTGCGCGATCCGACGCTGCATCGCTTTTAGACCTTGCCCGCGAGTAGCGGCACAAAGCTGACGGAAGCCAGATCCGTTTCCTTCATGCCAGCGGTGGTGTGTTCAATCAGTCGCAGCGACTGACGCCCTTGCGGGCCTACGGGAATAATCAGGCGACCACCGAGCGCTAATTGCGCCAACAAAGCAGGCGGCACTTTTTCAGCGCCCGCAGTGACGATGATGCCGTCGTAAGGCGCATAAGGCAGCCAACCGCCCATGCCGTCGGCGTAGCCGAAATGCACATTGCGATAGCCCATCGCCGTCATACGTTTGCGCGCGATTTCTGTCAGCGGCTTGATACGTTCAACGCTGAATACGGTCTCGACCAGTTCTGCCAACACTGCAGTCTGATAGGCGCTGCCCGTACCAATTTCCAAAACACGCTTGAGCTTTTTGCCGTCAAGCAACGCCTGCGTCATCAAGGCAACAACGACCGGCTGTGAGATGGTTTGCGCGTGACCAATCGGCAACGCGGAATTTTCGTAAGCGCGTTCTTTCAACGCTTCATCGACAAATTCATGGCGCGGCACTTTCTCCATGACCTTGAGCACGCGCTCATCATGAATGCCTTCGGCGCGCAGTTTTTCGATGAGCCCTGCGCGACGATTCGCGGAGAGATAACCGTGTCCACGTGCGGCGGCGGCCTGTCTGTAAACGTAGTTCATAGACTTTGCGCCCAGCCTTGCAGACGCTCGACAGCACTGTGTCGCGTGAGATCAACCAACAGCGGCGTAATGGACACGCGCTTGTTGGCGACTGCATAAAAATCTGTGCCGGGGCCGCAATCTGCTTCTGCACCTGCAGCGCCAATCCAATAAATGGTGCGGCCGCGTGGGTCTTGTGACTTCGTCACATCGCCCGAGCGATGACGATTGCCGAGGCGCGTGACTTCAAAACCTTGCAGCTCTTCCCAAGGAACGTCTGGCACATTGATATTCAGAATGGTGTCGCCGGGCAAACGATCTTCTTGCAAACGATCAATCAAACGCAGCGTTACGCGCGCAGCGGTGTCGTAATGCTTGGGGTTCACTGCAACGGTAGAGATCGCGATGGCCGGAAAGCCGAGATGACGTCCTTCCATTGCTGCCGCGACAGTGCCGGAATACAACGTGTCGTCTCCGAGATTCGCGCCAGCATTGATGCCAGACACAACCATCTCTGGCGCTTGATCCATCAGCGTCGTCAGCGCGAGATAAACGCAGTCGCTAGGTGTGCCATCAACGCAGATCACACCATCCGCATGCTTCTGCACACGCAGAGGATTCAGCAGCGTCAGCGAGTTGCTCGCGCCACTGCGGTTACGGTCAGGCGCCACGACGTCGACAGTGTGTCGCGTCAGCAAATGTTCTTGCAGGCAACGCAGGCCTGGAGCCGTGCAGCCATCGTCATTGGAAAGCAGGATGCGCATCTAGATTCGAGTCGAAAAATCAGCGTCAGTTTAGCTTGATCACCGCTATCATTGGGTGACCGTTTTAATCATTGAAAGCGGCACTCGCAAAACCTCTTTGCCTAGTAGCGCTCGTTGGTTTTGATTAATTAATGCAATTATATGCAAATATTTATTAACATCAATGCTAAGGCGCCGAATTGGGCAGCTAACGCGGTCCAGCAGGACTCGGAATGACGAAGAAATTGCCGGACGATGGAGATGATGCGGAGCTATTCCGCGCGGCCATCGCGGGCGTCAAACCACTGGCTGTCAGCCATCACGCGCACGAACGCCCCAAACCTTCTGCTCGACCACTGCAAAAAGAAGCGGACGAGCGCGCCGTACTTGCTGAGCTACTGAACGATCCAGAACCAGACATGCTGGAGAGCGGCGACACGCTGATCTATCAAGGCCCAGGTCTGCAAGACGGCGTATTCCGCAAACTGCGGCGCGGGCAATTTCACATGCAGTCAGAACTGGATCTGCACGGTTTCAATCGCGCAGGAGCGAAGCTAGTACTGACGGAGTTTCTCGCGCATTGTCAGGATCGAGGCTATCGCAGTGTTCGGATCATTCATGGCAAGGGGAATGGATCACCGAATAGTGGGCCGGTGATCAAAACGCATTTGGATAGTTGGTTGCGCAAGCGAAAGGATGTGTTGGCGTTTTGTTCGGCGCGGCCAGTGGATGGCGGCACTGGGGCTGTTTACGTATTGCTACGGTCGACTAGCTAGCTGTCATTCCCGCGAAGGCGGGAATCCAGTTCTGGCTTTTTACGCGCTGCGCGAGGCTACTGCCTGTACTGATTGAGACGGCGTGTTCCGCACTGTGGTGCGGGTTACTTTCTTTGGCGCAAAGAAAGTAACCAAAGAAACATCACCAGCCCACTTTTACGGTGTTTGGGAATGGGGCTGATACGTTTGCAGCATTAACTCTTAATGCAAGAAACAGGTAACCGCTTCAGCATTTAGTCTTAGCAATCGCGGCAGCTCGGCTCATTCGATACAACACTTCAGGATCTTGCTGTAACTCTCAAAGCAAGATCCCTCACTGCGTTCGGGATGACAATCCTTAGTTGGTTGCCGCTTATAACGAATGAGCCGCGCGAATTCATCGTTCGCACAAATGCTGAAGCGGTTACCCGTTTCTCACATCGAGAAATTGAATGGCGAACGTATCAACCCCAATCCTATTAAAGACACAAGTGGATTGAGGTGCTTTCTTTGGTTACTTTCTTTGCACCAGCAAAGAAAGTAACCCGCACCACAGTGCGGAACACGCCGTCTCAATCAGAACAGGTAGTAGCCCGCGAAGCGCTCACAAAACCCAAAATCAGGGCAGCGAATCCGCACTCGAATGCCGCAACTCAAGCGCTAGCTGCTGCAAGACCTGATGGAACCGCTCCTCCCCCGCCATACGCGCAATCTGCAAACTGCCTTGTAGCGCAGCGCCGATCTCGACAGCTTTGTGGCGAGAGTCACCGATGAAATTGAGGCTACCTTGCGCACGCCCCGCGTCCAGCGTCTCAATCAACCACTCAAAAATTTCACGCATCAGCAAACGCGCTTCGTGACGCATGACTTCTGGGATTGCTTCGAACTCACTACTCAACACACCACCGGGACAAATCTTTGAACCTGCAACTGCGTATTCAACGTAAGTTTGAAAATGCGCGTTGAGACGATCCCAAGCGTTGCTCAAACGTGCGACTTCATCGGTCCAATCGCGAAAGCGTTGGCGATAGCGTTTAACCAAGGCAACGCCGAGATCTTCTTTACCTGGGAAGTGGTAATGAATCGCAGCATTGCGGATGCCGAGCTGCACGGCGATGTGCTGATAGCTGAAGGCGTTGTAGCCGCGACGCTGCAGAAGTTCTTCTGCGGCGTTGAGAATTTCTTCGCGCGTGTCACGGCCTAGACGCATGCCGCGTTTACGAGCTTCAGTCGGTTTAAGAATATCCAGCATGATTGCAGTATACCCTCGCCACTCGCTCTAGCTAGCGGGGCCTAAAAGGACAACGGCGTGTGCCGCGATGCCTTCTTTACGGCCGATGTGGCCCATGCCTTCGTTGGTGGTGGCTTTAACGTTAACAACATCAACGCTTACGCTCATATCCTGTGCCAACACAGCCTGCATCGCCTGCGTGTACGGCGACACGCGTGGCACCTGCGCAATCAGCGTTAGATCTGCATTGACCACAGCAAAACCTTTGGCTTTGACGCGTGACATCACTTCTTTGAGCAATTCGCGGCTGTTGATGCCTTTGAACTGCGCATCGGTGTCTGGGAACAGTTTGCCAATATCACCGCCGCCAATCGCGCCAAGCAGTGCATCGCAGAGCGCGTGAATCATCGCGTCACCGTCAGAGTGAGCAATGATGCGGTACTTGCACTCAATCCAGACGCCACCGAGCGTAACGCCCTCGCCTGCTTCGATGCGATGCGCATCAAAACCATGACCGATGCGAAGACTGAATGCGTTCACGGTTGCTGCTCCTGTCGCGCCAGCCAGAATTCGGCAACGGCGAGGTCTTCTGCGTAGGTGACTTTGATGTTGCTGTCGCGACCGCGAACGAGACGCGGCGTATAGCCGGCACGTTCCATCGCACTAGCTTCGTCGGTCACTTCAAGGCCGCGCTCGGCGCATTCCTTAAGGGAACTCATCAGCAAATCGAGTCTGAAAATCTGTGGCGTTTGTGCACGCCAGATAAATTCACGATCAACCGTCGAACTGACTTTGCCTTGTTTGGATTTTTTCAGCGTGTCGGTCACTGGCAATGCGAGCAGGCCGCCGTGTTCGTCATCGGCTTCTTCACGCAGGCGTTCGATATCCGCCCACTCCACGCAAGGACGTGCAGCATCGTGAACCATCACGAAAACTTCTTCGAAACCTTGCGTACGCGCAGCAACAGCTTCCAGTCCTGCGAGCACAGAATCAGCACGCGCAACACCACCATGCGTCGTCACGATTTTGGGATGGCGTGCAATCGGTAGCTTGGAATATTCCTGATCGTTCTTGGCCAGTACCAGCACCACGCCGTCGATATGATCATGATCAAGAAACGACGCAAGGCTCCATTCCAAAATCGTGCGGCCACGCAGCGGCAGATATTGCTTGGGGCGATTAAGGCCCATGCGCGTGCCGCCGCCAGCAGCAGGAATGACGGCCCAATAACGAGGAGTTTGATTCACAGTGTTGTCACGCCAACTCTAGGGTTCGACTACGAGGTAGAACGTTTCACCCTGGCGGATCATGCCCATCGTTGTACGCGCACGCGCTTCGATGGCTTGTACACCGGAATTGAGATCAGCGACTTCAGCATCCAGCGCAGCATTGCGCACTTTCAGCTTTTCATTTTCAGCGCGTTGCTCATCAACCTGCACTTGCAGGCGATGCGTGTGCGCGATACCGCCGTCAGCAACCCAGAGTCGCCACTGCAGCCCTGCCAGAAGCAGGGCTAACAGAATGACGGCGAATCTGGGCATGACTTCGTCTTATATCTTGACCGGGAAAGCCGACTTCCCGGGGTAGCGTGCGCGCTTGCCGAGCTGACGCTCGATACGCAGCAGCTGGTTGTACTTGGCCATACGATCCGAGCGGCACAGTGAGCCGGTCTTGATCTGCGTGGCGGCGGTGCCGACTGCGATGTCTGCAATCGTGCTGTCTTCGGTTTCGCCCGAGCGATGTGAAACTACGCTGGAGTAACCGGCGTCGGTTGCCATCTGAATGGCTTCCAGCGTTTCGGTCAGCGTGCCGATCTGGTTCGGCTTGATCAGGATCGAGTTGCCGATGTCCTTGGCAATACCCTTCGACAGGATGCTGGTGTTGGTAACGAACAAATCGTCGCCAACCAACTGCACCTTGCTACCAAGCTTCTTGCTCAGCAGTTCCCAACCCTTCCAATCGTTTTCGGCGCAGCCGTCTTCAACCGAGATCACTGGATACTTGGCGCAGATCTTGGCGAGGAAATCGGTGAACTGGTCCGGCGTGAATTCTTTGCCTTCGCCGTGCAGGTGGTATTTGCCGTTCTTGAAGAATTCGCTGGAAGCAACGTCGAGGCCGAGATAAATATCTTTGCCTGCCTTGTAGCCAGCCTTGTCGATCGCTTCCATCAAGCAATCGAGTGCAGCAACGTTGGAAGCGAGGTTTGGGGCAAAACCGCCTTCGTCACCCACTGCGGTGTTGAGCTTGCGTGCTTTCAGAACCTGCTTCAGCGTGTGGAAAATTTCCGTGCCCTGACGCAGTGCTTCGGAGAAGCTCGACGCGCCGACTGGCAGAATCATGAATTCCTGAATGTCGACGTTGTTGTCAGCGTGCGCGCCGCCGTTGATGACGTTCATCATCGGCACAGGCAGCGTTACGCTGGAGATGCCGCCGAGGTGCTGATACAGCGGCAGATAATTTTCTTCTGCAGCCGCTTTAGCAGCAGCCAGCGACACCGCAAGAATTGCGTTGGCGCCGAGACGTGCCTTGTTAGGCGTGCCGTCGAGATCAATCATGCGCTGGTCGAGGTCGCCCTGACGCTGTGCGTCGAGACCAATCACAGCTTTAGCGATTTCGCCTTCAGCGTGCTTAACAGCTTTGCGAACGCCCTTGCCACCAAAGCGCTTCTTGTCACCATCGCGCAGCTCAACGGCTTCGCGAGTACCGGTCGACGCGCCCGATGGCGCAGCCGCACGACCACGTGCGCCGGATTCAAGAACAACTTCTGCTTCAATCGTCGGATTGCCGCGTGAGTCGATAATTTCCAGCGCTGTGACTTCAGTAATTTTTGACATGTTTAAGTTAGATTTCTTCGATGAGTGACGAGGTAATGAGTTCTTACTTGAGCTTCGTTTCGAGCAGACCGCTCTTCTTGGTAACGCGATCCAGCTCCACCAAGGTTTCGATCAGCGAGTCCATATGCTTGAGTGGCAGCGAGTTCGGGCCGTCGCACAAAGCTTCATCAGGACGCGGGTGCGTTTCCATGAACACGCCGGCAACGCCAGCGCTGACAGCGGCGCGTGCGAGCACTGGAATCATTTCGCGCATACCACCAGAAGCATTGCCCTGACCGCCGGGCAACTGCACGGTGTGGGTCGCGTCGAAAACCACCGGTGCGTACTCGCGCATGATGGCGAGGCCACGCATGTCAGCGACGAGATTGTTGTAGCCGAAGGTGAAGCCACGCTCGCACAGCATGAACTGATGCGGTGCAACGGCTTTCATTTTTTCGATCACGTTGCCCATTTCCCATGGCGACATGAACTGGCCTTTCTTGACGTTGATCGGACGACCGGTCTTGGCAACGTTCTGCATGAAATTGGTCTGACGGCAGAGGAAGGCTGGCGTCTGGATCACGTCGATCACAGCAGCGACTTCGTTCAGCGGGGTGTCTTCATGCACGTCGGTGAGCACTGGCACGCCGATCTGCTTTTTGACCTTCTCCATGATCTTCAGGCCTTCTTCAATGCCGGGGCCGCGGTAGCTCTTGTGAGAGGTGCGGTTGGCTTTGTCGAACGAGCCTTTGAAGATGTAGAGAATGCCGTGCTTCTTGCACAGCGGCGCGATGTAGCCAGCGACGTCGAGTGCGAGCTGTTCAGATTCCAGCGTGTCTGGGCCTGCGATCAGGAAGAGCGGATGTTCAATACCTACATCGTGGCCACAAAGCTTCATGCTGCTTTCACCTTATTGCTGGCTGAAGCGCCAGCGCTGTTTGGATTGCCCGCCTGATTGGCAAGATGATACTCACGCGCGGCACTGACGAAGCCTTCGAACAGCGGATGGCCGTCACGTGGCGTCGATGTAAATTCTGGATGGAACTGGCAAGCCACGAACCAAGGATGATCTGGCAGCTCGATCATTTCGATCAGCGAACCATCTTCTGATTCACCGACCAACGCCATGCCCTTCTGCGTCAGCTGCTCGCGATAGTTGTTGTTGAACTCGTAGCGATGACGATGACGTTCGCTAATCAGTTCAGCGTTATACAACGCACGTGATTTGGAACCGGCTTTGAGGCGGCAAGTCTGCACACCCAAACGCATCGTGCCGCCCTTGTCGGACTGCGAGCTGCGCTGCTGCACTGAGCCTGCGGCATCACGCCACTCAGTGACGAGTGCAATAACCGGATGCGGCGACTTGGGCGCGAACTCAGTGCTGTGCGCGCCTTCGAGACCTGCAACGTTGCGCGCGAATTCAATCGCAGCAACCTGCATACCGAGGCAAATGCCCAAGTATGGAATTTTGTTTTCACGTGCATAGCGTGCAGCGGCAATCTTGCCTTCTACACCGCGCTCACCGAAACCACCGGGAACGAGGATGGCGTCAGCGCCTTGCAACAAGCGTGTGCCTTGGCCTTGTACGGCTTCGGATTCCACATAGCGAATCTTCACGCGCGTGCGCGTGTGTAGACCGGAGTGGTACAGCGCTTCGTTGATAGATTTATAGGCGTCTGCGAGATCGACGTATTTGCCGACCATCGCGACTTCAATCTCGGTATCCATAGCTGTGCGCGCATTAACCACACGCTCCCACTGACTCAGATCGGCTTGACGGCATTCCAGACCAAAATGCTCGACGACGAAATCGTCCAAACCCTGCTGATTGAGCCAGCCCGGAATCTTGTAGATATCGTCCAAATCCACAGCCGAGATAACGGCGCGATTCGGCACGTTGGTGAACAGCGAAATTTTGCGGCGCTCGGACTCTGGCAGTGAACGCTCAGTACGGCACAGCAGCACGTCTGGCTGAATACCAATCGAGCGCAACTCTTTAACAGAGTGCTGCGTCGGCTTGGTCTTGAGCTCGCCGGAAGCTTTTACAAACGGCACCAGCGTGAGGTGCATGAACAGCGCATTCTTCTGATTGCTGCCGTTATTGAGTTCAACCGCCATCTGACGGATTGCCTCAAGGAAAGGCAGCGATTCGATGTCGCCCACCGTACCGCCGATTTCCACCATGCAAACATCAGCGCCCTGTGCGGCGATACGGATGCGGGTCTGGATTTCGTCGGTGATGTGCGGAATCACCTGGATGGTGCTACCGAGATAATCGCCACGGCGTTCTTTCTCAAGAACGTTGCGATAGATCTGGCCAGTGGTGACGTTGCTCTTGCGGCTGGTCTTGCTGCGCAGGTAGCGCTCGTAGTGGCCCAGATCCAAGTCCGTTTCAGCGCCATCTTCAGTAACAAAGACTTCGCCGTGTTGGAACGGACTCATCGTGCCCGCATCGACATTGATGTACGGATCGAGCTTGATGATGTGGACTTTGAGGCCGCGCGATTCAAGGATCGCGCCTAGCGAGGCAGCGGCGATACCCTTACCTAGCGAGGACACCACGCCTCCAGTAACAAAGATGTAGCGCGTATTCGTCTCGGCGGTCATGAGTGAGCTGTTCTAGTTCGTAAGACGTTATTTTACGCTAGCAGCAGGGTGATCTGCACCCGTGTTGGTGCAAAAAATGTCGCCCGGCCGCATTTCAGTGCAGACCGGGCGACGGCCCATCAACATTCGAGCTTAGGCTGTGGGCAGCTTGTAGCCTTTGAAATCCTCACGCAGCTTGGTTTTCAGCAGCTTTCCGGTGGCGGTGTGCGGCAACTGGTCGACGAAGGCGACGTCGTCCGGCATCCACCATTTGGCGATCTTGCCCTCGTAGAACTTGAGCAGTTCCTCGCGGGTCACTTCCTGCCCCGGCTTTTTGACGATGATCAGCAACGGGCGCTCATCCCATTTGGGGTGATAAATGCCGATGACGGCCGCCTCTTGTACCGCCGCATGGCCGATGGCGACGTTTTCCAGATCGATCGAGCTAATCCACTCGCCGCCGGACTTGATCACGTCCTTGGAGCGGTCGGTAATCTGGATATAACCATCCGGGTCCAAGGTGGCGACGTCGCCCGTCGGGAACCAGCCGTCGACCAGCGGGCTGTTCTCGCCACGGTAATAGTGGTCGATGATCCACGGGCCTTTGACCAGCAAGTCACCAAAAGCCTTGCCGTCACGCGGCAGTTCCTTTCCATCGGCGTCCACAATCTTGAGGTCAACACCGTAAATCACACGACCAGCCTTGGTGCGGATCGCGAACTGCTCGTCCGCGCTCAGTTTCAGATGCTTTTCTTTCAGCGTGTTGTAAGTGCCCAGCGGCGACATTTCGGTCATGCCCCAGCCTTGGCTGAGTTCGACGCCGTAGTCGTCCTTGAAGGCCTTCATCAGCGCAGGCGGCAATGCCGAACCACCGACGACCGAGCGCCAAGGCTTGCGGAATTTCAGGCCGTTCTTCTGAAGATGCTGCAACAGGCCGAGCCAGACCGTCGGCACGCCGGCTGAGAAGGTCACGCTTTCCGATTCAAACAACTCATAGAGACTAGCGCCATCGAGGCCCGGGCCGGGGAACACCAGCTTGGCACCGACCATGGAACAGGAATACGGCGAGCCCCAAGCATTGACGTGGAACATTGGCACCACCGGCAACACCACATCGCGCGAGGACAGGCACATCACGTCCGGCAGACAGGTGGCATAGGCATGCAGGATCGTCGAGCGATGGCTATAGAGCACGCCTTTGGGGTTGCCCGTCGTGCCGGATGTGTAGCACAGCACTGCGGCGGTGTTTTCATCAAAGCTCGGCCATTCAAACGTGTCGTTCTCGGCTTCCAATAATTCTTCGTAGCAGATCGGCGTCACGCCCTTGATCGTGGGCATATGCGCACGATCCGTCAGTGCCACCCATCCCTTCACCGTTGGACAGTGAGGTGCGAGCGCTTCAACCAGCGGAGCAAAGGACAGATCGAAGAAGACGTATTTGTCTTCAGCGTGATTAACGATCCAGCCGAGTTGCTCAGGGAACAAACGGGGATTCACCGTGTGCAAGATCGCGCCAGATCCGGAGACGGCGAAATACAGTTCGAAATGGCGATAGCCGTTCCATGCCAACGTGGCCACGCGATCTTCCGACTTCACACCCAAACGCTTCAGCGCATTGGCCAGCTTGCGCGAGCGTGTATGGGCATCGCTGTAGGTATAGCGATGAATATCACCTTCACAACGACGCGATACAATTTCAACATCGCCGTGATAACGATCCGCATGTTTCACCAGCGACGAAATCATCAACGGCATACTCATCATCTGACCCAGCATGTGCATCTCCTCTTATATTTTTGGTGCTACTTTTTAAACGTCGCTCCATGTAATGCGGAGCTTACGGCGTGCCAATTCTGCAGACCATTCCGGGCCAAGCCAGCGATCCGCTACAGAAACCAAACGTCCTTCTGAATAAATCAGCGGCGTTCTTAGACGCTGCCATTGTGGGACAGCAGCTTCTTGAAAAAGATTCTTCAGCGTTCGCGTGCGAGACGCCCCACCCGTTCGGAGAGTTTCGCCACCGCTTGGAAAGCGAATTGTTAAGAGATGCGGCAGCGGCTTGCGCGAACTGGACGTCAGCGCACCACAACCTTCTGGCAACTCAAGTCGACCTTTACCATCCCACTGCAACTCAACATCGTGCGGCGCCTTCAGTAACGGCGCCATAACATACAACTCATCGCGATAACGACGGAATTCATACGCACCACAGTTCAGCAGCGGCTGCGCATCAATACGTGCCTGTAAAACTTCGCGCTCCAAGCGTTGCAGCATCGCAGCAGCAGGCGCTTCGAAACCTCGCTCATTCAACCAATAGCGTATGGCATTCCGGCGACGTGCGGTACTTAAGTTTTGCAATGAAACAACACTGAGTGTTTCATTGCGTTGCAGCGTTTTAAGATCTTGCTGCGCCAACTCATCCAACAGTTCATTGGCCTCCGCGCAATGCTCTGCTGCGCGCGCAAGACTTACATCCGCTTGCGGCCAATGCTCACGCAAGCGCGGCAACACATCCTGACGCAGATACGAGCGCGCATAACGCGGTGAATAGTTATGTGGATCTTCAATCCATTTCAGCTTCGCGCTTTTTGCGTAAGCCAGAATCTCTGTACGCGGCGTTTGCAACAAAGGACGCCACAATGTGCCCGGTGCAAATACAGTCACTGGTCGCATCGCTGCCAACCCGGCAACACCTGCGCCACGCAGCAAACGCAGCAGCACGGTTTCAGCCTGATCATCACGATGGTGCGCGGTCACCAACACATCACCCGCGCGCATCTTTGAACGCAAAGCGTTGTAACGCGCCATACGCGCTGAAGCCTCAGGGCCTGAGGCGTCGGTCGGATCGATTTTTACGTGCAGCACTTCACAAGGCACTTTCAGCTTTCGGCATTGCGCTTGGCATTGCTTGGCCCACGCGTCGGCGGTTTCTTGCAGGCCGTGATGGATGTGTAACGCGTGCAAACCTTTGATGCCTTGTGCGTGCAGCAAGTGCAGTAGCGCTGTGGAGTCCAAACCGCCGCTAAAGGCCAGCCATACGCGAGCGCCTTTGGGCGATGCGGGCATTGGTAGTAGCGATGGGATTTTGGCTGGAGATTTCACGGTTGAAGGGTAGCGCATCAGGGCCGCATCCGCGCCTATTTCCTTTGTGGCCTTTGGCTACTGCCTGCTCCTCTTTGAAGTGACGTCTTTCGCGCTGTGGCGCGAGTGACTTTTCTTTGCGTGCCCAAAGAAAAGTAACCAAAAGAAAGGGCACCCTGCGACTACGCCGGAACAAAAAGCGTTCCGGTTCCCTGCGCTTCTCGCACTGACCGGGGTGCATGACAGGCCATCCATGGCCAGGCATGCACGCTCGGCTCCTGCCTCGCCCGACGCAAGCGTCGGCATTTAACCGATCAGTGCTGTGATGCTCGGCGTTGTCGAAGGGAACCCGGTAAAGCAAAGCCACTTGTACATCTCATCAGCTAGCGAGCGAATGAGCCGTGATGTCGCTCTTCATGCGGACAAAAGTGCCGCCAACACTTTTACTGTTCTCAAGAATAGAAGCGGCCATTGAGGCGATCCTCTCCACATTCACAGCAAGAGTCGCTTTGCTTTTGATGTCGGGCCCCTTCGGCAGCGCCGAGCATCGCAGGCTTGGCCGGTAATAGCCGCGCGAGTAGCGCGGGCGTAGGCAGGATGCCGAAGCGTGCGTGTCTGGACAGGGATGTCCTGTCACGCACCCCGGCCAAGACGAGAAGCACAGGGAACTCCCACGTCTTTTTGTGGGAGCGCGTACGCAGGGTGTGTTTTCTTTGGTTACTTTCTTTGCACAAGCAAAGAAAGTAACTCGCACGGCGTGCGAAACACGCCACTTCAAAGAACAACAGGCACTAGCTCAAAAGACAAACTGGATGCCCGCCTACGCGGGCATGACAGACAAAAAAAGAAACGCGCCTTGCGGCGCGTTTCTCTCTTACTCAATCCCTCTCGCTACGGTGAGGCAGCAAATCAATTAAGCCGACTTCGCCACCGGCGCCGTGTCATACGTGCCATAAGACATTAGTCGGTCATAACGCGTTGCCAACAACTGCGTCATCGGTACATGTCGCAAACGTTCAAGATTGGTGATGAGCTTCTGCTTCAGCGTGCTCATCATCAATGGAACATCACGATGCGCTCCGCCCAGTGGCTCAGGCACAATTTCGTCGATCAACTTAAGGCCAAACAAATCCTTGGCAGTGATCTTCATCGCCTCAGCAGCTTCTGATGCACGACCTGCGTCTTTGAACAGAATCGAAGCGCAGCCTTCTGGCGAAATCACGGAATAGATGCTGTGTTGCAACATCATCACGTGGTCAGCCACGCCGATGGCGAGTGCACCACCAGAACCGCCCTCGCCGATCACCGTCGCCAAAACTGGCGTACGCAGATTCGACAGTTCGATCAAGTTGCGTGCAATGGCTTCTGATTGATTGCGCTGTTCAGCGTCAATACCCGGATACGCGCCCGGCGTGTCGATCAAAGTGATGATCGGCAGATTGAATTTTTCTGCGAGCTGCATGATGCGCAGCGCTTTGCGATAGCCCTCAGGCTTGGGCATGCCGAAGTTGCGATAGACGCGTTCTTTGGCATCGCGACCTTTCTGTTGGCCGATCACAACGCAGGCGCGGCCTTCGAGACGAGCGACGCCGCAAACAATTGCGGGATCGTCGTGATAGTGACGATCGCCGTGCAGCTCTTCCCAATCCGTGAAGATGGTCTTGATGTAATCGAGCGCATAAGGACGATGCGGATGGCGTGCCATCTGCGCGACCTGCCAAGGCGTGAGATTGGAGAAGACCTGCTCGGTCAGCTCCTTGCTCTTTTGCTCTAAGCGCGCGATTTCTTCCGTGAGGCTGACTTCGCTACCGGCGGTGGCGTGACGCAGTTCTTCAATCTTCTGCTGAAGTTCTGCAACGGGCTGTTCAAAATCTAGATAGTTCAGGTTCATAAGTAATTTATTCGTCGTCAGAACCACCGCTGAACGAGCGCTCAAAGCGGCGTTCTGAAGCGGGCGGCGTATAGCGGCGGAACTGCACTTTAACGCAGTTCGGGCCCAAAAGTTGGTGTAGAGCGGCCAAGCATTCGTCCTGAACGCGTATGCGCCAGTCCTGCCCGAATTCGAGCGTGGCACTTGCCCGGGCATTGAGGTAGTTGACCGTCACAGGCGCGCCTTGCGCAGAACGGTACGGGGTCAGGGCTTTTTGCAACAGGACGACATCTGGCGCCGGACGCTTCCAGTCCATTGTGAGGCGCGTGGCGTAGTCCGCCATTAGCGCGCCGGGCTCGAGAAAATCCGGGTTATAGATGCGCGGCTCGGCCTCGCGGCCGTCTTTGGCCACGGACATGCCGAATTCAGCAATCACGAAAATTAATTGATCGACCCGCACAAAGGGCTGGTACTTGAGCCACTTGTCTGCATCAATCCACGTGGAGATCAGCGAGCCTTGATCATTCAGCGTGACCTTGTAACTGGCTCGACCAGATTTATCGTCTTTATCGCCTTTGAAGAAACGCAGATCAGTGACCCAAGCAGCGAACATCTGCTTGCTGCGCGGCTGCCATTTGGTTTTGCCATCGGGGCCGGGTGGCAGCGGCGGCGGAATGCCAGCGATCAATTCAGCCATACGGCCAGAACAGATCTGCGCGATCACATCGAGGTAGGCTTCGATTGGATGTCCAGACAGATAGAAGCCCAGCGTTTCACGCTCATGCGTGAGCTTTTCGCGGATCGACCATTCATCAACGTATTCAGATTCGATGCGCTCTTCCGCTTTCGGCGTTGATGAGCCGAGACCAAACAATTCGTTTTGACCGCTGTTAGCGCTTTCAGTCGCACGCTCAGCAAGTGCAATTGCTTTGGGCAAAGTTTTAAGCAGCGATGCGCGATTGAGACCCAAGCTGTCCATTGCACCCGAGAAGATCAGCGCTTCAAGCACGCGCTTGTTGGCTTTCTTCAAATCGATGCGGCGACAGAAATCGAAAATATCTTGGAAGCGTCCGTTCTTTTGTCGATCAGCAACAATGCCTGCCAACGCTGCTTCGCCTGCGCCCTTGATCGCACCAAGGCCATAAACAATTTCGCCCGGTGAAGGCACCGTGAATTTAAAGAAGCTGCGATTCACATCCGGCGCATGCACCTTCAGATGAATGCGCTTGCACTCTTCCAACATGGCCACAACGGTTTCCGTGTGGTCCATATCGCAGGACATCACTGCCGCCATGAACTCTGCGGGGTAATGCGTTTTCAGCCACGCGGTTTGGTATGAAACCAGTGCGTAAGCCGCAGCGTGTGATTTGTTGAAGCCGTAGTTAGCGAACTTCTCCATCAAGTCGAACACTGTCGTGGCGACTTCAGTCGTCACGCCACGTCCAACCGCGCCTTCCGTAAATACGGTGCGCTGCTTGGCCATTTCCGCGGCGATCTTTTTACCCATCGCACGACGCAACAAGTCAGCGCCGCCCAGCGTGTAGCCGGCGAGGCGTTGCGACATCTGCATCACCTGCTCTTGATACACGAAGATGCCGTAGGTCGGATGCAGCACGACCTCCATATCCGGGTGCTCATAGACGATCGGCATTTCGCCGCGTTTACGTTTGCAGTATTCCGGGATCATGTCCATCGGACCTGGTCGATACAGCGACACGAGCGCGATGATGTCTTCAAACGTATCTGGCTTCAGATCGCGCGAAGCTTTCTGCATGCCCGGAGATTCCATCTGGAATACCGCGCCAGTTCCGCCTGATGCGTAAAGCTCGTAAGTCTTTGCGTCCGTCAGCGGCAGTTGCAATACATCAATGGTTTCACCGCGACCTTCACTAATGAGGTTGACTGCTTCTTGAATAATCGTCAGCGTCTTCAAGCCGAGGAAGTCGAACTTCACCAAGCCGACGGTTTCGATATCTTTCATATCGAACTGGGTGCGCATGCCCTCGCCGCCCGGTTCGCAGAACAGCGGTGCAAATGCGGTCAGCGCTTTTGGCGCGATCACCACGCCACCCGCATGAACACCAACACCGCGCGTGACGCCTTCGAGTGCGAGACCTAAATCAAGCACCGCGTGCGTTTCTTCGTCGGTGTCGTAAAGACGCTTTAGCTCGGGCACTTCGTCCAGAGCATCTGCGAGGGTTGCACCCGGAGTATTGGGAATGAGCTTGGAGATCGTGTCGCCCACACGATAGGGATGGCCCATCACACGCGCCACGTCACGCACCACACCGCGTGCGGCCATCGTGCTGTAGGTGATGATCTGGCCCACATGATCGCGGCCGTATTTCTCCGACACATACGCGATCACGCGATCACGATTGTCCATGCAGAAGTCGACGTCGAAGTCTGGCAGCGATACACGTTCCGGATTCAGGAAGCGTTCGAACAGCAAGTTGTACGGCAGCGGATCAAGGTCCGTCACGCCGATGGTGTACGCGACGAGTGAACCTGCGCCGGAACCGCGGCCCGGACCCACAGGGCAGCCATTCTTCTTGGCCCACTCAATGAAATCGGCCACCACGAGGAAGTAACCGGCAAAGCCCATTTTCTCGATGATGCCAAGCTCGTAATCGAGACGCTGGCGATACACATCAACAGGCTGCGCTGCGGTGATTTGTGTCAGGCGCCAGTCCAAACCTTCGAACGCACGTTTACGCAGATACGTATCGGTGGTATCGCCTTCTGGAACCGGGAACTGCGGCAGATGGTTTACGCCGAAGGTCATCGTCAGCGTGCAGCGGCGCGCAATCTCTAACGTGTTCTCAACGGCTTCAGGCAAGTCTGCAAACAACTCGCGCATTTCATCTGCGCTCTTGAGATATTGCTCCTCGGTGTACTCACGTGGGCGCTTCTCGTCATTGAGCATGCGGCCCTGCGCAATACAGACACGTGCTTCGTGTACTTCGAACTCGTCACGATTTAAAAAGCGTACGTCGTTGCTTGCGACGAGAGGCAATCCAACATGGCGTGCGAGCAGCGTTGCGGCACGAACCCATTCTTCATCATTGGGGCGCTTGCAGCGTGCAACTTCAAGATACAAACGCCCTTCAAAATTCGCACGAAGCTCTTTGACGGCTTCTAGCGCCGACTGAACATTGTCGGCCAACAGTGAACGGTAGATCGCGCCATCACGTCCGGTCAGTGCAATCAGACCTTCGTTATAAGCCGTGAGCCACTCACGACGAACCAGCGGAGAGCCCTTTGCCTGACCATCGGTATAGCTAAGCGAAATGATGCGTGTGAGATTGCGATAGCCGAGATCGTTTTGCACCAGTAGCGTCAGACGTTCAGGGCCATCGCCCTTCACACGTTCTTCCAACCAGACATCGGCACCCACTACTGGTTTGATGCCAGCACCTTCAGCGGCCTTGTAAAACTTCACCATCGCAAAGAGGTTGTTGCGATCAGTAATAGCCACCGCAGGCAAGTTTAGTTCTGCTGCGCGCACGGTCAACGTCGCGCCGCTACCACCGCCCTTGCGACGTGGTGGCTCAACGCGAACGATGCCGTCGGTCAGCGAGAATTCAGTGTGCAGTCGGAGATGAACGAAGCTCATCGTGCCGTCGCAAATTTCACGCATGGCGCAAAGCTCATGCGATGTATTGAAGTGACACCCAGTTCGCGCAGCGCATTCATATGCTGCGCAGTGCCATAGCCTTTGTGCTTGGAGAATCCATACCCAGGAAACTCTGCATCAAGCCTTTCCATCTCACGATCACGCGCAACCTTGGCCAGAATGCTGGCGGCCATGATTGCAGGCTCCAGCGCATCGCCATCAATAATCGTCGTGACTTTGCAGTTCAACTTCGGCGCTTGATTGCCATCGACCAGCGCCTCGTGCGGCGCATGCGTCAGCGTTTCGACTGCACGCTTCATCGCCAACAACGAGGCCTGCAAGATATTAATGCTATCGATCTCGTGACTTTCGGCGCGAGCGATACTCCACGACAAAGCGCCCTGCTGAATCTTGTCGAAGAGTTTTTCGCGCGCAGCAGCAGAAAGTTTTTTGGAATCGTTAAGACCTTTGATCTCGACCTTCGGATCAAGCACGACTGCCGCTGCATACACCGGCCCAGCGAGACAGCCACGCCCTGCCTCATCAACGCCCGCAACAATTCGCGTAGGCGCTAATAGATCAATCTGGCTGCTGGCTGAAGATTGCATGATTATTTCGCTAACAACTTGGCGATGGCATCAGCAGCTAGTGCTGCGGAATCACGCTTGAGTTCATTGCGAACAATCGTGAACTGCTCGAGTTGCTGCTCACGCATCAGCGGATTGCGCAGCAAGTAAGAAACCTCGTGGCCCAACAGCGCAGGCGTTGCTTCTTCTTGCAAGAGTTCAGCAACGACAGGCTTCGGCGACAAAATATTCGGCAAGCTCACGAACTGTGTTTTCAGCAAACCAATCCAACGCAAAATAACTTTAGCGAGGAAGGATGCGCGGTAAGACACCACCATCGGGCGGCCTAACAGCAAGCACTCCAAAGTTGCGGTACCCGATGCGAGCAATACGACGTCGGCAGCGCGCATCGCTTCGCGCGATTGGCCATCGAGCAGCGTCCATTCAACACCGGGCGCGTGCTGAGCAATCGCTTGCTCCATGCCTGCTCGCAGTTTTGGTTTTGCGACAGGCGTTACGAAACGCACACCGGGCACACGTTGCTGCAACCACGCAGCTGTTTGCGCAAATGTTTCACCTAGATATTTCAACTCGCCGCCGCGACTGCCGGGCAACACGGCGACGAGTGGACCGTCTTCACGCAAACCCAGCTCGCGACGCGCGGAAATTTGCGTGGTTGCATCGTTCAATTCATCAGCAAGCGGATGACCGATGTAGGCCGCAGGCACATCGTGCTCTGCGTAAAACTTAGGCTCAAACGGAAATAAACACAGAATCAGATCAACAGATTTGGCGATGCCCTTCACGCGGCCCTGTCGCCAAGCCCACACTGTCGGGCTAACCATGTGAACAGTCTTAATGCCTTGCTCACGCAGGCGGCGCTCGACGGTGAGATTGAAATCTGGCGCATCAATGCCAATCACGCAGTCTGGTTTGTCTTTCGACAAGCGTTCAATCACTGAAGCGCGCAGCTTGAGAATACGCGGCAGCACCTTGATCACTTCGGCAAAGCCCATCACCGAAAGTTCTTCAATGCTGGCAATCGGTTCGCAACCTGCCGCAATCATGCGCGGGCCTGCAACGCCATAGAACGTTGCGTCTGGATAGCGTGCTTTCAGTGCAGTGATCAGCGCGGCGCCGAGGATGTCCCCGGAAAGTTCGCCGGCGATCAGTGCAAAACGCATAGCAGGGATTAACGCGCCAACCGGCGCGAAGTGTTGATGAAGTCCAGCATCTGCTGCACGTGCACCGAATCCTTGGCCATTTCCGCCAGCTCGATTTTGACATCGGCCAACACCTTACCTGAGCGATAGATCAGCTTGAACGCATCTTCGATCTTGCCCATATCGTCCGACGTGAAGCCGCGACGCTTGAGGCCTTCTTTATTGATGATGCGTGGCTCAGCTGGGCTGCCAGATACGGTTACGAATGGCGGCACATCACCGGTGATTGCTGAGCTGTATGCGGTGAATGCATGGTCGCCGATCTTCATGAACTGATAGATCAAGGTGAAACCGCCCATCACCACCGTGTTACCGATATGCACATGGCCAGCGAGGCTGGTGTTGTTGGCAAAGATGTTGCCGTCACCAATCCAGCAATCATGCGCAACATGGCAATACGCCATGATCAGGTTTTGATTGCCGATGCGCGTCTCGCCGTTTTTGAGCTCGGCTTCTTTCATCGTGCCGCGCTGAATCGTGACGTATTCGCGGATCACGTTGTTGTCGCCAATCACCGTGCTGGTTGGCTGATCACGCGTTGCAGTGAGATCTTGCGAGAGTTCGCCGATGGAGGCGAACTGATAAATCTTGTTGTTCTTGCCGATGATCATCGGCCCGGTCAGCACCACATGCGGACCAATCCACGTACCTTCGCCGATCTCAACGCCTGCGCCGATGATGGTGTACGGACCAACTTCTACGCTGGCATGTAGCTTGGCGCTGGGATCAATAATCGCAGTGGGATGAATTAATACGGTGCTCACGCTCACTTGCCCTCTTCGCCACGATCAACGTCTTTGATGACGCAGGTCAACCCGGCTTCGCAAGCGATCTCATCGCCGACATGAACCGTTCCCTTGAATTTATATACGGTGCGCTTCTGCTTCTCGAACTCAATTTTCAGTATGAGCTGATCGCCAGGAACAACGATGCGCTTGAAGCGGCACTCTTCAATTGCTGCAAAGTAAAAAATCTTGCCGGAATTGGCGCGCAGGCCAGTCTCCTGACAGGTGTAGAGACCACAAACCTGTGCCATGGCTTCCACCATCAACACACCGGGCATTGTTGGCAGGCCGGGGAAATGGCCCAGAAAGAAATGCTCATTCATGGTGACATTCTTTAATGCCGTCATGGATTTGCCCGGCTCGTAGCCAATGACACGATCCACCAACAAAAAAGGATAGCGGTGGGCCAACATGCCCATGATCTCGCGGATATCAAAAATCGTGTTATTCACTGTCGCCCTCATCGGCTTTGCTTGTAATGCCGAGTTTGTTCTCAGCATGGCGGAGTCTTTGCTCCAATCGATCCAAGCGTCGCACACGCGCCACTTGCTTGCGCCACTCCCTGGCATTTTCTACCGGCAAACCAGATCCATAGACCCCCTTCGATGGGAGGGACTTGGTGACCATGGCAAAGCCCATGACGATGACATCGTCGCCAATCTCAATGTGACCTGTAATACCAACGCCGCCACCAATCATGCAGCGTGAACCAATTTTTGTGCTGCCCGCAATTCCCGTACAAGCAGCCACCGCGGTATGCGCACCGATATGCACGTTGTGTGCAATCTGAATCAAATTGTCGAGGCGTGCGCCATCGCCAATCACCGTGTCTTCAATCGCGCCACGATCAATCGTGGTGTTGGCGCCGACTTCAACATCGTTGCCAATCACGACAGTGCCCAACTGCGGCACTTCCACCCAACCGGTTGGACTCGGCGCATTGCCGAAACCACGCGAGCCGATCACCGCACCCGGCTGAAACTGGCAACGCTCGCCAATTCGAACGTCGTGCCCGATGTGCACACGCGCGACCAGAAATGCTTTCTTACCAATCTGTGCGCCACGGCTAATGATGCTACCGGGACCAATGTAAGAACCCTCACCAATCACAGCGCCCGACTCAATCACCACCTGCGCGGCGACACAGCTGCCCTCGCCCAACTGGGCATCAGCTGCGATGACGGCACTGGGATGAATCCCCGGCTCAAAATCACGGCTGCGATCAAACAGCGCTGCGATGCGCGCGAATGCGAGATAAGGATCAGGCGCAACCAGACCATTGCCGGTAAACGTTGCACCATCACGCTTGCCCACAATCACCGCACCGGCCTGCGTGCTCGCAAGCTGTGGACGGAATTTAGGGTTGTTCAGAAAACCAATACAGCCGGGCTTGCCAGGAGACAGCGAGCAAACGCCGCTGATGACAATGCTCGCGTCGCCTTTTAATTCGAGGCCGAAGCGTGCTGCAATTTCGCCAAGAGTGTGTGACATGGGGTCTAGGGCCTATTAGCGCTACTTCCGCGCCTGCGGCAAGGATAAACGAAGGCGTCATCAAACGCGCAACGCCGCTCCTCCCTTCTCAGGAAGGAGCGGCGTGCGGTGATGCAGAAACTTACTTAGCGGCGGCTGGAGTCGACTGCAGGCGCTTCAGCACTGCGTCGGTGATGTCTACAGCGGCGGTCGCGTAGACAGGGTCCTGAAGAACAGCGTCAACGCCCTTTTCCTTGGCAACGGCTTCGATCACAGCCTTGATCTTGCTCATCATGTCGGTGGTGAGCTGCGTGTCACGAGCCTTGAAGTCGTCCTGGAACTGGCGCTGCTTGTACTGGATATCAACCTGACGTGCGCTCAGATCTTTCTCGGTCTTGGCAACGTCGGCTGGGCTCATCAGCGAGCCTTCCTTCTGGTACTTGGCCGCATCAGCCTGGAATTTTTTCATCTCGGCTTCGAGGTCATTCTTGCGACGATCGAATTCGGTTTTGATTTTGTCAGCGCCGGCCTTGAACTGCGGCGACTGCTGCACAACGTCAGCCACACGGATCGTGGCGATCTTCACTTCGGCCTGCGCCGTGCCCGTGATCATCAAGGCGGTAGCGCCGATAACGGCTGCAGTCAGAGTCTTATTCAGGAGTTTCATTTGCTTCTTTTCCTCTTGCTGTAAACGGTGCGGTGCGGCCTTTAGGCCGTCCGCACCTGCGGTTTTGATCAAAGTTAAAGTGAATAACTATCTGTGATCTTAAATAAATTTAATAAAATATAACGTTTCGTAGCTGGCAGATCAGCGTGGGACGGCTTAGAAGCCCGTACCGAAGTTGATCTGGAATCTTTCGATTCTGTCACCCTGCTTTTCGTTCAATGGGAATGCATAGCTTAAATCGAGCAGGCCCAAGAACGGCGTGAACCACTGGAAGTTGATGCCTGCCGTATAGCGCAATTCATTAATGGCGAAATCCTGACGCTCAGCAAACACGTTACCGATGTCATAGAACAGTGCCAAACGTGTCGACTTACCATCCGACTCAATCGGCATTGGGATGATCATATTCATCTGCGCCGTTGTGCGGAACTTGCCGCCGAATGGGTTCAAGAACTCGTCCTTAGGACCCAGCTCACCATCGCGGTAACCACGAACCGTGCGTGAACCACCGGCGAAGAAGTTTTCGTATGGAGGCACGATCTTTGTTTTACCAAATGAATCAACAAAGCCGAGCGAAGCATTCGCTTCCAGCAAGAACTTCCAGAACAGCGGCTGATACGCCTGCCCACGGTAGCTCATTGTGTAATAAAGCAAATCGCTGCCCGGGACAGAAACATCGACGTCAAATTGATTCAGAGAGCCGTAGTTAGCAAAGAAAGTGCGGTTACGCGTATCGCGGCTAATACCGGTACGCAACTGAACGTTCGTGAACACCGTTCCGTTTTCCTCAACGAACTCTGCGAGCTCACGAGGCGTATTTGCAAACGTTGTAATCGCGGTTTGCTCTACAGAGGCACCCAAACGCAGAGCTGCGAATTCTGACAACGGAATACCGTAAGTCAGGTTGGCAGCCATCACATTCGAATTGAAGCCCGATGCATTACGAATAACCGACTTCGAATTGCGATAGGACAGGCCCACCGTCTGACTAATGCCATCAGCGGTGAAGTAAGGATTGGTAAGCGACAGGTTCACACTCTTAGAAATAGCGTTGTGATCCAGCGCCAATTCAACGCGATCACCCGTACCCAAGAAGTTGGTGTGCGTGAGGCTGCCGTTGATCAGGAAGCCCTGAGAACCCGAGAAACCCACACCAAACTGCACAGAACCAGGCGCACGTTCTTTGATTCGGAATGCGATATCAACCAAATCATCAGAACCCGCTACTGGTTTGGTATCGACTTCTGCTTCTTCGATAAACGGCAAGCGAGTCAAACGTACGCGTGAACGCTCAACAGCACTCTTGGAGAATGGTGAAGCTTCAAGCTGGCGCATTTCGCGACGCAGCGTTTCATCGTTAGTCGTGCCATGGCCAGCAAAAGTAATGCGGCGTACATACGCGCGCTTGCCCGGCTCAACGTAGTAATTAATCGTGATCAGCTTCTTTTCTTCATCCACATCCGGAATCGGCGTGACCTTGGCAAAGGCATAACCAATATCAGACAGCGCAGCTTCAATACGATTTGCGCTTTCGGTGGCTTCTTTACGCGAGAAGGTGCTGCCATCTGGCGTTGAGAGCAGAACATTCAAGAATGTCTCGTTGAGAATAATCTCACCCGAGAACTTGTGGCCTTTAACTTTGTAGACCGAACCTTCATCAACGTTGATCGTGACGTAAATCGATTCTTTGTCTGGCGTCAGCGCAACCTGCACGGAGCGCACATCAAACTTCAGATAGCCGCGATCTTGGTAATAAGACTGCAGTGCTTCCAAGTCGCCACCGAGCTGCTGCTTGGAGTAACGGTCGGTCTTCTGAAACGGAATCCAGTGCGTACGTTCAAGCTTGAACTGCGCTAACAAATCCTTCGTCTTGAAGGCCTTGTTGCCTATGACGTTGATGTCTTTAATCTTGGTGACTTTACCTTCAGTCACTTTGATGTTGACCGACACGCGATTATTGGATTCGTCTTTTACCTTGGTATCGATAGCAACATCGTAATAACCATTGGCGTAGTACTGACGACGCAGTTCTTGTTCCACTTGATCGAGCAGTTCGCGCTTGAACAACTCGCCATCGGCCATGCCGAGATCTTTCAGCGATTTCTTCAGCTCATCGCCGCCGATCTTGTCGTTGCCTTCGATCTTAAACGTGGTGATTGCAGGACGCTCTTTCACCGCAATAACGAGCGCATCGCCGTCACGTTCCAACTGAACATCTTGGAACAGCCCGGTCTGGTAGAGCGCACGGATCGCTTGACGCGAGGTGGTGTCGTTAAGCTCGTCACCAACAGACAAGGGCAGATACGTCAGTACGGTGCCGATATCGAGACGCTCAAGACCACGAGCGCGAATCTCTTTAATCGTAAACGCGCTGAACGCGAAGGCTTGTCCCGCTAGCAGCAGAGCTGCTACCGCGGTCAACAAAGCGGTCTTGCTGAATCTCATTGTTCTAGTAGTTCCGCGTTCAGTTCGTAATTAGTTTTAGTTCAGTTCAGCAGGCGCGCAATATCGTTGTAGAACGCTAACCCCATTAAGGCTACCAAGAAGGTCACCCCCAAGCGCTGCCCCATCTCCATCATGCGTTCAGAAACCGGTGATCCTTTCACCGCTTCGACCGCGTAATACAACAGATGCCCGCCATCCAGCAGCGGCACCGGTAACAAATTCAATACACCCAAACTCACACTAACAATGGCCATAAAAGCCAAGAACGGCACAAAGCCGACTTGGGCAGTAATTCCTGCCACCTCTGCGATCTGGATGGGACCGCTGACGTTCTTGATCGAAACATCCCCCAGCACCATGCGCCAGAGCATTTTCAAGGTCAGCATAGACATCTGCCCGGTGTACCGTATCGCCGCAGGAACGGCGGCAATCGGGTTAAGCCGGTCTTCAGCGCGCAAATCCTGCCACAACTCAGGCGGGACTGCTACGCGCGCGCCAATCTTGCCAAGCCCTTGATCGCCATGGCCGATGATGAGGTTGCGTTCCAGTGTCTCATTGCCGCGCTTAACCTGAACTTTGGCCACTTCGCCGGGATGCGCACGCACCCATTTGGACCACTGCTGCCAAGAGGTCACAGGCGTGCCGTTAAAGGACAGGAAAAGATCGCCGGTCTTCAAGCCAGCATCGTCTGCTGGATCGCCTTTGACCACGCTTTCAATCAGGGCGGGAATCTCAGGCTGAAAAACCTCAAAACCGAGATCGTTAAACAGAAACTCCGGATCCACTCGGACTGCGGCCAGATCAATCACTAGCTCGCGGGTCTCGCCGCCGCTGGTCTTGATCACGACAGGCACAGGCTTGCCTTCCAGCGCACGGCTCAGCAGTTCTGTACGGAGTTTGTTCCAAGTGGCAATTTCAACATCGCCGATGCGCAAAACCTGGTCGCCCTGATGCAACCCAACCTTGGCCGCAATAGAGGCAGCCGGTGGCTCTGCAAGAAGCGGCTTGATGCCTTCAACGCCAAGGATAAAGACGGCCCAGTAAAACAGGATCGCCAGTGCAAAATTGAATATGGGGCCGGCCGCCACAATCAGTGCGCGCTTGCCAAGGCTCTGTGTGTTGAAGGCGAGGTGACGTTCGTTCGCGGGGACTTCGCCTTCGCGCTCATCCAGCATTTTGACGTAGCCGCCCAAAGGCAGAGCGGATACAACCCACTCCACGCCATCTTTGCTGGTGCGGGTCCACAGCGGTTTGCCGAAGCCTAGTGAGAAGCGCAGAACTTTGACGCCACAGCGTCGAGCAACCCAGTAGTGACCGAATTCGTGAAAGGCGACCAGAATACCGATCGCGACCAGAAACCCGCCAACGCTCCAAACCAAATTAAGCATGGATGACCTTCTGTCCAGAATTGAGCCAACTCATAGACCAATCACGGGCCCAAGCATCGACGGCAAGAATGCCGGCAAGGTCAGACGCTACAGCTTGGTGATCAGCATTCAGGCAGCTTTCGATCATTTCTGCGATACCGGTATACGTAAGTTTCCCCTTAAGAAACGCTTCGACAGCGATTTCGTTCGCTGCGTTCAATACATTTGCGGCATTGCCGCCCGCAATCAAAGCCTCACGTGCCAAACGCAGGCAGGGGAAGCGCTGCGTGTCCGCTGGCTCAAAGCGCATACGTCCCAAAGCAGCAAGATCAAGGCCATCTACACCCGACTCCCAGCGCTCTGGCCAAGCCAGCGCATGAGCAATTGGCACGCGCATATCGGGCTGACCAAGTTGGGCCAGCATCGAGCCGTCGACGTACTCAACTAATGAGTGAATCGCGCTCTCAGGGTGAATCACCACCTCAAGCTGGGCGGCAGGCAGACGATACAAAGTCGCCGCTTCAATCAGCTCCAAGCCTTTGTTCATCATGGTGGCGGAGTCCACCGAGATCTTCTGGCCCATCACCCAATTGGGGTGACGCACCGCCTGCTGAGGCGTGACCTTGGGCAAATCCGCTAAAGGCGTTTCACGGAACGGGCCGCCGGATGCCGTCAGCACCAAACGCTTTACGCCCTTAGGCACTGCGCCGCAGCGATACGCCGCAGGCAAGCACTGAAAGATCGCGTTGTGTTCAGAATCAATCGGGATGATGGTGGCGCCAGATTGATCCGCCGCATCCATCAGCAAACGCCCCGCCATCACCAGCGGTTCTTTGTTGGCAATCAGAACGCGCTTACCTTTTTGCACAGCGGCCAGCGTCGGCAACAAGCCCGCTGCGCCAACAATGGCCGACATGATCTGATCAGCTTCAGCATGTGCAGCAACTGCAACTAGCGCATCGACGCCAGTTCCCACTTCAATTTTGAGACCTGCGGATTTGATCTTGGCTTCAAGACGCTGCGCTGCGGCTGCATCTGCCATCACCGCAATGCGCGGCAAGAATGCTTGGCACAGTTCAAATAAAGCGGCGTCGTCGGTATTGGCTGTCAGCGCCAGAACACGCAGCTTGTCGCTATGCCGCTGCGCAACGTCGAGTGTGTTGCGCCCGATTGTTCCAGTAGCGCCTAGGACGACGAGGTTTTGCATCAGATATTGAGTAACAGCAGGCCCAGCACCATCACTGGTGCAGCGGACAGAATGCTGTCGACGCGATCAAGAATGCCGCCATGACCGGGCAGGATATTGCCGCTGTCTTTGATACCTGCATGGCGCTTGAACATGCTTTCGGTGAGGTCGCCCACAATCGAGAACACCGCAATCACCATGCTCAGCACGAACAATGCGATCAGCGCATCGCCTTGTGCCTGAAAAATGTAATGCCCGCCCACAAGCGACCATGCACCGCAGAGCAGCACACCGCCAATCGCGCCTTCAATGGTTTTGCCAGGCGACACATTCGGCGCCAGCTTGTGCTTACCAAACGTGCGGCCTGCGAAATATGCGCCGGTGTCTGCAGCGAAAATCAGGAAGAACAAATAGATCAAACGCATCACGCCATTGGGCATGGCATGCAGTGTTGCCAGCGCCAATAGCGTTGAAGAAATAAGCAGCAAGCCCAACAAACTCATCGCAATATCAGATGGTGGGTGGCGCTGAAAATTCTGCGGGAATCCTGAGACGAGAATGAAGCTAAACACCCACCAAACCGCAGCCACACCGAACAACCAAGGGCGGTATTCAATCGGAGCAGCCCAAACCGCAAACAACACAATCGCCATTGCAGCCACATAGAGATAGCGCTTGGCGCTATGCCCCGACCAACGCATCAGGCCGGTCCACTCCCACGCGATCATCAGACCAGCGGCAGAAAAGAAGACATAAAGCCAAGGCGTTGGCGCAAACCAGATCATGCCCAACAGCACGGGTAATAACAGCAAGGCGGTGATCACGCGCTGCATCAACATGTTATTGGTCCGATCCGGTGAGTTGCAGATGTAAGGATGCGCTATCCATGGCGGTTTTCAAAGCGACTTAAGCCGCTTCAGGCACTCGGCCAAAGCGCCGTTCGCGTCCAGCAAACCACGCGATTGCTGCCTTGAATTCGGCTTCATTGAAATCAGGCCACAGCGTGTCGGTAAAGAACAGCTCGGTATAGGCCAGCTGCCACAGCAAGAAGTTGCTGATTCGCTGCTCACCGCCAGTACGGATCATCAAATCCGGCGCCGGCAGACCTGCGGTATCTAAGTACTCTTCGATGTTCTCGACATTGATTTCACGACCCAGCGTGACACAACGCTTTGCCGCTTGTGCGATATCCCACTGCCCGCCATAACCCACCGCCACCACCAACTTAAGTGAGGTGTTATGCAAAGTGAGTTGTTCGGCACGCGCCATTTCATCGCGCAGGCTTTGTGCAAAATCACGATGATCGCCAATGAAGCGAATGCTGATGCCGTTCTTGTGCATCGAGTCCACTTCACGCGACAAGGTCTTCACGAAGAGCTGCATCAGCAAGCTCACTTCTTCTTGCGGGCGACGCCAGTTTTCTTGCGAAAACGCAAAGATCGTCAGCACTTCAACGCCGGCGTTATGCGCCCCACGAACAATCTTGCGCACGCTCTTAACGCCCGCACGATGCCCCATTGCGCGTGGCTGCAAACGCTGCTTTGCCCAACGGCCATTGCCATCCATGATCACCGCGACATGGCGCGGTGCGGACGACTTTGGCAGCGAAGGTGAAGACTTGCTCACGTCAGATCACATCGCCATCAAATCTTTTTCTTTCGTTGCAGCCGTTTCATCAACTTTGGCCACATGCTGATCGGTGAGCTTCTGAATATCGGATTCAGCGCGCTTTTCTTCGTCGGTGGTGATGGTCTTAGCCTTGCCAAGATCCTTCACCGCCTGGTTAGCATCACGACGCACATTGCGAATCGCGATCTTGGCTTCTTCCGCTTCAGTCTTCACAACTTTGGTCAGCTCACGGCGACGTTCTTCCGTCAGCGGCGGCATATTGATGCGAATCGTGGTGCCAGCGGTGTTCGGCGTCAGGCCCAGATCTGAAGCCAGAATGGCTTTCTCGATCAGACCGAGCAGCGTCTTGTCATAAGGCGTGATTGAGATCGTACGAGCGTCTTCAACCGTGACCTGAGCGGCCTGCGAAATAGGAACTTCCGAACCATAAAAATCGACGCGCACATGATCCAGCAGCGCGGGATTGGCGCGGCCAGTGCGCAGCTTGGTCAGCT
Organism: Stenotrophobium rhamnosiphilum; assembly: GCF_003052265.1. GTDB lineage: Bacteria > Pseudomonadota > Gammaproteobacteria > Nevskiales > Nevskiaceae > Stenotrophobium > Stenotrophobium rhamnosiphilum. Next base: position 389,847 of record NZ_QANS01000002.1, read on the forward strand.
GAGTCTTGAGGTTGTCGAGGCACTTCTGCATACGGGCAGTGGCGTCGGCTTTGATCTTGTTTACCATTTCCATCGTCTCCAAAAATTAGACGGTTACGTGCGTGCCAATGGTGTCGTCGCCCATCACGATCTTCATCAGAGCGCCCGGGCGGTCCATGTCATAGACCCGCAATTTCATTTTGTTATCGCGGCAAAGCACCAGCGCGGTCTGATCCATCACGCTCAAACGCTGGTCTAGCGCCTGATCGTAGGTCAGCGTCGAATACTTGGTGGCCTTCGGATCCTTCTTAGGATCGGCGGTGTAGATGCCGTCGACCTTGGTCGCTTTCAACAACAGATCAGCGCTGACTTCAACCGCACGCAATGCCGCAGCGGAATCGGTCGTGAAGAAAGGGTTGCCAGTACCGGCAGCAAAAATCACCACGCGACCTTTTTCGAGATGACGCTGTGCTTTGCGGCGAATGTAGTCTTCGCAAACTTCGTTGATGCGCAGTGCAGACTGCACACGTGCTTGCAGGCCGATGCGTTCAATCGCGTCTTGAATGGCGAGGCCGTTAATCACGGTAGCCAACATGCCCATGTGATCACCAGTGATGCGGTCCATGCCGCCGCGGGCCAGACCTTCGCCGCGGAAGATGTTGCCGCCACCGACCACCAGTGCAACTTCAACACCCGCATCAACGATGCCCTTGATCTCGTTAGCGAGAAAGGTCATCACCTCAGAGGAAATGCCGAACTGCGAACTACCCATCAGGGCTTCGCCGGATAACTTCAACAGGATTCGTTTGTAAGCTGGCTTTGTACTCAAGTCAGGAATCCTCGCGTTCTGGTTCGCCTAGAAAGAGGCCCCGTTTCCGGGGCCTCAGATTTACCGATAGTTTACCGCAAAGAAGGACTTAACCGCCTGCTGCAGCCACTTCTGCTGCAAAGTCAGTTTGAGCCTTTTCGATGCCGTCGCCGACAGCGAAACGCACGAAGCGTGCGACGCTGGCTTTCTGCGACGCGAGCAGCTTTTCAACCGTCTCGTCTGGGTTCTTAACAAAAGGCTGACCCAGCAGGGTGATTTCGTTCACGAACTTGGCAACCTTGCCGTCGAGCATCTTGGACTGGATTTCAGCAGGTTTCGCCTTGTAACCACCACCGAACTTCTTCTTGATCGTGGCGTACTCGTCATCCCATTCCTTCTTGCCTTCAGCGGAGAGGCCGTCATAGTGACCATTGGTCTTCTCGCCATCCATTTCTTTAAGGAACCCGGCCAGCTTGTCGGACTCAGCCTTGGCTTCGGCCTGTTCCTGCGCAACCGTGGCTTCGATGATGCGGCGCTCGGTAGCCAGAACTTCGGCCGAGATCTGCGAAACGTCGAGGAAACGTGGATTGGAAGCAGCGACATGCATCGCAACGTCCTTGGCCACTTCCGCGCTGCCCGTGTTCAAGGCCACGACCGCGCCAATCTTGGTGCCGTGCAGGTAGGCGGCGATTTCGCCAGCTGCCTTGTTCACGATCTCAAAACGACGGATGGTCATGTTTTCGCCGAGTTTGGCGATCAGTGCGCGGCGCTTTTCTTCCAGCGTTTCGCCACCAACGTCGAGCGCCAACAGCGCAGCGAGGTCAGCAGGTTTGTGCTTGAGTGCAGCCTGTGCGGCAGCAGCAGCGAGGCCCTGGAATTCGTCGCCTTTGGAGACGAAGTCGGTTTCGGAGTTCACTTCAACCAGCACAACCGAGCCGGCGTCAGATGCCATCGCGATCACGCCTTCAGCAGCCGTACGGCCGCCTTTCTTGTCAGCCTTGGCCATGCCGTCCGTGCGCAGCTTTTCAGCGGCTTTGTCGATGTCGCCACCGGTGGCTTCGAGCGCTTTTTTGCAGTCGCTCATGCCAGCGCCAGTGCGCTCGCGGAGTTCCTTAACCTGTGATGCAGTAATTGGAGTTGTCATAGGTATCAAATCTTTATTGCCGCCATTGAGGCAGCAGATGAGGAATAAATCTGGCTTGAAACTAAATTGAGCCTAAAACAGCAGGCCTAAAACAGAACGGGAAGAGACATTGAAGTCTCTTCCCGCTCGCCTACGATTTAGGCTTCGGCGCCACGACGGCCGCGCGAACCACGGTCGTTCTTGCCATCTTTTTCGCCAGGCTTACGCGGACGCGGTTTGCGTGGTGCTTCCATCTTCACTTCTGGCTCTGGCACATATTCGTCAGGCTTGAGGTTCGGGTTCGAACCACGGCCTTCGAGAATGGCTTCAGCCAGGCAGGCGGTGTAGACCTTGATGGCGCGGGTTGCGTCGTCGTTACCTGGGATCACGTAGTCAACAGGCTGCGGATCGTTGTTGGTGTCGACGACGGCGATAACCGGAATGCCGAGCTTCTTGGCTTCAGCAATCGCGTTCTTTTCGTAACCGGTGTCGATAACGAACAGGCAGTCCGGCAGGCTCGGCATGTTCTTGATGCCGCCCAGCGACTTGCGCAGTTTTTCAACTTCGCGAGTGTGGTTGAGCTGTTCTTTCTTGGTCAGACGATTGATGCTGCCATCTTCAATTGCTTTTTCCATCTCGTGCAGGCGCTTGATCGAGCCCTTGATGGTCTTGAAGTTGGTCAGCGTGCCGCCCAGCCAGCGCTGGGAAACATACGGCATGTGGCAACGCAGCGCTTCGGCTTCAACTGCCTCACGTGCAGCGCGCTTGGTGCCTACGAACAGGATACGGCCGCCGTTGGCGGCGAGCTTGCCAGCGAAGGAGCAAGCGTCCTTCAGCATCGGCAGGGTCTGTTCGAGGTTAACGATGTGAATGCGGTTACGTTCGCCGAAAATGTAAGCTTCCATTTTCGGGTTCCAGTAGCGGGTGCGGTGTCCAAAGTGGACGCCCGCTTCCAGCAACTGTCGCATAGTGATATTCGACATGTGTACAACTCCTTGGGTTGATAGCAAACCGCGTCGAAGTGCAAGCACCCAAGACCGACGCGTTTGGATTAATCAAAGTACAGTGCGGCAGGATTGCCGAATTGCCTTTGAAGGGCGCGCTTTATACCATAGCGACCCTTTGAAAACAACGCGTTCCCCTGCGTTTCCCCTAGCTCCGGCCCATGTCGATCACTATAAAAAACACCGAACAACAGCAGATGATGCGCGCCGCGGGCGCCGCCGCCGGGGACGTGCTGACCATGATTGCGCCATATGTAAAACCGGGCGTCAGCACCGATGAACTGAATCGCCGTTGCCACGACTACATCGTCAATACGCTCAAGTGCATCCCTGCCCCGCTGAACTACGGCGGCGGCAACGGCCGCGTGCCCTTCCCAAAATCGATCTGCACATCGGTCAACCACGTGGTCTGCCACGGCATTCCCGGCCCTAAGACCTTGAAAAAAGGCGATTCTTTGAACATCGACGTCACCGTCATCAAAGACGGCTGGCATGGCGATACCAGCCAGATGTTCCATGTCGGCGAGCCCACCGTGTTGGCCAAACGTCTGGCTGAAACCACGCGCGAAGCGATGATCGAAGGCATCAAAGTGGTGCGTCCAGGCGCCAAACTGGGCGATATCGGCGCCGTGATTCAGAAATACGCCGAGGCCCGCGGCTTCACCGTGGTCCGGGAATATTGCGGTCATGGCATTGGCCAAATTTTCCACGAAGACCCGCAAGTCGTGCATTACGGCAAAGCTGGCACGGGAGTTGAATTACAAGCCGGCATGACCTTTACCATCGAACCTATGATCAACGCCGGCAAAGTCGACGTTAAACTCCTGCCTGATGGCTGGACCGTGGTCACCAAAGATCACTCAATGTCCGCCCAATGGGAGCACACCATTCTCGTGACCGAAACCGGCTATGAAGTACTGACCCTGCGCGCAGGGGAAGTCGTCTAATGGGCGCAGAAATCGAACTCGCCGAAGACGAAGCCGCGTCGATTTTTAGCACGCCAAAAATCCGCGCTCGCCTGCATCTGGATGGCCGCTCTATCGCCGCCTTCCGCGACACCCTTACTTGGGGCCGCGAGCGCCTATTCACGCTGTTTCACGAAGGCATGCCTGCGGACTCGCTGGTCCACGCCCGCGCCCATTTGGTTGATGAAGTTTTGCGTGAAGCCTGGCTGAAGTTTCTGCCAGAAAATCCGCAGGGTTTGGCGATGATTGCTGTCGGCGGTTACGGCCGTGGCGAACTGCTGCCGCACTCGGATATCGACATTCTGTTGCTGCACGAGCCCGGCGCGCTGGAGCAATACCGCCAGTCACTGGAACAGCTCACTGCATTTGGCTGGGACATTGGCCTCGAAGTCGGCCAGAGCGTGCGCACAGTTGATGATTGCCGTCAGCAGGCGGATGGCGATATCACCGTCATGACCAACATGATGGAAGCGCGTCCGCTGATCGGCGATATGCGCCTTTACAGCGCCATGCAAACTGCCATCGCGCCAGACAAACTCTGGCCCGCTGATGAGTTCTATCGCGCCAAGCGCGATGAGCAAGCGGCACGTCACAAAAAGTACGACGACACCGGCTACAAGCTGGAACCGAACGTCAAAGAAGGCCCCGGCGGTCTACGCGATATTCACACCGTTGGCTGGGTTGCCAAGCGCCACTTCGGCGCACGCAATCTGATTGAACTGCGTGATCGCGGCTTCCTGACAAAACAAGAATGCGACGAGCTTTTCGCTGGCCAAGATTTCCTCTGGCGTGTGCGCTTTTCGCTGCACATGATCACCGGCCGTCGCGAAGATCGTTTGCTGTTCGATCATCAGATTAAAGTCGCTGCATTGTTTGGCTATGTGGACTCCGACCGCAATCGCGCCGTCGAACAGTTCATGCAGCTTTACTACCGCACGATCAAATCACTGTCATGCCTCAACGACGTGTTGTTGCAGCTGTTCGACGAAGCGATTCTGCATGCTGAAGTTCGCGAAGAACCGAAAGCACTGAACCCTCGCTTTGAAGTGCGTCGCAACTTCATTGAAGTGCGTAGTGAAGATGTGTTCAAACAACATCCGCATGCGCTGATCGAAATCTTTTTGCTGATGCAGCAAAATCCAAAAATTGAAGGCATCCGCGCCAGTACCTTGCGTTTGATTCTGCGCGATGCTCGATTGATCAACGATACAGTTCGCCAAGACGTACGCGCACGCAGCTTGTTCATCGAAATGTTCCGCGAAGGCCGTGGCCTCACACGCAATCTGCGCCGCATGAATCGTTACAACGTGTTGGGCAGCTATCTACCTGCGTTCGGTCAAATCATCGGTCTGATGCAGTACGACCTGTTTCACACGCTCACCGTCGACGAACACACACTCTACGTTCTGCGCAACGCACGACGTTTTGCGATGAAGCGTTTCCGTGATGAGTTCCCTTTCTGCAGCGACGTGATGGATCGCCTCACCAAGCCGGAAGTGCTGTATCTCGGCGCTTTCTTCCACGACATGGCCAAAGGTCGTGGTGGCGATCACTCTGAATTGGGCGGACAAGAAGCTGAAGAGTTTTGCCTCAATCACGGTCTCTCGCACGGCGATGCTGCGATTGTTTCGTGGCTGGTGAAAAACCATCTGTTGATGTCGCTCACCGCTCAGAAACAAGACATCACAGATCCAAAAGTGATTTCCGATTTTGCTCGCAAGATCGCTGATCGCAGCAAGCTCGATTATCTGTTCCTGCTCACTTGCGCAGACATTCGCGGCACCAACCCAGCACTGTGGAATTCCTGGCGCGAAAGCTTGCTGGTCAATCTCTACAACGCGACTGCTCGCGCACTCGAACGTGGCCTGCACAACCCAGTCAATGAAGCAGAGATGGTTGCTGAACAGCGCAGCCGCGCACTCACGCTCGTCGCTGCCAAAGGCGTTGATCCGCAACAAGCGAAAGAAGTTTGGGCGCGTTTCGAAAACGATTATTTCTTGCGCCACACGCCAGAAGAATTGGCTTGGCACCTGCCAGAAATTCTCTCCAGCACCGAAGAAAAATTGCCGCTGGTTTTGGTGGAGCCCCTCGCCGACCGCGGTACGACCGTCTTCATATACACGCGCGACCGCGACCATTTGTTTGGCCTCACCACGGGCGTTCTCGCTCGCCTCGGCTTGAACATTTTGGACGCACGTCTCAACACCACGGACGACGGCTACACGCTGGATTCATACATGGTGATGGAAGGCGACGGCTCACCGATTGATGGCGCACATCGCTACGATGAAATTCGCGATGCACTACGCAAAGTGCTGAGCGATCCAGATATTTCCATCGTCGATGTGAACCGTCGCACTTCACATAAGCTCAAGCACTTCAACACGCCGACGACGATTTATTTCAGTCAGGATCAAGCGCGCAAGCGTACGATTCTTGAACTTGTCACCGCCGACCAACCTGGTCTGCTGTCGATGATCGGCCGCGTGTTCCAGAAGCGCGGCATCCTGCTCGACGCCGCTAAGATCGGCACGATTGGCGAGCGCGCTGAAGACGTTTTCTTTATCACTGATCGGATGCATCGCCCACTTCTCGATGAGAAAGTCATCGAAGAACTCCGCGAAGTCATCACCCGCACACTCAACCGTACTGAAGCCAACTAAAATGAATAAAGACGAACTCCAGAAAATCATCGAATCTGCCTGGGAACAGCGCGACACGCTCGACAAGTGCAATGCCACTCTGCGCAGCGCAGTAGATAAAACCATTTGTCTTCTGGACAAAGGCGAAGTTCGCGTTGCCGAGCCTACCGCCGACGGCTGGAAGGTCAACGAGTGGCTAAAGAAAGCCGTACTGCTCTACTTCCGCCTGCATAACAATGCACCGGTGGAAATGGGCCGCTTGCATGGCTATGACAAAGTACCTTTGAAGTTTGCTGATTGGTCCGAAGCGGACTTCGTTGCACAAGGCGCACGCATCGTGCCGCCTGCTGCTGCACGCAAAGGTTCATTCATCGCACCGAACGCAATCTTGATGCCGTCCTACGTCAACATCGGCGCCTATGTCGGCTCCGGCACCATGGTGGATACCTGGGCTACGGTTGGTTCCTGCGCACAGATTGGTTCTAACGTGCATCTCTCAGGCGGCGTCGGCATCGGCGGCGTTCTGGAACCTCTACAGGCCAGCCCAACAATTATCGAAGACGACTGCTTTATCGGCGCTCGCTCAGAAGTCGTTGAAGGCGTCATCGTTGAAAAAGGCGCAGTGCTTTCGATGGGCGTTTTCATCGGCCAAAGCACGCCGATTTACGATCGCGAAACCGGCGAAATCAGCTATGGCCGCGTACCTGCTGGCGCTGTTGTGGTCGCGGGCTCACTGCCTAAAGATGGCGGCAGGTACAACCTTACCTGCGCCGTTATCGTGAAGCGCGTAGACGCTAAAACCCGCGCTAAAGTTGGCATCAACGCTTTGTTGCGCGATCTGTAACTCGCAAAGATTCAGATACCGTAGGTTCGTCGATGGGCTTCGCAATGCGAAGCCCATCGATTTTTAGCAAAAAGAATACTGCGTCTCAATCAGCCGCCTTATGGACAATATGATTCAATCCCGCGCGTTTAATCGATCCTTGATTCTCTGGGGACTGCTGGGAATAACCTTACTGCTGTTCCGCGTTTGGGATTGGTACGCATACGTGCGTCCTGAGCATCTGCCCGCAATTCACGTCAAACACGCCTTCATCACCGGATTTCGCTTCGACTTAAAAATTGCATCGTTTCTCGCGATGCCAGTCTTGCTTTGCGAACTATTTTTATTGGGACTGAAAAATTTTCCCAAGCCGCAAAAATATCTTCACCAATTGATTTCGATCTGGGGCGCAGTCGTCATTATCACGACCGTGCTTCTCGCCCTGATCAATCATTTCTATATCGGCTACTACCAGTCTCCGATCAACGTCATTATTTTTGGCTTGGCGGACTACGACAGCTTCGCCGTGCTGACGTCGGTTTGGCAGGACTACCCGATCATCAAATTGCTGGCTGCCGTATTAGTCCTTAACTGGATTCTGTACAAAATCTGGAATGTCATCAGCAAACAAGCAGACGCTCTGATTGCGCACCGCGGCCGTTTGGTCAGTGTCATCGCTTGCTTCGCAACGCTTCTGCTGTTCGTGGGATTTGCTCGTGGCAGTCTTGGTACTTTTCCGCTGCGCCAAAGTGAAGTTGCCGTAAGTCCGTTCGAACAGATCAATCAGATCGTTCCGAATGGTCCATGGGCAATGCGCATTGCAATCCATGATCGTGAGAGCGATCAGATTGATAAAGATCCTATGGTGGGATTGCGCGCGCTCGGCTTTCACTCTCCGGCTGAAGCGGCAAAAGCCTATGGCCTGACAGCTTCGGACGAGAGCGAAATTTTAAAGGCGCTTTACCTAAGAACTCCGCTAAATGCCGAGTTGGCAAACGCCCGCCCTAATGTGATCTTTGCTCAGATGGAATCCTGGGGTCGTTATGCGATGGACTTTGATAGTCCGAGCAACGATTTGCTCGGCCGCCTGCGCGCGCACACCAAGAAAGATTATTTATTTAAAAATCTGCTCTCGGCTCAAAACGGCACTGGCGCGACCTACGAGGCCATCTTATTTAACTCGCCCGTTACCCCGCTCGCTCTGGGACGCAATGGTTTGACGCAGTTGCAGACCTCGGCTGCGCTGCCGTACAAAAATGCTGGCTATCACGTTATCTTTCTGACCTCGGGCAAACGCAGTTGGCGCAGTGTGAATCGCGTTTTGATTCAGCAAGGGTTTGATGAAGTTCTCGATATGAACGACATCATTACGCACTTCCCACAGGCTGCACGTGAGATCGGTGCTTGGGGCGTGCCAGACGCCTATATGTTCCAGTTCGCAAACATCCTGCTCAAAAAAGCGGAGGCGACAGGCAAGCCGCTGTTCATCTACATGAACACGCAAACCAACCACCCTCCTTATGTCGTTCCCAAAACCTATTCGCTTTATCCGATCAATCTGGCGGCATTCGGAAACAAGTTGAACGAGGACACGGAGACTAGTCTCAGCATTCTGCAAACCTATCAATACGCCAACGACGCATTGGGCGGATTTATGGATGCGCTGTATGCAGATGGCCTCGCAGAAAAAACCTTGGTCGCTGCAAGCGGCGATCACTACACACGCAATTTGTTTAAGTTCACCGGCGATGTGCAGATGCATTACACCTATGGCGTGCCACTTTTCCTGCACATTCCTCAACGCCTGCGCCCGACGCATGTGGTCGATATGGAGCGACACGCGAGCCATCGCGATATCTTTTCGACTCTGTATCAACACTCGCTGTCTGATGCCTGCTACTTCTCTGCGGGACAAAATCTGCTGTCACCAACCTTGGATCCTGTCGGCGTATCGCTGAGTGAATATCGCCATATGATCAGCGAGGATGGTGCGGTGCAGGATATTACTCATCCTCTTTACCTGCGCTGGACGGCAGACGGAAAGGCTTTTGAGCCCTATCCTGAAAACACCGTGCCAGAGCGCATGAAAGCGCAGGTACTGCGAGAAAAAGCGTATGTTGCACTGTTAGACTGGAACATCCGCAGCGAGTTGCTTCAGCCAAGTACCAGCATGCGTTGTGAGAAATCAGTGCATCAACAGCCCTGAATTTCCAGCGTGCCCTTGCACTAACTCAATGGCCATCTAAAGAAGTTTAAATGTTGCTATGACCACCTCATCACCGACACTGGATCTCACCCGCGAACTCATTTCGCGCCGCTCGCTCACGCCAGACGATGCTGGCTGCTGCGATTTGATCGGCGAACGTTTGAGCAAACTCGGCTTCAAGCTGGAGTGGATTAACTCCGAAGGTGTTATCAATCTTTGGGCCACTCTCGGTAGCGGTGCGCCGCTGATGATTTTGGCTGGCCATACCGATGTCGTACCGACTGGCCCGTTGGATCAGTGGAACAGCGATCCATTCACGCCTGAGATTCGCGACGGCATTCTCTACGGCCGCGGTGCTGCCGATATGAAGAGCGGCCTCGCCGCGATGGTTTGTGCAGTTGAACGTTTTGTAAAAGCGCGCGGCAAATTCAAGGGCACGATTGCGTTCCTGATCACCAGCGATGAAGAAGGCGTTGCCCTCTTCGGCACGCGTTACGTTGTCGAGCAACTCAAAGCACGCGGCGTGAAGCCGGACTACGCTATCGTCGGCGAGGCGTCCAGCAATGAACAACTCGGCGATCGCATCGTTATCGGTCGTCGCGGTTCGCTCAATGGCATCCTCAAGGTGTTGGGAAAGCAAGGTCACGTTGCGTATCCGCACAAGGTTGAGAATCCGATTCATCGCTTCGCGCCTGCCCTCGCAGAGTTAGTCGCGACGCAGTGGGATACAGGCAACGCGCACTTTCCGCCGACTTCATTTCAGGTCTCCAACATTCACTCAGGCACTGGAGCGAATAATGTCGTGCCCGGCGAATGCCAAGTCGTGTTCAACTTCCGCTTCTGCACAGAGTCGACCGCCGCATCATTGCGGGAACGTGTTGAGGCAATTTTGAAGAAGCACACGCTGCGCTATGAATTGGATTGGCAGCTTTCGGGCGAGCCGTTCCTGACGCGACAGGGCCAATTGATTGAAGCTGCAGCAAAGGCGTCGCAGGAAATCTCCGGTGTTAAGCCCGAGCTGTTCACCGGCGGCGGAACTTCTGATGCGCGCTTCATTTCACCTTGGGGCGCAGAAGTTGTTGAGATCGGCCCGATCAACGACAGCATCCATAAGCTCAATGAGCACGTAAAAGTGGCAGACCTTGATCGTCTCTCGACGATCTACGAACGCACACTCGAACAGCTCCTGTGAAACCGACCGACCCACAAGACAAAAACCCAGAACCCGGCGACGGTTTCGCACCTTCTTGGCTTGTGAGTCACAGTCAGATTCAGTCGATCCTCGCGACCAAAGGTCCGCGTCGTCGCCTCTGGCTAAAGCGCGGCAATCAGATGGAAGCGGTACAGACGCGGCAGATTTTGGAATGCCGCGATGGCGTCAAACTCACCGGCGTGCATTCACGTCAACCTGAAGGCACTACGCCGCGTGGGCTTGTCGTATTGATTCATGGTTGGGAAGGCTCGCACGAGTCGGTTTATCTCTACTCGATGTCTTGCGCGTTGTATCAAGCGGGCTACAACATCTTCCGTCTCAACCTGCGTGATCACGCAGGAACACACGCACTCAACCGCGAGATGTTTCACTCCGCACGTTTTGGCGAAGTGCTGGAAGCCATCACTGCTGTGAAGGCGCTCGACGCCACGCAGCCGATGTATGTAATTGGATTTTCCCTCGGCGGAAACTTTGCACTGCGCGTTGCGTTACAAGGCCCCGCTCAGGGCATTACACCGAAGCTGACGATTGGCATTTCACCATCCATCAATCCCGCTGCGACTGTGCGCGCCATTGATACGGGCCCTGCCCTGTTCCGACTTTATTTTCTTGATAAATGGCTGAAGACGCTGCGCGCCAAGAAAAATGCGTGGCCGGACTACGATTTCAGCGCCTTCGAAAAAATCAAAAGCATGTGGGAATCCACACGCCATTTTGCTGAGCACTACACTGAATACGGCGATATGCAGCGTTACTTCGACGCTTACACCATCACGCCGCAGATGCTGATCGACTCACCGGCTCCGGTCGCCGTCATTACCGCGCAAGACGATGCGGTGATTCCGTTTGAAGATTTCGCGGGCCTTGCGCCACGCGGCTCAGTTAAAGCCTTCATCGCCACGGAACGTGGCGGCCACTGCGGCTTTATCGAAAACTTGAAGATGGGCAGCTGGGCTGAGAAGCGCGTGTTGGAACTTCTCGCTCAGCACTGATGTAGGGTGCGCCGTGCGCACCAATGTCGAAAATTTGCTGAAACTTTCGGTGCGCACAGCGCACCCTACGTTACTTAGTAATGTTGGCGCGCTTGATGGCGTACGAGAACAAGCCAGGGAAAAAGCGCTTAAGGTGAACCAGCTTGGCTTCTGCCCCAATGATGGTTTCTTCCACATTACTCTCTACCGCACGCCAGATTCTCTCAGCGCAGTCTGAAGCCAGCATGCCTTTTTGAATCGTGGCATCCATGATGCCGTGGGAACCACCGGTTCCATTTAGCGCATTGACTGAAACCTGCGTCTGCACAAAACCGGGGCACACCAACGTGAACTTGATGCCCTGACGCCACAGCTCTGCACGAGCCGCTTCGGTAAAACCCGCCAACGCATGTTTGGCCGCGGCGTAGCCAGAACGTAGCGGCGCGCCAAATTTGCTGACGACGCTACCGACCATCACAACATGTCCGCCGCCTTTAGCGATCATCGATGGCAACGTCGCCTTGCTCAACGCAACCGGCGCAAAGAAGTCGAGTTCCATGATGCGGCGATAGACTTCTAAATCCGTATCCATCGTCATGCTGCGCTGTGACCAACCCGCGTTGTTCACCAGCACATCGATATCGCCGAAGAAAATGCGCGCCTTGGCGGCGGCTTCGCTAGGACTGAAATTCGTCAAATCCAAAGGCAGCAACGCGACCTTCGCGGGATCAGCACACAAGGCCTGTACACGCGCCAGTTCATCCGCGCGTCGCGCACTCAACACCAGCTTGGCGCCACGCTTGGAAGCGATGATTGCCAACGCCTCGCCAATACCGCTGGAAGCGCCAGTAATCCAAACCACTTTGCCAGTGAGCTGCGTCATGCTTATCCCCGAAGAATTATTGGGTGCGATCTTGCCACGTGCAGATATGAAAAAACCGCTCGCAGCAGAGCTGGGAGCGGTTTTTTTGAAACTTGAAACTTAAGCTTTTTCGAGCGAAGCGTCCCACTTACCCAGAGCAGCCAGGCCATTCATCTTGGCGCGGTGCAGGTGAGCCTTCTTGCCGGCTTCAACATTGGTGCCGCCCCAAGCTTTGAGTGCAGCAGCCTGCAGTGCGCGGCCGTAGGAGAACGTCAGGTTCCAAGGCAGGTTGCCGGCCTTGTTCATAGCGTCGAGGTGAGCGGTAGCGTCGATGTCCGACTGGCCGCCCGAGAGGAAGGCGATGCCAGGAACGGCCGACGGCACGCAGCGCTTCAACACGCGCAGGGTGCGCTCTGCAACTTCAGCGTGACCAGCCTGCGTTGGGCACTTCTTGCCAGAAACAATCATGTTCGGCTTGAGCACGATGCCTTCGAGCAGAACGTTCTGGAAATACAGTTCCTGGAAAACTTCTTTCAGGATCCAGGTGGTGACGTCTTCGTTCTTCTGGGCGGTGTTGTCGCCGTCCATCAGCACTTCTGGTTCAACGATAGGAACGATGCCGGCGTCTTGGCACAGCGCTGCGTAACGAGCCAGTGCATGAGCGTTGGTGTGGATAGCAGAGTGCGAAGGTGCGCCATTACCGATGGTGATGACTGCGCGCCACTTGGCAAAACGAGCACCGGCTTCGCGGTACTTGGCCAGACGTTCAGCAAGACCATCGAGGCCTTCAGTAATGGTTTCTTCCGGAGCGCCGCCGAACAGAGGCTTCACGCCCTTGTCGACTTTGATGCCCGGGATCACGCCCTTGGATTCCAGCAGCTTGCTGAACGGCGTGCCGTCGAGGCCTTTCTGGAACAGGGTTTCTTCAAACAAGATCACGCCGCTGGTGTGCTGCTCGAAGCCAGGGGTGTTGAACAGCATGTCGCGATAAGTCTGACGGTTGGCTTCAACGTTCTCGACTTTAATGCTGTCAAAACGCTTACCAATGGTGCCGGTGCTTTCGTCAGCAGCTAGGAGACCCTTACCCGGGGCGACCATGGCGACAGCCGTGGCATTCAGTAACTTCTCATTCATGACAAAAAAACTCCGCAGTCGTCGGCTTAAGCCGGTGAGTGGAAACGTATTTAAAACAATTATAAGTCCCGCGAATCAGGCGATGCCCCGCCCGCTTGCAGTAGAAATATGGCGAAGAAAGAGGAGCTCCCTAAGGGCCGGCCACTGCTGTGGCTACGCTCATTCCCAGCTAATTTCTAAAACGCCAAAGCTGACATTGAGTCAGCTTTGGCTTTATTTGGCGGAGAAGGAGGGATTCGAACCCCCGGTGCCTTACGACACAGCGGTTTTCAAGACCGCCGCAATAGACCACTCTGCCACCTCTCCAAGGGGGCGAATTATACCTATGTGCGTTAAAAAATATTGTCCTTAATCGCATCAAACCTCTATAATTTGCGCCCTTGCCGGGATAGCTCAGTCGGTAGAGCGACTGATTCGTAATCAGTAGGTCGGAGGTTCGATTCCTCTTTTCGGCACCAGTTACAAATAAAGGCTTGCGTCTAATCACGCAGGCCTTTCGTGTTTTTGAAGCGCACAGCGCTTTTGCCACAATGGACTGCCTCCTATCATGGGAGCTCAAACTCGAGTGCTAGCCACATGGATTCTCTGATCTCCCGCCTCAAGAACTGGTTTGGAACCGGCAAAGACTGGGCAACGTCCCCAAAAGGACGGCGTACCGGCTGGATCAGCGTCGTGGTCATCGTGGTTTTTGGCATTGGCGCATGGCTTGGGGTGCCCCCATTAATTCGCAGCGTAGCCACCCATCAGGCCAGCGAATGGCTGGAACGTCCGGTCACTCTTGGCAAGATCAGCTTCAACCCCTACCGCCTGAAACTGAACATCGAGCAACTCCATATAGGAGAACGCGGCGGCGTTCAGCCCTTTGTGGATGTCGGCCAGATCACCGTCAACCTGTCGTGGAGCTCGCTTTTCCGCGGCGCAGCTATCGTTGATTCGCTGACGGTTGTGCGCCCAGACATTCATATTGCGCGCACGGCGGAGCAGCGCTTCAACTTCACCGATCTGATCGAAAAAGCCAACAAAGAACCCGAGTCAGAAAGCCCAACGCGCTTTGCCTTGCACAACATTACGATTGTTGACGGCAATATCGCTTTCGACGATCAAGTGCTGCATTCAAAGCACAGCATCGAGAAATTGCAGCTCGGCATTCCTTTTATTGCCAACCTGCCCTCCGCGACCAAGATTGATGTGCAGCCGCTTTTGCAGATGGTGGTGGATGGCAGTCCGTTTAATCTCAGCGGCAAGACCAAACCCTTCGCCGAAACGCACGAGTCCATCGTTGATATCAAACTCGATCAACTCGACCTGACGCGTTATCTGGCCTATGTGCCGGTGCAATTGCCGGTAAAAATTCCGCAGGGATTTTTGTCCAGCAACCTGCAAGTGCATTTCGTCAGCGCCCAGCCGCAGGTAATGATCAGCCTGAGCGGCGATGTATCGATCGATAAGTTAAAGGTGTTGGATCGCAAAGATGCTCCACTGCTTGATCTGAAACACGCGGCCGCGAAGCTGGCTGACGTACAGCCACTGCGCAATATCGTCCACCTCAAGAATCTGAGCTTCGATGGCCTGACGACCTATGCCGCGCTGAACCGCGACGGCAGCACCAATTTCGATGCGCTGAGTTCGCCGTCGGCGAAACCCAAAGCAACCGCTAAGGCCGAGAAGAAAACAGCGCCGTTCGACTTGGTACTTGAATCCGCCAGCCTCGACAACGGCGTGGTGCAATTCACTGATCGTCGCAATGCAAAACCAATTCCATTAACGATCGACGCTATTCGTTTCAAACTGCAGAACCTGCACACCTTAGGCAAAACCGCAGCCACTGCCTCGCTAGACCTGCGCTTGGCCGATGGCAACTTGGCAGTTCAAAGCAAAGTAGTGCCATCGGCACAGCAAGCAACGGCCAGCGTCACGCTCAATCAGATTAACCTCGCCGCGCTGCAACCGTTTATTCAGCAGCAATTGGATGCCGTACTGAAATCCGGCAGCTTGAACGCCAAAGCGCAGCTGCAAGTGGATATGGCTGCCAGCCCACAAAAAATATTGGTGCAGCCTGCCAGCGCCAGCATCGACAACTTTGAACTTCGCACAAGCAAGGGCAACGAAACGCCATTGCGTTGGCAGCATTTGCAGATCGGCCTGGATCAACTCGACGTCACCAATCAGAAAGCAACGCTCTCAGAAATCAGTGCAGATGGCCTCAATCTATTGGCACGCCGCGAAGCCAACGGCAGCATCAATCTGAACAAACTGCTGCGCACGCAGGCCGCGACAAAATCAGCCGCCGCCAAGCCCGCCCAAAAATCAGAGAAACAATGGCAAGTCACGATCAGCAAGATCGCACTCAATAAAGCTGGCCTGCGTTTTCAAGACAACACCACGGCAAGCCCCGTCAAAGTCGACATCACGCCGCTCAATCTCACACTGCAAAATGTCTCTAGCGATCTGGCTCAAACCGCAAAGCTTTCTTTGGATGGCCAACTGCCGCGTAAAGGACGTTTTCAAGTCACAGGTGATGTTGCCCCATCTCCGCTTAAAGCTGATTTAAAAATCGAAACGCAACAGCTCGACGTTGCCGCATTTGGTGCGTACGTCGAAAAACTCAACGCCACCATCGCCAGTGCCGCACTCAGCACACGCGGACGACTCAAGCTTTCCAAGAACACTAGCGATCAGCTGCAAGTACGGTTCCAAGGCAATGCAACGCTCGGCAAGGTTCGTGTTCTGGACAAGCTTACGGATGATGATTTCGTCAACTGGAATAGCTTTAGCGCAACAGGCATCAAGGTTGCTCTGGATGGCGATAAGCCGGCTTCTTTCCACGTCGATGCGTTAGCGCTGAGCGACTTCTTTGCTCGCATTATCATGTCGTCCACCGGCAAATTGAATTTGCAGGACATCATGGCCACAGATGCACAGGCTGCACCGACATCGCTCACGCGAGAGAACGTCGCAGCGCCTGCGCCAGCACCCGTTGCGGCAACCACGCCCAACACGACAGAACAAACTCCTGCAGCAAATATCTCGCTCGGCCAGATCACGCTTCAAGGCGGCAAGGTTCTGTACACGGACAACTTCATCAAACCCAATTACACCGCAACCATCAGCAGCATCGCGGGCAAGGTCGGCGCCTTTGGCACGCAGAGCACAAAACCTGCCGATGTTCTCTTGCAAGGACAGTTTGATCACAACGCGCCACTGACCATCAGCGGCAATATCAATCCGCTGGCACCGATGGCTGTTGTCGATATCACCACAAAAGCCACCAGCGTTGAGCTAACGGATCTCACCTCTTACTCAACCAAATATGCAGGCTATCCGCTCACAAAGGGCAAGCTCTCATTTGATGTCCACTATCAGTTGGACCAAGGCAAGCTGGTGGCAGACAACCACATTTATATTGATCAACTGACCTTTGGTGACCGCATCGATGGCCCAGATGCGACAAAGCTTCCAATACAACTCGCGGTTTCCTTACTCAAGGATTCCAACGGCGTGATTGACCTACGCGTGCCTGTGAGTGGTTCGGTGACCGATCCTGACTTCAGTCTCGGCGGCGTTATCTTCCGCGCCTTCATCAATCTGATTACCAAAGCTGCGCTATCACCGTTTAGTTTGCTGTCGTCTGCCTTCGGTGGCGGCGATGCGCTGAGCTACATCGTGTTCAATCCGGGCTCAGCAACTCTGACGCCAGAGGCAGAAACACATCTGACGTCGCTGGCCAAAGCGCTGACTGATCGCCCCGCCCTGCGTCTGGACATCATCGGTCGAACCGATCCAGAACTCGACAAGCCCGGCTTGCGTGAAGCAATGGTGGCTCAGCGCGTGAAGCGTCAGATGATTCGCGATGTCGTCGGCAAAGGCGACAGCGTCGACACCAGCAAACTGCAAGTGCCGCCAGAGTCATATAACAAGTATTTGGAGTTGGCTTACAAAGCTGAGAGCTTCACCAAGCCAAAGAATTTCATCGGCATTGCAAAATCGCTGCCGCCGGCTGAAATGAAAAAGCTGATTCTTACCAATATGCCGGTCACCGACCAAGACTTGCGTGGTCTGGCCGAAAAACGCGCTGAAGCGGTTCGTCAGCAGCTATCGAGCAAAGTCGATGGCAGCCGTCTATTCGTTGTCGCCCCTAAGCTGGATGCCACCGGCATCGACGACAAAGGCAAGACGACGCGCGTTGATTTTTCTTTGAAATAAACGGGCTGCAATAGACCACGCGCTCAACGGATACCAGAACCCCGTTGAGCGCTGCGTTGGCTGCTAATATATCGCTTAGTTCCGCCAACCGAGCGCTGCCATGCTGATCGTCAATGCCAAAATCATCAACGAAGGTCACGAGATTGAGGGCGATGTCCTCATCTTGAATGGCCGCATCGCCAAAATTGGCAAAAATCTAAGTGCGCCAGCGGGCGTCACGACATTTGATGCCAAAGGCCGCTGGTTGCTCCCCGGCATCATTGATGACCAGGTTCACTTCCGCGAACCGGGCCTGACGCATAAGGGCAATCTCGCGACCGAATCTGCAGCAGCCGTTGCAGGCGGCGTGACGAGTTACTTCGACATGCCCAATAACAATCCGACCATCACCACGCGTGAACGTCTGGCGGAAAAGTATGCGAACACGACGGGCCGCAGCTTTGCCAACTACGCCTTCTACTTTGGCGGCGCTAACGACAACCTCGAAGAAGTCGCACGCCTTGAGAAGAACGAAGCCTGCGCAGTCAAAGTGTTCATGGGCGCATCGACCGGCAATATGCTGGTCGACAATCCAGCAACGCTCAACGGCATCTTCTCCAAGTCCAAGCTGATGGTGGTCACGCACTGCGAAGACACGCCAATGATCAAGGCGAACGAAGACGCAGCGCGCGAAAAATATGGCGACGATGTGCCTTGGAAACAGCATCCGCTGATTCGCTCGGCTGAGGCTTGCTACAAGTCCACCGAACTCGCTGTTGGCTTGGCGAAGAAGCACAACGCTCGCCTTCACGTGTTGCATCTGACGACCGCGCGCGAACTAGATTTCTTTACGCCCGGTCCGGTCAAAGGCAAGAAGATCACGGTTGAAGCCTGCGTCCATCACCTTTATATGAATGACAGCTGGTACAACACCCACGGCGCGCTGGTGAAGTGCAACCCAGCAATTAAGACGGAAGAAGATCGTCTCGCGCTGGTCAATGCGGTGCGCGAAGATCGCATCGACGTCATCGCCACTGACCACGCCCCACACACTTGGGATGAAAAGGCGCAGAAATACTTCAAGGCGCCATCAGGCCTTCCGCTGGTTCAGCACTTCCTGCTGATGCTGCTGGATATGGTTCATCGCGGCGAGTTGAACCTGCGCACCGTCGTCAACAAAACCAGCCATGCGGTGGCCGATCATTTCGGCATCACTGACCGCGGTTATATCCGTGAAGGCTACTGGGCCGACCTCGTACTGGTCGACCACAACGCCACCACCACCGTGCGTAAACAGGACGTTCTGTACCACGTCGGCTGGTCGCCATTGGAGGGCAAGACCTTCCCAGCCCGCATTGACGCTACTTGGGTCAACGGCGAGCTGGCCTACCACCAAGGCAAGGTCAATCCGCGCCCGTTGGGTCAACGCATCAATTTCAGCTAAGAAATAAGGCCCTCTTTAGCTCCCAAAGAGGATTTTTCGGCCAAAAACGCTCATTTTTTGGCTAAATCTGCCGATATCTTGAATTAAATGCGGATAGTCCCCAAGTAAGGGGAATCCTGCATTATGCTGGCAACACTTATAACTCCGGAGCGCCCGTGGAAACTCTGAACGATCGGCAAGCCCCCGTACTACCTTTACGCGATGTTGTGGTTTTTCCACACATGGCGATCCCTCTCTTTGTGGGCCGCGAAAAGTCGATCAAAGCACTGTCTGCTGCCATGCAGGACGACAAGCGCATTCTTCTGCTCGCCCAGCGCACTGCGGATGCGGATGATCCTGTCGGCAAAGATCTTTACGAAGTCGGCACCCTCGCCAGCATCTTGCAGATGCTCAAACTCCCAGACGGCACCGTCAAAGTGCTGGTGGAAGGCGTGCGTCGCGCTCGCGTCATTAGTCTTGATGAAAGCGGCGACTACCTCACTGCCGAATGCCACCCACTTCCGGAAGACGCTGGCGGCATCACTGACAACAAAGAAACCGACGCGCTGGCGCGTTCGGTGCTGAGTCAGTTTGAGCAGTACGCCAAGCTCAACAAGAAAATTCCTGCCGAGTTGCTGCCGTCACTGACGAGCATGGACTCACCGGGCCGCTTGGCCGACACCATCTCTGCGCACTTGTCGCTGAAATTGGAAGACAAGCAGAACGTGCTGGAACTGGATAACGCCCAGACTCGTCTTGAGCATGTAATGAAAATGCTCGAAGGCGAAATTGATGTGATGCAGATCGAGAAAAAGATCCGCGGTCGCGTCAAACAGCAGATGGAAAAGAATCAGCGCGAGTACTACCTCAACGAGCAGATCAAGGCGATCCAGAAAGAGCTCGGCGAGAACGAAGATGGTCCTAGCGAGCAGGAAGAATTGGCTGCGAAGATTGAAAAATCTGGCATGCCGAAAGAAGCTAAGAACAAAGCACGCGCCGAGTTCAACAAGCTGAAGATGATGCCTGCGATGTCGGCCGAAGCCACCGTCGTGCGCAACTATCTCGACGTGCTAACGCAGGTGCCTTGGAAGAAACACACCAAGACGCACATTGATCTGAAGGCTTGCCAAGATAAACTGGATGCTGATCACTACGGCCTTGAGAAAATCAAAGAGCGCATTGTTGAACATCTCGCGGTGCAATCACGCGTGAAGAAATTGCGCGGCCCGATTCTCTGCCTCGTCGGCCCTCCTGGCGTGGGTAAGACTTCGCTGGGTCGTTCGATTGCGGAATCAGTGAATCGCAAATTCGTTCGCATGTCGCTCGGCGGCGTGCGTGATGAAGCTGAGATTCGCGGTCACCGTCGTACTTACATCGGCTCCATGCCCGGCAAGATCGTTCAGAGCTTGAGCAAAGTTGGCGTCAAAAACCCGCTGTTCCTGCTTGATGAAATCGACAAGATGAGCACGGATTTCCGTGGCGATCCTTCGTCGGCGTTGCTGGAGGTTTTGGATCCAGAACAGAACAGCACATTTAACGATCACTATCTGGAAGTCGATTTCGACTTGTCTGATGTGATGTTCATTGCAACGGCCAACACGCTCAACATTCCGGGCCCGCTGCTCGATCGTATGGAAGTGATCCGCATCCCCGGCTACACCGAGGATGAGAAGCTCAACATCGCCAAGCAGTACCTGATCCCTAAACAGGTGAAGGCCAACGGCTTGAATGTGGATGAGTTGGAGATCAACGACAAAGCGATTCTCGCCGCCATCCGCCACTACACACGTGAAGCTGGCGTGCGTAGCCTTGAGCGTTTGATGAGCAAGATTGCACGTAAGGTTGTGAAGCAATTGCTGCTCAAGCCAGACGATAAGAAGGTCAAAGTCACTGAAAAGAATCTCGAGAAATATCTCGGCGTTCAGCAGTTCCGCTTTGGTCGCGCTGAAGACAAGAACCAAGTGGGTCAGGTCACCGGCTTGGCGTGGACAGAAGTGGGCGGCGAACTGCTGACCATCGAAGCTGCGCTGGCTCCGGGCAAAGGCAAGATGACGCAGACGGGTTCGCTCGGCAACGTCATGCAGGAATCGATTCAGGCCGCGCTCACCGTCGTGCGTTCACGCGCAACGTCGCTGGGCATTGATCCGAAGTTCTACGAGACCAACGACATCCATGTGCACGTACCGGAAGGCGCGACGCCGAAAGATGGTCCGTCGGCTGGTGTCGCTATGTGCGTCGCGCTGGTATCAGCACTCACCAACATTCCGGTGCGTGCAGACGTCGCGATGACCGGCGAAATCACGCTGCGTGGCGAAGTGTTGCCTATCGGCGGACTCAAGGAAAAGTTGCTCGCTGCTCAACGCGGCGGCATCCAGACCGTGATGATCCCGCACGAGAACGTGAAGGATCTTGCAGACATTCCGGACAACGTGAAGAGCAAGCTCAACATCGAACCGGTACGCTGGATTGATGATGCGCTGAAGATTGCTCTGGAACGTGCGCCGGAAGCGAAGCCCGTTGCTGAAGCTACTCCAGCTGCTGCACCCGCAGTGCCTGAAGTGCCTCGCGCTCACTAAGAGCTATCTGTCATCCCGAAACGTAGTGAGGGATGACAAGACACACTAGGGGGCGGCTGATTGAATCAGCCGCCCTATTTTTTTGTCTGCCTCACCGCCACAACACCATCTCCATTCATCTCGGTGGCAAACCCCGCCTTCTGCAAACGCGTAGCCACTTCCGTCGGCAGATCGCGCCTGCTGGTGAGTTTGTTTGGCGCGCCGGTGTAATGAAACATGCGCCCTTTCGGTTTGATCACTCGCGCAAGCTGATCGTAAAAAGCTTGCGAGTACAGCTCGCCTGCAATACCAAAGCGCGGTGGATCGTGAAGGATGGCATCGACCGATGCATCGGGCAGCTTGGCGATGTGCTCAGTCACATCACCATTGGTCAGCGTCAATGCGTTGTCCGCTTCATGATCCGGCGACCATGAATTGAGGCTGCGCAGCCAGATCACATCCAGATTTTTCTCAAACGAAATGATTTGTGCAGCATCGCCACTCAAGCAACACGCTGCGAAATAGCCAAGACCACCACAAGTATCCAGCACCACTTTGCCGCGTGGCTGAATCAAGCCAACCTTGCGTTCGGCATCCGCGTAGGGCGAAACCTGCGCCGTCGGTAACATCTTGATGCCATCAATTTCGAAAGTCGGCGCGCCCCATTCGGTAGGCACCAACTTGATCAGCGAATTGCTGAAACGCGAGATCGACTCAAAACTCTCACCATCCCAGCAATAGATCGTGCGGTCTTTGCAGGTATCCAAAAACGGAAACTGCGTGCCATTCCACGTCCATGCCGATGAAGTCACTTCAACAGTCGTCGTGGAACGGCCAAGGTCTAGCGAGCATTCAACAACAGCGCCGGCCGCTCTCACTGCCAGCAGCGATTCGTGCACGGCTAAGGTCAATAGTGGGCCCTTGTACTTGCTCATTTCTCGTGGGTTCTGTGCCGAGGATCAGGCGGCCCGTATGGTAAGCGAGTTTGCGCGCCGCATGCCTACAGCAACGGCCACTCGTTTAGAATGACGGCCCATGAACATCATCCTTCTCCTAACCACCCTCGCCGCTCTACTCAGCGGCCCGCTGCTCTATGCAGTGGCCAAGGGTCGACCGAAGCTGGTCAAGGTCATGGATATCTTCGTGATGATCAGCGTCGCTGCATTGGTGCTGATTGAGGTCGTTCCAGAAACCTACGAACAAGCCGGACTCTGGAGCTTTGTGTTTATTGGCCTGGGCCTGCTCGGCCCCAGCGTGCTGGAACACCTGCTGACACGCGCCCGTCGCGAAGCACACTTTGCTGCACTGGCCGTCGCCATCATTGGATTGATGTTGCATAGCTTTGGTGATGGAACCGCACTCTCGACTGGTGGCGGCACCAATCACCAGATCGCATTGGCACTAGCCGTTGCCATCCACAGCGTGCCCGTGGGTCTTGCAACCTGGTGGCTAATGTTCCCAGTGTTTGGTCGCGGACTGCCTGCGTTCACGCTGGCTGCAATGTGCGCCAGCACGATTGCTGGTTACATCTTCGGCGTTGAAATCAGCAGTGGTATTGATCCACGCGTTTGGGCTTTGTTCCAGGCCTTGGTTGCCGGGTCAATCCTGCACGTCGTGTTCGGACGGCCACACGCGCAGGGCCATCACGGCCACAATCACTAAGAACGTTAAGAGTTTCGACTATCGTGTTAGTTCGCTTCACAGTACTGTCGTTGGATTCAGACTCCGGCTACAACGCTGGTATCTTGGTAGCGGCACACAAGCTACGCGATGAGGGCAACCTAACTGTTGAGGAACATAGACAGCTCCGCCTCTGCCTCAAGTGGTTCAATGATGAACTGGAGATTCCAACCATATTGAAAGAACCGGAGCATCGGCGAGCCATTTCCTGGTTTAAATCCGAAGCCAAAGAGCCAATTGCCAAGATGTGGGAGTTAAAAAAAGTTCTTATCGAGCATGGAATTCATGTCGAGGTTCTTCATACGATAGATCCGGGAGTGGTTGTCTATGAAGATAAATGGCAGGTCATTGCAAAACCTCAGAAACGGCTGCGTTCCCAATGAATCGCACTCATAAAATCGCCATGATTCGGGGCAAACAGAGCTCCGGCTTTAAGTCCTATTGATCCCAGCAATCTTCATCGCCAGTTCCAAAGCCTGTTCGTAATTCAAACGCGGATCAACCGTCGTCTTATAAGCACGCTGCAAATCCTCATCCGCAAGATTGCGTGCGCCGCCGGTGCATTCGGTGACGTCTTCACCCGTCAGTTCCAAATGCACGCCGCCGAGTATTGAGCCGCAGCGCGCGTGGATTTCGAAGGCCTGCGTAACTTCCGAAAGAATGTCGTCGAATCGTCGTGTCTTCACGCCGCTGGCAGTGGACTGTGTATTGCCATGCATCGGATCGCAGATCCACAACACCTTGTGACCCGCAGCACGAACGGCTTCAATGAGCTGCGGCAGATGCTGCGCGATCTTGCCTGCGCCCATGCGGTGAATCAGTGTGAGGCGGCCCGGTTCATTGGTCGGATTCAGAATGGCGCAAAGCTCCAGCACCCATTCTTTTGACATCGTTGGCCCAACCTTCACACCGATCGGGTTTCGAATGCCACGGCAATATTCGACATGCGCGCCATTTACATCGGCAGTGCGCATGCCAATCCATGGATAGTGCGTCGACAGGTTGTACCAGCCGGGACTGCGCGGCACTTGGCGTGTCAGTGCTTGTTCGTACGAGAGCAACAGTGCTTCGTGCGAGGTGTAGAAATCGACGCGCGAGAAATCACTGACGGACTGACCCGCGAGCGTTTCCATGAACCGCAGCGAATCGCCAAGCGTATCGACCATACGTTGGTAATCAACGGCCAACGGCGAATGCTTCACCCAAGCAAGATCCCAATATTCCGGATGATGAAGATCAGCAAAGCCACCATCAATCAGACCGCGGACAAAATTCATCGTTAGCGCCGAGTAAGCATGGGCGCGGAGCAGGTTATAGGGGTTGGGCGTGCGAGCGGCTTCGGTGAACTCTGGCGAATTAACCAGATCACCGCGATAACACGGCAGCGTCACACCGTTCTTGGTTTCGGTGTCTGCCGAACGTGGTTTGGCATATTGGCCAGCGAATCGGCCGACACGTACCACGCGCTTCTGCATGCCGTGAACGAGCACCAGCGACATCTGCAGCAACACCTTCAAGCGATTGGCGATCAGTGGCGACTGGCAGTCGGCAAAACTCTCAGCACAGTCTCCGCCCTGCAATACAAAGCGGCGACCTTCTTGCGCCTCGGCCAACTGAGCCTTGAGCGCATTAACCTCCCATGACGTCACCAAAGGCGGAAGCAGGCGCAGCTGCTCTACGGTGCTGGCTAGCGCCGCAGCGTCGGGATATTGCGGCTGTTGCACCGCAGGCTTTTTCTGCCAGCTATCGGGCAGCCAGAGATTTGAAGATTCCATACTCATATTGTAGCGGTTACAGCGATAATAGAGACCAGCCTAAGTCCACCCTCATTCCTCTCGCTTGCCCATGACTGCCGCGCCTTTTGCCGACCACACACCGCTGATGCAGCAGTACTTAGGCATCAAGGCGCAGCATCCAGACGCGCTGGTGCTGTTCCGCATGGGCGACTTTTACGAGTTGTTCTACGACGACGCTCGCAAAGCCGTGCGCCTGCTCAACATCACGCTGACGCAGCGTGGCGAATCCGCTGGCTCGCCGATCATCATGGCGGGCGTGCCGTATCACGCGATTGAGCAATATCTCGCGCGCCTGATTAAGGCCGGTGAATCAGTCGCGATTGCCGAACAAGTGGGCGAAGTCGGCGTCGACAAAGGCCCCGTGCGTCGCGAAGTCGTGCGCATCATCACGCCGGGCACTGCAACTGAAGAAGCTTTGCTCGATCCACGCTCACAGAACTTGCTCGCCGCAGTCAGCACCACGCGCGATCGTTTTGGTTTGGCATGGCTAGAACTTTCCTCAGGACGTTTTTCCGTTCTGGAAACCACACGCCTTGCTGACCTGATCGCAGAGTTGCAACGCCTGCGTCCTAGCGAGCTACTAGCACCCGATGGCGCGATGCCGGAACTGCCGGGCTCAACGCCACGCTCGCGTCCGGTTTGGCATTTTGATCAAGCCTCGGCTTATCGCTTGCTCACCGAACAATTCCAAACCAAAGACCTACGCGGCTTCGGTTGCGAAGACATGGGCGCTGCAATTGGCGCTGCAGGCGCGCTGCTGCAATACGTTCAGGAGACGCAGAAATCTGCACTGCCGCATCTCACTGGCCTGCGTAGCGAGAATCCTGACGAGACCTTGATTCTTGATGCATCGACGCGCCGCAATCTGGAAATTGATCGCTCTATCTCCGGCTCGCATGACTTCACATTGCTGAGCGTGATTGATCGCTGCATCACCCACATGGGCTCACGCGCCCTACACCGCTGGATGACGCGTCCACTGCGTCAGAAGCTGGCATTGGATGCACGTTACCAAGCCATTACCAGCCTGCTCGACAACGGCGGCTATAAAACACTGCGCGATGCACTCAAAGATATCGCCGACATGGAACGCATCCTCGCGCGCGTGGCGCTGCGCAGCGCACGTCCGCGTGATCTTGTTGGCCTGAGCCAGAGCCTTAATGCGCTGCCCGGTATTCAGGCCTCAGTCGCTGGCATTGAAGCATCACTCGTACTGACACTGGCTCAACGACTCGGCGAACATCGCGAACTTGCCGCCTCGCTTCAAACTTGCCTCGCCGACAGTCCACCGATGCTGGTTAAAGACGGTGGCGTGTTCCGCACCGGCTATGACAACACGCTCGATGAGTTGCGTCGCCTGTCCGAGAACGCTGACGGTTATCTGTTGGATTTGGAAACGCGCGAACGCGCACGCAGTGGCATCGACTCAATGAAGGTCGGCTACAACCGCGTGCACGGTTATTACCTTGAAGTGAGCAAGCTACACGTCGCCAAGGTGCCTGCTGATTTCACGCGCCGCCAAACGCTGACCAATGCCGAACGTTACATCACTGAAGAACTGAAGAAGTTCGAAGACCAAGTGCTGTCCGCACGTGATCGCGCCTTGGCGCGCGAGAAAGAACTTTACGAAGCCTTGTTGGATCGCCTCGCTCGACATCTACAGCCACTACAGGCCAGCGCCGCAGCGATTGCAGAACTTGATGTACTGGCTAATTACGCAGAGCGTGCGCAGTCGCTGAATCTGACGCGGCCTGAACTTGTCGATACCGCTTGCGTTGAGATTCGCGCAGGCCGTCACCCGGTCGTCGAACAAACTTTGACGGGGCCATTCGTTCCCAACGATTTATCGCTAGACGATGGCACGCGTTTATTGATCATCACTGGCCCAAACATGGGCGGTAAATCAACCTTCATGCGTCAGACCGCCTTGATCGTCTTGCTCGCACACGCCGGCTGTTTCGTACCGGCGGAGTCCGCACGCATTGGGCCGATTGATCGCATCTTCACCCGCATCGGCGCATCCGATGATTTAGCCACCGGCCAATCCACCTTCATGGTGGAAATGAGCGAGACCGCCAATATCCTTCACAACGCTACCGAGCAAAGCTTGGTGTTGATGGATGAAATTGGTCGCGGCACATCGACTTACGATGGCCTCTCGCTAGCACGTGCTTGCGCAGAGCATCTGTCTGCGACGACGCGCGCATTCACGCTTTTCGCCACGCATTATTTTGAACTGACCGCGCTCGCAGATTCTTTGGCGAATGTTGCCAACGTACATCTCGACGCTGCGGAATATTCATCTGATAAAGGTGATCGATTGGTGTTTCTGCACCACGTCAAACCGGGCCCGGCGAATCGCAGCTACGGCTTGCAAGTCGCCAGCCTTGCCGGAGTGCCGCAAGCCGTCATTCGCAACGCGCGAGTTTATTTGCAGCAGTTGGAAAATCGCGCCGCACCTGCAGCCGCTGCGCCTGCTACTGCCGCACCAATACCGCAGATGTCTTTGTTTGAAGCGCCGCCTTCAGCTGCACTCAAGCTGCTCGATGGACTCGATCCCGATGCGCTGTCTCCGCGCGAAGCACTCGAGCTGGTTTACAAGCTCAAGAACACACGCGAGCGCGAAGGCTAGCTAGCTTCTGTACATAAAAAAACCCACGCATCTGTTGATGCGTGGGTTTTAGTCTCACCGGATTTAGTAATCCGCGAGAATCTTGTTTGAAGCAGCCACGTCGTTTGCCGATTTGGAGTTGATGTCTTTCACAATCAACGCTTCGATCTTGCCGCCGATCAGTGGAATGCTGCAGCTGATATTCCACTTCAGAACATTGACGGCACCCTTACCTTCATCTTTCAGTGCCATATCCGCTGTGATTTTTACTGGCGTGCCTTTGATTTCAACTTCAAGGCGACCCGTCTTCTTGGCAATGTCCCAAACATCGGTCTGCGTGATGTTAACGGTGGTGCCCATGATCTTCTGCGCGAATGCAGGAATATCAGGGTTGCTCGATTTCATCGAGTACTTGCAGGTGATGCTGAACTGCTTCGCCGTTTTCTGACAGCTCAGCACTTCGATATCCCAACCTTCAAGCGCCTTGTACTTGCGCTCAAAAAACGCCTGATCGCTATACATCTTGATCACTGTGTCAGCAGGCTTGTTCAGCACATGCCGATCTTCAAATTTCGTTGCCATAAATTCTCCCCTGTATTTTTGTTCGTTGCGGGCTGCACTAAAACATAAGGCCGCTGGAAGATTAACTTCCAGCGGCCCTAGTGACAACGGTAAATTTAAACGCTTACTTCGTGGTCATCTTCTGCACAGCAGCAGCGGTGAAGTGGTCATCGCTGTACTTAACCGTACTGTCGATTGGCGCATCTTCATTAAATGCTGCGGTTACGAAGTAACGGCCCGAGTTGAAGTGATAAATGATTTCAGGAACCGTCGAAGTTGCCTGCAGACCACGTGCATAGATCAGGTGACCTTCCTGGAACTGGAAGAGCTGATCGCGGTTGTCGTAGTTGTCAGCCATAACGATGTTCCAGCTGTCTTCGTCGAGCTGCAGAACGCGCTTCTTAAAGGTGTGGCTGGTGCCGGCCTTCAGCGTTGCTTCAACAGTCCAAACGCGGTGCAGTTCATAACGTGGCAGATCTTGGTTCAAGTGCTTAGGACGAGCGAGGTCTTTGTACTTGACGGTGTTGCCAGCGATTTTGTTGGAGTTGTAAGGAATGATCATTTCCTTCTTGCCAACCAACTTCCAGTTGTAACGATCCAGAGCGCCGTTGAACATGTCGACCTGATCATAGAACTGGTTGCCGTCCGTACCTTCGTACGGGTTGTCGCAGCAAACCGATGGAGCGCGACGGATACGCTTGAGGCCTGGCGAGTAGAGCCAAGCAGCGCGGCCTTCGTTACCGGTTGAAGCTTTTTCAATAACGAGAATGAACGTACCAGCCAAACGTGGCGGAGCAACCGTGCGCGACAGATAACGCAGGAACTGTTTGTGGCCTGCGTCCAGAACCTGTGGGTTCTTGATGCTGGCGTAATCAAACTGCACGTCTTCAATGATCTTGGTTGGCTGGAAGCTGCCATCCGGCTGCACGATCATCTGGTTGTTGTAGCGAGTACCGACTTCACCGCGCCACTTGAGCTTGTGGTTCCAGATCGGTTCCGCACCATTCTTAGGAATTGGGAACGGGAAGCCGAGCTTGGCGCCAACAGGATCGTCGGTGCCGTTCAACACGGCGTTGACTGCATTCTCAGCCGTTGCCTTGAGGATAGGCTCTGGGAAAGTTACAGGACGGTGCGACGGATAAACGTTCATCTTGTAGCTAGGGAAAGTCGACAGCAGCTTGCGATGGCCGTCTGACAACTTGGACGCGTACTGCGCCATGTTTGCTTTGGTGATCGTGTACAGCGGCTTTTCAGCATCGAACTCAGCGTTCTTTGGCCAATCGCCTTTCAGTGCACCCTGCTGGCCCAGTGGGGTCCAAGCGGGGATAGTGCCTTCCTTATTGGCAGCTTTTTCAGCGCCGACAGGAGTCAGATCCTTGCCAAGTTTAGCTGCTTCATCAGCAGCAACTTTAGCGCCTGCCTGCTGAGCGACAAGGCTCAGAGCCAGCACGCCAGCGAGCGTAGCTATCTTCTTCATCATACGAACTTCTCCTCGGGAATAAATCTCGCGCAGCTATAAGTTGCGTCGTTGCCTGCACACTACTGCGAATGCAGGATGCTATCGAATAATGCTAGTACTGCCAACCGCATAGCCACAATATATTTCTATCGCACTGCACCATAAAATTTTGATCAATACACTACCCGTCTGTCTGTGCGGAAGGTGACAAATAGCGCAATAGTAGATCGTGCGAATTCAATTCTGCGCCTAATGTCGCCAGCATGATGAAAACACCCGCTAAACGGCGATGCAGGAACACGATTTCGCGCGGCGGCACGCGAAAATACACCGATAAAGCGTTCGTCGCGGCGACTTTGCCCGCACGCATCGGCAGATCACTGTCATGCCAGCGGTATTCGCCTTGAGCATTTAACAACCAACGCGGCGTGCGCCCCTGCTCGTGCAAATCAAACGGCTCAACAATCAGTTCGCACATCTGCGAAAAGGCATCCAGCACTGACTGTGGAAATCCAGCTTTCATCAAACCAATTTCATGTGCACCTTTAATGATGCGTTCACGATCATGTGCCATAGCGCCGCTAACAATGCCGGCATAGTTGTTAATGAATGAGCGCTGATAAACACGCGTAGCGCCGAAATCGAGCAGCACAATCTGATCGCCGCCTTTGCCGTCTGGGCGTATGCGGTAATTTCCAAAGTGTGGATCGGACTGCACCATGCCCCACTGGAAAAATTCGATCAGGAATAATTCAAGAAATGCCCAAGACAATTTGTTGCGACGCTCTTGCGACAGCCCTTGCACAGAGCTATCACGCACGCTCACGCCTTCTTCAAACGTGGTGGTCAACACCATGTCGCTGCAGTATTCGGGAATCACTTGCGGAACGGCAAAACGCGAATCGCCTTTAAGCTTCTCGGCAAAACTCTCAGTGAAGCGACGTTCGCTTTTGTAATCCACCTCGCGCAGCAACATCTCGCGCACTTCGGCAAACACGGGGGCCAGATCTAATTCCTTCGGCGTTAACCTCGTCATCATCAACAAACGCGACAAAGTCTTGATGTCACTTTCAATCGCGCTGGCTACGCCCGGATACTGAATCTTGACGCACAGTTCCAGACCATCTTTCTTGCGACGCGCCTTGTGTGCTTGCCCCAGCGAGGCAGCCGCTATCGGCGTTTCATCAATATCGAGTTCCGCCAATCGCGCGCGACCCAAAGATTTCTGCAGGACTGGTGCCACCACTTTCCAATGCACGGCGGGCGTGTTGTCTTGTAGCTGCGACAACACAGCGACGGCTTCTTCCGGCAGAAAATACTGGCCATAAAGCGAGAGCATCTGCCCCGCTTTCATCACGCTGCCTTTGAGTTTGCCGAGTTCGTCGGCAAGGATGCGGGCCTGGCGCTCGTAGAAATCACGATCAGCCTGTGTTCGGCGATTTTCGCCGCGGAAAATATTGGCAATCGAATGCGCCGCAATCTTGGCGCCCGCACCCATGCCAAGCCGGGCCAAGGCAATATTGCGTTCCAAGGGCTTGGTTTTAAGCGATGAAATGCTACCCTTCGAACCGTTGTTTTTATCGTCTTTGTCGACAGCCATGGGAAAGATTTAATGAAGGGATTGGCGGATATTCTATTGGCATCACAACACAAAAAGGCGCTGGTTGCCGATTGCGTTGAATTGATTGAGTCACACATTGCCAGCCGTAGCGGCCTTAAAGGCATGGCCCTCAAAACCGGCTTATCGATGCTCAAACGCGCCAAGCCCGGGATTCTCGAACGCGCCACCGCCAAATTGCTGCCCGAGTTCATCAGCGCTTTGGACCCGCTTTATCAGGAGTTTCAGCGCTCGCGCCAATCCGACTTTGACGCGTTTATGCAAAAAAACGCTCAAGGGGCGACCGATGCTTTGCTCAAGGTCGCCGACCAGCGTGCGGGCCAAAGTGACAGCGCCACCGTCAAATCGACCTATACCCGCATGCGCGGTGATGCTCAGCGAGAGGTTTTGGCCGCGATGCCCGCCCTGTCACGCCTTTTGAACTCTTATCTATAGGAAGTATCGATTAGGTATCGGTTAAATCGTGCCGGCTATGGTATATCTACAACCGTCCCGTCTAATTAAAACAAGCAAGGATTGCGTATGGCTGACCTCGATCGCGTCATCCAGTCTCTTTACACCGCTGCCATCGAAGATGACTGGCAGAACTTCCGACCGCATGCATTACAGATCCTGTGCGAATGGACAGGCGCTGTCAGTGTGTCTTGGCATAGCTATTCCAGCACCGCCTTAAGCGGCAGCTTTACCGAATATCCCAAGCCCACCGGCATGAGCAACAAACAGCTGCTCGGCCTACCGATGCCCAAAGGCAATCGCCACTTGAGCATGGATGAACTACCGACAAAATTGCTCGACACGAATATTGCTCAGCCGCAAAGCGGTTATGCGGTTCATTATTCACACCGCGGTGGCGCTGAATTGGTCAGCACGATTTTGTTGAGATTTACGGCTGGCAATCAGTTGAAAGATAGCGCCGCAATCAACCGCGCTTTAAGCCACATGGTTGAAGCCAGTACATTGGCGCTGCGCCATTTCATCCAGCGCGATGAATGGCTGCATAACCTAGGCCGACCCAATCGTGGTGCAGCTGCAATGGTCGATGAACATGGCGCGATCTACGCCGCATCGCAACGCTTCATGAACTTGCTCGCAGAAAACTACGGCAACAGTCATTTCACGATGCTGCCCTGCGCACTGCCGCGCGATGCGCTGGAAAACAATGGTTCCTTCATGAGTGGGCCGCTGCATTTCCGCGTGACCCGCGATGGCCCTTTGTACATTCTGCATCTGCGTCGCAGCTTGCCTTTGGATGGGCTGTCACCTCGTGAGCGCGAAATCGCGCGCGCATTGGGTAGCGGCAAAACCTTCAAAACAGTCGCGCGCCAATATGGCATCGCAGTGTCGACGGTCGCCAATCACGCTTCGCGTATCTATAAGAAGCTGGGCATTTACCGCCGCGAAGAATTAATCGAACAGGTTCGCACGCCTATGGAATCCAACCAGGCTGTGCCAGCTCAAGTTGATGCTTAACGTTTAATTAAAAAATTATTTAAGCAGCGCAATAAAAACGTCCACAAAAGGGTGGCGTTTAAGAGCCCTTATAAATGGCCAATTCGCGCTGAATGCGGGGAGAGAAAAATGAGAAAAGTTGTACTACTGGCTTTATTGCTTGTGCCCAGCCTTGCCCGTGCCATTCCAGAAGGCCCGGTGTATCCATCACCAGAATGGCTGCAACGCGAAGCGACAAACTACGCGATGGTGCTGCAAGCGCCTGTGGAAGAAGTGACGAACCCTGCTTTCGCTGTGCCTTGGGCGCAGCAGTCCGTCAACAACGCGCTGAGCTACACACTGCGCGGGCTTGCTGATCCGAGTTGGTTACTCGCTTCAACACCAATCACCAACGCGCTCATCGCTGCGGCCACAACACCAGCAGCAGCGGCACTGGTGGTGCAGAACGCCATCACTCAAATTCAAGCTAACCCAGCGAATGCCCTCGCACTTCCGCTCAACACGCCGCTCACACCGCTTTGCACCAGTTGGGTTGGCCCCTGCTCTGGCGATCCCTTCCGTTACCCCGGTACTGACAGTTTTTATACCAACGAAGCCGATGTGATTCCGGTCGTTTTTTATGACGATGGTTGCGCGCGTCTTTCAGGTCGCGTGTGGGCACCCAGAGGTTCGAAGGCGGGCTCAAAGTTACCGGCAATCGTGATTGAAAATGGTTCGGTGCAAGCGCCGGAACCTTTGTATTGGTGGATGGCGCAATTACTCGTGCGCAATGGTTATGCGGTAATGACATTTGATCCACGCGGCCAAGGTCGCTCGGATCAACAAACACCGACTGGCGGCCAAGGCAGCAATGTCGACTCCAGCGTTTTCTGGACCGGCTTCGTCAACGCGATCGATTTCTTCCGCTCCAGTTCTGTTGCGCCGTATCCACACAACATCACTTGCGCAGGCACCTACCCAACACCGGTCGCCGCCTTCAATCCAATCATTGATCGCATCGATATGAATCGTCTCGGCATCGCCGGACATTCGCTGGGCGCACGTGGCGCTTCAATCGTGCAAGGCTATGGCGCTCCGGGCGCAGATCCTTGGCCAGGCAAAATGGACAACAGCAATCCGGTCAAAGTCGCTGTGGCATGGGATGCACTGAGCGCGCCATCTGATGGCGATAGCCCTAAATTCGGCATCCGCGTTCCATCGATGGGACAAACCGCTGACTATGGTTTGGCGCCAGTTCCCAATACAGAATCACCGGATCCTGAAGGCAAGAAAACTGCCTACGCTGCGTGGAAGAAAGCGGGCGTGCCAGTGTTTCAGTTCACCATTCAAGGCGGCACTCACTTTGAGTGGTCACAAATTCCCGGCTTCCCCGCCACCAGCTGGTGCCCGATGGTTGAGAACAATCGCTGCGTCGGCGGTTGGGGCAATCCGATGGCGCAGCATTACTCGCTGGCTTGGTTTGATCGCTGGCTCAAGCATTCGAATGAAGTCGGCTACAAAACCGCCGATGCGCGTCTGCTCGACGACGACGGCGCGCAAGGCCGCAACAAAATGAGCTTCTACTATCGCTCGGCGCGCAGCTTCCCTGATCGCGGTGGCGACAACCATGCTTGTGAAGATATCCGGGCCGGATGCACCGATACCGAGATCCGTTCCGGCGGCGGCCGCAGTGGAAGTGGTGGCGGCGCCATGTCGGGTTCGGGACTTTTAGGGCTCTTCCTGATGGGTTTGGCCGGCCTTTTGTGGGGACGTTTGCGTCCCCGCGCAAAGCTTTCCAGACGCTAGATTCGCCCCGCCGATGCTTGTAAATCACTTTATAAACAGTACCTAACGACCTCCAAGCGAGGTCGTCTCTCCTGAATTTTCCTGCTAAGCAATGTAAAGCCGGAAAATTCAGCTTGATAAATATTATCGATAATCCATAATGTGCCGGCCGAAATGCCGAGCGCATCCCGGCTTTTGCTTAGATCGGTCGGGAGATGGGTATGTGGATAGTCAGAGTAGCGCTGCAACGGCCTTACACCTTTATCGTGATGTCGCTGCTGATCGTCATGCTCGGCGTCTTTACGATCATTCGCACTCCGATTGATATCTTCCCGGCGATCCGCATTCCAGTCGTCGCCGTGATCTGGCGCTACACCGGCCTGCCGCCAGAAGACATGGCGAACCGCATCGTGGGCTTAAGCGAGCGCATCGCCTCCACCACCGTTAACGATATTGAGCACACCGAATCGCTGTCGCTCAACGGCACCGGCGTGGTGAAGTATTTTTTCCAGCCCAACGTCAATCAAGACTTGGCGATCTCGCAGATCAACTCGATCTCGCAAACATTGCTGAAGCAGATGCCGCCGGGCATCTCGCCACCATTCATTCTGGCGTTCGACGCATCAAGCGTCCCGATTTTGCAGCTGTCGCTGACCAGCTCGAAGATGTCGGAAGCGGAAATCTTCGACTTCTCCAACAGCTTTATGCGCACGCAGTTATCGACGGTCGCGGGCGCGTCGATGCCCTTCCCTTACGGTGGCGCGATTCGTCAGGTCTTGGTTGATCTCGATCCCGTTGCCTTGCGCGCGAAAGGTTTAACCGGCGCAGACGTCACCACCGCCATCGGCGCACAAAATCTGATTTTGCCTTCAGGCACGCAGAAAATTGGTGACTTTGAATACTTCGTCAAACTCAACGCTGCACCGCTAAAGATCGAAGGCCTTAACGACATCCCAATTCGCGCCGATAAAAACGGCACGATGATTTATGTGCGCGATGTTGCGCACGTGCGTGATGGATCTTCACCGCAAACCAATATCGTGCGTGTCGATGGCCATCGCTCGGTTCTGATGAGCGTGCTGAAAACCGGCGGCGCTTCCACACTCAAAGTTGTAGATGACATCAAGTCACGCATGCCTGATGTGCGCGCTGAAGCACCAGACGGCCTCAAGATCGACGCCATCGGCGATCAATCAATCTTTGTTCGCGCCTCGGTTAACGGCGTGATTCACGAAGGCATCATCGCCGCAGCGCTGACCGCCTTGATGATCCTGCTGTTCCTCGGCTCATGGCGCAGCACCTTGATCATCACTGTGTCGATTCCACTCTCGGTATTGGCTTCGATTTTGTGTCTATCAGCACTCGGTGAAACCATCAACATCATGACGCTGGGCGGCCTTGCACTCGCCGTCGGTATTTTGGTGGACGACGCAACAGTGGCGATTGAAAACATCAACTGGCACTTGGAGCAAGGCAAAGACGTTGAGAGCGCGATTCTCGACGGCGCTCAACAAATTGCGATGCCCGCGTTGGTATCAACACTGTGTATTTGTATCGTGTTCATCCCGATGTTCTTCCTCGGCGGCATCGCTAAGTATTTGTTCGTGCCGATGGCAGAAGCCGTGGTGTTTGCAATGCTCGCGTCTTATCTGTTGTCGCGAACTTTGATTCCTACGCTGGCCATGTACTGGCTGAAGCCGCACAAAGCTGGCGGGCACGATGAAAAGCGCGGCTTCTTCGCACGCTTTCAGGCAGGCTTCGAATCACGCTTCACCGTCGTGCGTGAGCGCTATCACAACCTGCTCGGCAATCTGCTGAAGACGCCGGTGATCTTTGCGGCGATATTCATGGCAGCCGGCGCAGCCAGCTATGGACTTACGCCTTTCCTCGGTCAGGATTTCTTCCCGTCGGTTGACGCCGGTCAGATCAAACTCCATGTGCGCGCACGTAGCGGCACACGTATCGAAGACACTGCTCCACTGTGCGATGACATCGCCGCGCAGATCCGCAAGATCATTCCAGCGAAAGATCTCGACAGCATCGTCGATAACATCGGCGTGCCGAATAGCGGTATCAACTTGGCCTACAGCACTTCAGCTCCGATTGGGCCGGGCGATGCCGACATCATGATCACGCTCAAGAAAGGGCATGCACCTAGCGAAGATTACGTTCGTGAATTGCGTGAGAAGCTGCCGGATTTATTCCCGTCAGTGTCGTTCTCATTCTTGCCTGCCGACATCGTCAGCCAGATTCTGAACTTTGGTCTGCCCTCACCTTTGGATATCCAGATCAGTGGCGGCAATCTGCAAGCCAATCGCGCTTTCGCAGAAACGCTGCTGCCTAAGCTGCGCAACATTCCGGGCGCTGCGGACATTCGCATTCAGCAAACCTTCGACTATCCGCAGATTCAAGTGGATGTGGATCGCACACGCGCCGCGCAGCTGGGTCTGACGCAATACGATGTGGCAACCAATATGCTGATCTCGCTTTCAGGCAGCTTCCAAACTGCGCCAAGCTATTGGACAGACCCGAAGAGCGGCGTGCAGTACAACGTTGCCGTGCAAACACCACAGCATCGTTTGAACTCGCTGCAATCTTTGAGTCAAACACCGATCTCTTCTTCAGTGAATGGTTCACAACAGCAAACGCTCGCCAACGTCGCCAGCTTTAGCCGCAGCGCCGGTCCTCAAGTGATCACGCACTACAACGCTCGCCCGACCATCGATATCTATGGTGCCGTGCAAGACACTGATCTCGGCACCGTAACGCGCGCGATTCGCAAGATCATTGCTGACGCCGAAAAAGATCTGCCGAAGGGTTCCAAGATTGTTCTGCGCGGTCAGGCAGAAACGATGACGTCGTCGTTCAATGGCCTGTTCCTTGGCTTGCTCGGCGCTGTGGTGTTGATCTACTTACTAATCGTGGTCAACTTCCAGTCGTGGGTGGATCCGCTGATCATCATCTCGGCATTGCCTGCTGCATTGTCGGGCATCGTCTGGATGCTGTTCCTCACGCACACCACCATCAGCGTGCCCGCGCTCACCGGCGCAATCATGTGTATGGGTGTTGCAACAGCTAACAGCATCTTGGTGGTGAGCTTTGCGCGCGAACGTTTTGCTGCAGGCCTCAGCGCACTAGATGCCGCACTCGACGCAGGCTTCTCACGCTTCCGCCCAGTGTTGATGACCGCACTGGCAATGATCATCGGCATGGTGCCCATGGCGATGGGCTTTGGTGAAGGCGGCGAGCAAAACGCACCGCTCGGCCGCGCCGTTATCGGCGGCTTGTTCTTTGCCACCATCGCAACACTCTTTTTTGTTCCTGCAATTTTCAGCATGGTGCATGGCCGTCGCGCCAGCACCGCACGGTAGTGCCCGGAGTTTTTATGACTGACATCAAATCATCATCGCCGCAGTTGCCACATCGCTCATGGGGCGCTGCGCGTATTGGCATCATCATCGGCATCATCGTCGCGCTGGTCGCAGCCTGGGGCATCATCGGTCGCGTTCGTGCTCAGAACAAACTGGAAAAGCAGACGCAGTTACAGAATACGATTCCAGTCAACGTGACCCATCCACGCACCGACGACGCAGCGGAAGATCTCGCCCTGCCCGGTGATGTGCAAGCTTGGTCTGATGCACCGATCTACGCACGCACCAGTGGCTATCTGAAGCGCTGGAAAGTTGATATCGGTTCATCAGTCAAAGCAGGCCAAGTGCTCGCCGAGATTGATACGCCAGAAGTTGATCAGCAGCTTGCACAAGCACACGCTGACCTCGGCAGCGCACAAGCCAATCAGCAGCTTGCTCAAAGCACGGCAGAACGGTGGAAGGCGCTGTTGGCGATCGATTCCGTTTCGCCACAAGAAGCGGATGAAAAGAGCGGCGATGCAGCAGCCAAGGCTGCGGCACTAGCGTCTTCTCAAGCCAATCTCAATCGCTTGCGTCAGCTGCAAGGTTTCAAAAATATCGTTGCGCCGTTTGATGGCGTGATCACCGCGCGCAATGTTGATGTGGGCGACTTGATCAATCCGGGCGTCAGCGGACAGCAAGAGTTATTTCACTTGGTTGATACGCATCAGCTACGCATCTACGTGCAGTTACCACAGAGTTATGCCGCCAGCGTAACGCCGGGCATGGACGCCGAGCTGCGTTTTGCAGAACACCCGGGCCAGACCTTCCCGGCGAAAGTGCTGCACACGGCGAATGCAATTGATCCCACCACGCGCACGATGTTGGTTCAGTTGTTGGCCGACAACAGCAAGAAAATATTACTGCCAGGCTCCTATGTTGAAGTTCACTTTCAGTTGCCCGTCAATGAAAAGATTCTGCGCGTTCCCGACAACACACTGCTATTCCGTGGCAGCGCGATTCAGGTGGCTAGCGTCGATGCCAATAATCATGTTGCGCTCAAAACCGTCACGCTAGGCCGTGACTTCGGCAAAGAAGTCGAAGTGCTGACCGGCGTCAGCGCCAAAGACAGCCTTGTCATCAACCCACCGGATTCCATCGCCACCGGCGATGCCGTGCGCCCTATCGCGCCTAAGCCTGAGAAGGCTGAAGGCGAAAAAAGTGGGGCTAGCAAATGAAACTAAACCGCACCTGCATGCGAGATCCGATTCGCGACACGCTGGTGTCGCGAATTCTGGATGGCGTATATCCAGAAGGCACGCATCTCAAAGAGCTAGCTCTGGCGCGTGAGTTCAACGTGAGCCAAGCGCCGGTGCGCGAAGCATTGCGCGAGCTAGAAGCGCTGGGCCTTGTCGAAACCGAACGCTATCGCGGAACACGCGTGCGTCATCTTGATATCGGCGAATTGCGCGAAGCCTATGAGCTGCGCCGATTGCTGGAAACAGCATCGATCAGATCAACGCCCTTTTTCAACGATAAAGATCTCACCGAACTGGATCAGCAGGTTCAACGCATTGAAGCCTTAACCCTTGCCGGTGGCGATTGCATCAATGATCTGATGGACGACGTGCTGCGCTTTCATCGCAAGCTGGTGGAGATGTCGGGCAATCGCCTGTTTCTGAAAGCTTGGGAATCGATGGCTTGGGGCGTGCGTTCGCGCATCATGGCCAAGAAAATTGGCTTTGTTACTGGCCTCAATGAATTGCGTGCTGGCGTGGTGGATTCGCTGCGCCGTGGGCAGCGTGAACAGGCCGCCGCTTTCTTGGGACAGATCACCGATCGCCTGCTCGAGAGCCTCAACGAACAAGACCGTCAGGCCAAGGTGGCCTAGATCTTTAAAAGCTAGGCTTTTAACAGAGCTTTACACTGGTAAATACATTCAGGTTTGATTCAGGACTAGAGTGCTGTCATACCCTCCATAAACCGCCGTATCTGAACCCAGAGTCGAGCCCGTATGGACAGCCAGCAATCTCTCATCTTCTCCTCCGCCAAACGCGGCACTGCATTTTTGCGATATGCGCTGGTCGCCATCACGGTACTCATTACCGGCGGCGCTTCAGCACAAGATGAAGATGATCCGCCAAGCCGCATCGCGCGCTTGGCTGCGATCTCTGGCGACGTCACCTTTGCTCCTGCTGGTGATGACGATTGGAATCAAGCCAGCATCAATCGCCCACTCACCACCGGCGACCGTCTGCTCACCAATGATGGCGGCCGCGCCGCAATGGATATCGACGGCGGCGATCTGCGTATCGCCAGCAACACCGGATTCAATTTTCTAAACCTTGACGATCGCGGCACGCAGATTGAATTGAGTCGCGGCACGCTCAACTGGCGCGTCGATACGATTCGCGAAGGCCAGAACAACGAAGTCGACACACCGACTGTCGCCTTTGTGATTACGCAGCCGGGCACTTACAAAATTGTTGTGGCCGATGACGGCAGTTCCACCACCGTTTCGATTCTGCAAAACGGCGCAGGTACGGTGTACGGCGAACGCGGCACGAGTTATCCGATTAGCGGACGCCAAGCTTGGCGCTTTACTGATTCCGAATTAAACAACATCGCAGGCATGCCACTTGCCGCCGCCGATACCTTTGATCTCTGGTGCAATGATCGCGATTCGCGCGCAAGCAACGTCGCCGCTAACACGACTTATGTATCGCCTGATGTTGTCGGCTACAACGATCTCGCCAGCAACGGTACTTGGACCACGGTGACCGAGTACGGCAACGTTTGGTACCCGAGCGCGGTGGCGGTCGATTGGGCGCCGTATCGCTACGGTCATTGGGCCTATGTTGCGCCTTGGGGTTGGACTTGGATCGACGACGCATCGTGGGGCTTTGCACCATTCCATTACGGTCGCTGGGTAAACGTCAGCAACCGTTGGGGTTGGGTACCAGGCCCACGACATGTACGCCCGGTGTATTGCCCGGCAACCGTCGCTTTTGTCGGCGGCAATGGCTGGGGTGTTTCAGTGACAGCTGGCCGACCGATTGCTTGGGTACCACTGGGCCCGCGCGATGTTTACGTGCCTTGGTATCGCGGCAGCCAGCGCTACTTCTCCAACGTCAACATCCGCAACGTCACCAACATTAATCACGTGCAAGTGACCAATGTTTATAACGATTATCGCGGTGGTCGTGCTAACAACACGCGCTACATGAATCAATCTGTGCGTGGCGGTACTACGGTTGTGACACGCGATACCTTCTCGCATGGACGCCCTGTCAGTGGCGCACAAGTGCGTGTTGATCAGAAGCAATGGGAGCGTGCACCTTCAGCACAGCGCAATGACCTGCCTTCCGGTCGCCCAGCGCTAGGCCTGCGTGCATCTTCCGGATCAGCGCGTCCGCCTTCGCAAGAATTCACGCGTCCACCGGTTTCATTCCGCAAACCGCCGCAATCATCTTTAGGCGCGCGTAATAACCCGCAGCACTCACAACCGTCATTGGGTTTAGGACGCGTAACGCCAGCAGATCGCGACAATGATCGTCGCAATAACGTGACGAATAACCGCCCTGCAGAACGCAATGACAACAATCGTCGCGAGGATGATCCACGTTGGAATCGCGATGCGCAGCGTAATGATGGCGATGGCCGTATCGAGAGAATGCCGTCCTCACGCTTCTCGCCTTGGGGCAATAAGCGCGGTGATGAATCACCACGCACGCAACAACAAGGTGCTACGACTCAGCCAGCGCAACAAGAAACACCTCAACGTCGCGAGAATGACTCGCGCTGGAATCGCAGCGAGCAGCGCAATGATGATCGACAAGATCGCGGCGACAACACCGTCTACATGGCCAAACCAGCTCCAGCGCCTGAGCAGCCGCAAGTGAACGAGCGTCGTGATGAAGGTTCGCGCTGGAACAACCATACCCGCCGTGACTCGGACTCCAACAACAACGCCCCGACTCCACCTCCGGTTCAGCAACAACCCGAGCAGCGGCAGGAGCAACAGAGACATTTTGGTAACCGAGGCGGCGCAGAAAACACGCAGCGACGGGAACTACTCAACATTCCTCAGCCAACGCCGCGCGAGCAGCCGCAGCGTGGTGCCGAGCAAAGAACGAGTCCGTTCCAACGCCCCGCTTTTGAAAACCGCGGACAGACTCAGAATCGGCCAGCGCCACAACCGCAACGTCCGGCACCTGAGCGCAGAGAGCGTGAACCGGCTGAGCGTCCCGGCTAAACCACAACAACAGTTAAGGCGTACCCCGCGCCACTGAGTCTGCCCTCGGCACTCAGTGGCGTTTTTTTTGGGCCAAAGCCGCTTTATTCATAAAAAAATGCCGTAAAACCTAACGGCGACTTACACTGTGTTTGAAATCTCAGGGGAGCTTTGAGAGAAATTGCGAACCAACTCCTAAAGTTGGAACAATTCATGCTTTAGATGATGTAGTTCGACGCCACCAAATGATGGATTTTGTAAACCAAATACTGTTTGCCGCTGGCCTGTTATTTCTGGTCAGCATCCTCGCGACCGTGATTACCCCACGGTTGGGCGTACCGCTGCTGTTCGTGTTTATCATCATCGGCATGATCGCGGGCGAAGATGGCCCCGGCAATATTCACTTTGCTGATTTCAGACTCACCAATCTCGCCGGTACTGCCGCCCTTGCAGTAATTTTGTTCGACGGCGGCATGCGCACATCTTTCAAAACTTTCCGCGTGGGGCTCGGCCCCGCGCTGAGTCTTGCCACGGTTGGCGTACTCATCACGATGTTGGTGGTCGGCTGGCTCAGCAGCGTCGTGCTGGATTTGCCACTGGCACAAGGCATGTTGCTTGGCGCAATTGTCAGCTCGACAGACGCAGCTGCAGTGTTCTCACTGCTCAGCAATCGCACGGTCTCGCTCAATTCGCGCGTCACGTCGGTGCTTGAGATTGAATCTGGCACCAATGATCCGATGGCCGTGTTCCTCACGCTCGGCGTTATCGCTTATCT
Organism: Stenotrophobium rhamnosiphilum; assembly: GCF_003052265.1. Classification (GTDB taxonomy): domain Bacteria; phylum Pseudomonadota; class Gammaproteobacteria; order Nevskiales; family Nevskiaceae; genus Stenotrophobium; species Stenotrophobium rhamnosiphilum. The sequence goes on from NZ_QANS01000002.1 coordinate 433,034, forward strand.
GCAATCGCCAGACACTTTCACCGCACAGCAATTTCTGTTTTTGTTGGTTGAGCACATGGGCATTGGCGGCGTGCTCGGTCTGGCGGGCGGCTGGTTACTGGCGCGTGCACTCAATCGTCTGCAACTCAATGAATCGCTGTATCCAGTGTTTGCACTGTTCAGCTGCTTCTTGCTGTTTGGTCTCACCGCGCTCTTAGGCGGCAGCGGATTTTTGGCGGTATATCTCGCTGGCCTTCTCGTTGGCAACCGTAAAGTGCGTGCACTCGCCAGTATTCGTCGCTTCCACGATGGCATCGCGTGGATGGCGCAAATCGGCATGTTCTTGATCCTGGGTCTGCTTGTGAGCCCTCACAAGTTGTTAACCATTGCACTGCCAGCACTTTTAATTGGTCTGGTTCTGATCCTCGCCGCGCGACCACTTGCCGTTGTGATCAGCCTGCTGCCATTTCGTTTCCCTTGGCGCGAGCAAGCCTTTATCTCGTGGGTGGGATTGCGTGGTTCTGTGCCAATTGTATTGGCCACATTCCCGTGGATCGCCGGCATCGAAAACGCCGGGCTGATCTTCAACATCGCCTTCTTCATCGTATTGGTATCGCTACTGTTGCAAGGCTGGAGCGTGCCGCTCGCTGCGCAAATGTTGAAGCTATACATCCCGCGCACCGGCGCACGCGTCAAGCGTTTGGAAGTCGATCTACCGGGTCAGAGCGGTTACGAAATTGTCAGCTACAAACTGCCCGTCGACAGTTCGCATATTGGCCGTCGCCCGAAAGAGCTACCGATCCGCGATCACTCGCGCATCATCGCCGTTACTCGCAGTGGCCACTTGCTGTCGTATCGCGAATGGGGCGTGCTGCAAGCGGGCGACTTTGTCTCGCTGCTCGTTGCTGAAACTGATCTGGAACGTCTCGACACCGTCTTCAAAGCCAAGCGCCAACGCGCTGATGCTGCTGCCAGTCGCCAATTCTTTGGTGAGTTCGAAATCTCACTCGAAGCCGCAGCAAAAGATCTGGCCGAGAGTTATGGCGTCAAGCTTCCAGAAAGCACGGCCGAGTTCAATGTGGGCCAACTCGTTCTCAAATTCCTGCCACGTCCAGTAGTGGGCGATCGCCTGCGCCTTGGCCACATCGAACTTGTGGTTCGCAGGATGGAAGGCGGCGAGTTGCGCGAGATTGGTGTGCGTTTACCTCGCGAGTAAAAGCCAAGTAAATGTAGGGCGGGAGCATCCCGCCTTTCGCGGAAGGCGGGATGCTCCCGCCCTACGACTCTAGGTTGAGGCTTCGTCCCGGCAGCCAGTTACAATGCGATATGCCAGACATCCTCACCGTCCGTAATCTCAAAAAACACTTCCCCAAAGTTCAGGCCGTTAATGGCGTGAGCTTTGAGGTGGCCGAAGGTAGTTGCTTTGGTTTGCTCGGCCCCAACGGCGCGGGCAAGAGCACTACGGTTGAAATGCTCGAAGGCATTCTCAAACCCAGCTCAGGTGAAATTCTGTTTCGTGGCGAGCCTATTGGTCCGCGTTATCGCGAACGTGTCGGCATCCAGTTTCAAACGACGGCGCTGCAAGATTTCCTCACTGTAAAAGAAAACCTACGCTTCTTTCATTCGCTGTATGAGCAAGGCCCGAGCATTGAAGAGTTAGTCGAGACCTGCCATCTCGGCGAGTTCATGGATCGCGACAGTCGCAAGCTCTCAGGTGGTCAGCGCCAACGACTGCTTCTCGCAATCGCACTGGTCAATGATCCTGATCTGTTATTTCTCGATGAGCCCACGACCGGCCTTGATCCTCAAGCCCGTCGCAATTTTTGGGAACTCGTACAGTCGATCAAAGCACGCGGCAAAACGATTGTGCTGACGACGCACTACATGGAAGAGGCTTACCTGCTATGCGATGAAATCGCGATCATGGACCACGGCCACATCATTGCGCGCGGCACACCGAATCGTTTGCTGGCTGAGCATTTCAATGACAGCGTGCTAGAAATTCCTTCCGCTGAACTGAATGGACAGGCTTCCGCACTGGGCTTCACAGTCCGCCGCGAAGCGGCAGAACTGATGACAGCCGATGTGAATGACTCCGTGCGCAAGTTACTCGATGCTGGCGTGTCACTGACTCATCTCAAGATTCGACCGCGCACACTGGAAGATTTATTTATCCGACTCACCGGCCGAGAGATGCGCTCATGAAACGTTTATGGGCAATGACACTCGCACGCTCGCTGGAATTCCTGCGTGACACCTCCGCACTCGGTTGGAATCTGATTTTCCCACTGGTGATGGTCGCTGGCATGGCGCTGATTTTTTCCGGCCCAGGCCAACCGCTATTCAAAGCCGCAGTGATTGCGCCAGCAGGCGCAGCACTGGATGCCAAGCTACATCCCTTTCTCGCCACACCACATGTGCAGTTCTACGCTGAAACCAGCGTTGAAGAAGCCTTGCCAAAAGTGCAGCGCCATCGCATCGACATGCTGATCGATCTGCGCACGACTCCGGGCAAATACTGGGTCAACGATCAATCGCCGAAAGGCACAACGTTAGAGCGCGTATTGGCTGGTACAGCCGGCCCCAAGTTAGAACGCGAGATCGCCAGCGGCGCACAGATTCGCTATGTCGACTGGGTTGTTCCCGGCGTACTCGGCATGAACATCATGTTCTCCTGCCTGTTCGGCATCGGCTACGTCATCGTCCGTTACCGCAAGTCCGGCTATCTCAAACGCCTCAACGCCACACCGCTGCGCGCGATTGAATTCATCACCGCCCAGCTGATCTCACGCCTCGCCTTGATCATGCTCATCACAGTCGTTGTATTTACAGGCACCAATCTGTTCCTGCACTTTCGCATGGAAGGCTCTTACTTGAATCTGTTCTTGGTCGCGCTAATCGGCGCCATCTCCATGATCGCGATGGGCCTCACCGTTTCTGCACGCGTCACCAGTGAAGAACTCGCAGGCGGCCTGCTCAACCTGATCTCATCACCAATGATGGTCGTATCTGGCGTGTTCTTCTCAATGGACGGTTCGCCGCAGATCTTGCAAGCCGCGGCCAAAATCTTCCCGCTAACTCACATGCTCGAAGCCGCACGCGCCGTGATGCTGGATGGTGCAGGCTTCATGCAGATCGCACCGCAGCTCGCGATCCTTAGTGCGATGGCTGTTGTGTTTCTGGCGATTGGGGCCAGCACTTTCAAGTGGACGCAAGACTAGGCGTGTAGCGGCTCCCTGCTTGTCCAGCAATGTCTGCCTTCAGCCCTTTGCAGTCCGTCGACCATGACGATTCGGCCGCTGGAAGCGGACATTGAATTTGCGGTCTAATCCGGCGATAGTTCCAGCACAACCATAAAAAATCAGGGCCTTGCAAATGATGCCGCTGAGTAAAACCGCCGAAGTAAAGCAATTAATTCCCGCGATTAGGTCCAAGTGTAGTTGGACCTCATGAGCAGACCCTCATTCTTTTCCCTTTTACATGTATTGGTCATCGCGGGCTTAATATGCGCCCTGCCTGTTGCAATCATATCGGCGGCGAGTGGCTCCTGGATGACGTTGCTCATCTTCGTGGTCGTTACCCAAGTTTTTATAGTCTTATTGGGCCCTCCTGCACTTTTGTTGCTTATATGGCGAAATGCCATCAACGCGCGAGCCTGCTCAATCATGGGCGCTATTGTAGGAGCGTTTCCAGGCACACTTCTCTTGGTAAACACTACAGGGTCCGGTGTTGAGCCAGTCTTTCTTGGCGCACTCAGTGGTGCTGCTATCGGATTTGTCTTTTGGCTATTAGTTTCAAAACTCAGCGGGGACGACGACCAAAACGAAATTCTAGAAAAGAATGCAAGACTTGTCCCGACATCCTCATCCTTGCGTCAAGTAAGCAAAGAAGTTCGCAAAAATTACCAAATGGTTAATCGTGAACTTTTAGCCATAGCCACCAAAAATACCCCAGACTTCGGAAAAAGGGTTGAGCGGTCTCTTCGCAAGATGGAGCGGGGACGCAGACTCAGATTGATCAGAAAAATGTTACTACTTTTTTCCTACGCTCTTCTCTCAATATGCGTTGTGATAATAGCCATTCGCGGGTGGAGAAATATCCCGCTCTCCATGCCATTGGCAGCCATGGCTATGGCCATATTGGGCGCATTCATTGATAACCTTGTCTTCAAAGATCATGAGCGAGCGAGCGCAATTAATGACACTTTGACAACCGTTAAGAAGGTATCTGAGATTCAGAAGAACGGAGAGATAACTGAAGGGAAAATTCCCCTAACAGTCGGCTTTATCAATTTGGCTGGGACACAATTGGACCGGATGCTTTTCGAGGATGCGACAGCAATGTCTCGAATTTTCCTACGTACGGCACTTGCCCGCAATGAAGTTCCTAAATCAGAAATTCTCTTCATTTATGCAGAGCTCGACGCAGACGGATTATTCAAAAATAATAGCTTCAAAAACGTAAGGCAACTCGCCAAAGAAACAACCGCATCAATGGTGATTCTTGCGTCTCCAAATCCAGCCGATTTCATTAGGAAAGCCGTCAATCTTGCTGGACCCAGAACTGCAAATCTCGTTTTCACCATTGATCGTAATGGCGCGGCATTTAGTAGATTTTTTCAATCTCTATTTCAGAATATGCGTGGCGGCAAGGACATGCTGAGCAGTTGGGTTGCATTGGCGCCACAAGGGCCGCAGGTTTCGCAAACAAACGTCCCCGTCACGCTACTTTTCGCAGAAGCGGGAAAGCTTGCCTTCCGGCCTGAAGAGACGCCTGACAAAACCCAATGAATCAGCGCCGCCTTTATCCGAACGGCCGTTACTGGCACACAGTTCTATTTCAATCTTGCGAAGCGGCCGTCATATTTTTGATAGAGAAACCTCGACTTGGCACATCAAGTGCCAGTCTCGTTAAGGAAATGCAATGACGTTCAAAAACGTATGTGATTGGACGTTAAAGATGGCAATGATAGTAACCGCAAGTCTTTGCGTGACTTTTGCGTCGGCCAAAGGCATTGATGACACTAATGGAAGTTTCCATTCAAAAAAATCTCTCTGTTATGTACAGCTGAGGCCAAACTGGCCCACTGTAAAGGGTGGGGATAATCCCGTTTGTAAAGCAGCACTAGCAAACCTCAATAAATTCTGTGACGAGTCTGCGCAGTACAACCACCGCAAGTTAGATCCGGAGAATATGGTTATTCATGAGCCGGATTGGCACCAAATGGATCCTGCCGCGAATTTGGATTTGATTATTGAAGTTCAGCTTTCAATGTTTTCCCAGAAATATAGAGAGGACAACAGACCTCAATATGAGAAGCGCGCTAAGGAACTTCTGAAATCAGGAGTACTTCGACTTTATCGCGCAGAAATAAATATCGATGGGCGCGGCGAGTCTGAGACCATTTACAGACTTGAAAATATTCATCCCGAGAATGAAAACAAGCCGGGTTACAACCAAGTTGAATTTATGGTGGCTGATTTGAATCAGCGCGTGATCTCGCAGAAGTATCGGAAAGGAGAGATTGGTGATCTGTGGAAATATGAAAACGAATGGTTCGTTGTTTACTACGATCTATATGACGGCAATGGTGGACGGCTTCTTGTTGATGTAGTAAGTCGACCAACTGAGGCTTCTGGTGGCCTTGTGACGGAATGCACGTTGGCAAACATCACGGAGAAAGGGAGCAACTAGTTAGCTATGCGGCATTTTATTTCGCCATGATTTATGGGGCACTAGAGAAATGTAAAGGCTGCCTTTAAATCAATAGCCGCTCTGGAGCGATGAAATTGATGGGGCGAGAGGCAAGTCTTGGCATAAAGTGGGCATAGCCCACGAAGCAATTGAGCTTTTCAATAAAAGTTATTTTGCAGCAGCATTTGCAAGATAAGCACGCCAACCACCAAGCTCCGTAATCTCCTGCGCACCCACCACAGCGTAGGCTTCACAAAGAAATCCGCTGGCCTCAGTGCCGTCTTCCAGCTTCAGTTTGCCAATCCCTAACGGCGACGGAATGCGTGCAACGAATTGTCCAAACGCTGCCGCAGGCAATGACCAAAGCTCCAACTCAATCCCCGGCCCTTCAGCGTCCGGCGCATAGATCAGGCCTGGCTTCTTTGGCGTGGTGTTGGGCAGAACATAGAAGCGGTAGTTTTTAGTCGTGCGCGCTTTGCGAACCAAAGTACCGCCCGGTCCTGTTAGTTCGTGATTCAGTGGCATGCCAGTGAGATGTGCGCCGACAACAGCAATCACGATGCGATCATCGCTATGAACAGGAATAGACATTGTTGACTCCAAAATTGTGGCATCGCGATCAATGCCTAAACCAAATGCGCCGCTGCGATGCAGTCGTTCTGCCAACACGGCCAAAGCATCATCAGCAAACGCAGGTGCAATCAGTGAAACGCCAAAGGGCAAGCCGTTTTTGCGGAAACCTGCAGGTACGGCTACAGCACAGCAATCGAGCAGATTGACGAAGTTGGTATAGAGGCCCAAGCGTGAATTGAGTTGCACCGGATCTGCCTGCATCTCATCAACGCGATAAGTTGTCGGCGACGTCGGCAGCAACATCAGATCGAATTGTGTCCACGCGGCATCCGTCTTACGGCGCAAAGCCGTTAGCGTGGTCATATCGGCAAACAGATCTGCCGCGGTGAAGCGCGAAGCCCCACTGATGATGCGATACACCGTCGCATCCATCTCTGCGGCGCGCCCATGAATAAACTCGCGCAGCGGTTCAAGACGCTCGGCGACGAAGCCTCCTGAATAAAGCAGGCTGGCTGCTTCACGGAACGGTGTGTAATCAAAATCCACCGCCACACCGCCGAGTCCTTTCAAGCGTTCAATGCTTTCTGTGTAGAGAAGAGCAGCTTCATTGTCACCGTAGAACTCACGTTGAGCCGCTGGCAACACTGCAAAACGAAATCCGGAAACAGGCAATGGACGCTGCGGCGCCGTACGCGCATAGGGATCACGAACGTCATCACCTTGCGCAATGCGACGCACTTGATCGGCGTCACGCGTTGTAGCCGCGAACACCGTGACGCAATCCAGACTGCGGCAAGCAGGCACAACACCGTGCGCAGGCAACAAACCTTTAGTCGGCTTGATGCCGATGAGATTGTTGAACGATGCCGGCACGCGACCAGAACCCGCGGTGTCGGTGCCCAACGAGAAACAAACCTGCCCTGCCGCTACTGACACCGCCGATCCGGAACTCGAACCGCCAGAGATGTAGCGCGAGTCGAACACGCTGCGAGGCGCACCGTACGGAGAGCGTGTGCCATTGAGGCCAGTGGCGAATTGATCGAGATTGGTTTTGCCAATCAGCAAAGCGCCTGCCGCACGCAATCGCGCGACAACTGCGGCGTCTTCCTGTGGTCGATAAGCAAAGCTGGGACAAGCTGCGGTCGTATCAAGTCCGGCGCAATCGATGTTGTCTTTGACCGCGAATGGAATGCCCCACAGTGGCTGATTCGCAGAAGGCGAGCCCGCCTTCATCAACGCTCGTGCAGCATCACGCAACGCAGCATCAGAGACGCGGCTGATCCAGACGGCTTTGTCCGTGCTCGCAGCAATACGCTGCAACACTTCATCAACCAAAGCCAGCGGCGTCAGACTGCCTTCAGCGTAACGCGCATGCAGATCAGCGATCGTGAATATCTGCGGCAACATCTCAGGCGTCCTCCAGTACTGCGATGACCTGCCCTGATTGCACTGTGCGACCGGGCTGGCAACGCAGTTCGCGAATCTTGCCGGATGCTGGGGCGAGGATTTCCATTTCCATCTTCATGGATTCAACGACGACCAGAACTTGCCCACGCTCAACAGTGGCGCCTTCTTCAACCTGAATCTTCCAGACGTTGCCAGTGACCTGTGCATTCACCGCGCTGCAGCCTGCGGGAATGTCATCACCGCCCATATCTGCGACAACATCGTCAACGCTGAAACTATCGAGACCACGCTCTTTCCAATCTGCACGCTCAGCTTCAAACGCTGTTTGTTGACGGCTCTTGAAGGCATTGATGTCGGCAGCGTTGCTGTCGAGGAACTTGGCGTAATCCGCATACGAGAACGTGGTGTTTTCGATCTTGATGGGATAACGGCCATGCGGGAATGCTGCACGCGCTTCTTCAAGCTCTGCGTCACTCACTTCAAAGAAACGGATTTGATCAAAGCAGCGCAGCAACCAAGGTTGCTCGAAGGCTTCGGTCTTGCGCCAGCGATTCCACATCTGGATTGTGCGGCCAAACAACTGATAGCCACCCGGACCTTCCATGCCGTACACGCAAAGATAAGCGCCGCCGATGCCCACCGCATTCTCTGGCGTCCAGGTACGCGCCGGGTTGTACTTGGTGGTGACGAGGCGATGACGTGGATCTACTGGTGTTGCCACTGGTGCGCCAAGATAAACGTCGCCCAAGCCCATCACCAAATAGCTCGCGTCGAACACGATGCGATGCACATCGTCGATGGAATCGAGACCGTTAATGCGACGGATGAACTCGATATTGTCCGGGCACCATGGCGCGTTGGGACGCACCAGTTCCTGATACTTACGCATCGCCAGCTGAATCTGTGGATCGTTCCACGACAGCGGCAGATGCACGATACGGCTTGGCAGCGTGACATCTTCTGCGCGTGGCAATGCACGTTCGATTTCAGCAAGAACATCAAGCAAGCGCTGACGCTTGAGGACGTGACTATCGAAATGGATTTGCAGCGAGCGAATGCCCGCGGTGAGATCAATGATGCCCGGCAGCTTTGCTGCGCTGACTGCTTCTGAGAGCAGGTGCACACGTAGACGCAACGCAAGATCCAGCGCCATCGGGCCGTATTCAACGAGCAAGTAGTCATCACCGCAGCGGCGATAAACCACAGGCACTGGGCCTTCATCAGAGCGCGCCAAGATTGGCGAGCCTAGATCAGCAATTTTTGGCGCATTGACTTGCACCGTCTTTGCTGCCTCAGCAGGAACAAAACGAATCTTGTCACCGGGCTTGAGCTGACCGGTCTTCCAAAGATCATCACGCGCGATGACAGCTGGGCAAACAAAACCGCCGAGGCTCGGACCATCAGGGCCGAGGATGATCGGCATATCGCCAGTGAAGTCGATCGCACCGATGGCGTAAGCGTTGTCGTGAATGTTTGAAGGATGCAGCCCTGCTTCGCCACCATCCGCACGCGCCCACTGCGGGCGTGGGCCCATCAAGCGAACGCCAGTGCGCGCGGAGTTGAAGTGCACTTCGTACTCGGCGCTGTAGAGCGCTTCGATATCGAAGTCCGTAAAGAAATCAGGTGCGCCGTGCGGACCATAGTGAACACTGATCGTCCAACTGCGGCTCAGTACTGGACGTTCGTTGAAGGCCAGCACTGCAGGTGCGGATTCAGCAGAACCAACACTGTCAATATGCAGCGTATCGCCCGCTTTAAGAACGCCAGTGGCGTGCCCACCAAAACCACCCAAACTGAACGTTGCGCCAGAGCCGAGATACTGCGCGACATCAAGACCGCCACGCAGTGCGAGATAGCAGCGCTGGCCTGCGCCTTCGATGGTGCCGAGTGCAAGTACCTGCCCTGCGCGGACTTCGATGGGCTCGTAGAACGAGAGCGGCTGATCATCCAAGGTCGCGCGCATGGCTGCGCCGGTTAGTGCAATGACCGTGTCGCAGCGAAACTTCAGTGTCGGACCCATCATCGTGCATTCAAGTGCGGCTGCGCCTTCGCGATTGCCGACGATGCGGTTGGCCAACCGGAATGAGCGATCATCCATCGGGCCTGAAGGCGGAATGCCAACGCCCCAATATCCAAGACGACCCGGCCAATCCTGCACACTGGTCTGCGCGCCGGGCGCGATCACTTCAATCACATTGGGCTGGAATACGAAATCTTTAAGGACGCGTGTCGCAACGTTGCCGCTGAGGAATTCGTCCGACGCGATCACCGCGCGCAAATAACCCAGATTGGTTTCGATGCCGCGAACCGTGGTCTCTTCAAGCGCCTTCGCCAGATTGCTGATCGCTGCCTGACGGTCATCACCGTAAGCGATAATCTTGGCTAGCATCGGATCGTAGTACTGCGAAACTTCTGTGCCTGTCTCAATCCAGCCATCAACGCGAACGCCTTCAGGGAAGCTCACTTCCGTCAGCAGGCCCGTCGACGGGCGGAAATCCTGTTGCGGATTTTCGGCATAGAGACGCACTTCGACCGATGCACCTTTCGGCACCAGCGTTTCCTGTGCAGGCAACACCAGTTCACCCGCGGCTTGTTTGATCATCCACTCAACGAGGTCGATACCGAATACAGATTCAGTGACTGGGTGTTCAACCTGCAAGCGCGTATTCACTTCCAGAAAGTAGAAGTCTTCACGTGCGACGTCGTAGATGAATTCAACGGTGCCTGCAGATTCGTACTTCACTGCTTCGCCAAGCGAACGCGCTGCAGCGTAAAGGCGTTGACGCATTGCGTCCGTCAGGCCCGGCGCTGGCGTTTCTTCTACGACTTTTTGATTGCGACGTTGCAGTGAGCAATCACGCTCACCCAGCGACACCACTCTGCCCTTGCCGTCACCAAAGATCTGCACTTCAACGTGGCGCGCGGTAGAGATGAAGCATTCGAGATAAACGCGGGCATCGCCAAAGCTGGCCGTTGCCATGCGCTGTACGGCTTCAAACTTTGAGCGCAGCTCTGCAGCATCATGGCAAAGCTGCATGCCGATACCGCCACCACCCGCCGTGCTCTTGAGCATCACCGGATAGCCAATGCGTGTTGCTTCGCTCAACGCTTGTTCAACGTCATCCAGCAAGCCACTGCCCGGCAATAAAGGCACGCCGCTCTTCTGTGCGATCTCACGTGCGGTGTGCTTGAGACCAAACTCACGAAGATGCTCAGGGCGTGGGCCGATGAAGCGGATACCGTGTTCAGCAAGCTTCTCGCAGAACGCGGCGTTCTCACTCAGGAAGCCATAGCCCGGATGCACAGCTTGCGCACCAGTCTTGAGGCAAGCCTCGATGATGGCATCGACCTTGAGATAACTCTCACGCGCTGGGGCAGCACCGACATGCATGGCTTCGTCTGCGGACAGCACTGATGAAGAGAAACGATCCGCATCGGAATACACCGCAACAGACGACAGTCCCATCTTGCGAACAGTGCGAACAACTCGACCCGCGATTTCGCCGCGGTTAGCGATTAGTATTTTCGTGAACATGGCCTAACTCGCGAAGATCAACACGCGCACAGGCGTGGGATTGAAGCCATTGCAGGGGTTGTTCACCTGTGGGCAATTCGAGATGACGCAAAGCACGTCCATCTCGGCACGCATCTCGACGTAGTCACCCGGTTTGGAGACACCATCGACAATCGCGAGGCGACCATCCGGTTCAACCGGCACATTCATGAAGAAGTTGATGTTGGCGACGATGTCGCGCTTGTCCATGCCGTGGCGTGAGACTTCCAGCAGGAAGTTCTCGCGGCAAGCGTGCATGTATTTGGTGTGATGACCGAAGCGCACCGTGTTGCTCTCGCAGGAGCATGCACCGGCGGAGGTATCGTGTGCGCCACCGGTGTTGTCCGTCACGGTCAACATCTCGCGGCCTTCGTTGGAAAGCAGCGTCGTGCCTGTCACTACATACGCCGAGCCTTGTGCGCGCAGCGTGTCTTGAGCGCTGTAACGCTCGCTGAAATCATCAACGCGATAAAACAAAGTATCGACCGCCTGCTGACCTTCGAGATCAACAATGCGAATCACCTGACCGCGCTTGACCAAGCCAGACCACGGCGCGAGTGCAGGAATGGTGAAGTCATAGATGGCGCTAGCAGCTTCGCGTGATGCGCCAATGTTTGAAGTGTTCATGGCGTCTCCTTAGCGAAATAGCGGATCAGTGTTTTCGAATCCGCGACTCGCCTCAGCACTCAGGCTGCGACAGAGATCGTCGGGTTGAACCGGTTCAGCTTGAAAGACGATGGCTTCGATATCTGATGGAGCATATGTCGCAGCAGGAGCCAGCGGATGCGGGCAGTTTGAGACAGCAATCAGCAAATTCATGTCTGCGCGCAGATCAACGAAGTCACCACTTTGAAGAACGCCTTCATTCCAGACAAAGCGTCCTTCGGCATCCGTGCTGACTGGCGCAAAGAAAGTGATCGCTGGCGCGAGGTCACGACGGCTCAAACCATACTTGCCAGCAGCAAGCATCAGATTGTCGCGGCTGTTACGCAGGCTGGCGTCACCATATTTTTCCAGATTGGATTTGGAAGTGCTGCCACCCACCAGCGTGTCATGGCGACCACAAGTGTCTTCCGTGATTGAGGCCAGCACGCGGCCCATATCCGAGAACAACACGCGACCTTTGCGTAGCTCTGCCGTCCACTGCACTTTGACGGTGTCACCTGCGTTGTAACGCTCGGACGTGTCATCGGCATTCCAGATCATCACGGAGATACCGGGCGTGGCATTCACGTTGAGCAAACGTAAAGTCTGTCCACGCTCTATACGCACAGGCCAGTACCAGCCACCGGGAATCACTTCGCGATGCGTAATCTTAGAAGCATCTAGCGCGGCACCATTGCGCTGCGTGTGGGGCGGCAATGGACGCTGAGAACCCTGCCCTGCGGCTTTGAGTTCCAAATAACGACTGCGATTCTGTTCGATATGTGCAGCCGTATTAGCTGACACATTTACTGTCATGGACATGACGGACTCCAAAGACGCTGCGGCGTCTTAGTGTGTGGTTGCCGGGTCGTCCCGACGAGTAGTTTCCACAGCGACCGGGTCGTCCCGATCTGAGTCTTCAGCAATTCTCTCATGAAAATCCTGCCCCGGCACACGCCGACGATGGACTTCGATGTTCTGGCTAATGGTTGCGCCGTAACGCTGCTTTTCTTCCGGACGATTACGTAGGCGATCAAACACGACTACGCGCGTGCCAAGCAGAAATGCTTCGCGAAGATCGTGCGTCACCATCACGATGGTCACGCCGGTTTCTTTCCAGAGCTTTTTCATCAGCACATGGATTTCTCCACGGATGCCCGGATCAAGTGCACCGAAAGGTTCATCCAGCAACAACACGCGTGGCTGACGGATCAACGCCTGCACCAAGGCCAGGCGCTGTTGCATGCCACCCGAAAGCTGCGTGGGATATTTGTCCAGCGAATCGCCCAAGCCCACTTCCGTTAGCAGCACACGTGCACGTTCCACCAACTGACGTCGACACTTACCAAAAGTGCGGCCCAATATCGGTGATGCTTCGAGTTCAGGCCCGAGTAAAACATTGCCCAACACCGTGAGATGCGGAAACACGGAGTAACGTTGAAACACCACGCCACGATCAGGGCCCGGTTCACTAGGCATTGGTTTGCCATCAAGCAGGATCGTGCCGCGTGCAGGACTCTCCTGCCCTAACAGCAAGCGCAGAAAACTAGTCTTGCCGCAGCCAGAAGGACCAACAATGGCAACGAATGCGCCCGCTTCAATCTCCAGACTGACACGCTCCAACACCACCTGAGCGCCGTACTCGATCCAGACATTCTTAATACTGAGCGCGCTCATGATGTGCGCTCCGCGTTATGCGCCCAAGGGAAAGCGCGACGTGAAATCTGTGCAAGTGCGAAATCCAACAGGAAGGCCAACAGCGTGATCCAGATGACGTAAGGCAGGATGGTGTCCATCGCCAGATAACGACGCAGCAAGAAGATGCGATAACCCAAGCCGCTATCGGCCGAGATTGCTTCTGCAGAAATCAGAAACAGAAATGCAGGGCCCAGAGATAAACGCAGTGACTCGATCAAACGCGGCATCGCCTGCGGCAGCGCCACGCGGATCAGCGTTTGCCATGTTGATGCGCCAAGCGATTGCGCTTTCACCAATTGCTCACGCGGCAAACTGCTGACGGTGAATGACAGATCGCGCACCAGACAAGGCGTTACGCCGATGATGATCAGCATCACCTTGGACAACTCATCCAGACCAAAGACGATGAACAAGATCGGCAGAATCGCCATCGGTGGAACCATCGACAACACTGCAGTCAGTGGCGAGAACGTAGCGTTGGCTACTGGCAGCAATCCGATCAGCAGACCCAAGACCAATGCGAACGCGACCGACACGGAGAGACCAATCGACAAACGTTTAAGGCTCGACTTTGTATCCGTCCAGAACAGGTATTGGCCCGTACGCTTGTCTTCTTCGAACGCTACGCGATGCACCGCGCTGGCCATCTCACTAATCGGTGGCAACACTTTGTCGCTAGGATTTTCTGCGCGGCGATGCGCTGATCCCATCATGTACGCCAACAGAATCAGCGCGAACGGCAGCAGCGCTAAAACCCAGCGCGCACGGCCCGGCCTTATGTTCATCACACGACGCATAGATCTCCCCGGTCTCGGTCGTTATCGATTAAAGCTTGCCGTCTGCGGCCAACTTCATGAAGCTCGCATCAAAGCGCAGCTTGATGTTCTTCTTGTCGCCCAGCGTTGCGCCGCCTGGGAAAGCAATACCAATCGCATCCTTGCTGGCAACGCCTTGACCAAGTAAGCCGTGATCGAACGAGAAGCCGCTGACCAGATCCATTGTCTTCACCAGCTTAGGGTCGCTCGTAAAGTTCACCGCTTCAGCAGGCGTGTAGAACATCTTGGTGGTCTTGAGCTGACCTTCGAAACTTGCGATTGATGAGCCAGACAATTTCGCCATCGCTTCACGCGCAGCCTTGCCCTTGACCGGGTCCTGCATCAGCTTGAGCGTTTCAAACCAAATGCCGACCAGCGCTTTACCGAGTGCAGGGTTGTCTTTCAGCGTCTTGGTGTTCACGCTCATCGTGTCGATGATTTCGCCAGGAATCTTGCTGGAGTCGAACACCATGGTTGCGGTCGGTTCAGCGTTGATCTCGGAGAGCTGCGGATTCCAGGTCACCAATGCGGTGGTGCCTGCGGCTTTATAAGCGGAGACGATGTCAGCATCTGAAGTGTTGACCGTCTTGATGTCTTTTTCAGCAAGACCAACCGACGACAAACCGCGTGCCAGCAAGTAGTGCGAAACCGAGAACTCAACCAGATTCACGCTCTGGCCTTTGATGGCTCCTAGGGTCTTTGCATTCTTCAGCACCACGCCATCATTACCGTTGGAGTAGTCGCCGATGATCACTGCCGTGGTATCAACACCGCCAGCAGCAGGAATCGTCAGTGCGTCCATATTGGTCATCACCACACCGTCGAACTTGCCAGCGGTGTACTGGTTGATCGACTCAACGTAGTCGTTGATCTGCGTAACTTTGATCTTGATGCCGTACTTGTCGGCCCACTTCTTAACGATGCCGGCTTGATCGGCATAAGGCCATGGCATCCAGCCGACATAGATCGACCAAGCCACATTGAATTCTTTTTTAGGCGCAGCCTGTGCGGGCATCGCGAATGTCGCCGTGCAAAACGCCGCAGCGAGCAACAATTTAGAGACAGACGATTTGGAGAACTTCATTTTCAACCCTCACATTCCATAAATGACGGAGGATCGACGAGGCACGGGCACAAACACGCTCGAACCTTGCCAATCCGGCTGGTCGAGGTCTCCCGGGCTTTTATCCCGCCGTGCTCCGGTGTTAAACCGGACGGCAGCTCTCGGACCAAACACTTCGCCAAACCCGCGAAGCTGGAACCCTAGCCACCAACTCATCTTTAATGAAGCAAGCGGCGTGCCAAAAGCCTGCATGGCTTTTAATGGGATTTATCCGCGCGCGCTTTAAAACCGTGCACGAAATTAAGGCATGGCAACGCACCACTCCCGATCATGGTGCGTAAAAATCTCCGCCATGCACGAGCGTCGTGCACCGCATGAGGGTTCGATACACTGCCCGCATGCGCTTTCCACTCTCATCCATCCTGCGCGCCGCGCTACTCCTAACCGTGTTGCCACTCTGCGCTTGCAGCAATCTGGCCTACTACACGCGCCTGGCGCAGGGTCAGCATGAGTTGATGTCCGCACGCGTCCCAATACGCGACATCGTCAAAGATGAGAAACAAGACCCCGCGCTGCGCGAGCGTCTCAGCAAAGTCTTGGATGCCCGAGCATTTGCCACGCAACATCTCGGCCTGCCTGATAACGACAGCTATACCGAATACGCCGACCTCAAGCGTCCTTATGTGGTGTGGAATGTTTTTGCCACACCAGAGCTTTCGCTCAAACCGATCGAGCACTGCTTTCTATTTGTCGGCTGCCTCGCCTATCGCGGTTACTTTGATCAGCAGCAGGCGCAGGAAAAATCCGATGAGCTGAAGGCGCAAGACAACGATGTCTATGTCTCCGGCGTGCCCGCCTATTCCACACTCGGCTGGTTTGATGATCCGGTAATCAACACGATGATGAACTGGTCAGACGCTGTGCTGATCAGCACCGTCTTCCACGAACTCGCGCATCAGCAGCTCTATATAAAAGACGACACCGTGTTTAACGAATCTTTTGCCAACTTCGTCGGCGAAGAAGGATTGCGGCAGTATCTGGCCCTGCACGGCGGCGATAGCGCTGCAGATAAATTAAGACGTCAACGAGAGCGCCAATTCACAGAACTCGTTCTTGCCTCACGCAGGCGTCTGCAAATGCTCTACGAGAGCAACGCACCCGCCGACGCCAAGCGCAGCGGCAAAGCAACCGAGTTCGTACGTTTGAACAGCGAATACCAAGGTCTGCGCGAAGGTGCGTGGAAAGATTATTCCGGATACGACCGTTGGTTCTCCAAAGAACTCAACAACGCTCGCTTGCTACCCTTTGGTTTGTATGACGAATACGTGCCTGCATTCGCAACTCTGTTTCGTCAGAGCGAAGAGAACTGGACAGCATTCTATGCGGCCGCCAAAGCGCTCTCTAAACTCCCCACTAAAGAGCGCAAAGCACGCCTAACAGAACTGCAGAACACCGAATACAAACAACCTTAAACGTAGGGCGGGAGCATCCCGCCTTCCGCGAAAGGCGGGATACTCCCGCCCTACAAAATCTCTGGTCTCAAGGAAGAAACATGATCGCCGTCATCTTCGAAGTGATCCCCATCGAAAGCCGCAGAGCGGCCTATCTCGATACCGCCACGGCACTGCGTCCTCATCTTGAAAAGATCGACGGCTTCATCAGCGTCGAACGCTTCGAAAGCCTGACCCAACCCGGCAAGATTCTCTCCCTTTCCTTCTGGCGCGACGAAGAAGCCGTGAAGCAATGGCGCAATCTGGAAGTACATCGCCGCGCCCAAGAGAAAGGACGCAAATCTTTCTTCGAAAATTATCGCCTACGCGTAGCAAGCGTCATGCGTGATTACGGCCTCAATGAGCGCGAACAAGCGCCAATAGACTCACTAAGCGTTCACGACATTTAAGGATTTCGTAGGGCGGGAGCATCCCGCCTTCCGCGAAAGGCGGGATGCTCCCGCCCTACATTCATTCAGCCCAAGCCGGATTCCACACCACTTCCCAAAGATGCCCATCCGGATCCTGGAAGTATCCCGAATAACCACCCCAGAACGTATCGTGCGCAGCCTTCACAATCTTTGCGCCAGCAGAAGTCGCCTTTGCCATCACAGCGTCCACTTCTTCTTTTGAAGAAACGTTATGACCAAGCGTCATCTCAATGGCACTTGCAGGACTCAGCGCAACGCCCGTGTCATGACTGATACTTTTTCGAGTCCACAGCGCCAAACGCAAACCCGGCTGCAATTGAATAAACACCACCGCACCATATTCAAACTCTTGGCCGATGATGCCCTCAGTCTCAAAGCCCAAGCCATCGCGATAAAACTTTAACGATGCTTCAAGATCGTTAACGCCAAGCGTGATGACTGTAATGCGTGGTTTCATTTTCGCTGCCTCGCCTAGACCGGATACTTTTCCATCTTAGGAATTTCTTCCAGTCCATTGTCCCAACCCGCCTTGCTCGACATGAATAAGTGAGCATCCGGCTTCTTTTCAACCACAGCATCCAAACTCCCCGCAGGCACCACGACCAACTTTCCTTCCGCCTGCGCACTCGGCAGCGCTGATCCACAAATAGAGCAAAAGCTTCTGCTGTGTCGGGTTGATGGCAGGTTAAAGAACGTCACCTTGTCCTGGCCCGCAATCCACTTCAACGTGGCCTGCGATGAAAACAGATTGGCCCCGTGAGCGGAGCCCGTACCTTTGCGGCAATGCTCGCAATGGCAAAGATAGAAACGCTCAAACTCGCCATCAACTTCATAGCGAACCGCCCCGCATAAACATGAACCAGCGTGGGTTTTGCTCATTCTTCTATCCCAAAAAATATTTACTTCGATCTATTTTCTTCAGTAATCAAGCCCGGTCTAATGCACTTGAGGCCTGCATCAAGGTGCGGATTGGATCGGCTTTCGAGCATTGAGTATCCGCTGCGCAGTCGTCGAGTCCTCAATGGCAGGCACTTTCACGATCTTTCCAACATCCGACTGAATCATCGCCGAAACGAGCGCACCTCCGATGGCATTCCCTGCAATGTTTGCTCCGGCACTGATGCCGGGAGAGGGCGCCGTCATTCGCTGTAGAACATAAGCGTCTATATTGTCCGCTGTGTGGATCTCAGTTTCAAAGATAAAGAAAAAGCGCGGTGCTTCAGAAGGATTATTGGGCAAATAGATTCCTCCTTTCCATAGACGAGGTACCGGTTGGATTGCGGCATTCGTACTCCAAATCGAGCGATCGGGACCAAAGAAGTAAACGCCATCGTCGTCCTCTTTCCAAGCTGCATATACACCAGGCAATGCGCCTTCTTCGCATCTAACGTGCATCCCTCGATATGCCACCGTAGATATTTTGTCGCTGATAACAATACGCTCTGCGCGCTGAGAATCAGCCAACTTCTCTGGGGCAACGGCGCAGCCAGACATAAATAAAGATACAAGCGCGACAACCAGAATTTTAATCACAGCGAACTCCATATTGTGCTGAATGTGCATTGCAGCGGCCCCTAACGCTCAAGTTAAACGGAAGCGTAGCCCGCCCGCTTGAACACCTTGTTATGTTGCGGAATCGAAGATGCCCCAAGCATTTTCGTAGCCAAGTTGTTCAAATGTTTTTGGTTGGATGCCAGGCATCTTAGGATCAAGAAACCACTTGGCGAAACGTTCTGGACTGCTCACAAGGTCACTGCCGGGCACCACAAAATACTGAACGGCTTGGCCCGGCTTGTTGAGGAGGACGAACACGTAGACGTGGCTCGCAACAACTTTGAGATGACTGATTAAAAAGAAGTTGCGGCTACGTAGTGCTTTTACCTGCACTGCGAACGTTCTATCCGTAGACGAGTTATATGCTAAAAGATCAATCGCTTTAGCGTTGCCGAAGGTGACGGACGTTTGCAACCCACGCTTTAGAAGCTCAGCGGCAACAAATAACTCGCCCGCAAGGCCAGTTATTTGACCATCGGCTCGTTTCGGTTTGGGAGATTCGGCCATAGCAACCTAAACACAATTTAAATAATAAAAAAGCAGCATTTAAGTCAGAAGATACGCCAAGTAAAGCAATACGCTCTGAGCTCCATCGCTAAAGCATCAGTGCACATACCTCGCCTTAACCGAATCCGAAGTGAACTCACCTGGCTTCATCGGCACATCGTATTGCGCTGGCACGTCTTCTGATAACAAGCGATTTATAAAGTAGCGGCCATCTTTGAGATCGTAAGTAATCGTTGGTGCGCTATTAGCGGCTTGGATGCTGTATACGGGTAACAGGTGGCCTTCTTGGAAGCGCCAGAGGTTGCCGCTGCGGTCGTAGTTTTCGACTAGCACGATGTTCCAGCTGTCTTCGTCGACATAGAACATGCGTTTGCCGAAGGTGTGCTTTTTACCGTCGCGTTCGACTGCTTCGATGACCCACACGCGATGCAACTCATAACGTGTTGCAGGCTGGTAGAAATGTTTTGGCGTTAGTAGTTGGCTGTATTTGTAACGGCCATCGCTGATGCGATAGCTGTTGTACGGCAGATACATTTCCTGTTTGCCGGTGAGTTTCCACACGTAGCGGTCAAACGCGCCGTTATACATATCCACCATGTCGATGAACATGATGGCTTCCGAGCCGGGGAATGGCTGGTCGTAACCTACGGGCGGAATGCGGAACATCTTGGGAATCCGCGGTGGGGCTACCCAGATGTTGCGTGACTGCTTGAGCGAGTTGGCGCTTTCATGCACGAGCGCCAAGAAATCCACGCCGGTTTTCGATTTTGAAAACCACGTCAGGTAATACAGCAGAATATTTTCGCTGCTGAGATTGGCGGGGTCTTTCGTGTTGGCGTAACGATTGAGTACACGCTCAGTCTGCTTGAGATTTTCCCCAAGGCTGCCATCTGGCCGGATGACGGCCTGAGTCGTTTGCATGACCGCGCTGTTGCCACGGAAGCGTACGCGGTGATTCCACATGATCTCGACGCCGTTTTGTGGCTGCGGGAATGGGAAGCCTAAACGTGCGTTTTCTAATGCATCGGAGCCTGCGAGCTTTGCTTTGCCTTCGTTCGCCTTCGTTGCATCGTAAATCGCTTGCGGATAACTGACGCTGCGACGCGTTGTGTACACCGGCAGTGTGTAGTCGGGATAACGCGAGAACAGTGCGAGATGTCCTTTGCTTAAGCGGTCACGATATTTCTGCACGTTGGCGGCAGTGATCGTATAAAGCGGTTTGTCGCCGGGGAATGGATCAGCAATGCGTCCACCTGCAATGGCTGCGGGCCATTGTGCTTTCGTGATGCCACCGGTCCACGCTGGAATGGTGCCATCTGCATTGCCGCTCTTGTCAGCGCCCACCGGAGTGAGATCGCCGCTGGCGACTGCTCTGCCCTGCGTCGGTGTGCCACTACTTTCACCGGCAGTAACGCTAACAGTGCCGCCGAGCAAACGATCACTCAGCGTGACTTCGCCATCATGCTGTTTACGATCTTTTGCTGCGGCCAGCGCCTGATCGCGCGCCTTGCCCGACTGCAAATATTTAACCCACTGCTCAGCCAACTTGCGCGTCTGGGGGAAATCTTGCGCAGCGCTAAATGCCTGCAATGCAGAATCAATATCCGCTTGCTGATAACGCGCCATACCTAGCGTCATCAACACTGGGCCACTCTTGGCACCCATCGCCACGGCTTGCTGAAACGCCTGTGCTGCATCGGAATACTGTTCGCGATACATACGCATTTGGCCGAGCTGCTGATACAGCTCAGCGCTTGGGGCTTTCATGATCGCTTGTTCCAAAGCAGGAATCGCCAAGCTGGATTCACGCGCGTTGATCCACATCGCAGCGAGTGTTTTCCAAGTTGCAGCGGTTTTTTGTATCTGACCTTTATCCATCCACTGCTGCATGGTGGATGCGCCTTCGAACGGCGCGCCAAGTTGTGCAGTGAGCGTAACGAGGCGCAGACGATCTTCTTCCGTCTTGATGAAGCCCATGCGACTGGCCAGTTCCAACACAGCACGTGCGCGATCGCGACTGCCGTATTTGAGCGTGAGTGCCGCCAGACGCATCCAGTCATCACCCTGCGTCGGATCTTCGCGCACGATTTGATCTGCCATCGGCAGTGCATCTTTATCTTGGCCTGAACCCATCAGGGCGGCGAGTAATGCGCGCTTCCACGAAATGTCTGGCGTCTTGGTGCCAGCAATGCCCTTCTGCAACAGAGGCACGGCTTCCTTGAAACGCTTCTTGTCGACATAAGCGGCGCCGAGTGCAATCAAGGTTTCGGTTGCGGCGTTGCCTGCTTTGACCTGTGCCTCAAGTTGCGGCACTAAATCTTTGTAATTACCTGTCGCCAAATAAATCTGCGACAAGTCTTTTTTCATTTGCTCAACGGCAGGGCCAGACAGCCCACCCAGCTTCAGCGCTTGTTCAATATATTTGGCGGCGCCTGCGTAATCTTTTTTAGCGGCGGCAGCAGAAGCCAAATCGCGCAGCAGCATCGACTTGGCATAAGGATCGGTCACATTCTGCAATTGCTGTTGCGCACTTTGCTGCACAGCTTTTGGCGGAGGTGCGCTGAGTTCTCGCACTTCGCTGCGATACTGATCGGCCATCGCGAACGAAGAGCTCAACAACAGTGGCAATGCCGCAAGGCAAACACGATAACGATGAGTGAAGGCGCGTATTGGCATGTTCATCGCCAGTTGTACGCACAGTCAGCAGGGTCCATATCCACGCGCTGTTTTACTTCGCGAGCGATCTTGGATGCTTCGTAAATCCAATTTCCAACGCTCTCAATCGCTGCGGCTTCATAAACACCGCGTGGATCGGCATCAACAATTTTTACGTCTTGTACGCGGCCATTGGGCATCACGGTGAAAACGACTTCGACCCAACCTTTAATATTCTTCTTACAAGCCCACTCCGGCATCTGCGGACGTGCGGTAGAAATTGGAACGAGTGGTTTGCCCTTAAAGCCTTGGCCAGTGCCATACCCGCCACCACCGCCGCCATTGCCTGTACCGCGACCACCCGCGAATCCACCGAACACGCCACTGCCACCCAAGCTCATGCTGCCGGAGCCCAAAGTCACCGGCACACTCACCGAGCCAATGTTTGTGGTGCTCACGGAAACCAACGGCATATCGACCGTCGGCATGTTGGGCTGCGCTAAAGCTGGAGGCGCTGAAGGTGGCGGAGGCGGCGCAGAATCTGGTTTGAACATTTCGTCTGGCGGCGGCGGGGCTTCGGCTTTTGCCTGAACGACATTAATGCCTTCAAGAACGAGTTCGCCTTCGCCCTGACCTTCTGGCGCGCTGATGATGCGCTGCATGATCCAGAACAATGCCAACACCACCATCAAGGCGCTGATAAACGAGCTGAGCCAGCGCCGTTCGGTGAACGCGCGGCGGAGCGCAGGTATTTTTGGAAGAGCAAACTTCACTGGATCAGATCACTTCGATGGCTGTGCAGCGATGGCGACATCTTTAACGCCCGCAAGACGCACCTGGTCCATCGCTTCCACCATCAACCCTGCTCGTGCATCTTTATCTGCCTGAATAACGACGGTGATCTTGGGATGCTGCGCCTTGAGGCGCTGAACATTGGCGCGCACAGAACGGATATCGACATGCTGACGATCAATCCAGACTTCGCCGTTGGCGCTGATGGCGATAAACACATTGGCTTGATCTTCTTTGGTTGCGGTCTGCGCTGTTGGACGATTCACGCGGATGCCGGACTCACTGATGAACGCGGCAGTGATGATGAAGAAGATCAGCAGGTTCATAACGAAGTCCAGCATCGGCGCTAAGTCGATACCGGTTTCTTCCTGCTGATGAACGTGTCTACGAATACGCATTAGCCTTCCTCGTAAGCGAGAACGTCATTAAGCCGCTCTGTCTCGCGCGCTACACGCGCTTGAAAATGGTGAACAAAGAACATTCCGGACAAGCTCACCGCCAGACCAGACATGGTTGCAACCATCGCGTGTGAAACACCGCTGGCCATGGTGCCTGCGTCGGCAGTGCCTTGGATGGTCATCACATCAAAAACTTCCAGCATGCCGCCGACGGTGCCGAGCAAACCTAGCAAGGGACACATGGGAATAACCACGCTCATGATCGGCAAGGTCGCGCCCATCGCGACGTTGGCCTGCGAGATCAACATGGCGCGCACACGGCGTGCGTACCAAGATTGGCGATCGGTGCGATGGCCCCACTCGTGACGCAAACGTTCTTGCTCTTGCGGAAACACTTCGCGGAAATACCACCAGCGTTCAATGATCAGCGTCCACATCACCAGCGCTGCGGCAAAGATCAGCCACAACACCGGACCACCGGCATCAAAGAAATCCTGAATCGAGCGGAACGGCGCAGTTAGGCCGTTCACTACCCAGCCATTGTTGATCCAGCCACCAAAATTTTGAGCAAGGCTCATCGATCAGCTCACATCGAACCGTTAAGCACGGAGCCGGTGGCTGGATCAACAATAAAAACTATGCCCTGTTTCATTGAGGCGGCCACTCCATACTTGATCGAGAGAAGGCTCGATTTCTGGACAGTGCGTGTATCACGGACTGACGCCGCCTCAATGAGCGTTGGCAGCACGCGCCGTCTCCATGCGCTGTGCGAGCATGCCCGCACTTTGCTCGTCGAGAATCTGCACGAGTGCGCGTGAACGCGACATCAGCAAGGTGTTCACGAACAACAAAGGAATCGCGATGCCGAGGCCCAGCACGGTGGCAATCATGGCTTGCGAGATACCGCCCGCCATCACTTTCGGATCACCCGCGCCTACTTCCGTAATCACCTGGAAGGTTTCGATCATGCCGATGACGGTGCCCAACAAGCCTAGCAAAGGACCTGCCGCAACGATCAAGCGAATCAAACCTTGGAAGCGTTCGATCTTCGGCGTTTCACGCAGCACGGCTTCTGACACATGCAGCTCAACCACTTCTGGATCTGCGCTGATTTCATCTGTGAGGCATGCCAGTACGCGGCCCAGCGGATTGTCGAGATTTGGTTGACGAAGATTTGCGAGCTGAATATGGATCAAACGTCCGACCTTGATCAGGAAGGTCAGCTGATAAGCCGCAATCGCTGCGCCGACCAGACCAATGAAGATGATGACGTAACCGACGAAGCCGCCCATGTGGAGGCGCTCACCAATGGTTGGGCGAGCAGATTCCAATGCGAGCAAAGTGCCGTGCGAAGGATCAACGATGATCGGTTCGATTGGATCGTCACTCTTGGCAAATGATTTTGCGAGACCGGTTGCGCCGTGACCCGGCTGACGCGGCAACACAGACAAGGAGCCGTCTGTTTGCATGGCCAGATACTGGCCATCAGCAAACGCATCAAACACGCCGATACGAATCACATCTGCTTTTGCACGTGCGCCGTCTTCATCAACGATCTCGGCGGAGAAGCGTGCAACCTTGCCGCCTTCCGTCATTTCTTGTTGCAGCAAGAACCAGAACTTTTCCAGCTTGGCGACGCTAGGCAGTTCGGTGCCCTTCATCAAATCTTCAAGCAGTTCGATACGCTCTGGATACTGCGCAGTCACGAGTGAACCAGCGGCGGCACCGCGGAAATCTCCAGCGGCCTGACGGACTGAAGCATACATCTGGCCGGTATCACCGACGCGAGTCTGCAGCTTTTCTTTCAGCGCTTTGATTTCAGCTTGCGAGGCGTCGTAGCGACCTTTGACGCGCGAGATGCGTGCATTGGCTGTAGCCAAATCTGCTTCTGCTTTTTGTAGCATCGCGGCTTGTTCGTTTTTGTCACGCAGAAAACGTGCTTCACGATCCGCATTCATTTTTGCAGAGGCCTGACTGCCCTGCTGCACTTGCTTGAGAAGTTCGTCGAGGCCCTGCGGTGCCGCTTGTGCAACCGCGCTAAAGCTCAGTGCAGCAATGATGAAAAGTTTTTTCATTTGGCTGCTCCCGCCGGAGTTGGCATGGGCAAGGTGAGCAGATCCGCCGCCGTTTGTTCACGAGCAATACGCATACCCTGACGCACACTCTTTACATAGCCATGGTCCAACTTTTCCCATTTGCCTGCGTTGGCATCCCAACGGCCTGCTGCATCGCCATCAATGCTGAGGAAGAACAGCGCAGTGCGACCGACGTGAAGAATGTCGACAACCTTGCCATCGACATCTGCGCGCTCAACACCGAGCGTGCGGCCATAGTCGGCTTCGATTGAATACGCTTCGAGAATGCGTTTGTACTTTTCAGAAGTATTGGCTTCCGGATCAGCCATCAAGCGCTTGAGCGAGGCAATGCGGTCCTGACGCTCTTGCTTGAGGAAAGGCAAATCTAGCGAGACAAATTTTTCCAGACTGTTGAGCATGCGCAACATCAGCGGCATGATTTCGCGGTCGGTGTTGTCCATTTCGACGAGCTGGCGTTGCAGCGAAACTTTTTCAGTGTCTTGCTGACCCGCAATTTCTTCTAGCTGCTGCGCATAAACATTGAGCTGCTGCGCCTGCCATGTCGCGGCGCGATAACGCTCAAGCATCTGCTTGGTTTGGTCATCGGTGCTATTCACACGCTGCTGCGAAGCTTTGGAGGCATTGTTCGCAGCCTGCGAGGCATCAATCGCTTGGCCCACAGGATCTGCCGCTTGCGCGATCAGCTCAACGCTGCCCGTCAACAAGACCAGCAAAACAAAGTAAGACCAGCCGCGAGCAGGGGATTTTGATCCCCCTCGCTTTGCCAATCCTTTGGCCCTGTTTTGTTTTATTTTTGGTCTATTTTTATAAAACATTCCATCTCCTCGACCCGCCGCACGCGGTGTCTAACGCAATAAGGCGCTCATTGGCGCATGTGACGCAGTGAAGCGTTCATGAACCGCGAGTCACTCGGTGTTCAAAAGGACGCAGCCAACTAATGATGCCGTTGACCATCTCCTCGGTTTCTTCGTCGTCGATCACCCAGTGACCACGATTCAAGTAATACCGTTGTGACGCTGCCGGATACAAAGCAGCGACTCTGCGCACCACTTTCGGTGGCGTCAGTTTGTCTTTCTCAGCGCTGACCACATAAACCGGGCAGCGCACAGCGGTTTCATCAACTTCTGAAGCACGCGTGAAATCGAGTGGCCACAAACCGATCTCGTACACCACGCGGCCAGACTCATGCACCATCGATTCGTAGCCTGCTCGATGCTGTTCCTGTGGCACGGTGTTGAACACGTACGATTGCGTCTTTTCAAATGACGGCTTATGTGGTTTGCGCCAACCGCCCCAAGCCAGCAGCACTCGCCAGAAGGCCATGATGTTGGTCCACGACAGCGCCAAGATGCCGGCCGGTGGCGCAGGTGTCAGCAGTACGAGTGCCAAGGGCCGCGTACGTGCCGCAACTTGCTGCGCCAACAAACCGCCCATCGAGTGACCAATGATGATGGGTGGCTGCTTAAAGTTTTGGCGTGCGATGTAGTCTTCGATGTAAGCCACATAGCTCTTCAGACTCAGCGGCCCCACCGTGATCGGCTGATCGGCCGTGGGCTCATGCCCCGGCAAAGTGATCGCGTGACAGTCGTAACCACGCGGTGCCATCAAATCGGTGACGCGCTTCCAGTGAGCGCCGGTGCACCACATGCCATGAATAAAAACGACGGGGTATCCCATATCCGTGCTCTCAGTATCCGGAAAGTTTTTTAACGACGATGCGGTTCAGGAACGACGGCGTGATCTTGGTCAGCAGATGCATCAGGAAAGTCTGCAAACCTGGGTAGTAGTGCACCGGCGTCATCCATGCGGGGCGCGTCGCGCCCTTCCACACCACCGCTGCAATATCTTCGGCGGTGAGACGCACGCCCATTTTCTTGGCGGACTCTGGCTGGCTCTCAAACTGACGCACCATCGGCGTGTTCACGAACAGCGGCATGATGTCCATCACGCGGATACCGTGGCGATCCCACTCAACATTGAGTGACTCGGTCAGACCACGGATTGCGAATTTAGTTGAAGAATAGACAGTGAGTTTCGGCGCGCCATAAATGGCGGAAGCCGAGCACATGCTGATGACTCGGGCATCGGGCGTGCGGATCAAATAAGGCAGCGCCAAATAGAAGCCGTTGATCACGCCATTGAGATTCACTTCAACCGTGCGGTGATGGCGGGCTAAGGGAATATTTTCGAAATCATCAACCGAAGCGATGCCGGCGTTGTTGAAAAGCACATTGAGTTGGAAACCGGAGGCATTCCAAAACGCCTCGAGTGCAGACTTATAAGTCTCAACATCGGTGGTATCGAGTTTGCCGATGATGCAGTTGTCAGCGCCAAAGCGCTCCTGCAGAACCCGCAGACCCGCCTCATCGACGTCGTACAGTCCCAGAAACCAGCCTCTGGCGGCAAATAGTTCAGCAGTGGCACGGCCAATACCGGCAGCCGCGCCGGTAATAAAAATAGTCGGTCGGGTCATGATTCTTTATAGATTGAATTGCTTGGCCTTAATCTATCATGTGATAGCGTTCCACATCTGTACAAAAACTAGGAAATCGACATGTCTGCTCACTCCCCCGGTTTCATGGCGCTGATCAACGACGCCAAGACCCGCATCAAAGAAATCCAAGCCGACGAAATACCGCAGCTGCTGACCCAGAACTCAGCGGTCAAACTAATCGACACCCGCGAAGAAAGTGAATATGCCGCCGGGCATGTGAGCGGCGCGGAATGGCTGGGTAAAGGCATCATTGAGCGCGACATCGAAGCCAAGCACCCCGACAGAAATGAGCCTCTTTATCTGTATTGCGGCGGCGGTTTCCGTTCGGCCATTGCTGCGGACAATCTGCAAAAGATGGGCTACACCAACGTCTGGTCGATTGATGGCGGCTGGCGCGTGCTCAAAGACCTGTTGCCTACAGCCAAGTAATTAGAATTTTTCTCCGGAGAATCGCCGTGTCCAGAAAATTGCTGGTTCCCATGCTCGCCTCACTGCTGAGCCTCATCGCCATGCCTACTCTTGCCGCCCCAGTCAGCAAAGCTGTCAGCTATGAAATTGGCGATCAGAAATTTGAAGGTCGTTTGATTTATGACAACGCCTCCAAAAAACTGCGCCCCGGACTGTTGATGTCACCGAATTGGATGGGGCCCACTGAAGCCGCGTTCAAACAAGCGCAAGCGATCGCAGGTAAGGACTACGTGATCTTTGTCGCCGATATGTATGGCGCTGGCGCGCGACCCAAGAACAGCGACGAAGCAGGCGCCGCATCGAAACTCCTTTATGGCGATGCTGTGACGATGCGCGCACGGATTGAGAAAGCGCTGGAAGTTCTGAAGGCACAAGCTGGCAAAGCCCCGATTGATCTCAAGCGCATCGGCGCGATTGGCTTTTGCTTTGGCGGCACCAACGTTCTGGAACTCGCACGCAGCGGCAATGACATCGCAGGCGTGGTCAGCTTCCACGGCGGCTTGAGCCCAGCTGCAGGCGCAGCATCCAAAACCATCACCGCCAGGGTTCTCGCGCTACATGGCGCCGATGACCCTTTTGTCCCCGCCGAGCAAGTCGCCGCCTTTGAACAAGAAATGCGTGATGCGAAAGTGGATTGGGAACTCGTGAAGTTTGGCGGCGCAGTGCATTCCTTCAGCGATCCGGATGCGCATGTGGTTGGCAAGGCGGATTACAACCCGGTTGTTGCACAGCGTGCGTTCCGTTTGATGAATGATTTCTTCAAAGAACTATTTGCCAAGAAGTAAAAAAAATGGCTTCAACAAAAAAGCCCCGGCAGATTTGCCGGGGCTTTTTTATTTCAGCGACGAAGAATACTTAACCGCCTAGCAGCGTACCTTCAAGCAAGGGGCCAACAAGCGGCAAGCCACTGATAAATCCCGGAGTGAGCGGCAAGCCCGGCAAGTTACCGCCGACGCCCGCAGGCGCACCAAAAATGCCGCCGACCAAGGGGCCAACAACAGGTACGGGACTCACAACACCACTGACCACGCTAATTACATTCGCAACCGTTGGCCCCACTACTGGTAGCGTGCCCAACAATCCAGTCAGCGGACTAATCGACGGCAAACTCGGCAAACCTGGGAGACCACCGCCGACATTCACCGGCGCACCCAAAACGCCACCAAGCAGGGGGCCAGCAACTGGCACCACGCTGACAGCGCCACCAACCAAGCCAACCACATTCACAACGGTTGGACCCAACACAGGCAAGCTGCCCAACAAGGCAACAACTGGGCTGATTGCCACAGGCGCATTTGTTGCGGCATGAGCGGCTGGTGCCGCAGCGATAAACAACAGAGCGGCCGCAGCAAACGACTTACGATTCATGATCAGCTTTCCTTTTCTGATGAGATAAAAATTGAGCCGAGCAATTTGTGCTCGGCTTAGTCGAGCGTATTCGCTGGGCTCATCATCTGTAAGCAGTGCGCATGGATGGGAGTTGTAGGCTTCTGGCTACTTGTGAACTTTGATGGCTACTGCCTGTTGTGCTTTGATGTGGCGTCTTTCGCGCTGAGGCGGGAGTTACTTTTCTTTTGCTGTCATTCCCGCGTAGGCGGGAATCCAGTTTTGCTTTGTGTCTTTTTAGCTACTGCCTGTTGTTCTTGGAGATGGTGTGTTTCGCGCTGAGGCGCGAGTTACTTTTCTTTGCGTGCCCAAAGAAAAGCTAACCAAAAGAAAGGGCACCCTGCGTCTACGCCCGCACGATAAAGCTGCGCGGGTACCCTGCGCTTCTCGTCTTGACCGGGGTGCGTGCCAGGCCATCCATGGCCTGGCACGCACGCTCGGCTCCTGCCTCGCCCGCGTCGTTGCGCGGCAATAACCGGACAAGACTGTGATGCTCGGCGCTGCCGAAGGGACCCGACATCAAAAGCAAAGCGACTCTTGCTGTGAATACGGAGAGAGTCTCCTCAATGGCCGCTTCTATATCTTGAGAGCAGTAAAAGTGTTGGCGGCACTTTTGTCCGCATAAAGAGCTGTATCACGGCTCATTCGCTCGCTAGCTAATGCGATGTACAAGTGGCTTTGCTTTACCGGGTTCCCTTCGACAACGCCGAGCATCACAGCACTGATCGGTTATTGCCGACGCTTGCGTCGGGCGAGGCAGGAGCCGAGCGTGCGTGCCAGGCCACGGATGGCCTGTCACGCACCCCGATCAATGCGAGAAGCGCAGGGAACCGGAACGCTTTTGTTCCGGCGTAGTCGCAGGGTGCCCTTTCTTTTGGTTACTTTTCTTTGGGCACGCAAAGAAAAGTCACTCGCGCCACAGCGCGAAACACGACACTTCAAAGAAGAACAGGCAGTAGCTAAAAAGACAAAAGCAAAACTGGATACCCGCCTACGCGGGCACGACGAAAAAACACGTTAGTCGTAGCGAATCGCCACTAACTCCAATTCACTCTCGCCACCGGGCAATGCCACCTGCACCACATCCCCTTTCGTCTTCCCAAGCAAAGCCCTCGCCACCGGCGAATCCACACTGATCCAACCCTTGGACGTATCGACTTCATCAGATCCAACGATCCGATAAGTTTTGCGATCATCGTTATCGTCCGCCACCTCAACCCAAGCGGCGAAGAACACTCGCTTGAGATCCCCAGGCGCACGATCAACAACTTTCACTTCCTCTAGTCGCAGCGTCAGATACTTGAGCCGCGCATCAATCTCACGCAGTTCTTTTTTGCGATAAATGTATTCCGCATTCTCGGATCGATCTCCCTCTGCTGCGGCAGCAGAAAGCGCACGAACAACTTCAGGCCTGCGCACGCGCCAAAGTTCATCGAATTCGCCTTTTAGCCGAGCTTGTCCCTCCGCAGTGATATACGGCGAGCTTTTGGCTTGTGGTGGGCGATAGCGAGACATAGAAATAAAAAGGCGAGGACGCTAGGAGTTTAGCGCCCTCGCCTTTGGTCTGCGTACTTAGATCTGCGGGGTGTCGTCTGGCACGAAGAAGTCCGGCATGAACTTGGTGGTGCCTGGCACTGCGGCGTAGTGCGAGAAGTCGCGCATGCCTTCTGCGTGCAGCACGAGATCGTCGATGGCGAAGTTGCCGGTGTATTCGCGGCTCGGCTTGGTCAGGATCACATGCGCTGCGTCGGCCATGATCTCTGGTTTGCGTGACTGCTTCATCAACGCTTCGCCGCCAATCATTTGAATCGCAGCGGTCGCAATGCCAGTGCGTGGCCACAGCGAGTTGGCGGCGATGCCGTCTTTGCGGAATTCTTGTGCCCAAGCCAGCGTGCACAGGCTCATGCCGTATTTGGCCATGCTGTACGCAACATGCGGTGCGAACCACTTGGTCGACATATCCAGCGGCGGGCTCAGCGTGAGGATGTGTGGATTCGCTGCTTTCTTCAGATGCGGAATGCAGGCGCGGCCAACCATATACGTGCCGCGTGCGTTGATGCCGTTCATGAGGTCGTACTTCTTCATGTCGGTTTGCATCGTGCCGGTGAGGCTGATGGCGCTAGCGTTGTTGACCAGAATGTCGATGCCGCCAAAAGTGTCGACCGTTTTCTGCACGGCTTCATTCACCTGCTGCTCATCGCGGATGTCGCAAAGAATCGGCAGCGCTTTACCGCCTGCCTTTTCGATTTCTTCAGCCGAGCTGTAAATCGTGCCCGGCAACTTGGCGTGCGGTTCTGCAGTTTTGGCAGCGATGACGACATTGGCGCCATCTTGTGCAGCGCGAATCGCAATGGCCAGACCGATGCCACGCGAACCGCCGGTGATAAATAGGGTTTTGCCTTTCAAGCTCATGAGCAGCTCCAATCAATAGAAATCTTGGCGCGGGGAATTACCGATTCAACCCGACGGGAGATGGATATTAAGGCCTTATACAGTGCTACGCATGGAAAACCCGGATTACTGCGTAAGGGTGATTTCCTGCAGCGCTATTGCAGCATCGAGGTCATACGAGCAATGCGCTCGGCCTGAATGCGATTGAGATTGCGGAAGATGGTGGCGGCAATCCATGGATAGCGAACACGCAGGCGCTCCAGATCTTGCGAGTCGAAACGCAGCAGACGTGCCGAGGTCGTGGTATCGACATTGGCCGTGCGGCGCTGGCCAAAATAGCCGGCCTCGCCCATCACCGCACCACGACCCATTGTGGACAGCACTTTGTGTTCACCGTGGCTATCAACCCAAGCTTCGAGCGTGCCATCGACGACCACATAGATGTCGCGTGCGAGATCACCTTGCTGAATGACACGCTTACCGGTGGGAACGTTTTCCAACTTCGACATCAGCGCAAACACACGCGCCTGACGCAGCGATAAACCGGAGAACAATGGAATGGTGTGCTGCGGGCTCTGACCCAGATCAAGGCGTAGCAAATCCCACAAGGTCACGATGCGCAGCTTACTGCCCAGCGCAGGCGTCAAGGTGATGTTCATGAACCAAGCCACAAACAATGTGAACGCTGAGAGCAAACCAAACTGCACCTGCGTGATCAGTTCGCTGCCGGTGAATACGAGAAAGCCCAAGCACAGTGCCACAGTGCTGAGCGTGATCGGTCGCAACACACTGACCAATGCGCTACGCACTGCGGGCTCTTCCTTGCCGCCTGCACGAGCATCGGCGTTAAAGCGTGCGAGGTATTGAATGGTGTCGTCTACCGCGATACCAATGACGATACACGCGATCAAACAGGTGGTTGGACTCAAACTGATATTCAGCAGACCCAAGGTTCCAAAATAAATCGCAACCGGCACAACCGTCGGCAGCAGCGCAATCAAACCTGCGCGCATCGAAGTGAACATCAGACTCAGCAACAACCAGATGCCGAAGGTTGCGATGGCAATCGACTCCAACTGCCCTGCTGCAATTTCTTGCACGGTGCGCGTTGCGAGCACAGGACTACCAGTCACTTGTGCGTTCAACGGTTGCGGCAATAACTTGATGCGTTTCTCTATGCGTTGCACCAAATCGGCAACAGGCACGGAACCATCAACGTTGATACGAACACTGAGCAAAGCCGTGCGGAAGCGTGAATCGATCACATGTCGCATCTGATCGTTGCTGGCAAAAACCAGTAGCTGCTTCACTGCCGCAGGATCATCCGGCACGCTGAAATACAGCGGACTATTATTGTTGAGGCTTTGGTGAATCAGTTTGAGGTGATCGATATAAGAAACAACGGCGCCCACTTCTGGCTGTTTACGCAGCCATTCTTGGAGATCGTCGACTTCGCGGATCAGGCTCGGGTCCGTCAGCGCATCATTCACATGCGTCTCGATCAGCACCGAGATCATGTTGGCGCCATTGAACGCGGTGTTGATCGCTTCAAAATCCGTACGCACCAGCGCCTTTTCATTAAAGCTCTTGATGAACTCAGAGCCGGCGTGAATGCGTGACGCGAAAATCAGATCCAAAGGAATCATGATCAGCGCGATAGTGATAATCCAGAAACGCCATTTCTGATCGAAGCGCGCCAGGCGATGGGCCCAATTAGCGAACATGGTCTCGCCCATGGATCGCGGCTTGTGCGTCGTGCCAATAATGGCCAAGGCAGCCGGCATGAAAGTCAGCGAGAGCAGCACGCCGAATGCCGAACCGATACTGGCCAGCACTGCAAAGTGTTTGATCGCTGGCAGTGCATTCAACAGCAGCGCCGAGAAGCTGATCACAGTGGTGCCTGCTGAGAGCAGCAAGCCCACAGATGCACGATTGATCAGCCAAGCCGTTCGCTGTGGCTTAGTCGTGAGTGACGTTTCTTGTTGCGCAGTGAAATACGCAGACAGCAGATAAATTGAATACGACAGCCCCAAGGTAATGACCAGCGGCGGCACAATCGCTGTCACCAAATTCATCGGGATGTGTAGAAATGCTGCGACAGCCATCGTCCACAACAGCGCAGTGCCTACAGTAGCTGCGGCCACCAACATCGCACGCAGACTACGAAAAGCGATGAGCAACAGAAGCAAGATCACACCAAAGACTGCGGGGATGGTGAATTTGATGGTCTTGATTAACGCCTGTGTCGTTGCGGCACGAGCAATCGGTGTGCCGGTGATCCAGACTTTTGCATCACCAGAAACTTCGCGAACGATGTTACGAATCTGCGTTGGGTAATCGCGCTTAATAAAATCGCTTTCACCCACATCGCCCATCACCAGTGCAAACGAAACGATCTTTCCATCCAGCGAAAGCAAAGTGCCGTTATAGAGCGGATTAGATGCAAACTGCCTGGGGAATTCTGCAATGAGTGCCGGGTCTCTCTTGGCTTGTTCAGCAAAGCTACTGACCTCAACATCTTCTCCCTGTGCGAGAAGATTCGGCGCACTCGCCAACGACACGACCGTGTTAACACCCTCTAGCGCGCGTAGGCGCTGGGTAATCTGATCAATGCGATCCAGACTCTGCGCCGTGAAAACAGTCTCGAATTTAACCGCAACGATCACCGCATCGGCATCGCCAAAATTTTTGCGGACGCGATCTGAAACGGCACGATCTGCATCGCCTGCTGGCAACAGATGCTCGACGGCCGGATCAATCACCAAGCGCGGCGTCATCGTTACCGGGTTCACGCACAACAGGAGCGCAAAAACCGACAGCAGGGTCGTAAACAACACGACCCTATAAGGATGCTTAGCCAGCCACTCCACTGTTGCTTGCATGAATTAGCGCTTTAGTCCGCGGTATAGAAACTGCTGACGTTGAAGTAACGCTCAGAGAGCTTGTCGACGCTGGTCAAGCCAGTGATTTTGAGCGTGGTGTGAGACTTGGAGTGCAGGTCTTCCATCAACGCTTCCGACACATACCAGTTGCCGCCCGCCTGTTTAAGCGATTTCACTGGCGATGAGAGGCGCTTACGAATCTTGGCGCCTTCATAAAACTCAACCTTGAGTGCCACGCAGGTTTTTTGATCGACCCAAGCGCGGATCAAACTGTAATTTGATTTGGTGCCAGTGCCAGTGCCAGTGCCCGTTCCAGTGCCCGTGCCCGGTGTTCCGGTGCCTGGCGTCATCGCCAGAACATGCATCTGCTGACCTTCTAAAGCTTGCGGCTTTTCCAACTTCACCGGGCCGCCAGAGAATGCGTTCTGCACTTGCTTGATGTCGTTGTAAGAGAGATCAGTGCCAAACAAAGGACTGTCTGCAGTGCCGCCCAAAATTCGGCGCACGCGATTGAGCGCAGGCAGGAAGATGAACATGTCATCTCGCTCGACGCCTTCACGCACCAAATACGCTGCATTGTTGAGATCAGGTGGCGCTTTGATTTTGACCATGGCGCGAACCAAATCGTTTTCGCGCTTGGCGTACAGACGACCACGCAACATGCGCTCGCCGCCTGCTGGATCAAACGCGTTCAATTCAAATTCTTGAATACGCATGATCTTGGGAATATTGCCGCGCATGCATTCGAGGATCTTGTCCGTCGCCGCATCGTTGGCCTGTGCCGTGCCCGCTACAAGCAGTAGCGCGAGAAGCATTTGGATTCGCTTCATTGCCATCCCCTTTTCACTATTCTTGTTGTCCGCTATGGCCATCTTACCTGCCAAGGTTTGTTCTTATTTATATAATAATGATTTAATCGGTTGATCTATAGAAACACTCGGGCGATCCGACATATCGACCTGCCATCACACTGTAGTTCTCATCCCAATTTTCTTGAATGATTCCACAGCCCGGGCACGCAATTCTGCGGCCAAGCGTTCATCAGCGGCCCAATGGGCTTGCGCGCGGATCAGCCAAGGTTCAAATCCAAGCGCACCGCTCTGCTTGATCAAACAATCCATGCGCTCCAAACCCTGCTCGGCACGCGGGCGCAGCGCATCGGTGACGGGCATATCCAACAAGCTAATCCATGCTCGCATTTCCCACACGCGAGACTGCGATCGCTGCGCGCTAGTGACTGCTTCTTCGCCAGTGCGAAGTGCATCTTCTAAACGACCTGCACCGCGATAGGACTCGCACAGCACTGAGAGATAGTTGGCTTCAAATTGATGCGCCAAACCGCCACGCGCATAGATCGGCCGACCCGGTTCCATAAACTCAATCGCCTTGTCGTACTCGCCGCGCAGATTGTGTGCGAGCCCTAAAGCACGCAGCGCAATCGCGTGGAAGAACTTGCTGCCAAACGACTGAGAACGCTCATAAGACTTACGAGCTTCAAGCAAGGCCAACTCGTGTCGCCCGGTGAACCAGGCAAAGTCGACCAAATTGGCGTGCATCCAACTTGCGGATCGATCTTCTTTGGCAGCAAACGCTGCTGCTTCGAGCAAATTAGTTTCAGCTTCTTGCAACTGGCCCATCCAGGTCAGCATCAAGCCATAGAAGCCACGCGACATGAAATTGTCTTCACCAATCGGCTCGGTGCGCCACTGCGAACCACCGGCGGAATCGACGAGCGCAATACCGTCACGAGGTCGCCCTGCAGAGTTATGCGTCAGCAACAGCGCTAAGCGGAAGCGCTTCACCAAATTTTCGTGTCCATGCTGCAAACAAAGTTGAACTGCTTCGGCACCAAGCTTAGCGGCAGCTTCTGCGTCGCCGTAATGCACTAACTCGTTGCCGTAAGAAATCATCAACTCGGCAGCGCCTGCAATATCGCCGCACTCATCGGCAAGCTGGCGCGCTTCGGCATAGGCGCCGTCGACTTCTTCTACCGAGATCTCAGTGAACTGCGCCATGCGAATTAAACCGGCACGCGCGGCGATGCGTTGCTTGATGATCTCTGGTGTCTGCGGCCCTTGCAGTAGATGTTTGGCGGCCAAACGAAATTGCTCAACCGTCACGCGACTATCACGCGAGGAAGCCCAGATTGCAGAGCGCAGATTCC
This sequence comes from Stenotrophobium rhamnosiphilum, assembly GCF_003052265.1. Lineage (GTDB taxonomy): Bacteria > Pseudomonadota > Gammaproteobacteria > Nevskiales > Nevskiaceae > Stenotrophobium > Stenotrophobium rhamnosiphilum. Next base: position 470,169 of record NZ_QANS01000002.1, read on the forward strand.
AGCTACCGGCCTTGGGTAATTCCCCTGCACATTTCCAGTGATGCGCAATGCGCAGCGCTACTTCAGTGGTTGGCGCAGTGGGTGGATTCTGCGCTTCCAGCGTCGCGGCCAAACGTGCATGCGTAAGTGCGCGCTGCGCTTCCAACTGCGCTTGATACGCCACCTCTTGCATCAGCGGATGGCAGAAAACGTATTCGTTATCGTTGCTACGCTGTTGAACAAAGCCAGAGTCTTCTAGCGCAGAGAGATGATGACCAAACTCTTCATCCTGCGTTTCTACCAATTCAGCAAGCGTCTTCTGGCAAAACTCTTGGCCGATCACCGCTGCGGTCTGCAACAAGCTCTTGTGCTCAGTCGGCAAACGATCAATACGAGCAGCGAGCAGCGCATGCACCGTATCTGGAATCGGCCACTCAACAATCGGTTGAATCAATTCATAGTTGCCCATGGCACCTTGCAGATGACCTGAATCCGCCAGCGCCTGCACCGCCTCTTCAACAAAGAATGGATTGCCGCTAGCGCGCTGACGAATCATTGCAGCAACGCCGTTGAGACTCTCATCTTTTCCGAGCAAACCAATCGCTAAACGTTCCAGCTGCTGCGCGGACAAAGCCGATACTGCGATCTGTTCGTCGAGATGCGGAATCAAATATTCGCTGATGTAATCCGGGCGATAATTGAGCAGCAGCAAGCAGCGATTTTTGCGAATGTATGAGCAGAGGTTGGCGATGAACTCTTCGCTTGCCGCATCCAGAAAATGAAGATCTTCAATCAGCAACACTTGCACCTCATCGCTGCAAGGCAAGTATTGGGCAAAGAGCTCAAACATCTTTTCCGTTGCATTGGCCGGCGGCTCAGCAACACGTTCATTGCTATCAACTGCGCCGAGAAATTCGAATACACGCGGCAGAATCGCTACGTGAGTCGGGTCGTGCAGCAGGAAGGTACCCGCAACCAAGCGGCGTACATCTGAAGAACTCGCGCGTTCAGGCAAACCTAAACGCGAGCGCACCAAAGTCTGAACCGGAAACAGCGGCAAGGCGTTGGCGTATGGAACACCGGTTGAACGATGCACAACAACACCGGACTCTTCACAAGCGCGGGTGAATTCATGGCACAAGCGACTCTTGCCAATACCAGCGTTGCCGACAACAGCGACCACCTGCCCTTCACCTGCACGCACACGTTCCAGTGCAGCAAGCAAACCAGCAAGCTCGGTATCACGTCCCACAAATTGCGAACCGCCGCGCGCGAGTGAGCGATCCAAACGCGTACGCAGATTGCCTTTGCCTTCTAGCTCGTAAACTTCTACCGGCTCATCAAGCCCAGCAACATTCATGCGGCCCAGATCACGCAGCTGGAAATAACCTTCAACTCCTCGTGCGGTGTAGCGCGATAAATAAACACGACCCGGCTCACAGATGTGTTCCATACGCGCGGCAAGATTCACCGTAAGACCTTGCGCGGTGTAGTCCATGCGCAGATCGTCGCCGATGCTACCGACAATGACTTCGCCAGTATTTAGGCCGACGCGCATCGAAAGATTGAGGCCTTTCTTTAAGCGCAGATCGTCAGCGAAGCGACGAACCTCAGCCTGCATTTCTAGTGCGGCAAAACAGGCGCGCTGTGCATGATCTTCATGCGCGATGGGCGCGCCGAACAAGGCCATGATGCCGTCGCCGGTGTATTGGTTGACGGTGCCTTCGTAGCGATGAACAGCACCGCTCAGAATTGAAAAAAAGCGATCGAGCAGGCCATGCCAAGCTTCTGCGCCTGCTTCTTGCGCGAGCTTGGTGGAGCCTTTGATATCGGCGAACAAGACCGTGACGCGCTTTCGCTCACCCTGCATAGCCGAACGCGATTTGAAGATGCGATCAGCCAGATGCTTGGGGGTGTAGCTGGCGATATTGGGTTGTGGCGCAGAGGTTTCTGCAGACAGCTTGCCGCCGCACTGATTACAGAATCGTGCGTTGACCGGGTTGGCAGCTTGGCAAGATGAGCAGGTCTGCATGGGTCCTTATTCCGCTGACACCATCATAAGCCGAACGCGTCGGCGCAACGCATGCTATTCGGCGGGTTTAACCGCTTTACGCAGCGCTGCTGGCAGTGAGAAAACGATGTGCTCTTGGCGGCCCGGCATTTCAACCGAAGCCTTGCCGCCCAATTCCTTGATGCGTGCGACAACTTGCTGCACCAACACTTCTGGTGCGCTGGCGCCTGCGGTAACGCCAATCTTTTCGCGGCCTGTGAGCCACTCGGCGCGAATGTCTTCTGGGCCATCGATTAAAAAGGATGGCACGCCGCGTTGTTCTGCAATCTCTCGCAGACGATTGGAGTTTGAGCTGTTGCGCGAACCAACAACCAACAGCGTGTCGCAAGCGGCTGCCAATTCTTTAACCGAGTCTTGGCGGTTCTGCGTGGCGTAACAGATGTCGTCTTTGCGCGGCCCGTGGATCATGGGAAAGCGTGCACGCAGTGCATCGATAACGCGACTGGTGTCGTCCATCGACAACGTGGTCTGCGTAACAAATGCCATGTGATCAGGATTTTTGACCGGCAGATCAGCAACGTCTTCTGGCGTTTCTACCAAATAGATGTGGCCGCCTTGGGCGTCATCAAACTGACCCATTGTGCCTTCCACTTCTGGATGGCCTTCGTGTCCGATCAACACCACTTCGCGACCTTCGCGTGAGTAGCGTTTTACTTCGATGTGAACCTTGGTCACCAACGGGCAAGTCGCATCGAACACCGTCAGATTGCGACCGGCGGCTTCTTCACGCACTTTTTGCGAAACGCCATGTGCCGAGAAAATGCAGGTGGCGCCATCGGGAATCTGATCGACCTCTTCAACAAACACCGCACCCATATTGCGCAGGCGCTCGACAACAAAGCGGTTGTGCACAACTTCGTGGCGCACATAAATCGGCGCGCCGAGTTGCTCAATCGCACGCTCAACAATCTCGATGGCGCGATCAACGCCAGCGCAAAAACCACGAGGATTGGCGAGCAGAATTTCCATGTTAGTTCTTAACCTCAGCCACAGGCTTTGCGCGACGCGTATCCAAGATCATGTCCAGAATCATGAAACCAGCGCCGAGCGTAATCGCCATGTCTGCAACGTTGAATGCTGCAAAGTGCCAGTTGCCAACGTAGAAATCTACGAAGTCGACAACAGCGCCACGCGTCACGCGATCAATCACATTGCCTAGTGCGCCGCCCAGAATCAGCGCCAGCGCTGTAGCGACCAATGTTTGCCCGCGAGGATTGCTGCGCATCCACAAAATGATGCCGACACTCACTGCAACACCCAAAGCTGCAAACACCCAAACCGGCGCGTTGCTGAACATTGAGAAAGCCGCACCGGTGTTCTTCATGTGCACCAGATTCAGATTCGGCAGCAGCGGTTGCACTTCGTACCAAGACAGATGCTTGACCACGAGTTGCTTGGTGATCTGGTCAATCGAGATCACCAGCGCCGAGAGCCACAGCCAGTAAACATTTTTGTATTGGTAGGACACGGGATTTACTTAGATATAGAGGCGGCTTTCGCCGGCCCCAGAAATGTTGGTGACGCAGCGACCACACAGCGTCGGATGTTCGGCATGCGCGCCAACATCGGGGCGCTGATGCCAGCAACGTTCGCACTTGGTGTTGGTTGAAGCTTGTGCCGCAATCCAAATGGATTCGCCCAATCCCAACGATGAATCAAGCTTGGACTCGACGGCGTTGGCGCTTCGGCTAGCAGCGTTTTCAACCTTGGCAGAAGAGGTGATGAACCAGAAACGCAGTTCATCGCCGACTGCGTTCAGCGTCTGAGCGCTTGCGCCATCCGCGAATAACGTCACTTCAGCATTCAAGCCCGAACCGATCGCGCCTTGTGCGCGCAGGTCTTCCAGAACTTTCTTCACGGCTTCGCGTGTCGCGGCAAGACCAGCCCAATCGATCTGTGCTTCAGAGATCTTCGGGAACTGATGCCACTGCTGCGAGAACACGCTCGCGCGGCGATCACCCGGCAGCAACTGCCAGATTTCGTCTGCGGTGAAGCTGAGGATAGGCGCAATCCAGCGCACCATCGCTTCGGTGATGTGGAACATCGCGGTCTGCGCTGAACGACGTGCGAGGCTGCTGGTTGGCAAGGTGTAGAGACGATCTTTCAGAACGTCGAGATACAAACCACCGAGATCGAGCACGCAGTAGTTGTGCAGCTTCTGGTAAACCAGATGGAACTGCGACTCGTCGTACGCTTGCTTGATTTCTTCTTGCAGCTTTGCAGCTTGTGCGATGGCCCAGCGATCGATGGCGAGCATCTGATCAACTGGCACTGCATCCTTCGCAGGATCAAAGCCGTTCACGCTCGCCAACAAGTAGCGTGCGGTGTTGCGGATACGACGATAGGCGTCAGCGATGCGCTTGAGCAGATTGTCGGAGATCGAAATCTCGCCGGAGTAATCGCTAGCTGCAGCCCACAGACGCAGCACGTCAGCACCCAGCGTTTTGATCACGGTCTGCGGTGCAACCACGTTGCCGAGCGACTTCGACATCTTCCGGCCCTGCTCGTCGACGGTGAAGCCGTGAGTGAGCACTGCTTTGTACGGCGCGCGATCATTCATCGCCACGCTGGTGAGCAGCGACGACTGGAACCAACCGCGATGTTGGTCGGAACCTTCAAGATACATATCGGCTTGTGGTGCAACGCCGTTCACGATCGCCGAAGGATTGGTCGACTTGAACGAGCACTGATGCACAACGCCGGAATCAAACCAGACGTCGAGTGTGTCGGTGCATTTTTCGTACTGGCTCTCATCAACACCCCAATCGCTGGGCGTAGAACCGAACCAAGCTTCAAGACCCCCGCTTTCCATCTTGTCGGCGATCTTCAATGCCAACGCAGCGGAGTCCGGATGCAACATCTGCTTTTCGCGATGCACGAACACCGCCATCGGCACGCCCCAAGTACGCTGGCGCGAGATGCACCAGTCAGGACGGCCTTCAATCATCTTGGCAATGCGCTCTTCGCCCCAGCTCGGAATCCAGCGCGTCGCCTTCACTGCAGCTTTCGCACTTTCACGCAGGCCCTTCTCATCCATCGACACAAACCATTGCGGCGTGGCGCGGAAGATCAGCGGCGTTTTGTGGCGCCAGCAATGTGGATAGCTGTGCGTGATCTCGGCGAGATTGGCGAGTGCGCCAGACGCTTTGAGATTTTCCAGAATCGGTTCTTCGGCTTTGCGCACGAACAAGCCCGCAACAATTGGCGTGCCTTCGATGAACTTGCCGTTGCTGGCGACTGGATTGTCGACGGGCAACTTGTACTGTTTGCCAACCACGTAGTCATCCACACCATGCGCAGGCGCGGTGTGCACGAGACCCGTACCGGCTTCAAGCGTGACGTGTTCGCCACAGATAACGGGCACGGTGCGATCAGCAAACGGATGCTGCGCGCGTGCGCCTTCGAGTGATTTTCCGGAAGCCTTAGCGAGTACCTTGGCCTCGTCTTTCCAACGCGCAGCGGTTTTCTCAACCAGCTCGGCAGCGAGGATGACGCGGCCATTTTCAGCAAAATCTACCAGCGCGTATTCAAGCTCTGCGTTGACGGCGATGGCTTGGTTAGCAGGCAAGGTCCAAGGCGTGGTGGTCCAAATCACTAGCGAAGCGCCTGCAGCATCAGCAACGCCGAAACGCTTGGCGAGATCTGCTGCGTCAGCCGCAGCAAACTTCACATCAATCGCAAATGATTTTTTATCTTCGTATTCAACTTCGGCTTCAGCCAGAGAAGATCCGCAATCCAAGCACCAGTGCACCGGCTTGAAGCCACGCACGACGTGACCACGGTCGATGATCTTCGACAGGCAACGAACCTGCTCAGCTTCGAAAGCTGGCTGCATCGTCAGATAAGGTTTATCCCAATCGGCGAGCACACCGAGGCGTTTGAAATCTTCGCGCTGTTTGGCGACTTGCTCGTTAGCGTACTCGCGACATTTTTCGCGGAAAGCTTTTGCATCAAGCTTGTCACCAACTTTTCCGAATTTCTTTTCGACCTGCAATTCAATCGGCAGACCGTGGCAATCCCAACCCGGCACGAACGGCGCTTGATGGCCGTTGAGACGTGCGGACTTCACCACCATGTCCTTCAGGACTTTGTTAACCGCGTGGCCGATGTGAATGTCGCCGTTGGCGTACGGAGGGCCGTCGATGAAGTAATACGCGGGCAGACCGGCAGTCGCCTTCTGCACTTCTGCGTACAGGCCCTGCTGCTCCCAGCGCGCCAACATTTCCGGCTCGCGCTTAGCGAGATTGGCCTGCATCGGGAACGGAGTCTCCGGCAGGTTGAGCGTGCTTTTATAGTCTTTGCTTTCGGTCACGGCGGGATCAGATAGAAATCGTTTCAAATCAGGGGGCAACGTTGAGGGCTTGAAGCCCATCGACGGCCAAATTCACAGGGGTGGAATTATGCGTGATTTGAAGCGAAAAAGGCTCTCGCGTCGTCTGCGTCGCGCTGCATTTGGACGCTGAGCGCGTCCAGCGAATCGAATTTAAGCTCTGGGCGCAGATATCGGCAGAACTCGACCTCCATCGTCGAGCCGTACAACTCGCCCGGTTCGCCGAACAAATGGGTTTCCAGCAAGCAGCGCGTCAGGCCTAGCGTTGGGCGAACGCCCAAACTGGCAACACCTTCCCAATCGCGACCATTCACCTTGGCGCGCACGGCATAAATGCCCTGCTTGAGCGCCAGCTTGCGGTGCAGATTGACGTTGGTGGTCGGCATGCCGAGCGTGCGGCCCAGTTGCAGGCCACGACGGATGCGGCCACAGAGCGTGTACGGACGGCCCAGCAGTGCTGCGGCCAGCTTCACATCGGCCTCGGCCAAGGCCGCACGCAAGGCGGTTGAACTAAAGCGGCAACCATCGAGTTCAACCGTATCGAGATTTTCGATGGTGTAGCCGTGCTTCTTGCCGAGCTCGCGAAGCAGCTCAATGCCGCCACCACGCCGCGCGCCAAAGCGGAAATCATCGCCAATCACTAAGGCACGAACGCCCAATTTGCCGACCAGCAACTGCTCAACAAAAGCGGTCGGATCGTAAGCTGAAAACTTTTTATCGAAGCGCTGCAAGACCAATCGATCGACGCCCTGCGCAGACAACAGCGCAATACGGCTGCGGAAAGTCACGACACGACCGGCAACCGATTCAGGCGAAAAGAATTCGCGAGGCGTCGGCTCAAAGCTCAGCACAACCAAAGGCAAGCCGAGTTCTTTTGCACGCGCACGTGCTTGGGCGATCAAGGCCTGATGCCCACGATGCACGCCATCGAAATTTCCAATGGTCAGCACACAGCCGCGATGTCGATCGCGCAGATTGTGTTGGCCTCTGATGATTTCCATGGGTGCGGATCAGTGTTTAACGAAAACGGCCGCCAGACATCAGCAGCGATAAACCAGCAAGAATCAGAAACACCGGCCACCAAGTGACCCAGCTCAAGCCCATCAAAAAGATGGCTGCCACAAACAGACAAGCCAGCCCGGTGATCAATGGTTCGCGTACGGCAACGTGGCCGAGACTGAAGCCTGCGCGCAAGCAGGTCCACGCCTGATGAAATTTGCCAACAGCAGGAATCAGCAGCAACAAGGCCCACCAGTTTTGCAGGCGATCAAGACCAATGTCGTAGCCCAAATTGTTCGCTAGCAACAAGCCGCCGATCACAACAACAACGACACCCACCCACACGCGGGGATGGCTACGCGGCACTGCTGTTGGTTCACCGTTTTCAATATCCATCTGTCTCTCCAAGCTCTAAAGCGTCGTCCCTAACTTAGAACAACAGGCCTCAATGCCTGCGGAAATCATTTAAACGCATGCCCATCGCGATCAGCACGCCGAAGTACACCAAGCCAGCGGCGCTCACTACTTCCAGCAATTTAATGACACGCAGCTTAGTGCTCAGTGCCAGCCAATCCGCCAGCGGCGCGTTAAGCAAAACAGTGACTGCAACCATTGCAGCGCTGGCGACGAAGAGACGCAGCCAGAATTTGCGCCAGTCCGGTGCCGGCAAATAGATGCTATCTGCACGCAAGCGACGGTAGAGCAGTGTTGAGTTAACGCAGGCTGAGAATGAGGTGGCCAGTGCGAGGCCAGCATGGGCGGCTTCCCAGTGATAGATCAGCGACAAGCCATAGAGGCTGACACTCAAAACGCTACCGCTAATCAAAGCAATGACGCCGTAGCGAACTGGAATACGCGTTTCCTGACGCGCGTAAAAGCCTGGGATCAACACCTTCACAAGCGAGAAACCCATGAACGCTGGCGCGTAGGCCCACAGCGCATAGGTGCTCATCTCGACATCGCGATCAGTGAATTTGCCGTAGCCAAATAGTGTGGTCACCAACGGGCCCGCAAGCAATATCAAGCCCAACATTGCTGGTACGCCAATCACCAACATCGTGCGCAGGCCCCAGTCGAGAATGCGTGAGAAGTCGCCAGTTGAATTTTTAGCGTGCTGCACCGCCAAGGCTGGGAGAATCACCGTGCCCACAGCGATGCTGAAAATGCCCAGCGGAAATTCCATCAAGCGATCCGCGAAATAAAGCCAACTCACCGGGCCATCGCCCATCAGCGAGGCAATCGCAGAATCCACCAGCAAACTGATCTGCGATACCGATGAACCGATCATCACCGGAATCATCAGCGCCAAGATGCGACGCACGCGTGAATCGCGCCAAGCCCAACGTGGGCGCGGCAACAAATCCAGTTTGCGCATCTGCGGAAGCTGGAACAGAAACTGGACGATGCCGGCGACGAATACGGCATAGGCCAGAACACGTACCGAGTTGGCATCGATGAATGCGGATGCGATGAGGCAAACGTTGAGCAACACCGGCGTGAAGGCCGGAATCGCGAAACGGCCATAACTGTTCAGCACGCCGCCGCACATCGCTGTGAGCGAGATAAACATCAAATATGGGAAGGTCCAACGCAGCATTTCCGTGCCGAGTTGATGCTTGACCGGGTCCGCGCTGGCGGAAAATCCGGGCGCAAACACATACAGCAGCAGCGGCGCGCCGAGGCAGCCGATCAGCGTAACAACCGAGAGCACACCGCCGAGCGTACCCATGACAACCGATACGAGATCACGCACTTCTTCGTGAGATTGCTTGGTTTTGGTCTCAGTAAAGACCGGCACAAAGGCCTGTGAAAACGCGCCTTCGGCAAACATGCGGCGACCGAAATTGGGGATTTTCAGCGCGATCAGGAAGGCGTCCATGCCGCCACCTGCGCCAAAAGCGACCGCCAGCATCACATCCCGGACGAACCCGAGCACCCGTGACAGCAGCGTCATCACACTGACAATGCCAGAGGATTTGAGCAGGCTAGAGGCCATCAGGGCCTGCTAAAGCCAATTTCACGCCAGCGGCGGAGAGCCATTGGGTGCAGGGCAAGGAAGAGGGAGCGCCGCATAGTGATTCTATGCAAGTGACCGATGACGCTGCCATGCGCCCAATGGCTCCCGCCCCTTCGGGCTGCCGCTTCAAAAATTGCCATGCGTCGTTGCTCCTCCGTTATTTAGACTCACTAAACTTCCTCCGTCGCGCCTAGCCTGGCAATTTTTGAAGGGGCAGCGCTGACGCGAAATTGGCTTTAGCAGGCCCTATAAAGCAATAAATTCGGGGCTCATCAGAGGATTATCGCATCCAAGGCATGCGTAATGAATGATTAATTTGCCGAATCGCGTGGAGTTTCAGGGGCTTTGCTACACGTTTTAGGTTGACAAAAGCACTCCATATCACAATACTACGCGCCCTCAAAAGGCACCGAATTTTAATTTTTTCAGGAGTTACCCCTTGGCAAACATTGCTAGCGCCAAAAAGCGCGCCCGCCAGGCTGTGAAGCATCGCGAACACAACGTTGCTCAGCGTTCTATGATCCGTACCACGATCAAGAAAGTGATCAAAGCTGTGACCGCTAAAGACAAGGCTGCTGCTGAAGTTGCCTACGCCGAAATGGTTCCGGTCCTCGACCGTTACGCCAACCGCGGCCAGATTCACAAGAACAAAGTTGCACGCCACAAGAGCCGTTTGCTCACCAGCATCCGCGCACTGGCCTAAAGGCTAGCGTTGCAAATAAAAACGCCGGCACTGCCGGCGTTTTTTGTTATGTACAGGATGTACGGTATGCCGCGGGCGCAGGATGCGCAGGAGCGGCTAGTCTGCGATTTCTTCTTGTCATTCCCGCGAAGGCGGGAATCCAGTGTTTATAAGCAAGAAGCGCGGGTTAGTTTGTTCAGACTTTCCAGCAAAACTGGATCCCCGCCTTCGCGGGGATGACGGCTAGCTTTAGCTGATCACCAAGTTATCGCGATGAATCAGCTCCACATCGCCGACATAACCCAGACGAGCTTCTAGCTCATCACTCTTGGCACCAATGATCTTGCGCGCATCAGCGAATGCGTAGTTAGCCAAGCCACGTGCAATCTCGCGACCATCTGGGTCTACACACGCCACCAAGTCGCCGCGCTCAAACTCACCCTCGAGTTTCTTCACGCCAACCGGCAGCAGGCTCTTGCCCTGCTCGCGTAGTACTTTGACCGCACCTTCATCCAGCCAAAGTTTGCCGCGTAGCTGCAGCTGACCTGCAATCCAACGCTTACGCGAAGCCATAGGCGCTTCCGCAGGCTTGAGCAGTGTGCCGATGTTCTCGCCGCGCGCAATCTGCAACAGCGCATCTGGCTTGCGGCCGTGCGCAATCACCGTTGCCGCGCCTGAGCGCGCTGCGGTGTATGCAGCAGAGAGTTTGGTCCGCATACCGCCACGACCCAACTCGCCTTTGCTGTCGCCAGCCATGCCGACCAAACGCGTGTCGGAGAGATCCGCTTCGGAGATCAGCTTGGCATCTGGGTTGTTGCGTGGATCAGCATCGAACAGGCCATCTTGGTCGGTGAGAATCACCAACAGATCACCTTGAATCAAATTGACCGTGAGTGCGCCGAGCGTGTCGTTGTCGCCCAGACGAATTTCGTCGGTCGCAACAGTGTCGTTCTCGTTAACCACCGGCACCACGCCCAGCTCCAGCAGCGTGTTGAAGGTGCCGCGTGCATTGAGGTAACGACCACGATTGGAAACATCATCGTGGGTCAGCAAAATCTGCGCAGCATGCAGACCATGCTTTTTGAATTCATCTTCGTACGAGCGCACCAAGCCCATCTGACCAACAGCGGCCGCGGCTTGTAGCTCGTGAATGACTGACGGGCGCTTCTTCATGCCGAGACGCGCCATACCTTCTGCAACCGCACCAGAAGACACCAACACAATCTGCTTGCCAGACTTGCGCAGCTGCGCGATCTGAGCACACCAGTCGGCGATAGCAACGTGATCCAGCCCCTGTCCCTTAGCGGTGACCAAAGAACTACCGACCTTGATCACCCAGCGGCGGCTGCTTGCGATTTTCTGACGGTCCAACATGATTGCCTGTCGTTTTTTATCTGTTTTAAGAATTAACGCTTGGACTTCTTAGCCTTCGCTGCCTTAATCACTTTCTTCGCGACTTTCTTGACGGCTTTCTTGGCGACTGGCTTTGCAGCCTTCTTCGCCTTGATCACTTTTTTGGCCTTAGCAACAACCTTGGTCGCCTTCACAATCTTCTTAGCTTTCACTGCGGGCTTCGTGGCTTTTTTAACAGCCTTCTTAACCGCTTTAACAGCTTTCTTAGCTTTAGCAGCCTTGGCAACGGGCTTCTCTTGGATAATCTTCTCAGCCTTAGGCGCCTTCCAGACATTACCGGGATGGGCTCTGAGTTTGGATTTAGGTTTTGCCTTCGGCTCAGTCTCGACCGTTGGCGCGCCAAGCAACTGCTCAGGCTCGGTTGCCGAGTGCTCTTGTACCCAATCCATTGCCGCGTGCAGCAGTTCTTTAAGACCGGCGCGAGACACTGAAGAAATCGCAAACCAACGGCCTTTCCATTTAAGACGCTTGAGCGCTTTCTGGATCAAAACTTGCGCTTCATCTTCTGGCATTTGGTCAATTTTATTGAACACCAGCCATTGATCACGCGCAGCCACTTCTTCGTTGAACTCTTTGAGTTCAGCGTTAATGGTCTTGATGCTCTCGACGATATCTGCGCCGCTTGGTGGCAGGATATCCACAAGATGCAACAACAAGCGCGTGCGCTGAATATGTTTGAGGAAGCGAATGCCCAAGCCTGCGCCTGAAGCCGCGCCTTCGATCAAACCAGGAATGTCCATCATCACGAAGGAACGCAGCGCGCCCACGGCAACAACACCGGGCTGCGGATACAGCGTGGTGAACGGATAGTCCGCAATCTTGGGACGTGCAGCGGAAACTGCTGAGAGCAGCGTTGATTTGCCTGCGTTAGGCAAACCGAGCAAACCCACGTCCGCCATCAATGACAGTTCAAGTCGCAGATCACGCGCTTCGCCCGGCGAACCCTTGGTCGCCTGATACGGTGCGCGGTTGGTGCTGGATTTAAAGCGAACATTGCCGAGGCCGTGAAATCCGCCCTGCGCAATTTTGATGCGCTGAGTGGTACGCGTCAGTTCGCCAATCAATTCGCCAGTGCCTTCGTCATAGATCAGCGTGCCCAAGGGCATGCCCACTTCCATGTCGTTGCCATAAGCACCGCGGCAGTTGGAACCTTCGCCATCGCCACCGCGCTCAGCGCGGAAGGTGCGATTAAAGCGGAAGTCCGCCAGCGTATTGAGGTTGTAATCGGCTACAGCCCAGATCGTGCCGCCGTCACCACCGTCGCCGCCGTCCGGGCCGCCGAAGGGAATATATTTTTCGCGACGAAACCCGATGCAGCCTTTACCGCCAGCGCCGGCTTCTACTCGGATAGTTGCTTCGTCTACAAATTTCATGGGACTGCCTGACTACGAAACACAGAGCTTAGCTCAGAAACAGAAAAGCCCCGCTACCGGGGCTTTTCAGGAATACCTCACAGTGCCTTAAGCGGCAGCTGCGACGATATCCACGTGAAGACGGCCGTTAACGCCGCGCTTCTTGAATACTACGGTGCCGTCGGTCACTGCGAAGATCGTGTGATCCTTGCCAACCTTAGCGCCTACGCCTGCACGGTACTGAGTGCCGCGCTGACGAATGATGATGTTGCCAGCGATAACATGCTCGCCGCCAAACTTCTTAACGCCAAGTCGCTTGGCTTCTGAGTCGCGGCCGTTACGTGTACTACCGCCTGCTTTTTTACTTGCCATTGTCTTCTAACTCCTAGCTAACTTAGGCGCCAACGATGCCGAGAATCTTCACTTCCGTGAAGTTCTGACGGTGGCCCTGTTCTTTGTGATAGTGCTTACGGCGGCGGTGCTTGATGATGCGAATTTTATCGCCACGGCCATTGGCCACGACTTCTGCATTCACCTTGCCACCCACAACCAGCGGAGCGCCGACGATGAGGTTGTCGCCATCGGCGATCAACAACACTTCGTCAAAGGACACCTGAGCGCCTACTTCGGCGTTCAAGCTTTCAATTTTGAGCTGTTCGCCCGGGGTAACCTTGTGCTGCTTACCACCGGTTTTAATGACCGCGTACATTCGCTAACTCCGCAATGTCTTAGTAGCCGGCCACGCCAGCCTTGAAAGAGCGCGAGATTGTAGTGACCTGACCTCGAATCGTCAATGACTTTGTCACAAATTCATGTGGTAATTGACGGTTCTCGGCCCAACCCCTAGCATCCCGCGACTTTTCCCCGGCTATCCCATGGATCTCAAAGCACTTCTCGCCCCTATTGCGGACGACATGAAACGCGTCGATAACACGATCCGCGCCCGTCTTTCCTCAGAAGTGGCTCTTATTAATGACATTGGCGGCTATATTATCGCCGCCGGTGGTAAACGCCTGCGCCCTGCTCTGGTCCTGATGTCCGGCCGCGCCATGGGCAGTAAAACCGATGAAACCGTCCTTTTGGCAGCGACCATCGAGTTCATCCATACCGCCACCCTGCTGCACGACGATGTGGTCGATGAATCCGGCCTGCGCCGCGGCCGCAAGACTGCCAATGCCGTTTGGGGCAATGCCGGTGCTGTGCTCTCTGGCGACTTCCTGTATTCCCGCGCCTTCCAGATGATGGTCGACTCCAAACGCATGGAAGTCATGCGCGTGATGGCCGACACCACCAATGCGATTGCTGAAGGCGAAGTGCTTCAGTTGATGAACGTTGGCGATCCAGAAGTCAGCGAAGCGCGTTATATGCGCGTGATCGAACTCAAGACCGCACGTCTGTTTGAAGCGGCCACCAAACTCGGCGCGATCAGTGCCGATGCTGATGAAGCCGGTATCGCTCGCATGGCCGAATACGGCCACAAACTTGGCGTCGCTTTTCAGCTCGTTGATGACGTGTTGGATTACGTTGCCGACAGCAGTCTCAGCGGCAAAAATCTCGGCACCGATTTGGCCGAAGGCAAACCCACTTTGCCCCTGATTCACGCGATGAAAAATGGCACGCCAGAACAAGCTGAATTGATTCGCGGCGCGATCGTAGAAGGCAAATTGGAGAACCTCGCAGAGGTCCTAAAAGCCGTTGAAGCGACTGGGGCCATCCCTTACACTCGTGCCCTCGCAGAACGGTATTCCCGTGAAGCGGAAAATGCGTTAAGCGATCTTCCCGATTCGCCACATAAAAACGCACTCATTAGCTTGGCCCGCTACAACAACGCGCGAGTCAGCTGATCGATTCGGGGCGTAGCTCAGCTTGGTAGAGTGCTTGCTTCGGGAGCAAGAAGTCGCAGGTTCGAATCCTGTCGCCCCGACCAAATCTTCGAGACTTGATCGCTAAAGCATTCGACGCTTAAACAACAGCATCGAAAACGCCGCTTCCGTTATGTGCCCTTCACTCGCAGCAAGCGCGTCACGTCGATCTTGTTTTGCTTTCCAAGCATACGGCGTCATCTGCAATAGCTGGTGTAAGCCTTGCTGATTCAAGTTCAGCGGAAAGCGAACCTGCTGTTGTGACCGCAACTCGAATAGCGATTCGAACCCTGACAAAAACTTTTCAGGATCGTGCGCGCGCACTTCTTCGAAGAGTTGTTGGCGAATGCTCCACAGATGATCTGGCGCTGGCGTGACTACCAGCACATAACCTTCAGGCTTCAACACGCGCTGCATCTCATCGATGTGTAGCTGCGTGAACATATTGCTGACGATATCGATTGATGCGTTAGCAATCGGCAATAACGCGCCGCTACCAACAAGCCATGTGATGTTGGAATGACGCTTTGCTGCGAGGCGAATTGCAGGACGTGCAATGTCGAGGCCGATCACTTCATTCGCAACTTTGGTAAACGCGCCGGTGTAGTAGCCCTCGCCACAACCAATATCAAGAATGCTTTGTGCTTGCAGTGGTGCGAGTGAGTTCAGCACCGCATCGCGCAGGGGTTGATAGTGATCCGCCTGCAAGAATTCGCGGCGCGCCATCACCATCTGTGGATCGTCGCCGGGATCACGGCTGTTCTTGTGCTGCACGGGCAAAAGGTTGATGTAGCCTTCGCGCGCAACGTCGAAGCTGTGTCCGGTTTTGCAGCGCCAAACTTTGTCGCCACGCTCCAGCGCGTGGCGGCACAGTGGGCAAATAATCGTTGTCGTCATTCGTGCGCTTAAGCGCTCTTTGCATCAGCAAGAAGGCTCAAGGCCAACGCTTCGGCAACACGGATACCGTCGATGCCTGCGGACATGATGCCGCCTGCATAACCCGCGCCCTCACCTGCTGGATACAGGCCGCGCGTGTTGAGGCTTTGATAGTTCGCGTCACGCGTGATGCGCAGCGGCGATGAGGTGCGTGTTTCGACGCCCGTCAACACCGCATCTGGCATTGCGAATCCTTTGATCTGCTTTTCGAAGGCAGGCAAGGCTTCGCGGATGGCATCAATCGCGTAGCTGGGCAATGACGGCGCGAGATCACATAAACGAACGCCCGGTTTATAGCTGGGCTCAACGCTGCCTAAGGCAGTGGATGGGCGTGCGGCGATAAAATCACCGACCAACTGCGCAGGCGCTTCGTAGTTTCTACCGCCCAATACATAAGCACGCGATTCCAAATCTTCTTGCAGCGCAAGACCCGCCAAAGGCCCGGCGGCAACACCGCCCGGATAATCTTCTGGCGTGATGCCAACGACGATGCCTGCGTTGGCGTTGCGCTCGTTGCGTGAGTACTGGCTCATGCCGTTAGTGACGACGCGATTCAGCTCCGACGTTGCCGCCACGACCGTGCCGCCCGGGCACATACAGAAGCTATACACAGAGCGACCGTTCTTGGCGTGATGCACTAATTTGTAATCTGCCGCACCAAGCAACGGATGGCCAGCGTATTGGCCGAGTCTCGCTTTGTCGATCAACGACTGCGGATGTTCAATGCGGAAGCCAATCGAAAATGGTTTGGCCTCCATGAAAACATTGCGCGCATGCAGCATGCGGAAAGTCTCGCGAGCACTGTGGCCCAGCGCAAGAATCACATGATCAGCGTGAATGGTTTCGCCACTTTTAAGGGTGACGCCACGCATACGACCATCTTCAATCAGCACGTCGGTGACTTGCTGCTCGAAGCGAATCTCACCACCCAGCGCTTCAATCTCTTCACGCATACGTGTGACCACGCCGGTGAGACGGAAGGTGCCGATGTGTGGCTTATTCACGTAAAGAATTTCTTCTGGCGCGCCTGCTTTCACAAACTCATTGAGAACTTTGCGGCCGTGATACTTAGGATCTTTAACTTGGCTATAGAGTTTGCCGTCGCTGAACAAACCCGCGCCGCCCTCACCAAATTGCACATTGGATTCCGGGTTCAGCACATTCTTGCGCCACAGTCCCCAAGTGTCTTGCGTGCGTTCACGCACCGATTTGCCGCGTTCCAACACGATGGGCTTGAAACCCATCTGTGCCAAAGCGAGCGCTGCAAAAATTCCGCAGGGACCGAAGCCAATCACTAGCGGTCGATTGGTAAAACTGGCAGGTGCTGTCGCAACAACTTTGTAAGACGTATCAGGCGAAGGACCGATGTGATGATCGTCTTGGAACTTGGCGAGAATCGCTGCCTCATCGCGCAGCTCGCAATCCACGGTGTAAACAAAATTCAGCTCAGACCGTTTGCGTGCGTCATAGCTGCGCTTGTACACAATGAAATTGTGCAGATCGCCATCCGGCAAACGCAGACGCTCCTGAATCGCGGGCGCGAGCGCCTCGGGCGGGTGATCAATCGGCAGCGTGAGTTCGGTGATTCTTAGCATTAGCGGTGGGCTCTTAATATGGCCAGACTAGGCGCATATTGTCCCACGATTACTAGCGAATCAGCGCGCCCAGGTGTGATAGGTCTTGCTGGAGGGGCGATATTCTTCGATACGCTGATTGCCGGTATCCACCAACAACACGCGATCCTTGCCGTCGATGACGATGCCGGCTGGTTCGCGGGTTGGGATGCAGACCGGATCCATGCAGGTGTAGGTACCACCATCGAATTCACTGATCTGCTTGGCCGCAAGGTCCAGACTGCGAATCGCATTGTTATAGGTATCGGCCACTAATAACTGCTGACCATCCACCGCAACGCCCAAAGGATGCTGCAAGCGTCCGACCTTGAATGTGCCATTGGTGCGGCCAAAATCGAACAGCCCTGCACCAACCAATGTTTTGACCATGGGCTTGTTATTGAGCGTGATGGTGCGAATCGCTGAGCTCTCAGAATCCGCGACGTAAAGCGTTGCGCCATCTGCGCTGATTACCAAGCCACTAGGCTGGGCAAAACCGACTTCACGCGCCGCGCCATCCTTGAGTTCTTCAGCGCCGCTGCCTGCAAACATCGCCACCTTGTTATCGGCCAGATTCAACACGCCAATCTGATGCGTGCCCGCGTTGGCAAAATAAATTTGCTGGCCTTTGCGCTCAAGATCCCAAGGCGAAGCTAAAGCGGTGACTTTGCCAGCACTTGGATTGCCCAAGACACTGCCGCGCTGCCCCGTGCCCGCCAAGGTAGAAACATTGCCTGTCGCCAGATCAATTTTGCGAATGGCGTGATTGCCGGTATCCGCAACGTAAATGGCATCGTTAGTGGCGATCAGCCCCTGCGGATGATGGAAGCTGGCCTTGTTTGCTGCGCCATCAATAAAACCTTCCTTGCCACTGCCGAAGCGACGCACGTCCGCACCCTTATCGTTGAGCAAAACAATTTGATTGTGTCCGGCATCCGCCAGCGCCAAGCGCTTCTCTGCACCCGCTACAGATTTGAGTTTGCCGGGAAAACTGAAACGGCCTTGGACTGCTTCCAATGGTTTGAGCGCCAAATGCTGCGGCTTGAGTTCGCCCGCCGATTGTTTGAGCAAATCCATCACTAAGCGATTAAACCGCTGAGGTTCGGGCTCGCCCTGCACTTGTCCGAGCAATTTGCCGTCAGCGCCAACAAATACCAAAGTTGGCCAAGCCTCTACACCATAGGCCTTCCACAGCTGCATCTCTGGATCATGAATAACCGGATGATGAATTTCGTAGCGACGAATCGCGTCGCGAACGCTAACGATACTTTTCTCACGCTCAAACTTTGGCGAGTGCACGCCAATCACAACAATCTTGTCGGGATAACGCTCTTCAAGCGCACGCAGCGTTGGAATGATATGGACGCAATTGATACAGCCCAGCGTCCAAAAATCGAGAATCACGAGGCGACCGCGTAGTTTCTCGAGCGGAATCGGCGCGGCAACGTTGAGCCACTGCAGGCCAGGGAGTGCGATTTCGGGGGCCTTTCCTGAGAGCGTGCTCTGCGCCCACGAGGGGCCAGCTGTCATCAACAAGATAAAGACAGCAATCAAGCGGCGGTACGCATCAACATTCACTGAGATTTTCCGAAGGACGGCATGGACTGCATCTTAGGCTGTGATGAGACAGCAGACTGCGGCCATGCGTTCGGGAGATATGCCTGATCGTTCAGGCGGATTCTTGGAAAAAGGAATCGTAGAAATAAAAAAGGCCCCTTTCGGGGCCCTTCTTACATTATATGGCGGAGCGGACGTCCGCTCTGTTAACGTCCTATAGGGTTTCATAAAGTTTAATTTTATCAATATATATCAGTAACTTATAATTATTTATTGTCTTATTTTATCTAGCCGAGACTCACTGAATCCGGTATTCTATGTGGGACAAGATGTAGGACAGATAGAGCAAATCGCCCATGCCCAAAAAAGCCAAAGAACTATCCGCCTTAGCGGTATCTAGGATTAAGACTGACGGTCGCTATGCGGTAGGGGGCGCTGATGGCCTGCATCTTCGTATCGCCGGGAGCTCCCGCGCTTGGGTTTTGCGCCTAGCGGTTGGAAGCCGGTTAAACAGCAAAAATAAAATCGTAGTTCATCGCCGCGATATAGGATTTGGAAGCTACCCCGAAGTGTCCTTAGCCGAAGCGCGCGAGAAAGCCCGAGAATGCCGCAAACAAGCAAAAGCTGGCATAGACCCATTAGAAGAACGCAAGACTGCTAAAGCTCGCGCGAAGCTGGAAGCGGCAATGACTAAAACGTTCGAGGAATGCGCTTCAGCATACATTTCGGCGAATCGCTCAGGCTGGAAGAACGAAAAGCATATCCAACAGTGGGAAAACACTCTCGCCACCTATGCGTACCCACAAATCGGTCAACTCCCCGTAGCCGCGATTGATACCGGCTTGGTGTTAAGCGTCTTACAACAGGACGTCAATGTAGATGACGAAACGGCGCAGCTATGGCACGCCAAAACTGAAACAGCCAGCCGCCTTAGAGGCCGCATAGAAGTCATCTTGGATTGGGCAGCATTTCGAGGCTTTCGCGAAGGCGAAAACCCCGCACGATGGAAAGGCCACTTACAACACGAGTTGCCTGCACGAGCCAAAGTGCGAAAGGTCGAACATCATCCCGCTCTTCCGTACAACGAGCTCGGCCACTTCATGAGCGACCTTCGTCAACGTGAAGGTGTTTCAGCGCGAGCATTGGAATTCGCCATTTTGACCGCCGCACGTTCCGGCGAAGTGCGCGGCGCTACTTGGAGTGAAATCGACTTCAAGACGCGGACATGGACAGTTCCAGCGGAGCGCATGAAAGCAGGGAAAGAACATCGAGTCCCATTATCTGACGCCACGATGAAGTTGTTGAAATCCCTGCCACGCGTTGCAGGCAGTGACTACGTCTTTACTGCCCCTCGCGGCGGTCAGCTATCCGACATGGCTCTTACTTCCGTTCTACGCAGAATGGAGCGCACAGGACTAACGCAACATGGCTTCCGTTCGACATTTCGCGACTGGGCAGGTGAAACAACTTCATACCCACGCGAAGTCTGTGAACATGCCCTAGCCCACAGGCTCGCTGATGGCGTCGAAGCGGCATACCAACGCGGCGACTTATTAGCAAAACGCGCACGCCTTATGTCTGATTGGGCACTCTACTGCAACACTTCCAGAAATACCCATTCCGACAACGTAGTGCCAATGAAAAGAGGGGTTACGTTATGACAAGGCTACGGTATGGCTTTGACCCAAGCTTGCCAAATGCTGACAACCCACCTTGGACAAAGCTAGCGACAATTGCCGAATATTTAGAAGATTGTGAAGTGATCCCACCCGACCTCGCTGCATGGCTGGGAGAAGCAATCCGCCATTCCGGACAAGATCGTAATGAGCTACTGCGCCGTTTGGGACTAGCCAAAGGACGAGGAAAACCGTCCGCCGACCCCAAAGCGTGGTTGAAGTACGGCGAAGAAATTTGTGAGCTTGAGGAAAAAGGAATGAAGCCCGAAGCTGCGATTGCAAGAGTCTCGGCAACAATCAATAACGGTCTCAATGAAAAATATAACCGCACACAGCTGCAAAAGTTTCGTGACGAATATCGTAAAGCTCGTCATAGCTCGCAAGCGCAATAAATCGAGAGCCGTAATGAACAAAGATAAAATAAATAACCCATCAATCCTTGATCGAAGCAAGCTTCCAGCACTGTTCCCAACTCACCGCCATGAACCTGAATTCTGGGAGCAACTTGGAAGAGTTATCGCAACGTTTGGATTTCTGGAAGAAGTATTGGGTAAGGCGATTTTTGCATTTACCGCAACACGCCAATACAGCACTGAAGAAATAGATGCGGCATATCAAGCTTGGCTTCCAAAGCTAGAAAAAGCCTTATCTGATCAGTTATACAATCTTGCTGAAGCCTATGAAAAGGCTGTTCGAGATAATTCAGAATCGACCATTAAAAACATCGAAGACCTAGTAAGCGACATAAAAAAGACCGCTAAGATTCGCAATGTTCTATGTCACGGCTCTTGGCGAACTCCAAATGCCGAAGGGAAATCTATTCCCCATTTTGTCGATAGAAAAAATAACGTTTTCAAAACACCTATTGATATTGCTTACCTCAAGCAGACGCAAGCTGAAGTCGCGGCCTTGTCGTATTCAGTCATAGATACAGTAACAAGCATGGGATGGCAGTTCCCCGGGAGTAATGGGCCGGGAAATCCAATTTGGTCTAGCCATCAATAATCTGCCACTAAACAAACAACTTTAACGGCAGACTTAAATTCTACTCAGCTTAATACTTCACCCATCGTTCAGTTGAATCTAACGGGGTGCAATGTGACTTCTCTTCTACGGCTACCAGCCGTCATGACAGCAACGGGCCTAACGCGCTCGACTCTATATCTCCGCATAAAGCAGCGTCTCATGACGCCCCCGGTCAAATTAGGTGAACGCTGCGCTGCGTGGCCCTCTGGAGAGATCGAGGCAATTAATTCTGCGCGTATTTCAGGAAAGTCCGACGACGCAATTCGGACACTCGTCGCGCAACTAGAGCAGCAGCGCACAGCTAATGCGCAGTAATGCCGCTAGTTTCAGCCCTTATAGCGTCCCGCCCGGCTTACTCGGTGAGCTTGCACAATTTATCTATGCAGCAGCTCCACGTCCCGTACCAGAAATAGCATTGGCGGGCGCAATTGGCTTGATGGCTGGCATTTGTGGTCGCGCCTATAACGTGTCGAACCCACCGACAGGGCTAAATCTGTACACGCTTCTACTAGCTCCCACTGGCACTGGCAAAGAAGCCATAGCAAACGGAATTACTGCGTTGATGAAGTCCATTCGCCAAACTGTTCCTTCGTCAGTGGAATTCATTGGCCCAGCGTCCATCGCCTCTCCGCAAGCTTTGGCGAAGTACTTGGCGAATACGTCACCCAGCTTCGTTTCGATTCTCGGCGAATTTGGCTTGACCATGCAGCAAATGGCGAATCCCAAAGCACCATTACATCTTGTTGGCCTACGGCAAATCATGCTCGATCTTTACAACAAGTCCGGCGTAAACAGCGAGCTTCGCCCAAGTATCTACAGCGAACGTGAGAAGAATACTTCGGTGGTGGCGTCGCCTGCATTTTCGATCATTGGAGAATCGACTCCTGAAAGCTTTTACGAAGGCCTAAGTGAACGATCCGTATCCGACGGCCTGTTGCCGCGCTTTACCATCGTCGAATACCGAGGCGACCGACCCTCCCGAAACGAAGATGCTCACGCAATGCCGTCACCGGAACTGGCCGCAAAACTCGCCGAACTCTGCTCGTACGCCCTTTCACGAAATCATCCGGGACAAACGCCAATAACTGTTCAACTGACCATCGAAGCACAAAGCATGTTTGACGATTTTGATTTATATGCAGACGAACAGATCAGAGGAAGCACCGAAGTAACACGGCAACTTTGGAATCGTGCCCACATTAAAGCTTTGAAGCTGGGCGCATTAGTTGCAATTGGCCGAACGCTATACGCGCCGATGATTACCCCTGACATTGCCTTGTGGGCCATTCAAATCGAAAAGACGAACGTTCACAACCTACAAAGTCGATTTGAAACTGGCGAAGTTGGGGAGCAAATTTTTTCCGAGATGTCACAGCAATCACGACTGCGCTCTGTCATTAAGGATTGGTTTCTAAAACCTTGGCCGGAACTACAGCGTTACAAAATCGGCACAGAATCGATGCGAACAGGGGGCATTGTTCCCTATAGCTACTTATCAAAGCGCCTCACGAACGATGCAGCATTTAAGAATTTTAAGACCGGCGCAACGGCAACGTTAAAACGCACAATCGACGAACTATGCAAGTGCGGCGAAATAAACAGAGTATCGCCGGGGCAATTGAAAGCCAGATATGGAATAACAATGGAAAGTTATGCAATTACTGACGTTGAGCAATTCTTGGCGGGATTGAAGCATGAAGTTAAATCGTTTTTCTGAAGGCCTAAAAGCCATCTAATTCGCAACTCATTGATACATGAAACTTCTGATCTTTCTTACGCTTCTAACTCCATAAGACCTAATACGCCTTTAAAACCCCTAGAGGAAAATACTTCCAATAATCGTTAGAAGCTTTAGAAATTAGAAATATTTTCTATTGCCCAATGAATATCTAGGGTTGCTTATCTGATCAATTTTTAGAACAGAACCAATATGCATTAGAAAAGTAACGGCGAAAATTTGTGGGCTTTCAGTATTTTCAGGGAATTGAAATGAACGACATAAAATTTATAGCGATGAAGAAACAATTTGCTTACGAACTTTTCATGCGAACACAGCCGCTTGGATTGGAGCATGAAGCGACTTTCTCCATAGCTCAAGAAATAGCTCGCCGTATTTATCCTTTTGATCCAACATCAAGCTCCGCCCTTCGCATTGCTAACGAATGGGTCAAGGACCCCTTAGTTGTCGACACTTACTTGCGGCTAAAGAGCGATGAAATAGCTGGCCTTTGCTTACCCACCAAGGCTCAGTTCGTTATGGCGATTGTCGACCGGCTAGATCGCATCGACGAAGAAATAGGCTCGCTAAAGCGCGATTCAGCAGCACGAAAGAAAGCAAATAGGCTTCGTCGAAGTTTCGTCGAAATGAGCCAACTAGCAACCGATTGCCTGCAATAATTTTGCAGAGATAAGTCCATGACCAACGATACCAATTTGCACGATAAAAACCGTCAACCCCACATGAATATTGACGATAATGTGCCACCCCCACCCCCTGCTAAACAGAGCGCACGGGCGAGACTTGGAACCGCAACAGAGGTAAGTCGCGAGCTCGCCAAACTGTACCGTGAAGCGCGGTCCGGAAAGATTGATGTTGCCGACGCATCGAGACTTGCCAATATGCTTTCGATTTTGTCGCGCATCTTGTCAGATTCTGAACTTGAGGCTCGAATAGAAAGGCTCGAACAACGCGGAATACATTGAAATGCGTATCGGGCTAAAAAGTCGCGTAGAAAAGCTTGAAAATCGCCGCAGTCTACAGAGCCCCAATAAGGTTCTTTACTATCGTCCTGAAGATGCCACATACGGCCCGGCAGACCGCGACCTTGAAGTTTGGCAGACAGGGTATTGGACGCAAGGGGAGAACCCGGCCAGCGGGTCACTGCCCTCCTTTACCGGAAAATTTTTACTTATGCCTGATCACGGGACAAATGAGCAGTGGGAACTCAGCGGCGAAAAACAACAGAGAGATTTACTCCTGCTGGCACGCAGTCGGAAATAACCTGCCAACTATTTGGCTGGAAATTAGAACTCATGCATTTCCATCCACGGAACACTGCCTTGCAGTGGCCCACCAGAAGACAGATAGAGAGTCCAGCGAAAGAGCATGTTAGTGTCGCGGCCTGCACGGTATATCTCGTCGGTGATGTCGTACGCCAATGACACCTTTCCGATACCGACTAGCTCCAAATTTTCACCCCTATAAATTTTGGCACCGCTTATCTGATACGACGCATACCTTTTACCTTCGAAACTAACGTCATCAAGTTGTTCAATGTTTTGCGTTCTTATTGGAACTGCATGCGGAAACCAAATATGCAGCTTCCAGTCTTGGACCGCGTCTTCGCCGTTTTGCAACCG
Organism: Stenotrophobium rhamnosiphilum; assembly: GCF_003052265.1. Classification (GTDB taxonomy): domain Bacteria; phylum Pseudomonadota; class Gammaproteobacteria; order Nevskiales; family Nevskiaceae; genus Stenotrophobium; species Stenotrophobium rhamnosiphilum. Next base: position 495,042 of record NZ_QANS01000002.1, read on the forward strand.
CATAATTAACTGGTAGGTATGAAGTTCTTGCGACGTGTAGACCCGCTTCCACGCGACTTCTACATTACACACAGGAATGGCGTTGCCTGTTGCGATAGTGGCCCACCAGCTATCTCTATGCTTGCGAAGTTCCGTTGGCGAATATTTTGTTCCAAGCGGGTGGCGGGGATTGTAATGCCCCGCTTCTGCATGACATCGAGGACATAGGGCAATCGCATTTTCTATAGAGTTTTCTCCGCCATCTGCCTCTTGGACGATGTGATGTACGTTGATTGATCGCCCAACGAAGTCGCGACAAACACAGCAGCGCCTCCCCGATCTAACTAGAACGTCATCGCGGACTGATGTCGGGAATGGCAATTTATTCTCTTAGCCTCGATATCATTTACTGTGAATCGCAATAATCAAACTGCACCATTCAGCTTTCGTCTCGCCTATTAGCTATACACCTAGCGTCCTGCCAGAACGACAAACCCGTGCTGGCAGGACTTCGACGAAAACGATTGTTACGGCTATTTCTTCCTAGCTGGCGGGGGCGGGTCCTTTGGAGGCTTGCTACCTCTTACTGAACGCGTCGGTGGCGGGGGCGGCGGAGGCGGCTTGTCACTTCCCATGGATGACGACATCGCTAACTACCCCCCTTTTGATGTTTAGAGTCCTTGTTGCCGCCAAAAAATGGGGCGTCCTCTTTAATTACACGTTTCGGCGGCGGCTTCGGCGGCTCCGGCTTTGAATTTTGCGGTTTACTATTGTCGGTAGTCATTTCGATCCTCATCAAGTGACGCTAAATAGATTGCACCTTGGCGAGACCGCCGAGGAGGAAGCTGATTGCCGCAATCAATATAAATGGTATTGAATAAACAATGCACGAGACTGATTCATGTAGAAAATCATATCGCTCAGCGTTTTGCTTGGCATTGTGCGCAGCACATTCGGAGAAGTATTGAATTAGAAACTTACGAAAATAGCCCGCTGCTGTTTCAGGTCCATCAGAAAATTCTTTGTAGGTGTCATACATTTGAATTCGGTAGTTTTCAATTTCGGTCGCTACTGGCAGGCAATCGTAGGAATGGCCCCAAAGTGCTTTTACGAATTTGAAACACGCTATTGCCAAAAGTACAGAGCCACAAGCAAAGCAAACTAAAAAAATAGCCCACACGAACGGCTGAGACGGTCCACTGAAATTAAGCCGAGAGAAGATATACATCCATCCCCCGACTATGCCGGTCAGTATTGCAAGTGTTAATTGCAGTCTCTGAATTAGCTTCTCTCTACAATCCAGTTCATGGAAGTAGAGTTTTTCATGGAATACCAAAGTCTTGTCGTCGTCCATATTTGTCTAACGCCATCAGACTTATGTTTAGAACTGTCGCTTAGGAGCAGTAGCAAGCTTGCATTGGCCGACATCCGTTTTTACATCACCGAGAATATTCGACGTTCTTTTGAAAGACAGGTCTATACGGCTAATTTCCATCGAGCTAAATACGACCTTATCGGGAGAAAACACAGCCGGATACTTGCTGGCCGTTCCTAGTTCAGGAATTGAGTAGCTAATAGTGCCGTTCGCCTCATCAGTTACGACATTCCATGTTAGGTCCTTCTGCCCATCCGTCATGGTGCATTCGAGATACACCGGGGCTGCTTCGGCAACAAAGGCGACAGCTAATAGTATTCCCGCTGTTCCAATCTTGATTATTTTTATACTCATGCCAATCCCTTCGCTTGTGGAACTACCTGTCGCAGTTTACTTCGACATGAAGGAAACAAAGGGAACACGCCCAAAGAAAGTCGAAGAGCGTCTTTGGTGAATCGCTATTGTGGGATTTTATGTGGGATCAATAGTCGCATAAAACAAAAAAGCCCATGTTTCCATGGGCTTACTTGTATATATGGCGGAGCGGACGGGACTCGAACCCGCGACCCACGGCGTGACAGGCCGTTATTCTAACCAACTGAACTACCGCTCCACATAATCTTGATGGTGGGTGCTGAGGGGCTCGAACCCCCGACATTCGCCTTGTAAGGGCGACGCTCTACCAGCTGAGCTAAGCACCCAAAGGCTGTTGTTTTTGAAACAACCCAACTGAGACAGCTATTTTATAGCATCCTTTAAAGCTTTGCCAGCCTTAAATGATGGCGTTTTGCTGGCTTTGATTTTCAGAGCCGCGCCGGTCTTGGGATTACGGCCCGTGCGAGCTGCACGCTCACGAACCAGAAACGTGCCGAAGCCGACGAGAGAAACCTTGTCTTTCTTCTTAAGTGCTTTGCCCACTACTTCAAACAACGAGTCAATCGCTTTAGCTGCATCGACCTTGGAGATGTCGGCCTTATCTGCGACTGCAGCAATCAGTTCAGTTTTATTCATCTAACAAATCCCCTAATAAACTTTTTCATTGAAACGAGCTTCCCTACTCGTTTCTAAATGTCATCGACTTTTCTGCGGCAGGGTCATCGCTGAGCGAAGCCTGCTCTACAAGGAGTGATGGAGTGCGCAGCTTTATATCAAGCGAAAACACGGGGCGTCAACAAGATTTACTGCTCTATTTATGACACTTAAATTTCGAGCTTCGTGATGGCGATTTTCCTACGCACGGGATGCATTTAAAGGTCGCACTGTCAAGGCCAGAACGCATGACCTTATTGCGATATTTCATACCCATATCGCAGCCTCCAAAGCACATTAGAAAGATCGCGTCTCTCCATGTTTAAAGACCCAAAATTTTTCTGCGTCGACTCCCGCGGCCGCTAATTCGCTCGACAACTGCTTCGGTGGCTGGTCGGCTGGCTCCGCTGTTAACTGAAACGTGCCCCAGTGCATCGCCACCGATTGGCGACTCTGTAAGTCTCGGTGAATCTTGACCGCCTCACCCGGATCAACGTGCACCGGGCGCATAAACCAGCGCGGCTCATAGGCGCCAATCGGGATCAACGCCAGATCCACCGGCGCAAAGCGCTCGCCGATATCTGCAAAATCTTTGGAATACCCGGTGTCGCCTGCAAAGAAGATTTTCTTGCCAGCGATCACAACAATAAACCCGCACCACAAGCTGGCATTGCGATCGTTTGCACCACGACCTGAGAAATGCTGAACCGGCACGGCACTGATTTTGGTGCCCAGCACTAGCGTGTCCTGCCACCAATCCAACTCAATCACATTATTAATGCCACGACGCTTAAACCATTGGGCCAGACCAAGCGCGACAACGAACGTCAGGCGAGGATGATCCTTGGCCAGTCGACGCACTGCCTTCTCATCCAGATGGTCATAGTGGTTATGCGAGACCAGCGCGATATCCAAGGACGGCAAGTCTTGATAGCCCATGGCCGGTGGTGCCAGCCGCTTAGGGCCTACCATCGAAAACGGCGAAGCGCGGTCACTAAATACAGGGTCAGTAATGATATTCAGGCCGGCAATCTGAATCAGGAAGGTCGAATGCCCGATCCAGGTCAGATTGGATTCGCTGCGATTGGCCTTCAGCATGGCCACATCGGGCCGCAAAACCGTGAAATCGACTTTGGGCAGCTTCAGTAGCAAAAATTCCGGCAACCACTTGATTGCCTGCATCGCGCCATGGCTTTCTGTGGAGTAGCGATTATGAAAACGGCCGTTGCGGAAATGCGGGCGATCTTCCAAGGGCTTTGTTGATTCGGCCAGTACTTGATTAGATGACATAGAGCTCACTCAGCTATAGAACGACCACAATATTGGGGACCTTACTGGCCGAATCAATAACAAAACAATGCCCCGTTGGATTAATGAGGCAGCGTAGCTGCCTCATTAATCCGGTTGATTTGTGGGGTTTAGGCGCTATGCTGGCGCGGTTTTTCGCCAACGCTATGACCATGCAACTGTACAACACCTTAAATAGCCGCAAAGAGCCCTTTACCCCTCAGAGTCCTGATCGGGTGACGATGTATGTCTGCGGCCCCACGGTCTATAGCTATGCCCATATCGGCAACTATCGCCCGCCGGTCGTGTTCGACACGCTGGCCCGCGTCCTGCGCCGCCGCTTTGGCCGCGTCGATTACGCACGCAACATTACGGACATCGACGACAAGATCAACGCTGCCGCTGCTAAAGAAGGCGTCGACATCAGCGTTATCACCGATCGCTACACCGCCGCGTATCACGCCGACCTGCAGTCACTCGGCGTTGAACCGACGACGCATGAACCGCGCGTCACCAAACATTTGCCTCAGATCATCTCGATGATCGAGACCCTGATCAGCGCAGGTCACGCCTACGCAGCTGAAGGCCACGTTCTGTTTAACGTGCCGTCGTACCCCGACTACGGCAAGCTCTCCAAGCGCGACACGCGCGAGATGCTCGCTGGTGCACGCGTCGAAGTCGCTCCTTATAAGAAGGATCCAGGCGACTTCGTATTGTGGAAGCCTTCATCACCTGAATTGCCGGGCTGGGATTCACCTTGGGGCCGCGGCCGTCCGGGTTGGCATATCGAATGTTCCGCGATGTCTGAAGCTGTCCTTGGCGAGACCATCGACATTCACGGGGGCGGTCACGATCTGGTTTTCCCGCATCACGAAAACGAAATCGCACAAAGCACCTGCGCGCATGGCGGCAAAACCTACGCACGCTACTGGATGCACAACGGCTTCGTGAATGTGAATCACGAGAAGATGAGCAAATCCATCGGCAACGTGTTGCTGGTGAAAGATTTGCTGCAAACGCTGCCCGGCGAAGTGATTCGCCTCGTGCTGCTCACCGGTCACTATCGCCAGCCGCTGGATTGGACCGATGAAGTCGCAAGTGATGCGCGCAAGAAACTCGACCGCGTTTACGGTGCGCTGCGTGATCTTGGTGATGTAAAATCTGCTGAAGGCGTCACCGCACCTGACGCATTCATTGCCGCACTTGAAGACGATCTCAACACGCCGATGGCTTTGGCAGAATTGTTTGATCTGGTTCGCGCCGCCAACAAAGCCGACAACGATGCTGACAAAGCTCGTATCAAAGCGCAGTTATTAGACGCAGGACATTTATTGGGCTTGCTGCAACAGACACCAGCCGCATGGTTTGCAACCGCATCGCCCTCATCGGCTAGCGGCATCACGCCAGAAGAAATTGAAGTGCTCGTTGCCGCACGCCTCACCGCACGCGCCAACAAGAACTGGGCAGAGTCCGATCGCATTCGCGATGAGCTCAAAGCCAAAGGCGTTTTGGTGGAAGACTCTAAGGATGGTCAGCGCTGGCGGATGCTGTAAGCGCAGCGCCATGCACTAAACGGCGTAGCGCTGTCCCGGCTGCGCCGTTGCTAACCACTTCTGATACGCAGGCACACTCGCCTCGCCTTCTGCTGGCGCCCACGGCGCAAACTGCGTGATGCGCGCCGCATCGTAAGGACCTTCTTTCACTTCAAAGAACGACGCATGCTCCGTCAGTGGAATGTAGCTGTGCCAAGTCTGCGGCAGCAGCTCCAACGCAATGACCGAGCTATTCGGCTCGAGACGAAAACGCTCACGCACTGCGCCATCGTCTTCAAAAATAATAATCTCAATAACGCCGCTCAAAGCTAGCGTCATCTCCCACTTGTCCATCTCATGGTGACGATGCGGGCGGATGTAAGTGCCGCGACTCATCTGAATGATCAGGCGCTGCACTAAAGACTCAGCGCCTTCGTGAAAATTGAAGTTGGTGCGCTTGCGCGGACTCGCATCAGCCTGTGCGGCCAAGCCGGTCAATAGATCGTAGGAGATCGTGCGTAAAGTCATTTGCGCTTCCCGCCTAGGCGACCGTAGCAATCACAAGTCGTCAGATGGTCGTTGACCATACCCGTCGCCTGCATATAAGCGTAGATGATGGTGCTGCCAACAAACTTGAATCCACGATTGAGCAGATCTTTGCTGATGCGATCTGACAGTTCAGTCTTCGGCGGCACATCCTTCATCGACTTGAAGTGATTGATGATGGGTTTGTTGTTTACAAACGCCCAATAGTAGGCCGAGAAACTGCCGAACTCCTGCTGCACTTTGATAAAGGCTTTGGCGTTGGTACGTGCGGACAAGATCTTGAGTTTATTCCGCACAATCGCCGGATTCTCACGCAGCTTCTCTAGCTTGGCATCGGTATAGCGCGCGACTTTCTGCACATCAAAACCATCAAACGCTGCGCGATAACCTTCGCGCTTAGCCAAGATCGTGCTCCACGACAAACCCGCCTGCGCACCTTCAAGAATGAGAAATTCGAATAGCGCGCAGTCATCACGTTGAGGCACGCCCCACTCGTTGTCGTGATAGATAATCTCAAGTGGCGTACGGTCTGCCCAAGAGCAGCGAGTAATAACTTTGCTCATGATGATTTCCAGTTTGAAGCGATTAAACGCTACTTTACCGCGACACACCTGAACCCAAATGCGTGGCATCCGCATAGGACGCTGGATCTTCGATAGGTTCGATATGCGAGATCGCGCTAACACCCGGCATCAGTTGCGCGAGCCGCGCTTCGACACTTTCTGCCAACTCGTGCGCTTGTTGCACTGACCACGCGCCCGGCACCAACAAATGAAATGTCACAAATCGACGCGCAGCAGCGCGGCGTGTACGGATCGCATGAAATTCAACCGTGCCATCACGAAACTGATTGAGCACTTCTTCGAGAGACTGCAACTCGTCAGCCTGCCATGCGGCATCCATTAATCCATCAGCCGACTCACGAAGCAAACGCACGCCAGTCCACAAGATATTGAGCGCAACGGCAATAGCAATGATCGGATCTAGCAAACGCCAGCCTGTGACAGCAACGAGCGCAACGCCGATCAGAATGCCAACTGAGGTCCAAACGTCCGTCATCAGGTGATGACTATCCGCTTGCAGCGTGATCGAACGATGCTCACGCCCCGCCTTGCCCAGAATTCTTGCAACGATCAAATTCACTACGGCCGCGGCGGCTGAAACTGCGAGGCCAATCCATGCCTGCTCCAGCGGTTGTGGATCTAACAGGCTCGGCACTGCCTGCCAAATAATCAGACCACCCGCAATCAGAATCAGCATGCCTTCAAAGCCGCTGGAAAAATATTCTGCTTTGCTATGGCCGTAAGCGTGGTCGTCGTCTGGTGGCTGCATCGCAATACGCAGCATCATCAGCGCCATGACGGCACCGCCGAGATTCACTAGTGACTCAAGCGCGTCAGATAACAAGCCGACCGAGCCGGTGAGGTGCCACGCCAGCAACTTGAGACCCATGGTCAGAATCGCCGCAGCGATCGACAACCAAGCGTAGCGAGTCAGTGATTGAGCAACCATGAAATCTTTAACCGTTGAAGTGAGCGCCCGCCGAGGGCGTTAAGCGGGAGCATACACGGACATCCGCCAGAAATGACAACGCCCCGCGAGTACAGGGCGCTGTCAGTATTCCATCAGACTTAAGCCGGCTTATGAATCTTGAACCAAGCCGCGTACAGCGCTGGCAAGAACAACAAAGTGAGTGCGGTCGCAGCAACCAAACCACCCATGATCGCTACAGCCATTGGCCCGAAGAATTCGCTGCGTGAAAGCGGAATCATCGCCAATACTGCTGCCAATGCCGTCAGCACGATCGGTCGCAAACGACGCATCGTTGCATCAGCAATCGCATTGTAAGGATCGTGACCGCCAGAAATGTCCTGTTCGATCTGATCAACCAAGATCACACTGTTACGCATGATCATGCCGGACAAGGCAATGGTGCCGAGCATGGCGACAAAGCCGAAAGGTTGGCCGAACAGCAGCATCGTAATGACGACGCCGATGATGCCCAGCGGTGCCGTCAGTACCACCATCAGCACACGCGAGAAACTACGCAGTTGCAGCATCAGCACCGTAAACACCACGACTACAAACAGTGGCATGCCGGCATTCACCGAGTCTTGACCCTTGGCGCTTTCTTCAACCGTGCCGCCCGCTTCCAGCAAATAACCCGGGGGAAGCTGCGCGCGAATGGGTGCGAGCGATGGCTCAAGCTGAGCGGTAATCGCTGCGGCCTGCACCGTGCCGTAAATATCTCCACGGACCGTGATGGTCGGCAAACGGTTACGACGCCAGATGATGCCGTCTTCAAACTCATACTCGAAATGAGCAATCTGATTGAGCGGAATATTGGTGCCATCGGCTCGCGGAATCGCGGTGTTATCCAGATAAGACAAACGCGCGCGCTCATCGGGCGGGCCACGGAATAACACTTCGATCAACTTGTTCTTCTCACGCAAGAAGGTGATTTGGCCACCGTTGAGTGAGTTGTGCATAAACTGCGAAACGGATTGAGAGCTAATGCCCAAGGCGCCAGCACGATCTTGATCGATGATCAGACGCACGACCTTGATCTTGTCTTCCCAATCCAAATGCACATTGGCGACATTCGCATTGCTGCGCACGACGTCTGCAACTTTTCCTGCCAGCTCACGCAGCAACTTGGGATCTTCGCCGCTCACACGCAGCTGAATCGGGTAGCCCACCGGCGGACCATTCTCAAGACGCAGCACGCGCGTGCGCAGATCAGGGAATTGTTCCGGGAAGATAGCGAGTAAATGTGAACGAATTTTTTCGCGGTCTTCCGAACTCTTTGCCGTCAATACAAACTGCGCAAAATTATCGGACTGCAATTGCTGATCAATCGGCAGAATGAAGCGTGGCGCGCCGGTACCGATGTAGGCAACATAGTTATCCAATCCGGTTTCTTTAGCGAGAATGGCTTCCAAACGCTTGGCTGCAGCATCGCTTGCTTCAAGCGACGCACCTTGGCTCAGCTTCAGATCCACCAGCAGTTCAAGACGCGTTGATGCTGGAAAATATTGTTGCGGAATAAAAGCAAATCCACCAATAGCCAGCACAAAGCTAAGCGCCGTAACACCAATCACCGTCCAACGACGATCAACGCACCAAGCCACTAGCGCTCGGAAACGGCGGTAGAACTTGGTTTGATAAGGATCATGTGATCCCGGTTTTACGCTATCGCCGTGATGACTAGGCAATAAGCGATAGCCGAGGTAAGGCACAAAAATAACGGCAGCGACCCATGACACTAACAAGGCAATCGTCACCACTTCAAAGATCGAGCGCGTGTATTCACCAACGCCAGATTTAGCCGTCGCAATCGGCAGAAAGCCTGCGGCGGTAACGAGCGTGCCAGTCAGCATCGGGAATGCGGTGCTGGAGTAAGCGAAGGCGGCAGCCTTAACGCGATCCCAGCCCTGCTCCATTTTTACCGCCATCATTTCAATCGCAATAATGGCGTCGTCCACCAGCAAGCCCAGAGCGAGCACCAACGCACCTAGAGAAATCTTGTGCAGTCCGATGTCGAAATATTTCATCGCTGCAAATGTTATTGCCAACACCAGCGGGATCGTCAGGGCAACGACCAAGCCCGGGCGATAGCCCAGCGAGAAGAAGCTGACCAACAACACAATCACAACCGCCTCAGCCAAAGAACGAACAAACTCGTTCACGCCGCGCTTAACCGCGCGTGGCTGATCCGCGACACGATCTAAGGTCAAGCCCAGAGGAAGTTCGGTCTGTATTGCTGCGAACTCAGCGTCTAGTGCTTTACCGAGACGAATGATGTCGCCACCCTTGTCCATCGAAACGCCAATCGCCAGCGCTGCATCGCCTTTGAATCTAACGCGCGGTTCCGCAGGGTCGGTATACGTGCGCACTACATGCGCAACGTCGCCAATTCTCAACGTACGCCCCTTGTAGTTCAGCGGCGCGTTTTCAATATCGTCCAGCGTTTTAAAGGCGCCGGTAGTGCGTAGCGCAATGCTATCTGTACTGGTTTGGAAAACGCCTGCAGAAGTTACGCTGTTCTGCTGCTGAATCGTGTCAAAAATTAATTGCGGCGGAATACCCAGCTGCGCGCGCTTGATGTTGTCGAGGCGAACCTCAATCTTTTCATTCTGCACGCCAAAGAATTCAACCTTTGAGACGTCCTTAATGCGCAGCAAACGCGCGCGAATGGTGTCTCCGTATTCTTTTAACTCAGCCGGCGTGAAGTCCTTACCGGTTAGCGCATAGATATTGCCGAAGGTGTCGCCGAACTCGTCATTGAAGAAAGGCCCAACGACGCCTTGCGGCAGATTTTGCTTGATGTCACTAACCTTCTTACGCACCTGATAAAAAGTATCAGGCATATTCGCCAAACCAGAATCTTCGCGTGCCACAAAAAACACTAGCGATTCGCCGGGTTTGGAATAGCTGCGCAAATAATCGAGCTGCTGGTGTTCTTGCAGCTTTTCTTCGATGCGATCGGTGACCTGTAATTCAACTTGCTCAGCGCTAGCGCCGGGCCAATAAGTTTTGATCACCATCATGCGGAAGGTGAACGGCGGATCTTCCGATTGCCCCAAATTCAGATACGACCAAACGCCGGCCGCGCCGAGCAGGATCATCAAATAAACGACGATGACCCTATTGGCGAGCGCCCACTCCGAGAGATTGAAGCGTCCGGCGCTCACGACGGTTTAACCTCACGTGCCCGCTGAATTGGCTTGACCAACTGGCCTTCGCCCAACAACTGCACGCCAGCACTCACCAGCGGCATGCCCGGCTTGAGCGCCCCGCTTACTACCGCAAAACCTTCAACGTAACGCAGCACCGCCACGGGAACTTTATGCGCCTTGTTATCCGCAGACACTGTCCACACCACAGCCTTGTTATCCACTTGCGCAACTGCGGACAAAGGCACTTGGTATAAAGAGCCGTCAACTTTGGCGCCCATAAATACAGTCGCCGTCATGCCGAGTTGCACGGCGTCATCGCTGCCAACAATCGTGACACGTGCTTCATGCGTACGCGTGCTGGGATCAGCCTGCATGTTGATCGTGCGTACACGTGCTTCGTAATACTTGCTGGGGTTGGCCCAAAGCGAGATCGCCAGTTTCGATGCATTACGCAATGCACTGACGCGTCCTTCTGGCACGCTGATCACAACTTCGCGCGCGTTGTCAGTGGCGAAACGAAATACTGGCTGACCTGCAGCGATGACTTGTCCTGCTTCAGCGAGGACGGAGGTGATCAATCCGGATTTAGTCGCCGTCAGCGTGGTGTAACGCATCTGGTTATTGATGACGGCGTAGTTGGACTTCGCTTGATCGCGACGCGCTTCTGCCAACTCCAGTGTGTTTTGCTTTTGCTCGAACATGGACTTACTGATGAAGCCCTTGCCCAACAAATCCTGGTAACGCTGTAGATCAGCCTGCGCCAACTTCACGTCGGCTTCTGCCGCGGTGACAGCAGATTTGGAAGCATCGCTATTGAGTTTGTTGTCTTCCGGATCAAGCGTCGCCAACACCTGCCCGGCTTTAACCTCGGCACCCGCATCAACACGACGCGTCAGGATTTTTCCGGAGATGCGGAAAGACAAATCCGCTTCCTCACGCGAATGCACTGAGCCAGGGAATACTTCACCCGATTCTCCGACCATCGCTTGCGCGTGTTCGATCACCACCGGCTTGGCCTGTGGCACCGCCTCCGGCTTTTTAGAGCACGCGACCAGCAACAGACTGGCAGCGATTGCGGAAATGGGCAGGCTCAGGTGCAAAGGTCGCGGTAACCGCATGGCGGATTCCTAGGGGGCTCAAAATCAGTTCATATACTATACCGACTGGTTTATTAATGTGCGAGGCGTTATGGTGTTAACAATGCCTCACCTACAAATGCCTCATTCCGCATGAAAAAGTGCCCGCCCAAGCGTGGTCGCCCTAAAGATCCAGACAAGCGTTTGGCGATTCTCGAATCCGCCAAAGAGCTGTTCGTGGAGCAGGGTTATGCGGGCACCAGCATGGATGCCATTGCCAAGAACGCAGGTGTTTCAAAGCTGACGCTTTATAGTCACTTTGGGCATAAGGAAGACCTGTTTCAGCAGTGCGTCGTCTCCAAGTGCGAAGAGCATGCGCCAGACGCGCTTTACGATCCCACTAACAATCTGCCGCTGCGTAAGCGCCTGATTAGCATTGGCCAAGCGTTTATTGAATTGCTGTTTAGCGAAGAGGCCGTCAAGTTCTATCGCATGATGGCAGGCGAAGCGCGTCAAACCGGCAAACTGGGCCGCTTATTCCACGCCGCAGGTCCGCAGCGCATGCTGGATCAGTTTGAGGAGTTGCTAGCGGTCGCCGTTCACAATGGCGAATTGGTAATACGCGATCGACAACGAGCAGCCAATCACTATTTCAGCATGATGCGCGGCGATCACCACATGCGCGTCATCATGGGCGAGAGCAATCCACCCGCCAGTGAACTGCGCGCGCATGTTGCGGATGTGGTCGATGTTTTTCTCAGCGCGTATCGGCCACGCTGATCTGCAATTGGTGGGTGAAACGTCGGTAGCGATTTAAGCGACGGTTCCCACCACATCAAGGCGCAATAGATCCGCCTCAATCGTTTCGAGGTCCGGAATCACTGCTTCCTGACTTGCGATACGAACACGCGACAAGGCCAGATCTGCGCGATCGTTCTCGCGCAGTGGCGCGGGATTAATTGCAGTGCGATTGAGCGTCACCAAGTGTGGATAGCCTTGCGTGAGCACGCCGATGGCATGCGCTTCCAAGTGCTGACCCACAGAGTGCAGCAACACGACGCGTGAACGCCGGGCAGTTTCAGGCAAAGACCCGCCATTCAGTACTTCGAAGCTGATCACCGGCACACGACGGCCATTCGATTCGTAGTTGCCCAGAAACCATGCTGGCGCGTCCGCTACAGGTCGCACGGTATCGCGCGAAATAACTTCGATGACTGCCGCATTCGGCAACAACAGGGTGTCGCCATCAAGCGGCATCAGCACGGCATAAATTTGATCGTTCATGAGCCTCTGGTCTCCTCAAGCACACCACGCACTTCGGAGATGAGCTGATCTTCCTGGTAAGGCTTGATCAGATAACGGTTCACACCAATCTGCATGGCACGCTCACGATGCTTATCGCCTGAACGCGAGGTGATCATGATGATTGGCAAATTGCGTAGACGTTCGTTGTTGCGAATAAAGGTCGCCACTTCGAAGCCGTCTGCGCGCGGCATTTCGATATCGAGCAATACAGTGACCGGATTTTCGGTCTGCAGCTTGGCCATCGCATCCAGACCATCTTTGGCGGTCGATACGCGGTAACCATTCTTGAGCAGCAGACGTTCTGTCACGCGACGAATCGTGATGGAGTCATCCACCACCATGACCAATTCGCGAGTATCAACTTCCGTGTTCACTGAATCGGCCTTGCCTGCGGCCAATGTAATCAAGGCGCGGCGCGTGCGATCTTGTGTCAGTGCGGGCACATCAAGAATCAACACGACGCGACCATCGGCCAGAATCGTGGCACTTGAAACGCCAACCACTGCGCTAATCATCGGACCAACTGCCTTGGAAACCACTTCGCGATTGCCGAAGAGTGAATCCACTACAACTGCGATACGACGATCCTGCGTGCCCAAGCCTTCGCCGAGGCGAACCAGAATGGCGCTGACTGTCTTGCCTTCTTTCGGAGCAGCGCGCGATGCGCCGATGAAATCGCCGAGGTAACGCACGCGATACTCATGGCCGCCGTAACCGTAAGTCGGTCCGTTCTCGTCATAGAGCGCATCAAGCTGTTCACGCGGAATACGCGCGATGCCTTCAATACTCGGTAACGGAATCGCATACATCTCGTTCGATACTGAAACCAGCAACGCTTGCGAGATCGCCAGATTCAAAGGCAGACGAATCAGGAAGCGCGCGCCCTTGCCGGTCTCGGAACCAATTTCCAGCGTACCGCCGAGCTGTTTAACTTCCGCAGCAACAACGTCCATGCCGATACCACGGCCAGCGTCCTGAGTGAGGCTCTTTGCGGTGGAGAAGCCAGCCTCAAAAATAAACTGTGCGACGTCTTCGTCAGCAACCTGCGCATCTGCCGGAATCAAGCCGCGCTTGATCGCCGTTGCACGGATCGCATCAAAGTCGAGACCCTTACCGTCGTCACGCAATTCAACGAGTAGCTGCGTACCTTCGCGACGCAGCGTCACGCTCACTGTGCCGGTAGCGCCCTTGCCTGCTGCAACGCGTGTCTGCGGATCTTCAATGCCGTGCACAACGGCGTTACGCATCAAGTGTTCCAGCGGCGCAGTCATGCGCTCCAGAACATTGCGATCGAGTTCGCTTTCGATGCCGACGAACTGTGCTTCAGCCATCTTGCCGTTGTCTTGCGCCGCCTGTTTAACCACACGCTGCAAGCGCGCGACCTGACGTGAGAACGGCACCATCAGCGTGCGCATCAAACCTTGCTGCACATCAGTGTTAATACGCGCCTGTTGCAGCAATAACGTTTCCGCTTCGCCAACCAGACCATCCATCGTGGTGTGGAGACTCGACAAGTCGCCGACGGATTCCGATAGCGAGCGTGAGAGTTCCTGCATACGTGTGTAGCGATCCATTTCGAGTGGATCAAAGTCACCCGCATAACGATCAAGACGATCGTTTGGACCGCGGCCACGCGCTGAAATCTGCGCCTCGGTTTCCATGTCCATCATGCGCAGCTGTTCGCGAACACGCGTGACGGCCTGCGACATTTCATTGAGCTGCGCTTGCAGTGCGCTGTGTTGTTCTTCTAAACGCGAACGATAAATCGAAATTTCGCCCGCTTCGTTGAGCATGTTGTCGAGGCTTTCGACCGGCACACGCGCGGTTTCGCGGCGCAGTGCAGCCAAACCTGTCTGCTCGCTTTCTGGTTTCCAGAACAGCATTGGATCCCAAACACCGTCGAGCAATGGCGCAAGCGGTGCCGCAAAAACAGCTTCGATAACTTCAGGTACTGCGCCCGCAATGACGGATTTTTCGTCATAGGACTCTACTTTAGGCCCGGTCGGTACTGCTCCCGCACCACGCAGACTTGCCGTGTCACCACGCGACAACAAGTCGTGCATGTGATGCAAGGTTTCAAGATCAGCCGCAACAGGTTTTAGATCGTTGCTATCTGATGCGCCGCGGACTTCGAAATTATTGATGCGTGTTTCCATCTCATGGGAAACATCACCCATCGCATCCAAGCCCGCCATGCGTGCACCGCCCTTAAGCGTATGCAGCGCACGTTGCATCTCACGCGCAGGCGCAAACTCACGCGGATCGCGCTGCCAGGCGTTAAAGTTTTGCTGCAAGGTTTCAAGCAATTCACTAGCTTCGGCAGAGAAAATCTCAGCCAATTCGTCATCAGCAGATTGCACAACAGGTGCAGCCGGAATACTTGCGACGTATTCCTGTCTCACAGGCGCAGCGATTGGCTCAACCTGAGGGACAACTTCTTCTACTGTTTCTAAAGGCTCGACGAAAGACGACTGCGCAGGAGCGGCTGATTCGATATCCGACATCAATGCCGAAACATTCGGAATGCCACCGCGCTCCATCTCAGCCAATACACGGTGCAAACCATCGCTAGCCTGATGCAGGCGTGAGAACAAAGCAGCATCCGCCCTGCTCTCGCTCAATGCCGTGGCAACGAGCGATTCCATGTACTGCGCTACTTCACCCAAACCATTTGAACCAGCGACGCGCGCGCTACCTTTCAGAGTGTGCAGAACACTTTTGACTGCAGCGCCTGACTCAGCGGCAGCGGGATTCTTCTCCCATGCCGATGCATAAGCATCAAGGTTCTCTAAGAGTTCACGCGCTTCGCCAATGAAGATCGCTGCCAACTCTTGATCGGCGCTCAGTCCTTCAGGCGTAATGCTCTCCTCGGTTTCAACAACCGGAGGCATCTCAATAATTTCTTCTTGTACCGACGATGTCGGCGCTGCAAGTTCAGCATGTCCTGACAGCGGCAATGCTTCAATTTGTGCAACTAAATCGCTGCCGTCGTTCAGGGCTTTGCCTTCACGATAGGCATCAATCAGCTGATAGAAACCCTCAGCAATATTGTCGAAAGCTGAGAAGAACCCGGACTCAGGCTTAATCGAATGCGTCGCAACGATTCCCATGCGTACATTCAACGCGCGTCCAGCAATTGCAATCGAACTGCACTGCGACATCAAAGCCGCGCCCAACAAGGTATGACTCAGCGCCTTGATCTCGCCTGCACCTTGCAGGTTCTCCGGCGCATGCGCCCAAGCCTTGGCGGTTTCTTCGATCTTTTGCACCAGATCGAAAGCTTCGCTAGAGAAAATCTCGGCAAGCTGGCGATCAGCCGTTGCTTGTCGCGCCTGCTCAGGAACTTCCGCTTGCAAGGCTTGGATGCGTTCCAACCACGGCGCTAAATCTTGCGATGAAGCGGCCGGTGTTCCGATCGCATCAACCCAACGACGTAACGTTTGCTCAGCGTCTTCAATCAACACCAATGCAGCACGCGGCAATTCAAGCCCAGCGCCACGCGCAGAATCCAAATAAGTTTCTAGCGCACCAGACAATTCGCTGATTGATGGCGAATGAACGATATGTGCCGCACCACGAAGCGTGTGGAAGGAACGAACAACTTCGTCTTCAACCGCAAACCATTCGAAGCTACGGTTTTGCTGTTCAAGCCAATGCGTAACCGCTTCTAGCTTCTCGCGTGCGTCTTCGCGGAAGATGGCCGTCATGTCCAGTTCTTCTGCGTCTTGCGCGCCGCGTCCTTCAGCAAGGTTGCTGGCACGCTCGATCAAAGCCTGCAGTGCAGGATCTGGCGCTGCATTATTGCGGAAGCTTTCAATCAAGCCCGGCAACATCGCCACCGCATCAACAATCGCATCGACAACAACCGCGCCCGCAGGCACTGAACCGTCGAGGCAGCGATTGAGCAGACTTTCAACCGCCCAACCAAAGTCACCAATCTGTTGCGCACCGACCATACGGCCGGAGCCTTTCAAGGTGTGGAATGCGCGACGAACCGTCGTCAGCGTATCCATGTCTTGTGCATCACGACGCAGACGCGGCAATGCGCTGTCGAGCGTGCTGAGCACTTCGCTGGCTTCTTCAAGGAAGATGCCGCGAATTTCCGGATCAACGTCTTCAGCAGCCACAACCACCGGCGCTGATTTAATGACTGCGACGGGAGCGACGGGAACAACTAGCTCTGGTTGTTCAAGCACCAGTTCCAATTCTTCAAGTTCGGGTACGGCTGGAGCTTCTTCAACCACATTCAACTGACCCACATAGTGGGCCATGCTATCCAGCATCGGCTCAACATTGGGCACGTGATCGCGAATCGCTTCGATATAAAACTCAATCGCGGCAATGGCATCAGCAAAACGTTCGGCAAGTCCTTGTGTGTCGCGCAATTGCGCAAACGCAGGGCTCAGTACGTAGTGCTCAAGCGCGCTTATCAGTTCCACAGCGCGGTTGTTCTGCAGTACATCAAAACCAGCAATAATTTCTCTGAGCAGACGCTGTGCGTCGCTAGGCGGTTCGCTTTCGTTGCCGCGAATGTAAGCATCAACAGATGACTTAATACGCGCCAAGTTGACTAAGGATTCGCGCAACAACGCTGCGGTACCTTCAGCTAAATCGCGGCTATGCGGAATGCCCTTATCTACTTCAGAAACACCGCCAGCGCCTTTTTTACTGCGGACAATCTGACTGAACAGCGCATCTTCCAGACTGTGTTCAACTTGCAGAATTGACGTGGCAATGTCCATCCACAAATTGCTGGAACTGGCGTCGGCTTCCAAGCTCTCTAAGAGTTTGACTTGATTGCCAACAACACGTTGCAACGCTGGCAGACCCAAGGTCGCGAGCGTGTTGGCAATGCGCTGCAATCTGTTGCGCGTTTCTTCCAAGCCTATTCCGGCTTTGCCGCCGGAGCGCACGGATAAATCGATGCTGTCTTTAACTTGTGTGAAGTCGCGTCGAATTTCATCGGCGACGCGGGTCAACAAACCAATGCCAGGCCCACGAATTCGTATACGACGCTGCTCAATCTGCTCAGTGGTAGGCAGATGACTATTAAGTCTGAACAATTTACGCAGCGTGGTTACGCGTGGCCCTTGTCCGCTGGAGCGCGCGACAAAGAACAGCAACTGATAATTCAGATCGGCCAACTTGGCGGCGGCCGCAGCTTCGCCTTCATCAACCAGCGCGCGAATCTGTTGCGCGGTAGCGCCCATCGCACGCTTCAGATCCATTGAATCTTCAAGCGTACGCGTCAGCAAAGCTTCAACAACGGCAGCAACCGTGCGCCAGAGTTGGTGGATCGATGCATTTGTGGATTGCGCGGCGATTTGCTCGGCAATCTTGCCAATGCGACCTAAAGACGCATTGACGTCAACATTATTTTTCAGCCAGTTCAACATCGAAGCTTGGAACACTGGCAATAATTTGCGCGCCTCACCAGCCGCGTCGCCCACCATCGCCGTCCCAGGCAACAGTGGCTTGCCGTGATCGAAAGCGTTGAGCTGTGCACTAAACAGTTCCAGCTCAGTGACCAGCGTTTTGCCACGAGACAATCGCAGTTCGCTAAGAATCGGCTGCAGCACGATGACGCAATCATCCATGCCGGAGGACAAGGCATCGATGTAATCGGAAACCTGCACAGTCGCGCCGAGCAGTGCCGAATAGGCAGGCTCTAATTCTTGGATACGACCCTGCATGATCTCGTGCAGAACCGTCTTCATTTCCTCAGCGACAGTGGCCACGCCGAAGCACTGAATCATGCTGGCCGTGCCGCGCACCGTATGCAGTTCTACTAAAGCCTGCTGCAGCGGCAACACATCTTCGGGATTTTCAATGTGGTATTCGATGAGCGTGCGCGCACGCGTCAGACTGTGATCGAATTCCGAACGAACCCAATGTAAGCCGCTATTAAATGTCGCAGTTTGATCGAAATTCATAGGCCGGCATGCTTGAAGTTGTCGCTACCCGCGACCTTGTGCAGGCTGAGAGCCAACCACGGTTGGCCATCACGTACGAATGCGCTCAATAAATAGGGTGCGAAGCTGCCGGCGCCGCCGACGATTTCACGTCGTTGTTCGTTGGAAACAAACTGGCGATGGCCTGCAACTTCGTCAACGAGAAATCCCGCTGGAAAACGTTCTGAGTTAAAAACCAACACGCGCTGAGTGCGTTGCTGATCGAGCGGCGGCATTCCGAGAAACTGGCGAAGATCAATAATCGTGAGCAAAGAGCCGCGGACGTTAGCAACGCCCAGCAACCATGCACGCACATTCGGCACGCGCGTCATACGCGGAGGCACAATCACTTCGCGCACTTCATCACGCGGCGCGACCAGCCACACATCATTAATGCGGAATCCTAGGCCGCCCCAAGTCTGGGCTTCGCCTGCAGCGACGTCGAGACGCGCCGCACGCATGCGCGCTTCCAGCCGCAACAATTGCTCAAAGGGATCGTCTCGCAACGCTCGTAGTTCTGCGCTCATAGGGGCAGAGGCAACTATTTCTTAGCGTGAGCTTTCACCGCGCCAATCAGTTCATCTTTCGTGAACGGTTTGGTGAGGTATTCATCGGAGCCGACTATGCGGCCGCGCGCGCGATCAAATAATCCGTCTTTGGACGACAGCATGATGACCGGCGTCTTAGAGAAACGTGGATTACCTTTGATCAGTGCGCAAGCCTGATAACCATCCAGACGCGGCATCATGATGTCGATAAAAATAATATCTGGCTGATGATCGGCAATCTTGCCGAGCGCCTCAAAGCCATCTTGGGCTGTAATAACGACATAACCCTCGCGCGTTAGCAGCGTCTCCGCGGTACGTCGGATCGTCTGACTATCGTCGATGACCATGACTTTTGCTGAGTCCTGGTTTTGTGTGGACACCTTACCCCCTACTAATTCTGTGATCCGCTTTTTTATAGAGTGTTTTGTAACACAGTCCTTGATTAATGCCTATCCGCCCAAAGCTTACGTCGCCTTACCGTTGCGCTACCATGCGCACCACAACATAAGGCGAACCTATGCAAAGTCCCGTTCCCCACCTTGTTACTGCACAAAGCGGGCCACTGCTAAAGCTGGAATCCACCCTGCTCGCAAAAGCCGCCGACATCGAAGCTTGGTTCCGTTCGCAGTGGCTTAAAACCTCGCCGCCGTTCTACAGCTCGGTAGATTTGCGCAACGCTGGATTCAAGCTCGCACCGGTCGATACCAACCTCTTCCCCGGCGGCTTCAACAATCTCAATCCTGCATTTGAGGCCTTGTGCATCCACGCCTTGCAGACCTCGATTGCCCGCGTTTGCCCCACCGCAAAAGGAATTTTGCTGGTGCCGGAAAACCACACGCGCAACAAGTTCTACTTGGAAAACGTGGCGACGCTGTTCAGCCTGATTCAAAAAGCCGGTTATCGCGTACACATCGGCACGCTGATTCCTGACATTACGGAACCGACCGAAATCACGCTGGAGATCTCCGGCCGCAAATTGCTGCTGGAACCGATCACCCGCGACGCTGGTTACGTGTCCGTCGGCGGCTTCACGCCCTGCTCGATTCTGCTGAATAACGATCTGTCATCCGGCATCCCGGCAATTCTTGAAGATCTGGAGCAGGACATCATCCCGCCAATGGGTCTGGGCTGGCATGCGCGCACCAAATCGAGTCATTTCGGCTTCTACCGCGATGTCGCCAAAGAGTTTGGCGAACACATCGGCATTGATCCTTGGCTGGTCGACCCACTGTTCCGCAACTGCGGCCAGATCAACTTCGCCAAACGCGAAGGCGAAGAGTGTCTCGCCTCCAATGTCGAAATGCTTTTGGAAGACATCAAAGCCAAATATGACGAGTACGGCATCACCGACGAGCCTTTCGTCATCATCAAATCCGAAGCCGGCACCTACGGCATGGGCGTGATGACGGCGCGCAGCGTCGACGACGTCCGCAATATGAACCGCAAAGCGCGCACTCATATGAGTAGCGCCAAAGAAGGCAACGAAGTCAGCGGCGCCATCATTCAAGAAGGCGTCCACACCACCGAAAAGCTGGGCGAAGATCAAGCCACCGCCGAACCCGTGGTTTACATGATCGACCAGTTCGTCGTCGGCGGCTTCTATCGCCTCAACAGTCAGCGCGGCGCGCAAGAAAACCTCAATGCACCCGGCATGCGCTTTGAACCGCTGGCCTTTGAAACGCCTTGCACGCATCCAGACCCGAATTGCGGGCCAGATGATCGCCCCAATCGTTTCTATGCTTATGGTGTTGTCGCCCGTCTTGCAGCGTTAGCCGCAGCGCGCGAAATTGAAGCTGAAGCAAAAGGCAACTGAAATGAGCGCACCTCAAAAGCGCCTTGGGGTCGTCATGGACCCCATCGACCACATCAAGCCTTATAAGGACACAACGCTGGCTTTGATGTTGGCGGCGCAGAAGCGCGGCTGGTCACTGCATTATCTGGAAATGCAGGATTTATCCCTGCGTGATGGCGTTGCCATGGGTCGCACACGTCCCGTGAAAGTTTTTGACGATACCCAACACTGGTTCGAATTCACTGGCGAAGCGGAAACCATCAAGCTCGGCGAGCTCGATGCGATTCTGATGCGCAAAGATCCGCCGTTTGATCTGGAATACGTCACCGCGACGTACATTCTGGAACGCGCTGAAGATCAGGGCGCACTCGTCGCCAACAAGCCGCGCAGCCTGCGCGACTGCAACGAGAAAATGTTCACCGCTTGGTTCTCGCAGTGCACACCACCAACCTTGTTCTCACGCGACATGGCGACCTTGCGCGCCTTCCACGCAGAACATAACGATGTCATCTATAAGCCAGTCGATGGCATGGGTGGCGCAGGCATTTTCCGCGTTGGCGCGGATGGCATGAATCTCGGCGCTGTACTCGAAGCGCTCACCAACAACGGCCAAACCACCATCGTGGCGCAGCGCTATTTGCCTGCGATCAAGGATGGCGACAAGCGCATCCTGATGGTGGATGGCGAGCCTGTTCCTTACTGTCTTGCACGCGTACCGATGGCTGGCGAAACCCGCGGCAATCTCGCGGCAGGTGGCAGCGGCCGTCCGCAACCGCTAACCGATCACGATCGCTGGATCGCCGCACAAGTGGGCCCGCGTCTCAAAGAACTCGGCCTGCTGTTTGTGGGTCTCGATGTGATTGGCGAACACCTCACCGAAATCAACGTCACCTCGCCGACCTGCGCACGCGAAATCGACAAGGCTTACGGCACTGATATCGGCGGCCAGTTAATCGCTGCAATCGAAGCACGCCTCACTAAGCGCTAAAGGCCACATAGCACCTGCGCTTTTCTGCGCAGGTGCAGCCAACAAACTGCGCGTAAATTTCTCCGTACCTCAATGCTTTGTGACCGTCTGTCGGTCACAAACTTGTAACGCCCGCAATGTCGCTGGATACTCGACCCATGGCCACAGAATCCCAATTCAAGAATCAATTTCTGGTCGCCATGCCGGGACTGGAGGACGAAAACTTCGATCACTCCGTTACCCTCATGTGCGAACACAGCGACGACGGCGCAATCGGCCTCGTCATCAACCGTCCGATTGAGCTCACATTCAGCGAAATGATGGGCCAGATGGGCTTTGAATTTAATGCCGAGGACGCCGAGCGCCAGATTTTCTGGGGCGGTCCGGTGCAACCCGAACGCGGCTTTGTCGTACATCGCCAGCCCGCCAACTGGGAATCCTGCATGCAGGTTGCGGACAATCTCTACATCACCACCTCGCGCGATATCTTGCGCGCGATTGGTCTTGGCGAAGGGCCCAAGGAATATTTCATCGCTCTCGGCTATGCCGGTTGGAGTGCGGGTCAGCTTGAAACCGAAATCATGAACAACTCTTGGCTGAATACGCCAATTGATCAGGCGATTCTGTTTCACACACCTGCACGTGACCGTTGGCAATCTGCCACGCGCTTACTTGGAATCGACGTCACCCAGATTTCGACTGGCGCCGGCCACGCGTGAGTAGTGTTTACCTCGCCTTTGACTATGGCGAAAAACGAATTGGCGCAGCCATTGGGGATGATCTAACGGGCAGCGCACGTCCACTGCCCACGCTGGCGACCGGTGATTGGGCCGCCATCGAGAAACTCATTAACGAATGGCGCCCCGCTGCGCTGATTGTCGGCATGCCGCTGAACGAAGATGGCAGCGATCAGCTCATCACCACACTGACACGCAAATTTATCCGCCAGATTGAAGGGCGCATTAAGTTGCCGGTGCATACCAGCGACGAACGTTTTTCCTCGCGCGCTGCCGACAATATTCTGCGAGACGCCCGCGCCAGCGGCCAGATGACGCGCCGCGTACGCAAAGGTGATCGTGATGGTCAGGCTGCAAGAGTGATCCTTGAACAGTGGCTACGCGAGCGTTGCTAGTCCGGCGTCATTATTGATGGCCTGTGCGCCGCCTTGCGGCGTGGCTACTGCCTGAGCTGATTGAGATGACGTGTTTCGCGCTATGGCGCGAGTTACCTTTCTTTGCTGGTGCACCAACAGTAGGCGCCTCTAGGCGAAGAAACGTAACCCAAAGAAAGCACCTTTAGAAGCAAAACTACTTGTGTCTTTCAGCTTTTAGCGCACAAACGTTTTCTGGTTGCTATTTCCGGTGCGAGGAAAAAGTGCCGCTATCACTTTTTACATGCTTGGGAATAGAGTCAGTTGTCGTGATGACCATTCGCTCAAATAACAGCAAGAGTGGCTTTGCTTTTAGAAACGTTTTCTTTGGTGACTTTCTTTGACGTTAATCAAAGAAAGTTACCCGGTCAGAGGCATGCTCTGACCAGCGCGGAACACACAACATCAAAGAAAAACAGGAAGAGTTACGCCGCAAGGCGGCGAACAGGCCCATCAACGGAAAGACAGGGCGGGCAAAACACAGATCCCTCGGCATGCTCGAAATGTCAGGAATTACTCTAAATTACGCCATCCCCCTCGTAAGACGAGCTCAAGCTAGGCATAATGCCCGCCTAGAATGACCTCAAATATCCAGCTCGACAGCAGCGGCCGTCTCAAACATCTGCTCACCCTCGAAGGTTTGAGCAAGCCCCTCATTCTTCAGATTCTCGACCAGGCCGCGGCATTCGCCGACGCCACTCAAGGTCGCGACAAGAAATTGGATCACCTGCGCGGTCGCACGGTCATCAATCTCTTCTTCGAAGCCAGCACCCGCACACGCACCACGTTTGAACTGGCCGCCACGCGCCTCTCAGCTGACGTGCTGAATCTGCAAGTCGCCGCTTCCAGCACCAGCAAGGGCGAAACCCTGCTCGACACGCTGAAGACTTTGGAAGCGATGCAGGCGGACATGTTCGTGATCCGTCACGACGCCTCCGGCGCTGCGCACTTCTTTGCAGAACACGCTGCACCGGGCGTTGCGATTCTCAACGCTGGCGACGGCCGCCACGCACACCCGACGCAGGGTTTGCTGGACATGTACACGATTCGCAAAGCCAAGGGCGACTTCAGCAAGCTCAAGGTTGCGATTGTCGGCGACGTCGTTCACTCGCGCGTCGCACGCTCCAATATTCACGCACTGCGCACGCTCGGCGCTAAAGAAATCCGCGTCGTCGCGCCACCAACGCTGGTGCCAGCAGGCATTGAGCAAATGGGCGTCAAGGTTTTCCATTCGCTCGAAGCCGGTCTTGATGGCGTCGACGTAGTGATCCTGCTGCGCCTGCAAAAAGAACGCATGCTCGGCGCCTTTCTGCCTTCGATGTCGGAATTCCACCGCGACTTTGGCCTGACTAAAGCTCGCATCAAACATCTGAAGCCTGACGCCATCATCATGCATCCGGGCCCGATCAATCGCGGCGTCGAGATCGAAGGTGATGTGGCTTACGGCCCACGCTCGCTGATTCTGCAGCAGGTCAGTCACGGCATCGCGGTGCGCATGGCGGTGATGGCGATGATCCTCGGACGCGAACCCGAAACTGAAGTCGCCCCCAAAACAAAAACTAAAAAATCAGCGAGGGCCGCACGATGAGCAAGACTGCGACCAATGCTGATTCGTTGCTGATTGAATCCGCTCGTCTGCTCGATCCCGCCAGCGGCCTCGACGCCACCGGCTTCCTCGGCATTCGCGACGGCAAGATTGCTTATGTCGGCAAGACGCGTCCCAAAGATAAATACGCTAAGTCCATCGACGCCAAAGGCCTCTGGCTAATGCCGGGCTTGGTTGATCTGGCCGCACGCTTCCGCGAACCGGGGCTGACCACCAAAGCAACCATCGTCACTGAAACACGCGCGGCACAGGCCGGCGGCATCACTGCGGTTGTGTTGCCACCTGACACCAGCCCTGTGATTGATTCCCCTGCGGTGGTTGACCGTATCCGTGGCAAAGCCTTGGCTGCAGGCGGCTTAGACATTCATATGCTCGGCGCGCTGACCAAGGGTCTGGCGGGTGAAGCGCTGGCTGAAATGAGCTCGCTGAAACAAGCCGGCTGCATTGGCGTCAGCAACGCCGCATTTGGTTTGCGTGACTCACTGATGGGCCGCCGCGCGCTTGAATACGCACAGGGCCTTGGCTTGACCGTTCATGTGTTTCCTCAGAATCCAGCACTCGCCAATGGCGGCTGCGCGCACGAAGGCCCAGTCGCCACTCGCCTGGGCCTGCTACCAATCCCTGAAGCCGCCGAAGTTTCAGCGATTCGCTTCTGGATCACGCTGGTTGAAGACACCGGCGCCAGCGTCCACTTTGGCCGCCTCTCGACCGCACGTGGTGCAGCGCTGGTTGAAGCCGCACAAAAACGGGGCCTGCCAGTCACCGCAGACGTCGCCGCGCACCAACTTTTCCTGATCGACACCGACGTGGAAGGCTTCAACGCCATGTGCCACGTGATTCCGCCACTGCGCTCCGCTGATGACCGCGATGCCCTGCGCGCAGCGGTGAAGCGCGGCGTGATCGGCGCGATCTGCTCCGATCACCAGCCTCACGAGGCAGACGCCAAGACCAATCCCTTCCCGCTCACCGAGCCGGGCATCAGCGGACTGGAAACCTTGCTACCCCTGACGCTGCGTCTGGTGCACGAGAAAATACTGACGCCGCTACAAGCAGCTGAGCGCCTCAGCGGCACACCCGCCAAGATCGCGGGCATTGCGGCAGGCACGCTGAGCGTCGGCCAATCGGCTGATCTGGTACTGATAAACCCCAATACCCGCTGGACCCTGCAGGCAGATGCCCTGCTGAGCAACGGTCACAACACGCCATTTGCGGGCAGCGCCTTTACCGGTCAGGTCCAGAAGACCTTGTACCGCGGACGCACGGTTTACAACCAATAACCTTCCGTACCCTTGCAGTTGGCACGCTTGGTGTATATTTCAAGGTGTTGCGGTTTTCCATATAAAACGTGCCCATTTAGGGTGCGGTAAAACGACTAGGGGATTCAAAGCATGGCTCGCATTATGGTGGTGGACGATTCGCCCACCGATGTGCAGAACTTGAAGAATATTTTGTCCAAAGCTGGCTACGCTGTGGTTGAAGCCAGTAGCGGGCTCGATGCGATTGCACGCATCAAACAAGAAAAACCAGACTGCGTGATCATGGATGTGGTCATGCCTGGCGTGAACGGCTTTCAAGCCACGCGCACGCTCAGCAAAGATCCGGCAACCGCACACATTCCTGTGCTGGTAATCAGTAGTAAAAATCAAGAAACCGATCGTGTATGGGCGCTGCGTCAGGGCGCACGTGACTACATCGTCAAGCCGGTGAAGGAAGCCGACCTCATCGCAAAAATTAAAGCAGCGATTGGCGGTTGATTTCGCCGCGCTGTAATTAGGGGAGCAAAGGGAATATGGCCGAAATAAACAGGGCCGCTATAGATACGCGACGTAATTTTACGTTGCTCGGCATAGCAATCGCGTTAATCGTTATCGCCATCGGCGGCTTTTACTATTACCAGTCCACCAGCAGCCGCAATCAAACGTGGATTTCACTGGTACGCACGATCAACGCCAACGTTACCAGCGTTGCCAAGGCTGGCTCTGATGCCGCTTTTGGCATCGTGCCTGACTTCCGCGTAATTGCAGATAACACCAACGATTTTGACGACACGATCAAAGCGCTGCGTGAAGGCGACTCTGATTCCGGCATTAAAAAGATGCCAAGCAATGTGCAGGCTGAAGTTGATGCTGTCGCCAACGCATGGAAAAAAATGCATGGCGGTATCGACAAAGTTTTGAAGGGTGAAGTGTCGTATCAGCGCACGATCACCAACATCTCAACCATCAGCACTGCCGCAACCAGCATCTCAAAAACCTACGGCGATATTGCTGACCGTTTGAATCAACAAGGCGGCGCAGCTGCGCTTATCGTTGCCAACCAGATCGCACGTCTGGAACGCATGCAGGCAGCAGCACAACGCGTCGTTCATCAAGGCCGTGATGCAGAAGTAGCTGCAGCAGAAGTCGACAAAGAAGTTAAAGCCTTCTTGCGTGGTCAGCGCTCCATCTCGATTGATGGCGCAACCGACAAACAAATCAACGACACCTTCTCAGCTGTTCCGGCTGCTTCGGAAGGCATCGTCAACGACGCACCAGAAATCGCGAAACTCCAGCAATCTGCTGCTGTACTCCAAGGCGACAGCACTGAAGTGCTCGCCGCAGGCAACACGCTAGAACAAGCGCTGCTCGATACGCTGTCGATTCCGAAAGCACTGCCTTACATCAGCCTTGGCGCTTCAGGCATGGCGTTGTTGCTGATCATTACCTTCGTTTACTTGTCGATGAAGGCACTGCGCGAACGCAATAGCAGAACCGAAGAGCGCGACGCTAAACAGCAGCAAGCTATTCTTGGTTTGCTCGACGAAATTACCAACCTTGCAGACGGCGACCTCACGGTTGACGTTACGGTGACAGAAGACTTTACCGGCGCCATCGCCGACTCTTTCAACTACACCGTCGGCAACATGCGTAATCTCGTCGGTACGATCAACACGACGTCAGTAGATATCGGTGCAGCTGCTAGCGAAACGCAGCAGGTTGCGCTGAAGATGAACGAAGCTTCGGAACGTCAGGCTCGCGAAATCTCCGCAGTAACCAACACCATCGCTGCAACGTCGCAGTCACTTCAACAAGTGGCCGCAAGCGCTGAGAAGCTCGCACAACAGGCGCAGAACTCAGTGCAGGTTGCACACAACGGCGCTGAAACCGTGGGTCGTACGATTCAAGGTATGGCTGCGCTACGTGAACAGATTCAAGATACGTCCAAGCGCATCAAGCGCCTCGGTGAATCTTCACAAGAAATCGGCAACATCATCGAATTCATTAACGATATCGCCGAACAAACCAACACCCTCGCCCTCAATGCATCGATTCAGGCTGCGATGGCAGGCGAACAGGGCCGCGGCTTCGCGGTGGTTGCTGACGAAGTTCAGCGACTCGCTGAACGTGCTGCTAACGCAACGCGTCAGATTGAAAATCTGGTTAAGACGATTCAGGCCGACACCAACGAGGCGATCATCTCGATGGAGCGCTCAACCACCAACGTGGTCAGCGGTGCAAAGTCAGCTGAAGAAGCCGGTCAGGCACTGACCAAGATCGAAACCTCGTCTCAGGAACTGTCACGACTGATTCAAGAAATCTCGGTTTCTGCCCGCAGCCAGTCTGCCGCTTCGACCAAGATTGCCGGCACGATGCAGGTCATTCGAGAAATTGCCGTGCAGACCTCCGGGTCAGCCGGTCAAACCGCCAACGCCGTAGGTGAACTCAACACGCTGTCGGAAAAACTGCGCGAATCAGTGGCAGGCTTCAAACTGCCTTAATTGCTGCAGAAAACTTTACTTTCGAGGCCGCTCTATGCGGCCTCGTTTGTTTTATATCGGTTAATTATTTATTAATTGACTATATTTAAAAACAGCAAAACGCGCTAAATTAGTCCCTTTGAGGGAGGTTCCCCCTCCCTACGTCATTGTCTCTAAAGGCCAATACTTTGAGGGGCTTGCCTCCATCCCCCCCCCTCTTTATCCTTGCGCACCCTGCCGCTGTCGCAGAACCAAATTCTTTTACACTTTGAGGACGCTCAATGACCTTCCAGGCCGATCTTGAAAAGCTTTTTGGACTGAAAAACGTTACCTATAAGTACAACCTGTCCAAGGAAGAGCTTTTTCACGAAGCGATCGCTAACGACAAAGGCCGCGTTCGCCGCGGCGGTCCGAGCAACGAACAGAAAGCGTTTCCAACCAAACTGGGCGTAAAAGGCCCGTTGGTTTATTACACCGACCCGGATTGCACCGGTCGCCGCACGAAAGACACCTTCGCCGTTAAATGGCCAGAAGTAGCTGACGAGATCTGGTTTAAGGCCGACCTCAGCCCGTATGACCCAACCGCTTATGAGGGCCTCCTCAAGCGCGTAATCCAACACCTTAACGATAAGAAAGCTTCGCTCTACGTTAAAGACGTGTTCATGGGCAGCGACGAAGACTTCGCCGTCCCTTACCGTTTTGTTGGCGAATACGCCACGCACGCCGCCTTCGTCGACAACATGTTCCCGAAAAATCTGGAAGGCGTGAAAGATGTTGATGCACGTCGCTGGACGATGATCAACGTGCCGAGCTTTGAATGCGTTCCAGAACGCGATGGCAGCCGCTCAGAAGCCGCTGTGATCATCGACGCTCGCAACAAGATTTGCTTGGTTGCTGGCCGCGCCGACTACTGCGGCGTTAACAAGAAAACCATCTTCACCGTCGGCAACTACCTGCTGCCGAAAGAAGGCCGTCTGTCGATGCATTGCTCGGCCAACGTTGGAGCCAAGAACGACGGCGCGATCCTGTTCGGCCTCTCCGGCACTGGCAAGACCACGCTCTCCGCTGACGCTTCACGCAAGCTGATTGGCGACGACGAAATCATTTGGTCGGATAACGGCCTGTGCAACCTCGAAGGCGGCTGCTACGCCAAGCTGATCAACCTCGACAAGGCCGCTGAGCCTGTCATCGCTGAAGCCATGAGCAAAGCGGGTTGCATCATCGAAAACGTTCCGCCTCTGCCTGGCAAGACGATGGCTGAGTGCCACCCCGACGAGCTCGATCTGAACGACGACTCGATTGCTGAAAACACGCGTCTGTCTTACCCGTTGGAAGTTGTGCCTAACGTCATGCCTAAGGGCCGCGGTCCGCATCCGCAGACCATCGTGCTGCTCACCGCTGACGCATACGGCGTGCTGCCACCGATCTCGATCCTTGAGCCTAAGGACGTGATGTATCACTTCGTCTCCGGCTTCACTGCACGCGTTGCAGGTACCGAAGTGGGCGTGACCGAACCGCAGCCAACGTTCTCGGCTTGCTTCGGCGGCCCGTTCATGGCGCACCGTCCTAACGTTTACGCTGAACTGCTCGCTAAGAAGATGGAGCAGAACAAGGCTCGTTGCATTCTGCTCAACACCGGCTGGTCTGGCGGCAAGTACGGCGTCGGCAAGCGTATGTCACTCAAAGTGACCCGCGCCCTGCTTAACGCTGCATTGAATGGCGAACTGGATTCAGTGGAGACCGAGAAGCTGCCTATTCTCAATCTCACGATTCCTAAGTCCTGCCCGAACGTCGACAGCGGCATTCTCAACCCACGCAACACCTGGGCTGACAAGGCTGAATACGACGTCACGGCAACCAAGCTGCGCGATGCTTTCCGCGAAAACTTCCAGAAGAAGGGCTTCGCAAGCTTCGGCATCGAAGAACGTATCTAAGCTTTAAGCGGTCAAACAAAGCGGTTGTCGACCTAGATGTCGGCAACCGCTTTTTCGTTTAGTGTTGTCTTACACAACTAGAGCGCCTGAATCATGTCCACTCTTTCACGCACCCTCATTGCGATTGCCTTGGCCCTGCCCGCATTCGCTCACGCTGCCGATGACAGCAGCACTGGCAAGCCCATGCTGACTCGCGGAGAAGTTGAACAATGCGTTGCAGATCGCAACGACGTTGTCGCTCGTAATGAAGCCTTGTCCTTGCAGAAAGTGCAGATCGATGCGCGTGGCGATGCGCTGATTCAAAACGAATCCCGCATGAAAGACGCACAGAATTCGCTCAAGCCTGATCTCGCTCAGTTGCAAGAACATCAAGACGAACTCAAGCGCCGCACCAACGATATGGCCGCATACTTTGAGCAAGCCACCGTCGTTAAAAAACTCAGCGCTGCTTACAAAGATCGCGTTGATCGCTACAACGCCGATGTGCGCGCACATCAGGTCTTGCTTGATCAATACAACATCGATGCCGACGCGCTGAACAAGCAACTCGACGCATTAGAGGTCAAGGCGCGCAGCGTCGACAAACGCTGCGTCAACAAGCCAGCTAAGCGCGCAGATATTAATGCGGTCAAATCAGCGAACGAAGAAAAACCACGTACGACAGTGCTGTCACCCGAGACTCGCGTTCTGCCATGAATGTAAATCGCATTTTCTGCATCGGCAAAAACTACGCCGATCACGTTGCTGAACTCGCTCATCTGGGTCACGCCGCAGATGGTGACTGCGTCATCTTCATGAAGCCCACTTCGAGCATTGTCGAAGAAGGCCAAAAGATTCACCTGCCCCGCAACAAAGGCAGCATTCATTTCGAAGCAGAAATGGTCGTCACACTCACCGGCGGCGGCGAAGATATTCCCGTTGAAGATGCACTTGGCTCCGTAGCCGGAATAACGCTCGGCCTTGATCTGACACTGCGTGATTTACAAACGCAGCTCAAACAAAAAGGCGCGCCGTGGGAAATCGCCAAAGCATTTGATGGCGCCGCACCGCTGGGCGATTTCAAACCATATCTTGAACAAGACCTGCAGAACTTTGAGTTCACCTGCCACATCAACGGCACACTGCGTCAACACGGTTTCACCAAGAACATGCTCTACAGCGTGGCACGTCAGATCAGCATCCTCAGCCAAACCTGGGCGCTGGAACCGGGCGACATCATCTACACCGGCACACCTGCAGGCGTAGGCCCGCTCGTACCAGGCGATCACGTTGTGCTGCACAGCCCGGGCATTGGCCGTTTTGAGTGGCACTGCGCCTGATTTCACCCCATCGGCGTTGGAATCTTTATGCCGGCTTTACCTGTAGCCACATAGCCGCCAAGATGCGGCTACTACTCAGGGGAGCACCATGGCTACAAGCCTCATCATCACCACACTGCTGCCGTTGTCGCTGTTCATCATCATGTCCGGACTCGGGCTTGCGCTAACAGTCGGTGATTTCAAACGCGTCGCGCTGTATCCCAAAGGCGCAACGATTGGCTTGATCAATCTTATTTTGCTGTCGCCACTCCTCGGCTTTTTAATCGCCAAATTATTTGGGCTCACCGCAGCCCTCGCAGTCGGCATGGTGTTGCTAGGCGCATCACCCGGCGGCACCACCGCCAATATGCTCACGCATCTTGCACGTGGCGACACCGCACTCTCTGTAACGATGACAGCGCTCTCCAGTCTCGCCGCAGTCATCACCACGCCGATCTTCCTCGCACTCGCCAGCGCTCACTTTTTAGCGGGCGACGAAGCATTGAAGTTGGATATGGGCCCCATCGTGGTGAAGGTGTTATTGATCACGCTGCTGCCACTCTCCATCGGCATGGCAATCCGCGCATTTGCACCCGCATTTGCACTACGCATTGAACCAGTCGCAAAGAAAATAGCCACCGTATTTTTTATCGGCGTCGTGTTTGTTGTGCTCGGCAGCGAATATGAAGAGATCGGCCAACACATCGGCGTTATTGGTCCTGCCGTACTCACGCTAAATATTCTAGCGATGACCATCAGCTACCAAATCGCACGCATCGCAAAACTAGACAGCAAACAATCCACCGCCATCGCCATCGAACTCGGCGTACACAACACCACACTCGCAATGGCAGTCGGCGCAATGGTCGCGCCTGAACTCATCGTGCCTGCGGCGGTGTATGGCGTGTTTATGTTTTTTACTGCCGGCGTGTTTGCGAAGATCATGCATCGTAAAAATTCGTTATGAACAGATATCTGCTCCTATGCATCGCCTGCATCTCCTGCACAGAAGTGGCAGAGTCAGGACTAACAGCTCAGTCATATGGCCGTATTCAATTCGGCCAACCGTTGGCAACCGCTGAAAAAATACTTGATGAAAAAATCGTGATGGCTGCTAACAGTGATCCAGCTTGTCACTACGTTTCATTTGCCGCCTACCCCAACGTTCGTTTCATGGTTGAAAACGGAGTTGTAACTCGCGGCGAGCTTCAAGCAGGACAATCGCTTGGAGTTGGAATCGCGGATTCCTTAGAGTCAGCAAAGGCCAAACATCCGGATGTCTACATCCAGCCGCATAAGTACGATCCAAATGGGCATTACCTGATTCTAAAAAGTAGTGATGCAAAGTTTGCCGTGGTTATGGAAGAAGCTGGAGGAAAAATTACAAAAATTCGCGGGGGCATTGAGCCATCCGTCGAATATGTAGAGGGCTGCCTATAAACCCGAACCAGTGCTGTCGCTAAGGCCCAAAAGAACTTGGCTCGCATTCATTTCTTCACCGTTCAATAAAAAGCAAAACTGCACATATCTGAATACCGCTCCCGACGCTCGGGAAATCCGTTTGTAAAAACGCACCGGAGGTAGATCAAATGCGCACTGACTTCCCGAAGCAGAAAGCAGGCGTTCTCTACATGACCGAAGGGGGTCAAGAGACCGAGATCATGTTCAAGTTTGGGCATGATCTTCCGCAGTTCGCGATGTATTCCTTGCTCGACAAACCGCAGGCACTCGCCGAACTTAAAGCTATGTACTGCCGATATCTGGACGCATCAGCGAAACATGGTTTTGTGGCATTGATGGGTGGACTGGACTATCGCGCCAGTCCCGATTGGGGTTCATTGCTGGGGTACTCGCGAGAAGCTTTGGCTGAGACCCAGCATCGATGCATCGATTTTCTTCGGGATGTTGCGAAGCCATACGTCGATCAACTTCCGGGCATTAGTTATGTGGGCATCGTGGGCCCCAGAGGCGACGCGTATTCGCTGAATCAAACGATCACGGCTGAGAGCGCGGAGGATTATCACAGCGTGCAGTTGGAAACGCTGAGTAAAGCTGGCGTTGATCTTGTAAGCGCAATGACGTTCAACAACATCCCGGAGGCCGTTGGCCTATCGCGCGCAGCAGCTCGCGTCGGACTGCCATTGGCCTTGTCCTTTACGCTGGATAGCACTTGCTGTCTCAAATCTGGCCCCAGCCTTAAAGAAGCGATTGAAGCAGTTGATACACAGGCCGGCGATGCAAAGCCCACGTTCTACGGCATCAACTGTTCACATCCTTTCGAATTTGAACCTGCGATTGAGCCAGGCGCGTGGTTTCAACGTGTACGCAGCCTGCGCCCTAATGCCGCAAAGATGGATAAAATTTCGCTATGCCAGTTGGGCCATCTCGAAGAAGGCGATCCGAAAGAACTTGGCGAATTGATGGGCGATATTGCAAAGCGATATCCGCACATTGATATCTGGGGCGGCTGTTGCGGAACGTGGGAAACGCATCTTGATGAAATCGCCCGCAACGTACGAATGGCACACACGTCGTAAGTATTGAAGATCAACCGAAGCACCCTAATAAAAAGCCCCGCAATGCGGGGCTTTTTATTTAAACAATGATCAAGGCTTCTCGTAGCCTGCGTGATGCACCCATGAACCGCGATCTTCGTAAGGCATGGTCACGCAACTCGTACCGGGAATCGTGTCAGACCCCGGGCCAATCACACCTGAGAGCGAGCACAGTTTTGAGCGCGGATGGATGCGAGTGGACTTGGGCAAATCAGCTACCGTCATCGCGACATTTCCGTTGTACTGTTTAGATAAAGCCTGCAGCGTGCGATCCAGTGCTGCGCGCAAGATGACATCACGCGAGCGACCGCCGGTGTAATCACGACGCACTGCAAGACCCGACGTCGATGGCTTGAGAATACGCAAGATCAAGTTGTCCATCACGCTTTGATCGAACACATGACTGCCAACACCTGACACGCGACCAAACACTGTCAGCCCTGCTTCTGCGTTGGGATTGTTCGGATCCGGATCAGGCACGCCGCTATCGATGACATTATCTTTGAGCGGAAGGAACAGTTCTTCACGGATGGCATCCACATACGCACCGAAGATGGTTGCACCCGGGCCGTCTTTGACTGATGGATTGCTGATGTCGTAATCAGGGCCAAACGCATCACCATTCCAAGTCAGCATGGTATCCAGCGCAGCTTTCTGAACATCACTCAGCGTTGCAGCATTTGCACTACGGAATGCTTTCAACACCGGCAGATATTCGCGCGCACGATGATCGTGAATGCCGTGATGACGATCGATTTCTTTCAGATCATCAAAGGTCCAGTCGCTGCGTGTAGCCAGCTTGTCGAGAATCGACGTTACGCGCTGACCTGCACCACCGGGGCGTGAAGTATTGCCAAGGCCTTCGCCATCCAGCCAACCAAATGCAGGCTTGGTATTCCAGTTGGCGACATAGCCTTCCGGCGGATCAACTACATGCGGCAGTTCTTTGAATGACAGATTGCTACCGAAGTCGTACTCGCCCGTACCCGGACTTGGCAGACGCATATCCGTATCGCCGCTGCGGCGTGGGAACAAGCCAGGATGGTAATAAGCGATGTGTCCGTCACGCGTTGCGACGGTTACGTTTTCGTTCCACGTGAGCTTGCTTGCACCAGCGACGAAATCTTTAAAGCTCTTCGCCTTGTTCCACTCGCGCAGACCTTCAATGGTTTCGATCTCTCGTTGCCACATTGCAAATTGCAGCGAACGCGCCAAGCCACGCGCATCATCACGCGCCACAACCGGGCCGTGCACAGTTCGGCATATTTTTTTCGTGGTGTTGAAAAGAGGCGGAGCTGCGGGAATGCCGGAAGCAGAGACGCGGAAGTTCACCGTCTCGCTGCGGCAGCTCATGTCTTTCCACACGCCTTTATGAAAATACTGATCCGCCGCGCAAGTGCCCGCAGTCTGCTGCGCAGTCGAGCAGATGGTTTCGATGAAGGAGTCGATCGTCTTGCTATAGCCCGTGGTCAGACCCCAAGCGATGTCGTTGTTGTATCCAATGCCGACCACTGGCAGGCCCGGCACCGAGCTGCCACGTGCGTGGTAATCGCCGCTATGAATTTCATATTCCACCAACAAGAGCGGATAGCTGTAACCAAGCTGAGGGCCGCTGACCATCAGCGTGCCACCGTCGCGTGTGCGTGAAGAGCCGATGGCATAAGCCATAGAACCACCGTGCAAATGCGCACGCAGATCAATCAATGCTTTCACTAGGTCTTGCACAATTTTCTGCGCTGCAGCCGCTTTGCGCAGCGCCTTTGCTGCTTTTGCTGTGGCCTTCTTCGCCTGCATGAGAGGCTTGGAGATCACCTCGCTTGCACCGCGATCCAGACTAACCGCACCGGTGACAGTGCCCAGCTCAGCGCAGGGCGAAGGCATTGCAGCGTGGCCGGTGCCATCGCCTTTCCAAACGGTGTCTGGCAAAGCCATCGCCCAGTCGGCCATGTTGTTAAAAACAGTTTCGCGCGTGCCGCTGCTTGGCGCGTTTTGGTTAGAGAACTTTGCTGTCGATGCAGGAATCGTCGCGATCGCTTTCGGATCTTCCAGCCACACCATGTCTTGGAATGCCTGCTTGGCCGCACTGGCGCTGCCGTATTCCGCTTGCAGCTGTTGCAGCATCTTGATGTTGAGGAATTCGTTGCCGCCCTCGCTGGCTACAAAGCGCGTGATGTAGACACCAGCGGCGAGTACGTCCGTTACGCTGAACGGCTCTGGAATTGAAGTCAGCAGCGCATATTCAGCAGGCAGAATCGTCGGATCGGTCAGCGCTTTGGTGCGCAACGCGTTGGCACCATCAACGTAACCCTGCACAGCATCTTTGGCGTCTTGCGACAGGCCGTTGAATATCGCGAGATATTCCTCTTCGGTATACGTCGTTGTGCGCGTGGCGATATCACCCGCAACGCCGCCACAGCCTGTGAGCTCGGCGAATGTGCCGCGCCCCATGCGACGCACTGCATCCATCAAAAACAGACGGTCATGCGCAATCGCATAGCCCACACCAAACCAGAGATCGCGCACATTAGGTGCATAAACAATCGGCACGCCGTAGCTGTCGCGATAAATCTCGATGCCAGCTTTCGGCACTTCTGCTGTTCCGGGCTTGGTGACTAATACGCCGGGCTTGGACTGGAAGTTCCAGTACATCTCGCGCTGGTCGTCCACATGAGCGCCGTAATCGCCGGGATTACCTGTCGCCAGGCCCAGCGCCTGCCCTACCACGTTGAATAAGCCAGATTGACCGGGTGGCAGCGCAGTCTCTGCCTTGAGCGCCAGTTCGCTGGCAGGCGTGCCGCCACCACCGCCACCGCCATTCACGCCATCAGAGCGGCTACACGCACCCAGTGACGCAAGCAGTGCGGTCAGCAACAAAGTCCGCTTTAGTGTGTTCATTGCCTGCATCCCCTTTAGCTTTTTATTTAGACCGGAAGGATACCCAATAAGCCGACAGGGGCACGGTGGTAGGATTTACCCAGTCATTTCCTTAGAGCCTCCCCATGAGCAAACCCAATCTCGCCCTGTCGCTGTGGAAGAAACTGTCGAAGAAACCCGGCGGCAAGTGGTTTTTCTCGCTGCTAATCAGCCGCCGTGCGCCTTATTTCTCCAGTATCAGAGCAACGTTTGAAGAATTGCGCCCGGGTTATTGCGAGGTCACTGCGCCAAAACGCCGCGCCGTCACCAATCACATCGGCACCTTTCATGCGATCGCCATGTGCAATATGGCGGAACTTGCTGGCGGCATGATGACCGAGGTCAGCGTGCCTTCAACGCATCGCTGGATTCCAAAAGGCATGACGGTGGAATACCTGAAGAAAGGTGAAACCAGTTTGCGCGCCATTGCTGAGCTGGATCCAATGCCCACGTTCGGCGCTGCTACTGAATTGCCAGTCACGGTCAATGTTTACGATACGCAGAAGCAGCTCGTGTTCCGCGCCGTGATCAATATGTGGATCAGCCCGAAAAAATAGGCGCTCCGATGACTCCTCGCAAACTAGTGCCTGTCATCACGCTGCTCACGCTGCTTGCTGGGTGTCAGTCGTCGCTGTCTGCTGCAGATGAATCGAACACATCTGCTACAGCGCGTGTTGCGCCAACGCCCTGCGCTGGAAATTTTGCACAGCGCGCGGGCACGCTCACACTTGCGAACACGAAAGTCCCCACGGACATCAACGACAACAAAGATAACCCGCTGTACTTTGCTAATAAGATCAACGTCAGCAAACCACTGCTAGAGCTCGCACGCCTTTCGCATCTTGAAAATGGCTGGAGTTCTTTTGCCTTGAGCATTCAATCGCAAGGTGCCAAAACGATTTCTGTCCACATCTCCAAAGCAACGCTGCCGAGCGGAACAGAAATCTGGCTGTGTGCACCCGATGGTCTACAAAACGAAGGCCCATACAGCAACGCCATCGGCGGTGATGTGTGGACGCCCGTCGTAGCGGGCGATGTGGTTTGGCTTGATGTGCTGGTGCCCACTGCAAAAGAAACCGCATTTAAAGCGACACTCGCAGAAGTGTTTGGAGGCTTTCGCTAATGATTCTGTTAATTGGCCCTGGTGCCGTCGGCACCATCCTTGCCACGCATTTGATGGCCGCAAAGAAAGAGCCCTTGCGACTCTACGTGCGCGAAAAATATCTGTCAGCAATGCAGGCCTTGCCGCAGCTACAGATGGATTACATGACGCAACGCGCGCCATTGATTGCAGCAAAGCCAGAACTCACCACATCACTCGATCTGACCGGCGTGGATTACATTTTTCTCTGCGTGAAGTTTCCTGATCTTGATGCGCTGCTCTCGCAACTGCCGCCGATTCCAACCAACTGCACACTAGTCTCCACACTCAATGGCATCGCACCGCTGCGTTTGATCAAAGAGCGTTTGCCAAACGCCAAACTCGTACCGATGTCGGTGATGTTTAACGGTCAGTTACCCGCGCCACTTCACGCAAAGATCACCACCAAGGCACAGGTGCTGATTGGCTCTGACGACTCTCGCTTGCTTAGCTGTTTTGAAGGTAGCGGTTTGCAAGCACTCCGTGCCGAAGGCGAATCTGCAGTGTGGGGAAAACTGCTGATCAATTTAGCCAATGCCGTCTGCGCAATCACACACACCACTTTTCGTGATCTGCTGTCACAGCGGGATATGCGCGCAATCTATGTCGCCGTGCTCGACGAAGCAGTAGCGCTGCTCGAACTCTCAAACATTCCCTACCAACTGCTGGTGCCGCTGCCTTATCCGGCGTATCGAAAATTCATTCTCCACGGCGGCCCGCTGCCATGGTGGGTGGCGAAGATTAAAAATGGTTTGAAAGACGGCGCGTATCCGTCGATGGTGTCGGACATCGAACAGCAACGTCGCACCGAAGTTGATCAGCTCAATGGCGAGATCATTCTGCTCGCCAAGCAACGCGATATGCGGGCGCCGATCAGTGCGAGAATCGTGGAGTTGGTGAAGGCGATAGAAGGTCAGGCGAATCCTGTATACCTCTCACCTAAAGAACTACGTTTGCGTCTTGGGATCGAATCGCAACTTAGGCTAAACGCGTAAAGGCGGGATACTCCCGCCCTACGTCAGCGCCTACTCTTGTGTCATTCCGAACGCAGTGAGGAATCTTGCTGTTGAAAGGCGAGATCCCTCGCGATGCTCGGGATGACATCATCACGCGAATGACAAATATGGTTGCAACACCGGCTTCTGTAGGGCGGGAGCATCCCGCCTTCCGCGTTATCTGGACTTAGGCCCCAGAAACAGCCAGATGACGAATCCCAGCACAGGCAACAGCGCAATCAGCAGAATCCAGCCGACCTTGCCGCCAGTCGAGGCGCCGCTCTGCACAATGCTGACCACGGCCCAGATCACCAGCGCCAGGTGAATAATTCCCCAAAAACCGTTGACGTGTAAGGACACAGCAGGACTCCTGTCTTAAATATTACAAGCCGCATATTAGCCCACGCGGCCTCGTAGTCAGTCACAATTACCGCATGAAACTGACACTCGATAATCTGCGGATTAACAACCGCTTTGCAAGTCTGCCCGAGGATTATTTCTCACGCGTGCAGCCAACGCCGTTGCCGTCGCCCAAGTTGCTGCATTTCAATACCGACGCGGCCGCGTTGATTGATCTTGATCCAGCACAGGCACAGCGCTCTGAGTTTGCAGAAATCTTTAGTGGCAGTCGCCCGCTCCCCGGTGCAGATCCAGTGGCGATGCTCTACGCCGGACATCAGTTCGGCAGTTGGGTGTCGCAGTTGGGGGATGGTCGCGCCATCTTGCTGGCGCAAGTGCGCAATGCCAAAGGCGAGAGTTGGGATATGCAACTCAAAGGCGCAGGCCCAACGCCTTACTCACGTGGCTCCGATGGCCGCGCAGTATTGCGTTCAACTGTTCGCGAATATCTTTGCAGCGAAGCAATGCACGGTTTAGGTATTCCGACCACGCGCGCACTCAGCATTGTCACCAGCCCGCAGTTAGTGCGGCGCGAAACGATGGAGACCACCGCTGTAGTCTGTCGCATGGCACCAAGTCATGTGCGCTTCGGCAGTTTCGAAGTGTTTTACTACCGTGAGCAGTACGAAAAACTGAAGCCACTTGCCGACCATGTAATCGCCGAACATTTCCCACAACATGTTGGGGACTATGTTGGCTGGCTTACCGAAGTCATCGAGCGCACCGCGCGCTTGATGGCGCAGTGGCAATGCGTCGGCTTTTGTCACGGCGTGATGAACACCGACAATATGAGCATCTTGGGCCTGACGCTGGATTACGGCCCTTTTGGTTTTCTCGACGCCTTCGATGCTGGCCACATTTGCAATCACACGGACGAAGGCGGTCGCTACGCTTACGACAAACAGCCGAGCATCGGTCATTGGAATGTCTCGCGCTTGCTGCAGGCCACTCTGCCCTTGCTGAATGAAGACACCGAAAAAGCAGTGCCGATTGCGCAGGGCATTCTTGACTGCTTTGGTCCGGCCTATGCCAATGCGGTGACCGCTGGTTGGCGCGCCAAGATCGGACTTCGTGAAGCGCAGGACAAAGATCCTGAGCTAATCAACGCTTTGCTCAATCTCATGCATCGCGGCAAATCAGACTTCACAAGAACATTCCGCAATCTCTCACTCCTGCGCACAGATACCGATGAGCCTGCAGCAGGTGTACGCGATGAGATTTCTGACATCGCCGCATTTGACGCTTGGGTGGTCGACTACCGCGCGCGCCTACGTAGCGAGCAATCCAACGACGCTGATCGCGCCATTCGCATGAACGCAGTCAATCCAAAATATGTTCTGCGCAATCATCTTGCACAGCGCGCGATTGAAGCTGCACAGACTGGCAACGCTTCAGAAATTGAAACGCTGATGACGCTGCTGCGTCGCCCCTACGATGAGCACCCGCAATTCGAAGCCTATGCCGCCGAGCCACCACCGGAAGCACGGCATATCGAAGTGAGTTGTTCCTCTTAAATTTTCTGGGCGCATTTGACGGATAATGCGCTCGTACTCCACGGATGGGTTTTCCATGTCCCGCACACTTGATGTCACCACTTCGGTACTCGCCAGCCAGCTTCGCGGATGGCGCGGCAGCATGGTTCAAAAACCGGCGCGCAAGCAGCCTGAACAGCCACTACAGCTTTACGAATTCGAAGCGAGCCCCTATTGCCGCCTCGTGCGTGAACGTCTGACTGAGCTTGATCTCGACGTCATGATTTATCCCTGCCCTCAAGGCGGCAAGCGC
The DNA here is from genome assembly GCF_003052265.1 of Stenotrophobium rhamnosiphilum. Lineage (GTDB taxonomy): Bacteria > Pseudomonadota > Gammaproteobacteria > Nevskiales > Nevskiaceae > Stenotrophobium > Stenotrophobium rhamnosiphilum. The sequence continues at coordinate 536,620 of NZ_QANS01000002.1, forward strand.
TTTCGCCCAACGGTGAAAAAGCTTGGCGGCAAGCAGCAGTATCCGTTCATGGTGGATCCGAATACCGGCACATCGCTGTATGAGTCTTACGACATCATTCGTTATCTCAACGAAACCTATGAAGGCAAGGTGCGGAACCCCACCGGACTGCGTCGCAAACTTGCAGTCGGCATGGGCTTAGCGGCAACACTGAGTCGCGCAATGCTTGGCCTGCGTGGATTCAAAGCACGCACTTCAAATTCGCCAGAAAAACCGCTGGAGCTCTACAGCTTTGAGGCCAGCCCTTTCTCGCGCTTGGTGCGCGAAGTACTGTGCGAACTGGAACTGCCCTACCTGCTGCACAGCACGGGCAAAGCACGCATGAGTGACATCGGTCCGCCAGAGATGCGCGACAAGATTTTCAAAGGCCCTAAAGGCACGAGCCGCAATCGTAAATTTCTTGAAGAGCACACCGGACAAGTGCAAGTGCCGTACTTGATCGATCCCAACACCGATGTCGAGATGTATGAGTCGGCCAAGATCATTGCCTATCTCGAAAACGTTTACGCAGCCAAGTAAAAACGATCCATGCTGGTCACGCCGTTCGCATTATTTCTGACTGTCGCCACCGCTCATCTTCTTTGCGTGATGAGCCCTGGCCCTGATCTGGCGATGATCACGCGGCAGACGCTGGCCTATGGCCGCAGCGCGGGCATTTGGACCGCACTGGGCATTGGTAGCGGCATCAGCTTTCATGTGGCGTGGGCGATGTTTGGCATGGGTTGGATGATTGAACATTTCCCCATGCTGCTCGACGTGCTGCGTTACGGCGGCGCGCTGTTTTTGATTTATATGGGCAGCCAAGCGATTCGCGCAAAAGCATCCGTCACTGACAGCAGTAATGACCAGCGCGCGGAACCCGGTAGCGCCGCGCATCTGTATGGCATTGGCGTGCTGACCAATGTGCTCAATCCCAAGGCGATGCTGTTCTTCATGGCACTGTGTTCAGCGGTGATCACAGCAGACACGCCTGTGTGGCTACGTCTCTCCTTGGGCCTGTGGATGGTCGTCTCAACTGCCGCATGGTTCAGCATGGTGAGCATCACGCTGGGACATCCACGCGTTCGTCAGCGCTTGATCAAGTATGGCTATCTGATAGACCGCGCAATGGGTGCGATACTGCTCGCACTCGGCATCGGCATGATTTTGAGTGGGCTACTGCACTAAGTCGCAGCCACTGACATAAAGAGGAAATCTCCATGGGCGTCCGCATCAACGAAGTTTCTTTTGAAAGCCACAGCACAGGCATTCGCGCTGGCCACTATGTTCCCGCCAACGATGCCATGCGCAGCTCACGCGGCGTACCTTGCATCGTCATGGGTCATGGCTTGGGTGGCACGCGTACTGCGGGGCTTGATCCGTTTGCACAACGATTCGCTGAAGCAGGCTTCCACGTTTTGGTGTTCGACTATCGTGGATTTGGAAAAAGCGATGGCACGCCGCGACAAGTGGTTTCTGTGTCAATGCAGTTGGAAGACTGGGCAAGTGCGATTGATTTCGCGCGGCGCATTCCGGATGTCGATGGAACACGCATCGCCACGTGGGGCAGCTCGTTCTCTGGCTCGCATGCGGTTGCATCAGCAGTCGCCGACGGCAAGATCGCAGCCGTTAGCGCGCAAGGCGCAATGATGGATGGCGTCGCATCGCTGTTTAATCTGATTCGCCAATGCGGTGTTGTTGCCGCATCAAAGCTGACGGCTTACGGCATTGCCGATGCCGTTCGCAGTGGCCTTGGAATGGGCCGTGTCACGATGCCTGTTGTTGGTCTGCCGGGCGAAACTGCCGCACTGACGACGCCAGACTCCAAGCCCGGGTATCTGCGCATCACGCCGCCTGATTGGAAAAACGAAATCAGCACCAGTTGGGCACTAACGCTTGCGATGTATCGCCCTAACAAAATGACGCCACGCCTGCCCTGCCCAGCGTTGTTCTGCATTGCGACTAAAGACGTCGTTGTGCCGCCATCAGCGATGGAAGACGGTGCACGTCGCGCACCAGACAAAGTTGAAGTGAAGCGCTACGACGCAGGTCACTTTGATATTTATGTGCCGCCGATGTTTGATCAGGTTTCGCGTGATCAAACCGAATTCTTCGTTCGCGTACTCAAGCCTATTCAATAAAATATTTCATAGCCTGTAGGAGCGCCTCTTAGGCGCGATGGCTCAATCGCGCCTAAGAGGCGCTCCTACAATGACAGCGCATATTTCGGAATTTTGTTCCATGAAAAACACGATCTATCACAACCCACGCTGCTCCAAGAGCCGCGAGACATTGAAGCTCCTGCAAGAGCATGGCGCTGACGTTGCCATCGTCGAATATCTTGGCCAGCCGCCAAGCAAAGATGAGCTGCGCAAGATCTGCAAACTTCTAGGCAAGAAGCCATTGGATTTAGTGCGCACCAAAGAAGAACTCTTCAGCGAACTCGGCCTGTCTGTCGACAATGGCTATAGCGATGATGAGTGGCTTGAAGTGTTGGCGCGTAATCCGAAACTGATGGAACGGCCTATTGTTGTTTATGGCGGCAAAGCGGCCATTGGACGACCACCAGAAGACGTGCTCGCCATCCTGTAGCCCGGGTGAAACCCGGGACACACTTTCGCCAATAAAAAACCCGGGTTGCACCCGGGCTACAAAAATAGGTGTCACTCCGAACGCAGCAAGAAATTGTTCGTGTCCATCACAACGCGAGGTTGCTGGCTACATTCGGAGCGACGAAAGCGAAAGCAATAAGACTTAATGAAAAGCGCGCTGGCGCATAAAACCAATAAAACGATCCAGCTCGCAGTTCGTAATTTCCGTATCCGCGCCTTCCGGCGCATTTGTTCCGTGATAGCTGCTCACCAGTGACTGCGAGTAGCTGCCAGCGCCAACGCGCAGGTCTTGGAACGTACCCATGCGTAGCACACGTAACTGCATACCAAACATACGTTGCAGTCTCGCGACTTGCAGGTCATCGCTGCCGTAACTAAAGCGTAATTGACTCAAATTGCGCGTCAAAGCTTTGAAATCTTCGCCCTGCTTATCCGCAAGATGGACCGCGACATAACGCAGCGCCATCCACAGCTGCGCCCAGGATTCGAACCAGCAAGCCAGTTCACGGCCTCCGGTTGCTGGCGATGACAGCGTAATCCCCACCGGAAACTCGCGAGGGTCACGATCGGCGGCGCGGTTGAGAAAGCGCAGCGCTTCGTCAGCATTGCGAATCTGCGTCCAACCCGGTTCCAGCAGCTCAGCAAAAACCAAAGGCTGCTGAGCCGCAGCTGGCTTCTTGGCGGGAACAACGGTCAGCGTCAGCTTGGGGGCAATGCTTAAGTTCATGTCTAGGCTCCATTAAGGTCCGGTTTTCACCGTGCGCAGCCATTGTGCGCAGCCCACTGGCTCACTGAATGAGCCTGCATGAAATTAATTTAAAATTCGTACTTTCGTCATCCCCGCGAAGGCGGGAATGACGGCATGACTTATTTCTCTTCACCACCCAGTGCTTCAACTAGGTCCGACAACAACTTGCTGAACTCGCCCGTCATCAAAGCAAAGTCCGCATCAAACTGTTCTTCAGGATTCTGCGACTGATCGCCTTCGCGATTCTTGTCGATATCGAGGAAGCGCACGCGCTTCACTTGATGTTGTTCGTGCAGTACCAGCGAGATGCGCTCGTTCCAGTTGAGGCCAAGTTTGGTCGCAACCTTGCCATCGTTGATATGAGTCACAACATCCTTGCCGCCAAGATCGTGACGCACATAGCGCACAGTCGGCTTGCTCTCGTCAGCACCGCGCAGTTCGCAGTCTTGATCAATGATGAAACGACCCGGCGCATCGCTACCTGCGAGCCAGCCACTCATTGCCGTAATCGGCGAGAGCTTGGTGGTCAGCAGGCTGATTGGAAATTCGCCCAAGGTATTACGCAATTGCTCGGTGAGTTCTTCAGCCTTGCCTGCGGATGCAGCGTCGACAACCAACCAACCATCATTCGGCGACAACCAAGCGCGTGTTGAGCGACGGCGTGAGAACGCACGTGGCAACAACTCCGCCATGATCTGTTCTTTCAGATCACGCATTTGTTTCTTACCGACTTTATAACCCTGCTGCTTCTCGAGTTTTTCAGCGCGCTCCAAAGCGGTTTGATTGATCACGGCCGCAGGCAGAATTTTCTGCTCCACACCGAGTGCAATCAAAAGGTTCTTGCCATGTGAAGCCACCAACTGCTGATCACCGCGCGGCGAGACCCAGCCACGGCTCGTGGTGCTCATGCCCGTGCAAGGCTGCAAGGGGTGTTTGGCCAATATCTCCTCGAGCGTGCCCGCAGGCATCAACCACTTAGGAGGGAGGCGATAAATTTGGAGGTTCTTGAACCACATGGCGTTGTTCTTTTACGTTGCTTAGAGAAACGAAAAGGCCAATCCGAAGATTGGCCTTTGACGGCGTTACGAATCATACCAGCGGCTGCTCCGAACTAGTCGCTAATAACTTTATTTTCGCTGAGATAGGCCTTGAGTCTTGACAAGAGTTTGTCGCGTAAGGGCTTGGGCGCGATCACTTCGACTTCGGGCACATGGCGCAAGATGTCCATCACCAGTTCACGGTCGTCGCTATAGGGTAGTTCCAAGGTGTAACGACCTTGTTTGTCGAACGTGCCCTTCTGCAGCGGATGCCAAGTTTCACGCTTAACCCAGCGTGCGCGCTCAGGCGTAAAGCGTAGCTTGGCGACCTGTGTCGCCACACCAGAGAAAATTCCATAGGACGAACCGAGTGCGTGATCCAGCTCTTCATCAGGCACTTCTTTTGCTGCTTGATCCAAAGTTTTAACAGACTGAATTTCTTCCACCGCAAAACTGCGTATGCCTTTGCGTAGATGGCACCAAGCATCGAGATACCAGTTCTCGCGGTAGTGCACGAGACGTTGCGGCGACACATCGCGCTCACTCGTCTCACCAGCGCCGCGTGCGTAGTAGCGAATGTGCAAACGCTTGCGCTGCAACACTGCCTGAGAGATTTGTCCAAAGTCATCATGCTCTAGCGCACGATGTCCTGGGCTAATCACGCGAATGCGTTTTTTAACTTCAGCGGCGCTATTGCCTTCGCCATCCAATAATTTTTCGACGCGGTTCAATACGGGAGCGACGGCGCTATCGAGCACACGCTCGCCCATGCCGGAGATCAGCGAATGCATCGCCAACAATGCGTGGATTTCGTCTGCGTTGAACCAGAGGCCCGGCAAGGCATAACGCGGTGCGGCTACAGGTTGATCAAAGCGATAACCGCCCTGCTCTGCGTCCCAGATGATGGGCGCTTCAAGACGATCACGCAGGTATTCAAGATCGCGCTTGAAAGTCGCCAGCGAGATTTCTAATTCATCTTGAATTTCTGCACGCGTGACGAGACGCTTTTCGTGCAGTTTGCGGATGATGCGTTGAAAGCGTTCGGTGCGGTCCATGGAGGGATTATCGTATGGACTGACCCATGGCACGCAAGCCCTTTGTCATCCCGAGCGCAGCGAGGGATCTCGCTTTAATTCTTTATCAGAATGCGCAACAGCAAGATTCCTCGCTACGCTCGGAATGACAAGGGGTGGTACAGAATTTCCTTATGGCGCTTTAGCGAGCGCGCGCCACAACATTTCAAACAACTGATTGGCGTGCTTGGTCACCGGCTCTTTCTGACCACGGTGGATGTACATCTGCACCAAACGGCCCGTGACGCCGAAGATGTAATCGAGCAAGAACTTCTCGTCGACTTCATCATTCAAAACGCCCTTCGCACGCCCTTCGCGCAACACCTTCAGAAAGGTGCCGAACAGAATCGGATTCGAGTAGTTGTCCTGTTTGCGCCATGTGTTGACGTAAACCGAGCTCATCATCATCTGCGCGACTTTGGGATTGTGCTCAAAGAAATCCAGCGTCACCCAGAACACCTTGCGAAAACGCTCCTTGATGTCCTCGATGCCCTGCAGGTGATCGATCATGCGCACGGCCAGCTTGCTGAGCCATGCATCCAGACTGGAGAACAGCAGCGCTTCTTTGCTGCCGTAGTACTTGTAGATGGTCTGAAGACTGACATTGGCTGCACGCGCAATCTCAATCAAACCAACGCGATGAAACTCACGATCAGCAAAGACATCGAGCACCGCCTGCTCAATGCGTTCGCGTGTTTCTGGGTCCAACTGGCCCCGATCCCCCATTACCGCCGCCGTTTTAGAAACTGTTTTGGCGTTCATAAGTAATTTTTGTTACTCCCTTGTGGTCAAATTACACAACTTGCTGGCCGGAAAACTCATTGACGCTAGTGTTCACTGTGCTTATGCTCCGGCGGCCTTGAATTTAACCGATGCGTAACCAAGTTTTCCAACTTGTACGCGCTCGCCTACAAACCCAAGCAATACCAACGTATGGTAATTTACCTTACCAATAGTTGCAACAGAGGATAGTCATGACAGAAGCGTTTATTTACGACGCCGTACGCACCCCGCGCGGCAAGGGCAAGAAGGACGGCAGCCTGCATCAGGTGACCCCGATCCATCTCGTCGCCAACCTGCTGTGGGCTCTTCAAGCTCGCAACAAGAATCTCGACACCTCGCTGGTCGATGACCTCGTCCTTGGTTGCGTTACGCCTGTTGGCGAACAAGGCGCTGACCTTGCTCGCGTTGCTGTGTTGTATGCGCAGTGGGCTGAAAGCGTTGCCGGCGTGACGCAGTCGCGCTTCTGCGCTTCGGGTTTGGAATCCGTCAACATCGCTGCACAGAAAATCGGCTCGGGTTTTGAAGACCTCGTCGTTGCTGGCGGCGTTGAAAGCATGTCGCGTTGGGCCATGGGCTCAGACGGCGGCGCATGGGCAATGGACCCACGCGTGAATCAGATGACCGGCTTCGCACCACAAGGCATCGGCGCTGACACGATCGCTACGCTGGAAGGTTTCTCGCGTCAGGACGTCGACGCATTTGCACTCGCCTCGCAGCAGAAAGCTGCCAGAGCTCGCGCTGAAGGCCGCTTCGCCAAATCGCTGATCCCGGTTAAAGACCTCAACGGCATGACCGTTCTGGATCACGACGAATTCATCCGCGCGGATGCAACGTTGGAAGGCCTCGGTTTGTTGAAGCCTTCGTTCGAACAGATGGGTCAGATGGGCTTCGACGCTACTGCCCTGCGCAAATACACCACGCTGGAAAAGATCAACCACGTGCACCACGCTGGCAACAGCTCGGGCATCGTTGATGGCGCTGCACTGATGCTGATCGGCAACAAGAAAATCGGCAAGAAACTCGGCCTGACGCCACGCGCACGCATCGTGCAGACGGCAGTGATCGGTTCCGAACCAACGATCATGCTCACCGGCATCGGCCCTGCTTCGAAGAAAGCATTGGCACGCGCTGGCATGACCGCGAAGAACATTGATCTGTTCGAAATCAACGAAGCGTTTGCCGCAGTTGTGATGCGCGCACAGCGTGATCTTGATATCGACCCAGCACTCGTCAACGTCAATGGCGGCTCTATCGCCATGGGCCATCCGCTCGGTGCAACTGGCTGCGCCATTCTCGGCACGCTGCTCGATGAAATGGAACGCACCAATAAGCAGGTTGGTCTTGCCTCACTGTGCGTAGGCGCAGGTATGGGCATCGCAACGATTATCGAACGTGTGTGAACGTAACGTTCACGTCGAACGCGCCTAAGCGCGCACTGACAAACAATAGAATAAGGAAGCACACATGACCGCAGTTAAATACGATCAAGGCGCTGACGGCATCGTCACGCTGACACTAGACCTCCCGGGTCGCCCGATGAACGTGTTGCACCCGGACCTGACGAACCCACTCAGCGATGCGATCACGCGCATTGCAGAAGACAAGAACGTCAAAGGCGTCATCCTCACCTCCGGCAAGAAAGAATTCCTTGCTGGCGCTGACATTGATGGCGTTGTGCAAATCACTGATCCAGCCGTTGCATTTGAACTCGCAGAACAGTTCAAGAAATTGCTGCGTCGCATGGAGAAGCTCGGCCGCCCGGTTGTTGCTGCACTCAATGGCACAGCTCTCGGCGGCGGCTTGGAACTCGCGCTGGCTTGTAACTATCGCGTTGCAATTAACAATCCGAAGACGCAGTTCGGCTTGCCTGAAGTGAAGCTCGGCCTGTTGCCAGGCGGCGGCGGCACTCAGCGTTTGCCACGTTTGATCGGCATTCAGCCTTCCTTGCCTCTGATGCTTGAAGGCAAGACGCTGAACCCAGAAAAAGCCAAGCAAGCAGGCCTCATTCACGAAGTAGCCGCAGATGCGGACGACATGTTCGCCAAAGCGCGCGCATGGATTGTCGCAAACCCGAACGCCGTCCAGCCTTGGGACGACAAGAAGTTCAAATGGCCGGGTGGCGACTCCAAGAGCCCAGCGAATGCACAGGTCTGGGCGATTGCGCCTTCGATGGCCAGCGCCAAGAGCTACGGCAACTACCCTGCGATCACCAACATCATGTCCTGCGTGTTCGAAGGCGGCATCGTCGACTTCGACACCGGCTGCGAAGTTGAATCGCGTTACTTCGCGAACCTCGTGACCTCGCAGGTCAGCAAGAACATGATCGGCACGCTGTGGTTCCAGCTCAACGCTATCAACAAGGGCAGCTCACGTCCGCAAGGCATTGAGAAGTCGACGGTGAAGAAAGTCGGCATCCTCGGCGCCGGCATGATGGGCGCAGGCATTGCTTACTCGTCCGCCAAGGTTGGCATCGAAGTTGTGCTGCTCGACTCGACGCAAGAAGCTGCTGACAAGGGCAAAGCCTACTCAGCAAATCTGCTCGACAAGGACATCAAGAAAGGCCGTCAGACTGCGGAAGGTAAAGACGCTTTCCTCGCTCGCATCAAAGCCACCACCAGCTACGAAGATCTCAGCGGCGCTGACCTGATCATCGAAGCTGTATTCGAAGATCGCACGATCAAAGCAGACGTGACCAAGAAGGCTGAAGCCATCATTGGCAAAGACGCCGTATTCGCATCCAACACTTCAACGCTGCCAATCTCTGGCCTTGCCGAAGCGAGCGAACGTCCGAAAAACTTCATCGGCCTGCACTTCTTCTCGCCTGTCGACAAGATGCCGTTGGTCGAAATCATCAAGGGCAAGAAGACGTCCGCAGAAACGCTGGCACGTGGTTTTGACTACGTTCAGCAGATCAAAAAGACGCCTATCGTCGTCAACGATTCACGTGGTTTCTACACCTCACGCTGCTTCGCCACCTACCCCATGGAGGGTATGACGTTGCTGGCCGAAGGGCAGCATCCTCGCTCTATCGAAATGGCAGGTCTGCAGGCAGGCATGCCGGTGGGTCCGCTCGCCGTTCAAGACGAAGTGTCACTGTCGCTGTCGCTGCACGTGCTGACGCAGACGCGCAAAGACTACGCAGCAGAAGGCAAGACCGTCGCTGAACATCCGGGCGTCGCTGTCGTTGAAAAGATGTGCAATGAACTCAAGCGTCCGGGCAAAAAAGCTGGCGCTGGTTTCTATGACTATCCAGTCGGTGGTCAGAAGCATCTGTGGTCCGGTCTGGCTCAGGCATTCCCGCTTCAAGCGCAGTTGCCACAGCAAGAACTGATCGATCGCATGATGTTTGCGCAGGCCAACGAAGCTGCCAAGTGCTACGCCGAAGGCGTGGTCGAAGCAGTCGGCGACACCAACATCGGTTCGATCTTTGGTTGGGGCTTTGCACCACACCAAGGCGGCGCGCTGCAGTACATCAATGCTTATGGCCTTGAAAAGTTTGTGAACCGCTCGAAAGAGTTGGCAAAGAAATACGGCGAGCGTTTCAAGCCCGCTGCAATACTCGTAAAGATGGCTAAAGAAGGATCTACGTTCAATGCTTAACGCACTACTCGCCCAGGGCAGCTACGTCACCGACGAGCTGACCATGTTTCAGGAAACTGCACGTCGCTTCATGCAGACCGAAGTTGCACCTAACGTTCTGCGTTGGGATGAAGAAGGCTGCGTTGATCGCGACCTGTGGACCAAAGCCGGCGAACTCGGCCTGCTCTGCCCGAGCATCCCGTCCGAATACGGCGGCGGTGACGGCAACTTTGCATTCGAAAAAGTTCTAATCGAAGAACAAGCCAAGGCGGGTTGCAGCGCTTGGGGTCTGTCGCTGCACAACGGCATCGTCGCGCATTACATCCTGCACTACGGCACCGAAGAGCAGAAGAAAGAGTGGCTGCCTAAACTCGCTACCGGCGAACACGTTGGCGCAATCGCAATGACCGAACCAGGCACTGGCTCGGATCTTCAAAGCGTTCGCACCACCGCGATTGCTGATGGCGACGAATACGTCCTCAACGGCTCGAAGGTGTTCATCACCAACGGTCAGCAGGCTGGCTTGATCATTGTTGTGGTCAAAACCGACACCGCCGAAAAAGCCAAAGGCATTTCGCTGGTTGTAGTTGAGCCTGACAAGGTCACCGGATTCCGTCGTGGCCGTAACCTTGAGAAGGTTGGCATGCACGGTCAGGACACTTCGGAATTGTTCTTCGAGAACGTCCGCATTCCAAAGTCCAACCTGCTCGGCAAAAACGAAGGTCAGGGCTTTATGCAGCTCATGCAGCAGTTGCCGCAGGAGCGTTTGATTGTTGCACTGGCTGGCGTTGCTGCGATTGAACTCGCACTCGACATGACCACGCAGTACTGCAAAGACCGCAAGGCCTTTGGTCGCAGCATCATTGATTTCCAGAACACCCGCTTCAAACTTGCCGAGGCTCGCACCGAAGCAACGCTGGCTCGCGTATTCGTGGAAAAGTGCACCGAGTTGTTGCTGATCAAAAAACTCGACGCAGCGACCGCCGCAATGTCCAAGTACTGGATCACCGACAAGCAGTTCGAGATCATCGACCTCTGCCTGCAGTTGCACGGTGGCTACGGCTATATGAACGAGTACCCGATCTCACGCCTCTGGCGCGATTCACGCGTGCAGCGCATTTATGGCGGTACGAACGAGATCATGAAGGAACTGATTGGGCGCTTCCTCTAATAAGAAGAGTGCGCAAGAGGAGAACAAAGAACCCGCCGTGGGCAATTACGGCGGGTTTCTTTGTTAAGTTTGGCCGTTTCCACTGAATCCTCTGATACGCTAATACCCGTGAAACGCAATCCCACCCTACAGCGCATCCTTCTGGCCTTAATGGCCGGGACGCTGCTGTTTACGCAAATCATGGGTTTGCACCACCACATGCACAGTGACATCAGCGACACCGCTCATCCTGCGTCGATTGAGCTGCACTTTGCTGATGCGGGCTTGCACAACAATGAACACCACGACGCGGCGAGCACGGGCCATGCAACGCACGGTGATGTCGAGATCAACGCTGTCGACAATGCGCTTGCCAAGATCAAAGTAAATCTTTTGCCGTCCGGCTTGTTAATGCTGGTGATGTTGCTGCTTTTTGTACGCAGACCGAAAAACATTCCACGCGTAAAAGATTTCGATGCACCGCGTCTGCAACATCCCTTCACACTTCACCCGCCTGCCAACGGGCCTCCCGGACTTCTCTCCTAGTCCACTCAAGCGCAGCCGCATCGCGGCCTGCCTTGCCTAGCCGCATTTGCGGCGCCGCACTCATCTAAAGAGTGCTGTTGGAGAAAACCCTTGTCTTTGTTTCGATTTTTTATTGCAGCCGCCTGCGTGCTGCTCACTCCTGTGGTGTTGGCGGATCAATCCGCTACGTCATTCCCTGCGCTTAGCCTTCAACAGGCTGTTGCGCTCACACTCGAGCGCAATCCTGATCTTGCGCAGTTCGCTTTTCAGCTCAAAGCCAAATCGACACGTGTTGATGCTGCTGATTTAAAGCCTGCGCCAGAACTCAATGTTCAGCTCGAAAACTTTTTAGGCACAGGCCGCACACGCGGAGCGACTGGCCTTGAAGCAACCTTTGCACTCTCACAAGTTATTGAACTGGGCAATCAACGCCAACGCCGCGTTGAACTGGCCCGCACAGGAATCGACAGCGTCGATATCGCGCGCAAGTCAGCACAACTGGATGTGCTTGCTGAAGTCTCGCGCCGCTACATCCATGTCGCCTCCGATCAAGAACAGTTGCGTCTCACCGAACTGGCGACACAGCTCGCTGAGAAAACCGTCAACGAAGTGCGGCGTCGCGTAAAAGCAGCGAAGTCGCCAGAGGTGGAACTGCACCGCGCCAGCATTGTGCTCACTCGCGCCGAAGTGGAGCAGGAACATGCTGAACACGAACTGCTGACCTCGCGCAGGAAACTGGCGGCGATGTGGGGCTCGCGTGAAGTCAAGTTTGGCGAAGTGCGCGCTCAGTTGTTTGAACTACCGCAGATCGCTGACTTTGAAGTGCTAACGACGCAGTTGGCATCAAGCCCAGACTTTCTACGCTTTGCTACCGAAGCCCGGCAACGCGATGCAGAGGTACAACTCGCCAAAGCAAAGGCCAGTTCACATTACACGGTTTCGGCTGGCCTGCGCCGTTTGCAAGACAGCGACGACACCGCATTTGTAGCGGGATTCACTATGCCGTTGTTTGGCCGCAAGCAGGCTCAGCCCGCAATTGCGGAAGCACAAGCACTTCGCGAAGGCGTGGACGTTGAATCAGCCGCAGCAAAGCTCAAAGCAGAAACCAGTTTGTTCGAGTTGGTGCAAGAGCTAAAGCACTCCATCACTGAAGCTGAAACCCTGCGCGACAAGGTTCTGCCGAAGATGGAAGAAGCACTCAAGGCAACCGAATACGCCTATCAGCGCGGACGCTATGGCTATCTGGAATGGGTTGATGCGCAACGCGAGCGCGTCGCGGTGCAGCGTGCATTGATTGAGTCCGCGGCCAACGCCCATTTATTCCATACCGAAATTGAGCGCCTCACTGCTGCGCCTATTTCTGACAACGCGACAGATCGCCATGCTGAATAAAGCCTGCGCAGTTCGCCCACAACATTCGAGCGCCATCATGAATTCCATCATTGTTAAAGCAGCACTGTTCAGCACAGTTCTATTACTCGCCGCATGCGGCAAGTCACCAAGCGACGAAGCCAGTCATGGCGAACACGCCGACGGTGAAGCTGCACACGCCGAAGAAATTATTAAAGGTCCACATGGCGGTCGCCTACTTAAAGACGGCGATTTTTCCTTGGAGGTCACGATCTTTGAAAACGGTGTTCCACCCGAATTCCGGCTTTACCCTAGCGTTGGTGGCAAACCTATTGCGCTGAAAGATGTGCAAGCAAGCACGACCCTGCGTCGCGTCAACGGCATGCAGAATGGCATCAGCGATCAGCACGTCTTTGCGCCGAAGGAAGATTATCTTCGCAGCGACGTAGTCGTATATGAGCCGCACTCCTTCGACGTCACCGTCAAAGCCACACACGCTGGCAAAGTGCATAGCTGGAACTACGCGTCGCCTGAAGGCCAAGTCCGCATTGCCACCGACATGGCCACGGCTGCAGGCTTGAAAACCGCGGTGATCGGCGGTGGTGCGCTGCACGAAACGCTGGCGCTCTACGGCAGCATTCAAGCCAACCCAGAGCGTATGCGCGCAGTCACTGCTCGATTCCCCGGCATCGTTCGTAGCGTCAGCGTGAAGGTCGGCGACACCGTTCGCCAAGGCCAAGCACTGGCCACAGTCGAAAGCAACGAGAGCTTGCAGGTGTATACCGTCACCGCGCCGATCAGCGGAACGCTCACAGCGCGCAACACCAATCACGGTGAAGCCGCCGGTACAGAAGCCCTATTTGAGATTGCCGATTTCTCTAGTGTGCGCGCCGAACTCAGCGTGTTTCCACGTGATCGCACTCGCCTACAACCGGGACAATCCGTGACGATCAAAGCCGCGGATGGCGTTGCTCAAGGCACCGGCGTCATCGGTTTTGTTTCTCCTGTTGGCGCAGCCAATCAAGCACTCAGTGCGCGCGTCGTGCTGGATAACAGCAAAGGCGAGTGGACGCCGGGCCAGTTTGTGAATGCTGATGTCACTGTCGGTGAATCCAATGCGGCTTTGATCGTGCCACTCAGCGCACTACAAACGTTCCGCGATTGGGATGTGGTGTTTGTCAACGAAGGTGATCGCTATCAAGCACAGCCGGTGAAACTGGGCCGTAGAGATAGCGACAGCGCTGAAGTTCTGAGCGGCCTTGCTGCGGGTGCGCGTGTGGTTGTTGCAAATTCCTATCTCGTGAAAGCCGACATCGAAAAGTCTGGCGCTTCACACGACCACTAGGAGCAGCGCCATGATCGAAAAGATTCTTCGCTTCTCACTTGCGCAGCGCTGGCTAGTGATGGCCGCTGTATTGCTGATTTCTGCTTTAGGATTTTACAACTACAACCGTCTGCCGATTGACGCTGTCCCTGATATCACCAATGTACAGGTGCAAATCAACACCGAGGCTCCCGGCTATTCACCGCTGGAAGCCGAGCAACGCGTCAGCTATCTCGTCGAAAACGCGATGGCCGGTTTGCCCAAACTGGATTACACCCGCTCGCTGTCGCGCTATGGCTTGTCGCAAGTCACCGTGGTGTTTGCCGATGGCACCGATCTCTACTTTGCACGGCAGTTGGTCGGCGAACGTATTCAACAGGTGAAGAGCTTATTGCCTGATGGGCTGGAACCGAATCTAGGTCCAACGGCTACAGGCCTCGGTGAAATTTTCATGTTCACCGTCGACCCCAAGGAAGGAGCGCTTAAAGCTGACGGCACTGCTTACAACGTGTTTGATCTGCACGACGCCATGCGCTGGATCGTGCGACCGCAGCTTGCCAAGGTCCCCGGCGTCACCGAGGTCAACAGCATCGGCGGACAAGAACGCCAAGTGCTGGTCTCTCCCCTGCCCGCAAAACTGCTGGCTTATGGTTTGACGTTTGAAGATATCAGCGCCGCGCTCTCGCGTAACAACGCCAGCACCGGCGCTGGTTATATCGAGCGCAATGGCGCGCAGTACCTGATCCGTTCACCCGGACAAGTCGCCAGTTTGGATGATGTACGTCGCGTTGTTGTGAAAATGGTGCACGGTGCGCCGCTTACCTTGGGTGAAGTGTCAGAAATAGCTTGGGGCGGTGCACTGCGTACCGGCTCTGCAACGATGAATGGACACGAAGTAGTTCTGGGCACTGTGTTCATGCTCGTCGGTGAAAACTCGCGCAAAGTTTCTCGCGCCACAGCGGCAAAGCTGGCCGAGATTCAAAAGAGTCTGCCGCCGGGCCTAGAAGCCCGCACGGTTTACGACCGCACCGCGCTAGTCGACAAAACGCTCGACACCGTCAAGAAGAACTTGTTGGAAGGCGCGTTGTTGGTGATCGTCGTTTTGTTTCTGCTGCTCGGCAATCTACGCGCCGCGCTGATCACCGCCATGGTCATCCCACTAGCCATGCTCGCCACCATCAGCGGCATGGTGCACAACCAAGTCAGCGCCAATTTAATGTCTCTAGGCGCGCTGGATTTTGGTTTGATTGTGGACGGCGCAGTCATCATTGTTGAAAACTGCATCCGTCGATTGGCTGAAGCACAGCATGGACGCGGCGCACTCAGCCTGAAGGAACGACTCGAAACCGTTTACGAATCCACCCGAGAAGTGATCCGCCCTAGCCTGTTTGGCGTCGGCATCATCACCGCGGTTTACATCCCACTATTTGCGCTGACTGGTGTTGAAGGAAAAATGTTTCAGCCCATGGCTGCAACCGTGGTGATGGCGCTGATTGCTGCTTTAGTGCTGTCACTGAGCTTTGTGCCCGCGGCTGTTGCGCTGTTATTGAGCGGCAAGATTTCTGAAAAAGAAAATCCCGTCATGCGCTTTGCCAGCAAGATATACGCGCCGCTTCTGGAATCAGCCTTGGATCATCGCCGCGCTTGGGCATTTTCTGCACTGGCATTGGTGCTGCTCTGCGGTGTCCTAGCCTCGCGCATGGGCAGTGAGTTTATTCCCAGTCTCGATGAAGGCGATGTCGCCTTGCATGCACTGCGCATACCCGGCACCGCCCTTGGGCAGGCTGTAGGCATGCAAAAAACACTGGAAGCCGAAATCTTAAAGTTGCCAGAAGTTGCGCGCGTATTCGCCAAGCTAGGAACCGCTGAAGTGGCCACCGACCCGATGCCCCCGTCAGTAGCCGACACTTTTGTCATGCTTAAAGATCGCGGTGAATGGCCTGATCCACGCAAACCAAAAGCACAGTTCGTGGCCGAGCTTGAGGCAGCAGTGATGCGCGTGCCCGGCAACAACTACGAGTTCACGCAGCCGGTGCAAATGCGCATGAACGAGTTGATCTCCGGCGTTCGCTCTGACCTGGCGATAAAATTGTACGGCGACGATCTTGAAGTGCTGAATGAACAGGCCGAAAAGATCGAGGCCGTGCTCCGCAAAGTACCCGGTGCAGCTGATGCCAAAACCGAACAGACCACTGGCCTGCCGGTGATGAGCATTACACCGAAGCGCGAGCTGTTGGCGCGTTACGGTTTATCAGTAGCAGATGTGCAAGCCGTAGCGGCAACCGCTTTCGGCGGCAGCGAAGTGGGAACCCTGTTTGAAGGTGATCGTCGATATGACATCGTCATTCGTTTGCCTGATGCAATGCGAGCAGACCCACGCACGCTAGAGCAACTGACGGTTCCGCTACCCAATGGTGGATATGTGCCACTGCAAGAAGTGGCGGACATCACGATCGCTCCCGGCCCGAATCAAATCAATCGCGAACAAGGCAAGCGTCGCATCGTCGTTACTGCGAATGTACGCGGCCGTGACATCGGCAGCTTCGTCACTGAAGTGCAGCAACGCGTCGATGATGAAGTGAAACTACCCGCCGGTTACTGGCTGGAATACGGTGGCACTTTTGAGCAATTGCAATCCGCCAGCAAGCGACTCGCGATTGTTGTGCCGCTGACGCTCGTCGTGATTCTGGGCTTGTTGTTGATGGCTTTTGGCTCGCTGCGCGATGCGCTGATTATCTTCAGCGGCGTACCCCTCGCGCTGACGGGTGGCGTGCTGGCGCTATGGCTTCGCGGCATTCCGCTGTCTATCTCTGCCGGCGTTGGCTTTATCGCGCTCAGTGGCGTGGCGGTGCTGAATGGCCTCGTGATGGTGAGCTTTATTCGCGATCTACTTCTGCACGGAAAGCGTTTGGATGACGCCATCATCGAAGGTGCAATGACTCGCCTGCGTCCGGTTCTGATGACCGCACTCGTTGCGGGGCTTGGCTTTGTGCCAATGGCTTTCAACAGCGGCATTGGCAGTGAAGTGCAACGACCGCTCGCCACCGTTGTGATTGGTGGAATTATCTCTTCAACATTGCTGACGCTATTGGTACTGCCGGGATTATTCCGAATTGCGCATGGTCAAAATAGAACGCACCGAATCTAACTCTTGACCCAATAAAAAACCCGCCATGGATAACCATGGCGGGTTTTTTATTACCAACAGAACAGCAACGATTAGAAGTTGAACTGTACCGTTGCAGCAATATTATCTACGTGAGTCGAATCCAAACGGAAGCGCTCGTATTCAGCACGCAAATCGATATTGTCAGCCAGTTGGAAGCGCACGCCACCGCCCCAAGTAAAGTCAGTGCCGGTTTCGTTTGCGCTGAGGTTGTTAAATCGATTGTCGGTCTTCCAACGGATCGCGCCCGCTTTAGCATAAGGCGTCACGAAAATACCTGTTGGAATATCGAGAACAAGTCCGGCGGTCCAGCCCGTAGCCTTCACGCGATCGCTGTTGCGATTGGCTGCACCGAAGTCAATGTACTGTCCTTCGATTGAGATCACCGGATTCAATTTGATACCGGCCTGTGCTTTCCAGGAAACACGATTTTCTTCAATGTCGTCGTCATTATTGGTGAAATCTTCACCGTTGATTCGGCCTGCGCCGATACCGCCACCAATATAGACCTGCGGCTGAACCGGTTCTGCAAATGCGCTAACTGAAACTGCGCTAAGAGCGATCAGTAATGTGCCGGGGATTACATGCTTGATAAGTCTCATGAGAAAAGCTCCTGAAGGGCTAGATAAAAAATGGGGATGAGTCTTTAAGTCCCATCGCATGCGGAGAATCTCCTACCGATCAATCTCTTTTCTGTGCGGTGGCATACACAGTGGAAAATTTCATCTCTATTCCTACAATCTTTGTGGAAATATTCGAGTAAATATTTCAACAAAGAATTTTTTTACATTTCCTATGCGTGACAGCGTACCGACCATGAATTACTCAATCGTTAAGGTTTGCCGGTCAATTAATCCCGGGTATCTCGCAATTTCGCGAGTCGTGGGGTTCAGAGGTCACCATGAACAAAACGATTGAACAGCGCGCTGGAAACAGCACTGACAAGTCTCCTTCGAAGTCTCAGGATATTGGGACTGACAAGGTTGCACCAGAAGTAACGCAGCCAAGCAAGACACCTGAAGTCACTCCGACTCCAGTGATTCCAGAAATCATTAACCCAGTCTCACCTACACCAGGTGAAAGCAAACCAATTTTGGAGAAGAACTCATGAGTATCCCAAGCGTTGACGAAATTAAAGGTAAGTGGAAACAGCAAGTGGGCGCCGCCAAGATCGCTTGGGGCAAGCTGACCGAAGACGAACTGCTAAAGCTGGAAGGTCATCAGCAGAAGCTGGCAGGCCTCGTACAGGAACGCTACGCCGTTACGCGTGACGAAGCTGAAAAACAGGTCAAGACTTTCTTCGAGAAGAATTAAGATTTAAGCAGCAAGCCATGGTCACCGTTGTTCCGTCCAAAGCTAGCAACGCGTGGCCATGGTTGCGCCTGAACTATTAGTACAACGTCTATTTATTTGTCGAAGAGTAGTTCAAAAGAATGATCGCGCAGTCGTTATATCGATCTGCGCTTTTTATTGACGATCAGCAGGAGAATTCACATGTCATTCGCAATCTACCTCACCGGCGTTGCCATATTTTTAGGTGGCCTCGTATACGGTGCGATTCTGCTCAATGTTCCGCACCAATGGATTTTTGTCGGCGCTATCATCTTGCTGGGCTTATCGATCATCACCGGCGTCAAGGTCACACGACAGAAAGATCCGACAAGTTGAGTTAGATCCTAATGTGCGACGACGTACCGACAGCGTTTTAGCCTAACGCCAATATTGAGTCTCCAATCTCACTGGCGTTGATCATGAACACAAGCACAAAACCCGCGCTCACTGATATCAAGACCATTCGTGAACAGGCGCGTAGAAACATTGAAGAAGGCGCTGTAACTTCTGGCTACTCGGCTAATCGAGAAGTCGTCATCAAACAACTGAATGATGCGCTCGCGACGGAAATAGTCTGCGTACTGCGCTACCGGCGCCATCACTTCATGGCACGTGGCATTCATGCTCAGGCCATCGCTGCCGAATTCCTGGTCCACTCAAATGAAGAGCAAGGCCATGCAGACATGATTGCTGAACGTATTGTTCAGCTCGGTGGCGATCCGGATTTTTCTCCAGAAAGCCTCACGGTGCGCAGCCATGCCGAATACATCGCTGCTACCAACCTGTCCGACATGATCAAGGAAAATCTCATAGCCGAGCGCATTGCCATCGACAGCTATCGAGAACTGATCCAGTACATCGGCACAGAAGATCCAACCACCAGCCAAATGCTGAAGGGCATCCTCGCCGTGGAAGAAAAGCACGCAGACGAGCTGGCTGACTTGTTGGTGGATTTACCCAGCAAGGTTTAATCGTCCAAGAAAAAACCCGTTGTCGCATGGGCGCAACGGGTTAAATGTGAATCCGGTTGAACCATCGCATCTGGGGGAGACCCGAATTGGTTCCAGGGGGAGACGGATTCTGAGTGATTAGCTCAGAGTTCAGGCTATGCCCTTTAAAACGACCGCTCTGTTCGGCACCCAACATATAAGAAAATAATTGCTCGGCCATTCTCTAGGATATTTTCAGGAGAATAGCTGGGCGTAATCTTGCTTGGCTTCACCGTAGCACTCGCAAGAGGCAGCTTCTAAGCCCTTGCGATTGATGATGCTGATCGCTCCACGGCTATAGCTGATGAGCTGCTTACGCTGCAGGCCACCGGCAGCGATAGTTACCGCGCTCCGGCGAACCCCCAACATGTCCGCCAGAAAGTTATGCGTAAGATGAAATTGCTCTGCATGCGAGCGGTCATGCGTTTCCAATAGCCAACGTGCCAGTCTCGCATCTACCTCGTGGAAGCGTGTACAAGCCGCGCTCTGCGAAAGCTGCGCCATCAACACAAACAGATAGCGTCCAATGATTTTTTGAAGCGCAGGACTTTGCTGCATTTCTTTTCGGAGTTGCACCGCAGACAAGCGCAATGCATCTCCTGCACCCTGCACCTTGCTTTGCAAGGGCACGGTGTTAACACCCAGTATCATCGTGGCGCCCAACATTCCTTCGTTGCCGATCAGTCCCATTTCCAAAGGCGGATGCTTTTGTACTGTGGCAACCAGAGAGAGAAATCCGTTTAATGGAAAGTAAACATGACGGTAAGCTTCGCCCGGCTCACACAGCACGGTTCCAAATTCCAAGTTCACGGGTTCGCAACGCTCAAATACCCGGCGCCGCTCTTTTGATGGCAAAGCACTGATCAAACGATTTGTAACAGATGGCGGTATTGCAACTGGCACATCATTTCTCCGCAGCGGAGGAAAGCCGAAGCAATGGCACGGGATAGAAGCTGAAACTGTCCCGATCCCTCAGTATGCAGGTTCTGTAGCAAAGTGCTCTGTGCGTTAAACCCCAGAGCACCCGGGCTCTCTCAAGCTATTGACGCATTCGCAGAAGTAAGGGTGTAAGGAAGTAGACGATCCGTCTCTTTCTTAACCACTGCGTAGCACTCGCAACTTAGCTTCTCGAGCTTCGGCCGATCCAGCACTGTGATTTGTCCACGGCTATATTCGATGACGCCGAGTTTCTGTAGTTTTCCTGCGGCGTCAGTGACGCCTTCTCTGCGCACACCAAGCATGTTGGCGATCAACTCTTGAGTCATCGTGAGTTGATTGGTCGGTAGGCGATCCAAAGACAGCAACAGCCAGCGGCACAACTGCTGATCAACAGAGTGATGTCGATTACAGACTGCGGTTTGCGCCATCTGCGTGATGAGTGCCTGCGTATAACGCAGCATTAGTAGCAACATCTCGCCATGACGATTGAATTCATCTTTGAGTCGCTGCCCTAACAAGCGATAAGCAAAGCCCGCGCTCTGCACAATCGCGCGACTCGGCGTGCTCTCGCCGCCCATAAATAGTGCGACGCCAATGAGTCCTTCATGACCGACGACAGAAATTTCTGCTGAAGCACCGCTCTCCATCACATAAAGCAAAGAGATGATGGAATCGGTAGGAAAATAAACGTGCCGCATCGCGTCGCCGGATTCATACAAAACCTTGCCCAATGGCATCTCGACTAGCTCAAGGTGCGGTAACAAACGCGTTTGCACTTCAGCTGGCAAAGCAGCCAAGAGACGGTTTTGATGCGGATTATGCGAATGGGGCATTTAGGAGCTGCTCAAAAGGGGTGGAACAAGACCACCAAGAGAGCAGCATACTCTCACCATACTTCTCTATATGTACGATGCCGTACATATCTTTCTTGTGCCGGCCATATAAGGCTTAGCAAGCATTCGGACCGCTTAGGTGCGATGCCGCACAGACCCTCGCTTCCAGTCTGGCCCACTCTAAATGCTCTAACAAACTTTAAATATTCGGAGAGCTCAACATGCTCGCAACAATCGCTATCGTATTACTCGTTCTGTGGGCACTAGGCATGGTGTCTTCCTACACGATCGGTGGATTCATCCATATTCTTTTGGTCGTGGCCATTATCGTCGTCCTTATTCGCGTCATCCAAGGCCGAAGAATCTGATGTAAAGCGCCGTACGTTTTTGATCGCACAGCGATTAACGTACGGCGCCGTACAGACCTTGCCCTGAACAATACGCATCATGGACACGGCCACATTTTTAGGAGCCCGTCATGAATCAGAGCAAACATCCAACTGCCGTAAATAACTCACCGAAGCAGCACATGGCGGTCAATATGTCCGCAAGTGAAATTATCGAAGGCATGTTTAGCGTTTGGCCAAAATCCGAGCCAGTTGAATCAAAACAAGAAGTGCCGACCTCGACCGCCGCTAAAGGCGATGACGATGTCATGAGTACACCGGCCAAGAAAACCAGGCCGTGAGCGCCACGTTTAATGCGGTTATTCCGACGCCTGCTCTACACACCGCTGCATGTTCGCCTCACCACCGCCCTTCACTGCTAGCAATAGATCGACGCTGTTTTTAGCAGTGGGCTCTTCGCGTTGGAATCCACGCTCGCCACAGGAAAACATGCCAGCGAACCTTCCACACATTCTTGCTTCTCGAAGCGCACTCTGGCATCGACGCCGGTTGCTTGCGTCCAGAGCAGATGTTTCGGCTTTATTGGCTCGCAGCACTTTTTGCACGCGTTGGCCTTCAGCATGAGAGTCCATTCTGTTTTGCTTACGGCTCCACGTCGTGGCCGATCGCTCATCAGGCTGAAACTTGGCCAATTTTGCTTCAATGTTTGGACAAGGGTTGTTTTGAAAAGTCAGTTGACCTTGATGATCGACACAGCGATGAATCGGTCCGGCATGCGCAATTGCGCAAGATCCCATCAACAACAACGTGAGCGTGTATTTCATCATGCATTCAAATTACCGAATGCGCGTATAGATATCCGTGCGCCAGCGTTCTTAAGGCGTAATTTATTTTCTTGTGCTCCGCTTGCTGTCTGCCTAATTTTTGCAGGATGCTCTGATCAATCTACCCAATACGCAGGCATCTGGAAGAATCGCTGCGATGATTATTGGGGCGTGCAGATAAAGCCCGCTGATGATGGACTTTATTCAGTGACTTTCTGTGGCTTGTCAGGTTGTCTGGAGCCAGGTGATTGGCTGTTGAATACTGCGATCGTGGATGATCCCGTCTATAAGGTGATTTCACCCACCCAGATTCGCATCACACGCGGCACTCACCCACCGCTTACTTATATTCGTTGTAGCCAAAATCCGGATTGGGCCACGTTCAGCATGGACGTCAGATAGCTAGGGCTCGTACTGTCTGAGAAATATTTCTTCTTCTTTGCTCAACGCACAAAGACACCATGGACGCGGTGTCACTGCGGTTTCAAATACCCTATAGATTAATGCTACCGGCGTTGAAGTCTTAGTCAGATCTTCCGATTTAATCGCATCAGCATTCGCTTCGGAAACTGCTGTCGGCCTCGCGATCTGAGGTGAATGTTCTTGCGCCTGTGCAAGAACAGAAATACTAAAAATAATGCCCGCTGTGACTTTTGAGACTTGGAGCAGAGTCATTGTGAGCTTCTCTGCTCAATGCGCCATAGCTTGCGCAATGCTGTAGGCACTGCCGGCTGCGAGTATCAAACCCACAAACGCCACCCGGGCCACTGCGCTTGTGCGTTGGCCAAATCCCTCAAAACCTAGCGCCGCCCATAGAAGCATCGGCACTGCCAGCACAAAGATAAGAATAATCATGGCAGCTCAACTTCAAGAATAGGAAAACCTTGAGCCAAGCCTGAGTCCTAAACTGAATTTGTTCTGTTCTGTTTCGTACAAAGCGAGAAATATCTTTAGGCACTGATGAACGTGCCCTAGCGAACAGAGAACTGAGAATTGGCTGCCGACAATGGCGCAGGCAGCTTTGCCCCACCCATGAATGTAGGTGCAGACATGAAATATGCAATTCCTTTAGCAATCGTGATGGCACTTGGACTGAGTGCTTGTGACCGCCCGGCTCCAACGCCAATAGTGGTGACCCCAGCTCCTGTTCCGGGACCAGCTGGTCCACAAGGCGCTCCAGGCGACCAAGGTGCCAGAGGCAATTCCGGAGAACAGGGCATGACCGGCGATCAGGGTAATCAGGGCAACACTGGCTACACGGGCGCACAGGGCACTCAAGGTAAAACTGGCGAAAACGGCACGACCATCGTGGTTGTACCGCCAGCAGAATAAGCAGACCCAACCCATAAGGTGCGACGGCACCTTATGGGCTTGGCCGTAGATCAATTCATTCCTTTGAAGATTGCTTCAGTCGTGCCAAATGCCGTCTGTACGGTAGCCCACAGAAGAATCAGCCTATGCACCTCACACTGTCTTATCGGCGTGTTCGAGCAACTCTGATGGCTGCAACAACTTGGCTCTTTTGTCCTACGGGAGAATCAATTGCCAGTTGTGTTGCAAGGGCAGGAAGCCCATCGCGCTGTCGTCTCAAAAACAGCGTCACTGCTGACACCCAGCCCCCTCCAAAATCATCTTCTCGCCGCACTCCCCGCGAATGAGTTCAGACAGCTGGCGTCACATCTCGAACAAGTTCCGATGCGCTTAGGCGAGGTTCTGTGCGAATCCGGCTCGCCAATGCAGCATGCTTACTTCCCCACTACCTCAATCGTCTCTCTGCAATACGTCATGGAGAACGGCGCCGCCGCGGAGATCGCAGGCGTCGGCAACGAAGGTATGTTGGGCATATCGTTGTTCATGGGCGGCCTCACCACACCCAGCAGAGCGTTAGTACAAACCGGCGGCATCGGTTACCGCTTACCCGTCAAAGTTCTACTTGAACAATTCCATCGTGACGGTCCCATCGCGCGTCTTTTACTGCGCTACACCCAAGCCCTCATCACGCAAATTGCTCAAACCGGCGCATGCAATCGCCATCACTCGATGGAGCAACAACTGTGCCGATGGCTGCTGCTCACACTGGATCGCATGCCCACGAATGATTTAGTGATGACGCAGGAATTGATCGCCAGCATGCTTGGCGTGCGTCGAGAGAGCGTGACTGAAGCAGCCGGAAACCTTAAGCACAAAGGCGTTATTAGCTATCGCCGCGGCCACATCACCGTTCTGGACCGCGCCGGTTTGAACTCGCATGTTTGCGAATGTTACGTCGTGGTTAAAACTGAATTTAATCGTTTGCTCCCCGATGCACCGCACCACTGAAGACCAGAATCATGTCCGAATCCACTATCTCGCTCAAGAATTCCACCAACTCCAGCGCGGCCGAAAACGTAAGCGAATCTCTGCGGCAGGAAGCGTTGCTGAAAACCGGAGCCCTACAGAATGCAATTCTGACCAGCGCAAACTTCTCCATCATCGCCACCGATGAGAAAGGCATCATCCAGTTATTCAATGTCGGTGCGGAACGCATGCTGGGTTATTCGGCTGCTGAGGTAGTCAACAAGATCAAGCCCAGCGACATGCACGATCCAGAAGAAGTGATGGCGCGTGCAAAGTCATTGAGCTTGGAACTTTCAGCCACGATCACCCCGGGCTTTGAAGCGCTAGCGTTTAAGGCCTCACGCGGCATCGAAGATAGCTACGATCTGACTTATATCTGTAAAGACGGCAGCCGCTTCCCTGCAGTAGTTTCGATCACAGCATTGCGTGACGACTACGATGATCTGATTGGATACCTGCTGATTGGCGCGGATAACTCCGTACGCAAGCAGATCGAGGATGAGCTCAATAGCGCTAAAGCGGTTGCTGAAAAAGCCAACCTCGCGAAATCAGATTTCCTTTCCAACATGAGCCATGAACTGCGCTCGCCGCTGAACGCGATTCTCGGCTTTGCTCAGTTGATGGAGTCTGATCCGGTCCCACAAACGCCATCTCAGAAAGAAAGCACCGGGCAAATTCTTCAAGCAGGCTGGTATCTGTTGGATCTGATCAACGAAATTTTAGATCTGGCCTTAATTGAGTCTGGAAAGTTGCTGCTGTCGAAAGAGCCAATGTCGCTCGACGAAGTGTTGATCGATTGCCAATCAATGATCGAACCGCAGGCGCAAAAGCACGGCATCACGATGAACTTTTACAACCTACAAGAAACTTGCTTTGTACATGCTGACCGTACGCGCGTTAAGCAGGTCTTGATCAACCTTCTGTCCAATGCCATCAAGTACAACAATGCTGGCGGAACAGTCATCGTTGATTGTGCTGTGAAATCTCCTGAGCGAGTGCGGATTAGTGTTACGGATTCGGGCCACGGGCTCACGCAGGAAAAGATGGAGCAACTGTTTCAACCATTCAACCGACTCGGACAAGAAAACAGTGGCGAAGAAGGAACGGGAATAGGCCTGGTAATGACCAAACGTCTGGTGGAGTTAATGGGCGGAACGATTGGCGTTCAAAGCACCATTGGGAAAGGCAGTGTTTTCTGGGTTGAATTAGTTCGAGCAGCGGAACCGCTGCTAAACGAACCGCTCATTGCAGAACAAGAACAACCAATATCAATCGCAGAGCACAATGCTGCGACTCGCACGATCCTCTACGTGGAAGACAACCCGGCCAATCTCAAATTAGTCGAACAACTTATTGCCCGACGTCCAAGCACACGTCTATTAAGCGCGGGTGACGCCACCCTAGGCATCAAGATCGCGCGTGAGCAACTGCCTGAATTGATCTTGATGGACATCAACTTGCCGGGCATCAGCGGCATCCGCGCGCTGGCAATCTTGCGTGATGATCCGGTAACAGAACACATCCCGGTTATTGCAATCAGTGCCAACGCAATGCCCCATGACATTCGCAAGGGATTAGAAGCCGGGTTCTTTCGCTATTTGACCAAGCCGATCAAAGTTGATGCGTTCATGGCCGCACTCGACGAAGCCTTGGAATTCACCAGCGCAAGGGCTGAAGACACAAAAGACTTAACAGCCCGATGATCAACGCCGCCGATATTCTGAATGCCAAAATCCTGATCGTTGATGATCTGGAAGCCAATGTGCGCTTGCTGCACCAAATGCTAGATACCGCGGGCTATACCCGTGTCTCCTCCACGATGGATCCGACTGAAGTTTGCGAGCTGCACCGCAAAAACCACTATGACTTGATCCTGCTCGATCTATTGATGCCCGGCATGGATGGGTTTGCTGTATTGGAAGGACTCAAGACGATTGAGACCGAGCGCTATGTTGCTGTTCTGGTGATTACTGCTCAGCCCGGCCATAAATTGCGAGCGTTGCAAGCGGGCGCCAAAGATTTCATCAGCAAGCCTTTTGATTTGGTTGAAGTGAAAGCACGCATACACAACATGCTGGAAGTTCGCCTGTTGTATCAGCAGATCGAAAACCACAATTTGGTGCTGGAACAAACCGTACTTGAGAGAACTGCCGAACTGCGTGCAAGCGAAGAACGCTTTCACCGCCTCACAGAATTATCTTCTGACTGGTATTGGGAACAGGATGTGAACGGACATTTTACTAATGTGTCCGGCCCAGCAATGGAAATGCTTGGCATCCGTGGGGAAGGCGTAGCGCACACGCAAACAGATGCACAAGGAGTTCGATGGAACGAAATTGAACTCGCCGCTCTTGAGGCCAATATTGCGGCCCGAAAGCCATTTCTGGATTTTGTTTACAGCAGAACCAATGCCGACGGCTCGCTGCAATATTTTCAAGTGAGTGGAGAGCCGATCTTTGATCGATCTGGCCATTACTCTGGTTATCGTGGCATTGGCATGGACGTCACTGAGCGAATGCGCAAGAAGTAGCGCTATGTACGCTTACACACGGACACCTTAATGGCTTGAGCGTAAAACTAAGCTCAACGAATCGGCGGCGAGTTTCGCCCCCAATCCGATATCGCGCTAAGTCCGCGCAAGCATTTAAGGAGTTCACCATGAAACTACACCTCGTCCCCCTTCGCGTTCTATTGATGGGCGGAGTACTCGCTCTTGCCGCTTGCGCTAGCACCCCACAGCCACCACTTGACACCCTACAGGCTGCAGACATTTCTGTAGCCAGCGCTGAAAAAGAAAGCGGCGCTGAATTTGCTCCGCTTGAAATGCGTACTGCCCGTGAAAAGTTGGCCGCCGCACACGCCGCCGCCTTGAAGAAAGATGACAAAGATATGACCGAGTCACGTCGCCTTGCTGATGAAGCACGCGCCGACGCTGATCTGGCCACATCAAAAGCACGCCTCGGCAAAGCCAATGCAGTGAATCAAGAACTGCAAAAGAATGGCAAGGCGCTGCGCCAAGAAACACAACGCAATACGGGAGGCTAAACCATGAAATTTAATAATATGAGCAGCGTCATTCGCAGCACCTTCTTGGTTGCCGTTATCGGCAGCACGGGCGTACTGCTAGCATCTTGTGCAGGACATGAAACGAAAGACCCGGGTGTTACCCGCGTTCGCGCCAATCTGACTGAGTTGCAATCTGATCCAAAGCTGGCAAACCGCGCACCCGTAGCGATGAAAGATGCTGCAGATGCCGTTTCTCAAGCAGAGCAAGAACAGAAAGACCCTTCAGTAACCGCGCATCTGGTTTATCTGGCGGATCAGAAGATCAATATCGCAAGAGCCAACGCTCAAACCAATTTCACTGAAGAGCAACGCAAAGCGCTCAGCGAACAGAATAGTCAGATCCAGTTGGATGCCCGCACACGCGAAGCAGATTCTGCCAAGCGTGCAAACAACATGCTGCAGGCAGAAAATGATGCGGCCGCTATCAAGAGCAGCGAGCTGAAATCTCAGGCTGACAACGCCAACATGAGAAACAACCAGCTACAAGCACAAAGCGACAGCATCAATCAAAAGAATGATGCTCTTCAGGCGCAGTTGCTGGCACTAGAAGCGAAGAAAACAGATCGCGGCATGGTATTAACGCTAGGCGACGTTCTGTTCTCTACGGGTCGCTCTGATCTCAAAGCAGGCGGTGCTTCCAAGCTGAATCGCTTAACGACTTTTCTCGCACAGGCTCCAGATCGTACTGTACGCATCGAAGGTCATACCGATAATCGTGGCGGCGAAGCGTTGAATCAGGCGCTGTCACAGCGTCGTGCGGATTCAGTTGCGGCTTATCTCACCGGTCATGGAATTGATGCCCAGCGTGTTACGGCTGTCGGTTCGGGTTACAACTCGCCGATTGCGGATAACAAAACTGAAGCTGGTCGTCAGGCTAATCGTCGTGTCGAAGTGATCATTTCGAATCCGGCGGTTGCAGCACGATAAGTCAGTGTTAAGCGTCAAAATGGTTTGACGCCGCAGAACAACAAAAAAGCCCAGAGTGATCTGGGCTTTTTTATTTTCTGGAACTACTCTCCGCGCATACAGCACGAGCAAAATCCTGCCACGTGATACTCGGCATCAAACATTGGCAGCTCTGCAGCGAAATCTTGCTTCTTGCCATACATTTGAATGACCGAACTCTTCTGCGCAAGTGAGCTTTCCACAGCTCTCTCCACTCGTATCGACTGCTCATTCTCTACTGACATGACTTGCCTCATATGTAAGGTGATCAGACCTTTCTTGATCACACCGCTCTTTGCCCCGCGACTGGATTTAGCAAAATGAAACATGGCTAGGTCAAGGTCGCGCGCATTTCTTTTGCAGTTGCCACCATGCGCTCCAGCGCTGCTTCGGTTTCTGGCCAAGCACGGGTCTTGAGCCCGCAGTCTGGATTCACCCAAAGACGTTCAGCCGGAACTACCGCCAGCGCACGTTGCAACAGCGTCTTCATTTCATCTGCTGCTGGCACACGCGGCGAGTGAATGTCGTAGAGGCCCGGGCCGATGTCATTCGGATATTTGAACTCGGCAAAGCCATCAAGCAGCTTCATGCGAGCGCGTGAAGTTTCGATGGTGATGACGTCAGCATCCAGCGCCGCAATCGACGGCAGAATATCGTTGAACTCCGAGTAGCACATGTGCGTGTGGATCTGCGTTTCGTCACGCACACCAGAAGCAGTAATGCGGAAGGCGCGAACCGCCCAGTCGAGATACTCCGGCCAATCGGCTTTCTTCAACGGCAGACCTTCGCGGATTGTTGGTTCATCAATCTGAATCACCTTGATACCCGCGGCTTCGAGATCAACAACTTCATCACGCAGCGCGAGCGCCAACTGCAAAGCAACATCACGCTTCGGCAGATCATCGCGCACGAAACTCCAGAACAGCATCGTCAGTGGGCCGCTGAGCATGCCCTTCATCGGCTTCGTCGTCAGGCTCTGCGCATACTTCGTCCACTCGACCGTCATCGCCTTGGGGCGTGAGACATCACCGTAAATCACTGGCGGTTTCACGCAGCGTGAGCCATAGCTCTGCACCCAGCCAAGCTGAGTGAAGGCGTAGCCGTCCATCTGCTCGCCGAAGTACTCAACCATGTCATTGCGCTCAGGCTCGCCATGGACGAGCACATCGATGTCGAGCTGCTCCTGCTTGTCGACTACAAATTTGATCTCGGCTTTCATTGCAGCGATGTAATCCGCTTCACTGAGCTTGCCCGCTTTGAATGAAGCACGTGCATTTCGGATTTCCGCCGTCTGCGGGAAAGATCCGATTGTCGTCGTTGGCAGCTTTGGCAAATTAAGAACTGCTTGCTGGGCCGCGATGCGCTTGCCAAACACTGACTGGCGTTCGGTATCGCTGTCCTTCAACGCCGCAACACGCGCACGAATATCCGCGCGCTTGGTGCTCGGCGCATTGCGGCGATCTTCAATCGCTTTCGCAGCCACCTGAAGTTCTTTCCACACACCCGCTTCGCCTTCATTCATGGCGCGCTTGAGTAGTGCCAGTTCATCGAGCTTCTGATTAGCGAATGCCATCCAGTTCTTGATACGCGGATCAAGTTTTGTTTCCTGCGCCAAATCGTGCGGGACATGCAGCAATGAGCTTGACGCAGAAATCCACAGACGTTCGCCAAGCACGGCTTTGATTTCGTGCAGCGTCGTTAATGCTCTGGCCAGATCGCTGCGCCACAAATTACGTCCATCAATGACGCCAGCAGACAGCACCTTGTTCTCAGGCCAATCTTTCAGGAACGCATCAAGCTGTGCGGGTGCACGCACCAAATCGAGGTGCAGGCCATCAATCGGAATTCTCTTCAGCAACTCCGCATGCGCAGAGACATCGCCGAAGTAAGTGGCGAGCAGAACTTTGGAACCCGCTGTGCAGAGTTCGCGGAACACTATTGGATATGCAGCCAGCCAATCCTGTGGCAGATCGAGCGACAGAATCGGTTCATCAATCTGCACCCACTCCACGCCCTGCGCTTTCAGATCGCCGAGCAGCACCCAGTAAGAATTGAGCAGCGAGGACAGCAGCGTGAGTTTGTCGAAGCCCGCTTCTGCAGAGGACAGCCATAGCCACGTCAGCGGCCCTGGCAGCACAACTTTCACCGCGTGCCCCAGCTCGCGTGCTTCGCTCACTTCTGGCAACAGCCAATCACGATTCAGCTTGAACTGCGTTTCGGCACCAATCTCAGGAACGAGATAGTGGTAGTTAGTGTTGAACCACTTCTTCATCGCCAACGCCGGTTGTTGCGGGGTGCCGCGAGCCATTGCGAAATAGCCGGACAGATC
The DNA here is from genome assembly GCF_003052265.1 of Stenotrophobium rhamnosiphilum. Taxonomy (GTDB): domain Bacteria; phylum Pseudomonadota; class Gammaproteobacteria; order Nevskiales; family Nevskiaceae; genus Stenotrophobium; species Stenotrophobium rhamnosiphilum. The sequence goes on from NZ_QANS01000002.1 coordinate 567,926, forward strand.
GACGCTGGTTAGATCGAAACGTTTGGGTGCGGCACCGAATAAGGCCGTGACGTTGTGCAAGTGGTCGTAGAACGCGAAATCACCCACTGTCACGTAATCGAGGCCCGCAGCTTTCTGCAGATCCCAATGACGACGACGTAGTTCTTTCGCCGTTTCTTTTAGGCCGGCCTGATCAAGCGTGCCTTTCCAATGCGCCTCGGTAGCTGCTTTAAGTTCGCGGCGAGCGCCGATGCGGGGGAAGCCGAGGATGTGAGCGGTAGACATGTGCGAAACCCGATTTGGACAGGCGCGCATGCTCGGTTACGGTCATGTATTATTCAATCTCACAGATTTACTAATTAATGTGAATTAAATTCATGTCACAATCTCCCTTAGAAATCCGTCACTTGCAGACGATTCTCGCGCTTTCAGACACAGGATCGCTGGCCAAAGCCGCAGATCGCGTGTTCGTAACGCAGTCCGCGCTCTCGCATCAGCTCAAGGCGCTGGAGACGCATTACGGCTCGCCATTGTTTGAACGCAACACCAAACCCTTGCGCTTCACACAGGCGGGCGCGCGACTGTTGGCACTCGCGCGCGAAGTGACTTCACTCACCTCAGACGCCGAGCGCGAAATTTCACAATGGGTCTCTGGCCGCAGCGGCGAACTGCGCGTTGCCGTCGAATGCCATACCTGTTTCGACTGGCTGATGCCAGCGATGGATGCATTCCGTGAACACTGGCCCGAAGTCGAACTCGATCTCGTCAGCGGCTTTCATACTGAACCGATCTCATTGGTCGAAGGCAGCACAGCAGACTTCGCCGTAATTCACGATAAGCCTGCTGCACGTGCAGGCATCGTCACCGAACATCTTTTCACCTACGAGACTTTGGCGATCCTGTCGCCCAAACATCCGCTCGCAGATAAACCTTTTCTACAGCCCAAAGATTTCCAATCAGAAACGCTGATCAGTTATCCGGTCGATGACGAAATGCTCGACGTCGTTCGCCACTTCCTCGCACCTGCACGCATCAAAGCCAAGCGTAGAAATGTAGAACTGACCGTAGCGATTCTGCAGCTCGTTGCAAGCGGAAGAGGCATCGCCGCACTTCCAGAGTGGAGCGTGAAGCCCTATCTGGATCGCGGCTACGTTGTTGGAAAATCATTGGGGCCGAATGGCTTAAAGTGCGAACTGCACGCAGCGATGCCAGAGAGTCTCGCCAATAAACCTTATATGCGCGACTTCATTTCGAAGGTGCGGTCTGTTTCGCTATAACGCGTGTAGATGACAGACCGCCTTCGACACTAGCTGGGCTTACGTGCGTTTGCGCGCAGCTGATAAATGCCGCTGCTCGTCGCGACGGTCGTGCCGTCAGCGGTTTTAATCTCGCCTTCCAATACAAACTCAGCCTTACCCTTGGCATCCGCCTCGGCTTGCAGTTCGGCGATGCGCGCGTCGCTGATGCTGATCTCGATGGTGACATCAGTAGTCACTGGTTTGAGGAATTTGATGGTCTGTTCGCGCACGATGGGGAAATAGCGGGCGACATCGAAACTGGAGAGGAACAACGCGCCGCCGGGGATTTCGGCGAGCGTGTACAGCGCACCGGCGTACATGGTGCCGATGTGGTTGCCGTTGCCTGCAAAGGGCATCTGGCATTTAACCCGGCCTTTTTCGAGTTCCAGCACCTTGAGGCCGGAGCGCTCAACGAACTTGATGCCGGTTTCCAAAACTTTTTTCGCTTGGTTTAAATCCATTTTCGTGTTGTCCTCGTATTGTCTATAAGCAAGTTTAACGATTTGAGACCTATGAGCCCACTAAACGCCTTCTGGATCAGTGTTGTGATTGTGGTCAGCGCCAAGACCGTGGCCTGGCTGATGCAACTACGCACCCGTAACGCAGGGCTGGTGGATGCAATCTGGGCGTGGACACTGGGCGGGTTGGCTGTGTTTTATGCGACCGTGGGTAGCGCACCGGAAAGCACACGTACCGTGCTTGGACTCATGGGCGGACTCTGGGGTCTGCGTTTGGGCACGCATCTGTGGCGGCGCAACTACGGCAAGCCAGAAGACTTTCGCTATGCCGAGTTCCGCGAGAAATGGGGCTCACGCGCTAACTTCAATATGTTCTGGTTCTTCCAATTTCAGAACATCTTCACGCTGCTCCTCTCTGGCAGCGCTTTTATCGCGATTGCGTATCGGCCCGATGCGCCGTCTTCACTTGCGATCGTTGCGGCGGGCCTGATCTGGCTCCTATCCGTGATTGGCGAAGCGATCGCGGATTCGCAGATGGAAGCGTTTCGGAATAACCCAGCCAATAAAGGCCGCGTCTGTCGCGAAGGCTTATGGCGTTGGTCGCGACATCCCAATTATTTCTTTGAGTGTTTGCATTGGGTGGCGTATTTGCCGCTGGCACTCAGTGCGCCATGGGGTTGGACCTCGCTTGTCGCTCCGCTGGTGATGGCGTTTTTGCTCACCAAGCTTTCAGGCATGCCGATTCTTGAAGAAGAAATGGCAAAGCGGAAACCGGGTTATGCCGATTACATTCGAACAACCAGCGCGCTGATTCCCTGGCCGCCAAAAGACTGAATTCGACTCTTGTTCCCTCTCCCCACGACAGTGCGGAGAGGGAGCTTAAAGACACACCACACTTTCATTACTGACTAAAAACATGAACCCAATCGATCTCGTAGAAAAAGGCTATGTCCCCGATGTGCTCACTCGCGCAGCGATGCGCAAGTTGATGGCGCAGCGTTTGGTCGATGAGTCTGCAGGCGATGGCGAAGAACGTTCGCGTCGCTTTAACGATTTTCTGGATGAGCTACGCGTCAGCCCGATTGCGGTAGAAACAAAAGCCGCCAACGAACAACACTACGAAGTGCCCGCAGAATTCTTTCATCTGCACCTTGGCCCTCGCCTCAAATACTCCTGCGCGCTTTACACCAACGGCAATGAAACGCTGGCGCAGGCTGAGGAGAAAATGTTTTCGCTCTATGCGGAGCGTGCGCAACTCAAGAATGGCTTACGCATTCTTGATCTGGGCTGTGGCTGGGGCTCGCTGTCGCTATGGCTGGCAGAGAAATATCCGAACTCACAGATTGTTGGCCTCTCGAACTCTCATGGCCAGCGCGAGTTCATCATGCGCCGCGCCAAAGAACGTGGCTTTAATAATCTGACCATCCTTACTGGCAACATTGTCGATTTCGAAATCCCTGCCGAGCAACTGCAATACGGTTTTGATCGCGTGATGTCGATTGAAATGTTTGAGCACATGAAGAACTACGGTCTGTTGCTCAAAAAGGTTTCGCGCTGGATGAATGCGGATGCGAAATTGTTTGTTCATATCTTCGTGCACAAGCTTCTCGCCTACCACTTTGAAGTAAAGGACGGCAGCGATTGGATGAGCCAGTACTTCTTCACCGGCGGCACTATGCCTAGTGAAAATCTGCTGCTGAATTTTCAAGACGATGTGAAACTCCAGCAACAATGGTGGGTCTCAGGCACGCATTATGAGAAAACCTCCAACCACTGGCTGGATGGCATGGATGCCAAGAAAGCCGAGATCATGAACGTCTTCCGTGCAGGCTATGGCGAGAAGGATGCCGTGATCTGGTTCAATCGCTGGCGCATGTTTTATATGGCCGTGGCGGAATTGTTCGGCTATAACAAGGGCAACGAATGGGGCGTGGCGCATTACCTGTTCAATAAACGCTAAAAACTAAGAGTTCAGAATTCTCATGCTCAAAAAAATATTAGCCGTGCTATTGCTCGTTAGCGCCCTGCCCGCTTCAGCAGCAGGCGATGAAGTGCAGCGCTTTTATGGCTACGCCTATGATCAGAAGAGCGGCAAATACCTCTATACCGAAGTGCATGAGCAGCGCTCAAACGGTGATCGCTGGCTTGGCGGCACGATGAAGTACTTCGATGCGCAGGGAAAACAGATCGGCAATAAGACGTTGGATTTCTCCAAAGACAATTACATCCCGCTGTATCACCTCGTCCTCAATCGCGATGGTTTCGAAGAAGGCATTAGCGCCATCACTGGCGATAAGGTGGAGATTTTTAAGCGCAGCGGCAGCGACAAACCAGTGGAACGCAAGCAAGTTGATCGGGCCGCAGCGATGGCTGCTGACTCCGGCTTTCACGCTTATATCCGCGCCAACTTTGCTGAATTGATGGCGGGCAAAACCATTGCTTTCAAACTCGTGGCTGCTGGCAATCTCGACGCCTTTAAATTCCGCATCAAGCGCATTGAAGACGGCAGCTTCGAGAGCGCACCGATCGTTCGCTTTCGTGTGGAGCCCGATTCCATGCTGCGTTTTGTGATTGACCCGCTGGAACTCAGCTACGAAGCCAAGACGCGCAAACTGCTGGAATATCGCGGTATCTCTAACGTGCATGACAGCAGCGGCAACCCCTATGTCGCGCGCATTGCCTACTACAGTAAGCCTCCCGCAGACGCGCCAAAGACCCTGCCGCCGCTGCAATAGTTGGCCTTAGACGAGCGCTTGGGCAGAATAGCCGCCCCATCGCCGTCTATGTGCCGCCGTGACTACCCAGCCTGAAACCACCGCCCGCCTGCTGATTACCTGCCCGGATCGTCCCGGCATCGTTTCGGCTGTCACTACTTTTTTGTATCACCACGGCGTGAATATCACCGAGCTGGATCAGCATTCGTCTGATCCCAGCGGCGGCAAATTCTTTTTGCGTTTGGAATTTCAAACGCCAACGCTAGATGTTTCGATCAGCGCACTGCGTCAGGCTTTTGGTGATGTCGTCGCTAAACCTTTCGGCATGCAGTGGCACATCACACAGGCCAGTGAGCGTCCGCGCATGGCGGTGCTCGTATCCAAGCATGATCACGCGCTGATGGAATTGCTGTGGCGCTGGCAACGTGGAGAGTTGCAGGTCGATATCCCGATGGTGATTTCGAATCACGCTGACCTGCGTGCGGCTGTCGAGAGTTTTGGCGTGCGCTTTGAGCACGTGCCGGTGACGGCTGAAACGCATGCAGAGGCTGAAGCAAAAATGCTGGCGCTGCTAAAAGATCAGACCGACTTCATCGTGCTCGCACGTTATATGCGTGTGCTGACAGGTGATTTCGTTTCACATTATCCCAGCCGCATCGTCAATATTCATCACTCCTTCTTGCCCGCATTCGCAGGTGCTGATCCCTACCTGCAGGCGTATAAGCACGGCGTGAAGATCATTGGTGCGACGGCGCATTACGTGACGGCAGAGTTGGATCAAGGCCCGATCATTGAGCAAGACACCGCGCGCGTTTCGCATCGCCATTCGATTGGCGATCTCAAACGTTTGGGTCGTGATCTCGAACGTCAGGTTCTTGCCCGCGCCGTGCGTTGGCACGTGGAAGATCGTGTGATTGTAGATGGCAATAAGACGGTGATCTTTGCGCAGTAATAAATAACGATGCTCACAAACAGAAATGCCGCTCAATGAGCGGCATTTCTGTTTAAACGGTGTGCTTTATTCCCAACCAATCTTGTCGCGATTCTGCGCGTGCTTCTCGATCAGTGGCAGGAAGCGTTTTTCAACTTCATTGCGCTTGACCTTCATCGTCGGCGTCATCATGCCGTTGTCGATGGTCCAGCTCTCTTTGAGGATGAGGCACTTGGCAATTTCTTCGTGCGGTTCGAGCGTTTCGTTGACGACTTTCATATCTGCAATGAGGCCGGCTTCAACATCGCCACGTGATTTCTTCTGCGCTTCTGGTGTCAGCGTCACGGTCATGATCGGCTGCGTCAGACCAGTACCGACAAAACACATCTGGTCGATATCCGTGTTGCGCGCCAGTGAGCCTTCAATTGGTGCTGGAGCAACGTACTTGCCCTTGAGCGTTTTGAAGATGTCTTTCACGCGACCGGTGATGTAGAGATAGCCTTCTGCATCAACGCGACCTTTGTCGCCGGTGCGCAGCCAGCCATCAGCGGTAAACGTTTCGACGGTTTTCTCGGGCTCTTTGTAATAACCGGCCATCACGCCTGCGTGCTTGTATTGAATCTCGCCTTCTTCCGAAATGCGCATATCTGCGCCCGGCATCGCGCGGCCTACTGAGCCAAAGCGATTTGCTTTAGGCAGGTTGGCGGTTGCGTAGATGCTGTTCTCGGTCATGCCGTAGCCTTGCAGCACGGTGAGGCCGAGTTTTTCGAACCACTTCATCAGTGGCATCGGCATTGGTGCAGCGCCTACAAACATATAGCGCACGTTCTGCAGACCAGCGCCGGTCTTGATCTTTTTCTTGATGAAGCTCGACAGCAAAGGAATCTTCAGCAGGCGTTCCAGTTTTTCCTGTGGCAGCTTTCTCAACACGCCACCTTGAATGCGGCTGTAGACCAAAGGCACGCCGAAGAAACGCGTTGGCGCCACTTCTTTGAGCTGCTCTGCGAGCTTCTCGATGTTCTCGTTGAAGTAAACCTGCGCGCCGAGATAAATGCTGGCAAGTTCCAATGCGCCGCGCTCAAACATGTGCGCGAGTGGCAGGTAGGAGAAGAATTTCTCAGTGCCGACTGCTGGCATGGTTTTCATCAAACCCATCGTGGCGAATGCCATGTTCTCGCCAGTGATCATCACGCCCTTGGGATTGCCCGTGGTGCCTGAGGTGTAAACCAGTGTTGCGAGCTGCTTTGGATCTGGCGGCGTGTAGCCGGAGAACGGCTCGCTCTTCTTCACCAAGTCATCCCACTGGTGATCGCAGGCAATGCCGAGATCAGCGTAAGGGAAACCAATCTTGAGAATGCCTGCTGGCAAACCCTTTGCAAAATCATCCGCGTCTGGCATCGGGCCGATGAAAACGACCTTGGCTTCGCAGTGATTCAGAATGTATTTAACGGCATCTACCGACTGCTTCGGATACAGACCGACGCTGACGTAGCCCGCCATGCTGATGGCCAAATCCGCGAAGAACCAATGCGCGGTGTTACGGCCTGAGATCGCGATGGCCGTGCCAGCCGGAAAGCCCAGCGACTTGAGCGCGGTGGCCATCGATCGCACTTGGGACTCTGCCTCTGCCCAGGTGTAGCTTTTCCACGCGCCATTGACGGGCTGGAACAACCAAGGGGTGCTCGGGCGCTCTTTGGCCCACTGCATCAACATTTCGACTGGGTTTTTTTGCGTAGACATCTAGCCCCCTAAAACAATTATTTTTGATCCGCTTTTAAGCGACCTGAATTTGAGCAGAGCATCTTAAACAAATGCCCGAGGTTTAGCTCCACGGCGTTCCCGGTAAATGAGGCTTATGTCCGGCTCTGTCATGATCTAGCATGGGTTGCTTGTTAATTGTCTTATAAATTAAATTATAGTAAACATTTAGTAACAGTTATCGCAGGCACAATAGCGCTCGCGGAACCGTAGATAAACATCACACGCTCAATATAGAGTGCATGCAGAGGGGAGCATATGAAAGCATTAATTTCGGCCTTGGTACTCGTAGCCGTTGCCGCCATTTACCTACTGTTTTGGCCAGTGCCAATTCAGCCACAGGCGTGGACACCACCGCCTGCCCCCAGCCTCTCCGAAGGCCCATACGCCTATAACGAGAAGCTCAAAGACATCGAACGCATGGCCGAAGGCTATGGCGTCGGTCCTGAAGGCATCAATCTGGATAGCGAAGGCAGCGTCTATGCGGGCTTCGCCAATGGCGACGTCGTGCGCTTCTCGCCTGACTTCAAGAATCAAACCAAACTCGGCAACACCGGTGGCCGCCCTCTCGGCCTTGGCGTTGCGGATGACGGCAGCGTGTTTATCGCTGACGCCATCAAGGGCTTCATGGTCAACAGCGTCAAAGGTGTTGATATCGAAACCATCAGCACAGAAGCCGATGGTCAGAAATATGGCTTTGCTGATGATGCCGTCGCTGGCCGCAGCGGCATGGTTTATTTCACCGACGCTTCTGACCGCTTTGGTTACGGCAATCACATGTCCGACCTGCTTGAGCATGGCGCCAATGGTCGCGTGTTCTCATACGATCCCAAAACCCAAGAAGTGAAAACGCTGATGAAGGGCGTGCACTTTGCTAACGGCGTCGCGCTGGGCCCAGATGAGGCTTACATCTTGGTGAATGAGACCAGCGAGTACCGCGTGCTGCGTTACTGGCTCAAGGGCGAAAAGGCGGGCACGCAAGATGTATTCATCGACAACCTGCCTGGCTTCCCAGACAACATCAGCTTCAACGGCGAAAACCGTTTCTGGGTAGCGCTCGTCGCGCCCCGCGATGCCATGCTCGACAAGACGCTGTTGCCTGGCAATGAATGGCTGCGCAAAGTGGTTTATCGCCTGCCTAAGTTCCTGCAACCTAAACCCAGCTCACTCGCGTTTGCTTTGGGTCTTGATCTCAATGGCAAGGTCATCGCCAACCTGCAATACGAAGGTAAAGGCGCTTATGGCCCAATCACCAGCGTGCGCGAATATCGCGAGTGGTTGTACTTCGGCAGCCTGACGGACACCGCGATTGGTCGCTTGCCACTTAATAAGGCGATTGCGGGCGTGCCTTAATCTCGGCGCGCTGTTCGTTTCAGAGCCCAGACTTTTGTCTGGGCTTTTTTGTTTCTGTGATTTATCTGTAAACGCTGCTCGCTGCTGGCCTTCTTCTGGCCCAAAGCCAAGCCAACACACCACCAGTGCCCAACTGCCACACACCCCACCAACCTAAAACCAAAATCATATTGGTCTGTGTAGGGAAATAGCTGAACACCAACGTCAGGCCCAGCGCCGTGTTGTGAATGCCGGTTTCAAACGTGATGGCGCGACGCTCACCTTCGGAGACGCGAAACAAAGCGCCGACACCATAGCCGCTGACCATTGCCAACAGGTTATGCAGCAGCACCAAGACGAATAGCGTCGAGATCACGTGCAGGAATAGTCGACCGTTTGCAGCGAGTGCGACGACTACAAATCCAAAGAAAACGATCAAGCCAAAACGTCGCAGCGGCATCAGCAATCGTTTTGCGAGTTCAGGCTTTTTGCTTGCTAAGGTCATGCCTGCAAGTAGTGGCAGCATCAGCGCCACGGCAATCGTCATCACCAGTTCAAGCGCAGGCACGCGAATCTCTTGCAAGGCCGCTTGCGTTGCGGGATGCAGACCACCTAACAACGCGAAGGTGAGCGGCGTTGTGATGGGTGAGATCAAACTGGAAATCGTTGTAGCGCTCATCGACACCGAAGTGCGTCCACCACTCCAATGCGTCAACAAATTCGACATGTTTCCGCCGGGACAGGCCGCAGTCATCATCAAACCCAGCGCCAAACCCGGTGAAGGATCTAAAACCCAGATCAAGCCAAAGGTCAGCAGTGGCAACACCAACAACTGTGAGAACAGTGCTGCAAAAACGGGCTTGGGCTGCGACAGCAAACGGCGAAAGTCTGCAAACGAAAGCTCCAGCGCTACGCCAAAAATAACCAGCGCGAGAATGCCCTGCAAAACCAGCGCAGCCGCGGGGCTGAACTGCAACGTAGGTAAAGCTTCGTTGTTCACGTGCCAGTCCAGGCGACCAGCACCTCACGAGGACCATGAAAAGGCATGCGGCCATGACCGGTCGAGCGATTGTCGATCGCGAGAATATCGCCCTCATGCCAAGTCTCAATGACCAAATGTTTCCAGATGGTTTCAACCAAAATACGAACGTGGCGTGGATCCACTTCTCCACCGTCAGCATGCGTCACATGCATCGGCTGTTCCAACGACGATTTCATGCGCTGCTTGAGTGTGGTTAATGCGCTAGTCAGTGCCCAGTAAAAAATCGCACGTGGATTTTTTTGATGGCGAAGAATGTAGGCGTACTCTAACGCTGCAGCTGCAACGTGAAACACCTGCGTGTGATTGAACCACGCGGTTTCACCGGTCACCGGATGCTCACGCATCGCAACTTGATCGTTGATTAAACGAAGACGTCCTTGCGCCAACCATTCGCAGCGCAAGCCCTGCGCTTCAGCTTTACGTTCAACGAGGACGGTGTCGGTTGTGCTGAATAACTCATCCCAACGCTTGAGCTGCCAGAGATCGCGGCCCTTGGGACTGTCTGGGCCGTCGTAATTGCGGATATTGCGAACACGGCGAGCGGCGAATGTCTCACGCATTTCCGCAGGAAGATCACGCCACACTGCGCGCCAATCAACCGTTGGTGTTTCGCCATTCTTTCCCGGGGCAATGGTGCAGTGGAAAAATAATTTGCGCGGAGCTGAAGGCAAAAAGCTCATCTCGCTGTGCTGCGCAATCGGGTAAAACGGCGGCAACTCGGAAGCGGTGAAAACATATTGGCTACGCGCATTGCGTGGCGAAGTGCCGAGATAGTCGTTTTTTAAATCAGGTTCCAGCGCCATCGCGACCTGTTCAAAATCGCTGGCACCCAGCAAATCAAAGCCACGAAAACGTAGCGCGCCGTGACGCACCCATTCGATTTCGATCTGATCTCGTTGCTCGGCGATCCAACTCTTGAACGCTTCCAAAGAAACGCCCTGCCCTTCGATCACTCGAATAGGTTTGTTATTGGCTGAACGCGCGTCTGCAAAAAAGGGCTTTGTCATGGAATCACACCGTTATTGATGCAATCTTTATACAGAGCCCCCGCTGTGACTTCAAAGGGAAATTTAACTACGCAGTGCGCCGAGTACCGCTGCGTTGTCTGCACCGAGCTTTGGGGCCGGACCGCAGGTGATGCGGGGAATTTCGCCAAACTGAATCGGCATCGCCGTGGCTGGTTTGCCAAGATGATTTTCAACCAGCCCACGTGCCACGACTTGTTCGTTGGTGAGCGCTTCATCAGGCGTCAGAATCGCAGTGGTGCAGGCGTCGTGTTGAAGCAAGATTGTCTCCCACTCGTCACGCGTCTTAGTCTTGAACAACTCGGCAACTTCAGCGCGCACCGCTTCAGCGCTGGCGCCTGGAGCCATCGGCCGCTTCAGCAAATCAGCGCGGCCAATGGCAGTGCACAGCGTGGCCCAGAACTTGGGCTCCAATGCGCCAACAGCCAGATGTTTGCCGTCTGAACATTCGTAGAAGCTGTAGTTAGGCAGCGCGCCGCTCAGCATGTCGCGACCACGTGGATTGGATTTGCCCATCGCGCGAATCGCAGCGAAGGACACGACCTGCAGCGCCATCGAACCGTCGTGCATACCAACGTCGACAAACGCGCCTTCGCCTGATGTGCGTGCGCCAATCACCGCAGACAAAATGCCAATCGCACAGGTGAGTGCGCCGCCAGCAAGATCTGCGATCTGCAAATTGGATTGCGCAGGCGCGCCTTTAGCTGGGCCAATCTGATCAAGCACACCAGCGTAGCCGAGGTAATTCATGTCATGACCCGCGCGATCACGGTACGGACCCGTCTGACCGTAGCCCGTCAGCGCAGCGAAAACGATTTTTGGATTGATCTTCTTCAGTGCGTCGTAGCCACAGCCGAGCTTATCCATCACGCCGGGCCGGAACGACTCAATGACGACATCGGCGTCTTTCACCAGCTGATGAAATTTTTCGACGTCATCTGCTTTACGTAAATCCAAGGTGACTGATTTTTTGCCGCGATTCACCAGCTCGAACAAATCCGGCGAAAGCGAGCGCGCGTAATCGCCGCCATTAGGTTCTTCGATCTTGATGACTTCAGCACCGAGCTGAGCGAGATACAAAGTGCAAAACGGGCCGGGCAACAGGCGCGAAAGATCGAGAATGCGGATGCCCGCGAGCAGAGGATTGGTCATGACGGTAATTTAAAGTTTCTTTGAAATAATCTGTAGCGAAGGCTATCTCATAGCGCTTACAGGGCAAAGCGAAATAACGATTACCGTCTTTTCTGCCACCAGACCAACATTAATCGTTGCAAAGAAACTCTCATCCAGACGTCACGGAAACGTCGCTTGGCCTACCTAGGCTTCGCTCCCAATGAAGAGACGAAAGAAATTCGCTCATGGTCTCTAGCAGCCGTCGAAATTTTCTACGGCTGGCCGGCACGACTTTCGCCGCATCCATGATTCCGGAAAGCATCCGCGAGGCTCTGGCGATGCCAGCAGCTTCCGTTACCGGCACGATCAACGATGTGCAGCACGTGGTGATTCTGATGCAGGAGAATCGCTCCTTCGATCACTACTTCGGCACCCTCCACGGCGTGCGTGGCTTTGGTGATCGCTTCACCGTGCCACTGCCCGATGGCCGTACGATTTGGCAGCAGAAAGATTTATTCACCGAAATCCAGCCTTATCACCTCGACAGTCGCATCGGGAACGCACAGTCCGTAGAAAGCACGCCACATACTTGGCCCGATGCACACGCCGCTTGGAATCACGGTCGCTATGGGCAGTGGCCCTTGTTCAAGAAGCGACAGTCGATGGGCTATTACAAAGAAGCCGAACTGCCTTTTCATTTCGCGCTCGCCAACGCCTTCACGCTCTGCGACAGCTATCACTGCTCAGTGCAGGGCAGCACCAATCCCAATCGACTTTTTCTGTTCACCGGTACCAACAACCCCAGCGGAATTGGCGGTGGCCCAGCGATCAGCAACAACTACGACAAGCTCGGACCCTCTGATCAAGGTTACGACTGGACGACCTATCCCGAACGACTCGAAGCCGCTGGCGTCAGTTGGAAGATTTATCAGGACATGGCGGACAACTACGACAACAACTCGCTTGCAGGTTTTCGCAATTTCCGTGAGGCCTATGAAACTGACGCGAACTCGACGCTAGTCAGCAAAGGCCTGACGAGTACGCTAAAGAACAATACGCTGGATGGCCTCAAGGTTGATGTACTTTCAGGCACGCTGCCGCAGGTCTCATGGGTTATCGCACCTTCGGCTTATTCAGAACACGCTGATCGCTCAAGTCCTGTGCAAGGCGCTTGGTATACGCAGCAGGTGTTGGAAGCACTGACGTCCAACCCAGCAAGCTGGAGCAAAACCGTACTGCTGTTGATGTACGACGAGAACGATGGTTTCTTCGATCACGCACCACCACCTTGTGCACCTTCTGTGAATCTCGACGGCTCACGCGCAGGTGCTTCGACAGTTGATGACAGCAGTGAGCGTTATCGCGATCAAAAAATTTATGGGCCCGGCCCGCGCGTGCCGATGACTATCGTCTCGCCGTGGAGCAAAGGCGGCTGGGTCAATTCGCAGGTGTTTGATCACAGCTCGGTCATCCGCTTTCTTGAAACACGCTTTGGCGTGCATGAACCCAACATCAGCGCATGGCGTCGCGCAGTCTGTGGCGATCTCACTTCAGCGTTCAATTTTGCAACACCTAACGAAGACAAATTTCCGGCGTTACCTAGCTTCAGTAAAGCTGAAGCAGACAGCTTGAGTAGAACGCAGGAGCGACTCGACGCTGTGCCCGTTCCGACGGGCAACAACAGCACCGCGCCGCGACAACGCCAAGGCGTAAGGCCTTCACGCGCATTGCCCTACGAGCTAAGCGTTAACAGCAGCATCAATGCGCTCGCAGGAAAAGTGCAGCTGCAGTTCATCAACACGGGCAGTGTCGGCGCAGTCTTTCAGGTCTACGACAAACTACATCTTGAGCGCATCCCGAAGCGCTACACCGTTGAAGCCGGAAAAATGCTGAACGATAGCTGGAGCGCCGTATTGGATTTAGGTCACTACGATCTCTGGGTGCTCGGCCCGAATGGATTTCATCGCCATTTCCAAGGCACGCTCAACGCCTTGTCACTGCTGAATGGCCCCGCTCCAGAAATTCGCGTCGGCTACGACGGCGACAACAGCGCGATCTATGCCGAACTTCGCAACAGCGGCAAAGCGCCCTGCACCTTCATCATCAAGGCCAATGCTTACAGCAAAGAAGGCCCGTGGCGTTACACCGTTAAACCCGGAGAAACCGTCAAACCGCACTGGTCATTGAACAGCAGTGGGCGTTGGTATGACTTCAGCGTGATGGTGGATGGAGATAACAGCTACGCGCGTCGCTTTGCGGGACGCGTTGAAAACGGCAGGCCGGGAATTAGTGATCCCGCGATAGGTGGCTAACGTAGGGTGCGCCATGCGCACGCGTTCCAGACGTCAGCGCCAGACGCGTGCGCACAGCGCACCCTACAAAAGCGCGCGTTGCGCGCAGCAGATTTAGTTGCCGCTGCCCAGAAACAATTCGTACGCAGGATTCGCACTCTCATCGGCGTACTGATAGCCCAGCTCATCCAACGAGCGTCGACACTCGGCACGCTCACGCTTGGGCACCTGCAAGCCACAAAGCACGCGGCCATAAGCGGCGCCGTGATTGCGGTAGTGGAACAGCGAGATATTCCAACGGCCGCCAATAGCGTTGAGGAAATCAGACAACGCGCCGGGACGCTCTGGAAATTCGAAGCGGTATAGCACTTCGTTTTCGGCGCCGAATGCACGTCCGCCTACCATGAAGCGCACATGCGCTTTGGCCATTTCGTTGCCGGTCATATCGACGACAGCGTAGCCCGCTTCGCGCAGTGAATCGATGATGGACTCGCGCTCGCTTGCGCCTTCGCTTAAGCGAATGCCGACGAAGATATGCGCTGTGCTTGCGGTGGCGAAGCGATAATTAAATTCCGTGATTGAACGACGGCCCAACAGCTTGAGGAATTTCTTAAAGCTGCCTGGAATTTCTGGAATCGTAACGGCGAGCAAGGCTTCGGTTGCCGCACCCAACTCCGCACGTTCTGCGATGTGGCGCAGACGATCAAAATTGACGTTGGCACCAGAGACGATGCCTGCGATGGTTTTGCCGCTGACGCCGTTTTCTGCAACCCATTTCTTGATGCCAGCCACAGCAAGCGCGCCAGCGGGCTCAGGCAGTGATCGGTTTTCGTAGAAGCAGTCTTGAGTCGCGGCGCAGATTTCGTCGACGCTAACTTGAACGGTGCCGTCGACCAAATGACGAGCGACGCGGAAATTCTCTTCGCCGATCTGGCGCACAGCGACGCCATCGGCAAACAAGCCAACTTGCGGCAACGTGACGCGACGGCCTGCTTTCATCGCAGCAGCGAAGCAATTGGAATCTTCCGGCTCCACCGCAATGATTTTGATCCTGGGCTTGATCGCCTTCAGGTAAACGGCAACACCGGCCAGCAAACCGCCGCCACCAACCGGCACGAAGACCATGTCGAGGTCAGCACATTGATCCAGCAACTCGCGCGCAATGGTGCCCTGCCCGGCGATCACTTCGGGATCGTCGTAGGGATGCACCATCGTCATGCCTTTTTCAGCCGCCAACGCCAGAGCGTGCTCGCGGGCGTCGTCATAGGCATCGCCATGAAGGATGGCTTTACCGCCCAATGAACGGACGGAGTCGACCTTGAGCGCCGGCGTGGTGCGCGGCATCACGATCCAAGCGGTCAGACCAAGTTTCTTGGCCGCCAGCGCCACGCCCTGCGCATGGTTGCCCGCGCTGGCGGTGATCACGCCACGGGCGCGCTCTGCCGGAGTGAGTTTGGCGATCTTGTTATAGGCCCCGCGCAGCTTGAAAGAGAACACCGCTTGGGTGTCCTCACGCTTGAGCAGAATGCGATTGCCCAGACGCTGCGACAGCTTGCGCGCCTCATCCAGAGCCGTGACCTGGGCCACGTCGTAGACCTGCGCCGCGTCGACACGGGCACGATAGGCATCAAGGATTTTCTGGACCTCCGCAGAAAACTGCGGTGGCCGGGCTTTGGCGTTCAAGTTAAGGACAATAGTTTTGGGGGGCAACGTGCAATATGATAGCGCGCTTAAGCGCAGTTCCCCTGCATCCATCCCCTCGTCAAACCCAGATCATGCAACCCACCATAGCTTTCATTGGCGGCGGCAATATGGCTGCTGCACTCATCGGAGGTCTTCTCGCCTCGGGTCATAGCGCCAGTCACATTCGTGTGGCCGAGCCTTTTGCGGAGCGTGCAGACTGGTTGCGTCGGCAGTTTGGGATCGACGTTAAAAGCAGCGCCGCTGAAATCGTGCGCGGCTCACAGGCTGTAGTGCTAGCGGTGAAGCCGCAGCAAATGGCTGAAGCATTGTCTGGCCTCAAGCTCGACAAGGGCGCGACGGTAGTTTCGATTGCTGCTGGCGTGCGTCTGTCCAGCTTGGGTGACTTGCTGGGCGATCAGGTCCATCTGGTCCGCACCATGCCGAACACGCCAGCGCTGTATCAGAAAGGCATCACCGGTCTGTACACGCCCAAAGGCACGCCAGACGCTGCACGCGAATTAGCCGACAAGATTCTCAAAGCGGCGGGCAAGACTTGCTGGCTGGAGAACGAATCGGACATCGACGCCGTGACCGCTGTTTCTGGTTCTGGCCCGGCCTACTTCTTCCTGCTCACTGAAGTGATGCGTGAAGCGGGCGAAAAGCTGGGCTTGTCGCCTGAGATCGCTGCTGAACTGGCACAACAGACTTTCATCGGCGCCGCAGAAATGGCCGCCAAGACCGGCATCGACGTCAGCACCTTGCGTGCACAGGTGACCTCGAAAGGCGGAACGACCGAAGCAGCCCTCAAAGCTCTTGAATCCGGCGGCATCCGTGCCATATTTGAACGCGCCCTACGCGAAGCCGCTGACCGCGGCCGCGAGCTGGGCGAACAATTTGCGCAAAAGAACTAGGGACAGTTAATGGGCGCTAACGCCGATAACGCGATTTTCTTCCTCGTCACCACGATCTTTGATCTGGCGATGTGGTTGCTGCTGCTGCGCATTCTGCTGCAATGGGTGCGTGCGGACTTTTACAACCCGATGTCGCAATTGGTGTGGCAGACCACGCGTTACCCCACCGATTTTCTGCGCAAGTTCATCCCGCGCTGGCGCAATCTCGACACCGCTGCGGTGGTGACGCTGCTGGCGCTGGCGATGCTGTTCATTTACTCCATCGGCGCCTTGCTCGATGTGGTGATTGGCATCGCCTCCATATTCGGATTTGCCACGCTCAAGATTTTGGTGCTGACGGTGAATCTCTACACCTTTACGCTGTTCGTGCAGGCGATCCTGTCTTGGCTCGGGCCCGGCGTGAACAACCCGGCCAGCAATGTGCTGTGGAGCTTGAATGAGCCGCTGCTGCGCCCTGTGCGTCGCATCATTCCGCCATTGTCCGGCCTTGATCTGGCCCCGCTGGTGTTGATGCTGCTACTGCAAGTGGTCTCTCGCCTGATTCCTCTGCCAGGGCTGTTCCGTTGATGGGCGCCTTTCCGGCGGATTCTGTTGGGCTAGTCACCCCGCGCAAGATCGTCATCGATCAGGCGCTGGCCTTGGACTGTGGCCGCACACTTCCGCAGCACGAGTTGGTCATCGAGACCTACGGAACACTCAACGCCAAAGCCTCGAACGCAATCCTGATCTGTCATGCGCTATCTGGCGATCATCACGCTGCGGGTTACAGCAGCGAAACCGACAAGAAACCAGGTTGGTGGGACAACTGCATTGGTCCCGGCAAACCGATTGATACCAATCGCTTCTTCGTGGTCAGCCTCAACAACCTCGGCGGTTGCCGCGGTTCCACAGGCCCGAGCACGATCAATGCTGAAACAGGCGAACCTTGGGGTCCAGACTTTCCATTGCTGACGGTGCGTGACTGGGTTCGCTCACAAGCGCTGCTCGCCGATCAGCTCGGCATTCGTCAGTGGGCCGCAGTTGTTGGTGGTTCATTGGGCGGCATGCAGGTTATGCAGTGGACGATTGATCTGCCTGATCGCATTCGCAATGCCATCGTGATTGCAGCAGCGCCAAAAATTTCTGCGCAGAACATCGCGTTCAACGAGATTGCACGTCAGGCGATTTTGTCTGACCCAGAATTCCACGGCGGTCGCTTCTACAACCACGATGTCATTCCTTCACGCGGGCTCAAGCTCGCGCGCATGCTCGGTCACATCACGTATCTGTCCGACGCAGCGATGCGCGCCAAGTTTGGTCGCGAACTCAAAGCTGCGACGCCAAGCTTTAACTACGACGTTGAGTTCGAAGTCGAAAGTTATCTGCGCCATCAAGGTCAGGCTTTCGTTGATCGCTTTGACGCCAACACTTATCTGATCATGACAAAGGCGCTGGATTACTTTGATCCTGCGCGCGAGTTTGGCGATGACCTCTCGACTGCATTCCGTCAGGCCAAGGCCAAGTTCCTCGTGGTTGCGTTCACGTCGGACTGGCGCTTCTCGCCTGCACGTTCGCGCGAGATTGTTAAGAGTCTCGTCAGCGCCGGTCGCGATGTCAGCTATGCCTTGATCGACTCACAACTCGGCCACGATGATTTCTTGATGCCGTTGCCGCAGTACCACCGCGTACTCAGCAGCTATCTCGCACGCATTACCGAGGAGGAGACATGAGTACGCTTCGTCCCGACCTCGAACTGATCAGCAACTGGATTGTGCCGGGCAGCCGTGTACTCGATCTCGGTTGTGGTGATGGCGCACTGCTCGCGCATCTCACACGCACCCGAAATGTCAGCGGCTATGGCTTGGAAATTGATCCAGACAATCTGGCACGCTGCGTTGATGCGGGCGTTAACGTCATCCAAGGCGATCTTGATGATGGCCTCAAAGATTTTGAGACCGGCTCTTTCGACTACGTCTTGATGACGCAGGCGCTGCAAGCTTTGCAGCGCCCAGATGAAGCACTCGCAGAAATTCTGCGCGTAGGCAAAACCGCGATTGTCACCTTCCCCAATTTTGGCCACTGGCGCGTGCGCTCGGCCTTGGCGATGGGCCGCATGCCGGTAACGCCATCGCTACCAGAGACTTGGTACAACACGCCAAACATTCACCTCTGCACCGTGTCGGACTTTGAAGATTTGTGCCATGCACGCGGCTGGCGCATTGCCAGTCGTCGCTTGCTTGATCGCAGCTATCACGAAGGTTTGGGCATTCGCATCGCGCCGAATCTGTTCAGCGAAATTGCGATCTACACGCTACAAGGTCCAAAGATTATTGGAGTGACAGCATGAAGCGTGCGCTGATTGGTCTTAGTCTATTGCTGTTATCAGCCAGTGCATTTGCGCAGCAGTTGGTACGCGATGGCGAGTTTGTTGTGCACTACGCCGCGATGTCGACCAAAGATTTGTCGCCTGCAATGGCAAAGCAATATGGCATTCGCCAAAGCAATGATCGCGGGCTGTTACTGGTGAACCTGCAACGCGAAACTGCGCCGGGAAAAACCAGCCCAGCACGTGGCAGCGCCAGCGGCACGGTGCGCAATCTAATTGGCGATCAGCAGAAGCTCACACTGCGCCCAGCTAGCGATGGCAGCACGCAAGATTTAATTGCTGAATTCGACATCGAACATCTGGAGTTCTTGACCTTTGATGTTGATGTAAAGCCTGAAGGCGCGAAGCGTGCGATGAAAGTGAAATTCCAACGTCAATTTTTTACTGACGAAAATTAAGCTTTAATTTTTTTGCTTCAAATAAAAAAGCCGCCGAGTACCTTCGGCGGCTTTCTTGTTTTAAACGACTCGCTTGCTTAGAACGAAAAGCCCATACGCAAGTTGTAGTTGTTGTTGTCACCAATTCGCTCGTACTCAGGCGTCAGCTCAAAGATCACGAAGCTGATGCGCATGCCGGCAAAAACCTTGGCGCGGTTAATCGTTTCTTTATCCAATAACGTGCTGCTGTCTGGATCTACAGTGCCACGCACCCAACCGGCGCCGACGTAAGGCGTGAGAATCGCAAAGCCTTTGGAGATCGATGCATCAATGCTGCTGGTCGAGACCTTGATGTGATCAATGCCCGTGGTTGCCGAGTACGCACCACGAATGGCCAGTGCAGGCGAACCCACGCCGCCCGTCAGCACTGCATAGCGCAGTTCAGCGCCCCACAAACGTGCGCTCGTACTTGGGATAACGCTGTAACTGGCGCCAACATCAAAGCCGAACGGCAAACCCTTGTGGACCGTGATACCCGAAACAGCGATGCCGGTGACTTTAGTCCCCGTCAGATTTTCCCAAGCCTGCGAATCCTGTGTTGGCGTGTAGCTGCCATAAGCGCCGACGCCAAAACCGATCACGCCGGTTGCTTCAGCTGGGCTCAAGGATTTATAGCCAAGGCTGGAAGTAATGTCTTTTGAGACTTCGCGAAAAGCCGCCTGACAAGCAGGGCCGCCGCCGCAAATGATGTCAAAGTCCGGCAAAGCTGCAAACGCTGGCGCAGCGCTCAAACTCAAAGTGACTGCCAGTAGAAGACGACGCATAAACACTCCTTGTATTTTTATCGTGTGAAGCAGGATATCAAAACGTTTCGCATACCCGTGTCAGCAATACACGTCCATACAGAACTTTGTTTTTATTTATTAAATTATTATTTATTACTAAATTTAATAAAACAATCTCGTTTCGCTAAAAGCATGACGCACCCTGAGCGCATTAAACCCAATTTTTCTGGAGAAACGGCAACACGGCGCCTTGCACTTCGGCTAATCGACCATGAAAGAAATGCCCGGCATCTTTGAGCGTGGCTAACTCCGGTGGCGGGTCAAAGCCATTCAGCACTTGCACGGTGTCGTCGTAGCTGACCACGTCATCGGCAGTGCCATGAACAACCAGCCAGGGGCAGTCCGGTCGCGGCGGCACTGGCTCATTAAAATATTTGCTAAACGGTGGCGCGATGCTCACCTGCAAATAAGGTTTGGCCTGTTGCGCAGCCTTGACGCTGACGAATCCGCCGAAGGAAAAGCCCATCAAGACGAGACGCGCGCCCGGCACCCGCTGACGCAGCCAGTCGACCAAAAACAGCGTGTCGTCGGTCTCGCCACGTCCTTCGTCATGCAAGCCTTCGCTGCGTCCGACACCGCGAAAATTGAAACGCAGGGAATAAAGTCCGGCTTTGGATGCACTCGACGCGAGGCTGTAGACGACCTTATTGCTCATCGCGCCGCCCATCAGGGGATGCGGATGGCAGATCACGGCGATTCCCGCTGGCGTCGCGACATCACCCGGGGCGGTCAGCATCACCTCAATCAGGCCAGCGGGGCCAGGTATCAAGAGTTCCGATGTCTCGCCCGCGCGGGGCATTTCTGTAGGTGAAATTTGATTCGTCATGATGAGTATTCTGTCACGCTTGCCATGTGCCTTAGGCATCCCTATAGTTCCTGACAACGCTGCGACTGTAAGCCGCAGTTCTTACAATGTTTGATTGACTCTAAATTAAGTGCGGGGGATTGAATGCGTAAAATCTTGATGGCAGTAGCCGTGGTAACGAGCATTGGTGTTTGCACGGGAGCATTTGCTTCTGACTTCAACGCTCCCAACTCTCCCAAAACAACCGCTTATTTAAACTTCGGTTTCGGTGGTCACGGTAAGAACAACGACATGCTGAGCAGCCTGCATTACGGTCTGCGCATGGATCAAAGCAACCCCTACAGTGCACAGATCACCGGACAGCCAGCTCGTCCAGCGTTCATGCAGGCTGATTTCAATCTGCGCGACGGTTTCTCCAGTGCTCTGGTCAATGGCGTTCCTTTTGCCAGCCATGTGAAAAAATTTGATGAAGATGGCGGCGAAACCAGCTATTCCATGTTGGATTGGGGCCTGCTCGCTATCGGCGCTGCCGGTCTTGGTTTCGGCATTGCTGAAGTTCTGAAGACCAAGGACGATTCAGATCCTGCGACCACTGGCGGCGGCGGCAATCCAGCCACCGGCCTCTGCGGCATTGTGAATGGCATCCCAGTTCTTGGCCCAATCGTTGGTGGCGTTCTGCAATGCCCTAGCACCGGTAGCAGCTTGGCGAACAACGCTTCCAGCGGCAATGAGAAATCCGACTACGAGCGCATTAATTGGCTCGACAAGGGCATGGGCCAGATGGGCGACCTCGTCACCGTTCGCTAATCGCTACATGTTTTAACCACAAGGGGAGCCTCTGGCTCCCTTTGTCATTTGTGCAATACGACGACCGATCATGAGCAACGATTTTTCAGCACGACACCCTCGCCTTTTAGAACTCTTTGGCATCGATCTGCGCTCGCTAGCGCTGTTTCGCTTTGCACTTGGGCTCGTACTGTTCATCGTCCTCTGCCAAAGCTTTTGCGACCTCACTGCGTTCTATGGCGATCTGGGCGTCATGCCACGCTCATGGGCGATCGAGTCCGACAGCTTCAACCGCGTGTCGCTGTATTTTCTCAACGGACAAACTTGGTTCCTTGCCACGCTGCTCACGATTCAAACTCTCTGCGCATTGATGTTGATGCTGGGCTGGCGCACGCGCTTAGCCGTCATTGTCAGCTTTGTAATGTGGGCATCGCTGATCAACCGCAACAGCTTGGTGTTGAGTAGCGGCGATGTGTTAATCGCCTGCCTGTTGTTCTGGGCGATGTTCCTGCCATTGGGCGCGCGTTACTCAGTCGACGCAGCAACATCGAGCAACACAGCACCCAGCAACAACCAACATCTGTCATGGGCATCTGCAGGCCTGTTGCTGCAAGTGGTCTCGGTTTATTTCTTCGGCGCCTTGCTCAAAAGCGGCGCTGAATGGCATCCGCAATTCACTGCGGCCTATTACGCACTTTCGCTTGATCGCTATGCCACGCCGCTAGGCCAGTGGCTGTTGAACTTCCCTGAGCTATTGCAGAGCTTGAGCGCGTTGATCTGGTGGCTGGAGCTGCTCGGCCCTGTGCTGCTGTTTGTGCCGTTCTTCAATCGCTATATCCGCTTGCTGATTCTGCTGTGCTTTGTGTTGATGCAGATTGGCCTCAAGCTCAGCCTTGAGTTGGGCCACTATCCATTCACGAGCATCGCGGCATTAACCGTCTTCACCAGCAGCTGGATCTGGGACGCCTTAAACGCACGTCGACAACGTATTGAGTCTGCACCGTTGCGGATTTACTACGATCGCGATTGCGGCTTCTGTCTGAAAAGCACACTGCTGATTCAGCAATTTCTGCTGCTGCCACGCGCAGTCATTGCTCCAGCACAAAGCAATCCACGCGCCAAAGCATTACTCGAAGCCAACACCTCTTGGGTGGTGATTGATGGCGAGGAGAATGCGCACATGAAGTGGCAGGCTTTCACGATCCTGCTGAAACACTCTCCGCTCACCGCGTGGTTGTGGCCACTGATTCGCATGCAGGCATTGGTCAAACCCGGCAACGCGGTATACGACTGGGTGGGACGTAACCGCGGCGGCTTCAGCACCATCACTGAAACCCTGCTACCGACGCGTGAAGTGCACTACGAAGTTTCACAGCGCTGGCAACGCGTTGCTGCAATTTCAATCGTGGCGGTATTTTTGTGGAATCTGACAACGGTGAATGCACTGCCGAAGTTCGTATCCTCTTCGCTAACAACAGCGATGAAGATGGTTCGCATTGATCAGGATTGGGATCAGTTTGCACCCTCGCCGCGCAAGGATGATGGCTGGATGGTTATTCCTGCCAAGCTCTTTGACGGTAGCGAAATTGATCTGCTGAGCCCAGAGCATGCCGCGCCGGATTACAGCAAACCCCTGCACTACTCGCAGACCCACGAAAACATTCGTTGGAATACTTACCGCGGTCATCTCGCAGAATCAGAGAATGAAGAACAGCGCGTGTACTACGGTAAATATCTTTGCCGTGAGTGGAACGAGAAAAATGCTGCCGATCCCGCAAAACGTCTGATGACGTTCAAGCTCATCTACATGCTGGAACGCACGCCAGCACCGGGCGCGCAGGCACAAGTGGAACAAGCCGTGCTGTGGCGTCATGAGTGTTTCCCACAAGAAACCAAAGGACAGGTTCCGTAAACGTGGGCTTGATTGATGTCGGCGCAAACCTCGCTAGCGAGAGTTTCAATCAAGATCTTGATGCGGTGCTGGAACGCGCTTGGGATGCGGGAGTAAAGCAAATCATCGTCACCGGCAGCTCACGTGAAAGCGCGCTACAGGCCGCTGAACTCGCACGTCGCTATCCCGGCAAGCTCTACGCAACAGCAGGACTGCATCCACATCACGCTAGCGATTGGACGCCTGAGCTTGGAAAGTTGTTTCGCGAATTGGCACAGCAGCCAGAAGTGGTTTCACTCGGCGAATGCGGACTCGATTATTTTCGTGATCTCTCGCCGCGCCAAGATCAGCGACATGCCTTCATCGCGCAATTAGAAATCGCCGCTGATTTGAAGAAGCCGCTATTTCTTCATCAACGCGATGCACACGAAGATTTTCTGTCGATCTTGCGTGAGTGGCGTCCACGCTTAAGTAATGTGGTCGTGCACTGCTTCACCGACACGCGTGCCGCAATGAATGACTATCTGGCTCTGGATTGCCATATCGGTATCACTGGCTGGATCTGCGATGAACGTCGCGGTGCGCATTTGATTGAAGCCGTGCGCGATATTCCAGATGATCGTTTGTTGATTGAGACGGATGCGCCGTACCTGTTGCCACGCACTGCGCCCAAGCAAGCATCGCGCCGAAATGAGCCTGCGTTTCTGCCTTGGGTGGTGAAAGCGCTGGCCACTGCACGTGATCAGAGCGAAAACGAAATTGCACGCTTCACTAGCGCTAATGCTTCAAGATTTTTTGGGCTCGGCCATTAGCTCAATGCTTCGCGAAAAAATAAGGCCGAGAGCTCACACTCTCGGCCTTATTTTTGATGCCTTTAAATCAATCGGTAACGGCGCCTTTCGAAGCCGTCGACACCAGCTTGGCAAACTTGGCTAACACGCCGCGCGTGTAGCGCGGTGCAGGCTGCACCCAAGCTGCGCGGCGCGTTGCGAGAACATCGTCAGCAACGTTCAGCTGCAACAGCAGCTGCTTGGCGTCGATGGTGATGCTGTCGCCTTCTTCAACCAAACCAATGGTGCCGCCAACGAACGCTTCAGGCGCAACGTGACCCACCACCATGCCCCAAGTGCCGCCGGAGAAACGGCCGTCGGTGATAAGGCCGACTGATTCGCCAAAGCCTTTGCCGATCAGTGCAGCGGTTGGCGCCAACATCTCACGCATACCAGGGCCGCCCTTAGGACCTTCATAGCGAATGACCAACACGTCGCCGTGATTGATCTTGTTGTCCATGATGGCTGCCATCACGTCTTCTTCTGAATTGAAGACGCGAGCCGGACCGGTGATGACAGGATTCTTCAGGCCAGTGATTTTTGCCACGGCGCCTTCGGTGGCAAGGTTGCCCTTGAGCACTGCGAGATGGCCCTGCGCGTAGAGTGGCTTATTGAACGGGCGAATCACGTCCTGATCAGCACGCGGTTCATCTGGCACGCTGGCCAGTGCTTCCGCCATCGTTTCGCCTGTAATGGTGATTGCATCGCCGTGCAGCAGACCTGCTTTGAGCAGCATCTTCAAAACCTGCGGCACGCCACCGGCTTTGTGGAAATCGACAGCAACGTATTTGCCTGAAGGTTTCAGATCGCAGAACACTGGCGTGCGCTTACGGATCGTTTCAATGTCATCAATCGTGAATGGTACGTGCGCAGCATGTGCCATCGCGAGGAAGTGCAGCACCGCGTTGGTGGAGCCGCCGGTGGCCATGATCAGTGCCATCGCGTTCTCAATCGCTTTGCGCGTAACGATGTCGCGCGGCTTGATGTCTTTCTTGATTGCTTCAACCAAGATGCGTGCGGAGTCCGCAGCGGAATCAGCCTTCTCAGCATCTGGCGAAGCCATCTGCGAAGAACCCAGCAACGACATGCCCAGCGCTTCGAACGAAGACGACATGGTGTTGGCGGTGTACATGCCACCGCAGGCGCCAACCGATGGGCAGGCGTTCTTCTCGATGCCGATGAAGTCTTCCTTGCTCATGTTGCCGGCTTGGAACGAACCCACCGCTTCAAACGACGACACGATCGTCAGCGGCACACCCTTCCAGTTGCCTGGTTTGATGGTGCCTGCGTAAACGAAGATGCCGGGAATATTCATACGCAGCATGCCAATCATCGCGCCCGGCATGTTCTTGTCGCAGCCGCCCACAACCAACACGCCGTCCATACACTGCGAAGACACAGCGGTTTCAATCGAGTCGGCGATCACTTCACGCGACACCAGCGAGAACTTCATGCCCTCGGTGCCCATCGAGATACCGTCAGTGACGGTAGGAAAACCAAAGCTCTGCGGCATGCCGCCTGCAGATTTAATCGCAGCCGAAGCGCGATCCGCCAGCGGCTGAATGCCAGCGTTGCAAGGGTTCATCGTCGAGTGGCCGTTGGCTACGCCGACAATTGGTTTTTCGAAATCGTTATCGCCGAAGCCGACCGCACGCAGCATGGCGCGGTTAGGTGAACGCTGCACACCGGCAGTGATCGTTTGACTGTGCTTATTCAGCGGTTTTTGGTCGCTCATCGGGATATCTCAGCTCTAAATAAAAAGGCCCCGCATTGCGGGGCCGGAATCGTAGCCGAAACGGGGCTGAATTTCATGATTTGCCGGCTTAATACGAAGCAGTCGCAACAGCCTGTACGTAGCGCGGTTGCTCGACTTCTGCGACGACAGCAAGCGCATAGTCCCCATAGGAAATACGGCTTTTGCCCTCGCCATCCACCAGGAGATTCTTTTCACCGGTGCGGTAGTGGCCACGGGTTTCTCCGGGGCCGATCTCAGCAGCAGGCGAAAAGAAGGTCCAATCGATATCGCTGGCCGCGCGATAAATCGCGAGAGCCTGGCGATGAGCTAAGGCTACGGTTTTGTAGGCCGCAGGAAATTCAGGGATATCGACCAGTTGCACACCGGGAGCCACTTCGAGGCTGCCAGCACCGCCAACTACGACGAGGCGACGCAAGCCTGCTTCACGAACCGCAGCGATCAAGGTGCGCGCCGTATCGCTAAGTGCAGCGGTTGCTTCTGGCGTCGGGCCATAAGCGCTGATCACGGCGTCCTGGCCACGTAACACCTGGGCGAGACTAGCCTTCTCCAAAGCGGCTACAGCGACCTTTGCGCCCTTGAGTTCAGCGGGCAGATCTTTGTCACTGCGAACGATGGCGGTGACATCGTGTCCCTTAAGCAGGGCTTGCTGAACGATGTTGCGACCGATTTTTCCAGTGGCGGCGACGATGGAGATTTTCATGACTGACTCCTTGCGTGTTTGGGAACGCAACCAGATTATTCTCTTCACAGTCGTCTGATTAGTCCCTATAAATCGCAATTTATGTTAAGTATTACTTCACAATGGACAAACTCAAACGCATGGCGACCTTTGCCCGGGTGGTCGAAACCCGTTCGATGAGCGCGGCCGCCCGCGAACTGGGCATGAGCACCTCGGCGATCAGCCAGCAAATGCGCCAGCTCGAAGCCGAAACCGGTGTGGTGCTACTGCACCGCTCCACTCGCAAGCTGACGCTGACCGAAGCCGGCGAAACCTTCTATGCCGGCTGCGCCAATATGGTCCATGCGGCACGGCAGGCCGAGCAGCAACTCGCGGACCTGCGCGATGAACTCGTTGGCGAACTGCGAATCACGGCGCCGATCGGCTTCGCAGGCACAACGTTGCCACTCGCGCTGGCGCCCTTATTGGCGCAGCACCCTCAACTCAAGTTGCGGCTGTTTGCAGGTGACGAACGCATTGATCTGATCGAAGCCCGTATTGATCTGGCGATACGCGTCGGTCGACTCGCTGATTCGACATTAATTGCACGCCCACTGGCACAGGTTGAGGAAATCATTTGCGCGTCCCCGAGCTATCTACAACGCGCTGGCGCGTTGAAGCAGCCGGAAGATTTACAGCATCACCAATGGATCACGCTGACTGCACTCGGCGAGCCGCAATTTCTCGATCTCAGCGGGCCGAATGGCGAAACACGGCGCGTGCGTGTTGAAGGTCGAATTGCCAGCAACGAAAGTCAGTCGACCAAGCATTTAACACTCGCGCACCTAGGCTTATCTCGCAATCTCGCAACCGAGTTCGCCGCAGAAATTGCAGATGGCCGACTCGTGCGCGTATTGCCCGAGTGGTGCTTGCCCGATGTGGGCATCTACGCCGTAACACCGCGACGCGATGCACAACCGGCAAAAGTTCTGCACGCGATCAAAGCGCTTAAAGCGGCGCTCGAAGTTCACTGAAAACAAGGAGGCCCGGGGAGTGCCCGGGCCTTCGTGATTGCAGCATTAAAATTTACTTCTGCAGTTTGACCACACGCAGATAAGGCTTCAGCGTTTTCCAGCCCTGCGGGAACAGCTTCTTGGCATCTTCGTCTTTCACAGAAGGCACGATGATCACGTCTTCGCCCTGCTTCCAGTTCACTGGCGTAGCGACCTTGTAACCATCGGTGAGTTGCAGCGAATCAATCACGCGCAGAATCTCGTCGAAGTTACGACCGGTGCTGGCGGGATACGTCAGCTGCAGGCGAATCTTCTTGTTGGGATCGATGATGAACACGCTGCGCACGGTGAAGGTGTCGGATGCGTTCGGGTGGATCATGTCGTAGAGATTGGCGACGGTCTTGTCCGCATCTGCGATCAACGGAAAGTTGAGCGCAACGCCCTGCGTCTCTTCGATGTCTTTGCTCCAACCGTGATGATCTTCAAGCTTGTCGACCGACAAGCCGATCGCTTTGACGTTGCGCTTGTCGAACTCAGGCTTGAGCTTGGCGGTGTAGCCGAGTTCGGTAGTGCAGACTGGCGTGTAGTTTTTGGGGTGTGAGAACAGGACACCCCAGGAAGTACCCAGCCATTCGTGGAAATTGATTTTGCCTTCTGTGGTTTCAGCACTGAAGTCGGGGGCGATGTCGCCTAAGCGTAAAGTCATGCGGTTCTCCTATTTGTCGCTTCAAATCAGGACGCCATCTTGCGCTTCACTTTGGTTCTTGCAAAGCCCTATTAAAAGAATCAAATGGAATATGAGAGTACTTACAAACGCGCCGCTTTGTTCATAAAGCGCAGTGACAAACCGACGGCCGCCACTGCGAGGCCTGAAGTCAGTCCCCACCACAGGCCCGACGGCCCAAGCGAAGTGCTGAATGCCAGCACATGCGCCACCGGCATACCAAAAAACCAGTACGCCGCGACTGTGATCATCATCGGCACGCGCGTGTCTTTGATGCCACGCAATGCACCATTAGCAGTTACCTGCAGACCATCGACAAACTGAAACGCCGCAGCGAGCCAGAGGAAATGCGTAGCGACCGCAGCGATCTCAGCATCGTTCGTATAAAGCCGTGCGATCAATGCGGAGAGCAACACCATGATGCTCGCATTGGATGCGGCATTGATTAGCCCCAACTTCATGCCAACGCTGCCACGAAAACGCGCTTCCTGCGTTTGGCCTGCACCCATCGCATGACCGACGCGCACCGTTGTTGCGAGGCCAACGCCTAGCGGAATCATGAACAACACCGAAGCAAAGTTCAGCGCGATTTGATACGCCGCCATCGTGCCGTCGCCGAAGCGCGCCATCCACATCGCAGTGAGTACAAACAAGCCCGCTTCAGCGAGCAAGATCAAACCAATTGGAAAGCCGAGGCGCAGAACTTCACGCGCGTCTTGTCCAAGTCGAGGCCACTGCGGCTTGAAGGCTGCGAGCTGACGTAGCGGCTTATAAAAACGATATTGCACAGCGAGTACCAGCGCCATCAGCAACGACGAAATGCTTGTAGCCCAACCGCAGCCGACAGCACCCATCGCTGGCACGCCAAATTTTCCGTACATGAAAATCCAGGCGAACAAGAAATTACTCAACAGACCTGCAACACCTGAAAACAAAA
Organism: Stenotrophobium rhamnosiphilum; assembly: GCF_003052265.1. Lineage (GTDB taxonomy): Bacteria > Pseudomonadota > Gammaproteobacteria > Nevskiales > Nevskiaceae > Stenotrophobium > Stenotrophobium rhamnosiphilum. The sequence goes on from NZ_QANS01000002.1 coordinate 597,448, forward strand.
TCGGCTTCGTAGTGCCCATGCCTTCGGCGACAAAGCGCAAGACAAACCAAGCGCTAAAACCAAAAGCACTCCAGCTCAGCGCGCGCAAAAAATCTGCAGCGACTTGTCCGGTCTCCGGCGCTAAACCAATGCTGAGCAACACCGGCGCAGCGATGAGATGTGCGCAGAGCACCCACGCCACTGCAACGCCGACGCTGAGCAGCAAAGCTTCACGCGTAAACGCGCCGACACGCGCATCGGCCTGACCTGCGCCCGAGCGATGCGCAACGATCGGCGAACAGGCCATGAGCAGGCCCATAAAAAATACAAAGAACACGACGTTGAGATTGGCGCCCGCTGCCACGGCGGCCAGCGCTTCTTTGCCCAAGCGGCCAGCCATGATGGTGTCGATCGTGCCCATACCAACGCCCGCGAGCTGTGCCGCAATCAGCGGCAGCGCGAGTTTGAGATTGGCTCGAGCTTCGAGCTTGAATTCAGGAGAAAACATGAGTGACCACAGGCAGAACTACTTTATGATTGTTATAAAATATCAAAATAAACATCAATGGAAAATATTTATAAACAATCCGCGCCGCCAGTATGGCGACTGCGAATGACATATTTTCGCTGATGCTGATGGCATTGGACAGCAATATTGCGAGCAAGGTCCAAGCAACGCAGAATCGCGCCGCATGAGCACCGCCATCCATCTTGTTCTCGTTACCTGCCCTGTTGAGGCCGCCTCAGCATTGGCAGAGAAGTTGGTAGCTGAACGCGTCGCAGCTTGCGTGAACATCTTGCCGAAGATCACTTCGGTGTACCGCTGGCAAGATGAAGTAAAGCATGATGACGAAGCATTGCTGATCATCAAATCGCCTGCAGAAAATTTTGAGCGACTCAAGCAAGTGATCTTGGCGAATCACCCTTACGAACTTCCAGAGATCGTCGCGGTCAACTCAACAGAAGGCCACGCGCCCTATCTGGACTGGGTAATCTCTGCATGCAAATGAAAACGCTCAATCGACTGACACTGTCACTACTCTTTGCTGCGTCCTGCGTGCTGCCTTGCTTTGCGATTGCTGCTGGCCTCTGGCATGCGCCGAGTAACGTCAACGCTGCACCAAATATTTTGGCAGTAGATGAAGCCTTTCAACTGCAACCTGTCGAACGCACTGCGCATGGACTCAAACTCGGTTGGTTTATTTCGCCCGGCTATTACCTGTATCAAGAACGCATTCGCATCGAAGCAGCAACACCTGCAACGCTAAAAATTTCCAAACCAAAATTACCTGTTGGCGAAAAGCATCACGATGAACATTTTGGCGATGTACACATCTATCGCGGCGGTCGTCACGAAGTAGAAATTGCTGGAGGAAAATCACTCAGCAAACTTCGTCAACTCAAAATTACTTATCAAGGCTGTGCAGAAAGTGGCATCTGTTATCCCCCACAGACACGTATCGTAGATATCATCGCGCTCTCGACTGCACATCCTTAAACAAAATCATTCATGAATCCTTCGACTCGCAAAACAGTAATCGTTGTCGTGCTTGCCTTGATTGGCGCGCTAGGCGGTCTATGGACGAGTCATATGTGGCGCAGCATCAGCGCGCCGACTACGCCAACGCTTGCGCCAGCGATTAGCTTCAATGGTCTCGACGGCAAACCGGTTACTTTTGCCCAGTACAAAGGCAAATTATTGCTCGTGAATTTTTGGGCGACTTGGTGTGCACCATGTCTGAATGAAATGCCGTTGCTGGTGAAGGCGCAGAAGCAATACGGCGCGCAAGGTTTGCAAATCATTGGGCCCGCACTTGATGAAGCGAAAGACGTACAAGCACTCGCGACCAAGCTTGGCGTGAATTACCCAGTCATGGCAGACTTCGCTTCCGCTGACGCTGCGATGCAGACGCTCGGCAACAAACAAGGCGGACTACCATTTTCGGTTTTCATTAACGCCGAAGGCATGATCGTTAAAACCGTCCTCGGTGAGCTACATGAAGACGATCTGCACACCCTGATCAAGACCCATCTGCCGAAATAAGTTTCCACCCGGCATCCTGACCTTAACGTCAGTTATTACGCTGTTAACTGCTGTCAACTTGTGTTTTGGATTCCGCATGATGCAGAATCCGGACTCGCCCGTAACGACGCGCAGCCCTTGAGCAACCTTTTACTGTTAAATGGTCCCAACCTGAACCTGTTGGGCACCCGCGAACCCGGCATCTACGGGTCCGCGACGCTGGCCGATATCGAAGCCGGCCTGGCCACCACCGCGCAGAAACTTGGCCACACGCTGGCCACCTTTCAAAGCAATCAAGAAGGTTTGCTGGTGGATCGCGTGCATCAAGCGCGCAGCGAAGGCATCAATTTCATCCTGATTAATCCGGGCGCTTACACCCACACCAGCGTTGCACTGCGTGATGCGCTGCTGGGCGTGAGCATTCCGTTTATCGAGATTCACCTCTCGAACGTTTTCACTCGTGAGTCGTTCCGACATCACTCCTATTTTTCCGACATCGCCGTCGGTTGCATCGTTGGCCTCGGCCCGCTGGGTTACCAGCTGGCTTTGCAGGCTGCACACGAGCGCCTGACGGTTAAACCATAAAAGAAAGGAAGCACAAATGGATCTGCGCAAAATCAAAACCCTTATCGACCTCGTTCAGGAATCCGGCATTGCCGAACTGGAAGTCAAAGAGGGTGAAGAATCTGTACGTATTTGCCGCAACTCCGGCCCGATGACGCAGTACGTCAATGCAGCGCCAATGGTGGCTGCACCTGCTGCATTGCCAGCCGCCGCGCCTGCTGCTGCACCGGCCGCTGCCGCTGCTGCACCCGCTGCAGAGACGCGTCACATCGTGAAGTCGCCGATGGTTGGCACGTTCTATCGTTGCCCTTCACCTGGCGCCAAATCGTTTGTTGAAGTCGGGCAGACGGTTAAGCAGGGACAGACGCTGTGCATCATCGAAGCCATGAAGATGCTCAACCAGATCGAAGCTGACAAATCTGGCGTGGTGGCCGAAGTGTTGGTGGATAACGAACGTCCAGTCGAGTTTGATCAGCCACTCTTCATCATCGAGTAATTCGAGATGAAAGAGATTAAGAAAGTTCTTATCGCAAACCGCGGCGAAATCGCGCTGCGCATTCTGCGCTGCTGTCGCGAACTCAATATCAAAACCGTTGCGGTGTATTCAACGGCTGATCGCGATCTCAAACACGTGTTGCTCGCTGACGAAGCCGTTTGCATTGGCCCTGCTCCCGCAACCAAAAGCTATCTCAATATGGCCGCGCTCATCAGCGCCGCTGAAGTGACGCAAGCTGACGCGATTCACCCTGGCTACGGCTTCTTGTCTGAGAACGCTGACTTTGCCGAGAGCGTTGAGAAATCTGGTTTCATCTTCATCGGCCCACGTCCTGAAACCATTCGCTTGATGGGTTCCAAGACCAACGCCAAAGCCGAGATGATTGCGGCTGGCGTGCCTTGCGTGCCCGGCTCTGAAGGCATCCTGCCGGAAGATGAAGCGATCTGTTTGGAAACTGCAGAACGCGTTGGCTATCCGGTGCTGATCAAAGCAGCTTCAGGTGGCGGCGGTCGCGGCATGCAGGTAGTACGTGCGAAGGAAGATTTGATCGAGAAGATCAACATCGCCCGCACTGAAGCACTCAATGCGTTTAAAGACGCATCAGTATTCCTTGAAAAATATTTGGAAACGCCGCGTCACGTGGAGTTTCAGGTGCTGTCCGACGGCGCAGGCCACGCGATTCATCTTGGCGAACGCGACTGCTCAATGCAGCGCCGCAACCAGAAGGTCGTAGAAGAGTCCCCTGCCCCCGGCATCACGCAAGAGCAGCGCGATGAAATCGGCGCGCTCTGCGTCAACGCCTGCAAACGCATTGGCTATCGCGGCGCAGGTACGTTTGAGTTCCTCTACGAGCACGGTCATTTCTACTTCATTGAAATGAACACGCGTATTCAGGTTGAACATCCGGTCACCGAAATGGTGACGGGCGTTGATCTGATCAAAGCACAAATCCGCATCGCCGCAGGCCTTGGCCTGAAGAAGCAGCAGAAGAACATCAAGCTGCGCGGTCATGCGATTGAATGCCGCATCAACGCCGAGCATTCACGCACCTTCATCCCCTCGCCTGGCGAGATCAAGAAATATCACGCGCCCGGCGGCCCCGGCATCCGCATGGATACACATATCTATGCAGGCTACAAAGTGCCACCGCATTATGATTCGATGATCGGCAAACTCATCGCGTTTGGCTCTGATCGCAAATCAGCAATCGCTCGTATGCGCCAAGCGCTTTCAGAAATGGTTGTTGAAGGTATCAACACCAACATCCCACTCCAGCGTCGCATCATGGAAGACGGCGTCTTCCGCGAAGGCACGCACAACATCCATTACTTGGAAGAAATGTTGGAACAGTGGGATAAAGAGTAAGAATTTCTTCATTTTAAAAAGCCCGCGAAAGCGGGCTTTTTGATGCGCCCAGCCAAGCGCCATGAAGTGTTTTATCCAATGCGGCGCGTTCAATTCCGCGCCTAAGCTCTCTGACACAACAACGTCAGGGAGGCATTCAATGAAGATCGAAGAGATTATTTCGAGCGTACAGAAGAAACTCAGCGTGCAGGTGGATGGACGTGCTGGCACTGAAACTTGGGAAGCGATTTACGCGCACATCGTCAAACCCAAGATTGGTGGCGTAAAACCAGCAGAGGCGATTGGGCCTGTCGATGCCCGCAGTGAAAAGTGCATCGCGACTTTACTGCCGCAGGTACAACCCATCGCTCGCGCACTCGTACAGAAAGCAGCGCAGAACGGCATTCAGATCAAGATCATCAGCGGCCTGAGAACTTATGCGGAGCAGAATGAGCTTTACGCGCAAGGCCGCACCAAGCCCGGCTCAAAAGTCACCAATGCACGTGGCGGTTATTCCAACCATAACTTTGGCATCGCGTTTGATGTCGGTGTTTTTGAAGGAACGAAGTATCTCGGCGAGTCGGTGAAGTACAAAGCCGTGGGCGCACTCGGAATGGATCTCGGACTCGAATGGGGCGGTAGCTGGAAAAGTATTGTTGATCAGCCACATTTCCAGCTGCGTCCGGAATGGGCTTCCGATCTGAGCGAGAAAGATATGCTGGCGGAACTTCGCACACGCACGGACGACGGCAAGCCTGTCTACGCTTGATGCCTTTCTTCATCCATAAAAAAGGCGCCGTTGGCGCCTTTTTTATTTATTTGTATCGCTTCTTCGTTCGAGCCATCAAGCGTTGTTTCTTCTTGACCTGACGCGGCGTGAGTTCGTTCTTCTTATCTTTGAACGGGTTGTCGCCAGTCTTGAACACCAGCGCCAGAGGCACACCTTTGAGCTTAAAGATCGCGCGGAATTGGTTGGCGAGGTAGCGCTTGTAATGCGTTGCCAACTTATCGGTCTGGTTGCCGTGCACCACGATCACTGGCGGATTGTTGCCGCCTTGGTGGGCATAACGCAGTTTGATGCGGCGGCCCATAACCGCTGGCGGTGGATTGCTCTCCACTGCCTGCTCCAACGCGCGGGTTAGTTCCGGCGTTTTCATTTCGCGCATGGTGGCGGCGTAGCAGTCCTGCACGTCTTTCATCAGCTTTGGCAGGCCCGTGCCGGCTTTAGCGGAGATGTAGTGCAGCGGCGCGTATTCAAGGAATGGCAGCTTAAGCGTGACGTGATAAGTCGCTTTTTCGCGATCCGCCTTATCCAAACCATCCCACTTGTTAACGGCAAGAATCAGTGCGCGGCCACGATGGGCAACGAGACCCATCAAGCGTGCGTCTTGCTCGCCGATGTCGGCCTGCGCATCGACCACAGCGATAACGACATGCGCACGCTCAATCGCTTGCAGCGTTTTGACGATGGAGAATTTCTCGATCACTTCGGTGACGCGCGCACGGCGGCGAATACCGGCGGTGTCGATCAAGGTGTGCTTGCGGCCTGCGTAATCAAACTTCACCGCGATGCTGTCACGCGTGGTGCCAGGCTGATCGGCAGCGACGACGCGCTCTTCACCCAGCAGCTTGTTAATCAGCGTGGACTTGCCGACGTTAGGACGACCAATGATGGCAACACGAATAGTGTCGTCATCGTCCGCCTCAGGCGGCGGCGTCTCAGGAAAATCCTTGAGGATCTCGCGCAGCAGAACAGGAAGACCGTCGCCCTTCTCTGCCGAGATCGGTGTGGCTTCGCCATAGCCGAGCGTGAAGAAGTCGGCAGTGGCCTGGTTCTTGGTCTGTCCTTCAGCCTTGTTGACGACCAGCGTCACCGGCTTTTTGAACTTGCGCAGATGGCGCGCAATCGATTCATCCGCGCCCAAACGACCCTTGTGCGCATCGACGAGGAACAGGATGTGATCAGCTTCTTCCAAAGCGATCTGCGCCTGCTCTTCAGCGAGCGCAGCCAGCGCGTCACCGGAGTCCGGCATCAAGCCGCCGGTATCAACGACGATAAAGTGCTTTTCTTCGAACTCTGCGTAACCGTACTGACGGTCGCGGGTTAGTCCCGGCAGGTCGGCAACAAGCGCATCGCGCGTGCCGGTAAGCCGGTTAAATAGCGTGGATTTGCCGACGTTGGGACGTCCGACAAGGGCAATAATTGGAAACTGGTCATTCATTAGGCGCGAATTGTCGGTTAAGACTGCGGTAAGCGCAAAGAACTCGCGCAAACAAAGAGGCGAGGCATCCCTTGCCGGGTGCCTCGCCTTCGGTGCAAAAACTGCTCTGAAACGGTACTTACTTGGCGCTGACCGCCGTAATTTTGCCGCCATTGTTCATGACATAAAGCAGCTTGTCGGTGGCAACCATCGCGGCGCGGATCGGGTCACTGCCGGCGCGTGAACGGCCAACAATGGTGCCGTCCTTAGGATTGAGCCAGTGCAGATAGCCTTCGTAATCACCGACTACGACGTAACCTGCAAAGGCGGCCGGAGGTGAAAGCTTGCGATACAGCAGGCCTTCTTGTTTCCAAGCGGCGGCGCCGGTGCGAGCATCCAAGCCCCAAACCACGCCACTCTCATCAGTCACAACAACCAAATCGCCGGTCACAACCATGCCGCTGTAGCTCTTAACCGTACGGCGCCACAGCACCTGTCCGGTATCGGCATCTACGCAAACAAATTCACCGCTAAAGCTGACTGCAAAGATTTCCGAGCCGCTGGCCAACAAGCCTGCGTCGATATCGGTAAGACGTTCCAACTCGGTACGGCCGGTTGGCACAGCAATGGCCTGTTCCCAAACTGGCTGGCCGTCGGTCAAACGCAGCGCAGCCAAACGACCATTGTCGAGGCCGATATACACGCGGCCGTCCAACACCAGCGGTGCGGACAAGCCACGCAGCGTCAGATTCGGGACGCTGTGATCAGACACCCATTTGCGTTCGCCATTGTCGACCGAGAGGCCTGACAGTCGGCCGTCAACCGTGCGCGTCACCAGCATGTCGCCATCACCAGACGGCGCTGCCAGCACTTCGCTGGAGGCCTTAACGCGCCACAGCTCGGCACCATCAGCACGCTTAAGTGCGATGACTTCGCCATCCAGCGTGCCGACCAGCACCGCATTGCCGGAAACGCCTGGGCCTGAGATCACACGACTTTTGGTCTTGACGCGCCAGATGCGATTGCCGTTCGCCGGATTGAATGCGAAGACTTCGCCGTCAGCATCCGCAGCAAACAGCGCGTCGTCTTCCAGCTTGAGCTGCAGGCCAGAGTACATATTGTTGCTGCCACCGCCGACAGAACTGGTCCAAGCCTTATCCGTCTTAACGGTAGGGCTGGCGATGGACTGAAGCTCTTTCGGCTTGCGCAGATTCTTGTCGGAACAGGCCGTCAGCGTCAGCGCCGCAAGTGCCACTACGGCAATTGGTGCGACGCGGCTTAGCTTCACGAAGCCACCACGTCAGCGAGTTCGTCCAATTTGCGCTGTAGCTCGCCAGTGTTCGCACTTGCGTCGCTGGCCTTCACTGCAGCCTCGTAGGCAGCGCGTGCGGCTGCGCGATCACCTGCTGACAATTTGATGTCGCCACGCAGTTCGCTGAACAGCGCGGTATAAGCGCCGTGTTCGCCTTCAGTCAGCTTGAGCGCATCTTCGGTTTTCTTCTGCTGCCAGAGCACGCGAGCCAGACGCAGCGTGGCGAGGTCACGCAGACCGTCGTCCTTGCTGTTGTCTGCAACCCACTGCAGACGCTTGGCGGCGTCGTCCAGCTTGCCCTGCTCAACGCCCTGCTGCGCCAAGCGCAAAGCAGCGCCGGTGGCATATGGGGTTTTGGCAAAGTCTGCGATCAGCTTGTCGCCGAGAGCGACGGCTTCATCAGACTTCTTTGCGGTAACCGCAGCCTTGAGGTCTTCATAAATCTGCGAAGCATGCTCAGCATGCGAGATCTGGTAGCGGCGGTAGCCTTCATAGCCACCGATGGCACCGATGCCAATGACCAAACCCGCGGTCAAGGACTTCCAGTTCTCCTTCCACCAGCGTTTGATGTTTTCGACTTCTGCTTCGTCTTCGTAATGGCTTGCCACGTTCAGTCTCTAGTTATATTGGCTTCAGAGTCCCAACAGACCTGCAAGAGTGCCGGACAGTTCCGACCAATTGCAGTTGATCTGCTGAGCATCGTTGCGCAGTGATTTTACTTGAATGCTTTGTTTAGCGGCCTCTTCGCCGCCCAGAATCAGGGCCACGCTGGCGCCGGAACGATCCGCACGCTTGAGCTGGGCCTGCAATTTACCACCGCCAGCGTGCAACACAATGCGCAGATTGGGCAGTTGATCACGTAGCTGCTCGGCCAGCTTGCGGGCTGCGCGCTCACCATCTTCGCCCAGCGTACAGAAATAGACGTGGGCAGCAGCGGTCGGCAGGTCAGCGCCCTGCGCCTTGAGCAACAGGATCAGGCGCTCAACACCGCTGGCAAAGCCCACAGCCGGGGTCGATGAACCGCCGAGCTGTTCGACCAGGCCGTCATAGCGGCCACCGGCGCAAACCGTGCCCTGCGAACCTAGCTGCTGGGTCGTCCATTCGAAAACGTCGCGGGTGTAGTAGTCGAGGCCGCGAACCAAGCGGTCGTTGACCACGAACGGAATTCCGATATCCGACAGGCCTTGCTGCAAACCGTCGAAGTGCGCACGCGAACCATCATCCAAGTGCTGCAGGATGCTGGGTGCGTCTTTAACGATTTCACGCGTCGTTGGCACTTTGGAATCCAGCACGCGCAGCGGATTGCTCAGCATGCGGCGCTTGGAATCAGCATCAAGGCTGGCTTCATGCTTCTGCAAGAACTCGACCAATGCTGCGCGATACGCGGCGCGGCTCTCGCTGCTGCCGAGTGAATTGATTTCGAGGGTCAGATCTTTAAGGCCGAGACGACGGAACAATCGTGCCGACAGCGCAATGATTTCGACGTCGACATCAGGCCCGGCGATGCCGTAAGCCTCAACGCCGAGCTGATAAAACTGGCGATAGCGACCTGCTTGAGGACGCTCGTGACGGAACATCGGGCCCGCGTACCAGAGGCGCTGCTGCTGGTTGTGCAACAAGCCGTGTTCAAGACCTGCGCGGACGCAGCTGGCCGTGCCTTCCGGACGCAGCGTCAGGCTCTGCCCTTCGCGATCATCGAAGGTGAACATTTCTTTTTCGACAACGTCGGTGGCTTCGCCAATCGAGCGTTTGAAAAGTTCGGTGTGCTCCAGCAACGGCATTTTGATTTCGCCGTAGCCATAGGCTGCGAAAACTTCTGCGGCTGTGTTGTGCAGGTATTGCCAGATGGCGTTGTCGGCGGGCAATACATCATTGAAGCCGCGGACCGATTGAAACAGATTAGCCATTCGCGGCTTCCTTGGCGGCTTTACGGGCCGCGAGTTTTTCGCGCACTAGCGCTTCAAGTCGATCGACCAAGTCTTCGTTCTTGAATTTATGTTGGATGCTGCCGTCGACGTAGATCGAGTTCGGGCGACCACCGGCCACGCCAATCGCAGCTTCGCGTGCTTCGCCTGGGCCGTTGACGACGCAGCCGATCACAGCGAGATCCAGCGGTTCATCAATTTCTTCAAAACGGCTTTCGAGTTCTGCAACGACTTTGACCACATCGAAGTTCTGACGTGAGCAGCTTGGGCACGCCACGAGATTGATGCCGCGATTGCGGATGTGCAGTGATTTGAGAATGTCCCAACCCACTTTCACTTCTTCAATCGGATCAGCCGCGAGTGAAATGCGGACCGTGTCGCCGATGCCATCAGCGAGCAACATGCCAAGGCCAATTGATGATTTCACTGCGCCAGAACGCAAACCACCCGCTTCGGTGATGCCGAGATGCAGCGGCTGATCAATCAACTTGGCGAGCTTGCGATAAGCCTCAACCGTCATGAAGATTTCGCTGGCCTTCAGCGAGACTTTGAAATCTTCGAAGTTGTGACGCTTTAGAATTTCGATATGGCGCAGCGCTGATTCCACCAACGCATCAGAATTCGGCTCGCCGTATTTTTCTTGCAGATCGGCTTCAAGCGAACCAGCGTTGACGCCGATGCGAATTGGAATGCCGTGATCACGTGCGCAAGCAACAACTTCGCTAACTTTTTTGTCGTTACCGATATTGCCCGGATTAATACGCAGGCAATCTGCACCTTGCTTGGCGGCTTCAAGACCAACACGGTAGTTGAAGTGAATGTCGGCAACGAGTGGAACGTAGCCCACTTCTTTTTTGATCAGACCAAACGCACGCGCCGCATCCATCGTCGGCACAGACACGCGGACAATATCGGCGCCCGCTTTAACTGCTGCACGAATCTGCGCGACGGTAGCCGCAACATCTTCGGTGTCAGTGTTGGTCATGGTCTGAATCGCGATCGGTGCATCACCGCCAACCGCAACGCGGCCGACGCGAATCTGGCGTGACTTACGCCGTTCGATCTTGTGGTGACTCTGCATCGCCATGGTCAATACACCTGTAGCCGCAAACCGCCGGCACTTCTAAATATTTTTTACAGACTCAGGGCGTGTTGGCGCCAGCCGAGAAGCGCGCCGTGTTGTTCTGAGCCGTGTACTTGGCCAGATCAATCAGCTTGCCGTTGAAATCAACGCTAACGCCAGGCGCATTGCCAAGGAAAACCGAGAATGGCGCATGGCCAGTCCAGCTCTGCTTTTCGCCAGCACGAACCAAACCGTTCACCAAAGTCTTGCCGGTTGCGTCTTCAACGCGCGCCCAAGAGGTGATGTTGAAACGCAGCGTCAGTGTGCCGGTGGTCATTGGACCCGTCGCAGCTGGAAGACCAGCAAGCGGCTTGGTCGTCGGCACCACAACGGTGGACACGCCCGTCGCAGCAGGTGCGAGCGGTGCTGCCACGACTGGAGCGATAGCTGGGGACTGCGTTGTTGCAGGCACGTCTGTTGCGCTTGTTGCTGGCACTGCAGATGGAGTCGCACCCGCCGCATCAGGCGTCGCAGCGGGATCTGTCGCCAAGGTCGTGACGTCTACAGGCACGGCTGCGGTCTTGTTCTCCACTGGCGTTTCAACGGCAGCAGGAAGTTCGGGAATCTGCGTCACTTCGCCGCGTGCAAACCAAATGATCGAGAGCACCACCACGCCAATGCCTGCGGCTGCAGACGCCAGCGCGAGTGGCAGACGGCTTCCCGATCCAAGTTCACTACCCGAAGCCAAACGCAGTTTGGCGGGCGCTTCTGGTGCACGTGGAGCAACCATCGCCTGATACGCATCAACCAAATCGCTCTCGGCAATGCCGAGAACCTTGGCGCACTTGCGGTAGTAGCCGCGAACGTAAACCGGCTCCATCAACACCTTGAAGTCGTCACGCTCTAGCGCATCCAAAGTGCCACGCGCCAACTTGATCATTGCCGAGAGCTCTTCGGTCGTCATGCGTGCGCGCTCGCGTGCGCGACGAATCAACTGACCGGGAGTAGCACGGCTAGATTCTGGGCTGGGAGAAGTCGGCGCGGTTTCCACGCCCTGCTGTTCTTGGGTCAATTCAGGAGTCATTGTTTATTAGGCTTGAGGTTTGCTGCTTGTTCCGATTCCGGGAACTCGCGTTTAAGACGGGATTCGTAATCTTGCGCAGTACTAATATCGCCGAGCTGGCGTTCATTCAACGATGCAATCCAAAGAACTTCAGGTGTTGCTTGTCCAGTCGCCAGATAACGCTGCAGGAATGCTCGGCAGCGTAGGTAGTCTTTCTTTTCGTAGGTCAGCGTTGCCATCTGACCAAGTGCGTCGCGGAACTGCGGTTTGACCTGCAAAGCTTCGCGGAAATATCTTTCGGCGGCTTCAAGATCTGGCTTGCGACGGACGCAAACGCCAGCGTTAGTCCATGCCACTTCAGGCGTCGTGTAGTTCTTGCTCGCTACCGCTTGTACGAAATAGCGCAGCGCTTCTGATTCTTTTCCATTGGCGCACAAAAACACGCCAAAGTTGTTGCGCAAGTTGCCGTCGTTATCATCCAAAGCAATTGCCTTGCGATAGTTTTTCTCGGCCGCCTCTTTCATGCCCTTAGCGCCATAAACGTAAGCGAGGGTGGAATAAGCTTGAGCCAGATCAGGGTCCTGCTTGATCGCACGCTTTAGCTTTTCAATCGCAACATCAAACTCATTTTTGCGCGCGTAGTCAGCGCCCAATTGCAGATTGATACGTGCCGCATCTTTAGCGCTGACGCCCTTCGGCAAATCGGCATCGCTGGCACAGGCCGCGAGCAAAGTCACTAACAGCAACGCAACAAAACGAATCTTCACTGCGTCACCACTGGAATACCGCTGAGTCGATTCTTTTGGCGTGATTGGACTTTGCCAACGAGCTGTCCACATGCGGCATCGATATCGTCACCGCGCGTTTTGCGCGTCGTGGTGACAATTTTCTTTTCGCGAAGAATGTCGGAGAACCGTTTAATCGCTTCAGGCTTGGAGCGTTTATAGCCGGCTTCTGGGAATGGATTAAACGGAATCAAATTTACTTTTGCTGCCATGCCTGCAAGCAACTTGGCGAGCTGACGCGCGTGCTCTGGGTGATCGTTCACACCATCGAGCATCACGTATTCAAAAACGATATGCGTCTTGCGGTCTTTGCCTTCGAGATAACGACGGCAAGCATCCATCAATTCTGCAATCGGATATTTCTTGTTGATCGGCACCAGCTTGTCGCGCAGTTCGTCGTTCGGCGCGTGCAGCGATACAGCGAGTGCGGTATCGCAATCCGCACGCAGACGATCGATGTACGGCACCAAGCCTGAAGTGCTGACGGTGACGCGACGCTTGGATAAACCAAAACCAAAGTCGTCCAACATGATGTGAATGGCTGGCAATACCGCAGCGGTATTCGCCAACGGTTCGCCCATGCCCATGAACACAACGTTGGAGATCACGCGCTCGTTCTGGAAATCACCGCCGAGTGTTTTGGCAGCAAACCAAACCTGCGCGACGATTTCCGCCGTGGTCATATTGCGATTGAGTCCCTGCTGGGCGGTGGAGCAAAACGAGCAGTCCATCGCGCAACCGACCTGCGAGCTGATACACAGCGTGCCGCGGTCGTCTTCTGGGATAAATACAGTTTCGATGGCGTTACCGCCGTCGAGGCGCAGCACCCATTTGCGGGTACCATCCTGGGAAACTTGTTCAGCCACCAACTCTGGATGTTTGATGACGAAGCGTTCTTTCATCTTCGTACGCAGATCTTTGCTGATGTTGGTCATCAGGTCGAAATCGTCAGCGGTGCGGCGGTAAATCCACTGCATAATCTGATCGGCACGAAAGGGCTTTTCACCCATCTCCGCAAAACACGCGCGCAGCTGTTCTCGGTCGAGACCGAAAAGATTCTGCGGCGTGTTTGCAGATTGCGTCATTCGCTTAGCGAGTGCGCGGGCAAAGCTCGGTCACGCGGAAGAAGTACGAAATTTCGTTCTTCGCGTTTTCCAGGCTGTCGGAACCGTGCACAGCGTTCTCGTCAATGCTTTCAGCAAAATCAGCACGAATCGTGCCTGGAGCTGCCTGCTTAGGGTTGGTTGCACCCATGATGTCGCGGTGAACTGCAACTGCGTTCTCGCCTTCCAGCACGGAAACCATGACTGGACCACTGATCATGAAGCTGACCAGATCTTTGAAGAAAGGACGCTCGCTGTGCACAGCGTAGAAGCCTTCAGCTTCTTTCTGCGTCAGGTGCTTCATGCGGGCAGCGACGATGCGCAGGCCAACGCTTTCAAAGCGCGAATAGATACCACCGATTGCATTCTTACCAACTGCGTCGGGCTTGATGATTGACAGGGTGCGTTCGACAGCCACAGCGGACTCCTAAAAAAACAAACGGACAAAGGTCCCAGAGGGACAAAGGAATAGAGAAAACAGGTAATTGTATTCGTTATTGCCGCAGTGCGGCAATTTTAGTGCTGTAACTAAACTGTAAAGCTCTCGCCGCAGCCGCATTCGCCTTTTACATTTGGGTGAGCATCGCGTTTGTGAAGCATTGCTTCACGCGAATGCGAACGGGCGGCCATGGATGGCCGTACAGGGACAAAGGGCCATGGACGGCTAAACAGTGAAACTTTCCCCACAACCGCACTCACCTTTCACATTGGGGTTTAGAAACTTGAAAGATTCGTTCAAGCCCTGTTTTTGAAAATCCAAGGTCAAGCCTTCCAACATAGGCAAATGGTCTGACTTAATAATCAGTTTTGCGCCATAACTATCAAAGACTTGGTCATCAGCAGTGATTTCGTCGGCATAGTCCATGGTGTAGGCATAGCCTGAGCAACCGGACTTTTTAACGCCTACGCGCAGGCCAAGGCCCTTGCCGCGCTGTTGCAGCTGTTTGCCGATGCGGGTTGCCGCGCTTTCTGTAAGGCTGATGCTCATGATTCAACTCGCTAAATCCGGTTTGCTAAACAGTGCCGCTAAGGCTTGGACAGCGTCCTCACCCATCAGTGCACAATGGGCCCGATCGTCTGGAATTTCAAGGGCCTGGCGGATTTTTGAGGCGGTTAGCTGGGCCCAATCGGCCGGCTTTTGACCTATCAGGCTGGCCGCCAGCCACTCGCCGACGGCAATCGCGGTTGGACAGCCATAGGCCCTAAAAGCCACCTCGGCCACCGCGCCCTCCCCTAATTTGACCTGCAAACGCAGCAGCGATTTGGCCGCCGGGCTGCCCGCTTCTGCGGTTAGCACGCCCTCACCGTTTAGCTCGCCAACATGGGTCGGTGCGCTAAAACGCTGCCAAATCGGCTCGGCGTAGCCGAAAGCATTGCCGCCGTTTCCGGCGATAGCGCTGCTCGCTGAATCTTTCGATTCTGGCGACAGCGAGCGCAACCAACTGACAGCTTCAATCACTCGAGCGGCCGCCAGCTCAATTTCTTGAGCGGTGGTGTTGCGGCCCAAAGAGAAGCGCAAAGATGATCCAGCTAATTCATCGTCGCGCCCCAAAGCACGTAAAACAAAAGACGGCTCGCGCGTCGCTGATGAACAGGCGGAACCACTGGAGACCGCCACATCACCCAACATCGCGCGCAGGCTTTCGCCTTCTGCGCCTTCGAAACTGACATTGAGAATATGCGGCGCACGCGACGCGTCTTCACCATTCAGATGAATGCGCGGCAACACTTGCAGGCGCTGCCAGAGATCATCACGCAGCGCAGTTAATCGCTGCGCGTCTTCAGTCATTGAGAGACCAGCCAAACGAAACGCTTCGCCGATGCCTGCGATTTGGTGCGTCGGCAACGTGCCAGAACGCATGCCCTGCTCGTGTCCACCGCCGTGAATCTGTGGCGCGAGTCGCGCACGTGGGCGCTTGCGCACGAACAATGCGCCGACACCTTTGGGTCCATAGAGCTTGTGTGCGGACACTGACAGCAAATCAATTGGCGTTTGCGCCAGATTGATCGACAGCTTTCCGACTGCTTGCACAGCGTCTACATGAAACAGAATGCCGCGCTCGCGCAACTGCGGCGCCAGCGTTTCCACTTCGTTGATCGTGCCGATTTCGTTGTTGACCCACATCAACGACACCAACGCAGTGTCCGGCGTTAGCGCCTGCAACACTTGCTCGGCAGTGATGCGGCCACTCGCGTCTGGCTTGAGATAGGTGACTCGTGCGCCTTGCGTTTCCAGATGACGACAGGTGTCGAGCACGGCTTTGTGTTCGATGCGCGAAGTGACGATGTGCGCGTTGCGTGCGCCGCGAAATTCCAGTGCGCCTTTGATCGCAAGGTTGTTGGATTCTGTTGCGCCAGAGGTCCAAACGATTTCTTCTGGCGTCGCGCCAATCAGCGCTGCGATTTCTGCACGAGCTTTTTCAACCGCGGCGCGAGCGCGTAAACCGTGCGTGTGTTCGGATGCAGGATTGCCGTAGCCTTCTTGCAGCCAAGGCAGCATCGCTTGCAGCACTTCAGTTGCAAGTGGTGTTGTAGCCGCATGATCTAAATAAATCATCGCGATTGCGCCACGGCTTTGAGTGCTGTTAAAAATTGCTCGACTTCGGCTTCCGTGTTGTCCTTGCCAAAGCTCACGCGGATCGCGCCCTTGGCAGTTTCATACGAGATGCCCATACCGAGAAGCACATGGCTCGGCTCGCCGTTTCCACTCGCACAGGCAGAGCCACTTGAGACCGCGATGCCTTTGCGATCGAGCTGCATCAGCAAGGCTTCGCCGTCGTAGCCATGCAGTGCAAATTGCAGTGTGTTGGGTAGACGCAATGACGCTGCGCCAAAAATTTCGATGCCGGAAATTTCTCGCAGGCTGGACTCTAGTTTTTCGCGCAAAGCCAAGGTTTGTGCAGTACGCGCAGCAAGTTCTGCGCCTGCGAGTTCTGCAGCAACGCCGAAGCCAACAATCGCTGCGACGTTTTCGGTGCCCCCACGTAAGCCACGTTCTTGCGCGCCGCCGTGATGCAGTGGTGTGATTTCAACTTCGTTGCTAACGATCAACGCGCCGATGCCCTTGGGGCCGTAAATTTTATGACTGGAGAGGCTCATTAAATCGCAGCCCATCTCAGAAAAATCAACCGGAATTTTTCCTGCGGCCTGCACTGCATCCACGTGCAACCACGCGCCCGCGCCATGCACGAGCGTTTTTGCGTCCCCCAAATCTTGGATCACGCCGGTTTCATTATTGGCGCGCATCAGCGCGACCAACTTCACTGGCGCGCAGCGCAACTGCGCAGCGAAAGCGTCCCACAGAATCACGCCGTCATGATCAACCGCGATCGGCTCCACGCCCCAACCGCGAGACTTGAGTGACTCCGCCGTTTCCATCACCGCCGGATGCTCGGTGATGCCATAGAGAACGCGTGATGGCGTGGCGAGATCCGTCACACCTTTGAGTGCGAGGTTGTTAGCTTCGGTGCCACCAGAAGTCCAAATGACTTCACTCGGCTGTGCGCCAATGAATGCGGCAATCTGCGCACGCGCGGTCTCAACCACGTCGCGCGCAGCGCGGCCGTAGCGATGCAGGCTTGATGCGTTGCCATAAGGGCCGCTGAGATAAGGCAGCATCGCTTCAAGCACGCGCGGATCAAGGCGCGTGGTGGCGTTATTGTCGAAGTAGACCGGCATGGCGCGAAGCTAACTCTTAGCCAGACTTGCCGCCGAATTCCCCACAATCCTCGGGCAGTTCGATTTTTTTGGTGCTGCCCATGGGCTCGATGAAAGTATCGGGACCCGCCTTGAGCGCATGGACTTCCGCTTGAAGCGCCTGCACATGTCCCAGCAACGCACGGATCGCATTAGCTACCGGATCTGGCATGTCTTTGGTGATGCCGTAAGCATCGAAACCATCGTGGTGAGCGGCGGCATCCGACTCGCTAATGATGCGCGCAGGAATGCCCACAGCCGTTGCACCTGGAGGCACAGCTTTGACCACGACGGCGTTGCTGCCGATACGTGCGCCCTCGCCGACGGTGAATCCGCCGAGCACTTTGGCACCGCCGCCAACAACGACGCCGTTGGCCAAGGTCGGATGACGTTTCACGCCTTTGGACAAGCTGGTACCACCCAAGGTCACGCCTTGGTAAATGGTGACGTCATCGCCGATTTCGGCCGTCTCACCAATCACCACACCCATACCGTGATCGATAAACAGGCGACGGCCAATCTGCGCGCCCGGATGGATTTCGATCCCTGTGAGCCCGCGCGCGATATGCGAGTTGAAGCGCGCCAGCCATTTGAGGCCGTGCGTCCAAAACCAATGGCTAACGCGATGGGCCGTGACCGCGTGTAGGCCCGGATAGCAGGTCAGCACTTCCCAGGTGGATCGCGCGGCGGGGTCGCGCTCCCTGATGGAGTGAATGTCTTCGCGGAGGCGGGAGAACATGGCTGACTTAAATCCTGACGGTAAATAGAAATAACAGACGCAGATTTTAGACCTTATGCGTCTTTGATGGGCTTTAAATCTTCTGACGGAGCGCCTCTTGGGCGCACCCGCGGCTTACTCGTCCTTGTTTGGCGCAGCTTTGGGAACGCGCTTGGTGCGAATTTTGGGCGACTCTACCGAGCTCAAGATGCCGCGCAGGATGCCCAACTCGTTCTTGTCCGGCTGCGCGCGGTTATAAAGCTGGCGCAGTCGGCGCATAAGGATGCGCGGATTCTCTGGCACTAAGAATCCGGTGGCGATCAGCACGCGTTCCATGTGCTGATAGAACATCTCCATATCCTCGTTACTCGGCAGCGAATACCAAGGGTGCTCGTGCTTGGAGGAGACTTTGGGGCCTTCTTGCAGCACGGCTTTACGCACTTCATAAGACATGACCTGCACCGCCTGCGACAGATTCAGCGAGCTGTAGCCAGGGTTGGTTGGAATGCGCACGGTGGCGTTGCAGCGTTCGATCTCTTCATTGGTCAGGCCAGTGCGTTCACAGCCAAATACCAAGGCCACGTTTTCACGCTGACCGAGTTCAGCAGCGCGCGCGGCGGCGTCCCAAGGCGTAAGTGGTTCGTCACCCAAATGACGTGGGCGCGCGGAGCTGCCGACGATCCAAGCGCAATCGGCGACAGCTTCTTCCATGGTCTCGACCACACGCGCGCTTTCGAGAATCTCGACCGCTCCGGCCGCCATGGCCGTGGCTTGCGAGTGCGGGTAGCGATCTGGCCGCACCAACACCAACTCCCGCAATCCCATATTGAGCATGGCGCGGGCTACCGAGCCGATGTTGCCCGGATGCTGGGTGCCGATCAGAACGACGCGGATTCGGGTAAAGAATTCGGCCGCAGGGTCAGCCCCAGAACGCGGAACAGGAGCCAAAATCGGGGCCGCGTCAGGCGCGGAAGGGGGAAGAATGTCAGTCATAGTGGTATTCTATGCGTTCGCTGTTCTCCGTTCTTTTCTAAAAGCTCATTCAAGCCGTCCATGGCACGAGTGCGCGGATCCCGAAAACACCCGCCCGACTTCGCTCGGCTGGGCAAACGGATACGCCCACGGTGCCGCTAAGGCATCGCAGGAATACCCTTACCCATGCATCCGCTGGTCAATATTGCTATTTCTGCCGCGCGTTCCGCCGGCAACCTCATCATGCGCAGCCAAGAGCGCGTCGAGCAGCTCCAAGTGGAGCGCAAAACCCGTAATGACTTCGTGACCCAGATCGACCGCGCTGCCGAGCGCGAGATCATTGGGCAGATTCAAAAAGCCTACCCGCATCACGCAATTCTGGCCGAAGAAAGCGGCCAGCAAGGCGACGACGAAGTCGTCTGGATCATTGATCCACTCGATGGCACCACCAACTTCCTACACCGATTCCCGCACTTTGCCGTATCAATCGGCATTCAAGTGCGTGGCCGTCTGGAACACGGCGTGATCTACGCGCCAAGCACACAAGACCTCTACTGCGCCTCGCGCGGTGCCGGCGCCACCCTCAACAATCGCAAGCTGCGCGTCAGTGCCTGCAAAGACATGGACGAAGCACTGATCGGCACCGGCGTGCCGCTCAATGCGGACAAGCTCGATACTTATTTGCCGATGATGCGCAATGTTGTTGCACAGACTTCCGGCGTACGCCGCGCTGGCGCAGCTTCACTCGACCTCGCCTATGTTGCAGCCGGTCGCCTCGATGGCTTCTGGGAACTCGGTCTCAAGCCTTGGGACGTTGCCGCGGGCATCGTGCTGGTGCAGGAAGCCGGCGGCGTGGTTAGTGAGATTTATGGCGGTAGCGATGTGCTGCAAACTGGGCACATCATGGCGGCCAACGCAAAGCTGCATCCACTACTGAATAAGTGTATTCACGGCGGAGAGTGAGGCTTCACTCTTTCAGCTAGTTCCAGTTGTTAAGGCGCCACCACATATTGCTTGGCCGATATCCATAATCACGGACGTCTATGACTAAAGGTCTGATTCTCGCTGGCGGTTCCGGTACTCGGCTTTATCCATTGACCCTGTCTGTCAGCAAGCAACTGATGCCGGTC
The DNA here is from genome assembly GCF_003052265.1 of Stenotrophobium rhamnosiphilum. Taxonomy (GTDB): domain Bacteria; phylum Pseudomonadota; class Gammaproteobacteria; order Nevskiales; family Nevskiaceae; genus Stenotrophobium; species Stenotrophobium rhamnosiphilum. The sequence goes on from NZ_QANS01000002.1 coordinate 617,822, forward strand.
TATGACAAGCCGATGATTTACTACCCGCTATCGGTACTGATGCTGGCCGGCATTCGGGACATTCTGCTAATCACCACCCCTCATGATCTCTCCAGCTTCCGTCATTTGTTGGGCGACGGTTCGCAATGGGGCTTGAACATCAGCTATGCCGAACAACCGAAACCTGACGGGCTGGCACAGGCTTTTATCATCGGCGAATCTTTCATCGGCAATGACTCTAGCTGTCTAGTACTGGGTGACAATATTTTTTATGGCCACGGACTCCGGCCGATCTTGCAGCAAGCAAGTAGCCGTAAATCTGGCGCCACAGTGTTTGGTTATTACGTCAGTGATCCGGGCCGTTATGGCGTAGTCAGCTTTGACCCTTCCGGCAAGGTGCTCGACATCGAAGAGAAACCACCCGTACCGCAATCTAACTACGCTGTCACTGGTTTATATTTTTACGATAAAGACGTCGTCTCTATCGCTAAATCCATCAAACCTTCAGCACGCGGCGAGCTTGAAATCACCGACATCAACAAGGCCTATCTTGCGCGCGGTGATCTCCAAGTAGAGCTTCTAGGTCGTGGCCACGCTTGGTTAGACACCGGCACGCATGAATCCTTGCTTGCCGCTGCACACTACATTCAAGTCATCCAAGAACGCCAAGGTTTACAGATTGCATGCCCAGAAGAAATCGCATTTCTGATGGGATATATCGATGCGGTCCAACTCGAAAAACTCGCACAGCCTATGCTCAAGAGTCGCTACGGCCTTTATCTGCTAAATCTACTCAAGGCATGACACATCAAGCGAAAAATATTCTGATCACTGGTGGAGCCGGCTTTATCGGCTGTAACTTTGTTCGGCATGTTTTACAGAATGACGCCAGCACCAAGATCATTAATCTAGATGCGCTGACCTACGCGGGATCTTTAGACAATCTTAGTAACCTTCCTGATCCCTCGCGCCATTTTTTTGTGCGTGGAGATATTTGTGATCGCAGACTGGTTGACCGCCTGCTCCGCGAACATCAGATTGATACCGTGGTGCACTTTGCTGCGGAGTCGCATGTTGATCGCTCAATCACCGGCCCAGGCGCTTTTGTACAAACCAATGTCGTCGGCACCTATACATTGCTGGAAGCTTGTCGCTTGTATTGGCAAGAAGAAATGAAATGGAACGCTGCTCAGTGCCGCTTCCATCATATTTCGACAGATGAGGTTTACGGCACATTAAGCGAAAGTGATCCAGCGTTTACTGAGAATGCTCCTTACGCACCTAACTCACCGTATTCGGCAAGCAAAGCAGCTTCAGATCATCTCGTTCGCGCCTATTTCCACACGTATCAATTGCCGGTTGTGACGACCAATTGCTCAAATAACTTTGGGCCACACCAACACGAAGAAAAATTCATCCCAACCATCATCCGCGCCTGCAAAGATCAGACGCCGATTCCAGTTTATGGGGATGGTCGCAATATTCGCGATTGGCTCTATGTGGATGATCATTGCGCTGGAATTCTCGCGGTATTGCACGGCGGGAGACTTGGCGAAACCTATAACATCGGCGGCAACAACGAACAGCGCAACATCGATATCGTAAAACTGATTTGTCGACTCATGGATCGGATCAAACCTGATGGCGCACCGCACGAGAAACTCATCAGCTTTGTCACAGATCGCCCCGGCCATGATTGGCGCTACGCCATCGACGCAAGCAAGCTGACCAAAGAACTAGGTTGGAACCGCGCAGAGCGATTCGAAGAAGAAATGCGCAGCACCATCAATTGGCTGCTTACCGCAGCCGAGAACGCTGAACTCTAAAAACAAAAACGCCGGATTAAATCCGGCGTTTTTGTTTGCGCACAGAAATCCCTGAACTTTAGGTTACTTCTGACTTGTACTTGTACGAGTAGTACCCGCCGTAACCGTATTTAGAAGCGCTTGCAGAAAGATCGTTGAAGATCACGCCATCGATACGGATGCCACTTTGATCCATACGGCGCTGCGAAATTTGAACATCCTGAATCGTGCTGAGTCCACCACGCACGACAAGGAAATTGACGCCCGTTAACTTGCCGATAGAAATGCTATCCGCAAGATTTAAAGTGGGCGGTGTATCAATGATCACAAAGTCAAAAAGCTTGGATGCTTGCTGCAACATGGCCTGGAAGTTGCCATGCGTCAACAACTCAGCAGGATTGGGGGGAATCTTGCCCGTTGAAAGAAATCTCATCCGGCCACCATCAAATGAATGCACAGCAGCCTCAAGCGTTGAATTGCCCGTGATCACTTCTGACAAACCAGGAGAGCGTGGCTTGCTGAGTGATTTGTGCACATGGCCCTTGCGCATATCAGCATCAATCAACAGCACTGTCTTTTCGGCATCCGACAACAAAAAGGCAAGGTTGGCTGCGACAAATGATTTGCCGATACCCGGTGTAGGGCCGTGAATAGCCACGATGTTGTTTTTGGCTTCTAGCAAGGCAAACTGCAAGCTGGTGCGCAAGCTTCTCAAACTTTCCACAGCAGGTTCTTGCGGAACTTCACGACACAAAAGCGGTGATGCCCCGCCTGTCAATACTTTGCGACGAATTGCGGCCTCAGTCTCACTATGGGGAATGGTGGCAAACACAGGCAAGCCCAACTGCACTTCGATTGCCTCTGGTGTTTCTAAAGCTCGTCGCAAAGCAACTTTAATAAAGATGGAGCCAATGCCTGCAAAAATTGCGATGAGAAAAGTCAAGGCAAGCACGATGGCGCCTTGGGGTTTATCTTTTCTCCAAGGCTGCACGGCAGCATCAACAATGCGCGCGTTGCCCACGGTGCCAGCCTTTGCCACTTTATATTCTTGTGCTTTGTTTAGCAGTTGAACATAAAGATCGTTAGCTACCTGCACATCTCGTGTTAAACGGATGGTTTCTAATTCTGTTTGTGGCAGCCCTTTGAGCTGTCCTTCAATCTCACCCTTAGTCGCCTCTAGCTGGCTCAACTGCTGCTGCAGCGCCTGAACTGGAGGGCTAGCATCGGTAAAACGTAGCTTCATCTCACTACGTTGCAACCTCAGATTAGATATCTGCATTTCAACAGCAGTGGCTTGATCAAGAATTGCTTTACCAGCAACGCTCAGATCAACTGCTGCACCTTTTTGAGATCTAAAGGCCTGTAAAGCCGCTTCAGCGGTCGTCAGCTGTCGGCGCAAATCAGGCAATTGCTGATCTAAAAACTGCAAAGACTTGCTGGCTTGCTCAGAGTGGATTTCAACATTTTGTCGGGTATAGCTGTTCATCACCCCGTTCAAAATATTGGTAATGCGAACAGGATCCTCCCCCAACATTGAAAGCCCAATGATCCCTGTTTGCTTACCCTTTTCTGCAATGCTGAGGTTGCCCTGCAGAGCAGCCACAACTGCGTCAGTGCGGTAGCTTGTAACGACGAACTCAGTGTCGGGAGATGCCGTTAACGCGCGAACAAAAATCGAAACTTGGCCTCCCGCAAAATTGGCAGCTGCTGCTTGGCCTACGCGTCCGCTCAGTATTTTCTGCCCATCCGGGCCTTCAAGCGTATAGGCCCCTGCTGCCCCCGCACGGAGAATCATCGAAGTGGATTTGGCTCCGTGAAAGCTCGCCGGAACTTCTAAGCGACTCACGTCAATCTGCTCATCACCCCATGCGTAGCCACCGCCGATAGCACTGAACACTTCACCTAGGCCACGACGAACGAGAGCATCACCCCATAAAGGGAAACGATGCGGCTCAGCCTCAACCGTCAAATTGAGCTGCTCTACAACAGGCAGGATCACCGAACGCGAAAGCATGACTTGGATTTCTGCACCAGCTTCCGTGTTTGAATTGGAGCCTAGCGCTGTACTGATATCTTGCAAGCCTGGAATCGGCAATTGTTGCTGCTCAATCTGCACCAGCGCATCCGCCTTATAAATAGGCGTTGCAACAAATAAATAAAACACGCCGATAAACAGTACGGAGGCAGCAACCACCACACCTAAAAGATAGTGCTGGCGAACGGTGTCCAAAATTTGACGGAGATCGATCTCTCCATCCTGCATCGCGGCACTAATGGATCGGGCGTGCGTATCGTTAGTCATTATTTTCTCAAGATGCAGTCATTGCTGATTCTTTCAGCATCAAAGCGTCATCAATACTGGCGACCACTACCTCGTGGCATTGATCAAAATACCGGTCTGAAGCAATGCGGAAATAGAGGGGATAATTAGCGCCGCAGTACGGCTGTAGCTAACCAACGGTGCGGCCGAGGCAAAAACGACGTCACGTGGTTGCAGTTGGAACTGATCCGCTACCAACAATGCATCTGCAGATTTTACGTTGAGATGGAAAATATCGGGCTGCGCCACTGCCTGAACAGCGGATCCGTTTTTACTTTCGCCAGTTGTAAATCCACCACGAAAAACGTAGATATTTTCCGCATTGGCAGTTTGCTGATTCAGGCCGCCAATGTCTCTGTCATTCAATGCGTCCGCCAAGCTCAGGCCACTAGCAGGAATATAAATTGCTGCTTGCCGATTAACTTCGCCCACGACAAAAACACGGTTCTGACGATTATCCTTGAGATAGATCGTGTCGCCTCCCAATAAAGGCTGAGAACTTAAGGGATCTTGCCCCTTATAAATGGCAAAGAGATCGACATTTCGGCGCACTTCTCCACGACGAAATTCGATATCACGATGGGCATAAAGCGAGTTGTCATTAGCGCCCGCAGAAGCTGCACGAGTAACTTTGCATTGACTCATCGCATCGACAACCGTTATCGGCGTGTCGCTGATTGGCAATTTGCACGGCTGATCAATATCGCCAACGATATTTACAAACTGGCTTCGATACTGCAAAACCTTAATATCAACTTGAGGGTTCTGAACAGAACGCGCGAGCTTCTGCGTTAAAAGCTCTCTAATTTCTGTTGTAGTTTTATCAGCAACTAGCACATCGCCCGCGTAAGGAAAGTAGATCGTGCCATCTGGTCGCACGACGCGACCAGAGCTATCGACATTCATTGTCGTACCGGCGGGATTGGTCAGCTCGGGATGATCCCAAACAATGACGCTTAGAATGTCGCTAACGCCAACGCGATAAACCCAAGAACGTTGAGCATAAGTAGTGGGCACCACCGCCCCCAATTTAGCTTGATGCTTTTGAAAGGCATCCTGAGCCAATTGCAAAGTCAGGCTGGGCGTAATTTCTTTAATTTGAACATCTGCACCAGACTGGTTGCCCTGCTCCTTCCAGACCGAGCTGCCGCCTTCGCGGTATTGCAGCCCAGGCAGCGCGCAACCACTGATTACACTGGCAGACAGGCCAATCAATATTATTCGTGCAGCATTCATAAGATTTCCCCAAACATGGCAGGCCACGTGCCCCAAAAAGCCACTTTTAAAGTGATCAGAAGCGGGCTGTTTTTAAACTTTAGTTATTACACATGATTGTAAAACATTTTCACGCATGCTTAATCAGATTAGTTTTTAAATGCACGCCGTATGCATCTGTCATTGCGCAAATCCATATATGAGAGTCAGAATGACTAATCATTATTTTGCAACTATCTGAATAGTCAATGATTTTACAGAAATTTAAGATCCGATTAAATGCTCAATAAATTATCATGCATATAATTTTTAATATGTGACAAGGCAACAGATGGGGTATTCGCCCCACAGTCAAGAGGATTGGGCTCCAAAATCATTCGGCTACCTGCCCCATCACAGGGGCATCGCACTAAAACTCAGCCAACGACTTCCAGCAAGCCATGCTGCTTCAGATTTTTAACCGCATCTAATAATTCCCACATTGGACAGTCGATAGTTTCAGCAATTGAAAGCAAATCCCGGCTGCCATCACAGTACGCAAGCATATGCATCATGTTCGCAACTGCTGCAGCTGACCCACGACTTGAGATTGTGGGATAGAGGCCGCGCTTGCCAAGCTGGGGCTCGCAAAGAACCGTTACCTTGAGCGTCTCATTGTTTTCCAGACAGGTCAGACACAATTGCAGTGCGTTCAAGGCACCGGCAAGCCCTGTCGGCGAAATCAGATCGAGATTGTCGAGGGAGGTGTGGTACTCAGGATATTGTCCATACTTGGATCGCATCACTGAGCAGACTGGCAAATCAACGCCAGGGGCGTTGTATTGCCGTTCATCGCTACCACGATCCAGATAGGTATACGAAATAAAATCCGGGGCAATGTGCTTGAGGACATGTTTGGCTGCTTTGTCAGCCACGGTCTTTCCATTGCGAGTTGGAAGAAATGAATAGCAGCGATCATCACCCACGCAAGAAACATTGAAGCCTGCGATGGTTACCGGCTTCATGGCCGCAAGATTCTTGCTGAGATAAGTAATAGAGCCAATAGTCTCTGGAATAAAAACAATGCGATACGAATAGCGTCGCTTGGTTTGCGTCAACCATTTCGCCAACCACGCTGTAACCACCGGCCCTGATAACTCGTTGTTCCCCATTGAAGGGTGACAAACATAGCTGGAAACCAATATTTCCTGCTTACTCTCACCGGGAAGCAACAGTTCAGCGTAAGTGAGGGAGCCAGCCTCCAGGGAGCTGTCAATTACCGCGCGATATTGGCCAGGCTTTAATCCTTCACGCTGCCGGTGCGTCAAGCAAAAACCCCATCGCCGCTTGTAGTAGGAAGTGACATAAGGAATTGCGTCGGGCTGATCTGGCAATGAATACAAATGTTCCTGCAATTCATCCAGTGAAAGCTCAATATCTACCGGCTCTGAATATCCAACCACATGAAGATTGTGATCAGCAAAATCAACAACAACTTGACCATCAGGCCCAAGCAGACGCGCGCTGCGAATATTCCACTCCTCAGGAACCGTCCAATCAAATACTTGCGTTCCCGAAGGCACCTCATGGAGTCTCAACCCTGGCAACTGCGCGCCGAGGGCAGCCAGGGTTTGCCGCACTCCATCTCCAGTGATACTGCGGCAGATTGGAAACAAGTCCCTGGCCAGTTGATACATCTCATTGCCGGAGTCTTTTGCAGAAGAAAAATTATTCATTGGCTTTTCCAGCGTTGATTTTACTTCTGCACAATGCATCAAGGTCAGAGAATCGCTTGAGCAGGGCCATTTCCGAAGAAGCAAAATGAATCTTCAGCGATGATTCAATTGCCAGCAACAATTCAAGATGCTTGAGCGAGTCCCAACCTGGTGTCACACCCAAAGCTGCATTTCCGACATCATAGTCGGCTGGAAGACGTAAAATTTCACGCACTATCGAATCAATAGACCCTTGCAATTCTTTTTGCTCTGCTTTGACAGATGCGCCCACATTTCCGGATGACACCTTCACCGCCATTACTGCCGCAGCAGTTGCATGAAAACCAACCCGCCCTCGCACAATCTTTCCTGGTTCGATAATCACCGTATTCTCTGAAACTTCACGGTCTCGCAAGACATCCAGCAAAGCCACGGCAACTTCCTGGGGCAAAAGCATGGCCTGATCGCCTCGAAAATCCTTTGAGAATTCCGTCAGCACCATGTCAGGCAAGATATTGAGCCCACGCACTCCATAGTTGGAAAAACTCCGGTCCATGCCATTTATCAAGTTGACTGCCATGCTTTTCGCACCAGAATAGGCTTCCCATCCGGGCAACGATACTTCGATGGACTTTGATCCAATGAACGCAACAGTCCCACTTTGTCTCGACAAAAACACCGGGGTTACGGCGCTGATAATTTCCTTTAGTGCGGAGAAATTTACAGAAATCAAATCTTCAACCGACGCCGTAACGCCCGGTGAAGCCGCATGCACGACCAGATCGAGAGCAGGAATTTTGCTCAACTCAGTGGCCAACTTCTCGCGGCCTTTCGCATTGGTCAAATCAGCATCGATGAACCGTACTTGCGCGTTTATTCGAGATAAATCCGCGATTAGTTGATCGCGATTAGCTGATACCCCGCGATCATGAATGAAAATTTGCCAACCTTCCTTTGCAAGGGACCAGGCGATCGCCCTGCCGATTTCACCGCTGCCCCCTGTAATAACAACCGATCTGCCGGTTGTGCTTCTTTGTATAGCCAGCGCGGATGGTGTGTGCCACTCCGCAACGCGCGCTTGAACTCGCAGGCGAGAATCAATCAATACCTGATTCCCGCGCAGAGCCAAAATCCGGATTGTCAAAATCCTGTGGCTCGCATTGATAGCTTCAATGCGAGCCGAGTAGCAAATGGCTTCACCAAAGAAAATCGGGTGAGGTGCTCGCACCTCTTGTCCAAGAATCAGTGATGGTTCACCTGGGAAAATCATCCCGGCAATCATGGATAAAGGCAAAAGAGTTAATTGGAGTGGCGCTATGGTTTTGCCAAATTCCGTATCGCGAGCGTAATCCTGATCATAATGAAGCGGATTTTCATCGCCGCTTAACGTCCTAAAAAACTCTGCATCCTCGCAAGTAAAAACTCTTTCAAAAGAGACATAGTCTCCAACCTTAAAAGAATCGATCGAGAATGATAGGGGATGATTATTTTTCATTTAGGTAGGCCCTGCACTCTGTTCAGTAAATCGATCAACAACCGTCAGCCACGAAGGAAAATTCGCCGAGCCATTTGCTGCCGATATCCATTCACCTTCAATTTGTCCTCGTTCAAAACCAGCATCAAGGAATACACTTCGAACGGGTGTATTTCTCTCGGTCTCGATAATCAAACCTTTCAAGGTTTCCCAGCCGCGTTTAGCTGAACGCGCAATAGCCCATTGCAGCACAGCCGTCTCAAGGCCTCGGCCCAGAACGCGACAAGACAAGAGATAGCTATCTACAAATCCGCATTTATCATGTTCCGAGTCTCGCTGCAGGATGAGCAAGCCAATATTTTCAAACTCGTTGAACCGATCTTCCGATCCTAGAACAACGACGTCACCACCATCAGCAACAATCTTGCAAAGATTACTTTGGTCATGGCGCCGCGTAGTAGTATTGAACTGATTTGTTTTTTGGCATAACTGCGCAGCCCGGGCCATGTTTCCATCGTTTAAACCTTGGAAATAAAGCTTGAGCCCCAAGCTTTCGTAGAAATCATTAAGATTGGCCGATGATGACTTGTGCTGATTGAGTGCTTGCCTTTTCTTGTAACTCTGCACTCTCTTCATATCTTCAGCAGTCACGCTAGCCGCTGATAGCCAGGGCGAAGTCAACAGAGCCTGCACATACATTGCAGGATCAACAGGAAGATCCAGTATCTTGACCTCCGGTAAATTGCGCCGCACGCCCTCGCGCTCTACTGGATTGTCATCAACAAACAAGACTGAACCCAATCCAATATTCAATTCTTCGCAAATCTGGCTTATGCCTATCCATTTTGGCTGCCAATTAATACGATGGGCAAGCAAATTTTCAGATCGAATTTGCATCGCCGGCAAGGCGTCGATGGCTTTAAGCGCAAGATCCTCATCATTCTTGCTGCAAACTGCGAGGCCAATTCCACGCTCCGAAAGACATTTCAAACTACGTTGGAAGGCCAAGAAGGCGTTACCTGGATAATCGCCACCAATATGGACCCCTGCAAAGCCATCCTCACCTAGCACCCCACCCCACAAGGTATTATCCAGATCGAGGACGATGAGCCTTGCAGATTTACCCAGTATCGTATTGATCAGTCCCAACCATCGCTTCGCGAGTTGCGAGGCGAAACGCTCTGAAAATGGGAAACGGCCGAGATACCAGAGTCTAGTATCTGTAACTGGCCCGACGCTGCATGCGGCCTCAGCCGCAATATCGACCCAAAGCACTTGCGCCAGCCCAGCTAGACGTTGCCCAAGGCGCGCATTCAACTGACTAATCAGGTCTGCGGCCATGCGGCCATCACTTTCTGCCGCCAGATACCCCAGAACTGCAAAGCGGTGCACGACTATCCAGTTACCGTTGGACTGATGGTAAGCGGAAATAAGCTCAGCATATTGGTCTACCAATTGGCCAAGCATATCGTGAGACATGCCATCCAAAGTCGGCTGCCCAGCCAAATCTTCTACACGGTCACAGAAAAATGAAACCTGTGGTTTGAATCCATGAAGTGGAGATTCAGTGTCCAGCAAGCTTTGCCTCAGTTGACCGTAGGGCACGGCATAGATTTCGACGTTCCGGTCAAGAAGAAATTTCTTGCAATCAGAAGCCAGGGCCGTCTCCAGCATATGAACATTGGAACTACCTAGCAGCGCGATGCGTACCACCGGCTGACGAAGCATCTGCGAAGAATTAGCCAGGGCGTGAACAACGTCTGCACGATTTGTAACAAACGCATAAGGGTCAGCGGCAACCATGGAAGTGCAGACCCTGGCAAGATCAAAGGCGCTAACAGCTTCCACGCGACCACGCCATAGCACACCCGACCGCACTGCCCCTTCTTCTCTCAATCGCCCGATAGCGGGCATAAAGTCATTAATTGGATTGGCTTCCAATTTCCTGACGAACATATCAGCCGACACACTGCGCTCGCCATGACCATCTCCAAGGTCCGCTCGGCCTGAAAAAGTTTTGAAATACCGATATGGCACCTTGGCCATTTCTTCATAACGATGAAACTGGGTGCAATATTCCCAACCACATCCAAGCATGACAATGACTGCGTCCTCGCTCTCAAAAAGCGCAAACGGCGAATCGTCGCCAAAGGTAGTAGAGGCCGCACATGCGCCAATTCTTTGGGCTGCGGGCCCCGCAACAGTAAAAGAATAAATAGGATGAGGAGTGCGTATAGCCGTTGGATTAGCCTTCAAAAGCCAATCGGCGAGCACTCCAACCTCTGATGGACTGTCCTGACATTGATACGGGCGCCCGCCACAAAAACTGAAAGTGAACGCGGGCAAGGCGATTGTCCATCCTTCCTTGATCAGGCATTCCAAACCATAGAGGAATTCCCAGCACTCAAAGCTGGCAGGCGGCGCCAGACTGGCAATAGACGAATGAATAACCGCTACACGCGGCGTCCCACTCAGCACGCTCCGCAATGCATCTAATATTTGTTGGCGCATACCGTTCCTTAATTACATCTCGAAGCACAATGCCTTAACTTAAACTATCCCCAGCGCCTCTCTCACCGCACCATGGAAGTCCACATTCGTTAGAGCAATGAATCTTCAATAACTTTTCTTCAAACCACATGGAAATGGGCGACGACGACTCCCAATTCTTGATTGCCATGAATAAAGGTAACGCGACAGGCGCCGTAATTGGAATTCACCGGTTTATCGACACCTTATTCAAGGCCTGATCAATAAGCGGGCGAAGCAAGTTTGCGCCCAATCTAGTCAAATGATTGTCGTCAAAATATAACGGCATTCCGGAATGCATGGCATAGCATTGCTGCAAGTCACAAAGATACTTTGAAGGATCCAGCAGCGTCAGACTTTGAGCTGAACTCACAAGCGCATTCGAAAATATGTCGCGTACAACAGCATTTCTTTCCAGATACATCTCTGGAGATAGCCGCGGAGGCTCTCGACCTAAAAATACATATCGTGGCAGGTCAGGATTGGAAAAAAGCTGTTCTGGAACAGGCTCGATAATGACAAGTTTTTTCCCTGGGAGCTTTTCAATGGTTCGCTGCAATCCGCGCCTGAACGTTCTCTCATTTTCTGCGACAGACGTTTCCCGCGATAAGTCGTCCAAGTAGTACCGGGTTCTTTCACCCAATCGATATCCAGTCGCGTATTCCGACCATTCAGATGCCATCAAAACTAAAACTTGATCTGATGATGCAGCGATTTGATCATAATAAGCCTTCACGATTTCCGTGCAATCGCTCTTGATGTAAGACACGACTCCGTATAGGGGTACACATCGATTTGCGCTGAAAAATACTCCCTTCAATCCTCTGGATCGGAGCGCTTCATCAAACACCTCGTAAAGCATCGCGGCATGGCTATCGCCGACGAGCGCAACCGTAGTTTTTTCCGCATTTAGATTGCCTAGCAAACATGCGTGGCCCGCTTCGATTTTCTTGACCGAAACTCCCTTGTTGCAGCCATGTGCGTTAACCCGGAGGTCAGCGTACGGGAAATTCAACGCGTTTACTTCATCCGAAAATCTTCCCCTCCAGCCATCCGAGAGATAAGCAGATAATCCAACGATTAAAGCGCAGCCCATGCATGAAAGAGCAGAGATGAATAGGGCCCTGCGCTTCATCCCAGGCTGTTTCTTTCTGAAGGGGGCCTCGATAAATCGCCAGGAGATGGTTGCAATGAGGGCAGAGAGGCCAATTAGCACGATTGCTCCCCAAGTCGGCAATGGATCTATATTCAGATATTTGGCAAATACAATCAGAGGCCAATGCCAAAGGTAAAGCGAGTACGAAATCAAACCGATGAGCACCAATGGCCGACTGGCCAAAAGCCGATTTATTGCTGGCTGGGTTTCAGCGCCAGCATGGATAATCAGTCCAGCTCCAATGCATGGCAACAGCGCATACGCACCCGGGAATGGGGTCTGATCTGTCAGAGCTACCGTACACCATGCAATCATTCCGAAACCCAGCAAGCTCGCTACCTCGCGTAGAGCCTGACCAGTTATCGGAGGAACTATCGAAAGCGCAATCATGGAACCCAGCAATAACTCCCATACGCGCGTTGGCGCAAGGAAGAATGCCGCCGTCGGATAGTGCTGTACAGAAAAAATATTCAGAAGCAAGGAAACAAGCAAAAGCGGGAGGATATACAAGGCCCAACGGCTTTTCCCCCACTTATAAATGCCCCAGAGCAATAACGGTAAGAAAATATAAAATTGTTCTTCAACCGCTAACGACCAAGTATGAAGCAATGGCTTCATCTCAGCTGGGCCATCAAAATAGCCTGCTTGGGTCCAGAAAAGAATATTGGACGAAAACAGTGTTGTTGCAATAACGCTTTGTCCAAACTCCTTAAAATATGCAGGAGTAAAAATTACACTCGCAACAACAATAGTAAAAAGCAAAACTCCAAACAGTGCAGGGAAAATGCGACGAATTCTACGCTCATAGAAAGATGCAATAGAAAAGCGACCCGAATGCAAGTCATTCAGCAATATGGACGTTATCAGATACCCTGATATAACAAAAAAAACGTCAACTCCAACATACCCACCACTGAACGCATCAATGCCAGCGTGAAATAGTACTACCGGCAAAATAGCTACTGCGCGTAAACCATCAACATCTGCACGATAACGCATAGAAATACCCTTATTTCGCGTTTCTGAGTTAGGCATTTCTATAGTTTGACTTCTTGAAATACCAGCAAGCTACCCACGATTTATTTTAATTAAAAGCGGCAGTATAAAAAACATTAAATTGCAATAATCGATGCGATTTATTCAATATTGCTGAACACTTGAGAATTCCTACTATATGCTGGCCAAACTCAAATAAATAGTTTGCGAATCTAGCATTCCCCTGGGGCTCCTGAAAGGTCTCGTGCGGGGACACACCTCACGAGTCGGCATCTCTTCACACTTGAGTGCGAAGCTCCCCAAGCAATTGCTGGAATAAAGCGCACATAGTTTGCGACAAGCAGCTAGATTAAGGCACTCGTATCTATAGCCTCGTCACTCACCACGGTTTTGGATTCGACGCAATCCAGAGAAGGCCATGGAAAATCCATCAAAAATGTCCCGCCGAAAATTCCTGCTTGGAGCCAGCGCAGTTGCCTCTGGATTAGTCCCGGATTCCGCACTGGCCTCCAGCGTTGGCAACGATGCGGGTTCCAACGAGCCGCCAATACGCTCAAGCGTGGTCATCCGCGTGAAGGAACTGGGTGCAGTCGGAGATGGCAATGCAGATGACACCGCTGCATTCCAAGCCGCGATCGACAAGGTAGCGCCGACAGGAGGGGAAATACTGGTTGACCCAGGCAGCTACAAAATCACTAAAACCCTTCGCTGGATCAATCCAAGAAATTCACGGGCGTCTGGAATATGGATAGTAGGCGCCGGGTACGTCACCACACGAATTCTTTCTTATGTACAAGAGGGCCCGTTGCTGCAAGTACGCGGCGTGCCTGTCAACGGCCCGGTCAGTACAACATTCTACTGGGGCGGCGGCATCGAGGGGATTGATTTTTCTGGCGAAAAAGGTGGCGCCAAGGATCATGATGCGCTCGATATCCTAGGTTGGTACTACGCAAGGATTCGCAACTGCAGGATCACCAAGTTCAGCAGACACGGAATCTATGGTCGCGTCGATCTGAATATCAATAGCAATCCTGACTTTACCAGTTCCATAGTCACAGTCGAGGACAGTGCTTTCGAATACCTGGGTGGCAAGGGCTACTGCGGCGCGTTTATCGGCAACCCTGCGTGGCGGTGGACTCGCTGTGGTTTTTCCTTCTGTGCCCAAGGCGCAGCTCTGGTCACATCAGCCGGACACACCTTCGACACCTGCTCATTTCAAGGGAGCGGATACTTCAACGACAAAAGAGTGGCTCCAGGAGAGCAGGCACATCTCACGATCGGCCAATTGCGCGGCAGCATCGCCAGGATAGATGTGTTCAACTGCGAATTCGATTTTGCGAAATCAGCGCATCTGTATATCAACAGCCTAGCAGTGGGCCACATCCACGACAATCGTTTCATCTTCAGAAGCTGGGGAACCGAGGAAACAACTCCCAAGGAATCCATTGTCCTCGCCAACGACGGCGCTGAGGCTGCGGCAAAAAATATCACCTTTGAGCGCAATGTATTTCGCGTCGGAGCTACGGGGGATCTCACTCTGTTCCGCTGGGCCAACACCGCTAATGTCCAGGACATTACCATCATCGGCAATCTTGTTTCCGATCAGACTGGGGGGAAAGCCAAGATCCACAAATACATCGGATACGACCGCGCTGACTTCAATAAGCGTCAGAATTTCATTATTCAGGATGGGGCTGAAGGCTGGGTCTCGAAAGGCAAGTGGGATGCACTGCCGAATTCCAGCAAGGAATGATCGCGTTTCAGTCCCGCTGAGCCAGAGTTTCGATATAAAGTTTTTCGGTATCGGCTATGAAACGTGCAACTGAAAACGTGGCGTGGAATCGCTGTCGTGCACCCTCGCTCAGCAACTGATGCAACTGGCTATCCTGCAAAATCCTTGAACAGGCAACAGCAAGAGCCGGTGCGTCCCCTGTCGCTACATTAAGGCCAGATACACCATCTTGATTGACCCAGGAGGTTCCCGAGCCCTCGATCCGAGTCGCTATCAACGGAATGCCACGGCACATCGCTTCCAGCAGAACGACGCCAAAGGCCTCTGAACGCTCTACCGACGGCAGGCAAAAAACATGCGCGTGAGCCAGCAAGGCCGATAGCTCTTCATCAGAAACCCGCCCGGCCAGTAAAATTTTACGGCCTACGCCTGCGCCGTCGATCTGGGCCTGCAACGCTGAACGAAGGGGGCCATTGCCGGCGATGATCACGGCCGCGTCATCAGGCATCGCAGCAGCGGCATCGACCAAATGCTGGAAGCCCTTGTATGGCACCAGCCTGCCGACACTCAGAATCAGTTTGCGTCCACTTAGAAATTGGTCAAACGTATTCGCCAGCGCAGGACGCAGACCAAGACTGTCGGGCAACGGGATGCCAATGGGAACAACGCGTACCTTGTCGCGAACATATTGCAGAAGCTTTGACTGATTCAGATATGGAGGAGACGTGGCAATCACGGCATCAGCCCGGCGCAGCATTGCACGCTCCAGTGGGCGCACCACCTTGCCAAACCACCCCTTGTTCACCACATCGCTATGCCAATGCACGATTACGCGTGGACGCTTGCTGACAAATAAAGTCATCAGGCTGGCCAGAAGATTGGGCACATGGACGTGTACGACATCAGCAGCACGCGCCATGCGCAGCCCCTCACGCACATACCGCCAGCCCACAGGCTGCGATGCCCAAAAAAGGTCCATTGGAAAGCGATGAACCATTACTCCGTCCATTATCGCGGGCACCAACGCATTGCGCGCAAAGCATCCGACAGCAACATCGTGCCCAAGCCCGGCATGCCCCTGAGCTAGAACTTGCGTCACACTTTCAATGCCTCCAGTATCCGGAGGATAAAATTTTCCTAGGTGGACAATCTTCATAACGTATCTAAATGCTCAGGAAAGCCACGCATAGAGGGCAAGAAAGGAGTAAGCGCCCACCGTAAATGACCATAATTTTTTGAGCTTGATGCCCTGTGATCGCATGGTGATGATCTGCACCAGATAGAAAGTCAGCATGATCATCCCGTGGACTTTCACAAATGCAGACACCGAAACTCCAAGGCTCTTTATCACCCAGACGCCTATCGCCAGCATGGCAAACAAAGCCGGCATACTCCATTTCAGCACACGCCCTACAGTACCGAACCGGTTGTTGACCAGATCATTCAGAGCAATCGCCGACCAGAGAATCGCCTGGCTGAGCACCCACAGGAACTCCGCCCGGTAGGTCGCGACGGCATTCGCAAAGCTGGGGCCTAGCATCCACGCCAGCCAAGGACTGAGTATCCACACCGCGCACGCGCTGGCCGTAACAAGACCTATAATTGCCAGCAAGATGTTCTCGAGATTCGCCGTTTCTTCAACAAATACATTGCGAAATCGTGCAACGAGTATGACTTGATGCGCAATGATTGGTAACGCTGCCCCGCGTGACAAGACCGAATAACTGGCGGTCATTACGGGATCAGACAACCAGCCCATTCCCAAGCGCCCCGCAGAAGCCACCAGCGTGGCCACAAGGCCTGTGAGCATCAGTGGCACCCCTGCCTTCAAGGTGGGGATCCAGTCTTTGACACCTTGACTTATTTCCTGCCTGCCAATGCCCGCCACCATGCTCGATCCAAGGACCAAGGCACAGGCAGAAGCAGCGAGCCAAACCACAACACCGGTCTGCTGTGGCATCAGCAAACGCGCAAGTACTGCAGCCACGGCCATGGTTCCGAATAGGCTAGCGTCCGTTAACAGGGAAGCGTTCGCCCTTCCATCAGACTTTGCCTGCGTGCTGCGCAGTCCTTGCAGCGCAAGAACGCCGATGAGCAAAGCCACTTGCCATACTTCCGCCCGCGCACCAAGCATTGCCAGAACAGTGCCTGCGCAAAGCATCACAACTGCCAGATGCTGGATACGAATGCCATGTATGGACACTCCAGGCAACGAGGTTCCGACCATAACCACTGGCACAAGACCCGCGGTTCCCAAGGTCACCACATTGACCAATACGGCCGCGGTGGCGTATGCCCACTCAAGAATGCCGTACTCAGTCGCAGGCAAGACGCTGGCGAGCACAAGCGGGGCAATAAACAAGGTGCCCCGGGCAACTCCGAAAATCGCCAGGTAACGGAGGATGGGCAATAGCCTCCTCATTGCTCCTGACATTTTGGAATCTTCCTATAAACCCGTTCGCACAACCCAGCATCAGCAAGCGACTGGAGATCGGCGCGCGATTCAGGGGAAGCAGGGCGTGGCAACTTGCGGATCGCCGCGGAAACATAGAGCCCCGGCTCATCCAGGTCACGAGCAACGGTGGTACCCGCACCGACAATGACGCCGTTACCGATGCGAACGCCCATGCTGATGATGCACCCAGCACCGATGTAAACATTGTCACCAATGAACACTTTTCCATCGATCCGATAGCGGCCAGGACCCGAAGTATCGTGAACGTACCCATGCGTCCAGACCTGACAACCCACACCAGCAATCGTCGAGTAATCGCCGATGCTGATGCTAGTGGTGCAATCGATTCGATGCCCGCCAGTAATCTTGGCCACGCGACCCAAATAAAGGCGCGAAGGCCCGCTAGTCACCAAACCCTGCCGTCCTCGCACGATCTTATTTGCGTTACCGATCGCACCTTGTGGCGCCAGATCAATGGAAATCGGGCCGAGAACCACATTCTGGCGACCGATGTACGCGCGCTCCCGCAGCACCAAGCGCTTGACCACCAACAGGTTCAGATGCCCGACTCGCGTGTGCTGATCAAGACAGATTTTATCCACCCACAGCAGGGAGAACCCGATGCGAGCGGACGCCGCGACACGATGCCCTAGCAAACGTAAAACGGGCCGCAGGAAGAACGAAGGCAGCAGCACGGCAGCCAAAGCCGTAAGGAGTTTTTTTGGAGACTTTCGCATCACTGGCAAAAGTAAAAACGATTGATCCAAGGATCAACCTTGATACCGGGAGCATACTCACCAAGCTCCCTCAAGGTCGCCACAGGTTTTCCAGGGCCATATGGCAGCGAGTACATGCTGTAAACCGCTTGGAACATCAGTCGTCTGCCCTGTTTCACTGGCTGCCCCTTGTGAATGCCAAACGTGTCCTCAAGAAACGCCTGGCCGGGATGCCCAGTCAGGCATTTAATGTTCTCGATCCCAAACACGCTCTCAACTTCCTGGTCTGTAAACCGGCGAATCTCACGTAATTTTTCGCTTTCAACAGAATTCGTCACATACTTGTGCGGGCCATTGTCGGGACCAACATCGCTCAAGCATACGAACAGCTTTAAAAACCGCCAGTCATCGACATCGCGGTGAAAGTTTTCCGCTTGCTGGGCGCCTATTTCCGTAGGATAGCTCCACCACACTGCAAGATAAGCCAGCGTGGGTTTGCATCCCAAGTATCGACCTGCAATATCAAGGATTTCCGGATCGTTTGCGACGGCCAGCAGTCTTGGCGCCAAAACGATGTCCCGGGCCTGATGATGTGCCACATGACTCAAGGGGTGTCGACGTTCGCTATCCGGCAGGAAACTCCCGTTTTCGGGACGGTAGGCGTCCCGTACTTCATGCCGCAGGAAATACTCCATCAGGGCATCGCAATCTTCCGCGCTCAGCATGTCACGCAGCCTGACCAATCCCGAAGTGAGCAACGCCTGTAGAGCCTGACCAACATTTGGCGAAATCTCTGCCTTCAAAGCATGCGGCGGCCGGAAACGCGCCATTAAACGAGTAACCGCCCGGCGGCTGACGGGGCCAATAACGCTCCTTTGCAGATAGAAACGCCACCATCGAAAATCCCGCCACACGAGGCGCAGATGCCGCATTTTTGAGGATAGGCTCATGCCACTATTACTCTGTGCACATTTTCCCCACAGCACACTTTACTTTTTCCATATTTACTCGTTCAGTCATGTCGCTGCACCTTCAAGACAAACAGAATGCCACCAGCATCAGAAGCGATATCGTCATTCAGCCTTCTGGAAAGTCTTGACAACTTTTGCCGGGTTCCCGGCAACGACAGCATAAGGTGGCACATCCCGAGTCACCACAGCGCCAGCGCCAATAACAGCATATTCGCCAATAGTCACCCCGCTCAACACCATGGAACGGGCACCCAGCCAGACGCCCTTGCGTATAACGATGGGACGCGTGTGGTGGCGATATGGTGGATTTCCATCGAATATCAGGCCTGCGGTTTCAATGAATACGCCCTTTGAAATCCTGACGCGATCCTCCAGGATGATTTTGCCTGCGGCACCAAGGGTTGTCTCAGGTCCGATCACCACCCCTCTGCCAATCTCAAGCCGTTCCGGATACTTGATCTCAACGCTCCAATGACATACCGAATCCTGTCCAGCCGTTGGACACAGCGCACGGAACCTGAGGCGACTGTATACCCACATGACCTTTTTTAAAATTTTCTCGACACCCAACAACAACCATCTTAGCGGCCCGTGCCCGGCAAGAACGGATTCCATACACTTGATCTGGATTGCGAGAGACTTGCTCATAAATTGAGGGCTGCCAACGATAGGGTTTCAGATAAATTCAGGGATGCGCCCGCGGCGCATCCTGAACGGTCAAATCCTGTTCCGAGGGTGTTGCCATAGCGACCAGCCGCGGAGTCATTTTCGTTCCAGGAAATTTTGAAATCAGGATAAACACGATAAAAGCATTGATGGCATATATGCCTTGAGCGCCGATGAATAAATTGACCGTAGGCATCATCAGGATAATCAACGCCATGTAGAGATACAGCGGCGTCACATAAACATTGCCATTGATCATGGCATTGGATGCCCTTGCAGCAAGGAAGCCAAACAGCAGCATGAATATCAGGCCAAAATATCCAAAATCCGCCCATAACGGCCCAAAAAAGCTGGTGAATATCCCAGCCCGCACGTAGACATCCTCAGCCTCGGGAATCGGGATATTTGCCAATTGCAGGATATTCAGTGTTTTGACATAGGGGAAGAAGAACTGGCTACCCCAGGTAAACAACTGGGAATCACCGCGATCCCATAACAAGCAGAATTCAGGAATGCCGTGCAGCAAATACTGGCTGAAGTTAGTCACGGTCAGCAGGGCACCAGTAAAATAACTCCCACTCTGCTCAATATAGGCCAATAGATTTGCACTGGGTTGCACTGTGAAAGCGTAGCCAGAGTTGAGGATGCTGTATGCAAGGTCATGCCCCATGCCTTCAAGGCGAGTCGCGAAAACCACGGCGGAAAGCGTTACTAGGAACGCCAGAATACCCACTGCCACCAAAACCATCTTGCGTACGATCAGACGTCCGCCATGTACTGCATGGCTGATTAGCAGATAGATCAGCAATCCAGAAACCAGCATCTGCGAGCGCGAGAGCAACAACAGCGCATCAACCGCGGGGAAAATAAACAGCAGCGCCGCAACTACACGTCTAAACCTCAGGCGCTTCACCCTGTATATCGACAGATCAACAATCAGTGGGATCAGGCTGAAGGGATAGAGCAGGCCCGCGATCACCGAAAACGGACCCGAGGCAGCGTCATTCAACTCCTCTCTAGCGTCGAACAAACCTGCACCCAAGGATATGCCGCGAATAAAGTAACGGTCATAAACCTTCAGGCATGCCCCAATCAATCCTATGACGCAGATGATCCAGAAGACCTTTGAAGACATATCGCCACGCAGCTGTGGCATCTGCCGATACAGCGCGAGCGTGGTTCTTTTCTTGTTGCCCAGAACACAGCCTGCAATAAAAAAAACGTAGCAGGCGAATATAAAAGCCAAACCACCAAACGAAAGCGGCGCATCCAGATGCACCGGGGCCAATACCCAAAGCAGTAGATAGAAGCCCATCCCGGCGATTGCCAGCCCTGCCGGGTTATAGAGCATTTTCCTGCCCCCCGGATGAGTCTTGTTGCATGGCGGTCAACATCGTCCGCCCGCCAAGACACGCCTGCTGCAGTGCAGCCGCAACTAGATCCAGATTCTGTCGAGCAATGGCTTCGGGATAGGACACGGGGTCACTAATCATGCCGGGAAAAGACTGCCTGTACATTGAGCTAATCAAATTTGCGCCTAATTTTGCATTACCCCTGCCCCCTTCCTCGGATCGAAGAATCCTGTCGATCGCGTCATTGAGGCTCGCAACCGCAAATTCCGGAAACTGGCTGTTGATGATGGGATGCGCAAGCGAGAAACACCTGGCTGCTCCAAATACTGCCTCCAAGCCAATGGTTCCAGAAACCGTAATCGCTCCACTGCAGCGATTCAAGGCATCTTCCATGCTGGTATTCTTGGGGAGCAAAGTGATCGCAGGCGAACTAAGCTTGAGCAGCTCCTCGCAAACTTCATACTTGGCCTTGGGATTGACCTTTATCGCTACAACTACGCCATCCCCGGCCAGTTCGGAAATCCGGCGAATCAATCCGACCTGATCCCGGTAAGGTCTGCCCCATACATCGATATTGGCTTCCGGCTGCAACTGCAGAGGGTAAAGAATCACCTTGGCTCCACGCGGCGGGAGCGCCGCCAGCCGATCCCAACTTGCAAGGTTTGCCTTGACCTTGGCACCCAAGGCCAGTTTTCCCTGCGGAGAGGGCGTGTTATAGCGCTCTCCCATGCACCAGCCCGCTAACACCTTGGCTTGCTCCAATCTCAGCCGCAAGGCTTTTTTTGCCCTGGTCAACCGTCCACCCATATTCATGTAGAACGGCACTATTGAGCGAGTGGAGATCAATTCGGCAAGCGCCGATGCATCCTCCGCGGTCATTTCGTCACCACTGCCGCAGTGCACTTCTTGCGTGTCGTAGTCACAGATGAAGAATCGACCTGCCGGGTAGCGCGCCGCAACTGGATGCACATAACGAATGCCTCGATCACGGCACAAGTGCGCAGTGATGAGTTCATGGAACAATGCCACCTCGCCTATGACAAGATCGGGAGCCCAATCACTCAGGACCTCCGCTATCTTCCGGCGATAATACTCATAGTGAGTAGTGTTGCCAGCAAAATAGTTGGTATTCCTGTCGCTTGCGGAAATGGGCTGGAACCAGGGATCGGCCGTTGCCACCAGCTCGCTTTCACTCGGGAAATGGATGCGGTAAACATTCCGGCCACCGGGGCTGAATAGCGGGTTCTGCACCAGCCACGCAACCTGATGACCGAACTGTTCCAGGCGCTCGGCAATCAGCTCCCAGAACCATGTTTTCTGCCGATTCTCGATAAACAGGATTTTCATCCGCAACTACCTAGGCCTAGGCGCAAATGTGTGCCGACTCAAGCGAGCAAATCCCAATTCAGAGGGGTGCCTTTTTTTACATCGCGATTTAGCGACTTGCCCAGAAGTAATTCATAGAACTTTGGCGGCAACCCGCCCCCTGGCCTGATACAACGAAGGTTATCGACGGTTAAAGGCTCCCCCTTCTTAACATCCTCGGAAATGTACATCGACCTGCGGAACTGGAGTGATTTTTTCTCGGCATCAGTCGGGCCATAGCTGATTTGCCCCAGTGACAACGCAGCTCGTTCAGTTTCAACAACCAGGGCCGTCAACTCCTCTGGTTCCAACGAAAAAGCAGAGTCCACACCGCCATCGGCCCGATTTAGAGTGAAATGTTTTTCGATGACGCTAGCACCGAGTGCAACACTCGCAACCGCCACACCGATACCCATCGTGTGATCTGACAATCCAACCTCGCAACCAAAAAGTTGGCGAAGATGAGGGATCGTAATGATATTGGTATTTGCTGCTGCCGCAGGATAAGTGCTGGTGCACTTCAGCAGGATGATATCGCTTGCACCTGCTCCCCTCGCAGAGTCCACCGCGTCCTGAATTTCACCAATTGTTGCCATCCCGGTCGAAATGATGAGCGGTTTCCTAGTGGCTGCGCATTTTCGAATCAGCGGCAAATCAAGAATCTCGAAAGACGCGATCTTGTAAACCGGCACATCAAGTGTCTCAAGGAAATCCACTGCTGTAGCATCAAACGGAGAACTGAATCCGATCATGCCAAGCTCACGGCAACGATCAAAGATTGGCTTGTGCCATTCCCACGGGGTATATGCCTGCTTGTACAAATCAAAAAGCGAAGTGCCCTGCCATAGACTATCTTTATCCTTGATAAAGAATTCACCCTCGGCAAGGTCAAGAGTCATGGTTTCTGCGGTATAGGTCTGTATCTTGAGGGCATGTGCACCAGCCTTGGCCGCCGAATCCACAATCTCAATTGCACGCTCTAGGGACTGGTTATGATTCCCAGACATTTCCGCAATAACAAAGGGCTTATTGCCTGCTGAAACAACAAAATTTCCAATCTTCATAATTCACACCGGTATTCGTATTGATATTCGCTGTAGCCAGCTTCAGTAAATGCCGCAACTGAGGGCGTATTGTCTACATGTATCTTGGCAATGATCCAACGGAGCTTCGGGTATTCAGCAGTAAGCCAGCGCTGCCCGGCTCGCAACAATAGAGGGCCATAACCCTTACTAAGCTCGGTTGGGACCAGATATATAGAGACAGTTGTCTCTGTGGACATCAGGTCATCAAATCTAAGCACTCCGATAGCTCGACCATCTATTTCGCCAATCAGAAGTGCCCTGTTGGGATCTGAGAGCAGGGCTAAAAACCAGCGCTCGTGATCAACTCGTTGGATTTCCTGGCCATTACCCGAATAGCGCCGGACTTCTGGACTATTACGCCATTCATAGGTCGCCAATGCATCAGCTGCCGTGGCTCGGCGCAACGATATTCCCTCACCAAGCATGTGCAGCGCCACACGCTTTGCACCCTTACCATCAACGATACGGCCTGAATGATCCGATAACGCGTACAAGAGCTCTGGACAATGCAACGCCGTACTGATGATGTGGCTAAGTGTCTCGACAGTCACATCCTGACTACGTCCGAGGTAAAGAATAGCGCCTGTCTTGGCAAGGTCTTCCGAAATCTTCTCTTGATTTTCAGCAATAGAGATCACAATGCTCGGCAACCTAAGGGCAGATCGCTCCCAAGTGGTAGTGCCTCCAGCACCAATACTCAAATCTGCATTCCAGAAAATATTGGCTATCTGGTCTGTCTGGCAATGAAATCGCATGCGCACATCGGCAGCGCACCTAGAAGCAATTTGATCGCGATGTAAATTAGATGCGCCGACAATCACATCGACTTCAATATCTTCCAGCCCTACCAAATTCAAAGCATCGAGTGCTTTGGTAGTTTCATTGCTTGCGTCTGAGCCACCGAATGAAATTACAATCTTTCGTGCACCCTTACAAACAGATTTTTCGAGCTTTCGTAGAGCTGAAAATTCATCCCGCAACAGTGCATACCTAGGCCCTAAAAGCTGCCTACATTTAGCCGGCAGCAAACCTTGATAGCGGCGCTCAATCGTCTGAAAGAAATTCTGATCCAACAAAATATCGGCATCATGTTTGCGATCCGCGAGATCATCAATAACCATGATCTGCCCAGCCGAAATTCGCAGAGCCTGCTCCCAAGTTGCACTAAGTCCGTAATGGTCAACAATTAACCAATCCAGTTCGTAGCCAGCCTTCTTCAAAACATCAGCAGTTTGATTTGCGTCAATCTGCTCAGGAATCGAATTCCATGACTCCGCAACATCATTCGGAGTCGGCAGCGCATGAACAACAAATCCCTGCGTCCGAAGCCAATTGACTAGATCGCCGGGAAGCTCACGACAAATAAATGAAAGCTCGACGCCTTGGTCCTGCTTGAGCAAAGCCTTGGCCAGAGTCGCACATCGCACTACATGTCCCGTTCCAATGGAGACTGAGGCGTCGACTCTTATGGCAATGCGCATGTTGAAGAATCAGCGTACGCGGAACAGCGGTTGAAGCGGAGAACAACGAAGCAACTCGCCCATCTGCTTTTCATCCACAGCCCGCTTCAAGATTGGCAAGATTTCATCGTAGGCACTAAGCAGCGCCGCAATTTCACTGTCACCGTGCGAATAACTAATGTTGTGGCTGCCAAGGGTCAGAATTCCGCGAGCAAACATTTCCTGAAGATAAAGTGTTTTGATTTCCCACGACGAGTAGCCGTTGGCATCATTGATCAGGAAGAAGCTCCATGTGGGATGACCCGCGGTCTTACCTATATGAGCAACTCCATGCTTATCAATCAGCGCATTCAGTCCTTGAAGTAATTTTGTTCCCTGCAAAAACATCTGCTCGACTACAGGTTCACGTTGCAATTTCTGCATGGTTGCAAGAGCGGCTACTAGAGATAGTGTCTCGCCGCCAAAAGTGAAAGAGAAAAAAATCTCTTCCATCAGTTGCATAACATCGGCACGCCCTGCCACAGCAGAAACCGGATATCCGTTCGCGAGCCCCTTGCCAAAAGTCGCCAGATCAGGCGTCACATTGAAATATTCTTGAGCGCCGCCATTGGCATAACGGAATCCGGTAATGGTTTCGTCAAACACCAATAGAGCGCCATAGCGATGCGCCAGCGTCTTTACACCTTCCAGGAATCCCTTGCTCGGCTCTACTACGTTCATAGGCTCGAGAATTACCGCTGCGAATTGCTGCGGGTACTCAATTAATAGTTTTTCCAAACTTGCAAGATCGTTATAAACAAACGTGTGCGTCAGATCGCTAGTTGCCTTCGGCACGCCACGATTGCGTGCGGTACTGCCGATATACCAATCCTGCCAACCGTGGTAACCACAGACAGCCACTCGGTCGCGACCGGTATAAGCACGCGCCAATCTGATTGCGCCAGCAGTCGCATCCGATCCATTTTTGCCAAAGCGGACTTTTTCAGCGCACGGCACCATCTCAATGATTTTTTCTGCAACCAATGTTTCGATCGGGTGCGGCAAGCTAAAAATCACGCCGTCTTGCAATTGCTTACTTACCGCAGAAGTAACGTCATCGTCGTTATAGCCCAATGTAACGGCAGCAAGGCTGTTAATGAAATCGATATATTCGTTTCCATCGGCGTCCCAACTACGACATCCCTTGGCACGCACCATGAAATAGGGCGAAACCCCCAATGGGTATTGAGTTTTGCTCTTGCTGAAAGTTTGCGATCCCAACGGCATCGCCGCTAGCGCGCGTGCGAGCAACTCTTCTGATTTCTTGTATCTATTCATCGTATTAAACCTTACAGAATTCGTAATTCAAATTTATGCTTAGAAGAACTGCCACTGGCTCAAAAATATCTGTGCCTGAACGCTAAACTGCCTTGTCCTGAATGAGCGATTTTTTATAGCCCGCGTTGCGTTCAAAATCCGTGTTATGGGATTTCCAACGAGGATTCTGTTGTAGCCAATGCAGAATATCTTCAGTTGAGAAATCTGCTCTCAGTGGATACAACGCTTCATATATAGCGTTGACTAGTTCGAAGTCTTCCAATTCATCAACCGTCCACCTCAACTCCGAAAGATCCTGAATTGAGCGGAACTCCCCAAGCTTGAATATCTGCGGATTCTTGTAGATGAAGGGCGTAACGTGCTCACGCTCTGAGACCATTTTGGCATTGGCACCCGCTTCAACCAAAGCACTGTAACGGACTACCTCAACATCTAGGCCGTCAGGGAAACTCTGATTTAATGTGTTACTTGTATAGTCATTGCCATTACTCAGGTGCATCGAAATCACTTGGTCAATGATGTCTGGATCTGCAAGTGGGCAATCACCTGTTAGTCGCACTACATGCTCTGGAGCATAGGGCTCAGCAGCCTTGCAATAACGATCAAGTACGTCTGTCAGGCTACCTCTATAACAGTCAACGCCAAATTCAGCGCAGACCAGCGCCAACGGATCATCACTAGCTTCAGAACTAGTAGCTACAAGTAGTCGATCAATCTTCCGACTTCGACGCAGTCGCTCTATTTGGAGCATGAGCATCGGCTTACCCAAAATAGGGCGCAGCACCTTACCTGGCAATCGGGTTGAAGAAAGACGAGCTTGTAGAATCGCAAGAATCATTTGGGCTCTGGGCCATCAACAGTCTTTTGGACTGACGCCTCATCTTCACCGGTTGGCGAATATTCAGGGTTGAAGTAAGCCAAGCAAAGCTTGTCTAAGACTTTTCCGTTCCTTACGAGCTGACCCCGCAACGTACCTTCAAGTACCCAACCCGCCTTGAGGAGCATGAGCATAGACCCGTAGTGATCAGAATATGGGCCCGCACTGAACTTTCGGATTCCATACTCGGAAAATCCTACGCGCGTACTTAAAGCTGTGGCTTCAGACGCGTACCCTTTTCCCCAATACGCGCGATCACCAATGACTAGCGAGTAATCAGAGACGCCGTGCTTTCTAACTATTGGCCCAATCTTGACGTTGCCGATATGCAAATCACCATCTCTAGTGCACAACGCATACATAAAATATGACTGCGTTGCTAAGCCCTCCTTAAGATGGCGTATTGAGTCTTCGCGGGTTAAATCTAGTACTTCAAGAAAGCGGGTGACTTCTGGATCTTTGAACCAAGACAGATAACGATCATTGCAATCGTCCTCAGTCAAAGGACGAATGTAGAGCCGCTCGCTATAGTGGTAATTTTGCATTTCAGTCATCAGTTGTTCCTGATTAATTGGCTCTTAATCTTTGCACTCAAGCTTTTGCCGCCCATAACGATGGGTCGACAAGTGCAAGATCGTCACTATTCAAATCTTTGAACGCAGAAGTGGGTAAAGGCTCCGCTCGGGTCGCAGTCAAAATCTCTTCTAACTGCTTGCAGCTCTCTACGCCAATCACAACTTGATCAACCTGCGGCAAGTCGAGCGCAAAACGCAAAGCAGCCTGCATAGGAGTCAACTTGAGATCGCGGCAGCGTGCTTGAAAACGCTCTAGAACATCACGATATTTTGCAAGATGCCCAACAAGTTCTGCAGGATTTCCGATGGCAAAACCTTGAAGAAATATGGATCGAGCATGCACCTCGATTCCGCGAGACTTACAAATCTCCAGCAGTCCACTATCGATATGACGAGTATCGAATACATTCAATGGCAGCTGAATTAGCTCGACTGGATAACGTCGCAAAACCTCAAGCGCTTCAGTCGGGCCATAGGCCGAAAATCCGATGCGTTGTACGAATCCCCGCTCTCGCTGATCTTGTAATTTCTTCCAAATATCGTCTGCATTGGGGCCGAGCAAGTCCGCCGCACGATGAAGCAGCAATCCATATACGCGCTGCACTCGTAACCGTCTCAGGCTCTCAGAAAAGAGTTCGGTCGCGCGGTTCGCCAGATCATCGTTCAATGCAGGCAACTTAGTAACAACGCGAAAACGACTTGCTGCGTCCAGCGATCCGAGCACTGATTCGCTGTTTCCATAAGCATGCGCCGTATCAAGCAAATTTATGCCGGCTGCCTTGGCACGCTCCAAGATGTTGGCAGTCTCACTCTCAGTCACTTGACCATTGCGATTGAACGCGCCATAAGCGAGTCCAAACTGAACAGTGCCCAAAGCTAATTTCATGACAGAGAGGCTTTCACTTCAGCAACGACTTTTGTTAAATCTTTATCGGTCAGAGTTGGATACATTGGCAGGCTAATAGCTCGCGCGTAAAACTTTTCAGCCTCAGAAAAATCTCCGTCCTTGAATCCGAGATGCTGATAGTAAGGCTGCGTATGAACCGGAATATAGTGAACATTCACGCCGATGCCTCGCTCACGCAGGCCATCAAATACTTGGCGACGTGTTTTGCCGGACTCTTCTCTGATCTGAACAGGGTATAAGTGCAAAGCTGAACGCCCGTAGTCAAATCGGGTCGGCAATATGATTGGCAATTCCCGCAACTGATGATCGTAGAAATCAGCGATTTCGTGTCTACGTGCAACAAAACCGTCTATCCGTCGAAGCTGACTACATCCCAAAGCAGCCTGAATGTCAGTCATCCGATAGTTGTAGCCCAACGACAGCTGTTGGTAATACCAAGGACCATCTGCATCCTGGGTCATTTGCTCAGGATCTCGCGTAATCCCATGACTCCTGAGTTTACGCATTAATTCAGCAAGTACTTGGCTACGCGTAAGCGCCATGCCACCTTCAGCGGAAGTGATGATTTTCACTGGGTGAAAACTGAATACGCAGATATCCGCGTACTCGCAGTTGCCGACCTTGCCGTCTAGATAGTTAGCTCCAACCGCATGTGACGCATCCTCAATAATCTTGAATCCATATTGATCAGCGAGCTGCCGAATTTCACGCATTTCACAGGATTGCCCTGTGAAATGCACCGGAACCAAAACTTTGGGTAACCGTCCGATCTTCTCAGCGTCGGAAAGTTTTTGCGCGAGAGCCGAAACACTTAAGTTGTAACTGACCGGATCAATATCAACAAAGTCGACACTAGCACCGCAATAGAGCCCTGCATTCGCGGAGGCCACAAACGTAAGCGGCGAAGTCCATAACCAATCCCCGGGCCCCAAGCCTAGTGCCATGCAAGCGATATGCAATGCACTGGTCGCACTATTAACGGCAACAGCTTCCGCAACTCCGCAGTACGTAGCGAACGCAGCTTCAAATTCAGGGACAGCAGGCCCCTGAGTCAGCCAGTCAGACTTCAACGCCGATACAACAGCGTCAATGTCCTCCTGACTAATATCTTGGCGGCCGTACGGAATCATGCTTCGGCGAATTGATTGAAGGCAGCGACCTGCTCAACGTTCATGAAGTTAGGATTGCTGCCAGACTGGTATTCAAATCCAAATGGCACTGGTTTACCCAGTTCACCAAGCTTGTTGACGCTGTAATCAACATCGCTGTGGTGGAACTTAATTGTCGGCTTAATCACATAGTGATCATCGAATTCCAAAGTGAGATGTGAGTCATCTGCAGGACACATTACTTCGTGCAGCTTTTCACCCGGACGAATGCCGACCAGCTTGATAGGCAAGTCAGGCGCCATTGCCTTTGCCAAATCGACAATGCGTACTGAAGGAATTTTAGGGATGAAAATTTCGCCGCCGTGCATACGCTCAAAATTCTTAAGCACGAAATCGACGCCCTGCTGCAAGCTGATCCAAAAGCGAGTCATCTTCTCATCAGTAACCGGAAGATGATCTGCTTTCTCTGCAATCAATTTGTTGAAAAACGGGACGACCGATCCACGCGATCCAACAACATTTCCATATCGCACGACCGAAAAGATTGTCTGGTGCCCGCCAGCCATATTATTTGCTGCGACAAATAACTTGTCGGAGGCAAGCTTGGTCGCGCCGTACAAGTTAATAGGATTGGCCGCTTTATCTGTAGAAAGCGCAATAACTTTCTTGACGTTGCACTCAAGGGCAGCCTTGATAACATTTTCCGCCCCATAGATATTGGTGCGGATGCATTCAGTGGGATTGTATTCCGCTGCTGGGACCTGCTTGAGGGCTGCCGCGTGAATTACAAAATCAACGCCTTTCATCGCCTGACGCAACCGCTCGCCGTCGCGCACATCGCCAATGAAATAACGCACAGCAGGATGTTCACCATTCTGCTGCATCTCAAACTGCTTTAGCTCATCTCGCGAGAAAATGATCACTTTCTTGGGTTTATAACCGCCCAAGATTGTTTTTAAATACTTCTTTCCAAAAGATCCGGTACCGCCAGTAATAAGAACAACTTTGTCATTAAACATGCAATTCCATACCTTCAGATAATTCAATATAGATAAGGTGAATTTTCCTCGAGGCAAGTTACCAAATACTGCCTGCCAAGATCGAAACACCAGAGAAAAACTTCAGAAGCTCAAATCTCTAAAAAAAATTGGTCGTTTTGAACCTAAAATTAGTCAGAAATATGCTTCTTCTACTGACACATATTATAAACAGCTCGCATAAAAATAACGTAAATGGCGCTATACACCTCAAGTTACATTTCTCTTCGACCGAGAACATCTTGCTGCCACCATCCCTGTAACCCAACAAATATCCTTTTAAATCATGATTTAAAACAAAAAATAAATAATAAAATTAAAAGTATAGGAAGAGCGCTGTAGCACTAGAAAATATAAGATTTGTGTCGCCGAGCAGACAGCCACTTATAGAACGTGTAAGCGCCAATGAATCTCGGAAATCTACATAAATACCCTATCCACTCTTGCCATGGAGGATGCTGAATGTTGGCAGCAAGAAGCTGGCCATGGAATGTTTGCTAAGCCGGCAATTTTCCAACGAGCCGACCTTACCTGCTTAAGGCCATTTTCAAGTTGCGCCCTATGACCCCAGTCTCGCCAGGATTTCTTCACTCATTTTGTTCACTATCCCGATATCGTTACGAGATTCCACATTTAAACGAATCACTGGCTCTGTATTTGAGCCGCGCAAATTAAAGCGCCATTCCGGAAATTCAATACTGATCCCATCAGTCGTATCTACGTTGATCGCCGACTTTTTATAGGCCGCGGAAATCTCGGCAATCGCGAATTTGACATCCGCAACCGTGCGATTGATTTCACCACTCGCAGGGAATTTCTGGATGCGATCAAGTACTAGGCTTGAAAGCGGCATGCCCATTTCACAAACAAGTGCCGAGACAAGCAGCCAAGGAATATTGCCGTTATCGCAGTATGCGAATTCTCGGAAATAATGGTGGGCGCTCATTTCGCCCCCATAAATCGCATTTTCAGAGCGCATCCGCTCTTTAATAAATGCGTGACCTGTCTTTGACTGAATGGGGATTCCGCCAGCGGCCTCTACGATATCAATCGTATTCCAAGTCAATCTTGGATCATGAATAACTTTTTCACCCGGATGTTTTTTTAGCAACGCAGCGGCTAATAACCCGACGATGTAATAACCCTCGATGAACTCGCCCGTTTCATCAAACAAAAAACATCGATCAAAATCGCCATCCCAAGCAACTCCGAAATCAGCTTTGTGCAGGCGTACTGCATCGGAAGTTGCCGCGCGATTCTCAGGCAACAATGGATTAGGGATGCCATTTGGAAAATCGCCATCCGGCTGATGATGGATCTTGATAAATTCAAATGGCAGGTGTGACTCAAGTGCATCAATCACAGCACCTGCTGCCCCATTGCCTGCATTCACCACAATTCGTAAAGGCTTTAATGCCGCAACATCCACATAACTCAACAGATGCTGCACGTAACTATCGCGAAATGATTGCGCTGTCATTTTGGGCTCGCCCTGCGGCAGCACAGCATCTGAACTGGCCACTGCCGTCTCAAGCTCACGCAATCCTGTATCGCCCGAGATGGGTATTGCTCCACCTCTGACCAGCTTCATGCCGTTGTAGTCGATCGGGTTATGGCTCGCAGTGACTTGGATGCCGCCATCCACTCCGCTCTGTTGCGCAGCCCAATAAATTTCTTCGGTTCCACAAAGACCAATATCGATTACTTCAACGCCTTCATCGACAAACCCGTGAGCCAGAGCGTGCAGCAGCGACAAGCTTGAATGCCGGTTATCTCGCCCTAACGCAATCTTTGTAGGTCGAAATTTTCTAGCGTATGCCAGCCCCAATCGATAAGCGATATCAGGATTCAATTCATCCGGCACGCGTCCACGGATATCGTAAGCCTTGAAACACGGGAGTCGCGTTGTCATGTCGATACACGTCCGTACACATCTTCGAAGCGAACGATATCGTCTTCACCCAAATACGATCCTGATTGCACTTCGATCAATTCCAAAGAGCTTGTGCCGGGATTTTCCAGCCGATGCTTCTCACCAAGCGGAATATAAGTTGATTGATCTTCACCTAGCAGAAACACCTTTTCACCACAGGTAACTTGTGCAGTTCCCTTAACCACAATCCAGTGCTCAGCGCGATGGTGATGCATTTGAAGCGATAACTTGCAACCCGGCTTAACTATGATTCGTTTCACTTGGAAACGCTCACCTAACGCAATCGTCTCGTAGCTGCCCCATGGTCGATAAACCCTTGGGTGCTCCTGCGCTTCTGTACGCTTCAGCGCTCCAAGTTGCGCAACAATTTTTTTGACGTCTTGCACGCGATCACGTGTCGTGACCAATACAGCATCCTGTGTTTCGATAACGATGTGGTTATCAACGCCAGCCAATGTCACCAAACGAGATTCAGCATGAACCAGGTTATTACTTGCAGATTCGAGCAACACATCGCCGCGGCAAACGTTTCCAGCAGAATCTTTCGTCAGGTGCTCAAGGAATTGCCAACTGCCGACGTCATCCCAGCCGGCATCTAGCGGGATCATTGCTGCTTTACGGGTTTTTTCCATCACTGCGTAATCAATGGATTCCGCGCGAGTACGACGAAATGAGTCGGGATCTAGTCGAACAAAATCAAGATCACGCCGACTGCGGGTAACAGATTCCGCAGAAGCATCGAACGTTGCAGGCTCAAACTCCTTCATTTCCTCTAGAAATGAAGAGGCTTTGAACATAAACATGCCGCCATTCCAGAAGTACGCGCCAGCATTAATGTAAGCCTGAGCCGTTTCTGCATTTGGCTTTTCAACAAAGCGGTCAATAACAAAAGCTCCGCCTTCCAAGCTGTTGCCAGCCTGCATATATCCAAAGCCGATTTCTGGTCGTGTCGGCACAATGCCGAAAGTTACAATTTTCCCATCTGCGGCCACTTTAGTTGCGGCTCTTACGGCATCTTTAAAACGCACGACATCACGAATGACTTGATCAGCCGGCATCAATAACAAAAGCGCATCCGCTCCATATTTTTCAGCGACAAAGTGCGCCGCAACCGCCGCAGCAGGCGCGGTATTTCGCCCCTCTGGTTCTAAAATAATTGTTGCACCACCCAATCCAATTTCGAGCAATTGCTCAGCAACAATGAAGCGATGCTTATCGCCACAAAGCGCAATCGGAGGCTCAACACCATCGAGGCCTTGTGCGCGCAACGCTGTATCTTGCAGCAGCGTCTTATCACCAAGCAGCTTTAGGAATTGCTTAGGATATTGATCTCGAGACAGCGGCCACAGACGCGTGCCCGAACCACCAGCAAGAAACACTGGAACAATTTTAGTCATTGAAATTCACTGTTCATTTGCTGAATCTATTACTTACAAACGCCCATCTACATCGGCCTTAGGCAACGCGCCCTTGATGTCGTACAACACGCTGCGACTATTACCCAGATTGCGTACACCTTCGCTACCCATCGCCTTGAATTCGTTGTGCGCAACAGCAAGCACGATGGCATCGTAGATATGAGGCTGGGGTTTTTCTGGCAGAAGATTGAGCCCGTATTCAGCCTTCGCTTCAGCAACATCTGCCCATGGATCGTAAATATCCACAACTGATCCATAACTCTCAAATTCTCTGACCAAATCAACTACGCGAGTGTTGCGCAGATCTGGGCAGTTTTCTTTAAATGTCAGCCCCAGCACCAACACGCGACTGCTCTTAATCGCATGACCTTTAGCGATCATCAACTTTATAACTTCAGCAACAACATGCTGCCCCATCGCATCGTTGATACGGCGGCAGGCCAATAAGATATCTGGGTAATAGCCGACAGATTGGGCTTTTTGAATCAGGTAATACGGATCCACGCCAATGCAATGTCCACCAACCAAGCCCGGGGAAAATGGCAGGAAGTTCCACTTTGTTCCGGCTGCCGCCAATACTTCTTGTGTATCAATACCAAGGCGATGAAAAATTAAAGCGAATTCGTTAATCAAAGCAATATTCGCATCGCGCTGAGTGTTCTCGATCACCTTAGCCGCTTCAGCAACCTTAATGCTCGGGGCTTTATGGGTGCCTGCGGTAATGATGCTGCGATAAAGTTGATCGACAAGCTCAGCTATCTCCGGCGTTGATCCTGATGTGATCTTGACGATGTTGGTCAAGTGGCGCTGTTTATCACCTGGATTAATACGCTCTGGGCTATAGCCACAGAAAAAGTCCTGATTGAATTTCATACCCGATACTCTTTCAAGCACGGGCACACAAATCTCTTCGGTAGCTCCGGGGTAAACCGTGGACTCATAGATCACGGTAACGCCCTTCTTCATGACGCCACCGATCGTTTCACTCGCCTTGATCAAGGGCATGAAATCGGGTCGTTTTGTAGCATCGACCGGCGTGGGCACGGCGACGATAAAGACATCGCAATCAGCAAGCTCGCTAGCGTTGGCTGAAAACGTAAGGTGCGTTGCCAACTTTAATTCGTCGGCACTCACCTCGAGCGTGTGGTCAATTCCTGAACTTAAAGCAGATACACGGCTTGCACTGACATCAAATCCAATAATTGCCTGGCGCTTTCCAAACTCCACAGCAAGCGGGAGGCCGACGTAGCCAAGGCCGACAACAGCAAGCTTGCCACTGAAGAATGAGCTCACAACCTGCTTCCTATCGTTTTAACAATGCAAAACATATCGCGCACGACTCATGGCCGTGCGACGACACTGTATTACTTACTGGAAGACCGCGTGCGCTTTGAGGTATGCAAACGTTTTGAAGCTGAAGGCTTAAGCACCATAAAACGTGGCATGCGGAATTGGATCAGTCTGCGATACAGAATGACGTAACTAATCGCGAACAAAAACGAGAAGCCCATTAATGCGGGCGTGTTGTTCCAGAACAGCATTGCGGGCACCGCGCAAAATACAGCTAATGCCCACAAATAGAGTGAGGTAAAAGAGTTGCGCATCAAACGATGATGCGGATCTTTGCTGCTGCCGTAACGCTTCATTAAGCGACGATAGATCAGCTGGTGTAGATGCAATGCGTCGGGCTGGCCAATTTGAGCCAAGCTACGTAGAGCTCGGCGGAACACAGAGAACAGGGTTTCCCAGACTGGGTACATTACCAACAGCAACGGGCACCATGGTGAAACTTCTGGATTGCGTACCACTAGCATCATTGCCAGTTCTGCAATCACAAAGCCCAAAAGATATGCTCCGGCATCGCCCATAAAGATGCGACCGAACGGGAAGTTCCAAACCAAAAATCCAAGCACGGACGCCGCCGATATCAATGCAATTTGCATGACCAGCACATCACCCACTTGGCTGGCCACTACGGCCAACGATGCCAATACAACGATTACAAAAAATCCGCTGAGACCGTTGTAGCCGTCGATGATGTTGATCGCATGTGCAACGCCGCCTGCCGCAACTAAGGTCAGCACCAAAGCAAACAACGGCCACATGGCAAGCAAGGTATCAACGCCGGGGATATCAAGTCGATGCAAACCAGCATCTAGCAGCCACCAGCCCAAACCTGCGGCAACCATCGTCATCACCAAGCGTGGCAATACACCTGCACGACGTGTGATGTCTTCTAGCAACCCAATACCAAATGCCGGCAGGGTGCACAGAATCACATTGGCAAATGTTTGCTCGCCGTCATGCATCCCCCATGACAGGAGTAACAAGCCAGAAAAGAATGAGATAAAAATTGGGATGCCTCCGAGTCTCGGCACCCAGTGATCATGAAACTTCTGTACGCCGCTCGATTCGTCTCCACCAAATTTAAGTTGGTGAGCCATACGAATCGTTAACCAGCAGACCCAAAAGCTAGTTAGCACCGCAAAAAAAACAAAGCCCCAGATCATTTGTATGTTTGTTCGTCAATTAATAATTAAGAACACGCTGAGTTACTCAACGCTCGACCACTCTATGCGCATCTGACGACTGTGTTGTAACGAACACCTCAAACAGCGGAATTATCCTACAGACCGACATGCGAGCAGCATCCCCCCGTTAGGGGGTCTCGTCTATTTCCTTCGTTTCTGGTGGCAGCAGGTCTTCGCGCGATACGCCCAGGGCGACGGCCAAGCCGGTGGAGACGTAAATTGATGAATACGTCGCAACGATCACGCCAACAATCATCGAGATCGAGAAGCTGTGTACGCTGGGGCCGCCGAGCAAGAACAGTGCGGTACACACCAACAAGGTTGTAACGTGGGTAATGATCGAGCGAAGCAGCGTCTGGTTCACTGACAAATTCACGATGTCGTAAATGGTGCCTTTGCGCTGGTTGATCAAGTTTTCGCGAACGCGGTCGAAGATAACGATGGTTTCGTTATTGGAGTAACCGATCAGCGCGAGGATTGCCGCCAGCGTGGTCAGATCAAATTCAACTTGGAATATCCACAGAAAGCCAACCACCATCAAGGCATCGTGAACAAGCGCAGCAATAGCGCCAACTGCAAACTTCCACTCGAAGCGGAACATGATGTACAGCGCAATACCGATGAACGCGAACACCATCGCCAAGCTGCCATTAACCGTCAGCTCATCACCCACCTGCGGACCGACAAACTCAATACGACGCAGCTGCACACCCTTCTGCTCCGCGCCCAGTGCCTGCAACACGCTGGCGCTGATCGCAGATGAATTCTCTTTCTCTTCTGGTGCCAGACGAATCAGCACTTCTCGCGTGCCGCCGAAGTACTGCACGATCGGGTTGTGGTAACCACCCGCCTTGAGATCATTGCGTACGGAATCGAGCTCAATGTTCTGCGGATAAACCACTTCAACCAGCACACCGCCAGTGAAATCGATGCCGAAATTCAGATTGCGGCCCAAGTGAAGGGCGCCCAACAACATCATCAAAATCACGCCGATGCTGAGCAGCGAAGAAACCCACAGACCAGCTTTGCGCTGGGCCATGAAATTGAAATTGGGGACTTTAGCGAAAATTCTCATTGATATATCTCTTTCGCTTACCAGATCGGGAGGTCTTTAAGTTTGCGCTTGGCAAACACAAGATGAGCCAGCGAACGCGAACCCACGATGGAGGTGAACTGCGAAGTCAAAATGCCGAGTGCCAGCGTGATCGCAAAGCCCTTGATTGGGCCCGCACCCATGGCAAACAACACCAAGGTGCCGATCAACACAGTGACGTTAGCGTCGGCAATGGTGAGGAACGCGCGGTCGTAACCGGCTTCAATCGACGCATGCGGCGTTTGGCCATCACGCAATTCTTCTCGGATACGCTCGTAGATCAGCACGTTGGCGTCGACCGCGATACCCATGGTCAAAACCATAGCCGCGATACCCGGCATGGTGAGCGTTGCCGACATGATCGACATGCCTGCAATGATCAGCACAATGTTCAATACCAACGCAGCGATGGCGAACGCACCAAATACGCGGTAATAGAAAACCATAAACAACATCACCAACACCAAGCCCAGCACTGCAGCCTGGAAACCGCGGCGAATATTGTCTGCACCCAAGCTTGGGCCCACCGTGCGAACTTCTACGATATCGACCGGCGCAGCCAGCGCACCAGCACGCAACAGAATCGCAAGGTCATGTGCTTCTTTGCTCTCCAGACCCGTGGTCTGGAAACGCTTGCCGAACACGCCGCGGATTGTTGCGATGGAGATGATCTCCTGCACATCGCGATGCTCACGCATCGGCTCGCCCTTGGCGTTGTAGTTGGTCACAACTTCGCGTTCTTTAAACAACACGGCCATCGGCTTGCCGACGTTCTTTTCCGTGAACTCAAACATCTTCTTGGCGCCGGAACCGTCCAGCGTTACCGATACTGCGGGGCTGCCGTTCTCATCTACCGTCGAAGCTGCATCAACCAACTGCGAGCCCGCAGCGATGATGTCTCTCTTCAACAAAATTGGACGATGGCCTGCGCGGGTGTAAAACAATTCTGAATCCGCTGGCACCAAACCGCTGGAGGCTGCGAGATTAGCATCGCTCTCATCAACTGCGCGATATTCCAAAGTCGCAGTCGCGCCGAGCAGTGATTCAACCTGCGTTGCATCCGTCACGCCGGGCAGTTCCACCACAATGCGGTTCTGACCCTGACGCTGTACCAGAGGCTCAGCCACACCGAGTTGGTTGACGCGATTACGCAGCGTGGTGAGGTTTTGCTTAACCGCGAAATCGACGATGCGCTTGGCTTCAACCACTGACATTTTTACTTCGAGCGTCAGCGGCGCAGATGGCAATACAGTGAGCATCAACTCACTGTATTCCTTCGCCAGTGCAGACTTGGCGGCGCTGAGCTTGTCAGCATCAGCAAAGTCGAGCAGCACAGCATCAGCAGACTGATGACGACCGGTGTAGCGGATGTCGTTCTTGCGCAAGAAAGCTGGCAGTTCCGTGAGGTAACGTTCAACGGCCTTCTTGCGAACGTCGTCGATATCCACTTCAAGCAAGAAGTGCACGCCACCACGCAAGTCCAGACCCAGCGTCATCGGCTTGGCGCCAATCGCACGCAGCCACTCCGGTGTCTTAGACGCAGTCGTGAGTGCCACAACATAGTCATTACCCATTGCACGCTTAAGTGCATCAGCCGCTAAACGCTGAGCAGCTTCGTCTTCAAAGCTCACCAGCCACTGCTGGTTTTTCAAAACGCTTAACTTGGCCTTTGCGCCGGCTTCAGTAATGGTCTTGCCGACCACATCACCGAAGTCATTGGCGAGTGCATCACCTGACTGCGTTGCAATCTGCACTGCGGGATCTTCGCCATAAAGATTAGGCGCGGCATAGAGCCCGCCCAATACCATGACGACGATAAGAAGAACGTACTTCCAAGTTGCGTAGGGCTGCATGGCTTACCAAGTCTGCTGCGCGCGGCTTAATGACCGCGGGATTCTGTTTTTTAATTAAAGCGCTTTCAACGTGCCTTTTGGCAAAACGCTGCTGATCGAGCCCTTCTGGACTTTGATGACAACGTTATCGGCGATCTCGACTGACACGTAAACTTCGCCAAGGTTCGCAATTTTTCCGGCCAAACCGCCTGCGGTCACAACTTCGTCACCCTTAGCGAGGG
Organism: Stenotrophobium rhamnosiphilum; assembly: GCF_003052265.1. Classification (GTDB taxonomy): domain Bacteria; phylum Pseudomonadota; class Gammaproteobacteria; order Nevskiales; family Nevskiaceae; genus Stenotrophobium; species Stenotrophobium rhamnosiphilum. The sequence goes on from NZ_QANS01000002.1 coordinate 657,663, forward strand.
CGCCGAGCATCGATTTGGTCTCTTTGGCACGCTTCATCTGCGGACGGATCAGCATGAAGTAGAAAAGGACAATCAAAACAACCAGCGGTGCGAACTGGAACAAAGGGTTAGGCTGCTGTGCGGCAGTCTGGGCGTAAGCCGGGCTAAGAATAAAATCCAACACTTGCGACTCCATTTACCGCTTTAAGCGGGTCAAAAAATGAGCGCAGGATTATGCCACAAGGCATGCGATAACCATTTGCATTTGTGCCATTTTCGATCGCAGTTATTTAGATTGTTTTAATTTATAAACTTATCAAGCCTTTAATTAGGCTTATAAAACAATCTATATTATCTAGGCATTCTTTTGCGGGTAGGACAAAACGGGCGGGGGAAAGCAATAAACCCTGTGGTAACCTGCGCGCCCATTTTTCCCCAGACAGCTCAACGAATCATGGCCACTTATAAAGCCCCCCTGCGCGAAATCGAATTTGTCCTTAATGACGTCCTTAATGTAGAGCAATTGTCCAAATTGCCCGGTTTTGAAGACGCCACCCCCGACACCCTTCTGGGCTTGGTCGAAGAAGCCGCCAAGCTGGTCGAAGGCCAGATTGCCCCGCTCAACGCCAGCGGCGACGCGCAAGGCTGCAAGATTTCCAATGGCGTGGTCACCGTGCCAGATGGCCTCGCAGAAGCCTACAAGCTGTACTGGCAGGCCGGCTGGGTCTCGCTATGCAACCCAACCGAGTACAACGGTCAGGGCCTGCCCTTCACGCTTTCTAAGGTCGTCGATGAAGTGCTTTGCGGCGGCAACGTTGCTTTTGCGCTCTACCCTGGCCTGACCATGGGCTGCTTTGAAGCGATCCACGCCACCGCCAGCGAAGAAATCAAGAACACCTATCTCCCTAAGCTTGGCACCGGCGAATGGACCGGCACCATGTGCATCACCGAACCACACGCGGGTTCTGACGTCGGCGCAGCCAAAACCAAGGCCACGCCGAACGGCGACGGCAGCTACGCCATCGAAGGCGGCAAAATCTTCATCACCTCGGGCGAACACGAGATGGCGGAGAACATCATTCACTTCGTGCTGGCTCGCCTGCCGGACTCCCCTCCGGGCGTAAAAGGTCTGTCGACCTTTGTCGTGCCTAAATACATGGTCAACGCGGACGGCACGCTCGGCGCTCGCAACAAGCTGATCGCCAGCGCCATCGAACACAAGATGGGCATCAACGCGTCTTGCACCTGCGTCATGCAGTTCGACGGTGCACAAGGTTGGATGGTTGGCGCGCCGAACACCGGCATTCAGAACATGTTCGTGATGATGAACCTCGCGCGCATCCTGGTTGGCTTGCAGGGCCTCGGCCTTTGCGAACTCGCCACGCAGAACGCGATCCGCTACGCGCAAGAGCGCAAGCAGGGCAAGGCGTTCAACGGCAAAGAACAAATCATTGAACACGCTGACGTCCGCCGCATGCTGCTGCAGATGAAAGCCACCACCGAAGGCGCACGCGTTCTTGCTTATGAAACCGGCATGTATGTCGACATCGCCAAGAACCATCCCGATGCAGCCGTGCGCGAAGAAGCGCAGGACTGGGTCGACCTCAACACCCCGCTGACGAAATCCTGGTGCACCGACTCTGCGGTTGAAATGGGCAGCATGGCGGTTCAGGTTTACGGCGGCCACGGCTTTATTAAAGAGCATGGTGTTGAACAGATCGTTCGTGACGCCAAGATCCTCTGCCTGTACGAAGGCACCAACGGCATTCAAGCCATGGACCTCGTACGCCGCAAGCTGATGATGAATGGCGGCCGTCTGCCAAAGCGCTTCTTCGCCAAAGTGCGTGATGCCATCAAATCTGCAAGCGCTGACTACGACTTCATCGCCAAGCCATTGGCCGCGACGATTGATGATCTCGAAGCCACCACCCAATGGATTCAGCAGTCTTACAAGACCACGCCGGATGACGCCGCTTTCGGTTGCGTCGATTTCCAGCGCGCGTTCTGCCTCGTCTATCTCGGCTTTAACTGGCTGCGTATGGCACAGGCGGCTGCGAACCACGCCGATGCAAGCCTGCGTCAGTCCAAGCGCGTAACGGCTGAGTTCTTTGCCCAGCGCATGCTGTCGCAAGTGGGCGCGCTGCTGAGCAACGTGCGTAACCCTGCTGTTGAAATGATGCAGCTGGACGCCGCCAACTTCTAAGTTGTGCTGACCACGCCGCCGAAGCCCGATTCAAATCGCGCTTCGGCGGCGTTTCTATTTGCGCGATCCTTATAGAGCTATGCAACAATCCAGCCCCATTTCTGGAATTGTCCATGTCCTTCCTGCAGCCCTTGATTGATTGGTACCTCGCGCAGCTCGCCACCGGCGGTTATCCGCTGATTGTTTTGTTGATGGCGATTGAGAGCTCTTTCCTGCCCTTGCCTAGCGAGTTGGTGATTCCACCCGCCGCAATTCTGGCCTCACGTGGCGGCGAGCTGACCTATGTTGGCATCGTCATCGCTGGCACCGTCGGCTCATGGATTGGCGCCACATTCATGTATTGGGGCTCACGTTGGCTCGGCCGTCCACTGGCGATGCGCTACGGCCGCTACTTCATGATCTCGCCAGAAAAGATCGAAGCTGCTGAACGTTGGGCTGCGCAGTACGGCGCGGCTGGCGTCTTCATTTCGCGCCTGTTGCCGGTGATCCGCCATCTGGTAGGCATTCCATTCGGCATCGTGAAAATGAATTTCCTTCGTTATTCCATTTTCACCATTCTAGGCTCCGCTATTTGGTGCACCGTGCTCACCGTGATCGGCGTGCACGCAGGTCAGGACGAAGCCTTGATGCGCGGAGACCTGCATCAGATTACGCTATGGATCATTGTCGGCGCTGCGATACTCGGGGCGCTTTATTATTTCCTGGTCCACCGGGCCATGAAGAAAACTTAAGGGGGTTTCAGCGCATGGGCATTTACGATATCTCGGCTAAGGCCATCGACGGCAGCGACAAGAAACTGGACGCTTACAAAGGCAAAGTCCTGTTGATCGTCAACGTTGCCAGCAAGTGCGGTTTCACGCCGCAGTACAAAGGTCTTGAAGCGCTGCATCGCAAATATGCGGGCAAAGATTTTGAAGTGCTCGGCTTTCCCTGCGACCAGTTCGGTCATCAGGAACCGGGCGACGAAAACGAGATCAAGAATTTCTGCTCACTGACCTATGACGTCAGCTTCCCGATGTTCGCCAAGATCGACGTCAACGGCGCCAACACGCATCCGCTCTATCAATTCCTCAAGAGCGAAGCCACCGGCATCCTCGGCAGCGAAGGCATTAAGTGGAACTTCACCAAGTTCCTCGTCGACAAGAGCGGCAAAGTCGTGAAGCGCTATGGCTCAATCGACACGCCAGAAAAGATCGACAAAGACATTGCTGAACTGATCTAAGCAAAGCCTGTATTGATGTGTGACCCGCAAGGCCTCTTCATAGAGGCCTTGTTGCTTTGCGGCGATAAAAAATGTGCGGGGGCGGGATACTCCCTCCCTACGTAACAATCCGGAAATCACTGAAAGTTAAAATTACTAAAAACAAAGAACCACCGCTCTGCGACACTGTTAAAAAATATAAGGGACAATAAAAAATGGGCCAACATTTTCCAGCGTGGCGTTTGGGCGTCATCGCCGCGACGCTCGCTTTAACAGGCTGCATGGAGCGCAGTGATTCCAGCGGCAACGGCGCTCCAATCGTTTGCGTTGCCAAAGTACAGAGCGGCCCGATTATTTCCGCGCATCGCGGCGGCGCAGCGTATGCACCAGAGAACACACTGGCGGCCTTTCGCAATGCGCTGCGTCTTGGCGTCGATCAACTGGAGTTAGACACCCAGCTCACTGCCGACAACGAGCTGATCGTCCTTCACGACGACACGCTTGAGCGCACCACGCAGTGCGCTGGTGCAGCCAATAGCAAAACGCTGGAGGAAGTGCGCGCCTGTGATGCCGCGTATTGGTTCTCTCCCGGCCAAGCCACCACGACACCGGGCGCAGACTTGTCACATCCTCTGCGTGGTAGTGGCGTGAAAGTGCCGACGCTTAAAGAATTGCTCGGCTGGTACTCCGCCCTGCCCTGCGGTCGTCCGACACTTTCGATCGAGATCAAAAACATTCCGGGCGAAACAAATTTTGATCCAGTGGGTGACAAGATCGCCAAAGTGTTGCTGCCGCTACTCGCGCAATATCAACTTGAAAGCGAAGTCGTGATTCAATCGTTTTGGCCGATCACCCTCATTCAGGTGAAGTCGCTCAACTCGAATTTGCATACACAGTTTCTGAGCACCTCAAGTCTCGGCGTTACCGCAGCAGTGAATATCGCCGACACCATCGCCACAGGTCAGGACATCAGCTCACCCAATTTCGACGCGCCTGATTTTCTCGCGCCAGTCATTGAAATCGCGCACGCGGCAGGCAAACAAGTGCTGCCGTTTACGCCGGATAGCCAAGCAGATCAGCAAAAGACTTTGGACGTCGGCGCTGACGGCGTCATTACCAATTACCCAGCTTGCACACTGCAGATATTGAATCGCGAAGTACCCAGCCGCATTGCCGTTAAGGGTTCGCCAGAAATCGCCGCTTGCCCCGGACCTTAAGCTGCCCTTTCGGGTGGTGACTGGCGATGCTGATCATGCAAGGCTATTCATGCCCGCATTGACCGAATTCGCCAAGCGATACGTATAACAGGAGCCGCACATGTCGTTGATCACATCACACCCGCAGTTGGATGCTGCGTTGAACGAATGGACCAAGGAAATCGGCCCAAATTTCAACGCCTATCGCAATCACTGCTACTACGTGCTGAATGTGGTGAACACTTTGGCGCAGCCTTCTGCGCAGGAGCTGGACCAAGTCGCAATCGCCGTCGCATTTCACGACCTCGGCATCTGGAGCGACAAAACGCTCGACTATCTCGACCCTTCTGCTGACCGCGCTCGCGCTTATCTCGTTGCCAAAGGTCGCGAAACGGATGTGCCAGCGGTGGAAGCGATGATTCAAGGTCATCACAAATTCACTCGTTGCAAAGGCGAGCATGCGAGATTGGCCGAAGCATTCCGCTGCGCTGATTGGAACTTCGTCAGCCTCGGCTCAATATCAATGGGCGTGCCACGCGCGCTGCGAAAACAGCTGCTCGCCGAATTTCCAAACGATGGTTTTCACAATATGTTGCTTAAGCTGGGAGGCGCGGAATTTCTGCGTCGCCCTTGGAAACCTTTGCCAATGATGCGTTGGTAATTAAAAGTCTATGGATATTCTGATTGGCATTAGTCTGGCACTCGCCATCTCGCTGTTGGCGCGCATCGTTGGCTTTGATCGTGAGCGTTCGTTCTATCCAGTTGTGATGATTGTCATCGCGTCTTACTACGGCTTGTTCGCCGTCATGAGCGGCTCACAACAAGCCTTCATCGCAGAAGCGATACCGATGACGGCATTCATGCTTGCCGCCATCATTGGATTCCGCAAAAACCTTTGGATCGTCGTTGCCGCGCTCGCTGGACACGGCGTGTTTGATTTCTTCCACGACGGGCTCATCCAGAATCCCGGCGCTCCTACGTGGTGGCCAACATTCTGCGGCGCTTACGACATCGTGGCGGCGGGCTTCCTCGCTTATTTGCTCAAGCGTGGTCAACCACCCGCTGTCGCCTAAACGTCTCGTCGACGAGGAAGACTTCGCGCCCTACGACAGCGTCGCTTTCTCGGCATATCCATAGACGTTTTGAGTGAATGGCAGCGATTGGGCTGATTTTTCATATCGAATCACGCCCCAACCGTTTGACCGCAATGGGCTGCGCTCCATAAACTTGCCCGCATGTCTTCCCGTCTCCGCCAATTCATCAGCCGCTTTTTGCTGATCGCGCTCGTGTTCAACGCGCTCACGCCGTTGATTGCGGCTGCGCAAGATCGCGCGGGCAAAGGTTCGATTCTGGAATTTTGTACCGCCAGCGGCCTTAAACAAATCGCGGTCAATCTTGATGGCAAGACACTGCCATCGCCTGATATGCAAAAGAACGCTTGCCCGTTCTGCCTGCTCACCGCTGCTCAGGCTGCACTGCCATCAGCGTCGCTGACACTGGCTTATCTGCAATTACAGGCTGAGCCTCAGCCTGAGTATCTCTCGCCTGCACAGCCTCGCAGCGTTCACCGACTCACCGCAGCACCTCGCGGCCCGCCCGCTCTGTCCTGATCTTTAGCCCGTTGTTGCCCGAGCCGCCTTGGCTCTCGCGCGTTCTCACGCGCACATCAGGATCAGAACATGTTGCGTCACACCCTAATCGCGCTGGCTGCTGCCAGCAGCTTTGCCACACCCGCATTCGCTCACATCACCGCTCGCCCAGATAGCGGCGACGCGAATAAATATTTTCAGACCGCGTTCACCGTGCCGCATGGCTGCGGCGATGGCGCATCGACCATCGCTGTACGCGTGCAGATTCCCGAAGGCGTTTTTTCAGTCAAGCCACAGTTCAAACCGGGCTGGACGGTGAGCACCAAAAATCGCAAGGTCGATCCACCGATCAAAGCGCATCATGGCCCGGACATCACCGAGACCATCAGCGAAGTCGAATGGCGCGGCGGCCCACTGCCTGATTCACAGTTCGATAACTTTGGCCTGATCGTGAAATTGCCCGCCACGGCGCAGACGCTGTCATTCGCCGTCACGCAAGAATGCGATAAAGGCTCCGTGCAGTGGAATGAAAAACCAGATGGCGATCATCCGGCACCCACTGTTCGCGTTCTCTCCGGAGAACAGAAATGAATTCGCTAGCGAAAACTTTTTGCGCCACGCTTGCATTGCTGCCTTTGCAGGCGACGTACGCGAATCATGGTGATGACACATCCGCTGCAACACCATTGCCTGCTGTGGTGGTCACCGGAGAGCGCAACGGCTCACTCACAGCCTCAAGCGTGGCCGCACAAGAAAAACGTCTTGATGAAACCGCTGGCTCTGTGGGTTTTATTGACAGCACGGACTATCAGAATAGTTACGCCAGCAACCTGCGCGACGTACTCGGCAATTCGCCCGGCGTTCTGACTGGAACGCGCTATGGCCAGGAAATGCGCGTCTCCATTCGCGGATCAGGCTTGGCACGTGGCTTTCACACACGTGGCTTGCTGATTCTGCAAGACGGCATTCCTACCAATCTCGCAGATGGAAGCGGCGACTACTATCAAATTGATCCACTCGCACTGCGCAGCACTGAGATCTACAAAGGCGGCAACGGCCTCGCATACGGTGCCACCACACTGGGCGGCGCAATCAACTTTGTCACCCCCACTGCCTACACCGCAGTCGCTCCAGCGCTGATTCGTGTTGAAGGCGGTGGCTACGGCAGTGAACGTGTCAGCGGTCAGGCCTCAGGCGTGCTTGGCAATGCCGATGCATTGATCAATGTCACGCTCTCGCACAACGATGGCTGGCGCGATCACTCGCGCGGTGACTATGGCCAGTTCAACAGCAATGTTGGCTACCGCATCAGTTCAAATGTCGAAACGCGTTTTTATGGCGGCGTCTATATCGTCAACCAGCTCCTGCCGGGCTCGTTGACTTTAGGTGAAGTTGAAAATGATCCTCGTAAAGCCACTCTCGCCGCAAAGTCAGGCAATCAAGCACGCGACACCCGCACGCAGCGCATTGCCAATCGCACCAGTTTCAAACTCGAAAACGGACAGATTGATCTTGATAGCTGGTTCATCCACAAATCACTGTTGCATCCGATCTTTCAAGTCATCGATGAGAACGGCAGCACCTATGGTTTCGCCCCGCGCTATAGCTCCAGCTTTAACCTGTTCGGGCTTCGCAATGATCTTTACGCCGGAGCGCAGTTCTTTGGTGGCAGCAATCACTCACGGCGCTTTTTCAATGTAGGCGGTAGCTCTGGCGCCCCTAGTGCAGACGCCGAGCAAACTTCGAAGAATTACGAAACGTACTTCGAGAATCGTTTATTTGTAACCGACAAAGTGGCATTGATGACCGGGGCCAAGCTGTTCAAGAATTTACGCGATTACGACAGTCAGCTACCCAACAAGGAAGCCAGCAAAACCTACAACGGTTTTAATCCAAAGCTCGGCGTGCTGTGGCTACCGCAACAGAATGTGCAGATTTTTGCAGACATTGCACGGAGCCAAGACGTTCCAGACTTTACTGATCTCACACAATTTCAGCCTCCACCTGCCCCACCCACTGCCGTATTTGTACCGCTTGCAGCACAAAAAGCTTGGACACTAGAAGTGGGGACACGTGGCAAGATTGATCGACTCACTTGGGACTTCACCCTCTACAGCGCTCAACTGCGTGATGAGATGTTGCAGTTCACAGCGGCTGTGGATGCTCCTGCAACCACCTTCAACGCAGACCGCACACGCCATCAAGGTGTTGAGCTAGGTCTTTCATACGAAGCAGTGCGTGACAACTTTGTTGCTGGTGATCACATCACTATTAAACAGATGTGGACGCTCAACGATTTCTCGTTCAAGAACGATAAGACCTACGGCAACAACAAAATCCCAGGCGCACCGCGCAATGTTCTGCGTACCAGCATCGCCTACACACAAGCCAGCGGTTTCTATTTCACACCGACACTGGATTGGGTGCCGCAAGGTGCTTGGGCTGATGACAAAAATACGCTCCGCGTACATGGCTACGCACTTCTAGGCCTGCAAACTGGCATGGAATGGCGCAACGGCATCTCGCTGTTTGTTGATGCCCGCAATCTTGCTGATCGTCGTTACGTCAGTGATGTCAGCACCGTTACCGCAGCAACGTTTGATCTTGGAACTGGAAAGCCCACCAACGCAATCTTTGCACCCGGCGATGGTCGCAACGTTCACGCAGGTCTGCGCTACGCGTTTTAGAAATAAAAATGCCGGACGGCTGCACAAGCCGTCCGGCATTGCTTTTGTAGGAGCGCCCCTTAGGCGCGATGGCTTAACCAGCTATCGCGCCTAAGAGGCGCTCCTACGTTAGTTATGCAACAACCGGCGTAGACGCAATCCTCAACACATCCAGATAACCCGGCGCTTCCGGCACCGCATCGCGTTCGCGTAGCAGGCGATGCATCTGCGGCAAACGGTAGAACGGCACCGATGCCATTGCGTGATGTTCGATGTGATAGTTGACGTTCACTGGCGCCACCGTAATTCGCGCGATCCAGCCTGCACGGGTGCTGCGCGTGTTCAGAAACATATCCGGCACTCGTTCAAGCATGCCGTGCTCCGCCAGCGAGCGAATACGCACGAATAAGGGAAACGGTGTGATGTATGCCAGTACCCAGACGCCATACAACCAAGCATGTCCACTAGCAGCGCAAACGCCGAACAGAATGGCGTTGGTGATGATCATGCCTGAAGCGTTACGCAGAAAATTCAGCGGATAGCTCCACCAGCGACGTCCTTCCTGCGGCAGCTTTTCCAAGTGATTGGAGACTGTCCACTTAAACAGACCCGCATCCATCAGCACCAGGCCCAGCATCAGCTTGAGCCCAGTGATACCCGATACATCGCGCAAGGTTTTACGCAACATGGAGCTGCGTGTAGTCGGATAGCCAGAATGCAAAGACATATCCGGATCAGCATCCGTTCCTGTTTTCGTGTGATGAACGAAATGATGCTCGCGATATTTCTGCAGATGCTGCCAGACCGGACGCGCGCAAAACCAGTCGCCAAAGAAATTGTTCATCCACCGCGTCTTGAACAAAGTACCGTGTGCCGCTTCGTGCTGAAGAATCGCCAGCGCTAACTGACGCCCGGCGATCAGCACCAGTGCCGCAATAAAAGTCAGCGGATTAGGCCAGCGCGCCAGCATAAACAGAGACGCCGCAATAATCAGCCACGTCGATGCAACGGCCCACGCGCCGCGCCAGTCTGAGCGCGCGGTGAATTGTGCAATCTCTTCGCGCGAGAACAGTTCATTGATACGACGGCGCGTTGCTTGCGGCAACTCTGTTGGCGTTGAGCTAGTGATTTCAACAGTATTCATACAGCTACTCCAAGAATAAAAATATCGCTCGTAGGGTGCGCTGTGCGCACGCGTTGTCGAGTTCAGCTCTAACTTCTGGTGCGCTTAGCGCACCCTACGAATCAATGCGGTCGCGTGGCTTTGGCGCCCGCTGATACTGCGTTGGAAAAATTGAAATGCAGGCGCTGCCAGATCGCGTGGCCCGCGCGGTCATAACGCACAACGGCTTCCACGAAGGCGCGGCGTTCTTTCACATCCACTAGCGGCTCGGGCAGCAAAGGATCGAATACCAACTGGTGAATCGCCTTGTCGCCGAGCAAGAATGATTCGCGTGCTGCGGCTTCGGGATCCAGTTGATCTGCGCGCGCCAGCCAACTTTCTAACTTCAGCCTTGTATCGCGATAGCTCTTGCTGAGTGCTTTGCCATTCCAAAGCTTGCGGGCGCGCTGCTCGCGCTCATCATCAAATTCATGCGCAACAAATACGACTGCGTCGTTATCAAGGCCCAGCTTGTGCAAGCGCTCACGCACGCTAACAACGCCGCCTGCAAGATTGTCTGGGCGCACATAGAGGCCACGATCAAGTTCACGCATGCCCAGAAGCTGCAGCGCACGATCACGCCCGCGGAGTGCAGAGCGATCACTGCGACCAAGGCTGGCGGTGTGTACGGCGATCCACCCGCCTTTCCATTCCTTCACGCGCTTTTCGGCATCACGCCAGTTAGAGATTTCACCAGCGAGGCCCGAAGCGTTTGGACCCAGCTGATAACTGCCGCGTCCGGTGGATTCAATCATGCCCGCCGCCGCCAGCCGCAGCAGCGCCACACGCACGCTGTTCTCACGAATGCCCAGCAGGCCACAAGCGCCAATGGCTTCTCGTGCAGACAGAGTTTCGTCATTAGCTGCCAACAACAAATTGAGGACGACGTGGCGCGGGTTTGGCTTCATAAATTACAGATATGGGCATTTATTGGCCTTCATTGTAATGTTACTTATAACTGCACGTCAATACATTTTGTGTAACTATTGAGCATAGCCATCAAAGAGGACGTGCCATGCAAGAACTCAAAACGATGCTGTACGAAGCGACCGGCCGCATCGCGCGCATCACGCTCAACCGCCCCGCGCGCGGCAACGGCATCACCATGGATATGCCGCGTGAACTAGCCGCGTGCATTGAGCGCGCCAACATCGATCCCGCCGTGCATGTCATCGCCCTTTCAGGAAACGGCACCGGCTTTTGTGGTGGCTACGACCTAGTGGAAAGCGCAGAAACAATGACAGTCGGCGATCCAGATGCCTCACGCCCAAAAAGCTCGGTGCTTGATCCACTCGTACAAATGAAAAACCACCGCCCCAATAGCAACTGGGACCCGATGGTTGATTACGCAATGATGAGTCGCAATGTGAAAGGCTTCATGAGCCTGTTTCACAGTGAGAAGCCCGTCGTCTGCAAAGTGCACGGCTTCTGCGTTGCAGGCGGAACCGACATGGCGCTGTGCTCAGACCTGCTCGTAATCGCCGACGACGCCAAGATCGGCTACCCACCTGCACGCGTCTGGGGCTCGCCCACCACCTCCATCTGGTTTCACCGCATTGGCCTGGAAAAATCCAAGCGCCTGCTCTTCACCGGCGATTGCTTGTCCGGCAAGGAAGCGAAGGAATGGGGATTAGCGATTGAGTCTGCACCCGCCGACAAACTTGATGAGCGCTTCGAAATCCTGCTTGAACGCATCGCGCGCATGCCGATCAATCAACTGGTGATGATGAAGCTGCTACTCAATCAATCTGTGATGCAGCAAGGCCTGCAAACCACACAAATCCTCGGCACTGTCTTCGATGGAATTACTCGCCATACGCCAGAGGGTTATGCGTTTCAACAGCGCGCGGCGGAATCAGGCTTTAAACAAGCCGTACGTGAACGTGATGAACCGTTTGGGGATTTTGGGATGTCGTCGTTTAAAGGCTGATAAAAGTGCAGTGCACTTTACATAGCCCGAGTGAAACCCGGGACAGGACATCACAAATAAAGAAGAGCCCCGGGTTACACCCGGGCTACCTACCTGCAGACTGGGGTACATTCATCAACCCAGCATGTGCAGCGAACCATCGAGATATGCTGGGTTTCGCCATGCTTCAACCCAGCCTACACACTTCAACTTTTAGAGATTCGCCGCCGCAAACGTATCGCACTTAGCCACCGATCCACTCTCAAACCCAGTCTTAAACCACTTCACACGCTGCGCTGAACTGCCATGCGTAAACGAGTCCGGCACCACGGTGCCTTGAGATTGTTTCTGCAAACGATCATCACCAATTGCTGAGGCCGTGCTGAGCGCTTGTTCGATGTCGCCTACTTCCAGCCACTTCATCTGCTGTTGCGCATCGTGTGCCCAGACGCCCGCAAAGCAATCAGCCTGCAATTCCAGACGCACAGAAGGACCATCATCGCCTGCTACTGATTCGCCTTGCGCGCGTGCAGCGTCGAGGTTTTTGGAATAACCGAGCAAGGTTTGGATGTGATGACCGACTTCATGTGCGATGACGTAAGCGTTGGCGAAATCACCGCCGCCACCGAGACGTGATTTCATTTCGTCGAAGAAGCTGGTGTCTAGATAGACCTGCTGATCGCCCGGGCAATAGAACGGACCGGATGCAGCGGTTGCGCCGCCACAAGCGGTTTGCACGCTGCCGGAGAAGATCACCAACTTGGGTGGAACGTAGCTTCGTTCGGCGGCGTTGAATTGCGTGTTCCAAACGTCTTCAGTGGAGCCGAGGATCACGCGGACAAAATCTGAGTCGCGATCATTTATCGGCGCCGCTTGTTGCTCAGTCGGCGCTGGCGCGCCGCCATCGATTTGCCCGAGCAGGCCCAGCATCTGAATAGGGTCTTTGCCCATCAGCAAGCTCAGCACCACTACAACTGCGATGCCGCCAATGCCTAAGCGCCCTGCGCCAAGGCGCATACCGCCACCGCCTGCGCCGCGTTGGTCGTTAACGTTGTCGCTTTTTCGGCCGCCTTCCCATTTCATGCTGATACCTGCTTCAGATGTGGACGATGGCCGTGCGCCACCAGCAACTATTCTGCACCGCAAAAACAAACTACAGCATCTATGTCATTCCCGCGAAGGCGGGAATCCAGTTTTCGTTCCAGCAAGCAACCAAGCCAGAACTGGATCCCCGCCTTCGCGGGGATGACGATCGCTTAGATCGCGCTATCTAAAGGCCCTGCGACCTTCTTCGCGATTTTATGTGCACCACGCTCGGCGCCCTCACCCGCAAGGAAATCTGCAGAGAAGCGTTGAAAGTCATTCGCCTCAATCGCAGCACGGATACGCTGCATTACGTTTTGATAGTGATGCAGGTTATGCAGCGTGTTGAGCTGCGATCCGAGAATCTCGTTGCACTTATCGAGATGATGCAAATAAGCACGTGAATAATTTTTGCAGGTGTAACAGTCGCACTTTTCATCGAGCGGACGACTGTCATTCTTGTGCGCGCTGTTGCGGATTTTGATCACGCCTTCGTGCGTGAACAGATGGCCGTTGCGCGCGTTACGCGTTGGCATCACGCAATCAAACATGTCGATGCCACGACCCACAGCCTGGACCAGATCACGTGGCGTGCCGACGCCCATCAAGTAGTGCGGGCGATCTGCGGGCAGTGTGTGGCCGATGGCGTCGAGCACATGTAAGCGCTCTTCTTCAGTTTCACCGACGGACAAACCGCCAAGCGCGTAACCATCAAAACCAACGTCAACTAATTTTTGCAGCGATTCACGGCGCAAATCTTCATACATGCCGCCTTGCACGATGCCGAATAGCGCACTGCGTTCTTCACCGCCACCGCCACGCGTTTCTTGTGGCAGCGCGGCGTGCGCGGTTTTGCAGCGTGCAGCCCAACGCGCAGACATTTCCATGCTCTTGCGCGCTTGCTTATCGGTGGCCGGGTACGGCGTGCATTCATCGAACTGCATGATGATGTCGGAGCCCAGCGCGTGCTGAACTTCGATGGAGCGCTCGGGCGTGAGCATGATGCGGTCGCCATTCACGGGCGAGGCAAACTTCACACCTTCTTCAGTGATCTTGCGCAGACCGGACAAACTCCAGACTTGGAAGCCGCCGGAGTCAGTGAGAATCGGCCCCTTCCAATTCATGAAGCGATGCAAACCGCCGAGCCCGCGAATGGTCTCTTCGCCGGGGCGCATCATCAAATGGAAGGTATTGCCGAGCAGAATATGCGCGCCGGTATCGCGGACCTCTTCCGGCTTCATCGCTTTGACGGTGCCGTAAGTGCCCACGGGCATAAAGGCTGGCGTCTCTACCGTGCCGCGCTCAAATACGAGGCGACCGCGACGGGCATGGCCGTCCTGCTTGATCAATTCAAATTTCATGCGCGCATTTTACGCGCTACGCGGCTGCCAGTGCTGAGGCTCAGCATGGCTATGCAGACTTTATGCGAGCCAGTGACAGTGCGGATGCTGATACCTTGAGGGCTCCAAGGATACGGTGACCGTCATGGCAGATAAGAAAACCTCCTGGTTTACGCACTTTGCAAAACTGACTGCTTCTCAGGCCGGCAGGCCCAGAACCTTTGCCATCGCAACGCTCGTCGTGGTGATCTGGGCCGCAGTCGGGCCGATTTTCAACTTCAGCGACACTTGGCAGTTGGTGATCAACACCAGTACGACGATCATCACCTTCCTGATGGTGTTCCTGATTCAGAACACGCAGAACCGCGACTCAGAAGCGCTGCAAATCAAGCTGGACGAAATCATTCGTTCGCTCGAAGGCGCAAATAATGTGGTGCTGAACCTTGAAGAGTTGGAAGAAGAAGAGCTCGACTCGATCCGCGAGCGCTACCTCGCGCTCGCACGCGAAGCTCGCAAAGTGCGCGACAGCAAAGACGGCGATGACTAGCCGCGCAAAGGCTCAATCAACATCGCATCGCCATAACTAAAGAAGCGATACCGCGCCTCGACGGCGTGGCGATAAGCGGCCATCAGTCGCTCATAACCGCCAAAGGCACTGACCAACATCATCAGCGTGCTTTCTGGCAGATGGAAGTTCGTCAGCAGCAGGTCCACAACTTTAAATGTGTAACCGGGCGTGATGAAAATCTGCGTCTCACCTTTTCCGGCATGCAACGTGCCCTGCGCAGCGGCAGACTCCAGCGCACGCGTCACAGTCGTACCGACAGCCACCACACGCCCACCGCGCTCGCGGGTCTGCGCAATTGCAGTCACCAACTCGGTGGAAACTTCAAAACGTTCGGCGTGCATTTTGTGCTCACTGAGCAACTCCACGCGCATTGGTTGGAAGGTGCCCGCGCCAACATGCAACGTCAGCGTTGCGGTACGAATGCCGCGTTCGCGGATGCGCGCTAGCAAACTTTCATCAAAATGCAGGCCCGCCGTTGGCGCCGCAACCGCGCCGGGTTCGCGCGCAAAAACAGTTTGGTAGCGCTCGCTGTCGGTCTGATCGGGATCGTGGTGAATGTAAGGGGGCAACGGCATTTGGCCGACGCGCTCCAAAAACGACAGCACATCGCCCTCGCCTTCGCCTTCGTAACTGAGGCGAAACATGTCGTCGGCGCGGTCAATCATGCGGAAGACGGCATCTGCCACCAAAATCTCGCCGCCCGGTTTCGGCGTTTTGCTAGCGCCGACCTGCGCAATGATTTCGCGATCGCCCAGCACACGTTCGACCAAAATCTCCACCCGACCACCCGTGGGCTTTTGCCCGAACAGACGCGCGGGGATCACACGGGTGTCGTTAAACACCAATAAATCGCCCGGCTGCAGCAAATCCGGCAGGTCCGCAATCGCCCGATCAGCCACGCCCGACGTGCCCAAATGCAATAAACGACTCGCACTGCGCGGCTCAACTGGGTGCTGCGCGATTAAATCGGGCGGTAAATCGTAAAAAAAGTCAGAACGACGTTGGTGTGTTGTCATAGGATCGTTATAATCGCGGCCGCTGAAGTCGTGCGGCGGTGTTGGTACGACGGATTTTTTCAGCCTTAGTGGCGGAATCGGTAGACGCAGCGGATTCAAAATCCGCCGGGGCAACCCCCCGTGGGAGTTCGAGTCTCCCCTTAGGCACCAATTTGATGTATCAGATGGTCTCTTGTCAACTCTAAGCCCCCGATAATACGGGGGTTTTTAGTTTTTACAGCTTTCAGGTGGTCTCACCCGGTCTTTTGACATACCCCTATCTTAGGGGTATCTATAGGGGAAGCCCGCAAAGACCCCTACGATGCCGCGCACCGTTAAACCCCTGACTGAAACCAAGTGTAAAAGCGCAAAGCCCAAGACCAAGCCTTACAAGTTGTTTGATGGTGATGGCCTATTTCTACTTGTTACCCCAACCGGTGGCAAGCTGTGGCGGTTCAAATACCGGCTTGATGGCAAAGAGCGCGGCCCTATCGCTTTTGGCAGCTACCCTGAGATCGGTTTGGCCGCCGCGCGCGATCTGCGCCGCAATGCACGCGAGTTGGTAGCAAAGGGGATTGACCCTGATAACCACCGCAAAGAGGTCAAGCTAGCTGCCCAAACACACCGTGAGAATACTTTTGCGGCATTAGCCGAGGCCTGGTATCAAGCCAACGCCTCAGGCAACTGGCGACCGACGACAGCTAAAAAAGTACGGCTTTACCTCGATCTAGATCTATTACCCCCGCTAGGCACGCGCCCAATCGCCGAAATTAAACGCGCAGAACTAATCACCGTCCTTCGGAAAATTGAAGCCCGCGGAGCATTTAACGTAGCGAAGAAGTGCCGTGGCTGGCTTTCACTGATATTTCGCTATGCGAGGAGCCTCGGCGTTATAGAAATAAATCAGGCTACCGACCTAAATGTGGTGGCAGCACAGGCGCCAAAATCCAAACCCTATGCGCACGTCCCGCAATCTGAGCTGCCGGCCTTCTTGCGCGCACTGAACGATCACAAAGCCTCATTACAGATTAAGCGTGCCTGCTTACTTTTGTTATTAACCGGTTTTCGCCCAGGCGAATTACGCAAAGCAACTTGGGACGAGATCGACTTTAAGGCCGCAACTTGGAACAAATCAGGCGCCGACATGAAGATGAAGCGCGCGCACGTCGTGCCACTTTCAGCGCAGGCAATAACAATATTGTCTGAAATGAGAAATGACGCAGGAAGAAATTTTCTGGTTTTTGCGAGTCCGTATAAACCCAAGCAACCGATCAGCGATGGAACGATTAACCGCCTGCTCGGGGCCATAGGCTATAAAGGCAGGCAAACCGGCCATGGCTTCCGACACGTCGTGAGTACCGCGCTAAACGAACGCGGGTACAACAAAGACTGGATCGAACGCCAGTTAGCTCACGGAGATGATGACGAAATTCGCGGCACATACAACCAAGCTCAATATCTCGATCAACGTCGCGAAATGATGCAGGAGTGGGCTGACCATTTGGACAGTATAAAAGCCAACGAAGAGATTACTCCTTACAAATCTGGACAAAGAAAATGAGTCGGTCAAAAGTCAGTAAAAGCTCATGGGTAGCACAGTATCTGGAAAGCGCCCCTGAAAAATATGAGGGCTTCAATCATTTCGAACAAAGGCTATTACAGAGCTTGCATGAGAATGGATGCATTGGCATCGATATGCCTGCGGTCCACGAGAAGCAGGCGGCCGTGAAGCAAGCGCTGGAGCTCTATGAGAGTGTGATTTCCGCAAAATCAGATCCCGAGGCGTTAGCACTTATTGCAGCTCGCCCACTATCTGGCTGGGGTGTCTTAGGATTAATACTCATCGCTCACGAAAGGGGAAACTCACGAAGAGCAGGGAAAGGACCTAAGACCAAGGAAGAAAAATATGCGGCACAAAACGAAGAAGGCAGAAAGTATTTTCTAGCCCAATGGACTCTTCGCACTCAACGTAAAGAAAAGCTCTCTCAAGATGACTTCTTGGATATTTTATATCCAATCCTGCTTAGGGATTTCAATATAAGAGCGAAGAGATCAACTGTTAAAAGAGATTGGTTCAAACCTTTGTAGAAAATGTATTTGCTGGCAAACGCATTAGTTTTCCAGCAAACGCGTTGTTGAGGAAAAAATCAGGGACTACTTTGCTTTCGCCAACATCAATATGAGCGAGAGATGTCCCGCAACAACCGCTTTAGCCATTCTTCCGACTTACTTCAATTTTTTGATCAACTACCCGATAGTGCATATGTTCGGCAACCGGTAGTCCAAGCACTGTTTGGAATTTCACATGCCACAGTGTGGCGGTGGTGCAATTCTGGACACCTGCCTAAACCCATTAAGCCGGGCCCACGCGTTACAGCTTGGAACGTCGGAGCTTTACGGGCAACACAAACTGCCTTGCGCGAACCATCGCCATCCGCTGAAAAGAGCGCTCCGTGAGCAACCGTCGGCCATCCGGCCTACGCGCCCCTTCGAAACAGACTGAGCGTCAACAATTGCATGATTCCTGGGCAAAGTTCCTGCGCAATCGCAATTTCCAAGCATGGGCAACATTGACCTTTAAGCATCAATCTGTGACGCCACACAGAGCGTTAGCCATTTTCAAGAATTGGATTCACGCCTCTAACCGGAAGATGTTTGGCTCTCGATATTTTAATAGGGCCGCCGAGCACCTCTCTTGGGCGGTCTCAATTGAGGCAGGGACTAAGAAATTGCATTTGCATGTGCTGCTTACCGTCAAAGGCAAAAATCTTTCACGCGAAGAGTTAAATAGCATGGAAAACTTATGGAACCGTAAGCACGGCATTGCCAAAGTTGAGATGGTTCAATTTGCAGAAGCTGTATCCGCTTACCTCACAAAAGTAACCGCCTTTAACGGCGAGATCGAACTCAGCAAAAACTTCAAGTAAACATTGCCACCATTTGGGGACGCCCAATCTCTTCACTAAAAAATTTCGCAGATGCTCATGCATCGCGAAGTAATCACCGTGCCCGTCAATCTATGGGCCATCTCACATGTCAGGCATACGCGCCTTGTCGCTTTAGCTATGTGCTGTACATCTGTTAACGGCAAATTGCCTAAAACAAGCCCTTACTTAGCTTTACCTGCAAGGGGCGCTATGAGATTTAACAAAGTGCTGTGTGTTCTCCATCGAAAGCCCAGTTCGCGATCCCTTCACAACCCGACACAAGGTAGCTTGCGGGCACGGGTATGTGCGGGTGTGTCATTAGGTGGATTCGTGAAATGGCTGCATCTTTGGAGCTTCCGTCAAGGCCATCCCACCAGGAAACACGTATGGCGTGATTCTCACAGCAAGAGAGCGTAAACCGTAGAAGTGCGTCTTGAAGTTTCTCGCCATTAGCCACTTTCGAATCAAGTGATTGAATAAAGGGCTCACACGTTTGATTGCTTGATACATGCCAAGCGAATACAAATGCCCAACCTTCACGCATTGGTGCAGTAAAAAACGTGATTAGATCTAACGCAGAGCGCCTTTCAAGGAGATCTTGAAGTAACTGACCAGAGAAGTCGTAGTCGGGATACAAGAGACCCGACATTTGCACATTGCACGGCTCCGATGAGGTAAAGCACGTGAACCTAAATTTCTCGTAATCTCTATTGAGCAGCGCTTGATCATAATGAACTTTTTGCTGATGCAACGGAGCGAAGCCTAAGCCATGCCCCATCCAAGTCTCTTTGAGCGACGCCTTTTGGGACGTACTGAGCTCAGGGTGGTCTTTCATCTTGTCGGCCAAAACAAGTGCATTTTCCTTTACGAAGTATTCGCGGCATAAACATCTATATGCGTAAAGGGCGACTTGATGCTTGACTGGCTCAAAGGGAAAGTTGTCTATTGGCTCGAAGAGCTCGTTGTCATGATGCTTGCAGAATCCCGCGAAAGTTGACGCTTTGTTGACACCAACTTTTATAAGCTGCGGCAGCCCCTGCGTCCTCCGAAGAAGTGAAATATCTGCACCTACACGATAAACATGTCCCCTCTCTGCAATGAGGCTCAATTGCCCCTTGCTCTGTATGGAATGAGCTGAAATAAGCTCATCGCATCGCGCTCCTTTGGCGTAATGCAAACAGCGAGAACGTTCGGTTTGACGTTTGGATTCACGCTGATAATCGCCGATGAAGCTCATAAATTGTTCTCTACGCGAATAACCCTTCGATAGCTGCTAGCTCCTCGGTGAGAAGCCCGCAAACATACTTAAAATGATTCGCAAACGTCTCGTGCTGCATCAAAGCATTCTGCGCCAATTCTTCCGCTTCGGACCCTCCAGCGTGTCCCTTGGCTTTTGAGCGCAAACTCTGAACAGTGCGAAGCCCTACAAGCTTTTTCTGATCACTGAGCGCAGCATCTTTGTTGAGTAGTTTTTCTAGCAAAGTAATTGTCCGATCATCCTTGCTGTACACGAGCTTCGCCGCATCTAGCTTTGCGCGGATCGATGAAGTCTCAAATCCCTCAACAACAAGCTTGGCAAGATCCATAAAGGCTTCGGCCCATTCGTCGCGACTTGCCGTCAGTGGGGTATTTACGCATCCCAACAACTTTTGGTCGCGAAGTGCCCACCATGAAACTTTTTCATCGTGCCAGCGCCGGACCGTTGAAAGGACGGCTGCTGGGGGCTCCGTAAAATGCACGAACTTGCCCTCAAAGTCATTGATGAACGCTCGTTTCGAGATGGATGCTTTTGGTGACTCGTTGTGACCGAGCCAGTGAAGTTGTTCCTCGTATGGCAGACGGCGGAGATCGCAAATATAAGCGTGGACTTGGCCCGCTTCATTCACATCGATGCCTTTTAGGCGCCATGCGGTCCTGCATGTGACTTCACGCTCAGCCAGCGTGTATTTGTCCCTATCAGTCTTATATTTTGAGAGAACTTCGGGGCGAAAGAATGCCGGAGACAACTCGAAAGGCAAAGGATTGTCCTTTGCATCAAAGTAATTGGTTGTTGCCTCTGGCGAAGCTGAGATCATTGCGTTCTTATTATTTCGCCAGTCGTAGGCAAGAAATTCGGCGTACTTCTTGTCCGTAGTGCCACCCCAGCTGTTCGTTATAGCCGTGCTGATAGCTTGCTGAGATCTGCGCGGGCGAATAATTTGTCTTCCCGCAGTATAGGCAGCATGTCCATGAAGAATGAGCCGACGATAGAACAGCTCATTTGATTCTCGAACGCTTTCTGGCGTCGTCTGCGGCCAGCCATTGAACCCGCCCCGCCGAAGCAGTGTGAAATCGAATCTCCGAAGCAGGACTGCGTCCGCGGCCGATAGATATTCCTCCAATGCATCCCATTTGAATGTCACGAGAGTCATCCGACTTCCTTTGTCCTCCCGCGTCGTAACCGATACAGCAGCCTCAAGATCTCCGCGACTATCAAAGCGGCAATACGCTCGCTTCTCGGGCCTCCAATGGACGCCAGTTACATGAGTAAATTCTTGATTCACCTCAACGTAACTACGCCCTGAACCCTCCCACCCTTCAAATGTCCTGTTGAAAACAAGTCGGGCAGCCTTTAGATGTTCGTCATCACGATGCCTGACGTCGCGTTCAATCCACACGCCCTCTTTGCCCCCGCCAGAGACAAAACTAGCTATAGGTGCGTAAGCCTCAAAGTGCCACTGCTCCAATTGCTCTGGCGTCATTCGCGCAAGCAGTTTGTTGGGAACAACGACGGAGTCCACAAACGAATATTCGCCGTTAGCAAAAATTACAAGCTCGTCTGAAACAGCGTTAATACGAAGGAAAGCAAGATGCGCCTCAGCCGTAATCCACTCAGCGTACTCCTCCGGATTCGCAGGAATCGCGTCGAGCTTAGCGATGGTCTCGATGACCTTTTTATGAGAATAGTTATGCAATTCTTTCCTCTCACGACGGCCTCACATCGGCCGTCTTTTTTATTGGCGTGTCATACCCGAAAAAATGTCAACCACTCGAAACCAGAGCGGCCGAAGTAAATTCGCCGTATTTGACGCCTTGTTAGGATCTAAAGTGGGCACTGATTAGGCCTCCCAATAGCGCCATTTCCAAGCAGATAAAAGCTGACAATTGATTTTTGATCTTCATCGCATACACGGCATTTCATAGCTGTTCAGAAATCAAAATGAGTACTCGCAAGACAGCGTAGACGAAGCATGTAGCTTGTCTTCTGGCTCAAGAAAAACTCATTGCCTTCAAGTCAGTCTATTTCTTTAGATTGTTCTGAATAAGATCTTGGACTTCGCCCCCAAGGCATTCAAGATCGCGTATATATCTTTCTATACATGAGCTACCGTCTCTGCCGTATGCCATATCTAACTGATCTTTGATCATTTCTAAATATAGCCTGGCTCGATTGAGCTTAACTTTAATTCCAGAATGGTAGTCATCCCAAGATAATGGAGCTCTTATTGGGGCGATTTCTTGCCAGGCAGAATAAACGGACAAGTCGATTTCAGCCGTTTTTTCCCCGGTCACAGAAAATCCCCAATTTCTCACGCAGTACTCAGCCACGTAGGGATCGTTGAACGTAATTTTTTGTATCGCTCTACCATCTTGGAATAGTTTGGGAAGGATCGTTATCTTCATCGCCCTAGAGAGATGACCTTGACGGCGATAAGCTGGCTTCACAAAAGCATGGAGATCGTATTCAAAATCTTCTATAGCAGCGACATAAAGGCCTTCATCATTTTTGATAAAGAAGAATTCGCGAACGCCTTCAAATCCGGCTACGCCTTGAGGCTCATTTAGCCAAACTTTAGCCCTATCCACGGCGCGCGAGAGGCTGGCTAGGAATATGCGATCACCTAACCTTTGCGCGTTCAACTCGTCTATAAGGTTCTCAATCTGGTCATTAGTCATGGCTTGCGACCCATTTTCATTATGTGGATTTACTCCACTCTCATAGACATCTGATTGAGTAAGCATTAAACGTATTATCGAAAGCGACGCGGCCTTTCTATCGTTCGCATTGCGTGATTGCCTGAAAGAATTAGGCCGTGCTCACCAACATAGCTCTCTGGCCATCGTGGATGAGTAGTTGGCCGAAGAGGGATGTGCAAATCAATCTCAGCATCCATAGGAAGGTCGCTGTACACACTCATTTCAGGCAAATCCAAAGCGATCCCTTCTTCTTGATTAACAAAGAGGAACGCTAGTGGGAAAAATTTCATGACCCAGCCGACAAAAATGGATCCAGAGCCAATCATGGGAGTAAATCCAAAGCCTCTCACAATAATTTGTGGCTTATAGGGATAGAACCAGTAATAAAGTTTAAGCCCAGCTGGCAGCTGCCCCTTGCCCGAAAGAAACCAGTGACTTAACTCTTCGTATCCGCTCCACTGTCCATAACCATTCACTGTCGCTGCCGCTAGATGCCCATAAATAGAGCGCATGATTTTTTGCGGTTGCCCCGGAATAGCCATATTCCGGGGAAGTGAATCTTGAAACATCGCCAGCCTTGCTACTTGCGTCGAGAATTTGATCAACGCAGGATCGTACAAGCCACCTAACAGCGCATTATTGCAATGTGCGCATAGTGACCTGAACCTTACGCCGTTGTTTGTTTTATATTTGCGAGGCAGAGGTTCAGCGCTCAGCGCCTGATGCAGGTGTTGTACCTCCATGGCTGTCGGACGATAACAACCTTTAGGTGGAGTGTGATCCTCCGTTAGCTTCCCAAACTCGCCGCAGATATTGCACTGTCCGGCAGACGCTCCGCGGAATACTAATGGGGTGACCATGTTTCCTCGAATATTTAGTGGCCTGGCAATGTATTTGCCGGTCTATCGCCAATCGCAGCGGCATTCGCTGCGTGACACGTCTTGGATTATTTAGGCCCACCCGCTAAGTACCATTTCGAAAAATGCACCAAATTAGTTTGACACGCGACTAGAACCTCTTCGATGGCAACCCAATCGAGCCGTCGGTGACCACGTTCATAATCACTCACGTAGCTTTGATGGCGTTTCAATTTATCCGCTAGCTCGACTTGAGTTAAGCCGGCATCAAGCCGCACTTGCTTGATTGTCGTGCGAAATCTTTCCCGCTGCTTATTGTAGAGCTGCTTCCCCATACAGCAACCCTAATATCTGTTTTACAGATATCTAAAATCCAGATATTCTGAAAAATCGAAAAAGGAGATTTTTGTGGGAAATATGCTGCTAATGGCTTGGGGAGCCATATTCTTTTTGGCTTGCGCAAACATAGCTCATGGGAAAGGTCGTGATGCAGCCTTATGGGGTTTGGCAGGCGCACTACTAAGCATCGCGACTTTGCTAGTCCTTTTATTGCTACCTGATCGAGAAGAACAGATTGAGCGCAATCAAATATCCAGCGGAGAGATGAAGCGCTGCAATAAATGCACAGAACTCGTTATGTCTAACGCCACGAGATGTAGGCATTGTGGTAATTCGCTTACAGAGCAGACGATGCCAGTTAACGGGCTAATTAAAAAAGCTCACTGGCTGCCCAATTGGATCGGTTCATGTCGAGTAGCAATTTCCGCTGTAATTTCGGCAACGTTTTTTCTTGTCCTCATTGTCCTGAGCGGTCCGAAGCCTCCAGCTATTGAGCCATCCATAAGTCGCGCTGCGCAAAATCAAGCATCAGATCCAGCGCCAACAGCAACCTCACCTTCTGTCTCATCAGTGTCCAGTGCGGCGATTGAGCAACCCAATCAGGATCTTGATCAAGAGCGATGCGTACAGATGCTGACGCTCGGCAAAGGTATCGCTAAAAATGTTGCGGCGGGATATCCCATCAAGCTTTCCCTTGATGCCATCACTGATGAGCCTGATTTGGCGAAAAAGATTTACCCCGCACTGTCGGCTGCCGACATGGAGGCTACAGTGTTGGCAATGTATTCAAAGGAGGATGCCGCATCAGCGTATGCTCTGATTGCTCTTGAATGTCGAGATGGCATCCTTTCGAGGGCAACCTTAAATAACGTAAAAGCTAGTACTGGACCTACTGAGCAATTTTTTGCCTGGAAGGTCGACAATGTAGTTTGGGGAATTGCTGCTCACCCCGAGCACGGCGTATATCTCTTAATTAATAACGCTTCCAAACATGTCGTGTCTGCGGATTTTCATGATTTCGCATTCGCTCTGGCAAACGGAAAAATACTAGCGCCATGCTGCGGGTATGAAAGGGGCTCCCTCGGATTTGCCACTACCCTTATTGAGCCGATCTCTGTTCCCAGCGGCGGAGCTAAGGCCTATTCACTCGCTCAAAATGCGCAGCAAGTAATCCAGCGTGGTTCTTACATGCGAATGAATCAGCAGATTATTTCAATTGCCTTTAAAGACACTGCCCTTTGCCAGCTTAAAACCCGTCAAGAATTCGACGACGCTACTGCGGATGGGATCATGCCGTCATATTGCAAGATGAACTAGGCCATTCAAAAAAGACCGAACCATTGGGGAGAAGGATATGCGCGTTGCTGGATATATTGGCCTTGGTGCTATTTATGTGTTTTTGTCGGCAGCAATGCTCAAATTGTTATTCTGGACGCCGCGATCACCTGTGCCGGTTTCGCCAGTAGTAGCTCAAGCCCAATCTGCGGTGAGCCCCGTGCAGACTATCGAACAGCCTACCGAATCAGATGATGAGTTCAGGGCCAAGCGTTGCTCTGAAATGCTCGCTATTGGAAAGAACATATCCAAATCCATGGAGAATGGTTTTTCGATTACAGATGCCTATCAGGGCTATAAAGCAGGTGAAGATCTTCTTCCATATAAGTTTCCGCATCTCAACGGCGAAGATGTTAAAGCGGTGATCGTGACAATGTATTGGTATGACGCGAGCGATCCCGGAACTGATCGTGGCCTCAAGGAAATAGAGAATCGGTGCTTTAAAGGGGAGCTTTCAAGGGAAGGGATCAAGAAGCTCCTGAAACAGAAAGATGAGAGTGACAATGTCACGCCGCAAGCGGAAGGCGCTAGATGACGGGAGAATCCAACTGCAAATGTTTAACCGACGGGCCGCAGCGAGATTGGTCTACAGAAGATCTAGGAGAAACCAAATCCTACGGCGAGGTGTGCTTGCGGACGTGCTCAATTTGCGGCAGTCGCTGGCTTAGCTATTTCTACGAGCATGAAGCGTTCACTGCTAGTGACCGCTCCTATATCGGCTATCTCGGCTCTCTCTCAGCACCAAATCCAGACGATGCAATCGCGTTGATGCGCATGCTCGAACCTAGATTCATCTGGGACAAGAAAAAAGTTCGATGGGTGAAGAACTCTGGAGCCGTTATAGATGGGCTTTGATTTTCTCAGCCCTTCCCAAGGTGGAAATTCCATGAGTGATTCCCAGTAGTTAGATGCTTTCCAACTACTGTTGAAGTATTCAAGCAATCATTCCAAATATTTGGAAGGGCCTTGGGAGGGCCTTGGAAGGGCCTTGTTAGAGTATTCCATGACCCTTCGAAGGGTCATGGAAGGGTCTAACACGAAAGACTTTCTAACGGCTTCCCGAAGGATGGACTAAGACCTTCGCCATGATCTTTCTCTAAACACCCTTTTCAAGAGTCCCCCACCCACGCAGGGCAGGCAGGTGCCAGAAACAGACTGTTAGTTTTGATGTGAGTCGGTTCTTGAAACGGGGGCGTGACCACGGAGGTATACAATCCCATGAACGGTCAACGCGCCAATTTGCGATTGATCTGCGGATACTGCCAATTTTGGGTTTCGTAATGGATAGTGCGCTCTGCTCGCAATGCTCGACCGACAAGTTCTTGGCTTCGATCATCGATGCACAAGGCGAACTGATCGAGTGCTCGATTTGCAGCAAAGACGTCAACAAAGCGATGTCTGTCGAGGACCTCGGCAAACTCATCGAGCCGATCCTTCGGGAACACTTCGAACCGGGCGACATCGTCCACAGAATCGGTGAAGGTGACGACGACCGCGTGTATGACGACCAGCAGGGCGATGACATGGCATTCATCGTCCAATCCGTCATCGGCGACAACTATCCGTTCGAGGACGAACTCGTTGACGCGGTCTGCGCCGCCGAGGACTGCGACCCTCGTAGCGGTGACGAATGCTTTTGGGACTCGACGACGAACTACGTCGAAACTCGCACAGCAATCGCACCGTTGGAAAAGCACTGGCACCCGACTCTTGCCGAGCTGAAAACTACACGCCGCTTCTACAGCCCGCTCGCCAAGAAGCTTTTCGACGCGCTGTTCGCCGACGTTGAGACGCTGTACTGCTACGAGAGAAGCAGCTCGTCGTTAAAAGCCGCCAAAGTGCCAGTCGTCCGAATCATCCCCAAAGGTCGACGCTTGTATCGAGCCCGCATCTGCTTGAGCACAGAGATGCTCCAGCAAATCGCCGACGACCCGCTCACCCATGTCGGTCCTCCACCGGCGGCGGCCACGCGCGCCGGGCGAATGAACGCCGAAGGAATCACCGTTCTTTATACCTCACTGAACCGAGCAACAGCGGTCGCAGAACTCCGCCCGGCTATCGGTAATGACGTGGTGTCTATTCGCCTAAAGACCACGCGGCAGCTTCGCCTGCTCGATTTTGGACGATTTGAGAAAGCGAGGCCCAGAAAGCAACTTAGCTACTTCCAGCCAGATTTCAATGCCCAAATTGAGATGTCGGCTCTGTCCAAGCGCCTTCACAAACTCATCTCCATGCCGATCGTGCCCGGAAAGGAAAGCGACTACCTCATCACTCAAAACATGGCCGAATACCTTGCTCATGTTCATCCTTTGCGCTTCGACGGCGTCATTTTTCAGTCCGCCCAGAAGTTGGGAGGCATCAACGCGGTGATCTTCTCAGACGATGAGTATTTTTTGCCGGCCAGCGAGGCATTCAGAGTCGCGTACGTCAAAGACTCTTTGAAAATGCAGCGAGTAGGTAGCGTGTCGTATCGATTGACGCCAATAGCGCTGGCGAAGACCCGCAAGGGCAAGGTCCATGTACTGGAAGTGTTGGGCGAGGACGACGAGTCGATCGATATCGATCCTTCCGGGTTTTGATACAAAGTTCTTCCTTGTTCATCGCTGAGAATGTGGCTCTAGTCACGGTCCGCTTGGGCTATGTGTCGCCAGTGAATTGGCGCCAATTCTTGTCGGCCACACTTCTCAATTCACCACCAAAAAGCGGTCAGTCAGCAACGCCAGTCCGACTGAAACGCGTTGCTGGGCATTGCTTATCTGAATACCTTGACTAAGAGATTTTCATCAATCATCTCGATCGCTCGCTCGATAGTTGGAGCTGGTGCCAATTGGTTCCAGCTCCATCTATAAGTGCCGAGAATCTTGTTTTGCTCTCTGTCCCTTATTGACGCCGCGACGAGCTGGATTCGCTCTTGAATGGGTACGTAGCCAAGCGTCAGCTCGTAACGAAATCGCGAGTCACTGACGTTCTTGTAGATCACGCTTCCGGTGTTTGTGTTCTGAACGACGGTCTTCCCAGCTTCTTCGGTGTTGAGCGCCACTTCATAGCCCTTTGCTGCAAGAAGAGTCTTTAGTTCGATCGCTATCAGCAATGGATCACCTTGAAGATTAATGAATATCTGTTTAGGACCCTCTGCTGCGCCCGCGATTAGAGCCTTATTCACGCCGCAACCGGACAAGGCACCAGCTACGACCAACGGGATGAGGTAAAGCAATGACTTAATACTTCTCATTCGGAGCCCCTAACTTTCGTTGTCCTTGCCGGTGAATAGGCCGCCCGCAAAGCCAATTACCGCAAAAAAGATGTTCGCCATGAGCGAGAGATCAAGCTTCCCAGCAGCGAAGAACAGGGCGGCGATGATGACAACAACAAGGATTAGAAACGTGCTGGTCGCGAAGCGACCAAAGCCCTTTGTTTTTGTGCAGAAGAAACCGATTAGCGAGGCGAGGCCGACCACAAGTACTGCAATTAACAGCCATGACGCTACGTCCATTTAATGTCCCCCAAACGGTTGTATTGCAATACTCAACGCCTAAGTTCACCGGAAAAACCGCCGTTGCGAAGCGGAGGCGGGTTTTCCCGGTGGAACGTCTTGTTGGGCAATATGCTCACGGACAATTGATTCACAGGGTGCAGGCTAAGGCCACTACCATACTTCTGTGGAGCGTATAAATCCGCAAATGATTTCTGCTTCGCACTTTGACGCGCTGGCAGACCCACCGCTACCCCCGCCGTTATAAATACGTTTGCGAGTTTTTTCGCATGTTTTAAAAGCGTTGTCTGCCGCGAGTAAAAAAGCAGGGCCGAGTTTCTTTTCAGCGGCAGCAGCCTTTAGTGAAACTTGAAGTTGTGCAACCGTATCTTGAGCGTCTGCCCAAAAATCAGGGAAAGTAGACGTGTCACATTGCTGCGGAGTGGCTGCGCTAGTAACACCTGACATGCACAGCAATAAAACAAATAGGAGAGGTTTCATTAAGTTTCCTTCGTAGTGAACGAGCTACAGCCCATATGCCCAACTACAATTAGACCGCCTAATAGCGGTCATTAATTGCTGCTCTGCGGCGGTTTTATTCAGCGGCATC
Organism: Stenotrophobium rhamnosiphilum; assembly: GCF_003052265.1. Classification (GTDB taxonomy): domain Bacteria; phylum Pseudomonadota; class Gammaproteobacteria; order Nevskiales; family Nevskiaceae; genus Stenotrophobium; species Stenotrophobium rhamnosiphilum. Next base: position 687,051 of record NZ_QANS01000002.1, read on the forward strand.
ATTTTTAAAGCCGTGATTTCTTATGGTTGTGTTTGAACTATCGCCAGATTAGACCGCTAAATCAATGTCCGATTAACGCTGCAAAATATGAAGATAGATCACACATGTTCTACAAAAAAACATGCTCATTCTCATAATTTTCCAGAATTATGGGAACTCACAAATCACTCCTCAGCTAGGCCCAACCGCTTGAACTGCATCGCATTTTTAGGGGCATTCGTAGGGGAATGTTTATTTTTATAATTAAATTTAATCAATATAATTAGGTAATTAAATATTTAATTAGAAGCCCCCCTTAGCACCAATTGTAATGGATGAGCCCCGGCAAACCCGGGGCTTATCTGTTTTATGTACAGGAAGTACGGTATGCAGCGGGCGCATGGACGCGCAGGAGCTGCAACTGGCGTTCAAGTATCTACGGATAAAAAGCATTCAAAACAAAAAGGGCGACCCGAGGGCCGCCCTTTTTGCTTATGCGTGAAGCTTAGATCTTGAAGTCGTAACGCACGCCAACGTGTGAGCCATAAACGCGCGATTCGCTGTCTTGGTGATAGACCATGAAGCCGCCACCGAGACGGAGGTCAGGCATCCAGTCGCCGAGCAATGGGCGCAGCGGCACTTCAATGTTCGCGCCATAAGACGCGCCGTTGAGGCTGAGTTCTTTGCCGTCGTGCTCAAGCTTGGTACGGGCGTAACCGACCAGCGCAGCGATTTCGACCACATCGAACAGCGTGCCGGTTGGGACGATGTACAGCGCCATACTGTTTTTGACGCCCATGCTGTCTGGCTTGTCGTCGCTGCCCGCCTTAAAGCCGTAGTGCGCTTCAAGACCTACGACATCAAAGAAGCGGGCGCCGAAGCGAACGTCGTGGAACTTGCCGTGCAGGTTATCGGTGCTGAACTGATTGGCTGGGTTCGGCGTCGGTGGTGAGCTTGGGCTGGACGCGAGGAAGTTAGCCAGCACGTAGTTGTAGCCGGCATAAAGCTGCCAAGGCTTGCGCTCTTCAGCGGCGGGTTCTTCTGCTGGCGTTTCAGAAGCAGCGGCTTCGGTGGAGCCGTCGGTTGCAGCTGCAGCGTCAGCCGGAGCTCCTTCCGCAGGGGCGCTGCCATCGGTCAGAGCAGCGGCGTCAGCTGGGGCACTTTCTGCTGCTGCGGTATCGGTTGCAGCAGCATCTGCTGGAGCGGCTTCTGCGCTGGCATCAGCTGGGGCAGCTTCAGTTGCTGCGGCGTCTGTTGGTGCAGCTTCAGCAGGAGCAGCGTCGGCGGCAGTTGCATCAGCAGCGGGCGCGGCTTCTGCTTGAGCTTCTTCAGTTGGGGCGGCTGCGGTATCAGTTGGTGCTGCATCCGCTGGCGCAGCGTCGACAGGTGCGGCTTCTTCAGCGGCGGGGGCAGCGGCAGCTTCATCCTGCGCATAGACCGGCAATACGACGAACATACTTAAGAGTAGTGTGCCCAGCTTTTTCATATCTCTCCCCGTCTCTATTTATTTAGTACGAATGTAACGGCTGCCGAATATTCACCGATTTCCCTCTCTAAATCCAGACGCCGTACCGGGCACTGCGCGCTCGCTGTCTGCGATGTTTCCACGCACAATGCGCGCTCAAACCCGGATTGACCAACACCGATGAAATTCTGCAGCGCCTGTGGACAAGGAGTGGAACTGAAGATCCCGCCTGGCGATCACCTGCCCCGCCATGTCTGCACGCAATGCGGCGAGATTCACTATTTCAACCCGAAAGTAATCGCAGGCTGCATCCCGGAGTGGGAAGACGGACGCATTTTGATGTGCAAGCGCAATATCGAGCCGCGCTTGGGCAAATGGACTTTCCCTGCCGGCTTTCTGGAGCTTAACGAGACCAGTGGCCAAGGCGCCGCGCGCGAGGCCAAAGAGGAATCACAGGCGGAAGTCGAGATTACCGGCCTGCTGTCCGTCATTAATGTCCCCTATGTGAGCCAAATTTATGTAGTTCATCGTGCGCGGCTATTGCGCCCGGAGTTTGGCCCGACCAACGAAAGCGCGGAAGTCCGGCTGATGCGCGAGGACGAAATCCCCTGGGATGAGATTGCTTTCCCGACGATTTTTCACAGTCTCAAGTTCTTTTTTGCTGACCGGGCACAGGGCATTCAGGGCTTTCATGAGCTTGATCTGACCAAACGCCTGCTCCGACCGGAGTAAGCCTGAAAGGCCCAAAGGCCTTATCAATAGCGTTCTAATGCGTTGCGACCTGACGGAAGCGCGCTAAACCATTACAATCCGCGCCGGATTTTGGGTTAAGGCCTTAGAGGAACACCATGACGTTTGTCGTCACCGAAAACTGCATCAAGTGCAAATACACCGACTGCGTCGAAGTTTGCCCCGTGGATTGCTTTCACGAAGGCCCGAACTTCCTCGTGATTGACCCCGAAGAGTGCATCGACTGCACCCTGTGCGAGCCCGAGTGCCCGGCGAAGGCGATTTTTGCCGAAGACGATTTGCCCGCTGATCAGGCCAATTTCAAAGGCCTGAACGCGGAACTGACCAAAATTTGGCCAGTCATCACCGAAAAGAAAGAACAGCCTGCCGATGCCACCTCTTGGGATGGCAAGCCGGGCAAGCTGGCGCAGCTCGAACGTTAAACATTGCAGCACATGGGCCGTTCATGTTGAGCTTGCGCGCTCATGAACGGCTCAGTCTCTCCTCCGCTCGCGCCTAAACTGGCGCTGATCCCCGCCCACGCCGATCCTTTGGCTTGGGCCGCAGAGACACTGGCGCAAGCCTATCGCTCACAACTTCCTGATCTCAGCTCGCTCACGTTGCTGCTGCCTGCTGCTGCGCAGATTTCGCGATTGCGTCGTCAACTCACGCAACATTGCGGCGCATTGTTGGGTCCGCGCATCACCACGCTCTCGGGTTTTGCGGCGCAAACCAAAAACACATCGACGCTTTCCGCACTCGACTGCAAATTGATTCTCGCCGAAGCACTGCGTGCCTATCCCGGCGCATTTCCCGGACAAGATCCCGCAACAGTCGCAGAAGCATTGTTCGGCCTATTTGAAGAACTCTCTGCTAACACGCCAGATTTGGCAGAAGACGAAGCGCGCTTTCTTGCGCGCATCGAGCGCGGATATGGAGCGAAGTTAGCGCAGGCGTCCGCGGAAGCAAAAAATATTCATGTGCTGTGGGCCGCATATCTGCGCGACACCGCAGGTCGCAGCCCAGCAGTGGCGTACACGCGGCAATTACAAGAGGCGCTAAGCACTCTCAAACCCAATGAACGTGTAGTGCTGATTGGCTTCGATGATTTCAGTGCCAGCGAAAAAACTTTATTGCGAGATGCCCTGAGCGGCGAGCAAGTTTGCGTCTGGCTGCAAGGCCCGCTCACGGGTCGTGGCCGTGCTTCCGTTGCGCAAGTTGCAAAAGATTTAGGCGGCGATGCTGTCAGCGTTGATCTCGGCGATGACGACTGCGCACGCGCATTCGACGACAGCGGCACACCATTACTGCAACGCATCTCATCAACAAGCTCTACACGCATTCAACTCGCTGCTGCCACGCAAGCTGAGCATGAAGCGCGCATGGTTGATCTAGCAGTGCGTCGCACTCTGCTGGAGCGTCCTTGCGATATCACCGTCGTCACACAAGATCGCGCACTTGCTCGTCGCCTGCGTGCGCTGCTTGAACGTGCAGGCATTCCGCTGCGCGATGAAGCCGGCTGGGCGCTCTCCACCAGTTCTGCTGCAGCAAGTCTTGGTCATTGGCTGGATTGCTGCGATCGCGACTTCCCTTTCCGCGCGCTGCTCGATCTACTCAAGTCTGGTTTCTATGACAGCGCTGCGCCTGAAGCAATCGACCAGTTAGAACTCGCGATCTACGCAGGAAAAATCTCTGGTGGCATTGAACGTTTACGCAAACACGCAGATGTGCCGAAAGAACTCTTGAGCCCACTGGACTCCGCTGCGCGCTTGCTGCCGCCTGTGCACGGCCCGGCGCGCAACGGCGCAGATTGGAGTCAGATGCTGATTCAAAGTCTGCAAGCTTTGCCACTGTGGCGCACATGGCAGAGCGATGCGGCAGGTGCAGTACTGATTCGCCAGTTGGAAGAACTGCACGCCGTGCTGCAACGTCAGAAACCCCGCTTAAGCTGGAACGAATTCCGTTCCATACTTGAGCGCGCGCTCGAAAGCGCGAGCTTTATTCCAAACCCTATTGATAGTCCCGTGCGCCTGCTCACACCGGAACAAGCACAAGGCCTTCGTTGCGACGTGCTGATTTTTGCTGGCGCTAGCGCTGCACAATTTCCCGGCAAGCCCAGCGCACAGCCCGTGTTCAATCACAGCGTTCGTGCTGAGTTAGGCCTGCCGCATTGGATCGCTAAACTTGAACAGCAACTCGGGCGCTTCCGCAGCCTGATCCACGCCGCGCCGCAAGTGCTCATCACTTACGCCGCAGATCAGGAAGATGAATCTGCAGAAGTTTGTCCTTGGGCCGAAGCGTTGCAGGTGACAGGACTCGCAAGCGTCGACACCGCATTGCCACTGCTTGCAGCAAGCAAAGCGATTGAAGTCTCGACACCAACAACGTTGCCAACGCCTCACACCGCACCACGTCCGGCATTGCCACTGTCGCTGCTCACAAAGTCTTTGAGCGCAAGCGCGCATCAGACTTTGATTGATTGCCCGTATAAGTTTTTCGCCAGCAGTGGTTTGGGACTTAAGAAGGCACGAGAGCCCGACGAGCCCGTAAGCCGTCGTGATTTCGGCGAACGTGTGCACAACATCCTGCAAGCCTTCCATCAGCAGCGGCCCGGGATGCCAGCTGCATTCTCTGGAAAAATCACCGCTGATCGACGCGATGAAATTGAGCACGCGCTGCGTGTCATCACTTATGCCGTGTTGGCAGACGACCTACGCAATCGCGCTTTGGCGCAAGTCTGGCTGGTTGAAATCAACACACTGATTCCAGAACTCGCCAATTGGATGATCGTGCGCAGCGCGCAATGGCCGAAGGTTGAATCAGAAGCGGATAAACATCTGAAGCTAGATGCTGAGCTGACGATGAAAGGACGCATTGATCGCCTGGAGAACAATGACAATGGTGTCCATACGGCTTACAGCGTAGTCGACTACAAGACTGGCGCCTTCCCCAAAAAAGAAGATGTGCTCAACGGTGAATCCGTACAAACCACGCACTACGCTTTGCTGACTGAACCCTGCGCCAGCGTTGAATATCTGGTTCTCGAACGCGACAAAAATTCACCCAAACCCATTGAAGGCGAAGACCTCAGCATCGCAAGCGCTGGCGTGTTGGATCGCCTTCAAGATGTCTTCGCTGCTCTGCGCAAAGCTGCGCCCTTGCCCGCACATGGCGATGCCCTGACCTGCTCGCGCTGCGATTTCCGTGGACTCTGCCGCGTCGATACGTGGGCGGAGGAGCGCGCATGAATCAGGCACTCAATCCCGCACGCAGCGTTAGCGTCTCGGCCTCTGCAGGCAGTGGCAAGACTTGGCTGCTGACGGCACGCATCACACGCTTGCTGCTTGAAGGCCATGCGCCCGATGGCATTCTCGCGCTCACCTTCACACGCAAGGCCGCAGCAGAAATGCGCCATCGTGTTGAAGAACGTTTACGTCAACTTGCGCTCGCAGACGATGCTGCGCTCGACGCTTCACTCGCCGAGCTTGATCTCCAAGCCAACGACGCCATTCGTCAACGCGCGCGCGGTCTCTACGAGCAACTGCTGTTTCATCCGTGGCCACTGCGCGCCACCACCCTGCACGCCTTCTGTCAGGATTTGGTAGCACGCTTCCCGCAGGAAGTTGGTATTGCACCCGGTTTTGAAGTCAGCGAGAACGAACAAGCATTGCTGGAAGCCGCATGGAGCGGATTACAGAAAAAACTTTTGGCCGCGCCACAAAGCGCGCCCGGCCTCGCACTGAAGAAACTGATCGACGAAGGCGAAACCGAATGGAGCCTGCGCAATATCATTGTGGAGTTCCTCAAGCGTCGCGCAGAGTGGTGGAGCTATACCGACGGTCAAGATGACGCGCTGGGATTTGCGATCAATCATCTCCGCGATCAACTGGACATCGTCAGCGACGATCCGCACAGCGCGTTGCAAGTCCCATCGTTTGAACAGTCGCTTGGCGATTTCAGTCGCGGGCTCGGCGCCGTCGGCAAGATTGGTCAATATGTTCGCGCTGATGGATTGTTGCCAGCGCTCGAACAATCAGGCGATCTGCGTTATCAAACGCTGATCGCCGGACTCTTCACCCAGAAGCTCACACCCTACGGTTTCAAGCCTTCGCAGGTCGCGCTGAAAACATTGGGATCATCGGCCGATCGTTTTATTCAGGCGCATGGCGAAGTTGTTGCAGTCGTACAGCGCGTCATTGATCAGCTTGCGCGCTTGTACACCTTGCGCCGTACAGAATCCGCGCTAATCCTGGGCACTGCTGCGCTGTCTGAACTCAAAGACGAATTCCGTGCGCGCAACCGCATCGGCTTCACTGATCTGGAGTGGTACGCCAGCAAATTGCTACGCGATCCGGATGCAGGAAATTGGGTGCAGTTCAAACTCGATCAACGCATTGATCATCTGCTGCTCGATGAATTCCAAGACACCAGCCCAACACAATGGCAGCTCTTATTACCACTGCTTGAAGAAATGGCCGCAGGTAATTCAGAGCGTGCACGCAGTCTGTTTATCGTGGGCGATATCAAACAGAGCATCTACGGCTTCCGTCGCGCCAATCCGGATTTGTTGCCGCAGGCCGCTGCGTGGATGCAGGAACATTTGGACGCGCATCAGGAAACGCTTTCACTCTCGCGTCGCTCTTCTCCGGCAATCATCAACTGGGTTAATGCGCTATTCACGCCGCCGGATCTGATTCCAAACTTTCCCGTTCACGGCACGGCTCGTAGCGGCTGGGGTCGCGTCGAACTCGCACCACTGGTTGCGCCTGATATCAAGGATGGCGACGAGCCTGAACCCTTCCGCAATCCGCTGACCACGCCACGTCCTGATCCGGAAAATACGCGCGCACTACGCGAAGGACATTTGATCGCAGCACGCATCCGTAAGCTGGTTGACGCACGCTGGGAAATCGAAGGGCGCGCACTGTCTTATGGCGATGTGCTGATCCTCACGCGCAAGCGCACACATCTGCGTGCGCTGGAACAGGCACTGACTGAAGCGGATATTCCTTTCATCGGCGCTGCACGTGGCACCCTACTGAAAACAGCCGAGGCCGGTGATCTTGCTGCGCTGCTGAGATTCTTGCTCTCACCTGTGCGTGATCTGGAGCTAGCGCACGTTCTGCGCTCGCCAATGTTCTCTGCCAGCAATGATGACCTGATCGAACTGGTCAGCACTGCACGCAAGAACGAACAAAACTGGCGCGCAGCACTTCAGCAAACAACAACGAGCGTTGCATTACAACGCGCTCAGACTCTGCTTGAACAATGGCTCGCATTGTCGCGCCAATTGCCTGTGCACGATTTGCTGGATCGCATCTATAACGAAGGCGATGTGGCTGCGCGTTACGAAGCCGCACTGCCTGCCGCACAAGGTGTGCGTGTGCGCGGCAATCTCAATGCGCTGCTTCAGATGGCACTAGAAACAGATAGCGGTCGTTACCCTTCGCTGTCGCGCTTCCTCCAAGAATTAGCGCAGCTTGAACGCAGCAGTGAAGCACCAGACGAAACACCGCCTCATGCCGCGAACAACCAAGTCCGCATCCTGACGGTGCACGGAGCAAAAGGTTTGGAAGCACCTGCAGTGTTCATGGCGCAAACCGGCAATGGCAATAGCAGTAACAAGGATGCCGGCTGGGTGGTTGAATGGCCTTCGAACGAACCGCGTCCGACCTGCTTTGTTCTGGCTGCCAACAAAGATAATCGTGATGCGTTCTCGCAATCACTGATCGACGCTCGCAAGCAACGCGAAGCTCTTGAAGATATGAATCTGCTCTATGTGGCAGCGACACGCGCGCGTCAGTTCTTGCATCTCTCTGGCTTTGCACCAAGCAAAGCAGACAAAGAACGTAGCTGGCACGAACACGCGACGAATGCCTTTATGCAGATGGGCGTGGATGTCGGTGACGACGACAGTTACGTCTTTGCAGATGGCGTACCTACTATCGTCAATGGCGAAGCAAGCAAGGCTGATGAAGTTCTTGACGATCCACGCCTGCGTCAGCCGATCAAACTTTCAATCAGCAAAACACATCGCCCCAGTGCGAATGGTGAAGAGCACGACAGCGCCGCGATCTTGCGTGGCCACGCAGTGCATTACTTGCTGCAACAGCTGAGCGAATCCGATGCAGATACGAAGACGGCTCTGCGCGGTCGACTTGAAGCCGCGATCGGCAGCAGCGTGCGTGACGCCGACTTCGCGACGTGGCTTGCAGAAGCACAGGCCGTCATCGCCGCACCTGCGCTGCAAGCTTTCTTCGATATCAGCAAAATTCAGCGCGCATGGAACGAAGTGCCGATCAGCCACGGCGAGCTTCATGGCGTGATTGACCGTCTCGTCGATGATGGCGAAACGCTCTGGGTGCTCGACTACAAAACATCGCGCGGCGGTGAGGATGAGGCACTACTCACTCGCTATCGCGACCAGCTACTGGCCTATCGCGAAGGCGTGATGCGCTTATGGCCGGGTCGCCCGGTACGAATAGGGCTGCTACTCACCCACGCTACGCGCTGGCTAGAGTTGAGCTGAGCACTACCCACAAAGCCTAAAAATCTTGTCTACAGCCCGAGTTAGGGTACGGGCCGCGAATATGCCAAAATCGCCCGCAATCCTGAGCCTTTGAACCCCAGTGCGGGGACAGTGTCTCAACCCAGCTTCCTACTACAGTGCACTCCATGTCCTCATTTAAGTTTCTGTCTGTCGCCGCCCTACTGTTGCCAACGCTTGCCGCCTGCGCGCCGCCATATGACCCGGCCGTCGACGCCGCGCCAGCCGCCGCGACGACTGAAGCCGCGGCTGCAACACCTGCAGCCGCCATTGAACCTGCCAGCACGCCTGAACTGGAAGCGCTGCGCACCAAGCTCGCAGCAAAACTTGCCGTGCCAATTCAGGCGATCCGCCCTTCACCGATGCCAGGCATCTATGAAATTCAGGCCGGCCTCAGCTTTGGCTATGTCAGCGGCGATGGCGAGTACCTGATTGAAGGCGACATGGTGCATCTGAGCGTCGGCGAAAACATCACCGAAAAACGTCGCAAAGTTGTGCGTCTCGCGGCAGTCGAAAAGCTGGGCGTCGAGAATATGATCATCTTCGCGCCACCTGCTGATCAGATTAAACACACCCTCACCGTCTTCACCGACATCGACTGCGGCTACTGCCGCATGCTTCACAGCCAGATGGCCGATTACAACGCCAAGGGCATCGCGATTCGCTATGTATTCTTCCCACGCAGCGGCCCCAACACGAAGGCGTTCTTTGAAGCTGAAAACGTTTGGTGCTCGGCTGATCGCAAGACTGCATTGACCAAATCAAAACTGGGCGAGACGATTCCTGAAGTCGCCAAGTGCAAAAATCCGATTCTGGATCAGTACACCACTGGCGGCGCGATTGGCGTACGTGGCACACCGTCACTGATTCTTGAAGATGGCGAAATGATTCCTGGCTATCAGACTCCGGATCAGCTTTTGCAGGTTTTGGAAGGCAAGGCAGCTAAGGTTGCTGGGCCTACGGATGCGGCGCCTGCGCCTGCTCCTGCACCAAAGAGTTAAGTTTTGCCTGTATGGAAACGGCGCCTTCGGGCGCCGTTTTTGTTTGTGTTCCGCTTAGCTGTCATGCCCGCGTAGGCGCGGCATCCAGTTTTGCTTTTCTTCTTTTAGCTACCGCCTGTTGTTCTTTGCGGTGTCGTATTTCGCGCTGTGGCGCGAGTGACTTTTCTTTGCGTGCCCAAAGAAAAGTAACCAAAAGAAAGGGCACCCTGCGACTACGCCGGAACAAAAGACGTTCCGGTTCCCTGCGCTTCTCGCACTGATCGGGGTGCATGACAGGCCATCCATGGCCAGGCATGCACGCTCGGCTCCTGCCTCGCCCGACGCAAAGCGTCGGCAATAACCGATCAGTGCTGTGATGCTCGGCGTTGTCGAAGGGAACCCGGTAAAGCAAAGCCACTTGTACATCGCATCAGCTAGCGAGCGAATGAGCCGTGATGAAGCTCTTCATGCGGACAAAAATGCCGTCAACACTTTTACTGTTCTTAAGAACAGAAAGCGCCATTGAGGAGACTCTCTCCTCATTCACAGCAAGAGTCGCTTTGCTTTTGATGTCGGGCCCCTTCGTCCACGCCGAGCATCACCGTCTTGCCCGGTTAATGCCGCGCAACGACGCGGGCGAGGCAGGAGCCGAGCGTGCGTGCCAGGCCATGGATGGCCTGTCACGCACCCCGGTCAAGACGAGAAGCGCAGGGAACCCGCACAGCTTCATCGTGCGGGCGTAGACGCTGGGGGTGCTTTCTTTTGGTTAGCTTTTCTTTGCACAAGCAAAGAAAAGTAACTCGCGCTACAGCGCGAAAGACGACACCGCAAAGACCAACAGGCGGCAGCTAAAAAGACAAAAGCAAAACTGGATTCCCGCCTACGCGGGAATGACAAACCTGACAGCACTTGTTTAGTAGCTCATCGCCGCCTTCCATGGCGTAACTGCATCTCTATTTGAAAACCCTGCCCGGCCATCCATGGCCGTGCGTTCGCAGGCTCCGCGAGCAGTGCTCGCGAAGCGAGCCTGCTCACCCCCGAGGGTGAAATTTCTGATGCATATCCCGCAAACGTTGCCGCGTCACATGCGTATAAATCTGCGTAGTCGACAAATCCGCATGCCCCAGCAAAGACTGCACCGCACGCAAATCCGCGCCGTGTTCCAGCAAATGCGTAGCAAATGCATGTCGCAAAGTATGTGGCGACAAAGGAATATGCACACCGCCGGTAGCAGCGTGGCGCTTAATCAAATGCCAAAAATTGTGCCGCGTCATCGGCTCGCCGCGACCCGTGATGAACAACCAATCTGATGCAGCACCATCAGCCAAAGTTGGCCGCGCGTTTTGGAGATAGCGTTTGATCCATTCCATCGCCTCTTCGCCCATCGGGATCAATCGCTCACGTCCGCCTTTACCGACGACTTGCACCACGCCGTGCTGAATGTTCACGCGAGGCAGTTCCAACTTCACCAGCTCTGAGACGCGCAGCCCCGAGGCATACATCAACTCCAGCATCGCGCGGTCGCGCAGACCTAGATCGGTGTTCACGTCCGGGCCATCAAATATTTTGATGACTTCGCTTTCACTCAAGGTTTTGGGCAAACGACGTGGCAGCTTGGGTGATTCCAATTTCGCGGTGGGATCGTCTGAGCGCTGCCGATCCATAACGAGATGACGATAAAACTGGCGCAGCGCTGACAGCAAACGGGCTTGCGAGCGCGGCGTAAATTTCTGTGCGTCCCGACTGCGTGCGGCGAAATAGCCTTGGATATCGCCTTCGACTGCCTTGGTCAGCTCTACGCTCTGCAGCGCCAACCAACGCGCAAACAAGGCCAGATCGGAACGGTAACTAAGCTGGGTATTGGCCGATAGGCCACGCTCTAGCCATAGCCGGTCGAGAAAACGTGCAATCGCTGCGTCGTCTTCCTCAGTCAACCGTTCGGCGAAAATTGGGGCGCTCTCAAGGCTCATCAGACTATTGAACCGGCACGAATTGGTTGGAACAGGATCATGGGGCGGCCTGAAAAAGTACTTTGGATCATGGCGCGATTCGTGCCGGTTCAATAGCAATGGTGATCATGGATATTGATTCGGCAAGCCGCTCAAAGGAAACGCCACTAAAAGACCCAAAAATCACCGCCTACCGCTCCTCAATCTTAAACTTCATCTTGCCGAATCAATATAATAACGGCCAATGTTCTCCCGTCTCTTCAATTTCTTTTACGCCCCGTTGGCGGCGCTGGTCTTCGTAGCAGTCGTGCTGCCTTTCTGCGTGATCATCATCATCACGCCGACACTCACGCTGCGCCGGATTATTGGGCGCTTTTGCGTGCGTTTTTGCCTGCTCTGCATTGGGGTGCCGATGCGCGTACGCGGCATGGAAAACCTGCCTGCGGGTCACTGCATCGCAGTAGCCAACCACGCCAGCTATATGGACGGCCTGATCCTCACCGCCGCTCTGCCAACCCGCTTCACCTTTGTGGTGCAGGACGGCGCGGCTTCTTGGCCGGTTGTGGGGCCGACGCTGCGCCGCATGGGCGTGACCTTTGTGAATCGCAGCAATCCTCGCGAGGGCGCGCTGCAAACCCGTGCTCTGATACGTCGCGTGCAGGATGGTGACTCGCTCGCAATTTTCGCCGAAGGCACCTTCAAGGAAGAACCCGGCTTGATGGCATTCAAGAACGGTACCTTCATGATTGCGGTGCGCGCTGGCGTGCCAGTGGTGCCGATGGCCATCCGCGGCTCACGCCGACTCTGGGGCTCCGGCAATAAATTGCCGCGTTGGAGCCATATTGAAGTTGAAGCCAGCGCCGCGATTTCGCCGACTGGCACGGACAAAGCTGCTGAAACCAATCTGAGCAATGCCGTGCGCGCACAAGTTCTTGCGATGTGCGGCGAACACGATCGACTGCAATCTTCGTCTAACGACGAGGACGCATAACCATGCTCGCCAAATACCGCCGCCGCTGGCGCAACTGGTCAGGGCTGGTTGAAGCCGTTCCCAACTTTCGCTCGTACCCGGTTTCGTTGGAAGAAATTCAAGCTGAAGTGCTGCGTGCTGCCGATGATGGCGAGCGTCTGCGCGTGGGTGGCAGTGGCCAGTCATTCACACCGCTGTGCTGGACTGACGAAAACCTGATGTCGCTGGATTACTTCACCGGCATTGAGTCGATGGACATGCAGCATCGTCGTGTCTGGGTTCGCTCCGGCACACGCTTGGTCGATCTGGCGAATCAACTCTCCGAGCGTGGCCTTGCTCAAGTCATGCTCGGTGCCAGTGGCCAGCAGACTTTGGCGGGCGCGATCAGCACTGGCACGCATGGCAGCGGCGTGGATTTCGGCAATATGTCGACGCAGGTCACTGCGCTGAGAATGGTGTGCGCAGACGGCTCCGTCAGAACGATCAGCGCAGAAAGTAACAAGCCTTTGTTTGATGCCGCGCGCCTCTCACTCGGCGCGCTCGGCGTGATCACGCATGTGGAACTGCAGTGCGTTGATGCTTATCGCCTGCACTATCGCAGCAGCCGCGACCAACTGGGTCCGACGCTGCGCAAGCTAGACAAACTCAAGCGTTCGCATCGTCACTTCGAGTTTGCCTGGTATCCGAATAACGACAACGTCCAGCTGCGTTTTATGGACACTACGGTCGAGCCGCTATCGCCGCTCAATGCTCAACGCTTGGCGCGTAATCTGGTGTTGGAAAATGGCGCGATGTGGGCGCTGTCGACACTGACGCGTCGCATGCCCGGCAGCCGAGAAGCTGCGCAACGCATGACCACTTGGGCCGCTTCGAATGACGATGTCATCGGCGAGCCCAATCTGCGTTATGACACCAAGCGCATCGTGCGTTTTGTTGAATCTGCTTACGCGATCCCCGCCAAATTTCTGCCAGAAGCGTTGAAGCGGATGGAAAGCATCATCCGCGCCCTACGTTTCAAAACGCATCTGCCCGTTGAAGTTCGCTTTGTTAAAGCAGACGACATTTGGTTGTCGCCTTGCTATGAACGCGACAGCGCCATCATCTCCGTGAGCGCGCCGGTTGATGTGCCGCATCAGGATTACTTCAATGCGATGGCGGAAATTTTCGAGCGCTATGAAGGTCGCCCACACTGGGGCAAGTTGCACGATAAAACTGCCGACGATCTGCTTGCGCTTTATCCGCGTTTCGCTGATTTTCAGAAGCTGCGCAAAGAGCTGGACCCACGCGGCGTGTTCCTCAATCCTCATCTCTGCGCGCTGTTCGGCGTAGATCAACTGTAAGCGCAGAACATGGCTACGCCGCAAGAATTGCTCTCACCCATCCAACGCTATCAACGCGATTTGGCGGGTGACAATTTTCAGCGCGACGAATCACAGGCTCAGGCGGTTGACGCCTTGCAGCGTGTTTACGAAGCCTTGCTTGCTGCGCCACCGAAGAAACGTTTCGGCAGTTCCCGATTGAGATGGCCTGCGGTTGCCGGGCTTTATATGTGGGGCGGTGTCGGCCGCGGTAAAACCTATTTGATGGACACGTTTTACGACGCGCTGCCCTTCGATCGTAAGATGCGTACGCACTTCCATCGCTTCATGCTGGAGGTTCACCAACGTCGCCAGCATTACGCTCACGAAACTGATCCTATCGGCAAGGTTGCACTGGAATTCGCAGCGAAGATACGCGTGCTTTGTTTCGACGAATTTTATGTTTCTGACATTGCCGATGCGATGATTCTTGGCCGACTCACCGAAGTGCTGTTTGAAAATGGCGTGACGCTGATCGCGACATCAAACGTTGTGCCAGACAATCTCTACAAAGACGGCCTTCAGCGTGCGAACTTTCTGCCGGCGATTGATCGCCTGAAGAAAAGCGTCAAGGTTCTGAATGTGGATGGCGGCATTGATCATCGCCTGCGTGCACTCACGCGTGCTGAGGTGTATCACTCACCCTGCGATGCCACATCAGAACAAAACATGCTGCGCGACTTCAGCGCGATTGCGGGCTGCACCGGCGTTGAGAATGTCGAGATGCCAATCCACGATCGCATCATCGTCGCGCGCCGACTGGCCGATGGCGTGGCATGGTTTGATTTTGCGGCGGTGTGCGACGGTCCGCGTAGCGCAGCGGATTACATCGAGATTGGTCGCACCCATCACACGGTGTTGCTCTCGCATGTGCCGCAGCTGACTGTCTTTACGGAAGATGCGGCGCGTCGCTTTATCAATCTGGTCGATGAGTTTTATGATCGCGGAGTGAAGCTGATCATTACGGCAGATGTACCGCAGGAAAAACTCTATGCGGGTTTAAAACTGCGCTTTGAATTTCAGCGCACCTTGTCGCGATTGCAGGAAATGCAGTCGCAGGAATATTTAGCCAAACCTCATCTTTCGTAGGGTGGGTAGAGCGCAGCGAAACCCACCGTGTTCGCGCGTGAAAAACGGTGGGTTTCGCTACGCTCTACCCACCCTACAAATTTGTCGTAGTCATGTATTTTCTCAATGACAATGGTGCGCACAGCGCACCCTACGGTTTGATCTTCGCAGCCGCGGCCAACAACTCCATCATCGGCTTCTCAGGCAAAGCATCATCCGCCAGCAGTTGCTTCACTTCCTTCATCCACTCAATCCAAGTCCACTCGTAGCGGATGCCTGAACGCAGCGTGAGATAAGGCATGCGTTGCTTGCGGCGCGTGGCGGCGTCGGCGCTGAAATACAAACGCTCCATCTCCGCGAACTCAAGCAACTTCTGCTCATGGTTCGCAATGTGTTGCGCCAGTTCCTTGTCGAGCTCGACAGGATCCGCCAAATGAGCCGCGTAAATCTTGACCAATAGGGTGCTGTTGATGCGCGCGAGCTTGATCGGCTGCTTGAGCCAAGCCTTTAACGTGGTGCGCCCCGCCGAGGTGATTTGGTAGACCTTTTTGTCCGGCCGCTCGGCCTGCGTGTGCACCTCAAACTCCACCAACTTATCAGCGCTGAGCTTCTTAAGCTCTTGATAAACCTGCTGATGTGTGGCGTTCCAGAAGTTGCCGATGCCGCCGCCGAAGCGCTGTGCGAGGTCGTAGCCGCTGCCGGGTTTCTTATCCAGTAGTACGAGAATGGCGTGTTTGAGTGACATGCCAACAGCGTAAACCCTGCCTACCGGCTATGCAAACTCTTGCATATGAATTCTGGCAATGTTACTAATATGCAAACATTTGCATAGGAAGTCTCGTCATGAAACGCATTGGACGCCGTTACCGCACTGGCCGCGCAGAGCAGCATTACGACGTAATCGTCATCGGCTCCGGCATTGGCGGCCTCACCAACGCCGCGCTGCTGACCAAGCTCGGTCGCAAGGTCTGCGTGCTGGAACAGCACTACACCGCTGGCGGCTACACGCACTCGTATGAGCGCGAAGGTTACGAGTGGGACGTCGGCGTTCACTACATTGGCGAAGTACATAAACCGCACTCGCCACTGCGCCGCGTGTTTGATGTGATCTCCGACGGCAAGCTTGAATGGGCACCAATGGATGAGGTCTACGATCGCATCATCATTGGCGACCGCAAATATGATTTCCGCGCGGGCCGCGAGAACTTCGTCAACGACATGATTGCGCACTTTCCGCAGGAAGAAGCCGCGATTCGCCAGTACGTTGATCTGGTCTACAAAGTGGCACGCTCTGCGACGCCTTTCTTCGCTGGCCAAGCGATGCCGCCTCTGCTCGCAAAGGCTTACAACAAAACGCGCCGCTTCTTGGTACCGAATGAATGCCTCAAGACCACACGCGAAGTGCTGGAAGCACTGACGCAGAATCAAGAACTGATTGCCGTGCTCACTGGTCAGTGGGGCGACTACGGCATGGTGCCAAGCGAGTCGACGTTCTTCATGCACGCGATGGTTGCCAAGCATTATTTTGCTGGCGGCAATTATCCCGTTGGCGGCTCTTGGAAAATGGCCGAGACCATCGTGCCGGTGATCCGCGCGGGTGGCGGTGAAGTGTTCACCTACGCTCGCGTTGAAGAAATTATTGTCGAAAAGAATCGCGCCATCGGCGTGTTGATGGAGAACGGTGATCGTCTGCTGGCCGACAGCATCGTCAGCAATACCGGCGCACGTCTCACCTTTGAAAAACTCCTACCTGAAGCCGTTCGCGCACAACATCGTTATGAGCAAAAACTCACAACGGTAAAACCTTCCAGCGCACACCTTTGCCTCTACATTGGCTGCAAAGGCACAGCGAAGGAACTAGGCATTCCCAAAACCAATCTGTGGGTTTATCCGTCTCCGCATCACGAGCAGAACATTCAGAACTATCTGGACAATCCTGAGACTGGCGCGCCGCTGTTCTACATTTCCTTCCCTTCCGCGAAAGATCCAACCTGGGAACAAAACTATCCCGGCAAGAGCACGATTGAAGTGGTGACGCTGGGCCGCTACGAGGACTACATTAAATGGCGCGGCACCACGTGGAATCAGCGCGGCGAAGGTTACGAAGAGCACAAGCAGAAAATCACCGAGCAAATGTTGGAAGCGCTGTACAAGCAGATGCCGCAGCTGCGCGGCACCGTCGATTACGCTGAGCTTTCAACACCGCTGTCGACCGAATGGTTCCAGCTCAATGACCGTGGAGAAATCTATGGCCTTGAGCATGATCCGGATCGCTTCCGTCAGGACTGGCTGCATCCGGTCACGCCGGTGAAAGGTCTCTACATGACGGGACAAGACGTGGTCACTTGCGGCATCGGCGGCGCCTTGATGGGCGGCGTGCTCACCACCAGTGCGATGCTCGGCCTGCAAGCGAACAAGCTTCAGAAGCTGCTCAAAACCTGGCAGCCTCCAGCTGTAGTTGCCGCTCACTGAAATCACGCAGATGAAATCCCACGCCGTGAAAGTTGATCCACGTCTGGAAAACCTATTGCCGGGTTTTACATTTTCGGATGCTTATCGCGTGGTCGGCGCTCGATCGGATCTCAATGCACGCCAAGCTGCGCGCGCGATTTTCAATTCGCCACCAGCTTGGGTGAATGCACTGATGGCTTTGCGTAACTGGATCGTCGGATGGTTTGGACTCAAGGCAGGCACGCGCTCAACAGCAACGAATGAACCTTCGCGCGTCGGCATTTTTCCAATCGTGCTTGAGTCACCGCAGGAAATTCTGCTGGGGATGGATGATCACCATTTGGATTTTCGATTGATCGTGACTTTGGACTCCACCTCAGCGAGTACTCAAACGATCACCGTGACCTCGCTAGTCAAAACGCATAACCGCTTGGGTCGTGTGTACTTGACGATGATCCTGCCATTTCACCGTTTGCTCGCTCGCACCATGCTCGCCCGCGCATCACTGTCTGGAGTTTGATCATGTATGACTCGATCCTGATTCTTGCGAGCTGCGCCATCGTTTTTGGTTTGGGCACAGCGCATCTGGCGCTGACGTTTTTCAGCAGTCGCTTTGAGCCGCGCGATGCCAATCTGGCGGAGCAGTTGCGCACTGTCTCGCCCATCATCAGTCGCCAGACAACGATGTGGCGTGCGGCGCAAGGCTTTCACGTCAGCCACAGCATGGGGCCGATGTTGCTGGGCCTGATCTATGGCTATCTGACGATCTGCCACTTCGAGTTCCTGAAGCAGTCCACGTTTTTGGTGGTCTTGGGCGGCCTGACTCTGGCCATCTATCTGGTCACGGCCAAGGCTTACTGGTTCAAAATTCCGCTCAGAGGCATCGCGCTGGCCTTGGTCCTGTACCTGCTGGGTTTCGGAATTGCCCTGAGCTAAGCCCAATTGGGGGCTGATTTTGCTTATTTAGTTAGAACTTCTAAGGCCCCAGCCCTACGTAAAGACTTGTCGTCAAAGCCATTTAACGGCTTAACGCTTTTCTGCTCTATATGGATTAAACGCTAAGGCCTTCTGATTCTTTACAATACGCGCGCTTTTCATATTCGCTTCTTGAGAGATTGGATCAATGGCTGCATTTGCCCCTGAGCGCGTTACCTCCGTCCACCACTGGAACAGCACCCTGTTCAGTTTTAAGACGACCCGTGACCCTGCCCTGCGTTTCCATAACGGTCACTTCGTGATGATCGGCCTGCAAGTTGAAGGCCGTCCGCTGATGCGTGCGTACAGCATCGCCAGCTCCAACCACGAAGAGCATCTCGAATTCCTCAGCATCAAGGTCCAAGACGGCCCGCTGACTTCGCGTCTGCAGCATCTGCAGATCGGCGATGAAATTCTGGTCAGCCGCAAGCCAGTCGGCACGCTGATCGTGCAAGATCTCAATCCGGGCAAGCATTTGTATCTGTTCGGCACCGGCACCGGTCTGGCGCCGTTCATGAGCATCATCAAAGATCCAGAGATCTACGAGCGCTTCGAAAAAGTCGTGCTCGTACACGGCGTGCGCGAAGTCAGCGAGCTGGCTTACGCCGACTACATCAGCAACGAACTGCCTAACGACGAACTGATGGGCGAACTGGTCAGCGGCAAGCTGATCTACTACCCAACCGTCACCCGCGAGCCGTTCCGCAACCGCGGTCGTCTCACCGACCTGATGGAAAGCGGCAAGCTGTTCTCGGACATTGGCCTGCCACCGATTGATCCTTCAGTCGACCGCGCCATGATCTGCGGTAGCCCGAGCATGCTGACCGACACCTGCGCGATTCTGGACAAGCGCGGCTTCAAGATCTCACCGCATCAGGGCACCCCTGGCGACTACGTGATCGAACGCGCTTTCGTAGAAAAATAAGCGGCAGTTGTCTCAAAAGGCGTCAGGTAAGGAATTACCTGACGCCTTTTCTATGTCCTCTGCCGACTATCCGCAGAGGGGTCCCGCCGGTCGCACCGCGCATCAACTCTGGCCAAACAGGATCAACAATGACTCTGGTTTCGCCGATGGATGTGCACCATGCATACGGATTTGCTAATTCAGTTGAGCCCTCTCAAGCCCTTGTTCTGTGGCCTGCTGTTTTTCTGGGCGTCATGGATGGCCACAAAGAAAATCTTGTTGCTATCGATGCTCGGAGTCAGTGCCGGCGAAACCACCTGGAATTCTCTGAACGGCCATGTTGAGGCCATCAGCATGAATCCTTATGTTCTGAATGCCGCTTCTGCTGCGGGCATCCCTATCCAGAATGGCTCGGTGCTTTCACCGTTGATCGCCAACACACTCATGGCACTCGCCATCTTGTCCTTGGTGCAAGCCATCAAAATTTACACACGCGCCAAACGCATGGAAATGGAAACAGAATTACGTGTGCTTGAAATACACGGCAGCTCACGCATGAAACCTCATTATTTCGACAAGCGTTGATTGCTGTTTGATCGCCACAAAAAAGCCCGCCGAATGGCGGGCTTTTGCGTAGCGAAAAACTAAGCGCGCAAACGTCGTGTTCTGAAAGTATTCCAACCATTCGACAACATGCCCAGCGCAAAAGCCTGCAAACCAGACTCGTTAGGCTTGGGCTTGCGGCCTTCGCTGATACGACGCAACTGACGCGTGTACCAAGCGACTTCCATCAGCGCCATGCGATCGACCATGCCGATGCCGGTGCTGATCGGACGAATCTGATGCAGCGATTCTTCGCCACGCAAGAATCGAGATGGCGCATCCGGCTCTACGGCCAGCAGACGACCCAAGCCGATGAAATCAATCGCACCACTATCCAGTGCGCCCACCATGCCGCCAACGCTACGGAAGCCACCGGTGAGCATCAATGGAACCTTCACCGCCTCGCGTACCTTCTCGGCAAACTCCATAAAGTAAGCCTCACGCGCACGCGTGCTGGCTTTGGCTTCGATGCCGGTCATTGCAGGCGCTTCGTACGTGCCGCCGGAAATCTCGACCATATCAATGCCTGCTTCGGCCAAGGCTTCAATCGCCGCCAGTGATTCTTCTTCGGTGAAACCGCCGCGTTGGAAATCTGCGGAGTTCAACTTGATGCCGATTGGAAACTTGGCACCAACCTGCTTACGCATTTCCGCAAGAACCGCGAGCACAAAGCGACGACGATTCTCTGGCGTACCGCCCCACTGATCCTGACGCTGGTTATGACGCGGCGATAAAAACTGACTCACCAGATAACCGTGCGCACCGTGAATCTGCACGCCGGTGAATCCAGCTTTCTTCGCGATACGCGCAGTGTTGCCGTAACGACGAATCAGATCTTCGATTTCCGTTTGAGTCAACTCACGTGGCGTTGAGAAGAACGCGGTGAGATCACGACCGAATGGAATCGCTGACGGCGATACCGTCTCTTTGTTCAAGCCCTTAGGCGACTGCTTGCCCGGGTGATTGATCTGCATCCACAGCTGACCGCCATGACGTGTGCCCGCAGCAGCCCAACGACGCAGCGTCGGCAAATCGGATTCATCTTCAATCACGATATTGCCGGGCTCGCCGATGGCGCGACGGTCGATCATCACGTTGCCGGTGATGCTCAAGCCAATACCACCGTCGGCCCAACGACCATAGAGCTGCACTAACCGCTCAGTTGGGCGATTGTCCATCGTGCCCAGTGCTTCACTCATTGCCGACTTCGCAAGGCGATTCGGAATCCGCACGCCGTTCGGCAAGCGGAATGATTCAGCGAGTTTCTGTGCCGGAGATTTTTGACGAGCGCCCATGTCTTGCACCTTCTTATTTACGCTTGGATTGCGCTTTCATCGCGCGCGTTACGAGCGCCTGATAAGCCGTTGGCAACAAACGCTGCATGACGTCGAACGCACGAGCGTCATTACCAATCAACACACGGCGCGCATCGCGCTTAACACCAGCCAAGATCACTTCTGCTGCTTTCTTCGCCGTGGTGGTGAACATTTTTTCAAAGTCTGCCGTCGCCTTTGAAGGATCGACGCCAGTAATTTCACGCAGGCTGTCATTGGTGCGAGCAGAACGAGCAATATTGGTTTTGATGCCGCCCGGATGCACGCAGGTCGCGCTGACGTTGGTACCGGTCATGTCCAATTCCTGACGCAGCGATTCGGTGAAGCCACGCACCGCGAACTTGGTTGCGTTGTAGGCGCTCTGCGAAGGCTGCGCAAACAGGCCAAACACGCTGGATACGTTGATAACGTGACCTTCGCCGCTGGCCTTCAAGTGAGGCAAGAATTCCTTGGTGCCGTACACAACGCCCCAGAAATTGATGTTGGTGATCCACTCATATTCTTCGTAGCTCAGACCTTCAACCGTACCCGCCACTGCGACGCCGGCGTTGTTGAAAATGAGGTTGACCTTGCCATGATCCTTGACGGTTTTCTTGGCCCAGGCCTGCACCTGCTCGAGCTTGGAGACATCCACTTTGCTGGTGGTTACCTTCACGCCGCTATCGGCGAGCAGCTTGGCGGTTTCAGCTAAACCAGTTTCGTTGACGTCGCTGAGCGACAGCGCGCAATTCTGTGCAGCCAGTTCCAAAGCCAGTGCGCGGCCAATGCCTGAACCTGCGCCGGTGATCGCTGCAACTTTATTGTTAAAAGATTTCATAACGCTCCTTGTGAATTCGCGAGAATTTCATCTCGCTCGTTATCGTTAAAGTGAATTTATAAAATTAAGCGCGACGCACGTAAGCGTCTGCATCAAACTTCTTGAGCTTGCGACGGAAGGCCCAGGTAAAACCCGGCCACAGCGCAACGTTCTTGCCGCTCTTGGAATCGAGATACCAACTGTTGCAACCACCAACACCCCAGATCGCGGTGCTGAGTTGTTTTTGCAACGCGAGGTTGTATGCCGCCTGCGGCTGTGGCTTCACATCAACGCTCTTGAGTTTGTTCTGCTGCATCGTGTTGAGTGCATCAGACACATAAGCGATCTGCGATTCGATCATGTAGACCATCGAGCTGTGGCCGAGGCCGACGTTCGGACCAACAATCATGAACATATTGGGGAAGCCACTCACGGTAGTGCCTTTGTAAGCTTCTGCACCATTCTTCCACGCGTCCATGATGTCCAGACCGTTCAGGCCGTAGATCATGCCCTGCGGCAATGGATCAGCGGTGATGAAGCCGGTGCCAAAAATGATCGCGTCGACTTCGCGCTCAACACCGTCAGTGGTGACAACGCTATGCGCTTTCACTTCCTGAATGCCGGTGGTGATGACGTCGACATTTTGCTGCGCCAGCGCAGGATAGTAGTCATCCGAGATCAGCACGCGTTTACAACCAATCGTGTAATCCGGCGTAACTTTTTCACGCAGCACAGGATCTTTGATCTGCTTGCGGATATGGCTGCGCGCTTCGCGCTCAACCAGTTTCATCAAACGTGGATTAATGACGAAGCCTGCAACGCGTGATTCGAGCATCCAGTAAATCGCCGAACGAAACGCACGTTGCGTCGCAGGGAAGCGCGCAAACATCTTGCGTTCGCTGTCGCTGATCTCGCGATCAGGCTTCGGCATGATCCAAGGTGGTGTGCGCTGATAAAGATCAACGCGACCCGCCTGCTTCTGCACTTTAGGTACGAACTGAATCGCTGATGCACCGGTACCAATCACCGCAACTCGCTTGCCGGTGAGATCGTAGTCATGCGCCCAATCTTGTGAATGGAAGCTTTTGCCTTTGAAAGTCTCAAGGCCTTTGATTTTTGGATAAGCCGCGCGACTCAAACCACCCATGCCGGAGATCAGCACGTTAGCGGTGAGTTCAGCGCCATCACTCGTAGTGATACGCCACAGATGCGCGGATTCATCCCACACGGCTTTCTGCAGACCGCTGTTGAATCGGATGAATGGACGCAGGCCATGCTTGTCGGTCACTGCGCGCAAGTAGTTCCAGATTTCTGGCTGCGGCGCGAACATGCGCGTCCAGTTCGGATTCGGCTCGAACGAGAACGAATAAAGGTGTGACTGCACATCACATGCGCAGCCCGGATAGTTGTTGTCACGCCAGGTGCCGCCGACATCGCCCGCTTTTTCCAGCACGACGAAATCAGTCTTCCCTTCTTTCTTCAGCTGAATCGCCATACCCAGACCAGCAAAGCCGGTGCCGACGATGACGACGCGCGTATGAGTCGCTGCCTGCGTTGAACCCTTAACCATGAAACACCCCTGAGAAACTGTTACTGACCGAAGTTGATTGGGTTCGGCCTTCCCTGGCACGTATACATCTGTCTACTTGATGGTAGACACTCGTATACATCGCTGTCAAGGGCGGGTACACTCTCGCTATGAGCAAGCACAAAGACATTGGCCCGCAAGACGAGGCCGCTGGGCCGACAGGCCGAGAAAAATTGCTAAGTGCGGCCCTGAAACTGGCTGCCAAATCACGCAACCTAAGCACCATCGGCGTCCGTGAATTGGGCCGCGAGGCCGGGCTCAATCCCAATACGTTTTATCGCCATTTCACTGATCTTGATGATCTGTCGATGGCACTGATTGATCAGCTTGGAAAAGAGTTGCGCGTACCTCTACAAGCCCTGCGTCGCAGCATCGTTAGTCGGGAAGAGAATGCCGTGCGAACGGTTGAACTGGTGTTCGACTTTGCCAAGGATCATCCGGACGTGTTCATCGTTGGCGTACGTGAGCTCTACGGCGCCTCACCACGCGTGCGCGAAGCGCTTCGTCGCACCATCGGTGAAGTTGCAGGGGATCTGGCCGAAGACATGCGTGTCATGCAAATCACCCCAGGCCTAGACGACAAAACTGCACGCGAACTGGCCGAAGTCGTGGCGGTTCAAACCTTTCACAGCACACTCGATTACCTAGAACATCCGGACCAGCGCAGCGAAATCCTCCGCCGCGTCGTCCAGTTCATCAACGCACTCTTCGTAGGCGCGATGGCCATTCAGGCCGGGTTGCCGCTGGCAACGATGGTTTCCACGCAGAAGCTCAAGAAACCTGATTAGCCTCCTGCTCACGCAGAAACAAAAAAGCCCCGCATGCGGGGCTTTTGAATAATTGTCATCTGTTAAAGCAAAATTTTATTAGCGAATCACGCTCGCCAAGATTTCTACCAAGCCGCCGCACAGCACCAGCCCAGTGATAGCAATCGATGTGCCCAGCCAAATGTCTTTTGCATCTCGGGAATGCACATCAATCATGATTTCCTTATCGCATTCAGTGCATTGGTGAGGGCGATAGGTTGTCCGTAAGGTTTTAACGCGCTCGGCAAACGTGCGTCTGCGGCGCTCAAATGCGGTAACCACACCGCAAGCTGGGCATTGATGGTGCATCTGAGCAACTCCCTAAATTTTACTCGTAAGCTTTTATTTACTACTGACTTCGTCGTCAGCTTATTTGATCGATATGACACTTCATCAATATCCATTGATGCGTGAATAGCCACCTTTTCCGATCGGTGAGCCCTTCATGCCGCCCATTAGATGTAAGAATATATTTACGGTCAATGGAGTAAATGCCCCATTAGCCGGCCCTGAAAGGCACAGGACGATCGCCAGCAGCTTCCGAAGGAAGTTGGCGTCTGAATTCCAAACCGCAGAAACAACAAAGCCCCAATGAAGGGGCCTCGTGTACTACCGCCATATAAATGGTGCGCTCGGAGAGATTCGACAAAATCGTCTGGAACGATTTTGCGCATGCCGAAGGCATGTCCCCCGAGCGCAGCGACGGGGGTGAGGCTCAGGATGAGCCGAACAACTCCCGAGGGAGGACGAATCTCGATTCCAAAGCACAAAAACAACAAAGCCCCAATGAAGGGGCCTCGTGTACTACCGCCATATAAATGGTGCGCTCGGAGAGATTCGAACTCCCGACCCCTTAGTTCGTAGCCAAGTGCTCTATCCAGCTGAGCTACGAGCGCACTTTTAAAAAAGAAAACTGGCGGAGAGAGAGGGATTCGAACCCTCGATAGGGGATAAACCCTATACGCCCTTAGCAGGGGCGCGCCTTCGTCCACTCGGCCATCTCTCCGGGACTGCCTCCGGGAGTACCCGGCTCTCTCTCCTGCCGCGATGCTACCGCTGCAAGGGGCGCAATTCTAACGACCTGATTGAAGAAGGTAAAGAACTATTCGAGGGTTCTGCGTTAATCGTGAACATCTCGGAACAAAGAAGGCTGCAAACATCGCAGCCTTCTCGTTGATCACACCGCAGTGGTGTTGGGTCCAGCAGGGGTAAATTCATCTCCGCGCTTGATGCGCTCAATGATTTCTTCGCGATGAACAGAAACGTCTCGTGGTGCTTTCACACCGATACGCACCTGCCCACCCTTCACACCCAGTACGGTGATCTCAATATTTTCGGCAATTACAAGGGTTTCACCGACACGCCTTGTCAGAATTAGCATGGCACACTCCATTGGCAACGCTGGAAGTTTGCAGTGCTAACGCCTGAGTGCAAATCCTCTAAAACACACTATACGAAGCTGAATATGTGTGTGCTTAAGCGACTTTGCCGCCTTCTTCCAAACCAAAGGCTTTGTGCAGCGTGCGCACGGCAAGTTCCAGATACATTTCTTCGATCACGACCGACACCTTGATCTCAGACGTCGAGATCATGCGGATATTGATATTCGCGCCGGCCAATGCTTTGAACATCTGGCTCGCGATACCCGCGTGTGAGCGCATACCCACGCCGACCAGCGAAACCTTGACGATGTCATTCGCAGCGCGAACGCCCTTGGCGCCGAGTTCCTTGGCAACCTTGGTCGAGATGTCCTGCGCTTTTTCCAGATCGTTGCGATGCACGGTGAAGGTGAAATCGGTGGTGCCATCGGCTCCCACGTTCTGCACGATCATGTCGACTTCGATGTTGGCGTCGCCGATAGGGCCGAGAATCGCAGCTGCGATACCTGGGCGGTCTGGCACGCCAGCAACAGTGAGCTGCGCTTCGTCTTTAGCGAATGCGATACCAGAAATCAGTGCGTCTTCCATCTTGTTGTCCTCAAGCGTAATCAATGTGCCGGGGCCGTCCACAAAGGTGGAGAGCACGCGCAGCGGAACCTTGTATTTGCCAGCAAATTCGACCGAACGAATCTGCAGAACCTTGGAGCCAAGGCTGGCCATTTCCAACATTTCTTCGAAAGTAATCTTGTCCAAACGGCGAGCTTTAGGCTCAACGCGTGGATCGGTGGTGTAAACACCATCGACGTCGGTGTAGATCTGGCATTCGTCAGCTTTCAGTGCAGCAGCAATCGCAACACCGGTGGTATCCGAACCGCCGCGACCAAGCGTTGCCGTGCTGCCATCTGGCGCAATGCCTTGGAAGCCAGCAACAACAGGGACGATGCCTGCCTTGCAGTCTGCAAGTAGCTTGTCTGCATCAATCGACAGAATGCGCGCTTTCATGAACGAGCTGTCGGTTTTAATCGTGACCTGCGGGCCGGTGTAAGAGCGCGCTTTAACGCCGTGCTTCTCCAGCGCCAGCGCCAACAAACCAATCGTCACCTGTTCGCCAGTCGACGCAATCTGGTCATACTCGCGCTCGCTACCTTTCGGATTAATACCTTTGGCCAGTTTCAACAAGCGATCGGTTTCGCCGGACATTGCCGACACCACCACCACCACCTGATGTCCCTGCTCAACAAAGGACGCAACTTTTCTGCACACATGCTCGATGCGCTCCAAAGAGCCCATCGATGTGCCGCCGTATTTTTGAACGATAAGTGCCATGACTTCTTTGTTTCTCAATAATGCTTTTTAGAGTTTGCCTTCAACCCAGGCCAGAACGCTGTCGACTGCTGCTGGCAAATTCGCAGGCTGCGTACCGCCTGCCTGTGCCATATCAGGACGACCACCACCCTTGCCGCCTACTTGCGTGGCGACAAAATTCACCAACTCGCCAGCTTTCACTTTGCTGGTGAGATCCGCGGTGACGCCAGCGATAAGGCTGACCTTGTCACCATTCGCGCTGCCGAGCAGAACAATGCCGGAGCCGAGTTTGTCTTTGAGCTGATCCATCATCGTGCGCAGATCATTGCCTTCGACACCGTCGAGTTTTGCAGCAATCACCTTCACGCCTTTGATGTCTTTCGCCTGCGAAGCGAGATCGCCGCCTGCAGCCGAAGCCAGCTTGCCCTTGAGTGCGGCGAGTTCTTTTTCGAGCTGCTTGCTGCGCTCAAGTTGGCCTTGAATCTTGTCGACGAGATCATCGCGACCTGAGCGAACGAGATCGGCTGCAGCTTTGAGCTTGGCTTCGGTATCACGCACGAAATTCATCGCGCCTTCGCCCGTCGTCGCTTCAATACGACGCACGCCAGCAGCAACGCCGCCTTCACTTAAGATTTTGAACAGACCGATATCGCCGGTGCGACTCACATGCGTACCGCCGCAAAGTTCAACGCTATGATCACCCATTGCCAGCACGCGCACTTCGTCGCCGTACTTCTCGCCGAATAGCGCCATCGCGCCAGACTTGATCGCATCGTCGTAGCTCATCGACTTAGCAGTGACTTCAACGTTGGCTAGCACAGCACGATTCACGCGCGTTTCGATCTCGGCCAGTTCATCAGCCGTCACCGGCTGCGTGTGCGAGAAGTCGAAGCGCGTGCGCTGTTCGTTTACGAGCGAACCCTTCTGCGCCACGTGCCCACCAAGCACATCGCGCAGCACGCGATGCAGCAAGTGCGTCGCCGAGTGGTTGCGCATCGTTGCGCGGCGCACGGATTCCGTGACCTTCGCAATAACGACATCGCCAACTTTCAGCGAGCCACTCTTCAACGTGCCGTGATGACCGAACACGCTGCCTTTAATTTTCTGCGTATCAGCAACTGCGAAGCTGCCGATAGAACCTTTATCACCAACCTGACCACCGCCTTCTGCGTAGAACGGCGTGTTATCGAGCACGACGATGCCGTCGTCGCCCGACTTCAATTCATCAACAGCTTTGCCATCGCGATACAGCGCCAGCACTTTTGCGCCATCGGCGACGAGACCGTCATAACCTACGAAGCAGGTGTCCGCACCTTCGTACGCAACATTGCCTGCGCTGCTGAACTTGCTGGCGGCGCGTGCACGATCGCGCTGCGCTTCCATTTCGCGTTCGTAACCGGCTTCATCAATCTTGAGATTGCGCTCGCGTGCAATGTCGGCGGTGAGATCGAGCGGGAAGCCGTAAGTGTCGTACAGCTTGAACACCACTTCGCCCGGAATGATCACTTCGCCCTGCAATTTGCCGATCGCTTCTTCAAGCAGCTTCATGCCCTTGTCGAGCGTAACGGCGAAGCTGTCTTCTTCCGAGCGAATTGCCTTCTCGATCAGCGCGCGCTTCTCGTTCAGCTCTGGATACGCGCCGCCCATGATTTCAGCGAGCGGTGCAACAAGCTTGTAGAAAAACGGTTCGTTCAAGCCGAGCTTGTACCCATGACGAATCGCACGGCGCATAACGCGACGCAGAACATAACCGCGGCCCTCATTCGACGGCATCACGCCATCGGTGATCAGGAAGCTGGTCGCGCGAATGTGATCGGCGATAACTTTCTGTGAAGAATTTTCGTAAGGCTTCTGGTTCGCCAATTTTGCAATAGCAGTGATCAGATGACGGAAAGTGTCGGTCTGATAATTGTCATGCTGGCCCTGCATCAGCGCACTGATGCGCTCCAAGCCCATGCCGGTGTCGACGCTGGGCTTGGGCAGCGCAACCATCGTGCCGTCCTTGTAGCGCTCGAACTGCATGAACACTACGTTCCAGATTTCGATCCAGCGATCGCCATCTTCTTCCTTTGATCCAGGAGGACCGCCCCAGATGCCCTTCTTGCCGTCGGGATCGTGGTCGTAAAAAATTTCGGTGCAAGGGCCACAAGGGCCGGTGTCACCCATCGCCCAGAAATTGTCAGACGCGTACTTGGCGCCCTTGTTGTCGCCGATGCGCACGATGCGCTCGGCCGGCAGGCCAATTTCCTTGTTCCAAATTTCATACGCCTCGTCGTCGGTGTGATAAACCGTGACTAGCAAGCGGCTCTTGTCGATGCCCAGCCATTCCGCGCCGGTGATGAAATTCCAAGCGAAGTGAATCGCATCCTTCTTGAAGTAATCGCCAAAGCTGAAATTGCCCAGCATTTCGAAGAAGGTGTGGTGACGTGCGGTGTAACCGACGTTCTCAAGATCGTTGTGCTTGCCGCCAGCGCGCACGCATTTCTGCGATGAGGCCGCACGCACGTAAGGGCGCTTATCTTGGCCGGTGAAAACGTCCTTGAACTGAACCATGCCCGCATTGGTAAACAGCAGCGTCGGGTCATTACCCGGCACCAGCGGCGACGAGGACACGATTGTGTGCCCCTTGCTCTGGAAAAATTCCAGGAACTTAGCGCGAAGTTCGTTGCTGTTCATTGAAGGCCGAGTGGAGTGGGCACAAAAGGGGCGCTATGTTAGCCAAGCGCATGAAATATCGCCACAAAAATGGCCTGAAACGACCGTCCAAAACGACCAAAGGCCGGACAGAATGGCGTTTGCGCCATCCGTCCGGCCCAGATACCTCGTGACTAGGGGCTAATCAGCGACCTGAATCACCGCTTTGCCGAAGTTTTTGCCCTCAAACAGACCCTGCATCAAGCTCGGCGCGTTTTCGAGGCCTTTGACGATATGTTCCAAGGGTTTGACCTTGCCGCTGAGGATGTAACCCTTCATATCCTTGCGGAATTCCGCTTCCAAGGGCGTTCCAAGGTAGTCGGTGGTGATTAATCCACGAACCTGTAAGCGACGACGCATGATTTCCGCCAACAGGAGAACCGTGCGATCTCCGCCAGGTGGCAGCGAAGTCAGGCCATAAGTCGCCATCATGCCGCAGACCGCAACGCGTGCATTCGGACGGAAATAAGGCAGCGCTGTATCTAAGATTTTGCCGCCGGAAAGCATGATGTAAGCATCAATGCCAGCCTTCGCAAATTCTGCCGTCGCCTTGGCCATAAAGTCTCGGCCGGTACGATCGTGGCAAATGTCGTAACCCAGTTCTTCCATCGCGTACTGACATTTCTTTGGGCCACTGGCGCCTGCAACAACGCGTGCGCCTTTGATTTTGCCGAGCTGTCCAGCGATTTGCCCGACGCCGCCCAACGCAGAACCGATGGCGAGGGTTTCGCCCGCCTTGAGCTTCACCAGTTCATTGACGGCCACGTAAGCCGCCAAACCGGAAATGCCAAGCGCACCCAGCATGTATGTGGCGCGTGGAATTTCTGGATCTACCTTGGCGATATCACTGCCATCAGACACAAAGTATTCCTGCCAACCCCAGAAACCGTGAACGATGTCGCCAGCCTTGTAGTCCGGGTGATTGGAGACTTCGACGCGACCAACCGTAGCGCCGACCATGACGTCACCGATATTGACCGGCGCCGCAAACGGCGAGTCACGTTGCAAGCGACTGTAGAGATACGAATCAACGCCTAACCAAACGGTGCGGATCAAAACCTGCCCGTCGCGCGCCTCAGGCATGGTGGCTTCCGTCATGCGGAAAACATTTGCCGTTGGAATGATGTAGCGCGGACGCTCGGCCAAAATAATGCGGCGATTTACAGCTTTGTTACTCATGTGCAGCTCCTCCGGTTCCGTTGCTTTTTTGCGGAATCTATCCTTTGGA
The DNA here is from genome assembly GCF_003052265.1 of Stenotrophobium rhamnosiphilum. Taxonomy (GTDB): domain Bacteria; phylum Pseudomonadota; class Gammaproteobacteria; order Nevskiales; family Nevskiaceae; genus Stenotrophobium; species Stenotrophobium rhamnosiphilum. Next base: position 718,159 of record NZ_QANS01000002.1, read on the forward strand.
CACTACGCTCACGCCAGAACAAGCAACACTACTCAGAGGTGTAGGCCGTGTAGTTTTTTCCTACTTATGAAGACCGAATACTGTAGAAAATCACTTAAACAGCATTTAACGCCACTACCTCAGGCGTCAGCATGCCGAAGTGCAGCTGCAGAATATCCAACTGCGCCTGACGCCCCACCCGAATCATGCGCGCCCGCCCACCGGGAAGAAGTTTGTGCAAGCCGTGCCAGGCAAAAGTGAATGGCAGGCTAATCAGCGGATACCAAGGAAAAACAAATCGCGGCAGGCCTAGCGCCTGCATGCCACGTGCACCGACAAACAAACGCGTCACGCTGATATGTCGCGCACGTTCGAAGCGAACACGAAGCTTGCGTAGATGTTTGTACGGCAGCTGCAAAGTCTCTTGCATCAATGCATGGCCAAGTTGCTTGCTGCTGTCATCAGGCGGCAATTGCGTGAGCAGAAGTTGAAACAACAGCTTGCGCCCACCTTGTTCATCAAGTCGTATCCAGCGCTCATCCACACCCATCAACCAACAGGTGTAACTCCAGAGATGCATCACTGCGCGGCCTTCTTCTTTGCTGATCGGCATGCCCATCACGCGCAGACCAATCAGCAACACCACGCTAAAACCCAGATACGTTGCCGCCATATCCGCTTGATTCACCGGCACGCCCCACGCTGCGGCGTTCCACTCCGGCATCCCACGAACGCGACGACGAATCATCGCGTGCACCAAACGCACATGAACGGTGGATTTAAATCCGTCTGCGAAACGCTCCATGCCACCCACTTCGGTGACGTCATTACTCCACTTCATTGTCTCCGCGACACGACGTGAAGCGCGGCCTTTGAGCGCGCCAGTGAGGATTAATGTTTTGTTGAAACCAGCCGCCTGATAGCCACCCATCAAGGCTAAATCACGCAACACGTAATACGACGACATACCTGCTTGCTGGAAAACTTCCGCACCCTGCCGGAGTAATTTGTCATCGACCCATTCAGGGCGTCGCTCACAAATTTCAAAGAATTCACGCAATGGCGCGGGCGCATCGGGAACACTGGCGACACCGTGATTCAGCGCGCGCTCAAACATCGGATGCGCTGCCTGCATGCCTGCCGTGTACATCCAATCAACCATGCGATCAGCGACTTCATCACCGTGAGTCAGCGCTTCACCCAAGGCCTGCCACTCATCCGGCGTCGGCTCAGCATTTCCACGAATCATCACCCCCACAGATTTGGCCATGCGACGGCCTTCAACCAAATCAGCGCCATGGCGCGTCGGGATTGGCGTCGCACCAGCGGGCTGGTTCAAAAATTGGGGTACAGCTTGGCTTGCAGTCGCGCTCATCACGATTTGCTCTATTACGAGTGAGGCCGTACCTTAATGCGAATATTTGCTCGCATTCAATTCGCATTCTGAAATAGGTCCATTTCCCTTGCGCAAAGCCCCTCGCCAAGAACGCTCAAGAATCATGGTCGAAACCTTGGTCGACGCCGCCGCGCTGACCATCGCCGAACATGGGCTCGCGAATACCACCACCAATCACATCGCCAAGAAAGCGGGCGTCAGCGTTGGCTCTCTTTATCAATACTTTGCGACCAAAGATGCGATTGTCGACGCACTCTCCGAGCGCATGCGCAAAGAGCTGACGCAGGCGGTTGATGCCCAAGTCCGCGCCCTGCTAGACGCCGATTTGCACACGCTAACCCGCGGCGCGCTCACCGCGGTGTTCGACTATTTTGAGATGCACAAAGGGTTGTATTTGGAGCTTGCTCGCAACTGGTACGACGCCAGAACCCTGCGCACGGTGGATTCGCTAGAGCGTTACATGACCGAGGCTTTCCGCCTCTACTTGCTGCGTCATCACGCGGAATACCGTTTTGAGAATTTGCCCGCGACGTTGTTCATCGTGTTTAACAGCACGGTCTTCACCGGCATGCGCTACATGAGCCAGCCGCAAAGCCATGTTAAACGTGAGGATGTGATCAACGGACTCACCGATATGGTGACCGGCTACTTGATGCAAACCGGCGCAGCGCCTTCAACGCCGGCGCGCACTCGCAAAAACACAAAAAATATTGGCTGAGACAACGCCACTCAGTACTGGGATTTGGTTGACACAGGGGGCATCAATCAAAAGAAATCCAGTACCTCCTTGCGTTGCTCAGCCATAATAGTGCGTCCTTTAAGGAGAAAAGGTGCAGGTCCGCCGTCCCCAGCAGACAGGAACCAAGTTACCGATATGCCTCTCTAATCGGAAGCCTTCTTCAAACCTATGTTTAGACCATTTGTATCTTAGAGCGCTCACGCTTCACGCCATGACTCGCCAATTCCGCACTCTCGTCTCACTCACTCTCGCCACATTTTTGTTGGCTGCATGTGTCACTGCACCTGTCGTGCCGGTGACGCAGATACCACCAACATCGATTCCACCCAAGCCACCAAAAATTGCTTTGGTATTGGGCGGCGGCGCCATTCGCGGCTTCTCGCATATCGGCGTGATCAAAGTGTTGCAGGCCGAAGGCATTGTGCCAGACATGGTTGTTGGCACCAGCGCAGGCAGCGTTGCTGGCGCGCTCTACGCTGCGGGCCTCAGCGGCTACGACATGCAAACCATCGCATTCGATATCGACAAAGCGACCGTCATGGATTGGTCCATCTTCAGCAAAGGCATGCTCAAAGGCGAAGCCTTGCAAGACTTCGTTAACAAAGCCGTTGGCAACAAGAGCATCGAGAATTTAAAAATTCCTTTCGCTTGTGTTGCAACGCGACTCGATACCGGTGATGCCGTTCTGTTTCAACGCGGCAATGTCGGCACCGCAGTGCGCGCATCATCATCTGTCCCCGGTGTGTTCCAACCTGTTGTGATTGCGGGCGTCGAATATGTTGATGGCGGCCTCGTCAGCCCAGTGCCGATTCGTTATGCCAAACAAATGGGCGCAGATTTCATCATCGCCGTCGACGTATCGAGTCCACCTAGCGCAGCGCCAACCACTGGCAAAGTCGATGTGCTGATGCGCACCTTCGACATCATGGGCAAATCAATTCGCGCTTGGGAATCACCGATGGCCGATATCTTGGTGCGTCCTGATTTAACCAAAGTCAGCTCCACCGATATCGAAGCCAAGCATCAAGCGATTCTCGAAGGCGAAAGATCGATGCAAGCCGCGCTGCCGCTGCTGCGTGAAAAACTTAAACAGCGCATGCAGCCTATTGGCGCAGTCGTCGCTGCACCCTGATGGCACCACCCGGAAAACACAGGGCCTGTTAACACTTATTTCACGTCAGCGCTGCCCCCTCAAAAATTGCCAGGCAAGGCGCGACTGACGAGATTTAGTAGTTCTAAATGAGGAAGGAGCAACGCGGCATGGCAATTTTTGAGGCGGCAGCCCTCTGGGGCGGGAGCCATTGGGCACATGGCGGCGTTATCGTTCGCTTACATAGTTCACTATGCAGCGCTCTCTCTTCCTTGCCCTGCACCCAATGGCTCTCCGCCGCTGGCGCGAAATAAGTGTTAACAGGCCCTAAAAGCGCACTGGACGCGCTTAACACCGTATTCGGCTATCCCGCATTCCGCGGATTGCAGGCTGACATCATCGAGCAGATCACCAGTGGCGGCGACGCGCTGGTGTTGATGCCCACCGGTGGCGGCAAATCATTGTGCTATCAAATCCCCGCACTGTTGCGCCACGGCGTTGCAGTAGTCGTGTCGCCATTGATCGCGCTGATGCAAGATCAAGTGTCGGCGATGGAAGAACTCGGCGTGCGCGCCGCTTGCCTCAACTCCAGCCTCAGCGCAGAAATTGGCGGACAAGTACTCCGCAAATTGCGTACTAGCGAACTCGATCTTCTTTACGTCTCACCCGAACGCCTGTTGATGGGCGACATGTTGCCGATGCTGGAGAGCTTGCCCGTCGCATTGTTCGCAATCGACGAAGCACACTGTGTATCGCAATGGGGCCACGACTTCCGCCCTGAATATCGCCAACTTGGTGTACTCGCAGAACGCTTCCCCGATGTTCCGCGCATCGCACTTACCGCAACCGCAGATCAACAAACACGCGACGACATAGTGCGCGAACTGCGCTTGGAGAATGCACGTCAGTTCATCTCCAGCTTTGATCGCCCCAACATTCGCTACAGCGTCGCCGACAAAGTAAAAGCGCGCGAACAGCTACTGGAATTTCTTGAAAGCCGTCGTCGCGATTCCGGCATCGTCTATTGCCTCTCGCGCAAACGTTGCGAAGAAGTTGCAGGCTGGCTCTGCGATCACGGCATCAAAGCCTTGGCCTATCACGCTGGCATGAGCGCTGATCTGCGTTCAAAAAACCAACAACGCTTCCAACGCGAAGACGGCATTGTCATGGTCGCCACCATCGCCTTCGGCATGGGCATCGACAAACCCGACGTACGCTACGTTGCGCACTACGATCTACCTAAGAGCATCGAAGGCTATTACCAAGAAACCGGCCGCGCCGGTCGCGATGGTGATCCAGCAGAAGCATGGATGATGTGGAGCACAGCCGACATCGTGCAGCAGCGTCGCTTCATTGAAGAATCCGAAGCCGGCGACGTCCACAAGCGCGTCATCGGTGGAAAACTCGATGCGCTAGTCGGCCTCTGTGAAACCGTCAGCTGTCGCCGCGTACAGCTACTCGCCTACTTCGGCGAAAGTGCCACACCCTGCGGCAACTGCGACAACTGCCTCAATCCACCCAGCGTGCGTGATGCCACCGCAGAAGCGCAGAAAGCTTTGTCTTGCGTGTATCGCACCGGCCAGCGATTCGGCGTCGCGCATCTCATTGATGTTTTGCGTGGTGCAGACACAGAAAAGATTCGTCGCTTCGGTCATCACGAACTTGGCGTTTACAGCATCGGCCAAGACACCATCGACGCCGTATGGCGTGGTGTATTCCGCCAACTCATCAGCAACGGATTTCTAGAAGTCGATCACGAAAGCTTCGGCGTGCTCAAACTCACCGCAGCCGCCAAGCCCATTCTGAAAGGCGAACAAAAAGTCATGCTGCGCGAACACATCGCCAGCACCACAACCAAGAAAGAAAAGCGCGAACGTGAACGCTCGCGCAGCAAGATTGGTGACGTCGAACTCAGCGGCGCAGAACAAGTCCTGCTCGATCGCCTACGCGCATGGCGCCGCGCTGCTGCCGCAGAACACGGCGTACCCGCCTACGTCATTCTCCACGACGCCAGCCTCAACGCAGTCGTGCAGAAGAAACCTCAACGCGACGCAGAACTCCACGGCATTCTCGGCCTTGGCGAAACCAAACGTGAACGCTACGGCCAAGCACTGTTATCACTGGTGCGCGAGTGGTCGATGGAAACTGGCGAAGCTTGAACTGACGCTGTTCACTAGCAAGCATCAGGCAATAAAAAAAGCGCCGCACAATTCGTGCAGCGCCTTTTTGCTTTCACTACTTAGAAACGTCGACTCAACCGCAGATTCGCAGACCAGTACTGTACGAGGCCGGGGTTCTCGATTCCTACGTTTTTGATCGCGTAGTTAGCTGAAGCGTCGTAGTACTCAACGCCGCCGCCAAGCTCCCACTTGCCTAGGACTTTGCGCACGTCAACACGTCCGGCAATTGCGCCGTAAGGCGACAGTCTGTAATCGCTGGAGGCAAAGCCATCAGTGCGGAAATCAGCGTAGTAAGGCTGATAGAAGAACGCTTGCGACTGGCTATACCAACGCACACCTGGCGTTACACGCCAGGTATCGCCGATCGTTTGATCCCACGACAGATCGACCGTATGCGACTCGATGCTCCAATCGCCGTGGTAATAGCGAGCATCGGCGCGTAGCGCAGCACCTAGGCTAGGAATGTAATGCCGCAGCTTTCCAGTGACTGCAAAAGTTTGTCGGCCATCGGGTCGGCTATCCGCAACAGGGCTGGCAATAGCAATGATGTAGGCCTGTTTGTATGGGTCACTCAAGAATCCGCTATCGCGACTCAAGCTCATCGACACCTGCGCCGTAGTTTGCGCGCTGAGCACCCATGACACGCCACCGTATCCCGTCACTGTGTTTTTGCTGGCGTGACTAATACGCGTTGGATATTGAGCGCTGCCGCCGTCCGTTGGGTCGAGTTTGTCGGAGGAATATCCGATGCCACCGCTGACGGTGTACATCTTATGTTCCGGTGTGTACTGGACTTCAACGCCGCCGTGAACAGACTTGTAATCGTTCTCGGAGGAATAGCCCGCGCGTAAACCCCAGTCAAGGCCTGCTAAGGGAATGCCGTAACTGACGTCAACAGCAACACGGTTTTCGCTAATGCTTGCGCCGCTCATGACTTGCACGGGCTTTCCATTTGCACCGGGCTGCACCCACCAAGGGCTGGCACCGCTCATGGCTTCATAAGTGACATCAAGCTGAGCGACTTGATCTGCAGCGATTGGCGTTCCTGCTAATCGGAATAAATGCGTATCCACTTTGTAGCGCTCAGAACCTTGTCCACTGGCGCTGCGATTTCCTGGCAGGTCACTTTCTTGATAATGCGAGAAAAGATAATCGGTCTGCACTTCAGCTTTTGCGATGCCGGGCAAAGCCAACGCGGCCGCCGTTAACGCCGACAGCGATGCACGCATTTTATTTTTGGGCTGGGTCATTAGTTGCACCCGCAACCGCCGCCACCCAGCGTGGTGTCCCCAGAGGCAGCTTCTTTGCTGACGGCAATATGCTGACGATAAGTCGTCAACAATTGATCTGACTCAAACGCCATGCCCGGCTTGGCCAGATCACCGCGCTGCCACGGCTGCACGTTGGCACAACCTGTTAGCGCCAGCATCAATAAGGCAACACTCATTTTGAGCACATTGTTCATTTTCATGGTTTCTCCCCCAGTACTGCTTTAATTGCCGCTTCAATCTGTGGCACATCCCGCTCTCGAAATCCTTTCTTCACAAAACGCACAACACCTTTTGCATCAATCAAAAAAGATGACGGCATATCCTGCAAACCAAACGCTTCGGGCCATTGTCCCTTCGGATCAAACACGATCGGAAACGTTGGAACGAGCTGATCGATCATGCGTTGCGCGCTTTTGTGTTCGGTATCAACGTTGACGCCCAACACCGTAAATCCTTGCGCCTTGTAACGCTGATGCAAGGTATCCAATGCGGGTATCGCCTGACGACAAGGCGCGCACCAGGATGCCCAAAAATCTACGTACACCACCTGACCGCGATATTGTTCAAGTGAAAGCGTTTTTCCATCACTGGCTGGTGCGCTGAGATTAGGCACGACACTGCCTTCGCCCAATGCCATCGCTTGCGGCGATAGCAGCAGCACACTCAGAGCCAACAAGATGCGTAGATATCTCATAGCGTTTTCATGTACTCGATGAGCGCCTTGCGTTCTTGATCGGTCAGCACTGACGTGAACTCATGACCGCCGTTGTCTTGGCTATACATGCGCGTGTTGTAGATCTTGCGATCTTCAGCTTGTGCATTCGTCAGGATTGGAAGATTGGCCAAATTCCAAACTAATCCACCATTGGCATAAATCAGATTGAGAAAATCTTGAATCGTCGGCGCAGCATCCGCAGGATTGCAGTCGATGTACGGCGTTGTGCCGGTCACACCGCAAGCGAGAGCGTCGTACTTCCAACCCAAGTTCTGATTGTCGTAAGCGGCAAGATCGTATCTAAAGCCCATCACCTGACTCGTCTGATCGGGACGCGCCGTGTTGGACCAGCGACGCCAGATCGAGTGACGATCAGAAGGCTTAAGCACGTCCCATGCGGTTGGTACTGCACCGTTGTGAAAATACGGTGCCGTGGCCCACACGCCGTAGAGCGGCGGTGCGAGATAGCCCAGTTCGCGATCACCACGCAGCGACTTATCGTTCCAGTCGCCACACAGCGGCACGCCATCAGCATTCTTTTCACCGTCGCTATACGCAAACCAATCTTGACGAGCGTACGTAGCAACCATCGCACTGTTGCCATCCAAACGTCTGCGATCGGTATCAATGACATCGATCGGAACAACGTTAGCCGCAATACCTTCTAGCGCTGGCGTATCGAGATACGCCGTATCGTTGACGTAACGCGGAGAGTACGCACCGTGGCAACTTGCACAAGAACCGTTTCCACCCGGTGGCTTTGGCACTGTATTTTTCAGCGTGGGCGACCACAGATCTTTGCTATGGAAAAGAATCGCGCCCTGCTCAGCGAGTGCTGTATTGATTTTGCCGAGTTTGTTTTCCGGCCAAGCGGGCGACTTCTGCGATGCAATCCAGGCGTCGCTGTCTTGCTGGTGATCGAGAATCCACTTTTTATCGGCCGCCATGTCCGTATGGAAAGGCGTATTTGGAAAATGGAAAGACAGCTCGATGCGCTTAGCATCTGTGACTTGTCCCGCATCAAAGAACTTGGCAGACCGATGGCCGACATTCCACCAAACCGGCGGATCTTCGGTGCCCGTCGAAGGCTGCGTCTGGATCGAAAGATAGCCTGGAATAGTTGTGATTTCGCTGATAGTCAGCAAGCCGAATAACTGGAAGTTGGTGATGTTGCCGGTACCGCGCACTTTGTTCTGCGCGATGATCGCAAGCGCAGACTGCTGCGGTGCAAGTCTCGACAGATCGGTAAACATCAGTGTGATGTCACTGAGACTATTGGTGCCGTACACCGAACCCAAGCCCGGACCATCCGACGCACTGCCAATGCCGCCACCGTGGCAGATGCTACAAGTCACATTGAGATTGCCAGTCCAACTGCCATCGGCCTTGCGCAATTGCGTCACACCCATCGGCAATTGTCCGCTGCCACCGTTGGTCTTGTTGGGGTCTTCACCCGCGAGCGGATAAGGATTGCGTGTTGGACTCAAAGGCATGCCCCAACGCTGCGCAATCAAGTCATCAAAGTTATCAGGACGTGCCGACATGCTCAACACGGAATCCCACATGCCCGCGTAATCAGCGGCCGGGAACGAGTAACTCGACGTAGAAGAACTACCTGAGAAAAAGCTGCCCGCACCAACCTGTCCGGCACTCGCAACAATCGGATATCCACGCGCAACACGCGCACGTTGCTCACCGCAGTTCGCTGGCTTATTGCCTTCTTGGCAGGTCTGCCACCAAGCGTTCATGTAAACCGCTTTGTTCTTGTTGACGCCAGGCACAACCAAAGTGCGTGGGTCATCCGGCAGCACCGTGTTATCGGGCTTGTCTACACAGAAGTCATCCCAAAGATGACCACCGCGCGCGCTACCCAGCAACGGAAATTCTGAAGTCACGGGTGTCGTCGTTCCAGCGGCAAGCAAGGCTGCGCAGTTGTCTGGATTGTCCCAGCAACCGAGTACGACTTTCATCGCGTTATAAGGCTGACTGCCTACAGGCCATGGCTGACCACCGCTGTGATGCTGCGCAGGATCGGATGGATTCGTCAGAATCTTGTTGGTCTCGACACCCTTATCCAAAGCGATCCACGACTTGTAAACGTTGTCGTAATCCTCACTGCTGTTCGCAGACAGCATGAACAACTTGCCTTCATCCGTATCCGCAACACCGTCAGGCACATGACAAGTGCGGCAAAAATTCATATTGGTCTTAACACTCTTACCAAAGAATTCTTGAACGGTTTTAGAAGGCGCACCTGGCGTACCGGGGCCACTGCCGCCATCTGGCGCGGGGCCACCGCTGTAATTACCCGAACAAGCACTTAGCAGCAGACTCGCACCAACTAATGAGGTCTTGATCGTTGCGTTCAACTGCACGCCTGGCGTTGCCTGAAAAATGTTCATAAGGTTTTCAAATACTCGAGTATCGCTTTACGCTCTTGTTCGTTGAGCACTGAAGTGAACGTATGACCGACATTGCTCTGGCCATACATATGCGTGTTGTAAATTTTACGATTCTCTAATTGCTGATCGGTACTCGGCGCTAGGCCCAGATACCAGAGGAAAGGATTGCTGGAGTTTAGGATGTTAATCATCTGTCCCAGCGCTGGATCTGCGTCTTGATTGGCGGGATCGCAATCCAAATACGGCGTCGTGCCGGGCGCACCGCAAGCGAGTGCATCGTATTTCCAGCCTAACTTTTCCTTGTCATAAGCACGTTGGAAATTCGTGTCGTAGCCCATCACCACTTTGCCAAGTTGATCAAAGCGCGCTGGCGTAGAGACACGACGCCAGATTGATTTGCGCTCTGCGGGATTCAATATTTCCATCACGTTTGGCACAGAACCATTGTGTAAATATGGCCCGCTTGCCCATACACCGTATAGCGGCGGTGCGAGATAACCCGGCGCGCGTCCTTGGCGAATCTCTGCGCGATTCTGCGTGCTGCAGTCGAGATTAGGATCGCTGTTGATCGTCTCCGGATATGCAAAGAAATCTTCTTTGCCATATTGCTCTGCCGCTTCGCTGTCGCTATCAACCCGCCACTTATCCGTGGCAATCAAATCACGCGGAACGATGTAACTCGCGACGCCTTCCAACGCTGGCGTGTCCAGATATCTTGAATCGTTCACGTAACGCGGCGAGTAAGCGCCGTGACAGCTCGCGCATGAACCGTTACCACCTTCAGGCTTTGGTGAAGGATTGTCGAGCCCCTCTGCCCAAAGATTTTTGCTGTGGAATAACACCGCGCCCTGCTCTGCCAATGCCGTGTTGATCGGCCCTGGAAATGCCGGCGACTTGAGTGACATCAGCCAAGTATCACCAGCACGCACATGCTCTTTTACCCAGCCAAAACCATCAGGTCCCGGGCCCGGCAGGAAGAAACCAAAATCTGCGCGCAGTGCATCCATCGCCAGAAATCCATCTTGGAACTTGGTTGGACGATGACCCATGTTCCACCACGCTGGCGTATCAAGCGAACCGCCGTTGGGTGTAAACACTGTGAAGCCAATAAAGTTGGGATCGAGCGGACGCAGATCGCCTGCTACAAGGAAAGTAATGATCTGCAATGCCAATGCGTTATTGGTGCCGCGCGTTTTGCCGACGATGATTGGCACAGGAATCGGAACGCCGGGAACAGCACTGCCACCGAGATCGGTATCTAGCTGACCAAACTCGCTGAGGCTATTCGAGTTGCCGTAGAGCGCACCAAGACCGGGGCCATCTGCGGGTGTACCGACCTGACCGCTGTGGCAGACATGACAGTTGGTGCCGATGTTGCCGGTCCAGCGACCTTCGGCGTCATGTGTCTGCGTAAGTCCTGTCGGCAACTGACCAGTGCCACCATTGGTTTTATTGGGGTCTTCACCCGGCAATGGATACGGATTGCGCGCCGCCCCCATGCCCATTCCATAACGCTCGGCAACAAGCTGATCGAAATTATCAGGACGCGATGGAAGTCCCCACTTCTCCCACACGGTGTTGTATTTCGCGGCCGTGAGATTGCCCTTGGAACCATTGCCGCCGAAATACCAACCCGCACCGATTGCGCCATTGCCTTCGATCAAGGTGCGACCTTGTGCAGAAAGCGTACGCAACTCGCCGCAGGTTTTTGCGGGCGCAGCTTCGCCTACTTTTTCTGGCTCGCGATGGCAGTCTTTCCAGAAGGCGTTGTAGTACACCGCCTTGTTAGCGTTGATGCCGGGTTGCACGAGACTGCGTGGATCAGCAGGCAACACGGTGCTGTCACTTTTGCCTTCGCAGAAATCAAACCACGCGTGGCCACCGCGTGCGCTGCCTAGTAAAGCTAGTGGTGCAGTTGGCGTGGAAACATTGCTCGCAAGAAGTGCGGCGCAGCTATCCGGATTCTCCCAGCAACCCAACACCACTTTCAGCGCGTTGTAAGGCTGACTGCCAACAGGCCAAGGCTGACCACCACTGTGATGCTGTGCGGGATCAGAAGGATTGGTCAGAATCTTGTTGGTCTCGACGCCTTTGTCCAAAGCGATCCACGAGTCATACACATTGTCGTAGTCTTCATTGGGATTGCTTGAGAGCATGAACAGCTTGCCCTCATCCGTATCCGCAACACCGCCTGGCACGTGACACGTGCGACAGTTATTGAGATTGGTCTGTGCGCTCTTGCCAAAAAATTCCTGCACGGTCTTGGATGGCGTGCCGGAATCGGTGCCACCGTTGTTTCCCGACGTCGCAGTGCCGCCGCTGTAATTGCCGGAACATGCACTCAGCAACAGCACTGCAACGAGGCCATTAGCCCGGGAAAAACTCCGCATCGTTTTCTCCTCCAGACAGGTCATAGCCCACCGGAATATGTATGTACGCGTGGGCTTTGCCTCTATCGCGTTTAGTGTCTAAACTTAATCCGAGTAATTGCTCAGGTCTACTCGGATTTCACACCCCCTATGGCACGCCCCACCAAGAAGGCTTATCTCGCTGATTTAACAGCTAAAAAGAACCCTTCTCAACCCCGTGCAAAAGCCACCGTTACGGCCATGCTGGATGCTGCTGCTCAGATACTTGAGCGTGAGGGTTACAACGGGGTAACCACGAATCACGTCGCAGAAGCCGCTGGCGTCAGCATTGGCTCACTCTATGAATACTTTCCGAACAAGCAGTCGATCATCGCCGCAGCCTTGGCGCGCGAGCTCGGAGAAATTGCGAATGAAGTGAAAGCCAGCATGCGCACCGCACTCGCTCTGCCCGATCAACCGCGCGGCGGCATTGATCACTGGATGCGCGGAATGATGTCTGCACTGGAGAAGCGCGGGAAATTGTTACGTGTTGCGATGCGAGAAGTGCCTTTCTTCTGGGATATTCCAGAAGCACGCGATCTCTCAGAAACGCTGCAACACATCGCCGCCGAAGGTCGTCAAAAAAGCGAGCGCGTGCTGCACTTTGAAGATCCGGAAGCGGATACCTACTTGCTGATGACGATGTGTTGGGCGGCGATTCAACAAACGGTGCTCTATCGACCCACACATATTTCGCGTGAGCGCCTCACACGTACTTTGGTCGATATGGTGACCAAACTACTCTGACGCTTTAGTTGCCTGTGAAGTTAGCCTTGCGCTTCTGCGCGAAGGCTAACGTGCCTTCAGCAAAGTCATTTGTTCTTCCGCATTCACGTTGCAGCTCACGTTCAAGCACGAGTTGCTCGGCAAGCTCATTGCTGTGCGCTGCATGCAGCGTCTGCTTGATGCGCGCAAGCGCAGCGCTGGGGCCGCTGGCAAGACGATTCGCGAGCGCACTGACGGTCGTCATCAACGCATCATCATCCACCACATCCCAGATCAAGCCCCAGTCTTTGGCTTTTTCTGCAGGAAGTTTTTCACCCAGCATCGCCAAACCCATCGCGCGTTGTGGGCCGATGCTGCGAGGGAGGATCCAAGTGCCGCCTGCATCCGGAACCAACCCGATATTCACGAAGGCCTGTAGGAAATATGCAGAGCGAGCCGCAATGGTGAGATCCGCCATCAACGCGAATGAAGCACCCGCACCAGCGGCCATGCCATTGACTGCAGCAATGATTGGCTTGGGCATTGCGCGCATCTTCAGCACTAGTGGGTTGTAGTACTGCTCCAGCGGCAAGCCCAAATCCAACTGACCTTCCGCGTCGATCGGCGGATTCGCCATGTTCTGCGCGAGATCCGCGCCGGAACAAAATCCGCGTCCTTCACCTGTGAGAACAATCACCTTCACTTCTGCTTCGCTCGCAGCGCGATCAAACGCTGCAGAGAGTTGCGCCAGTGAATCGAAGGTCACTGCATTCAATGCCTGTGGGCGATTGAAGCTAATGATCGCAACGCCATTCTCAGAACGGTAAAGGATGTCGGACATGATTAATCCAAGGTTGAGCGCGCGATGATTTCCTTCATGATCTCAGAAGTGCCTGCGAGGATGCGATGAATGCGCTCATCTTGATACAGACGGCAGATCGGATATTCGTCCATATAACCTGCACCACCGTGTAGCTGCACACCTTCATCCACCATACGGCCATTCACTTCGCTGGTGTAGAGCTTGGCGCGTGCGGCGTCGTCGGGGCTCAGCTTGCCTTCGTTGTGCATTTCGACGCAACGATCGACGTAGACCTGTGCGATATCAATTTCCGTATCCAACGCGGCCAATTTGAAGCGCGTGTTCTGCATCTTGCTCAGTGGCTTGCCAAAAACTTTACGCTGACGCACGAAATCTTTGGTCAATTCCAGCGCATAACGTGCAGAAGCGATGTTGCCGCAAGCGCCAATCAAACGCTCTTCAGCCAAGCCCTGCATCAGGTGATAGAAACCGCCATCGACCTTGCCGAGCACATTAGCCTTGGGAACCTTCACATCACGGAAGAACAGCTCTGCGGTGTCTTGCGACTGCATGCCCATCTTCTTCAGATTACGGCCGCGTTCGAAACCTTCCATGCCGCGCTCGACGATGAATAGCGTCACGCCATGTGCGTTATCGGCGTGCGTCTTAGCTGCAACAATCACAACATCAGCATTGATGCCGTTGGAGATGTAAGTCTTGGAGCCATTGAGCAACCAGTGGTCACCCTTGTCGACTGCGCGTGATTTCATACCAGCGAGGTCGGAACCTGCATCAGGCTCGGTCATCGCAATCGCGAGAATCTTTTCGCCGCTGATAAAGCCGGGGAACAGACGCTCTTTCTGTTCTTCAGTTCCGAAGTGGCCAATGTATGGCGCAACCAAGCGGCTGTGCAGCGTGATGAAGAATCCAGAATCACCGTGAAATGCGTTCTCTTCAATCAAGATTTGTTCATAACGAAAATCCTTGATGCCTTGGCCGCCGTACTTCTCGTCAGCCCACATGCACAGCAGGCCCATGTCACCGGCTTTCTTGTAAGCCTCGCGATCAATGATGTGTGCCTCGCGCCAACGCTCACCGTGTGGGCGAATTTCTTGCTGAAAGAATTTACGTGCCGAGTCACGGAACATTTCCATCTCGGAATCCAGCGGCCTACGTTTCATGCAACAGCTCCTCGGTATTATTTTTATTTAGCGACTGGTCGAATCGTTGATTCGTGGAAAGTCATATTGAATTTGGAAACGCCAACGGTCAGCAATGAAGTGGCCTGCGCCAGATCAGGGAATACGGTCGGGTCAAACTTCGAACGCTTCAGACTGCCCGGACGCACCCAGCCTTTGGCTGAAGGCTGATAGACATAGCTCTTGCCGTCGAGATGCTGACCCAGCGTGATCCAGCTATTCGGCAGCATCGCAGTAGTGAACGGCAGCGAGATTGGCCAAGAGACAAAGTCCATCTCAGCGAAAGTTTTGCCATCGAGACTGACGCTGACACAGTCGAGTCCATTCTCGCCATAGCGCACGTCAAACTGTGCAACAGCTTTAGGAATACCCCAATTGCGTTGACCATTCACAACGCTGTCGAGCGACGACACGAAGATGCGGCTGATCGACAGATGTCGCTTGCCGTCTTCAAACGGAAAAGTGCCAGGAATGAACAGCAACTCGTGATACGGACCCACCGGAGAATCTGAGTAATCGACAAACATCATGTAGCAGAAGCGCGATGCGCCGCGACGGCCGCGCAGTGATGGCTCGACGAAACGTTCGTCGTCAAGCAGCGCTGCAGGCGCGCGGAACATGCAGATATAACCACGACCGAGCAACGTCCATGGAGCTGGCGCGTCGATCACGGCGGGTGGAGTTTGGGTATTCATTTCAATTCCTTTTAAAAATTCTTGCTACTGCCAAATCACTGCGCGCTTCAGCTCAGACCACTTTTCAGCCTGCGGCATGTAACGCTCTTCAATGATGTTGCGTTTGATTTTGAGTGTGGGCGTGAGGAAACCGTTCTCGACCGTCCATGGTTCATTCACCACGACGAGAAAATCGAGTTGCTCATGATCTTCAAGTTCTTTATTCACGCGATCCAGAACGATCTGAAGTTCCCCGCCCATGGCAGCCTGACCGCCACTCTGCAAGCGCTGATGCGCTTCTGGTGACAACATCACCAAGGCAAAAGGTTGCGCCAAACCGGAGCCGGTGACGCAGGAAGATTCAACGACAGGATGGCTACCAATTCGATTTTCGATTGGCGCTGGCGCAACGTACTTGCCCTTGCTGGTCTTGAACAGTTCCTTCACGCGACCAGTTATGCGCACGCGACCGATCTCATCAAAAGCCCCACGATCGCCGGTGCGGAAGAAACCGTCTTCGGTCATTTCTTCTGCTGTTTTCTCAGGCATCTTGTAGTAGCCCGTCATCTGACAAGGGCTCTTCACCAGCAGCTCGCCGTTGTTATCGATGCGTGACTCAACACCTGCATAGGCCTGACCAATCCAACCGTCACGCACATTGCCCGGCTGCGCCCCATGCGAGTACGCAAAGTTTTCGCTCATACCGTAGACCTCGAGCAGATCAAGGCCGAGCTTGCGATACCAGTTCATCAACTCCTGCGGCAGTGGCGCGGAACCAGTGAGCGCAACGCGTACATCCTGCAAGCCGAGTTGTGTGAGAATTTTCTTCTTGATGATCTTGGAAACAAACGGAATAGCGAACAGCTTCTTCTGTTTGGCCAGCGGCAACTTCTGGTTTACGCCCAGATAGAACTTGGTCCACAGACGTGGAACCGAGAAGAAAATGGTTGGCGTTGCGCGACGCAAATCCGCGGGAAAAGTGTCGAGCTTGTCAGCGAAGAAGATGCGGCAGCCGTTATACAAGGAACCTGACTCCACCAGCGCGCGTTCAGCAACGTGTGCCAAAGGCAGATACGACAACAAACGATCGTTCGCAGACAGGTGCAGCATGCGATTCAAACCTTCAGCCGAACGCGTGAAGCTGCCGTGGCTGTGCATCACACCTTTCGGGCGACCGGTGCTGCCTGAGGTGTAGAGAATCGTTGCGAGGTCATCAGCACTTGGCAGTTTCAGGTCCTGCAAAGGCTGCGTGTTGGCGATGATGGTTTCCCATTGAGGCACGTCATCACGCGGGGCCATCGGCAGCGCAATGATCGGCAAGCCCTTGGGCACAACCGGCGCAATCTCGTTCCAGCCATCGCTCTTGCCGTCCATCTTGCCGAGGAACAGCAACTTCGCTTCGCTGTGCTCCAAAATGTAACCAGCGGTATCGCCATTAAGCGCAGGATAAAGCGGCACAGTGATGTGACCCGCCATCCAGATCGCGAGATCCGCCATGATCCAATGCGCGCTGTTCTTGCCGAGCAAAGCAATATTGCTACGCGGCGGCAGATTCAATGAACGCAAATGCGTCGCCATGCGACGCACCTGACTCGCAACTTCTACCCATGTGTAATCGACCACGCGGCCATCGGCATAAGGCTGCGTCATGTACACACGATGTGTCTGCGTCACTTCCCAATGCAGCAGGCAATGCAGCAACGTGGTCTTTGGATTCTTGGTGGCCGCCATCTGTAGCTCCTCGTTGGAATCGATCATGTCGATTCCATATCTAGTTTTGATTTTGTCTCAACGCCAAACCGCTTTGCCTCACGCCGCTGCAGTAGAAGCTTTCTCGCTCTGAAAATCTTCGGCGATTGGTTCCGCGCAACGGCGGCGGAACTCCACCATGGAGCCAACCCAGTTGTTGGTGTTGACGCCCTCAGCGGTTTTGTACCAACTCTGGCAATCGCCTGAGTACGTGGTTTCAGCACTGCGGGAATCCATTTCGTTCTTGTAGCGAGCCTGCGCTGCTGCAGTCACTTCAATGCTGCGCCAGTTATTCTGCACACGCTGCTTCATCAACTTGGCGATGTAGTTCTGCTGCTGCTCCAACATGAAGATGATTGAGCCAGCGCCAACGTTGGTGTTAGGACCGTACAACACATAGAAATTCGGATAGCCAGAAATCGCCATGCCCAGATAAGCGGAAGCGCCCTTCGCCCAATCGGTATGCAAATCGCGACCGTTGCGGCCGGTCACCCGCATTGGCGTGAGGAACTGCGTCGCAGCAAAGCCGGTGCCGTAGATGATGGCATCGACTTCATGCAACTTGCCGTCTGCGGTGCGCACACCGGTCTCGGTTATTTCGGTGACTGCATCAACGACCACATCCACATTAGAACGCGTCAACGCTGGCAACCAATCGTTGCTGAGCAGAAGGCGTTTACAACCAATCGCGAATTCCGGCGTGAGCTTTTTACGCAATTCCGGATCACGCACCTGCCAACGCATTTGCAGTTTGGAGAGTGCCGTTACCAGCCACAACAAAGGTTTGTTGCCGTTGTAAGCCTTGGCCAGCGTTTCGATGAACAAGAAGATGCGTAGACGATCAAGCGTATGCAGAATCGGAAATGTGTTGAACAACCAGAGCTCGAAGTTCGACAGCTTTTTCTCAGCCTTGGGGAAAGTCCAACCGGGTGAGCGCTGGAACAGCTCAAGCGATTTCACCGTTTTCGCAATCTCCGGGAGGAACTGCACGGCGCTCGCACCGCTACCAATCACTGCAACTTTTTTATCTTTGAGATCGAAACTGTGATCCCAATGCGCTGAGTGGAAAGCCGCGCCTTTGAATTTTTCGCGACCCGCAATCTTTGGGTACGCCGCTTGGTGCAACTGGCCGACAGCACTAACCACGCTCTCTGCCTCCAGCGTGCTGCCATCTTTCATCTGCAGCACCCACACGGCGCGTGCATCGTCATACGCAGTGCTCGTTACTTCGGTGCGATAGCGAATGTGTTTTTCGAGATCGTATTTGCTTGCAATGTGGTGCTGATATTTCAGAATCTCGCTCTGCTTGGCGTAGCGCCATTCCCATGAATAATGAGATTCGAACGAGTATGAGTAGAAGTGCGAAGGCACGTCGCAGCCGCAGCCCGGATAAGTGTTCTCACGCCAAGTGCCACCAAGGTCATCGGCTTTTTCAAGAATCACAATTGAGTCGATACCCGATTTGCGCAGCGAATACGCCATGCCAAGACCGCCGAAGCCTGAGCCAATGATCGCGACCTTGCAGCTGTTGTTTGCCTGATTAGCCATCTGAATTACCGAGTTGGGGTACTGATGAGGCCAGATAATGACCACTCCGCCATCGTTAGGGGATGACGGTAGCAGCCATTCGATTGATAATCGAGGCCAGTCTATAGTCATCCCGATGGGTTATGCCGATTTCCGAAGTCCGCCGTCCCGTTCTCAGCATGCAACTGCAGGCGCGCTTTGCCGCGGGCCACGGCGTAACGCTGGCGACCTGCCTGCGCGACACCGGAATCGATGAAGCAACACTGGCCAATCCCAACACTGAAATTCTCGCTTCGCAGGAATTGCAGTTAGTCCGTAACATCGTCAAAGAGATCGGCCACATCCCCGGCATCGGGCTCGACGCTGGCGCTCAATACAATCTTTCGTCTTACGGCATCTTCGGCTTTGCGCTGCTCACCAGCGTCAACCTTCGCAATATGTTCACCACCGCCGAGAACTATCTAGATCTGAGCTACGCCTTCGTCCGCTTCAAGCCAGGCGTGGTCAGCGACAAGGTGTATGAACTCCGCATAGAAGAAACGCATATTCCTGAAGACGTGCGACAGTTTTTGTTTGAGCGCGATTTCGCCGCTTGGGGCAATGTCATGCGTGAAATACGCCCTGACCTGCTACCTGTGATCAGTGCGACCTTCCGCTGCAAGCGCCCGGCTTACGGAGAACGCTATCGCGATCTCTGCGGCGTTGAGCCGCAATACGAAACGCAAGACAACATCATCACGTTCAACTCCGCTCATATCGACGAACCATTGCCGCAAAGCGACAGCGACATGGCGCGACTCTGCCTTGATCAATGCAGACAGTTGCTGGAAAAGCGGCGCATACGCACTGGCGTCGCGGGTCGTGTGCGTGATCGTCTGCTCAAAGCGCCCAGCGAAATGCCCGGCATTGAACAGGTCTCAGAAGAGATGCATCTGGCCGTGCGCAGTCTGCGCCGTCGGCTGGAAGAAGAAGGCACCACCTTCCGTGCACTGGTTGAAGAAGTTCGACAAATGCTGGCGGAAGAATATCTGCGCATGCCGGGCATGAAGATTGAAGAAATCTCGATGCGGCTTGGTTACTCAGAGCCAGCCAGTTTTATCCACGCATTTAAACGCTGGAAGAATGTTTCGCCTCACGCCTTCCGCGCCGGGCAGTAAATCCCACAACTCTATTTTCTTTACGCGCCCTATTTCCAAGTGAAACCTATTCTCTCCAAGAATTAAATGCTTTAGAGTTTGCCCCAATTAATCGATGTTCCATAAAAAAGGGAGAGATTCTGTGTTGAAAAAATTTATTATCGCTACATCGTTGACGTTGTCCGTCCTTGTCACAGGTTGCGCGTCTGTTCCAATGGCATCGCCTCAGGCAGACACAACTGCAAAGGCCTATCGCGCCGCGCCAGGCCAAGCCAATATCTATGTTTATCGCAACGAAACCTTAGGTGCAGCGCTGAAGATGCCTGTAACGCTAGATGGCGCTCAGGTTGGCGAAACTGCATCAAAAACTTACATCTACCGTCAGGTAAATCCAGGATCACATGTACTGACCTCGCAGGGAGAGGGTTCCTTAACCGTCAATGCACAAGCCGGACAAAATTACTTTGTATGGCAAGAAGTAAAGATGGGCATGATTTCTGGCGGATCGAAGCTACAGCTAGTTGATGAATCAACAGGCAAAGCCGGCGTAGATGAGTGCAAACTGGTTCAATAGCACTTTGCTACAGTAAAAAAGTCGCATAGAGCAGAGCCAAGCTTGAGACATTCAAGCTTGGCTCTTCTTTTTTATACAAAAAAAGGGCCGACATTATGTCGGCCCTTTTTACAAAGCTTAAAACTTTATCGCGTGCCTTTGCTGCGTAGAGCGTCTGGTGAGAAATCTGCCGGAGTGCGATTAATCGGCGTGTAGACGGTTTTCTCTTCATTGCGCAGTGACAGCGCAATGTAGCGGCCCGACTGCAAGCCGTGAAGAAGTGCGACAAATGTTGGCTGAGGAGTATCTGCGCATGCCGGGTGTGAAGATTGAAGAAATCTCGATGTGCTGGAGCTACTCAGAACCGGCCAGCTGTATTCATGCCCTCAAGCGATGGAAGAATGTTTCGCCCCACGCGTTTCGCACCGGACATCATTGATGCGGTAAAGTCGGGCGGCTTACAGTTAAGAGAAACCTGCATTTACGTCAAATAGATTTACGACAAGCCCACCTAGAGTGCTTGCATAAATAAATCCACAAAAATCTTGAGGGGAAACGACATGGAAGGAAAAATTTTCCAGGCTATCGCGATTGGTCTGTTATCTTCATCCGCCTTTTGCGCGGACTTACCAACACCGTCGGTGTCAAATAGCGTTGGCGTAAACGTTACATTCACCGCGACGGGTCCAAGCATTGAGGCATTCAAAACAGACATGCCCATGATGGCAGCTGCCGGCATTAAATTTGCCAGAATGGATTTCGCGTGGGATCTGATTGAGAAACGAACTGAGCAAGGAAATATCTGGTATGACTGGAGCGCCTACGAGAACATCGTAGACAGCATGATTCAAAACGGCATACGGCCATATTTCATCTTGCATCATTCCCATCCTAAGTACGAAATTTGCGCTGTTCCTTCGGGCACTGAGTGTTCAAAGCTTTATTCACCACAGCACACAAATAGCATTGCCGCCTTTTCTAACTGGGCTGCTGCTGCAGTAAGTCATTTCGATGATCCGCATAGATTTCCAACGAACCCACGGATCATTTGGGAAATATGGAACGAGCCCAATTTGGCTACTTTTTGGTACCCAGTAGCAGGTTCTTCAAAAACTCCCGTCGAGCAGTATTTAGAGCTAGCAGTGGCAACTTGTACAGCTATTCGCAGCGTCACGCCGAACGCCACAATCGTTGGGCCTGCGCTGTCCAAGTTGAATTTTTCCGCGACCAACCCGCAAAGCACACAGCAAGTTTCAATTGCCGGAAAAACTTATATGGAGAAACTTCTCGATCCAAACTCGAACCTACGCTCATGCTTGGATGCGATCAGCGTTCACCCATATAGAGCTGGCGCTACGACAACAGGCAATCCAGAAACCGTAGCCGATGACTACATCACATTGCGCGAGATGATGAATACGCCTGTTGGCACAGGCACGCTACCGATTATTAGCGGTGAATGGGGCTACTACTCGGCACCTCTCGTCAGCTACGGCGTAACGTCTATGGTTCAAGCGGCGCTTGTCGTACGCCAGCAATTAACCAACCTTGCAAACAATATTCCTATTAGCATTTGGTACAACTGGAAAGATAACGGGATCGATCCTTTTGATAACGAAAAAAACTACGGCTTGGTTTCAGCCGTGACGTTGAACAGCAACGCACCTTCTCTTGCAAAACCTTCATATACCGCGCTGAAGACAATGTCGACAGAATTGGCTGGTTACGAACTCCAATCCAGAATTACCTTGTCCAATCCACTTGATTACGCCCTACTTTTCAAGAACGCTAGCGGTCGCTATCGGCTAGTTATGTGGACACGCGATATTCCGCACCTAACGTCGCCTAAACCAAGTGGCAGTCCACTCACCCCCACAACTTCTGTAGGCATGCTCGGCACTCGCACATCACTAATATCAATTCTCGGTATTCCACCAACGGTCCTGCTGACGGAATCCCCTCAGTACATTGAGTAAAATCATCGCTCATCTGTCGGCTCTTAGGCATCCCCACCTCCGCCTACATACCGCACATCCTGTACAAAAAAAGGGCCGACATTATGTCGGCCCTTTTTACAAAGCTTAAAACTTTATCGCGTGCCTTTGCTGCGTAGCGCATCTGGTGAGAAATCTGCCGGGGTGCGATTAATCGGCGTGTAAACGGTTTTCTCTTCATTGCGCAGTGACAGCGCAATGTAGCGACCCGACTGCAAGTCATGATGCACTTCGAGACCCGGCGCGAGGAATGGAACATCGTAGTACTGCGTGGTGTGCAATTCATCAACGCGCCAGAGCTGATCACGGTTGTCGTACTTGTCGGCAACCAGAATCGTCCAGCTATCTTCGTCCAGATACATCGTGCGGCGCTTGTAGAGATGCGAGGTACCGCCCTTGAGTGTGGCTTCTACCACCCAGACGCGATGCAACTCATAACGTGCTGGGTCAGGATTGACGTGACCCACTTTCAACACATCTTTCGTCTTTAAGCTGGGGCCGTTGATCTTGTAGCTGTTGTACGGAACATACATTTCCTTCTTGCCAACCAGCTTCCAATCGTAACGATCGGTTGCACCGTTAAACATGAAGAAATCGTCTGTCGTACGCAGGCCATCAGACGCGGTGCCCGGGTTGTCGTAAGACACCGTTGGCGCCAAACGAACGCGGCGCTGTCCGGGGTTATACGTCCAAGCCTTACGCGGTTCTTTCACTTGGTCTGCGTAGTCGTACACCAGCAAGATGCCGCCCGCTAAACGTGGCGGCTCGGTGATCACCTGCAAGAAGTAGAACAGTTGATTGTCCGCACGCTGAGCTGCTGTCTTCTTCTGATTGCCGTAGATAAAGTCATACTCATAATCGAACTTCACCAAGTTGTAGTCACCGCTCGCAGTAACAGGCGCCTGCCCCCATGAAGTGGCATAGGTATCACCCTTGTAAGACGTCAGGTGATTCCAGATCACTTCCAAACCGCTTTGCGGAATTGGGAATGCAATGCCGCCGGTGGTGCCTTCGAAACCGTTACCACCAGAAACTAGTTTTACCTTGGTGGCGTTGGCTTTCGTCTCAGCATAGATCCCTGCTGGATACGCAGCGCTGCGACGCGTTGGAAAGACATTCATTTTCCAATCGGGATAACGCTTCATCAGCGCAATCTGACCGGGGCTGAGATTGTCTTTGTACTTATCCATATTTGCTGAGCTGATCGTGAACTGCACAGTGTCCGCAGCAAACGGATCAGGATAATGACCGCCGGGTTTGAAGCCAGCAGGCGCAGTGGTTTGTCCACCTGTCCATGCCGGAATAGTGCCTGCAGCGTTGCCTGCTTTCTCCGCGCCCATCGGCGTCAAGGTTGAACCAAGCTTTTCAGCATCAGCAGCGGAGACAGCGGCTTGTGCAGCCGTTGCTCCTAAAGTCGCCGCTAAAAGCGTGGCGATAAATAATGGTTTGCGCATAATAATTTCTCCGAATTCTTATCGATTTAAAATGCGTAGGAAACGCTGACGGCGAGGAAATCGCGATCCTTGCTTTGGTTAGAGCCCGTCGCAAATGAAGCTGATTGAGTCGAGTCACCCGGCACAAACGTTGGCGGTGGGCCAGCAGCAAGAACGGTTCCTGGAGGAACTGCATCTGTTCCTGCAAATACGCGACCGCCTTGGAAAGTGGTGTAGCCGATATCAGCCTGCCAGCGCTGTAGATAGTTAAGCGCCAGACCAAAAGTGATCGCCTTAGTATCGCGATTAAAGCTCGGACCTACGCCTGCTACGTCATGCGCAAAAATAATGCGTGGCGAAAGCTGTGCTGCACCAATAGCATTTTCATAATCCAAGCGGCTGACGATGCGATAGCCCCAAGAATCTTTGGTGGCATAACCGCCGCCCACTTCTTCTTGGCAAGACCCGCCCGAAACACCGAGCTGAGATCCAGCAGGCAGCGTTCTGAATACGCTGCAAGAAGGAAGCGCTACGCCCGGGCCATTGAACTTCAGCTTGTCAGGTAGATTGAGATGAGTCGCACCCACTTCACCGACCATCGTGAACTGCTGAGCACCAAACGTTGGGCCAAACAATTTGGTTGCCGTCGCCTGCGCCTGATGCATGCCGACACGACGATAACCCTTGATATAGCTACCCGCTGCTATCGGCGTTGCGCTCACAGTGCTTGGCACACCCAAGGCAGCCAGCAACAGCTCTGGTGAAGCTAACTGCAAAGGCATGTTGGGACGGTAAGAATACTCACCCTGCAAAGCAATACCGATAGGGCCCGTCGTATTAAAGCTCAGGCCATACAGATTGATGTTGGAGGGATACTCGCTGAAATACGTTCCGCGACAAGGTGCTGTCGGCGTTGCTTGCGACGAGCACGTTGGCAAACCTTGCGTCAGCAGATTGGTGCCTCTTTGTGATGAGGTACCACCACCCGCGATACCCGAAGCCAAAGGCGTGCGGCTGTGATACGTCAAATAGTAGAGACCCAACTCGGTACTGTGCAGCCAGTCCGCCATATAGCGCACTGCAAAACCATACTGCTTGGTCGCACTCGCAACTTTCCTTCCGGCATCGCGTGGAGCCCAAACACTTGCCGAACCGCCATTGGCGGCAATAGGACTACGCAGCGTATGACCATCGTCTTCACGACGTCCAAAGCTTAGATAGGCTTTATCGCCATCGTCTGACAGAAAATCATTAGTGGAGAAGAACGAGCCGCGTGGATCAATGCGGGTGCTTTCATACGACGTCATCCACACCGATTCAACACTCACGCCACCACCGACCTGTAGCGAGTTCCACAACATCGCGGTTGGGATCAGCGCTTCTTTGAGTTCAGCACCCGGCGCACGAATCTTGGAAACGTCGATGGGATTGATTGAATTAATGCTGTTACCGATGAACGTGCTTTCGCCCCAGCTCACCACTTGCTTACCAAAGCGTGTAGAGACGCCGACGCCGCCGACATTGAAATTGGCATAGGCAAAGAGATCGAGAAAATCGAGTTCTGAACCCAGACGATCACGACCCTCGGGACCGAGCTCGTAACTGCCACCTTTACGATCACTCGTCGGATTGTTCAATGCATTCATGCGGTCTTCGCGAGGCCGCGCATGCGTAGAAATACCATCGTAGAAATAAGTGACGCGAGAGAAGGCGCCGAAGTTCTTCCACTTCAACTCGATGTCGTGCGAAGCCTTGGCGGTGGCCGAAATAAGATCGTGTTTGGCAAAACCTAAGTTGCCGTCGTCTTCATTTGGGGTTCGTGAAGTGCCGCCGTTGGCGATGCCAACCAAGTTCCCGTCCGGTGATTGCATACGCATTGCCGTGCCGACGGAAACTGTAGTGTCGAAACTACCCTTTACAGGGCCGAGGTCAAAGGGGAATGCCATAGCGCTTAAAGGCAGGGCCAATAACGAGCAGCCCGCACCCAATCGCAATAACGCACGACTTTTCATCATCATCTTCTCTCTCCTTAGAATTATCTTTTTACAGCGGGTCAATCCAAGCAGCCGTCTTGAAAAGTGCAGCAAAAGTCCTTCTTGTAGACGCTCACGCGCATGCGTCCCAAACTACTTTTACTCTTTTTTTATGCAAACGCACCGTTTTTGTGCGTTATTTACACTTTTATTTTTGCTGCGCTTTGTAGTGCACTGCACAATTTTTTGTTGCGGCATGCAGGACAAAGCACATAGCGCCCAAACAGTCGGTACGCTCGCCTACACATCACCACAAACATCTCAAACACAAGGAGTTCAAATGTTCCCGCACAGCCCAATACTTGCCCCTGTTGTTGCCCTCATTGCTTGGTCGATGGTGATGTGGCTCTGGATGTACGTCACACGTATTCCGGCCATTCAAAGGATGAAGCTGAAGCTGGATTCCCAAGCGCCGCGTGGCGAGCAGATGAACACCCTGCCGGCCAACGTTCGCTGGAAAGCAGACAACTACAACCATCTGATGGAACAGCCGACGATTTTCTATGCGATCGCGCTGACACTGGCGATCATTGGCGCAGGCGATGGGATGAACCTGACGCTGGCTTGGACGTATGTGGGATTGCGCGTGCTGCACAGTTTTGTGCAGGCGGTCATTAACAAGATTGAACTGCGCTTTGCGGTGTTCTTTCTGTCTTCGCTGGTGTTGATCGGTTTGATTTACAACGCTGCGAGACTGATTTTCTGATTGATGTTGTAGGCACTAAAAAGCCCGCACTGAACTCTTCAATCAGTGCGGGCTTTTTGTAGCCCGGGTGAAACCCGGGATTGCCAATTATTCGACCGGCTCTGCCAACGTCCGCTGCGCCATACGCGATTTCAGCGCCACCATCAGCCCAGATGCGGCAACGATGCACATGCCGAGAATGGCGGTTGTGTCAGGCACATGATCAAACACGATCCATCCCAGCAGGCCTGCCCAAACCAGTTGTATGTACATCATCGGCGCGAGCAAGGATGCCGGAGCTTCACGATGCGCGGCGGTGTATAGAAAATGTCCCAATCCACCTAAAACACCCGTGGCGAGGAAAAGTAGAAGCTGTAATGGTGTCGGTGCCGGACCGCCCCATGACCACGGCAAGTACAAACCAAAGACAATAGAGCCAACCAAGGCGGTATAGAACAACATCGGGATCGTGCTCTCCGTAGTTGCGAGAACACGCGACAGCAGTTGGTAACAGCCCGTCGCGACAACAGCACAAAGCGCAAAGACGGTTCCAAGGAAATCCATACCCGAGCCCGGATGTGCAATCAGCAAAATGCCTGCGAACCCGCCGATGGCTGCAATCCAACCAAACGCGCCAACTTTTTCGCCGAGCAAAGGTCCAGAAACAAGCACTACCAGCAAGGGCGACAAAAACAGAATTCCCGTCGCTTCAGCAACAGGCATGCGCTGAAAGGCCAAGGCGACAAAAATAGACGCAGATGCAAGGCAAGCGGCACGTACCAGAACCAAACCGGTTCTCTTTGTGCGAACCAGCGCCTTGCCTTGGCTAGGCGTGAGCAGAATCACCATTAATAAGCAGTTGACGATGTAGCGAATCGCAACCACCAACGGCGCCTCGTAATGCGCGACCAGATATTTGGTCGTGCTGTCCATGCAAGCGAACATCAACACGCCCAGCATGAACAGCAGCACACCGCGAGACGAATGCGCTGCCGATCCTGATTGATTTGCTGTACTGCTCATCGCTTGATGCTGTCCGGTAAAATCGAGAATCAGTATGACAGCCGCGCGAAGAATTGGAGCGAGATGCTCCCAGACATTCCGTTCTTAAAGATGTCGCGTTTCCGCTGGAACCGCACCCCAGTTGTTGTTTCGGCCATCTGCAAATCTGACAGGCGCTCCAATCAATTCAGCGGGATCAAGATTGTCGAGAGCACCGACTTGCACGGCAACGTAATCACCACCGATTTCTTTGACGTGACCTCGACCGAAAGAACGTACGCCACAATTGCCGCAGAAAAGATGATGACCAACTTTATGATTGAACTGGTAGTCCTTCAAATCCTGCTCGCCTGATAACAGGCGAAATGCATTGGGTTTAAGAATGACATTCCAGTTCCGCGTCTTTGTGCAGATTGAGCAGTTGCATTTGTTCGTGCCCAAACTCAAATCAATATCCGCTTCGAACCGGACAGCACCACAATGGCAACTCCCCACATAGGTTTTAAGCATGGAATCTCTCCAGGATCATTTGAATTAAACGCTGAGCACACAATGGTGTTTAGTCCTTGGAGACTTTCAACACGAGCTTGCCAGTATTCTCGCCCTTGAATAGTTTCAGCAGCGTGTCAGGGAAAGTGTTGAGGCCTTCGACGATATCTTCGCGCGACTTCAGCTTGCCTGCCATCATCCAACCCGCCATTTCTTTTGCGGCGTCGGCATAGCGATCTGCATAGTCGAATACCACCATGCCTTTCATGCTTGCGCGATTGACGAGTAGCGAGAGGTAATTGCTGGGGCCTTTGACTGGCGTGGTGTTGTTGTATTGCGAGATCGCACCGCAGATGACGATGCGTGCGCCGCGTGCAAGCTGCGTTAGGGCTGCATCGAGGATGTCGCCGCCGACATTGTCGAAGTAGACGTCCATGCCTTTCGGGCAATGTTCGCGGAGGGCCTTTTTGACGTCTTCAGATTTGTAATCAATCGCTGCATCAAAGCCGAGCTCTTTTACCAACCATTCGCATTTATCTGCGCCACCGGCAATACCAATCACGCGACAGCCTTTAATCTTGGCAATCTGGCCGACAACGGTGCCGACTGCGCCCGCAGCGCCGGAAACAACAACCGTATCGCCTTCTTTCAATTCGCCCACATCGAGAATGCCAAAGTAAGCCGTCATGCCCGGCATGCCGAGCGTGCCGAGATACACCGGCAGCGGTGCGAGCTTGCTGCTGACCTTGATCAGACCCTTGCCATCCGACAGTGCATATTCCTGCACGCCGAACGCGCCGCTGACTTCATCACCGACTGCAAACTTCGGATGCTTGCTGGCGATGACCTTGCCAATCGCGCCTGCACGCATCACTTCACCAAGGCCAACAGGTGGGATGTAAGACTTGGCATCGTTCATCCAACCACGCATGGCAGGATCGAGCGAGAGGTACAACACCTTAACCAGCAACTGCCCTTCCGCAGGCTCAACTACTTTCTCTTCAGTGAAATTCCAGTCGCTCGGCTTGGGCAGGCCAACAGGACGTGCGGCGAGACGAATCTGGTGATTGATGATGTCAGTCATGTGAGACTCCAATAAAAAATAATCAGGCCGACAGCGCGGCTAAAGAAATTTCTGCGTACTGCTTGGGACGTTCGAGGTCCGGAAAATGGCCGCACTCGGGAAAGTGTTGAATCTGTGCGTGAGGCACCAGCGCGAGTAGCGAATCGACAGGTGTTTTGCGATGACTCTTGTCTGAGTCACCCCACAGCAAAGTGACCGGCTGCTTCACACCTTCAAGCTCTCTTTGATCAGCGCGAATCAACCCTTGCACCACCCCGGCGAGACAGAAGCAGCCGCCATGCGCGAGCGCGTGATCTGCAGTTGCACGGAACGGCGCGCGACTGTCTTTGTCTGGCAGCGATGCCGCGTACCAACCATGCGCCACACGCCGACGTGTCGCACGCACGAGTACTTGTCCCAGCACTGGCGTACGTACCTGCCATGGAATCACGCGTTGTACCCAAGCGCTCATGCCCTCTAATGCCGGCGTCTGACACAACAACAAACGTCGTATGCGATGCGGAGCAATCCGCGCAGCAGCTAATGCGTAGAACCCATTAGCGCAACTGAAGTGCAGTGCAGCCTCTTTAATCTCCAACGCATCCATGACCGCCAATACCGTTTCGCCACCTGCTTTCAAACTGTGGTCATACGACAAGCCCGGACGAGAAAACCCAAAGCCCGGCATATCAAAACAAACCACGCGTGCATGCGGCGTCAGCAACTCAATGACAACCTTGTGATGCTCGATCACGTTGGGCCCGTCCGGCACCATCACCACAACAGGACCTGTGCCACGACTGTCGTAAACACGCACAACACCACGTGCAGTCTTCAGATAACGCGCGCCCGGCAGCCAGCCCACTTGCGACACATTGCCGCCAGCGTTGAGCAAACTGTCGAGCGCGTGAGCGATCATTTGCGGCTAGAGCTATAAGCTTTCATCGCATCAGCGGTGATGTACCGCGACAGCTCCATCTTGCCGATCTGATTGCGATGCACTTCATCCGGACCATCGGCCAAGCGCAGCGTACGTGCTTGCGCCCATGCGTAGGACAAACCGAACTCGTCAGTAACACCGCCAGCACCGTGGACCTGAATTGCCCAATCAATCACCTGCAGCGCCATGTTCGGTGCTGCAACCTTGATCATCGCGATTTCCTTCGCCGCAATCTTGTTGCCAACCTTGTCCATCATGTACGCAGCTTTGAGCGTGAGCAGGCGAGCCTGATCAATCATGATGCGTGATTCCGCGATACGCTCCAGCGTTACCGTCTGTGCAGCGACTGGCTTACCGAAAGCAACACGAGTCAGTGCACGCTTGCACATTTTCTCCAACGAACGTTCAGCCAAACCGATCAAGCGCATACAGTGGTGAATACGGCCTGGCCCAAGGCGGCCCTGTGCGATTTCAAAACCACGACCTTCGCCGAGCAGAATATTGCTCGCAGGCACGCGAACGTTATCAAACAGAATTTCGGCGTGACCATGCGGCGCATCGTCGTAACCAAACACAGGCAAGTGACGCAATATCTTCACGCCCGGTGTGTCACGCGGAACCAGAATCATCGACTGCTGACTGTGACGGCTCGGATTATCCGGATCGGTCTTGCCCATCAAGATGAAGATCTTGCAGCGCGGATCGTTGGCGCCAGAGGTCCACCACTTGCGACCATTGATGACGTATTCATTGCCATCGCGCTGAATGCGGCATTCGATATTGGTAGCGTCAGATGAAGCAACGTCTGGCTCCGTCATTGCAAAGGCAGAACGGATTTCACCGTTAAGCAAAGGCTTGAGCCATTGCTCTTTGTGCTCAGGCGAACCGTAACGCTCCAGCACCTCCATATTGCCGGTGTCTGGCGCGCCGCAGTTAAACACTTCTGGTGCCCAGATCACGCGGCCCATGATTTCGCACAGCGGTGCGTATTCAAGATTGCTCAAACCTGCGCCGCGCTCGGATTCCGGCAGAAACAGATTCCACAAGCCGGCTTCTTTGGCTTTGATCTTCAGCTCTTCCATGATCTTGGTTGGCTGCCAGCGATCGCCCTCTGCAACCTGTTCGATGAATGTCTTCTCATTCGGATAGACGTGCTGATCCATAAACGCGTTGAGACGCGTCATCAGGTCTTTGGTTTTTTGTGAGTATTCGAAATCCATGGTGCACTCCTAGAAAGTTGTTTCCCTCTCCCCGCTTGCGGGGAGAGGGTCAGGGTGAGGGGTTTGCGCAAATGGCGATGCCCCTCACCCCGGCCCTCTCCCCATAAAAAGCATGGGGAGAGGGAGAATTGAAATTAACGACGGCTGAGAATCTTTTCGACCTGCGCCCAACCCAAATCAGCCAACGGTCCTGCAGCATCGCCCATCGCCTTAGCTTGGGCACTTGCGGCCGTGCCGTCCTTCACGCGGCCTGCAATGCCTTGCAGGATCGCACCGAGGCGGAACAGGTTGTAGGCCATGTAGAAATCCCAATCGCTCTGATTGATTGGTGCGCGACCAGTACGCTTGCAGTAATTAGCGACATGCTCGGACTCCGACGGAATGCCGAGATCAGCAAGCTTGGCACCGCCCAACCCGCGGAATACACCCTTGGGGATGTGCCAGGTCATGCAGTGATAAGAGAAGTCTGCGAGCGGATGACCCAGCGTTGAAAGTTCCCAATCCAACACCGCCAATACGCGCGGCTCAGTTGGATGGAAAATCATATTGTCGAGGCGATAGTCGCCATGAACGATGCTGGTCTCATCACCGGTCGGGATGTTCTTCGGCAACCACAGCATTAGATTTTCAAACGACTCGATGCGCTTGGTTTCTGAAGCGCGGTACTGTTTGGTCCAACGATCAATCTGACGCATGAAGTAATTGCCCGGCTTGCCGTAATCAGCCAAGCCACAAGCTGCGTAATCAACTTTATGCAGCGCTGCCATCACGCGATTCATTTCGGTGAAGATTGCAGTGCGCTCGGCAGGCTCCATGCCCGGTAATGCCGGATCCCACATGATGCGGCCTTCGACGCAGTCCATCACGTAGAACGCGGTGCCGATCACGCTATCGTCTTCGCACAGCACATGCGTTTTGGCGACAGGCACATCGCTGCCCTGAAGCGCGGTGATGACCTTGTACTCGCGATCCACTGCATGCGCTGATGCCAGCAACTTTCCAGCAGGTTTGCGACGCAACACGTAATGTTTATTGGGCGTCTTCAGCTTGAAAGTCGGGTTCGATTGCCCGCCCTTGAACTGCTCAACCGTCAGCGGGCCTTCAAAGCCCGCGACCTTGTCTTTCAGATATTGCTCAAGGCGCGCGACATCAAACATCTGTCGCTCGTCGACGGGTTTGGTTCCGTTGAAATCCTGACTCATAGCGTTCTCCTTATTGTTCTATTTCGCCATCGGACTGGTTGGCGTGCGCTCTTCGAGAATGTCGTGCATACGCGTTTCAATCGCCGCTTTGATCTTGGGATGGGTAAGGATGTAGAAACGATCAGCCTTGACGCCTTCCATCGTGATTTGTGCGATATCCGTAGCCGACAACTTGCCGCGACGCGTGGCCTGTCTCACATATTCTTCGTATGGCGCAGCCTGAGCACTGGTCGCAGCCAATTCCTGCGGACGATTGCGTGCAGCGTCGGCAATGCCGGTATTAACGAAAGCTGGGCACAGCACAGAAACCTTGATCGACGCTTTTGCAGCTTCGAGTTCGTGATGCAGACATTCAGACATCACCACCACCCCGTGCTTACTCACGCAATAGACACTAGATGCAGGCACAGCGAGCAGGCCCGCAACCGACGCCGTGTTGACCACATGGCACTCATCACCCTGCTTGAGCATGCGCGGCACAAAGCTGCGTACGCCATGCACAACGCCCATCAAGTTCACGCCGAGCGTCCACTGCCAGTCTTCCAGTGTCGTCGTCCACATTGGGCCTGCGGTGGCGACGCCAGCGTTATTGAACAGCAAATGCGCTGCACCAAACTTTTCGTAAGTCGCGACAGCAACACGCTCGACTTCTGCGGCATCCGCGACGTTGCACTTCATGACGAGCGTCTCCGCGCTGAAAGGCTTGAGAAGATCGTCAGTCGCTTGCAGACCTTTTTCGTCAACGTCCGTCATCACCACGCGCATACCTTCCTGCGCACACAGAATCGCCAGCTCACGACCGAAGCCGCTGGCGGCACCGGTGATTACAGCAACTTTATTTTTCAGATCTTTCATGTCAATTTCCTTATGCCGTCAGATAGCCGCCATCCACCACCAGACATGCGCCGGTCGTGTAGCTGGCACTTGGCGATACGAGATAAAGCACGGCACCTGCCATTTCATCTGGCGCAGCAACGCGACGCATCGGCACATGGGCCATCGCCTGTTTCAGAATTGCTTCATTCTTCACTAGCGCTGATGCGAACTTGGTATCGGTTGCGCCGGGCAGCAGTGCATTCACGCGGATGCCCATGCCAGCGCATTCTTTCGCAAAGGCTTTGGTCATCGAAATCACTGAAGCCTTGGTTATTGAGTAGATGCCTTGGAAATCACCGGGAATTACACCGTTCACAGAAGCCACATTGACGATGCTGCCACCACCGCTCTTCTTCATCAGCTTTCCGCCGAGTGCACACATAAAGAAGTAGCCGCGAATATTCACATCAACGGTTTTCTGAAACGCACCGAGATCGGTATCGAGAATCGAACCGAAATAAGGATTGGCCGCTGCGTTGTTCACGAGGATATCCAAACGTCCGTGTGCCGCTTCAATCTCGGCAAAGATGTTCTGCACCTGATCCATTTCACCGATATGACAAGCACGCACTTCTGCATTACCACCCGCCGCGCGAATTTCTTCGGCAACTCGCTCGCAATCTGGCGCCTTGCGGCTCGACACGATTACATGAGCACCATGTGCGGCGAGTGTCTTGGCGATTGATTCGCCAATGCCACGGCTGGCGCCGGTGACAAGTGCGATTTTGCCAGTGAGGTCAAAAAGTTTGCTGGCTGCGTTGCTTGAATCCATTCGACTGAAACTCCGTTCAACGATAAGTAATGGCGTGTGCGCGCCCAGCCTGTTCAAGGTGGACGTGACTATTGAGTGTGCTGAGTGAAACGCGACCGCCGCGATTCAGTAGCTTGGTGGCAGAGCTGTTGACCAAGTTCCAGGTCAGCGCTGCGACTTGTTTGTCTGGGTAAGACAGCAGTGGCTGACACAGGGTGGCGATGGTGCCGCCGGAGGTGAAAACAACCGTGTTGCCTTTCGGATCGGCTGTGGCGACCAAACGCTCCAGCGCCGCGTGGCAGCGTGCGCGAAACGCAGGCCACGATTCACGATATTCATCATCGTGCTCACCACCCATCCAACGCTGCATCGATTCTTCAAAGATTTGCAGGAAGGTGTCTTGCGGCACTTTGCTCTTGGCGATGAACTGGCGAATAGCGCCCGGCTCATCAAATCCCGGACGGCAACGACTCAACACATCATCGTGATCGTATTCATCAAAACCGCGCTCAGTGATCCACGCATCGGGTGACGGTGCAGGCAGCGTTGTAAAGCAAGCCTCCGCAGTCTGACGATGGCGCTTCATGCCGCCCGTCACCACGTGGGAAAACTGGATGCCGGTGTTGGCGAACCAACCGCCGAGCATGCGCGCCTGCTCAGCACCGAGATCGGATAGCTGGTCGTAGTCGGTAGCGCCGAAAGACGCCTGACCGTGGCGCACGAGGTAAATCTGTCCCATGAGGCGGATTTAAGAAGTGGGGAGTTGCAGCAGGTTAGGCCTATACCTAGAATCAATCCAATGAATAGTTCTAATACGTATCCATTAGTTTCGTGCATCTAAACCGGATCGACCTCAATCTGTTCGTCGTACTGGACGCCATTTACACCGAAGGCGGCATCACCCCTGCCGCCAAGAAACTGCATCTGACGCAACCGGCGATTAGTCATGCCCTAGGGCGTCTGCGGGAAATGTTTGGTGATCCGCTATTTGAGCGGGAAGGCCGTTCGATGGTGCCCACACCACTGGCGCGTCGCGTGATTGAGCCGTTGCGCCGTACTTTGCGCAGTCTTGAAATCACGCTCAACGAAGCCAGTCAGTTTGATCCGGCCTCATCAGAGAAGCGTTTTACGATCGCCGTGCGTGACGTTCTCGAATCCACTCTACTTCCCACCTTCATGCAGCGCGTCACTAAACTCGCGCCCAAGGTTGAGATCGCAGTCGTACGCGCCAATCGTCGCGAGTTGGAATCTGAATTATCGATGGGCACCATCGATGCCGCGATGGATGTGCTGTTGCCTTTAACGGATAGCGTGAAGCGCAAACGCGTTGCGTTAGATCCACTGGTGGTCGTTGCACGCAAAGATCATCCGAGCGTGAAGCGAAAATTAAATCTGGTGACCTACCTCAAGCAGAATCACATCTTGGTCAGCTCACGCCGCGCAGGCCCGGGACTTGAAGACGTCGAGCTTGATCGCCAAGGCTTGCAACGTCGCATTCGTCTACGTTGCCAGCATTATTTTTCAGCCTGTCGCGTGGTGAGTCAGACCGATCTGATTCTGACGATGCCTGAAAGCTACGCGCGTGTGGCTGGCCCCATGTTCGACAACCAGATCATCGCCCTGCCCTTTGATATGCCAACGATGGACGCTTATCTCTACTGGCACGGCAATGCAGAAACGGAGCCAGCAAATCGCTGGCTCCGTGAACAGTTGATCCAATCGTTTGAGAAGCAATAGCTCAAGCTATCGTGATGCCAGCACCGTAGGAATAGCGGGCATTCCATTCCATACCATCGGCGTAGAGAGCAACTCTATTTTTTGTATCGTGCCTTCATTCGGTACGTTGACCACCCACGTACGGAAGCTGTTGCCATCCGTCGCATTGCTGGCACTTGCAGGCGGCGCACCTGTCGGCTGATTGAATGGGCGGAAGCCGCCTTGAATGAGCACATTGCGCACGTTGCCGCCAACGTAAGTCACTCTTACCGTGTAATCGCAGCCACCGTTACGGCAGTACCAATAGTTAGGACTGGTGTCCGGCACGATGCTGGCGCGTTGCGCAGCATCCGTTGGATCGATTGTGCGCATCAGATTTCCGGTGTAGCTCAAAGGCGGATAAATCTGCGACATCGGGCAAGTCTGCAATGGACCTTTCACACAAGCATTGCTGTAAGTCACGACGATGGAATACACCGATACATTGCGCTGCAAGGGCATGCCTTGATCGAATCCCCAAATAGCGCCGCTCGTCGTAGTCGGGGTGAAGTTCACCCACTTCAGATCAACGCTATCCCAACGTTTGTAACCGCCGGGGAATGACGAGTCTGCAACGATGCTGCCGCCGGAATAGCTGTGATTGCCAGCACCGTCGACCGTTGTAGTTCCTTCAAGATGTCGCTGCATCACCGCCGAACTGAAATCAGAGAAGGTCGCAAATTTGTATCCACTCGCTTGGTCACCCGCACCACTTTGCATCGGATCCTGCTTTACGCAACGGCCTGATGAATCAGCTGCACGTGCATGCCCACCAAACGTATCGCTGGAACAACCGACGTAAGTGCTTGCAGTACTCGGCACAAAAGGCGCCAAGAATTCATTGTGAAATGGATCGAAGCCCCAAGCTGATCCGTTCAGGCTGCCCCAATTGTAGGGATACCGACCACCGTCATAAGCCTCGCCCGCATGAGACAAACCAAAAGCATGTCCCTGCTCATGAATAAAAATGCCGCTATAGGAATAATCGCCAACGCCGGTATCACCGCCGACTGAGCCCAATCCACCACCAGGTCCCGCGTAGTTGCCGCTGCTGTTAAGCATGATCAGCGGCGCATAGTACTGATACGGTCCAGCCGCTTCGCCATTTGCATTCAGTAGTCCACCCAAGACATTCAGGATTGAACCCATCACTGCAAAGCCATCTTTTTGTTGATTTGAGTTTTGTGCCACGTATGCTTCACGCGCCACGCCACCTGAATCATTCCGCGGGCCGATTACAACCGTCGACCAATTGGCGCGTTGTGCAGGGTGATTTTGTGCCGTTAATTTCGCGACTGGCCACTTGGCAAATACTTCATTCTTTGTGGTCGCATCAGGCGCAGATGCTGAAGCAAACGGCACCGAGTTCGCATCGGTAGCGCCAAAGAGATAGAACGGCAACACACGTAAAGTCATTGGAGAATCCGCCCCAACCAAAGGATTGCGGAATTCGCTAACGGTGTAATTACTTGCGCTTACGCGCAGCTGTAAACCAGGCACCATCCAACTCGCTGGCACTGTGGCGCTGTAGCGATCAGTTGCGTAAGACGGTCCAGCCGCCTCAGTACGTGGCAGCAAGTCAGGCGCCGCGAGTGAAACAGCGCCTAACTTGACGCCATTGGCCCAAGCTTCAAGCGCCGGATTAATAGCATCGGATTTCGATAATTTAATCAGCGCCAGTGCATCACGCTGCCCTACGAAATGCAGAGACTCGGTTGCATTTGAAAGCGCCCAGCTCTTACCGCCTTCCGGTAAAACATGAGTTTGCGCCAGTTCCAGCGTTGTGATTCCGAGTTGAGCTTTCGTCACCTCAGAGCCAGTAGATACTCCCCCCTTACCGCCGTCACATCCGGCTGCCAGTATCGCAGCCAGAATCAAACACGACGATGCCAATACTTTCCGTGTAGTCATAGATATTTTCTTTAGCGTCCTTGCTAGGGTTCAAACGATGCGGAGCTATTCTTATTTTTTTGCAGGTCATTAATGGAGACGACCGGATAAAAGGTCGTGTTAAGGCGACTGCTGCAAATGCAATGTTACTGATTACTTCCTGCCAAGCCGGAAAAAAACGACCCGGTGAAGCACAAAGCGTCTTCTTCTTACACGGAAAGTGCTTCCTAGCTGCCGCAACCCCTCCACTTGACTCTGATTTCGTATGCGCCTATATTCACCCTTATGGGTGAATATAAAAACACAAAGCTGGATGACGTCTTTACGGCGATGTCGGACGGAACGCGGCGCGCGATCCTCGCGCGGCTGGCGCAATCGGATGCGCGAGTGACGGAGTTGGCGAATGACTTCCCGATCTCGCTGAACTCGACCTCCAAACACATCCGGATTCTTGAACGTGCGGGCCTCGTTACACGCGCCGTGCAAGGACGCGAGCACGTGCTCACGCTCAATGCCGGACCGATGGCAGAAGCGATGGAATGGATGGAGTACTACCGCCAGTTCTGGGAACACAGCTTGGCGGCGCTGGAAGATTTCGTCATTAAAAAACGCAAACAAGATCAACGTAGGAGCAAGAAGCAATGACACAACCTCAGACGAACACCATCAAGCCCGGCAAGCTTGTAATTAAGCGCACCATTCCCGCAACGGCTGATGAACTATTCGACGCGTGGCTTGATGCAGACAGCCTCTCGCAGTGGATGCTGCCGGGCGATCACCGACGCAACACCGTGACCGTGGATGCGCGTGTTGGCGGCGCTTACGAAATCATCATGCATCACCAAGACGGCGATAAGCGTCACTATGGCGAGTATCGCGGCATTGAACGCAACAAGAAGCTGGTTTTCACTTGGCATTCAGATGCCACGCGTCACACAGAAACACTGGTGACAGTGGAATTCATTGCAGCCAGCGACAGCACCGAGATCGTGCTCACACATGAACGCCTGCCTGATCATGATTCAGCTCAGGGCCACACCCGCGGCTGGACGCGTGGACTGGAATTGCTGGAAGCGCATCTCAAACACTGAAGTCTGTCGCAGACCTAGGAGCAAAACATGATGAACACACAAATGATCACCGTCAGCGCCTTCCGTTGGGTGCCGCCATTCGTACGCGGCATCGTGCGCGATTTGCGCGTGCGTTGGGCGCTGGAAGAAGCAGGCCTGCCGTACACCACCAAACTGATTGGCCCACAAGATCAGACCAGCGTGGAATATCGCGAGTGGCAACCGTTTGGTCAGGTGCCCGCGTTTTCACATGACGGCGTGGAGATGTTTGAGTCCGGCGCCATCGTGCTTCATATCGCTGAGCAATCTGAAGCGTTGATGCCGAAGGATGCGGTCGGACGTGCACGCGTGCAGACATGGTTGATCGCAGCACTCAATTCGATTGAGCCAGCCGTGCAGCAGCTAACTGAGATTGATCTCTTTCACAGCGACGCTGAGTGGACCAAGCAGCGTCGCCCACAAGTGGAAGAATTTGTTAAGCGCCGACTCTTTGCTCTAGCGACAAGCCTCGGCGAGCGTGAATATCTTGCAGATCATTTCAGCGCTGCCGATATCTTGATGGTGACGGTGCTGCGCAATCTGCGCCATCTTGATTTGGTCGCGCAGTTCCCAACAATCAAAGCCTATTGCGATCGCTGTGAAGCGCGGCCTTCATTCAAGAAAGCACTGCACGATCAAATGGCAGATTTTGTTGAGAACCCGCCAGCCGCTTAAGCCGCTGCTTGAGCGCGTCCAACTTGTCCGTAACGTTGGCGCGCTTCTGCAGGGCTTGGCATTTCGTTGCGCAGCGGTTGCTGATTTCTGAGCACTTGATCCATTACCGGCAGTGCAGATGGCGCCATCTGCTTCAGTATCGCGCGTGACACGACCGGAATACTTCCCATGCGTACAGCAATCTTTGCAGCTGGAACAATCAAGGCATCTACAGCGGCTGGTTGATCAAAACCACCAAGTACGCGCATCCATTTTGGAATCGTCGCAATAGTGGCAGCCGCCATCAGATTACTGCCAACCCACAAACCAGTACCTGCAATCTTGCGCTGCGAATTAAGGAAGTAATGAATCAGCGTTCGCGAGCGATCTGAAACACAGAGCTTCGGGCGCATGGCTTCGTAGTATTCCCGCACTTCTTTACGTGAGCGAGGAACATCTGCTGGATTACAGGTCTGCAATTCAGCGGCAATCGCGCACTCGGCCCAGTAACGTTTTTCATCTTCTACAGACAACGGACCAGCGCCGTAGCGCTCGTAGCACAGCAGATTGGATTGCCAGCCGGTGATGTGAATCCACAGCTGTGAGTTGGGATCATTCGGGCTATAGGGCTTTTCGCTGATCGGCTCAACGCCGGTTGCCTTGGCGTGAACACGCATCAGAATTTCAGATGCCTCAATCGCCGCGCGAGAATCGCCGCAGGCCACCGTCAGAAAATATTGAATGGTTCGATCAAAGCGACGCGTTGCGTTATAGCGCACGCCATTCTGATCGTGAACAGCTGCCGCGAGGAAGGGATCAAATGTTTCGACAATGATCGAACGCTGGAAAGCGAGCAGCGCCGTTGGGCTGCTCCAAACTTTCCACGTGGGAGAATCGGGTCCAAACAAGCCCCAATCTTCACGTGGGCGTTTGGCAACGGGACGAACCGATGGGCGCGTTGAAGTCATCTTCTCTTCCTCAAAAATATATAACGATCAATTCAAGCTTCTTCAAAGGCTGCAAGCACAAGTCGGCCGACGTAAGCAGAGAGTTCATCGATGCTCCAGTCATTCGACTTATCCAGCAGCGAACGAACCATGCCTTCGCAAATCGACATGAACAAAGTCACCAAAATCGGCAAACGTCGCTTAGCATCCTTGGCGCCAAGCAATTTCAGCCAAGCTCCAACAAGCAAGGAAACTCTCTGAGAGACAAGACGTCGCCCTTCTTGAAGTCTGGCAGCCACGGCAGGATCGGCCTCTACAGAAAACACCAAGCGCCATGAATCACGGTTGTTATCAACCGCATTAAACAGCGCACGAAAACCATCCGTCATTAACTGCTGCGGATTAGTGATATCCACTTTCTTGGGTAGCGCGGCCATCACGCCTTCAAACAGGCGTATTTCCTCGCGCTCCAACAAAGCATTCAAGAGGTCTTCGCGTGAAGTGAAGCAGGCATACACAACCGGCTTGGTTACACCGAGTGCCTGGGCCACCGCTTCCATATTCAGTGCACGGACGCCGTTATCAGCCACCAGCTTCAAAGCGGCATCCAGTATCTGCGGACGACGGCGCTCAGGCCCTAAATGCGGGGCTCTAACGTATCTCTTTTTGGCTGTTCCTACGCTCATGTAGGATATTTATACGCTTGCGTATGAATATTGGCAAATCTGCCCCGTTTCCATAAATCGGGGCGATCTTACTAACGGTAGAAGTCGACGATTTCCCGCAAGGTCTTGCGCACGTCATTGCGGCGATAGTTCAGCAACTTGAGTTCTGCTGCGTCGGGTTCGTAGTAAATCGTGTTGCCAGCACCGGCATACAGGATTGAATTCGGCAGGAAGGGATGATCATTTTCCAGTGCAGGAACTTCTCCCGCATGACCTGCCGCCTTGAAGTACTCGCCGAAATAATCCTGAAAGCTGAGATTCTCATCGCCGACCAGATAAGCCTTGCCGTTTTCGCCGCGCTCCAATGCACCGACGATGGCGTCGGAAAGACTGTCTGTGGAAATGAAGTTCACGCCACCGAGTGGGGCGAATGCCGGAATCTGCGGAAAGCGACCCAAGGCATAACCAGCATGTGCAGCCATGCCCGGCACAATCAAACCCGGCACATGACCAACTACAAATGGCGCATTAATGCTGCAGACATGGAAGCGATCACTGCTCAACGCACGCGCGCCATCATCAGCCAGCTTGCGCCCACGTACATAGGAACTCTTGTCGCAGAGATCAGGACGAATCTGCGGATAGAAACTTCCAATGTAAATCGCACGGCGGATACCGGCATCACGCGCTTTGGCAAAGAAGCGTGGAACACCTTCAACATTGGCGCGCTGCCAGTGAGCAGATTCATCATCACCGGGTGGCACGTGACGGATGTCGTTGCCTGCGGCGAAGATCAGTGTGTCGAACTTGGCTAATTGCGCAGGCGTGAAATCATCGCTGAGATAATCGCCAGTCAGTTGAGGTAACTGGCCCAATGGCGTGTCAGTGGGCAAAGGCTTGCGTGCTGCAATCGTAACTTCATGACCCAAGCTCTTCAGACGTAATGCAGCGTGACCACCAATCAGCCCCGTACCGCCAAGGACAAGAATCTTCATGACTACACCGCAGCCGCTGGACGTTTCTGCCCGCCACAAAGAATGTCGGTGACACGCTCGGTGTCCATGTATTCCTTGAACTCCACGAGCTGACCATCGCGGAAGCGCATCAGGAAGTGATACTGATTGCTGTAGATCTGGCCGGAAACATGCAAACCTTCAGATCTCGCTTCAACAGCGACGCGCTCGCCCTCGGCCGTCATCGCATCAATCGTGAAGCGAATGCCTTTGGGGAAAACCTGAAAGATACCGCCAGCAGCCGCAGAGATCTGCGCCTTGTCGAACGTTCCAGAGATCAGCGTATTGCCCATCGTCACGCAGCGCCCATCTTCTGCGTAGGCACCAACAATCGCAGGGATGTCACCACGATTAAGCGCTGCAAAAAAGGCGGTCGCTTTTTCTTTATTGAGTTGTTCGATGCTCACGGCATTTCCGGGTTGGTAGCAGTCCTCCTAGACTGCTACCCCGTCATCCTGCCCGCATACTTGATATGCAGTAGTCGCGCAGACCGCAACCATATGCCTACAGGGTTCTAATCACCCGCAGTTAAAATCGCGCCTGACTCGCCGATGAATATTTCAGCCGACGGAATTTTGAGGCTACCGGTCAAACTGCTATCACCATTACCACCGTTGCCGATTTTCTTTAGTGCAGCCACTACACCATCTGACG
Organism: Stenotrophobium rhamnosiphilum; assembly: GCF_003052265.1. Taxonomy (GTDB): domain Bacteria; phylum Pseudomonadota; class Gammaproteobacteria; order Nevskiales; family Nevskiaceae; genus Stenotrophobium; species Stenotrophobium rhamnosiphilum. The sequence continues at coordinate 761,059 of NZ_QANS01000002.1, forward strand.
ACACCATAAGTGCCGTGGTATCCGAACCCGTCAACAGAACGCGGCCACCTGACAGTGTCTCGCCGCCAAAGAAGCTGGAGGTTGTCGCCGTTTCGATCTTCTTCCATGCAGGCGCGTCGAGATCATCACAGACATACACATTGCCGCGCATTCCAAAAGCGATGGCGCCCTTCTCTTTCCACGGCAGGATGCCGAAGAAAGAACCTTCATACTGGGTTGCAATGCGGGTCCACTGAAGACCATCGGCAGACAAACCGACCAAACCACGTTCACCTGCAACAGCAAACTTTCCGTTGTTCAGCTTGGCAATACTGTTTAGATGCAGCTTATCGCTAGAAATTGCTGGTGCGTCGATATCACGCCAAGTCACGCCTGCATCGTCTGTCGTTTTAATCAGACCGAAAGCACCGACAACAATTGCCTGCTGCGAACTCAAGGGCAGAATCGAAAAAATAGGTGCATTCAAATCCGGCTGAAAATTCTGAATCGCCCACGTTGCTCCGCCATCCGACGTTCCCAGAATGACGGAATCGTGGCCGACAGCCCAGCCATGCTTGGAGTCTGCAAATCCAACCGCGTTGAACGCCGTATCAACAGGACTCTTGGCCTGACGCCAGGTCTTGCCATCCGTTGAGCGGACGATCACACCATTGCCACCCACCGCAACAATCTGATCACCTGCACGCGCAATACCCAAGAGCATGCCGCGTTCCGCATTGCTAATCAGCAGCGCAGGAATTGGCTTGGCAACTGACACGCTTGCAGCAGTGCCCGCCGCCTCTTCAGCAATCGCTGCGACAACAATGGCCGACAGCATCAGCGCCGCAGCGCAGCGTGAGAATATTTTTTTCATGCCGACACCGTTGTCTGACCTTGTGAAGGCTTTCCTGCCGAAACATCACGAATGAGGAAGTGTGCGAAGGCTGGCAAGAAGATCAATGCAGCCACTGCGTTGGCCAAGAACATGATGGTTAACAGAATGCCCATGTCAATCTGGAACTGAAGACCTGACAAGACCCATGTCGCAACACTGGCAGACAAGGCAATACCGGTCACAATCACCGCTTTACCTGTTTGATGCAGCGTGTTGGCATAGGCTTCGCGCATCGGCATTCTCTTCACTTTCACGTTCTCTTCAAGAACACTGAAGATGTAGATGCCGTAATCAACACCGATACCCGCGGCGAATGCGGCAACCGGCAGCGTTGCAACGGTTTGCCCGATGCCCAGCCAGACCATGATGGCGTAGGTAAACACCGATACCGCCGCCAATGGAACGACAATACAAATGATGCCTGCGATGCCTCGGAACGAGGCATACACGCAAACGATGATGGCGAGATAGAGCCAGAACAGAACAGTGAATTCTGTTTTCTTGATCACATCGTTAGTGGCTGCAAGCACACCGACGTTGCCACCCGCCAAATGGAAGGTCACAGGATCATCCGGCTTAACGCCGCTGTTGACCTTGTCGATGGTCGAAATGATCTGATCGATTGTTGTGGCGCGATGATCCTTGGTGAAAATGTAAGTCGGGATCACACTGCAGTCTTCGTTCAATAAGCCTGTCGACGTCGTGAATTGCTGGCCCGCGAGGATCAAGCCGTCTTGCGAGCGCGGTAGCTGCATCCAGCGTGGATTACTTTCGTTGTATTTAGCCCAGACCTGCTTATCCATAATCGGCAATGACACAACCGAAACGATGCCTGGCTGATTCTGCATATACCAACCAAAGCGATTAATACGGTTCATGACGTCATAGTCGATGCAACCGTTTTTCTTGGTGTGCGCATAAATCTGCAGCACATCAACGCCAATGGAATAGTTCTTGGTAATGAACTCCGAATCCATGTTGTAGCGAGAATCCGGTTTCAGCGCTGGCACGCCCGCATGCAGTTCGCCGATCTGAAGATCACGAGCGACCCACCACGCACCCGCCCATGTCGTCGCCATCACCACTAGTACCGTGATCGCCACACGACGATTGGTTAAAGCCGACATGACTTTCCAGACCGGCTGGAACTTCTCATCGCGGCGGTGCTGATAAGCGCGGAAGCGCTCGCGATTGCCGATGTGCACATAAGACAACAAGCACGGCAGCAATATTTTCTTACAGATCACAATCGCAACCAGACCAAACATGGCATTAATCGCCATCTCTTGAACGATGCCAATTGGAATCAACAGAATCGTGCCGAAGCCGATGATGTTGGTAACCAGTGCCGTAATGCCCGGAATAACCAGACGACGATACGTGGCGCGAGAAGCATCAAAGCTATTCAATCCGTGGTCCGCAACTTCCAGCAACCAGAAGCTAGTGATCTGAATACCATGCGAAACGCTGATCGCCAACACTAGAAACGGCACGAGGATCGCAAAGGGATCCAGACCATAACCTGCGAGTTTGAAGAGACCCATTTCCCAAATCACGGCAAGCAAACCGCAACTCAATGGATAGAGGGCAACAACAAAGGAGCCCATGTACCAGGACAACACCAGCCAAACGAGGAACACGGTGATGGCGAAGAAGGTCACCACCTCCAATGAGGCATCCGCGACATCGCCGATGACTTTGGCAAAGCCGATGATTTCGACATTGATATCCGGGTTGTAGTCCGGGTTCTTCGACTCGGCGACCGTCAGCGCAGAAGCTTCGAAATCCTTTTCAATGGTTTCGCCGCTTGGACCAATTGCAGTTCCATGAACAGACTTGAAGCGGAAGAACAGCCCACGAGGATCTTCGTAAACGGTGGAGATAATCGTGCCCGCTTTCAACACGCCATCATCACTGGCGAGCTTGACGTCATAACGCGTCTGCTTGATCAGCCGGCCACGGATGTTTTCAAAATTGTGCGCGGTCTGGATGTAGTCCAGTTTCTCATGTGTGCGCGGATTCACGTCAACCAGTTCTGCAGAGACCAATGCGGAACGCTGATCGTTGGAAACCAGACGACCGATGATGCTGGCCTTTGCGATGTTGTCTTTGACCTTGGCCAGCGATTCCACATCCGCATTGAAACCGGATGGAATGACGTTGCCGCCCTGGAATCCGCCTTCAACGACTTCCAGATAACGAACATTGGGCGTGAAGATCGAACTGACGCGCGTTCTGTCGACGCCAGAGAGATAGAAGACCGAGTCTGTTGCCGTTTTTAACGACGCCAGAAAAGCGCCGTCATAAATATTCTTTTCAGGCGCTTTCTGAGAAACAGCGAGCAAGACGGTGTTGCCACCGCCAAACTGCTCCTGATGCTGTTTCAGAATCTTGATGTACGGATGATCCTTGGGCAACTGCTTTTCAAACCCGGAGTCGAGACGCAAATGCAGCGCCTGCCATCCGAGAAAAATCGTCAGCAATCCAATCACCGTTAGGGTGAGAGGTCTTTTCGAAAAGATAAGTGGCTCTGTGATTTTGACGAAGAACGTCGAAAACCAGCCACGAGGATCACCATGCATGGGAACTTCCTGTCTTAACTGATGGCAGAGGCTCGCCACGATGGCGAGCCTCTGCACGATGTCACTGGATTACTTCGAGGCGCGTTGCTGCACTGCGCTGTCGGTGAAGAAGCCGTCTGGATACTGCACGCTGTAATCGTTCGGGTGTCCCTGCGCAGACAATGCCGTCACGAAATAGCGACCGGAGTCGAAGTGATAAATTACTTCTGGCACGGTGAAGTGCGTCAGCACATTCGATTGCGGCGTGCCCATGCCTTCTTGGAAGTTGAACAAACCACCTTTGCCGTCATAGCAATCCACCATCAGGATGCTCCAGGAGTCTTCATCAACGTAGAAGACGCGCTTGGCATAGGTATGACGTTCACCCGGCTTGAGCGTTGCTTCGACAACCCACACGCGATGCGTTTCGTAGCGAGGGATATCAGCGTTCAGATGATTTGGACGAGCCAGATCGTCGTACTTGGCACGAGCCGCCTTGAAGTTGTTGTACGGCACAAGCATCTCGCGCTTGCCCTGCAGCTTCCAGGTGTAACGCTCAAGGACGCCGTTGAACATATCGACCTGGTCATAGAACTGCTGACCATCGGTGCCCTCGTAAGGGTTGTCGCAGCAAACAGCCGGTGCGCGACGGATACGCTTCAATGCCGGCGCATACAGCCACGCTGCACGACCGGTTGCGCCAGTGCCGCCACTCTCATTAACAAGAATCATCGTACCAGCGGTGCGCGGTGGCGAAACGATCTTCGAGAGGTAATACAGGAACAAGCCCTTGCCGTTGGTTAGCGGGACCGGATTCTTTTCGTTGGCGTAGAGAAACTTAACGTCTTCGGTCAACTGCGCGAGCTGATACTTGCCGCTCGGATCAACAATCATCTGATCGTTGTTACGACGAACGTTATCGCCACGCCATTTGAGGCGATGATTCCAAATGACTTCAGCACCGGTTTGCGGGATCGGATACGGAAAACCCTGCTTGCAGTTATCCGGGTTGTCCGTGCCGACCAGCGCGCAATTGGTCGCATTGACCGCGGTTGCCTTGTAGATGAAATCAGGCCAAGCCACGTTACGGTGGCTGGGGAATACATTCATCTTGTAGGTCTTGAAAGTCTTCAACAGATATTTGTGACCTTCACTCAGCTTGTCACCGTACTTGTCGATGTTGGCGCTAGTGATGGTGTACAGCGGCTTCTCTGCTTCAACCGCAGCATCGCTCGCGTACTCACCAGAAAGCTTTCCTTTCTGCTTGGCAGGCGTCCAAGCTGGAATGGTTCCATCGCTATTCCCAGCAGCAGTTGCGCCAACGGGCGTGAGTTCTTTTCCTAGCTTCGCCGCTTGATCAGCGCCAACCTTTGCGAGTACCAACGACGGCACAGCAAAGCTCAGCGCGGCGGCGAGAATGACAACGCGTGATTTCATGTAAATCTCCTTGTGTGCACGTTAAAACGAGTACTTTGCAAAAAACTTCAAAGTGTCTCGATCGTGGAACAGATTGGCGTCACCGCCGCCCGACCACATCTGATAACCGAGGTTGATAGAAATTTTTTGCTGATAACGGAATTCAATATTGGTATCAAACAACGTGCGTCCTTCGACGTAGTTGGAGAGATAGCCTGGCGAGTGTCCGAAGATGTCGTGCTTCAGAATGATGGTTGGGGCGATGGCCAAACCTGGCAGCACATCTTCCCAGCGAATCAACATCACCAGACCAGCACCACCCGACCATTTGGTTGGATACAAACCCAGCGGCGCTTGATGCGGACTGAAGCGCAGACCATCCGGGCCGAATTGGCAGGCCGCGTTGCTGGAACAAGCTTGTCGCGATCCATCAGCACCCGAACCGTCGGCACCGGCCGTAGGGCTGGTGTAAGTACCGGGCACTGCGAGTGCGAGTTGATCAAGCGGAGGAAGATTGAGAATGCCGCGGAAGCCGAGCTCTGGCAGCCAGATCACTTGATCGGCATGCAGCATTCGTGCAGTGAAATCTGTGTTGCCTTCAACGTAAGTCGCACCGAAATCCAGCGAGAGCGTTCTGAAATATTCCCAGCCACGAATATAGGAATTCGCTGGGTTTTTTCCTAATTCACCACCACGATAAGGAATGATGAAATTCGGGAATGAACGACCCGAACCCGGCAGATGGCCAACCACCAGATCAAAAGTATCTGGGAATGGATTGTTGCCATTGGCGGTGGTGAAATTGCTGGTGCCATACACCTGCTGCGCGCCCGTCGCATTCGGTCCGACACCGACCGTACTGCCGATACAACCGGATGACTGCAAGTGACAGTTGGTTAGCGTGGGGCCCAAACCAGCGAACACGAGATCGACGACGTCAACCTGCAGAGGATCGCGTGGGCGATACGCCGCTTCACCTTGGAAGGAAACATCGCCAAAGCTGGTGTTAAAGCTAAAGCCATACATCTTGATGTCGCGCGGATACTCCAGTCTTACTTTCAGGCTATCTAGAGACAGCGCGCTGTCTGTTGCCCCAGCAGGATCATTCAGAGGCAAATGAAGCAGAGGAATGTTCGGGCAATCCAACAAGAACTGAACAGTGTTTGTTGAATTCTTTGCGCACGATTCATTCGCAGACCACACGCTGACCATCGGCGTGCGCGAGGTGTAATTGGCGAAATAGAAACCGAGATTGGTGCCGTTGTTGAGCCAATCAGCCGTATAGGCCACCTTGACGCCGAAGTTCTTCGCCGCACCGTCAGGATCATCATCGCGCAGACGCTGTGCACGCGAAGTGGTGTTGGTGATGAGACTCAGCGGATTGTCGAGATTTTGGCCGACGGCATCCGGATCTGGCGTGAGATTGCCGAAGCCAATCGTGATGTAGTCAGGCCCGTCATTCTTGGTACCCAGATTGACCGGCGAATAGAAGCCACCTTCTGCGGGCAACTCGATTGGCTGAAACTCAAGTGCATACCAAGCAGAAATATTGACTGAATCAATCGGCGTAATCGCAAACGACAGTGCATTAATCGGTTGATAGAAATCATCCAGACCGTTGCCACCGATACGGAAGAAATTATTCAGGTTTGGCGCATTCATAACGTTGAGCGAGTCAAAGAACTGCAACGTCGCCTCGCCCCAAATGATTTGCTGACGCCCTGCTCTCACCGTGACGTCCAAGCCAGGGATTGGAACAACGCCGGTGATATTCAGATCCAGCAGCTGCAGCCCCAAGCCAATGGTCTTGAGCGTCTGACTATCGCTGCGACGCTCATAAACTTTGCCACCCGGCCCATAGACGATGCCGCAAGGAAGACCCAACTGATTGCGGTTGGTCGGACAAGGAACCGAATCAACGCGCGCGCCCAGCGCTGGAGCAGACAACAGCCCGCCCGCACTCGAAAGTACGTTGGCCAATGAGCCGCCAGACGACACGACGCCAAGTAGCGAGTTCAAAAGACCGCCCGCTGTATTCACCGAAGACGTGGCGTAACCGACCTGCTGCAAATTCTTTCGGGTAATGATGTTCGGGTGGTATTCGTTGAAGCGATAGTTGGTCGGATCGTAGAAAGCGATGCCTTTGGCAAACAGCGTCCAACCCTTCCAGTTCAGCGTGATGTCTTCATTGATACGCAAAGGCGACTGCGTAACATCCCACTGCTCGTAATTGAGATTGCCCGCGTCAAAGTTGGTGCTGAAGGAGCCCGGTGCAGCGGCCAGATGTTCAGCAGCAAAAGACTGGCTGGTGAAAAGGCCCTGACAGACCTGATAGAAACTGACCTTGGGATCCGTGCGTCCGCAGACCTCCGGATTGAGATTGTTCTTGCCGATAGACGCCGTCCGCTGTGGTTCTGTACGCCAGGCTGCGCCAGCAATAATTGAGGTATTGCTGACTCCGTCTATCGACGTCTCGCCGAAGAACGGGATGGAGAATCCAAGCGAGTAAGCAGGTGCAGTGATCAACAACGTCAGCAATGCCGCTGTTGTAGTCGCGACCTTGCCAAAGCGCTGCTGCATATCGAACGTCAAATCCATTTTCGATCCTCTTTTTCAAACTGCGCCTACAGGCCTCTCCGAATACGGAGCACCGCGACAGAGCACAGTTATCAACTGATTAAATTTCTCCTCAGCTGCGCGATGTTTATTTCATTGGCTCATTTTTCAGAGCGAATCTCTCGTTTGGTCGAGGCATCGTCACAGCACAGAACATCAAAGTTCCTGCCGCATTAAGGTACAAAGGGAGAGGTTGAGCGCGCACCTACCGTAAGATAGGAATATGGGTAGGTGCCGCTGCGAGTAACGTCTGATTCCTAGACGAAAACGTAGGGACAACCCGAAGCTATAGGCTCAATTGCTTGACGGGTAATGCATCGTTTTCGATGCGTTCGATGCACAGCGGCGTTTTGGCCGCGATCCATTCCTTGGATAGGGAGAATTCTTCCGGACGATTGACTGCGTCCATCGCAATCAATCGCTGGCCTTTCAAATAGAAGGCTGCAAAGGAACGATCCTCGAGCTTTCCTCGTACGAGAATTTGATCGTGGCCGCCAACAACGCCTGCGCTTTGCAGCTTGATGTCGTATTGGTCTGACCAAAACCAGGGAACATGCTTAAGCGGTTTTAACTTTCCACAAATCGCCGCGGCGGCGGTTCGGCCTTGTTCGATAGCGCTGGGCACGGACTGCAAGTGCATTTGAGTGTCGTAGAAACTCGAACGATGCTCGGAGCAATCTCCTGCCGCATAAATATCCAGCGCTGACGTTCTACAGAAATCATCCGTGACGATTCCCTTGTTGCAGACAATGCCGGCATTCAAGGCAAGATCGATATTGGGTTCCATTCCAACCGCGACGATGACCACGTCTGCGGGATAGCTTTTCCCGTCGTTACAGAAAACTCGAGCGCCTGTTCCGTCTGGCTCGATATGGGTTGCGCTGGTTTCGCAATGAACCTCAACGCCATTCTTTCGATGAAGATCGCAATAGAATCCTGCGACCAATGCTCCGGTAATACGCGATAGCAACTGCGGTGCAGCTTCCAGAATCGTGACTTCAAGGCCAATCTGACGAGCAACTGCAGCAACCTCCAGACCGATGTAACCACCACCAATCAAAACCATGCGCGCACCGGGTTGCATGGAACGGCGGATTCCATTTACATCCGCCATCGTCCTCAAATAGTGAACCTGCGGCAGATCGACGCCAGGAATATTGAGCTTTCTTGGGCGACCGCCCGTTGCGATGACCAGATGATCGAAGCCAAGCGACTGGCCATCCGAAAAGTCGACGACATGATCCGACACGCGCAGCTTATCCGCCGTCACGCCGGTACGAATGTCGATATCCAAGTCCAGGAAAAACGAACGTGGCCGCAGCAGAAGTTTTTCCTCGGGGATTAATCCGGCGAGGAAGTTCTTGCACAAGGGAGGACGGTTATACGGAAGGCAGGGCTCATCCCCGACCATCACGATGCGCCCCACATAACCTTCATTGCGCAAATTTACCGCAGCCTGAAACGCTGCCTGTCCCGCCCCGATAATTGCAGCCAATTGTTCGCTCATAGCTCGGGATGGTTACAGAGTCTTAAAAATGCAGCACCTATCGATGGATAGGAACTTGCGGGACACCTCACTCAAAGTTTGATCCCATGCTCCCGAGTCGCGCGAAGCAAGGCCGTTCGATTGCCGACATCAAATTTTTCATACAGATTGTGCAAATACCACTTCACGGTTCCTTCGGTGATAAAGCAACGCTGCGCGAGCTGGGCATTGCTCAGCCCTTCATTCAGCAAAGCAAGGATTTGCCGCTCACGCTTGTTGAACACAATCGCGAGTGCATTCGGGGCACCGGGATTGCTCGGCGTCTCTGACAGCGATATGAGTTGCTTCGCCAGAGAAATCGCCGGTCGGCCTGCCGCACTGCCCAGATTTAGCCATCGCTCGATCATGTCCATGACGACTTTCCCTTCGTCCAGAAATGTTCTGAGATAGCCTTCAACGCTGCCAATTTCGAGCGCTTCGCCCAGCGCCTTCATTGACGCCTTATCGTTGCAGCACAGATCCTCTGCAAGTGCCAACAAAAGGAGCGCTTCGCATAGCCGGTTCTGACGCTCCTGAATTCGCAGACAAGCGATGAGATCAATGATGATTCCACGCGCCAAACTACCCTCGCCGTCAGCAATCGCAATGCGAGCGTTCAACAGCTGCCTGGTCGTCTTCGAAAAACAACCTTCGTTGATTGACTGCAATAGCGGCTTGGCTTGGTTCGGCGCGCCACTTCTAATTAACAACAGCACGCGTTCAACCCGAAGCGTTGAATAAAGCCGCTGAAAATCGCGCTGCTGTGCAATCAGTTCGCCTTCAGAAAGCATGTCCAATGCCGTGCCATAGTCGCCGTTAGCAACACGCTCTCTCACCGCTGCTGCGTATCCCACGTTAACCGCATCGACCGCACCTTGATCCGACAATAAGGGCAATGCCTCGGCGAGGATCTCTCTCACTCGATCCAACTCATTACGCTCGTAGCGAAGAAATGCTTCCTGGGCTTTCAGCAGCGTTCTCAAACTGCCAAATCCTTGCGAGCTTGGGCAGCGAAGCAGGCCTGCATCGATCTGAGCAAGCGCCGCGCGGAAACGTCCGGATTGAATCAGCACCATCGCACCCACGACATGCGCCCATCCGATGCCGTAACTCGACTGCGCAGTATTGAAACCATAGATCGCATCACGCAGCGCAACTTGTGCACGGTCGAACTCTGCCGTGAATTTGAGTCCGAACGCGAACACCGTGGACGCCACACCCATCTCAAAGGAATGGCGGCCTTCGTTGCTCTGTACCCATTGTTGAGCGAGCGCTCGGCTGGTTGAGAAATCGTCACGCAAGGCGGCGATCACCGCGCGCTGCAAGGGCAATGCATCTCGCAACTTCGAATTGGACGAAAGCTCAATCCGATCCAGCCTCGCTTCAGCCACAGAAAATTGACGCTGGAATATGAGGCCCCATGCCGCAATCGAATCAATTTCCGGATCGAGCATCTTTACCGCGCTTTCCCATCGCTCGATCAGGTCGAGCAAGGTTTGATGTTGCCCGGTGCGGAATAGGAAATTGAATCCCAGTTGCTTGATCCAATTTCCTGACAGTTCCGCGAGATCAGGGCCGGCTTCCAAAGCCAAACTGACTGCGGCAGCGGCTTGGCCGTTGTCCCATTTCCACTGGGCAGCGTCGCGCAGAATTTCTGTCTTCGTTCGAAATTCATGATCAAGAAGAACTCTGGAAGACACTTCTCTGATCAACGCGTGCAAGCAAACAATCGAGGAATCTTCAGGATCACGATTCTGGATCAATCCAAGCGCGCGGAATCGCAGAATCGCGATCTCTACTTTCGACTCCGGCGGATTGAGTGACATCAGCAGGGAGATCGGCGCGTTTCCGATACAGGACAAGGTCCACAACACTTCCTTGTCATCAGCTGAGAGTGTTTGAATGAATTTCTTGTAAATGAAATCACGCAGAGGCGTTGATCCCGGCGCGTCTCTTGCGATCAACTCATCATTGAATTCAATCGGAGCAACCAACGCGATCTGCGTCAGTGCAGGCCAACCTTCTGTCACTCGGTATAGCGAGTCCAGTTGCGAATCATTGAGAACACGGCCGCGCAGCCAGGAGAGTTCACGTACTTCATCACGCGTCATCGCAAGATCTGTAGCCTGGACCCAAGTGACTTTTCCTTCACCCGCAAGTCGGCCGAGGCCCAGTTCGATATCGAAGGGTTGCATTGTCAGGCAGATCGACAGTTTGCTGGAGGTCAGCGTCAACAGTCGCTCGAGATAGAGTCGGGCACTACGCTCCGCAATCGTATGAACATCATCAAGAACCAAATAGCAGCGTGACTCGGCGCTAGCCAGATGCGTGCAGAGGCTATCGAATCGCTCGGATCGTCCTGCTGCGCCGTCGATGCCCGCTTCCTCGTTGCGAGGAACATCAGCACCTACGGCTTCGAGAACCTTGTCCAAAAATGCAATCGGATCTCCACACGATTTATCCAAGGACAACCAACTGCAACGGCCTTCTTGTCGATGTCGCGACAACCACAACTCGGCGAGTACGCTCTTTCCATATCCAGAGGGTCCTTCAATCACAAAGATCGGCAGGCCAACATCCAACGCCAACAAGCGCTCGCGATGAACGAGCAGACGCTTTGCCTCTGTTAAAGGGCGCTTTAATGTTCTGTCGAGATTCGGACGAGCTTTCATTCTGTTTATGAGCTTCCTGCCACATTAACTAATCTGAAAAGTTTTCCGCTGAGGAAATCATTCTGCTGCCGGGATATCACGCCGACTGAAGATTCCGATCATCGGCGTGCCATGCGCACGCATAACGTGCTCAATCCTTCGGTGCAATTGGCGATAGCGATAAAACGGAACGCGAGGAAACAGGTGATGAACGGAGTGCAAGTCTTGGCCCAGCCAGAACCATTGCATTGGCTGCATCCACACAGGCATTAACAAGCTGTTGGTATTGCGGTAGCGCGCAGTCTCCTCATAAGCATGGTGAGGTCTGTAGGCAAACCAGTAGGCGGTGAAGAAGGCGCCCGCGAAGTAGCCAGCCACGAGTAGCAGCACACTATATTCACGCGTACAAACGACGAGGAAGAGCGCGCGCCAGCTCAGCGCAAATGTCACCTCTGCCATAAAGGTTAAGCGCTCACGAAGCGGCGCCGTCTTCCAATAACCATGAAACAAGAATGTGTTTTGAACCCACAAAAATCCGAGCCCATGCCAAATGAACGCCAGAAACCCGTGACGCATGCCACTGACTACGTAGTCGGGATCCTTGTCGGGCTGATTGGTGTATCGGTGGTGAGTGAAATGCTCCACGGTGTGGGTGGAGAACGGCACCATGATCAGCGGCGCAACCAGATATCCGCATAGCTTGTTGAGCCATTGGAGGTGTTGGCGCCCGCCATGGATATTTCCGTGTGCCGCCTCGTGTAGGGGCGTATAAGACATATACGTCAGTACCGCGTAGGCCAGAATACTGACCCACAAGGGAGTTACGCCGATTGCGAACATCCACAGATTTGCAACGAATGCGATCAGCACGAACAATGTCAGCGCAACTGTCGGCCAAGCCAGCTCCTCGGTGTATTCTTTAGATATCGCAATCGCGTCTTTGTTTAACGAACCCAAGTCGTTCTGCATGGCCCACCACTCCTATTCGAAACAGCACTGCGGACACATTAGACTTACGTCCAAGCACTTAGCAGAGCATTGGCGGCCTACCGCCCAGCATTTGCGGCCAACCGACTGATTCATCAAACCCGAAGCCAAGGCATGACTACAGAAGCCGTGTTCCAGCATCCAGTGGCCATTAGTCAAGTGATGGTCAACTTCGCTGCGCGCTATGGCGTTGACACTGCTACCTGTTTGCTCGGCACTGGCATCACGGAAAACCAACTACGTGACGCCGACGCTTTGATCGCGCGTGATCAAGAAATGCGCTTGGTCGAAAACCTGATTCTGGCCTTGCCACAGGTGCAAGCACCTGGCTTTGAACTCGGCCTGCAGTACGACGTCGCTACCTTCGGTATTTTTGGTTTCGTCATGCGTATGAGTCGGAATCTACGAGAAGCGTTTGAAAGTGCTTTACGTTATCTGCCGCTGAGTACTGCCTACTGCAAATTTTCAATGCTCTCGAATGAACAAGACTTTGGCCTGATCGTCGATCCGAGCTCAATTCCACAACACCTACGTCAATTCTTGCTAGAACGTGACATGGCTACTGCGATCAACCTTTTTCATGAATTGGGTCTGCACGGAGTACGCGTGCATCGACTGGAGTTTCAGAGCAAAGCGCCCAACCATGCTGATCGTATCCGCGAGCTTTGCGAAATTGCGCCGCACTATGGCTGCAGGAACAATGCAATTATTCTGAAGCGCGAAGTCGCCGACGCAAAAATGCCTATGTACGATGCGCACTTAGTGCGTCTTCTAGAGGAGCAGTGCCGCATTCAACTGGCACGCCGACAGGTATCCGGCGTCACTGGGCAAGTACGTCAACTCTTGCTGGGACCACTTGGCTTTGTTTCCTCGCTGGAGGATGTCGCAGAAAAAATGGCGATGGCGCCACGCAGCCTGCGTCGTCGCTTAGATGAAGAAGGCAACAGTTTTCGCGATCTAGTCGAAGCAGAGCGCAAACAAATTGCGATCCAGTTGTTAGAAGGTACCGAGATGAAACTCGACGAGATGGCACTGCAACTGGGTTACGGTGACACAGCGAGCTTCACCCGCGCATTCCGCCGATGGTTTGGGTGCCCGCCCAGCGAATATCGAAAATCACTGCGCAATGGATCGGCCAGCTAATTGCAGCGCGACAAAGCAATGGCTCAGATACGCCGAAACCTCTCACGCTGAAATCTTCAGCGTGAGAGGCGAAAACTCTTAAATTTTCTAAGCAGCTTTTTCAACGACCTGCGGACGGTGATATCGCGCCATCAGGGCTTCGCGTTTTTCTGGCTGTAGATTCGCTTTGCTTAAGTCGCCGTTGTAGTGCGCCACTACGCGGCGATCCATCAACATGAACCACAGTGCTGGAAAGTAAGTAACCGGAACCAATGCGGTGTAACCACTCGGCAACTGCGGTGCTTCTTCAAAGTGCCGCAGTGACTGATAGCGGCGCGTGCCGTGAGCGTGGTGATCCGAGTGGCGCTGAAGCTGGTAGAGCAGCAGATTGGTGACGGTGTTGTTGCTGTTCCAGGAGTGACGTGGCTCGCAGCGTTCGTAGCGACCATCGGCTTGCTTCTGACGCATCAGGCCGTAGTGCTCGAGATAGTTCACCGATTCCAACACTGTTGCACCGTAGAACGCCTGCACTACTAAGAACAGCAATGCGATAGGACCCAGAACCAGACTGATCGCGCCGAAGAAAACCACCGTCATCGACCAAGCCTGCAAGTTGTGATTCTGCAAGCTCCACACACTCTTGCCTTCACGTTCGAGGCGAACTTTCTCAAGCTCCCATGCGGAGGTGAAGCTGCCGATCATTGTGCGTGGCAAAAAGCTCCAGAAGGATTCGCCCATACGTGAACTTGCTGGATCTTCTGGCGTAGCAACACGCACATGGTGTCCGCGATTGTGTTCGACAAAGAAGTGACCGTAAGCCACCGGTGCCAGCGTGATCTTGGCGAACCAGCGTTCCACGTTTTCTTTCTTGTGGCCGAGTTCATGTGCGGTGTTAATGCCGACGCCATTGACCAAACCAACAGTGAAGATCAGCCCGAGCATTTCTGCCCAATTGAGTCCGCCATTGACGGCCATCCATGCGCCAAGAATGGTTGCAATGAATTGCAGCGGTATATAAGCGTACGTAACGTAGCGGTAGTAGCGATCTTCTTCCAACTTCGCCACTGCTGATTCAGGCGGGTTGGCTTTGTCATCGCCCACAAAGTAGTCGGCAAGTGGAACGATGCCGTAAAAGAACATCGGTCCAAACCACCAGAACAGACCCAGTCCGGTGAGGCTGACGAGGCCCCAAGCAATAAAAGGCATTAGCGGAATCAGCAGGCCCATCGCCCAAAGCGAACGCTTGCCATCCACCCAATCCGTCGATTTGATCGTTGTAGTAGTCATTTGAAGTCTCCAGTCTTGGCAGGAGATTCCTGCCTTTCATTTGGTGAGTTCATATTGGGCGGGGCCGGGACTGGGGACTTGTCTTTTTCCGCAAACGTGTTGTCATATCCCGACATGAGCAATCTCTATCTGCCAGCGCGCTACTACGCAATGCTCGGAAATCGACTAACCGAGTTGGGCGTTGATGTGCCCGCGTTGCTGCGCGAGGCACAGATCAAACCGGAAGCGCTGCTTGCTGCCGATGGCCAACTGACGGCGGAGCAAGTCGACTCCATGGTGAGTCTTGCCGCGCTGCGCACACAGCGCAGTGATCTGGGTTTTGAACTCGGTCGCGTTATCAAACTCAGCGCACACGACATTCTTGGCTACGCGATGCTCAGTGCGCCAACCTTGGATGCGGCGCTACGTTTAGTCGCGCGTTACTTCAGTTTGATCACGCCGACATACCTGATGCAGTACCGCAGTCATGCGACTCACGCGGAGATGAACGTGCGCCCCGCCCTGCCAATCACGGCGCAGGTATTGGCATTTCATCAAGAGACAATTGCGGTGGCGTACTACGAAACAGTGAAGACGCTGCTTGCAGGCGCGCCCGCATCCTGTTCGATTTATTTGTCGATTGATCCGCCGCCACACGTTGATCGTTATCGCGAGTTGAGCGCTGCCACTATTCACTTCAGCCAAACCGGATTGCCCGGTGCGCGCATCGTGTTCGACAAAGCGTTGGTCGATCGACCGCTGGTGATGGCCGATCAAAACACCGTGAAGATGGCTGAAGCGCGTTGCGCAGAGATGCTCAACAACATCGTCAATCGCTCAAGCCTCAGCGAGTGGACTTACATGATGCTGCGCCAAGCAGCGGATGGTCAGCCGACACTGGAAGAACTCGCCAGCATTCTCAATCTATCGCCGAGAACTCTGGAGCGAAGATTGTTTTTGCAAGGCAGCAAGTTTCGCGACATCGCCAATAAAGCGCGTCATGAAACGGCGTGTGCGTTGATCAAATCAGGGCGGCTCAATATCACGCAGATTGCTTATCACTTGGGCTATACCGACGCGGCTAACTTCACGCGTGCGTTCCGGCGTGAGGCTGGTGTGTCACCGAATGAGTTTCGGCAGAAGCAGCAGAGCGATAGTAGCCAAACCTAAATTCGTCATGCCCGCGAAGGCGGGCATCCAGTTGTCTTCTCACTTGCTGAAAGAGCTAAAACTGGATTCCCGCCTTCGCGGGAATGATATAGGTGCTTTTAAATAACCTGCTGTCCAGTTGTCTTCGGATCAATCAAAATCTTCGCGTGCTTCTCAGGATCACCCAGCGCATCAAACGCAGCTGCCACACCCGCCAAACCGACGGTGCCAGTGATTAACGGATCAGCGTTAACCTTACCCTCAGCCAACATTTGCAAGGCGTCGCGATATTCCAGTGGCGTGTAGCCAATCACAAACCGCATGTCGATTTCTTTGTTGATACCCATGCTCGGCTCAATCATGTCGGACTGCATACACACACCGACCACAATCACGCGCGACATCAGCGGCGCGCCATCCAGAATCGTCTGCAAGATTCCGGGCACACCGACGCATTCAAAAATCACTGGGCGCTTCGGCTGAATGCCCAACGCTTCAATCAAACGCCAGCTCTGCCACCAAGGCACGGGCAGCTTGCCAAGCTTCTCACGCGTGTCGAGTGCGAGTTCCAGCAACTGCGGCGCGCTGCCGATAAAGCCGTAGTCCTGCCAATTTTTATAAGGCGAGTTTTCTTTGGGGTCGACCACCACATCTGCACCGCAACGCTTGGCAAGTTCGCGTCGGCCTTTGGAGAAATCACTGGCGACCACGGTCTTCACACCCTTGGCCTTGAGCATGCTGATCACGCCAAGACCTACCGGCCCGCAGCCGATAACGATTGCCACATCACCTTTCTTGATCTCGCTGCGATTGACAGCATGCAGTGCAACCGCCATCGGCTCGGTCAGCGCAGCACGATCAGGGCTGAGACCATTCGGCACCGGCACAATCAAGGTCTCTTCAACCAGAACCTGTTCGGCGTAAGCGCCGGGAGCAAACGGTGACAGGCCCGTGAGATCGACGTGCTGACCGTTGCGTATAAGCGGCACTGCGCAAACCACCGTGCCCGTTTTGATCTTGCGTGAAGTGTTTTGCCCGTGCTCAACAACTTCACCGCAAAACTCATGTCCGAAAACGATTTCGTCGCTGCTGCCGCCAATACGCTCATAACCCACGCGTTTGGTCAGCGCACGCATATGGTCGCAGTGATGACGCAGATGCAGATCAGAACCACAGATGCCGCAACGAAGAACATTCAGCAGCACCTGCCCTTTCGCAGGCTGAAGCGCGGCGCGCTCATCCACACGTAATTCTGCATTCTGGCAAACGACGGCTTTCATACTGTTCTCCTGATGATTTCTTACTTTATTTCTTTTGGAGCTGGAAATCCGCGGCGATGTCACGCATGCCATCTTCAAGACGGACGCGCGGCTGATAGCCCAGAACGCGCTGAGCCTTGGCGATCGAGTAACGATTCTTGCGCATCAAGAAGCGCGTTGCCGCAGCGCTGGCGGGGAATCGCGATCCAAACAACCGCCACAAACGCACACTGATCGCGATCAATGCAAAAACAATCGGCGCTGGCAGCGTCGGAATACTGCGCTTGCCCGCCATCTTTGCAACGTGGCCGAAGAATTCACTACAAGACGTCGCAACACCATCGCTAATCGTGAAAGCTTCACCACCGACATTTTTCTCCAACGCGAGAAAAACACCGTCGAGCAGATTATCGACATGGACTTGATTGATCACGCCACGCCCGCCATTCGGCAGCATGAATAAACCGCGACGAATCAAATCCAGCGGACGCAGAATCCACGGAACACTGCCACTGCCATAAACGTCTCCGGGGCGAATAACGATCACGCGCATACCCAGCGGATTATCGAATTCCATCGCAACGCGTTCGCTACGCAGTTTGGTTTCGTTATAGATATTGGCGGCGCCATCGAATGGACCGTCCTCAGAAACATCCTGCGGATAGTCGAAGCCGTAAACCATCACTGACGACAGCTGCACGAACTGACGCACGCCGGCTTTACTTGAAACCGTCGCCACAGTGCGTGTGCCTTCAATATTCACCCGCTCATAGAGTTCACGTGGGCCGTCTTCTTCGACGACGGCTGCAGTGTGGAAAACGATATCGGCGCCGTTAACGGTGCGGTGTATCGCTTCGCTATCGTTGACGCTACCCACAATAACTTCAGCGCCCACAGCACGAGCACGCTCAGCAGCGACTGGCGAGAGATCGAGTCCACGCACCGTCCAGCCAAGCTCGCGTGCGCGCTCTGCCATCCGCAAGCCAATAAACCCACCGATACCTGTAATTGCAATGACCGTCATTGTTTTGGGTTCCTGAAAATACTTTTATGGGTTCATCAAACGCTGCGCGCCGCCGATGACAGCATCGAATAGTTGCAGCAGTTCGTCGGTGAGTTCTGCAACGGTTGGCGGATGATCGACCGTGAGCCATTCGGACATCAGTTCATTCACCGCGCCAATCATCGCCACACCCGGCAAGTGATAGTTGCGCACTGGCAGCACGCCACTCTTTGCAAGTTGATTGGCATAGCCTTCGACCACCTGCGCAAATTCATGAATCACTGCACGACGACGACGTGCCATGTCTTCACTGACGCCGACGACTTCAATGCAAGCGATGCGCGCATGGCGAGGATCATCGGTATACGCATGCACAAACGCGCTGATCGCATTGGCAATGCGTTGTTGCGGCGTTAGCTTCTGATTCTGCAGCGCCGCAATCACGACGACGCGTGTCTTACTGATGACGCCTTCATACACCGCCACCAACAAATCTTCGCGACTGCTGAACTCTTCGTAGAAATGACGCGTAGTGACCTTGGCCTGCGTGCACAGCAATTCGATCTGAGTACGGTGATAACCGCGGCTAGCGAACAAGTCGAGGCCGGTGGCGATCAGACGCTCACGGCGCTCCAGTCTTAATTCTTCTGCGCTACGCCCACCGTAGCCACGGCGTTCACGCGGGGCAGCTCGCGGCTTGGGTGCCGGGGCGGCTGTCCGTTTGCGCTGGGCGGTGGCCTTTTTGGCTTTCGTTTTAGGGCTTGGCATGCTTGCAGTCTAATCAGAAAAGATATATTTTCCAAATTATCTATTACCTGTAAAGGCCGCAGAACCATGTCCGTCATTCGCAAAAGCTCGCACTTTGAAGGCACCCGCCTAGCCGCCCGCCCCCTGGAGCGCGTTGAAAATGTCCGCGAGGCATCGAAAGATTTTCGTCGCGAGCTATTGAGTCAATCCAAGGTCACGTATTACCGCTCCTTCGAATTGGTGCGCGTGCCCTACCCGACCAAGTTCGGTTATCTCAATGCTTGGAAATCGTTCTCGCCGCTGCTGCATTTGTGCAATCGCTTATTCGTGATTCAGTTCAACAGCCCAGAAGGCATCAAGACGATGCTGGCCTCTCCGTCAGATTGGGAGAACGCACGCGAGACGCCGTTCTTCCGACAGCTGGCAGATTCAGCAGGCCCCTTCGCTTCGATTGGCGAAAACCTGATCTCCAAGAAAACCAATACGGTTCTGCAATGCCTTGCAGAAATTGGGCTCGATCCTTCGCAGGTTGATTACCTCACCTACGACCATCTGCACACTCAGAACGTCACGCGTTGGCTCGGTGCCAATGGCCAACCTGCAATCTTCCCGAACGCAAAACTGCTGATCACACGCGAAGAGTGGGAGTCGACCAAGTCGCTAATCCCTTGGCATAACCAGTGGTACTGCCCAGGCGGCATTGCGGGCGTTGATGAATCGAAGCTGATCTTCATCGAAGACGATATTTTCCTCGGCGAAGGCGTTGCGCTCGTACGTACCAAGGGCCACACCGAAGGCAATCACTCCATCGTTGCTTCGACCGATGACGGCATCTTTGTTACCAGCGAAAACGGCGTGTCGCTTGACGCCTACGCGCCGAAGAACTCCAAGGTTCCGGGCGTCGCTGACTTTGCACGCGTCACCGGTGCAGAAGTTGTTCTGAACGGCAACACCGCTGAATACGCGATCGACCAGTACATTTCGATGGTGCAGGAAAAAGAAATCGCAGGACCTTCACGTCGTATCGAAGGCTATCCGAATGTGGCGCCAAGTTCTGAATCGCACGGCTACTGGCTGTTCCCACGCACTAGCCCAACGGTGCTCGTTGGCGACCTGAGTTACGGCACCTTGTACAAAGCACCAATCGTTTCGGCACGTCGCGCAGCTTAAATATAAATAAACGAGAGCGGGGCCTATGAGCCCCGCTCCGCACAAGCGAGGAGAGAATGAGCAAGGCCACATTGCTGTGCCTGCCGTTGGCAGTGCTGATGATTTCAGCCTGCAGCCGCAGTGAATCACCCACATCTCAAGCGCACGGCATCGCAGCATTGCGTGCAGAGTGCCCTGCAGATATCAGCGCACCCATTACTGTCCAAGGCTTGGGCAGTCGCGCCGTCATTCAACGCAATCCTTTGCGCATCCGATATGAAGATGCGTCCGGCACAGCAGTGCTACAACAAGTTGCGAACACGCTGCCCTCACCTTACCTGCCAGTGAATGTGCCAGAGCCCGGCGCAGGCAATGACATGTTTCCGGATCAGGCGCTGTATTCACCGTTTACTTTCGAAGTTGGCGGCGCAGTGAACGTGCAATTTCCAGCTGCACCTTGGCAAGGCAATCTCTTGCTGGCCGGTGATGCGGGCATTCAATACGCGGCGACGAGCGTCACTCAAGCTAGTTGTAATGGCAACACTGCAACACTCACAGTTGCGACCAATGATCCAACGGGTCGCACACTCACGCTTACGCTGCAGCCGGACGAGAGTGGTTTACAAGCGCTGCAAGTCCGCGCAACGCTGACGCCATCGACTGGCGTTGTCGCTATCGCAGATAGTTTTGACTCCGGCACTGACGAAGAATTCTTCGGCTTTGGTGGACGCCACAATTCTCTATCGCAACGCGGTCGCACTTTTCCGAATTGGGTGACGCAAGAGAATTTTGGCGCAGGCCCGTTGCAGCCAGGTGTTGATGTCATTCCCGGTATTGGCGGTGCAACGTATCAATTCCCCAATGGCGAAACCGCTGCTTACTATCCGCAAGCCTTGTTCTATTCATCGCGCCCTTATGGATTTCTGCTGGAGAACAGCGAGTTGGCGCGCTTTAAGCTGGCCTACAGTGCGCGGCCAGATGCATGGCAGGTTTCTGCAGCGTCATCAGAGCTGCGTTATGTCGTTGCTCCGGGCAACGTTCAGCAGAAAATCAAAACGCTGACCGGCATCAACGGCCGCCATCGTGTGCCGCCGGCTTGGGCACTGGGACCCACTTTATTGCGTGGCGTAAAAGTTTTATCGGCAGACGCAGATACAGCCGAGACCTACACCGCCAAGGTCAATGCTGATCTTGATCGCATTGAAAAAGACCAGCTGCCGATCACCTCGTATTCAATTGAAGGCTGGGATTTCATCTCGCGCGATCAGCTTGCAGGCATCGTGTCGCGCATCCGTGCCAAGCAATATCACCCGATGATGTACATCCGCGCCTATTCAGCGCGCGATGCAGCGAACACTGAGAACCCTCAATACTTCACTGAAGCATTGACCAATGGTTATTGCGGCAAAGTGCCATTGCTCAACGTCTGTTATGTCTTCGGCTCGCCGTTTATTACAGGCGTAGCGCTGGCGATTGATTACACAAATCCCGCGGCTGTAAGTTGGTGGAGTGATCGCATTCGCTTGATGCTCGATCTTGGCGCCGACGGCTTCATGCAGGACTTCGGCGAGAGCGTGATGACCGACATGGTCTTTGCGAATGGCGAGACGGGCTTGACGATGCACAACAAGTATCCGGCGATCTATCACGCCACAACGCGCGCTGTGCTAGACCAATATCAGTCTGAGCATCCGGATCGCGCCAAGACTGCAGGTGGCGCGTTCTATTTCTTTAATCGCTCGGGCTACTCTGGTCGCACTGGCTCAGCTGCACATGAGAACGCCAACTTTCCCGGAGACAACATGACGGACTGGAGCCGCTCTAACGGTCTGGCCTCATCAATCACCGACATGCTCAATCGTGGCGTCGGCGGCGCTTATGGCTACACCACGGATATCGGTGGTTATCTGGATCAACTCACTGGCGCACCGACTAAAGAATTATTTATTCGTTGGTCGCAGTTAGCAGCGCTCACACCAATCTTCCGCGTACACAACTCATCAACCAATGGGCCACGCATGCCCTGGAACTACGACGCTGAAACTCAAACCATCTGGACGCAGATGGCGCAGTTGCACATCAAAGCCAAACCGCTAATTTTGAAATTGTGGGCCGAAGCGCAAACCACCGGCATACCGGTAACGCGCCCGTTATGGTTGGTGTATCCGGATGATCGCGAGGGCTACACGCAAGATCAGCAATTCTTGCTCGGCAATGATGTCCTCGTTGCGCCGGTCGTGACACAAGGTGCAACATCGCGCGATGTGTATTTCCCTAAGGGCTGCTGGCGGCAGCCGGACACGGGTGCGTCATTTAGTGGCCCGGCACATATCAATGTCAGCGCGCCCATCAGTTCGCTGCCTTACTTCTTCCGTTGCGGTTCCAAACCGTTCTAAAACAAATAGGGCTCATGACGATGGATACACTTTACGAATTGATTGGCGGAAATCCATCGCCCTATTCGCGCAAGTTGCGCGCAGTGATGCGCTATCGCCGTATCCCACACATCTGGCGATTAACCCGCCCGAAGATGTCGCCTGAAATTGACGCAATCAAACCGAAGTTGATTCCGATCCTGCGTTTTCCAGATGGCACTTACCGCATCGACTCCACACCCCTTGCACACGAACTCGAAGCACGCCACAGCGAGCGCTCGATCATTCCGCCGGATGCTGCTGATGCATTCGTCTGCCATCTGATTGAAGACTATGCCGATGAATGGGGCACCAAATGGATGTTCCATCATCGCTGGAAAGAAGACGTGACCGCAGCTTGGGCCGCAAACTGGATTGCACAAGACTCACTGCCGACGCCACAAGATGCACAGGGACAAGCCTTCGCAAAATTCTTCCATGATCGTCAGCGCAGCCGTATGGCACTGGTGGGCAGTACACCCGCAACTGCTGAGCTGATTGAAAGCAGTTACATCAAGATGCTGCATATTCTTGGCGCCAAACTTGGCGGCGAACACTATCTTTTCGGCACGCGCCCTTCACTCGCAGACTTCGCGCTCTTCGGCCAACTCGCACAGCTCTCGACCGATCCATGGCCACTCACGATTCTTCGCAAAGAAGCGCCGATACTCGAAGGCTGGGTGATGGTGCTTGATGATGCGTCTGGCGTTGAAGGCGAATGGCAACCACAAGCTGCATGGGCCGCAGAAACACGCAAGGCCTTACTTGCACGTATCGGCGCCGAGTACCTGCCCTTTCTGCACGCCAATGCGACGGCCCTTAAAGCTGGCGAGAAAGAAGTCCGCGTTGCAATTGAAGGCCACACTTACACGCAAGACGCCTTTGCCTATCAAGGCAAGTGCTACGTTGAAATCCTGCGCCGCTGGCAGGCGCTGCCCGCAGCCGCACGCGCCCAACTTGAACCTTTACTGGCAGAAACAGGCTGTTTACCGTGGCTTAAGGTGGCCAACTGATCTAGCGCTGGATCAGCATGGGAAATGCACCCCAATAAACAAGCTTTTCCTCCAAAGCTGGTGCATGCTTAAGGCAGCAGCAAATAAATGTCGGCGTTAGACCGACATATTTCAATCCTTTGGAGGAGTTCCCATGTACCACGACAGAACCCGTGCGGGCGGGCGTCATTCCGTATTCAGTATCACTTTGCGTATCGCGCTGACTGCCCTTTGCGGCGTCGTGCTTCTATCTTGCTCTCGCAGCTCGCCTGTTAGCGGCAACAGCAATGTCACGGGCAGCAGCGGGCCGGTGAATGGCGACGCGATTCATGTGTTGTCCAACCGCGCAGATCTCATCAACGGTGGCGATGCACTGGTGCAAGTCACTCTGCCTGCTGGCGTAGCCGCTTCTGCGGTAAAGATGGATCTCAACGGCAAAAATATTACTTCGCAGTTTTCTACCGATGACAGCGGCAATTACATGGGCTTGGTCAGCGGGCTCAAGCTCGGCGGCAATATGATCACTGCCAAATTCCCTGATGGCAGCAGCAGTTCGTATTCGATTGTGAATCACCCACAAGGCGGTCCAGTCATTTCAGGTCCGCAGTTGCAGCCTTGGACTTGCCGCAACGCAGCGGCGACCGACGCGCAGTGCAACCAGCCGGTGGAATACAGCTATCTGTACAAATCCACGGATTCGACAAAAGCGGGGCTGCAACCCTACGACCCTGCGAGTCCTGCAAGTGATGTCGCCGACACCACAACGCAGAACGGCGTTACGGTTCCGTTTATCGTGCGCGTTGAAACTGGCTATCAAGATCGTGACCAATACAAGATTGCCGTGTTGTATCAGCCCGATGAATCATGGAGTGCGACCAAACCGCAACCACAATTCAATCACAAGCTGGTGATCAACCATGGCTTTAGCTGTGGAGTGGAGTATCAGTCTGGCAACGCGCCCACCGTAGCACCCGGTGACGGCACAGCGATCCCCGTTGTTGGTGGCAACATCCCCATAGGCTTACCAATCGAAGTGTTGGTCGACGCGACTAAAAATGCGCTCAGCCAAGGCTTTGCCGTGATGTCGACGGCACTCAACAACAGCGGACACAACTGCAATGTTGCTGTGCAAGCTGAGTCGATGATCATGGCCAAAGAGCGCGTGATCGAACAGTACGGCACGCTGCGCTACACCATCGGCCAAGGCTGCTCCGGTGGCTCACTCGCGATGCAGTGGGTAGCCAATGCGTATCCCGGCATCTATCAAGGCATTCTGCCGACCTGCTCTTTCCCAGATGCATGGAGCGTTGCAACGCAGTTTGCGGACTACCATCTGACGCTCGCTTATTTTCTCGATCCATCAAAATGGGGATCAGGTGTCGCTTGGTTGCCAACACAGATGGCGGATGTGCAAGGCCACGTCACCATCGTTAACTCCATCGTCAGCGACAACGCACAATTTCATGTTGTGGTGCCAACTGACCCTTGTGCAGGCATCAGCGATGCACAGCGCTACGATCCGATGACTAATCCAAGTGGTGTGCGCTGCTCGGTGATTGATGCAGCGATCAATCTGTTTGGTCCACGTCCATCATCAGTTTGGAGTCCCAACGAGAAAGCATTGGGTCGCGGCTTCGGCGGTCTCGCCGTTGACAACGTCGGCGTTCAATACGGTTTAGGCGCGCTACAGAAGGGCACCATTCTGGTGGATCAATTTATCGATCTCAACACCAAGATCGGCGGCCTCGATGTGGATATCAAACCCATCCCCACACGCACCGCTGCGGATGAACCTGCGTTGAGCAATGCGTATCGCACTGGCTTGATCAACGAAACCAACAATCTGAATCGCACCGCGATCATTGATTGCCGCGGACCCGATCCAGCTGCATTCCATGATTCCTATCGCGCGTTTGCGGTTCGCGCACGACTGGATCGCGAACATGGCAATCACGACAATCAAGTGATCTGGGAAGGGCCGATCCTGATCATGGGCGACAACGAATGCGCCAAGAACAGTTTTGTTGCGATGGATCGTTGGCTCTCAGAGGTTGAGAAAGATGTCAGCCCCACCCCACTCGCTCAAAAAATCGTTGCGAAGAAACCCGCCGATATCAAAGACGCTTGCTTTGATGGCGTTGGCCAAAAACTCACCGATGGTTTGTGCCCAGATCTCGTTGTGCCGGTCTATGGCACGCCACGTATGGTTGCAGGCGATGCGATCAGTACTGACACCAACAAGTGCCAACTGAAACCATTGGTTCGCAGCGACTACACCGGCCTCGCCAGTCTCAATGATGCGCAGTGGTCGCAGATGCAAAAGCTATATCCGGAAGGCGTTTGCGACTACAGCAAGCCCGGCGTGAGCCAACAAGGCACCATTCCTTGGCAGACGTATCAGAAGCCGAACGGCAAAGTAATTTACGGCGGCACACCGTTACCTACGATTCCTGCGAACTCTGCAGCGGGCTGGGCAGCACCTGCTTTTTCTGGATATCCGTCGTTAAAATAATTGACGCAAGAAAAACAAAAGAGCGCCTGATAAAAATCAGGCGCTCTTTTTTATTGGCTGCTGATAATTGCGCTTAGCGATGATCGTCAGCTTGTGCATCTCTTAGCAGGCTATCGAACTCGATGTTGATCGCTCTAACCGACAAATAAATTTCACGCAGCGAAACAACTAACGATGCCATCATGAACAGCAGCGCACCCGCAAATGCGAAGCGAGCTGTCAGCTGGCTATCAAGAAACAGTGCAAACAAACACGTCGTGCAAAACAACAGACTGGTCACGCCCATCGCCTGCGTATGTCGAACCAGTGAAAGTCGCTCACGCAAACTCTCTACCTGTCGTAACAATCGAATATCGGGTTTGGTGCGGTACTGCAAAACCAATCCGCGTGACGCGCTCGTCAACCCCAGAAAGCGATTCGTATAGGCCAGCATCAGCAAGGAAATAGCTGGGAAAAGTAATCCGGGGGCGTTGTAGTTTAGTAGTTCCATCTTCGTTTCTACGGGTCCAGTTCGGCGCATTATCGCGCATCGCCCCTTGATTTTGCTGGCTAAAGCCATCAGGACAGAGCAGAAAAAACTATTCCATCGCCTCTCAATAAAGAAGATGATCGACGCCAAGCTGGATCGCAATCAATCAGGTAGGTTAAGGATGACAAGCGTTACCTTGAATGGAAAAGTCGCAATCGTTACTGGTGCCAACTCCGGCATCGGTCGCATCACCGCTCGTGAACTGGCCTTAAACGGCTATCACGTTTTTCTGGCCTGCAGATCTATCGAACGCGGTCAGGCGGTGGTCGATGCGATAGCGGCGCTCAGTGGCAATAGCGCCAAAGCGGAAGTGCTCTCTCTGGATCTTGGCGATTTCAATTCGGTTCGCCAGTGCGCAGCGTCATTTCTAGCGCGTGATCTTCCTCTACATCTGTTAGTCGAGAATGCCGGCATTGCCGGAAACAAGGGGCGCACCGCTTCTGGTTTTGAAATGACGTTTGGCGTCTGCCACATGGGCCATTTCCTACTGACGCAACTATTACTTGATCGCATCAAAACTTCTGCACCCGCACGCATTGTCGTCGTTGCCAGCGAAGCACACCGAGATCCTAAAGCTATTGATTTCAGCAAGCTGAAAGACAACACCAAGACACTCACCGGTTTTCCCGAATACGGCGTCGCCAAACTCTCCAACGTGCTTTTTGCCAGTGAACTTGCTCGCCGCCTCAAAGGCACGGGTGTGACGACTTATTCACTGCATCCAGGCGTTGTTGCCACCAACGTTTGGCGCGCCGTGCCATGGCCGATTGATCGCTTGATGAAGTACTTCATGATCAGCGACGAAGAAGGCGCAGCTACAACGCTCTATTGCGCCTTGTCTCCGGACGTCGCCGAAGAAACTGGTCTGTTTTACGAAGAGTGCAAACTGCGAGAACCGTCTGCCTTGGCAAAAGACACCGTGCTTGCCGCTCGCCTGTGGAAAGAAAGCGAGAGTTGGATTCAGTAGCCGTCGAATGCTTGATTGAAACGATAAAGCCCACTTGCGTGGGCTTTATCGTCTACAGATCAAATGAACCGGATCGTTGTACGCAAATTATTTTGCCAACGCCTTCTTTCTATCGATTTCGGTGGTGACAAACTTCACCCAGTTCTTTGCGGACTCTGCCGTGCTCGGATTCTTCGCCGCAGCTTCAAACACTTCACGTGCCTGTTCAAGCTTGCCGGCGTTATACAGCGCATTACCGAGCTGCACCTGAATCTCGGCTGGCTTGTTGACGTTCTTAGCCTTCAGCGCTGATCGAAGTGCGTCTGCTGCCTCGGGCCATTTATCAAGCTGGAAATAAGCCTGCGCCAGATAAACGAAGTGCTTGGATTCGCCCGTCATTTCGCTGAGTTTCTTCAGCACTGGAATCTGACGATCGTATTCCTTCGCCATCACCAAGGCCTGCGCATACAGCTGTAGCGTTTCAGCATTCACCTTAATAATTTTGGCCGTCATGCCTTTCGCAAGCAGTCGCACTGCTGGATACGGAATCTCATAAACCATGTACAAGCGCGCCAGATTGAGATAATCGCCCTCGCTCTTGAGCAGTCCTGCGCGATAAGCACCGTGCAGAATATTCATCTGCTCTTGCTGTTTTTCCAATAGACCGTTCATACCGGCCAGCTGCTGCCAATACGATCCGTTTTCGGGATACAGCGAAACCAGAATTTCGAGAACTTTTGCAGACTTCACATACTGCTTCTTCTCGTAATAAACGGCGCGCAGCAAAGCGAGCCAGTTTTCTTTCGGCGTAATACCCTGCGTCTTCGCAATGGTGAGTGCTTCGATCAGATTACGTTCAGTTTCTGCGTAATTCTTTTTCTGGTAATTCGCCTGAGCCAGCAACACGTAGCTATCAGGTGATGGCGAAGTCATCACCGACATCCACTTCTTAACGACTGCAATCGCTTTGTCGTATTCCTCAATGATGAAGTAGAGCTGTCCAAGCGTTTGCAGACCCGCGTTCTTCAAGCCTTCTGGCAGATCTTTCTGCTGCAAGACATTGATGTACGCATTGATGGCAGCACGCATATCGCCCTTGGTGTAGTACGTCGCGCCGTACATATTCCATAGCGAGGCTTTTTCGTAATCGTTGAGTTTTTCGTAACCGGCTTTAATGCTGTCGAGCGTCGACAGTGCACCGTTGTAGTCTTTGGCTTCGAAAGCCTTCTGTGCGGCATCCATCTTTTTATAGACTTCTGCGCGGATCACCTGCGTTTGGCGAGTCTGCGGTTTAACAGGTTTGGGTTTATCAGCAGCAAACGTTTGGGTCGCAGACAGCGACACCAACGCCACGCACAACACAACTGCGAGAGAGCGAAGGATGCGCATGGCTACTTCTTTTCCATCTTGAATGAGATCAAGTGCTGAACATGGGGCACCGATACCGGCTTGCCATTCTCAACACGCGGCTTGTATTTGAATTTCAGAACAGCACGCTTGGCGGCTTCGTTGAAGACGTTTGGTGGCTGGGCTTCGATGACGACGG
>NZ_QANS01000003.1 GCF_003052265.1 Stenotrophobium rhamnosiphilum
CTGCATCACGGCTCATTCGCTCGCTTGCTGATGCGATGTACAAGTGGCTTTGCTGTACCGGGTTCCCTTCGACAACGCCGAGCATCACAGCACTGATCGGTTATTGCCGACGCTTCGCGTCGGGCGAGACAGGAGCCGAGCGTGCATGCCAGGCCATGGATGGCCTGTCACGCACCCCGATCAGTGCGAGAAGCGCAGGGTACCCACACGTCTTTTTGTGTGGGCGTAGTCGCAGGGGGCCCTTTCTTTTGGTTACTTTTCTTTGGGCACGCAAAGAAAAGTAACTCGCGCCTCAGCGCGAAATACGCCATCTCAATCAGAACAGGCAGTAGCCCGCGAAGCGCGTAAAAAGCTAAAACTGGATTCCCGCCTTCGCGGGAATGACAAGCGCCGCGCCTATCTACCAAACATGTCCTTAAAACTCGCGTAGTTCGCCGCAAACAACAGCGGCAACACAATCAACAATCCCAAACCAAACGGTATCGAACCAATCAACGCGAGCACAATCGCAATAAGTCCAAAGACAGAAATCGGCAACCAGTTCCGCAAACAAGCATTAAAACTTTGCTTCATCGCCTCACCCGCACTTTGGTTAGCAAAAAACACCAAAGCTGGTGCATACATATACGCCATGATCACCGGCGCAATCAGCACAAGGAACAATGACAGCAACAGCAGCAACGAAAGCCCGCCGTTCGTAAACAATTCGAGAGCGAACTGTTCCGGCGTTCCCGTGTGAGAACTCAAGGCACTGCCGATCAGCATAAACGCGAGAACGCCGCCAACAGCGAAGACGGCCAAAACCATCAGCAAATAGAGCAAGCCCAGAATTACCAGCGCGCTGAATTTTTCTTTGAAGCCGATAAATAGCAAGCCGAGATCAGCGCTGCGATTGGTTGAGACGCCGTGTGAAAAGGCCAGTACGCCAACTGCAAACGATGGCCCTAACAAAATGCCCGCTAGGCTGCCAAGGAACGGCACAAAGCTCAGTGCAATTTGCACGAAAGCCCAGATCAGCAGCGCAGCAATCCACATGCCGGGGGAGACTTTGAACAGTTCCCAACCTTCACCAATCCAACTGGCGCCACGTCCAGCAGACAAACTTGCAGCAGGCACTTCAAAGCGCAAACCGGGCGCAAGCGTTTCGTCGTAAGAACTCTCGTCGCTTGCCAATGGCGGCGGACGTGGCGGCTGCGCGCCGCTAGAAAATGTGACACCGGTGCCTTGAAGAACAATTGCAGCGGCCTGCCAATCACCGAGGCCATCGCGCCACATCAGCGTCTGCGCTTGAATGATTCCGCGACTGCATTGGTCTTGGATTTCGGCAAGCGTGAATGGCCCTTTCTGCGCGCCATTTTCCGCAACGTAATATGCAGTCATCGAATCTCTCCTCGGACGGTCTGCCGAGAGTATAGAGCTAAGCGGACTTTTTACTCTCGCCGTCGTCCAAACGCTCTGCGCGCAGGCGCTGGGTGTTGGTGGGATTAGTGGTAATCAGGCGATCACCCGAGCGACGCGTGAAGTATTTCCAAGTCCACTGCATGAACACGCTGATGCGCTGCTCGGCACCAACCAGCGAGGCGACGTGGACAAAGGCCCACAGGAACCAACCGATGATGCCGCTGACCTTGAACATCTTGAGGTCGCCGACTGCGTGGTTCATGCCGATCACGGCCATGCTGCCCATGTCGCGATACTTGAAGGACTTGATGGTTTTGTTGTTTGCACGCGCCAACAACAAATCAGCGACGTACTGACCCGCCTGCATTGCGCCTTGCGCCAAGCCCGGCACATCGCGTCCGGTGGCGTCGACAATTTTTGCGAGATCGCCGACAACAAAAATATTGTCGCGCTCTGGAATTGCACAGTCTGCATTGACGATGACGCGACCGCCACGATCACGTTTAGCGCCGGTGCGATCAGCCACAATCTGACCGAAGGCTGATGCAGTTACGCCGGCAGCCCACAGCACTGTGCTGGTTGGAATGGTTTCACTCACATCGCCGCGCTTGATTCGCACTGCGCCTTCGCTGATGTCTTCCACCATCGTCTCGGTCATCACGGTGACGCCGAGTTGCTCTAGTGATTTCTTCGCGGCCAAACGTAGCGATTCGTCATAAACCGGCAGCACGCCCTTCGCGCCTTCCACCAAAATTACTTTGGCGTCGCGCGGATCAATCGCGCGGAAATCTTTCACCATCGTTTTGTGAGCGAGTTCGCCAATCGCGCCTGCGAGTTCTACGCCGGTGGGACCGCCACCAACGATGACGAAGGTCATCAACTGCGCGCGCTTGATTGGATCTTCTGTGACTTCTGCCAGTTCAAACGCTTTGAAAATTTTGTGACGAATCTGAATGGCGTGCTCAACGGTTTTGAGGCCGGGCGCAAATTCTTTCCACTGATCTTTGCCGAAGTAGCTGTGCTTAACGCCGGTCGCAACAATCAGCGTGTCGTAGCTCAGCTCGCCATGTTCATGTTTGAGAATGCGCGCCTGCGGATCGAGATCGTAAGCCGTGGCTTGAATCACGCGCACGCTCGGATAATTACGCACGACCACGCGTTGTGGAATCGCGATATCGCCCGGGGGCAGCGAGCCTGTCGCAACCTGATACAGCAGCGGCTGGAACAACTGGAAGTTGCGCTTATCCAGCAGGGTGACGCGGCAACCCGCCTTGCCCAAACGCTTGGCCGCGTGGAGGCCGGCGAAACCGCCGCCAACGATGACAACGTGTTGTGACAGAGCAGGCTGGTTCATAAGAAATGTCGATGTTGCAGTGCGGCAAAAATCATATCAGGCGCACCGCCTTTACAACATGTTAGAAACGGCTCGTCGCTAGTGCTGCCTAACGCGGCAGATCAGCGTGCTTTTCCAGCAGCCAGCGCTCTTGGAAGACGTATTGCGCCACCTGCGCCACATCGTGCAGATACCAGGCGTTCACCGCGCCGCCGACCACTGCGCCAAGTACCGGCACCATGCCAGCGGCCTTGCGCTTGCCCAGTTGGAGGCCGATGCGTTGCGACAAGGTGTTGAGGCTGAACACGGCCGCATCTTTGGCCAACTGCCGCTCAGCGGCACGCTCAAGGCCATCACGCGCAGCAGAGGGCCCCAGTCCTTCGACATCGTTGCGCAAGGCGGTAATCGCGTCGGTTTTTTCTTCACGCGTGTTGGCAGATGCCAAAGCAAACACGCCAATAGCGAATTCGCGACTGATGTCTTCGCCGTAGCAAAGACCAATGCGATGAACCGTGCGCATCGCCAGCGTCAGCAAAGTCGGCACATCGGCCACCAAACCTGCGGCACCAAACACACCAAATGCGGCGCCACCGACGCCACCCATGCCCATGGCGCGACGCGTCTCGCTCTTGGCCAAGAGATCGCACTTTTCTAAGGACTGCACGCGCAGGCCCGCGAGATCACTAACGCCAGCGCGTTTCAACAATGCAGTTTCGCTGGAGAGTCGCTCAGCCAAACCATTAAATGAATTCAGCGCCAACTTGAGCGCGGATATCGGAATCACTTTTTGTACGACTTTGCCCGCCACACCTGCGGGCTTGGCCAGAAGGCGCGTGCCCCAATCCGGGCCTTGGCTCTGCCATTTACGGAGTTTCTTTAGCTGGCGCGCTTCGTATTCATTCATCTTGGCGGTGCGTTCGTTCATACGATTGAGATCATAGGCGATTGACAGGCCCTCGTACGCTACTCAAGCTGCGCGCATGTGTCTGATCTCTCTTAATTGGCGCGCACATGCGCGCTACGAGTTGGTGCTAGTGGCCAACCGTGATGAATTCCATCATCGCCCAACCGCTGCTGCGGATTGGTGGGCTGATGCGCCTGATGTTTTTGGCGGCCGCGATTTATCGCAGGGCGGTGGTTGGCTGGCAGTGAGTCGTCAACGTCGACTCGCGGCGGTCACCAATGTACGCCGCATGGTACAGCCCGATGCCAACGCACCTTCTCGCGGTGCATTGGTTGCAGACTTTATGCGCAGCACGCAATCGGCTGCAGAGTTTGCCAAACGTCTGCGTGGACGCGCTGATGCTTACGCCGGTTTTAATCTGCTGCTCTACGACGGCGAGAGTTTGCTCTACACCACCAATCACGATGGCTTTCACAGCGAGCGACTCACGCCGGGCATTCACGCTGTCAGCAATGCTTCGCTAGATACGCCGTGGCCGAAACTTGTTCGTCTGCGTGATCGGATGTCGTCGTGGACAGAACAAGCACAAACGGACGATGCCGCTTTATTCGCAGCGCTAGCCGATGATCAGATTGCAGACGATGCAGCGCTGCCCGATACCGGCGTTGGTCTTGAGCTGGAGCGTTTGCTATCGCCAGCTTTCATTCGCGGTCCGCAATACGGCACGCGTGCTTGCAGCGTGATTGCATTGAGCACGGACGGCACTTTGCAATTTAGCGAACGTCGCTTTGGCCCCGGTGGCTCTGCTCTCGGCGAAACGCGAGAAAGTTTTTCCACCATCTTGCGGTCTTAACTAGCGACTTATTTCAGTCGCAGACCACCATCAACCGGCAACACAGCGCCGGTCATATAAGCCGCATCATCAGATAATAAAAAGCGTACGCAGCGAGCAATCTCTTTCGCGCCGCCGAGTCGACCCAAAGGCACACGCGACAATTCGCGTCGCTGATCCTCCTCGCTCATCTCCGCATATTCCGGCCACAGCATGTGGCCAGGCGCCACACCATTGACACGCAAGCGCGGCGCTAATTCCAAGGCCATTGCTTCAGTCAGCGTCCACAGTCCGGACTTAGCCGCGTGATACGCCGCAAAACCGCGCGCGGGTCGTTGCGCCAAGGCATCGACAATATTCACCACCGCTGCGCCATCGCTCATCAGCGGCGCACAAGCCTGCGTCAGCAATAACGGCGCACGCACGTTGCTCGCGGCGAGGTCATCAAATTGTGCGGCAGTGATTTGGCCAAACGGCGTCGGGTAATACACCGAGGCGTTGTTGACCAAGGCATCGAGGCGACCCCAACGCTCGTGCGCTTTTTTCGCCAAATTTATGAGCGCATCAGCATCGGCCAAATCGGCTTGCAGGGTGTGCGCAGACTGTGGGCGCGATGCCTCCAACTCCGCCGCAAGTGCCAGTGCCTCGTCGGCCGAACCGCGGTAATGGATCACTACATTCCAGCCCTCGGCATGCAGCTCGCGCACGATCGCGGCACCGATACGGCGCGCGGCGCCGGTGACCAGTGCGACTTTGCTTGGGTTCATCGCGTATCCTTTATATCATTCAGTTTCTATCGCCAGTCTACCTTCGGATTTCTCCCGTGACCGATCTTCTGCAAGTCATTCTCCTCGGCATCATCGAGGGCATCACCGAATTTCTGCCGATCTCCAGCACCGGTCATTTGCTGATCGCCGAAAAACTCGGCCTCGGCATGCGCTCGGATGTATTCAATGTGGTGATTCAAGCGGGCGCCATTCTGGCGGTCACCGTGTTGTACTGGCCGCGTTTGTGGAAACTCGCCAGCGAGTGGAACAAACCTGAGAACCGCGATTACATTCTCAAACTGCTCGTTGCATTCCTGATTACCGGCGTGCTCGGTCTGATCATCACCAAGCTTGGCTTTAAGCTGCCTACCGAAATCACCCCAATTGCTTGGGCGCTGGTGATTGGCGGCGTCTGGATGATTGTTGCGGAAAGAATGGCGGCGAATAGACCTGAGAGCTCGCAGATCACTTGGAAGGTTGCGATTCTGGTGGGTCTGGCACAGGTTGTTGCTGCGATGTTCCCTGGCACTTCACGCTCCGCCGCGACCATCTTTGTCGCGATGCTGGCGGGCACCAATAATCGTCCTGCTGCAACAGAGTTCGCATTTCTCGTTGGCATTCCGACGATGTTTGCCGCCAGCGGAAAATTACTTTGGGACACCTTCAAAGATGGCGGCGGTGCAGGCGCAGAAAACTGGGGCGAGTTGGGCATCGCATTTGTTGTCTCCACGATCACCGCATTTGTCGCAGTGAAATGGCTGCTCCGTTACATCCAAACACATCGCTTCACAGTGTTCGCTTGGTATCGAATTGTGCTGGGTGCGGGTCTACTACTTTTCGCACACTAAACTCTGTGCGTTATAGCGCATAGGTGATTTATGTCCATTGTCAGGCACATTAAAGCCCCTTAACCTCCTGCCCAGTTTTACTGTCGGCAGTTCAGCTAACGTTCAGGCTCGCAACCTACATTAGCCGGGCGTATATTCAGATCAATGGCTTATCGTAAAAAGGCCCCCAATACCTTTTGCGAATTTGCTGTCCGTCCTCTTCATAAGCAGGAAAAAAACACCATGAAAATTACCTCAGGGCACAAACTATTAGCAGCCGCGCTTCTTGCGGGCGCATCACAGGTCAGCTTTGCAGCTGAAACCAACACCACACCTTATATGGGCATCATGGGAACGTATTTGTTCCCTGACCAAGATCGCGGCCTTGATGACGGCTTTGGCGGCACCTTGCTGTTCGGCTTCCCGGTTAACTCGTATTTCGTTCCAGAAATTAACCTGTACGGCCTGCGCGCTGATCGCAATTACGCTAACGGCTACGACAAGATGTTCGGCGGCGGCGTTAACTTCAACGTCTTCCCGTTCACGCGTGATGTTGCAGTGGCTCCGTTCATCTCGATTGGTGGCGGCGCTGAAAATGACCGTACCCTTGCGATTGGCAACAAGACCAGCGGCGTAGCTCATGCTGGCGGCGGTTTCCTGATCGCGCTCAACAACTCGCGCACCGCTGCACTGCGTGTTGAAGCCGGTCGCTATGCGATCTTTAACGACGACTACAATCCTGCTCGCAATCACATCCTGGACACGCGCATTAGCGCCGGTGTGCAGATTGCGCTTGGCGGCCGCGCTGCTCCGGTACCCGTGCCAGTTGAAGCACCACCTCCGGCTCCAGTTGCAGCACCAGCTCCTCCTCCACCGCCTCCAGTCGTAGCTGCTCCGGTCGGACCGAAAGATAGCGACAACGATGGCGTGCTTGACGGCAACGACCAGTGCCCAGACACCCCACGCGGCATGAAGGTTGATGCTAAGGGTTGTGCGATCAAGGCTGCATCAATCGTTCTGCGTGACATCACCTTTGAAACCAACAAGGCTGTGTTGACCACCGAAGCTAAGGCATCACTCGATAAGGTCGTTGCCGGCCTGAAGGGTCAGCCGTCGATGAATCTGCAGATTGATGGTCACACCGACTCCACCGCTTCGAATGCTTACAACTTGAAGCTCTCGAAAGAGCGTGCGGCCTCAGCCAAGAAGTATTTGGTTGATAGCGGTATCGACGCTTCACGCCTGCAGTCGCAAGGCTTTGGCGAGACCAAGCCAGTTGCTAGCAACAAGACCGCTGCTGGTCGCGCCGAAAACCGTCGCGTCGAGTTCAAGGTTCTGAAGTAATTTGTAACTGATGCAAAAAGGCCCCGATCACGGAAGTGATCGGGGCCTTTTCTATATGCGTCTTAGTGAGACGAAACTTGCGTCGTCTTCCAATCCTTCAAGGCCGCAATTCGTCGCGTCTTCAACTCTTCGCCGACTTTCACGCCGCTGAAACCCGCAGCCATCACATCCTTGGCTTGCACCGCTCGCGCAACCTCCGCGGCGGCTTGCAGATAAGGCACTTGTGGATACTCACTCTGTTCAAAATCCTTGCGACCACGCGCATCGCTTAAGCAGGCTTGCAGCGCTTGTTCAAAAACTTCTGGCTTACGCAACGCCTGCATACGCTCCAACAAATCCAGCAAGGTTTGCGGCCGTAGTTCGGCGCAGCGATGCACATTCAGATGATCACGCGTCACCAGCACAGCAAGATCGCGATGATCGGATGGCACGCGCAATCGCGCACAGAATTCCTCAACCAGCGGCACGCCACGCACTTCATGCATGCGGTGACTTGGCCACTCGGATTGCGGCGTGATCGCTTTACCCAGATCGTGCAGCAGCGTGGCTACGCGAACTTCCAGTGGCGCGTTCAACTTTGCCGCGACATCAATACACATCAGCGTGTGGACGCCGGTGTCGATCTCAGGGTGATAGTCAGCCCGCTGTGGCACACCGAACAGCGCGTCAATTTCTGGCATCACACGCGCCAGCGCGCCGCACTCACGCAACGTGTAGAAAAATGTACTCGGCTGATCATGCATCAGCGCACGTTCGCATTCGCGCCAAACGCGCTCAGGCACAAGCGCGTCGGCTTCGCCGTCGGCAACCATCTGCCGCATCAGCGCGATGGTTTCTTCAGCGACACGAAAACCTAGCGGCGCAAAACGTGTCGCGAAGCGGGCGACGCGGAGAATGCGTACAGGGTCTTCTAAAAACGCAGGCGACACATGTCGCAAGATTTTGTCTTGCAGATCACGCTGGCCGCTATAAGGATCAATCAACGTTCCATCAGTATCTTGAGCGATAGCATTGACGGTGAGATCGCGCCGAATCAAATCATCTTCAAGCGTTACTTCTGGCCCCGCATGAAATGAAAAGCCGCGATAGCCGCGAGCGGTCTTTCGCTCGGTGCGTGCCAGCGCATATTCCTCTTTTGTTTGCGGATGCAGAAACACTGGAAAATCTTTACCGACCGGACGATAACCTTGCTCTGCCATTTCCTCTGGCGTAGCACCTGTCACCACCCAATCTTTCTCGCGCACGGGCAGGCCAAGCAAGGCATCGCGCACAGCACCGCCGACTAAATATTTCTTCATGGCACCGCTTTGTTGATGGGCGTCAGCAAGCTAGAAAGATCCTGCGGCTTGCCGGTTTCTTTCCAGCCAAATACAGAGATGTGCCAGAGAATTCTCTGAACGTAGCTGCGCGTTTCGTTATACGGAATGTTTTCCATCCAGATATCTGCATCCATCGTCTGCGGAGGCAACCAACGCGCAACTGCTCCGGGGCCTGCATTGTAAGAACCCAAAGCTAACACGAGACTGCCGCCCCACTTGTCACGCACTTCACGCAGATAAGCAGAACCCAACAGCAAATTGGTTTCCGGATCAAATAACGTTTCTTGCGTCGGCACGGCTTGATTCCAACGCTTGGCGACACTACGCGCAGTCGACTGCAACAATTGCATTAAACCGTAAGCGTTGGCGGGAGAAACGGCTCTGGGATCAAACAAGCTCTCTTGCCGCATCACGCCATTAATCCACGCAGCGGGCAGGCCGCTCAGCGACTGTGCTTTTAGTGCTTGCGGCTCATAGACCAGCGGATAGGTCAGCGCGAAATCATCGTAGGCGGACGCCGTGGCCAAAGTAGTGATGGCCTGCGAATGCCAGCCCCAACTCGATGCGAGCAAGCCCGCTTGCACACGCATCGCAGGTGTAGCGTCTTCCAGCGCCTTGCGCCATTCATTGTTCGCCCAATTGTCGCGGCCGGCCATGCGCAGTTCACGCGCACGAATCAGCGCTTCGTTAGCATGCAATGCCGCTTGCACAGCAGCGTCTGACACTTGCGGCTGTGGCGTCGGCGTATGTGCGCGGCCTAAACGCCAGGACGACAGCACAGCAAAAATATTGTTCTTCGTTGCCAAGCCTTGATAAATCGTCAGCGCCTGCTCACGGGTCTCTTTGCTTTGCTCCAGCCCGCGCGCACGCCAGTAAGTCCAACGATCTTGCATTGCGAATGTCTTCGGCAAACGCGCCGTCCACTCGCGCACCAACTCCCACTGTCCATTCCAAAGCGCAGCACGAACGCGCCATTCCTGAACGCGATCATCCGCCGCAGTCTCCGGCAAGCGTTTGAAGTACTCCACCGCCTCAGGCAAGCGCGACCACGCCAGACCCAGCGCTAACGCCACGGTGTAAGGCACCGCCGCATCACCTTGTAACTGCTGCGCATTTAGCAAAGGTTGGTAAATCTTTAAAGCATCTTCAGGATTCTTTCGTGCATAGCGAGAGAAACCATCGAGCAATGCATCTGCCTCGACCGGCTCATTGGGATCAGCGATCAAGACCTTGAGCTCATCACGCGGGGAGCGAATCAGTCGCGCCCAACGCAGCAAAGGTTTCGCACGCTCAGGCGATGCCATTTGCGCCATGTATTCAGCGAGTTCTACATTGCCTGCAACGAGCGCAAGACGCGAACGCTTTTCGGCAAGCGCCGGGGTGATCAAACTTTGCTGTCGCAACCAGTCAAATGCAGGCGTACAAACCTGCGGCATTTTCTGACCAGTCAACCAAATCTTCAGCGCGTCATCTCGCAGCGCTGGGTCTTCACCCGTTTTGATGCGCGCCCACAATTGCTGACAACGCAAAGAATCATCAGCGACATCGGAGCTATAGGCGGCAAGAAACGTTGGCCACACTTCACGCTGCGCCAGACTTTGTAACCATGCTCTTCGGATATCACGCGAGATTGGCCACGCGGCATGAATGCTTAAAAAATTTTGCGCACGCGCATCGGCTTCATTCGTAGGCGCGTTTTTTAAATCGCGCAGCAAACGCGCGGCAGTGACATAGGGATACAGCAGGTAAGCGCTCAGCGCTTTGGAATCTGCGCTATCGACTTCACCTGCTTCGATGCGCGTCAGCGTCGCAGAAAATTCGGCGCGTGTTGTGGCTGCGTCATGCTGCGCGAATGCCAATGCTGGCAGTAACAATAAAAGTGCAAGACCGCGGGTCAGTTGTTTCATGGCTCGCCTCCGGGTTCATGTACGATTCGCGCAATAGACGCATTGTAGGGTTTCAATGGAACAGCTTGTTATTTTTCTCGCCACTGGCGCTATTGCAGGTGTGCTGGCCGGATTGTTCGGGGTGGGCGGCGGTCTGATCATCGTGCCCGCACTGGCCTGGTTGCTGCCGCGTCATGGCGTTGATGCCAGCGTCGTCATGCAACTCGCCATCGGCACGTCGCTGGCCGTGATCTCCGCGACCTCGATCTCGTCGACCTTCGCACACCACAAGCGTTCTGGCGTTTTGTGGCCCATCTTGAAACGCCTTGCGCCGGGTCTGGTAGCTGGCGCCATTATGGGTGGCTTTGTCGCAGATGCTCTAACGGGTAACGCACTGAAGAAAATTGTCGGCATCGGTGCCCTGCTCGTTGCGCTGCAGATGTGGCTGGATCTGAAACCACAAACGCCTCGCATTCCACGGCCCCTCGGCAATATCGAACTGCTGAGCGCGGGTGGTGTGATCGGCATTCTCGCTGCGCTGATCGGAATTGGCGGCGGCTCGCTCACCGTTCCGTATCTTTCTCTACGCGGCATCAGCATGCGCGAAGCTGTAGGCACTGCCGCTGCTGCGGGAATGCCGATTGCTTGGGCTGGCGCCATTGGCTTCATGCTGGCAGGTCATGGACAAGCGCATCTACCTGCATGGAGCTTGGGCTATGTCAGCCTCGCTGGATTTGTCGGTATCGCGAGCGCCAGCGTTCTCACTGCGCCAATAGGTGCACGTCTCGCACACACGCTGCCACCGAAAGCACTCAAGCGTGCTTTCGCCTTGATGCTTTTCTTGATTGGACTAGGAATGCTGCTGGACTCAGGCATAGCCTGATCCCTCTCAATAGAGATTGGATTTGTAGTCCTGCTGCAAACCTTTCTCCATCAGCCCGGGCACCGACAAAACAGTACGCACCAATGTCGCCTGAATGCCGCTCGTTTTATTAGCCTTAACGTGGGCGACCAGCATCGCTGCAGGATCGATTCCTTCAGCTCACGCTGCAATGCGCAGTTTTGAGTCACTACAGCCCATTAGTAAATTTCGTTGCGCCCAATAAAAACGGCCCGTTTAAGGGCCGTTTTTAGATGAGTCGGGGGCAATTCAATCTGTGCTTTCCTGGGCTTTTTCCTTGAGCAGGAAACTGGCGCCCTTCAGTTCAGTCGCAAGGATGGCTTCACGCAGCAGCTTGATCGCCTCGCGACGCGGGAAGGTTTTACGCCAAACCAAGGCCAGACGCCGCGCCGGTGCAGGGGCCGCCAGTGGGCGCCAAGTCAGCAATGCATTGTTGTCGCCGCGATTCTCAACCGACGTGCGCGGCACAACGGTAATGCCGAGGCCGCTGACGACCATATAACGAATGGTTTCCAAACTACTGCCAGTGCGCGGTCCGGGGCCATCGCCTTCTGCAGTGACGCACTTGGGGCAAGCCGAAATCACCTGATCACGGAAACAATGACCGGGGCCGAGCAGCAGTAGATTTTCTTCAGCGAGGCGTTTGGCAGGAATCTGTTCTTCGCTGGCCCAGCGATGATCTTGTGGCAGCAGCACAACAAAATCTTCGTCATACAAAGACCATGCGTTGAGGCCATGCAGATCAACCGGCAAGGCGATCACCGCAACATCGAGTTCGTTGTCGCGAAGTTGCTCAAGTAATTTTGCCGTGAAATTTTCTTCGATCACCAAAGGCATCAACGGCGCGCGTTCGCGCATCAGCGGAACGAGGCCCGGCAACAAGTACGGCCCGACAGTGTAGATCGCACCAAAGCGCAGCGGACCAGAGAGTTCGTCACGGCCTTCACGCGCCATGTCTTCGACACGACCGGCTTCCGCCAACACTTTGCGCGCCTGCACGATGATGCGCTCGCCAACAGGCGTTGGCCGCACTTCACCACGATTACGCTCGAACAACATCACACCTAAATCGTCTTCGAGTTTTTTAACCGCGACCGATAGCGTTGGCTGCGAAACGAAAGAACGTTCTGCTGCGCGACCGAAGTGACGCTCTTTGTCGAGATTCACCAGATAGCGAAGCTCAGTCAGCGTCATGGCTTGAGCCAATCGGTGGGCTTCAAATATTTATCCATCAACGCCGCTTCAGCGCTACCGGCTTCAGGATGATGGTCATAACGCCAGCTTGCGAGTGGCGGCATCGACATCAGAATCGATTCAGTGCGACCACCGGACTGCAAACCAAAGTGCGTGCCGCGATCCCAGACCAGATTGAATTCAACGTAACGACCGCGGCGATACAACTGCCATTCGCGCTCACGCTGACCATACGGCGTGTCTTTGCGTAGTTGCACCAGCGGCTGATACGCGGGGATGAAGTGATCGCCAACGCTCTTCATCAAACCAAAAGCATTGTCGAAACCGCCTTCACTCCAATCATCGAAGAACAAACCGCCGATGCCGCGCGGCTCGTTGCGATGCTTGAGGAAGAAATATTCGTCGCACCAATTCTTCAACTTGGGATGCACATGCGCGCCGTAAGGTGCACAAGCTGCAGCGCCGATGGAATGCCAGTGACGGCAGTCCATGTCGTAACCGTAGTACGGCGTCAGATCGAAGCCGCCA
The DNA here is from genome assembly GCF_003052265.1 of Stenotrophobium rhamnosiphilum. Taxonomy (GTDB): domain Bacteria; phylum Pseudomonadota; class Gammaproteobacteria; order Nevskiales; family Nevskiaceae; genus Stenotrophobium; species Stenotrophobium rhamnosiphilum. The sequence continues at coordinate 13,237 of NZ_QANS01000003.1, forward strand.
CCAAACCACCAGACCGGTTCTTCGTTCTCGCGCTCGGCGATGAAGAAGCGAACATTGGCGTGCGCAGTAGGCACATGCGGATTCAGCGGATGAATAACCAGCGAGACACCCATCGCGCGCCATTGGCGGCCGATTAACTCTGGACGATGCGCAGTCGCGGAAGGTGGCAGCTGCGTGCCTTGCACCATCGAGAAGGCAACACCAGCGCGCTCGAACACTTCGCCGTCAGCGAGGATGCGGGTGTCGCCACCACCGCCAGTAATAGCGCCACTGCTTTCGCCGCGCGTCCAACGATCACTTTTAAATTGCGCAGTGCCGTCGGCACTTTCCAAAGAAGTACAAATCCGCGACTGCAGATTTCTTAAGTATTGTTCGACGTCGGCGGCGTTCATGGCCTTAGCAGTGTACCGCTACGCAGGTCACGAATCTGCGTCGGCTTGTCGAGACCGCCTAATGCGCCGCTCACAATGGCATCCACCTGCATACCGAAGCGCAGACGCACTTGCGTGCCGCTCATTGCTGGAGCTTGGCCTGCGCGGTTGGCGCTGGTGGAAACAATGGCGCCGCCATAAGCGCGGCACAGCGCAGACGCGACAGGATGAGCAGTAACGCGGACAGCGATGCTGTCGTGCTCACCACGTACCCATTCAGGCGTGTACTTAGATGCGGGAAACAGCCAGGTTGCAGGACCAGGCCATGTTTTGAGCGCGGGCGCTAATTCTTTTGCGCTGAGCGTTTCGACATAAGGCTCAAGCTGCGAGAAATCTGCGGCGATGATGATCATGCCTTTGCGCCAATCTCGTTCTTTGAGATCCAACAACTTGATGCAGGCGTCCTGATTCTGCGGCTCGCAACCAAAACCCCAAACCGCTTCGGTGGGGTAAGCAATAACGCCGCCTGCACTAAGAGAGTGACAGGCGGCGCGTAATTGCAGCGTTGAAGCCATACCTTATTTTTTCTTGGTGGCAGCTTTCTTAGCAGCCACTTTCTTCGCCGCTACTTTCTTGGCCGGTGCTTTTTTAGCTGCGGCTTTTTTTGCGGGCGCTTTCTTCACAGCAGCTTTTTTGACTGCTGTTTTCTTCGCTGGCGCTTCGGCTTTGTCAGTTGCAGCCTTTTTCTTGGCTCCGCCTTTCTTCGCCGGTTTCTTTAGATTTTCCGCTTCGGTCAAGAATGCTTCGCACTCGAATACGCTGAGTGTTTCTGGCGTTTTGGTCTTGGGGATACGCGCTTTACGCGTGCCGTCGGTGATGTACGGACCGAACTTGCCTTTGACGATGCGGATCGTCGTGCCTTCGAACAAGCGAATCGTCGCTGCTTCAATTGCTGCAGCTTTGAGTTCAATCAATTCGATTGCGCGCGGCAATTCCACCGTGAACGGATCGTCTTCTTTCTTCAGCGAGACAAAGTTCTTGCCGTAGCGAACGTAAGGGCCAAAGCGACCAATGTTCACTTCGACTTCGTAACCGTCTGGCGTCTGTCCGAGTTTGCGTGGCAGCTTGAACAGTTCCAGCGCCTGCTCCAGCGTAATCGTGTCGATACGCTGAGTCGCACGCAATGAAGCAAAGCGTGGCTTGTCTTCATCTTCCTTGGTGCCGATCTGTACGAACGGACCAAAGCGGCCGATACGCGCCGACACCGGTTTGCCGCTCGTAGGATCAACGCCGATCTGACGCGCCTGCGAAACTTCTTCGCGCTTGAGTTCCATCTTCTCGTCAACGCGCGGCTTGAAGTCTTTCCAGAACGAGGCGAGCAATGGCACCCACTGTTTTTCGCCGCGCGACACAGCATCGAGATCATCTTCGAGATGCGCGGTGAATTCGTAGTCGACGTATTGCGTGAAATGTTCGGTGAGGAATCGATTCACGACCATGCCAACGTCCGTCGGCGAGAAAGCCTTGCCGTCGAGGCGCACGTAGTCGCGGCCCTGTAGCGTGGCGATGATGCTGGCGTAAGTTGAAGGACGACCGATGTCGTACTCTTCCAAGGTCTTCACCAATGAAGCTTCAGTGAAACGCGGTGGCGGTTCAGTGAAGTGTTGATCGGTGATGACTTCGATCAATTTGACGGTGTCGCCTTCAACCAGAATGGGCAGACGCTTTTCATCGTCCTCGTCATCCGGCTCGTCGGTGCTCTGCATGTAAACGGCGATGAAGCCCGGCTCAACCAACACCGAACCACTGGCGCGGAAGGCATGCGGTTCGCCGGCGCGGAGTTCTGCGGTGACGGTGTCATACACAGCCTGCGTCATCTGCGAGGCCATCGTGCGCTTCCAGATCAGTTCATACAGCTTGGCCTGATCCGGCGACATGTATTTAGCAACTTGCTCAGGCGTACGCGCAGCGGACGACGGGCGCACAGCTTCATGCGCTTCTTGTGCGTTCTTTGATTTGGCTTTGAACACGCGCGCTTCAGCAGGCACGGAGGCCTTACCGAACTTGCTACCAATCACTTCACGAATTTCCGTCAGCGCATCCTGCGCAAGATTCACGGAGTCGGTACGCATGTAAGTAATGAGACCGACGGTTTCGCCGCCCAGATCAATACCTTCATACAACTGCTGCGCGGTGCGCATGGTACGGCTGGAAGTGAACCCGAGTTTACGGTTGCCTTCCTGCTGCAGCGTTGAGGTTGTGAACGGCGGCGCGGGATTACGGCGACGCTGTTTCTTTTCAACACTAGCAACACGCAACACACCATTGGCGGCTGCGAGAATTTTTTGCTTGGCGGCTTCAGAACCGCCAGCATCCGTCAGCGAGAACTGTTCGACTTTCTTGCGATCGAGCTCAATCAGCTTCGATGTAAACACCGAGCCTTTCTCGCCGCGCGCTTCAATCGTCCAGTATTCCTGCGGCTTGAACGCGCGAATTTCCAGCTCGCGTTCGCAGATCAGGCGAAGCGCCGGGCTCTGCACGCGACCAGCCGAAAGACCGGTCTGAATCTTGCGCCACAACAGCGGCGACAGATTAAAGCCTACGAGATAGTCCAGCGCGCGACGCGCCTGCTGGGCGTTGACCAAGTCCTGCGCGATATCGCGCGGTTCAGCGATGGCCTTCTGCACTTCGCGCTGCGTGATTTCATAAAACACCACGCGCTTGACCGGCTTGTTCTTGATCGCGTTGCGCTCTTTGAGCAGCTCGAGCAAATGCCAAGCGATGGCTTCCCCCTCTCTATCAGGGTCAGTCGCCAGAAAAAGGTTGTCAGCATTCTTCAGCGCGGCTTGAATCGCCCGCACATGCTTATCGTTCTTCTCGATCGCCTGATACTTCATGGCGAAGGCGTTAGTGGTATCTACGGCGCCGTCTTTAGGGACCAAATCACGCACGTGGCCGTACGAAGCCAGGACTTCGTAGTCTGAACCGAGGTACTTCTTGATCGTCTTGGCTTTCGCCGGCGACTCAACAATGACGAGGTTTTTACTCATCTATATAAGGAATCCAAGTGATTGGGGGCGCGGCGATAGGCCGCGGCACAGGCGGCTTATACGCGGAAGAACCGGCGACTGTCCAGAATTTCATTTTCTGGACGGTGCCGGTTGGGCGCGGTTTTAGTGCAGAAAATCGCCTTGGTAATAGAGCATGTCTTCCAACTGCATGAAGGCTTCTTCGGCCTCCGGCTGGTTGATCAGCACTAGCAAACACACCCATTTCACGCGCTCGAGATCGATCTCTTCCGTGATCGCCAGCAGGCGATCAATGACGAGTTCGCGCGAGTCGGCGGTGAGAATGCCGAGCTGCTCTAAATAAAGGAGAAAGCCGCGGCATTCGGTGGAAATGCGCTCCATCTCGTCATGCGTATACAAACGCATGGCGCCTTCGGGGCCAAACACCAGCGGAAGCTGGCGTTGCTGCGCGAGACCGTCCAACCAAGCAAAGGCGTGACGGACCTCATCTTCAGGAAATCCTGCGGCGACAAGCTCATCGCGCAGTGTGTCCTGATTGCCTGTGTCGGCGAACTCACCAGTCTGGTAGTTCTCTAGCAGGTACATCAGCACATCTAGGACGGTTTCTTTCATGGCAAGCCAACTCCCGTTCTGTGTTGATTTAGTGTATTTGAAAAAATTGTTATTGAAAATACCTCTGAGCGTGCCATTCGCTTATGCGCATGTGCTTTTTTACTAAATATTGCTCGAAAGTAACTTTATTTAACAAAATAGCACATAAATTTGCTGATTTGCGGGCGACAGCCCCACAACTTAGTTACCGCAATCTCTATACCAATTGCGGATGACGAGATGGTTTCAGCGCCTAAAATTCGCCGCGCTTGAAGAGCGAGAAAAAGTTGTACGAGGGATCTGCAAGGCCCGGCTGACCAATGTAAGCGCCGCTTAGAAACGGATGATCCATCTGCACTTTGCTGGGCTCTGCCGGATACGCCCAATCCGCGACGATGGCGCGATGACTGAATTTCCACTGGCCATCGCGCTTTTCGTATTTATCGAAATAACGTCCGCCAATGAGCACATCAAACAAACCGTTTTCGCCCTTCACTTGGTGAAACGCCAAGATATAAACCTCGCCCTCGGCGCGATCTCCATCGAGTTTCAAATTAATCGTGGTGACGTTGTGATGCAGGATCGCCATCGCCTTTTGAATTTCTGGCAGCTTGGCAATGAACTCGCTCGCCAATCCCTTCGCAAAATGGCCGTGATCGTCGATGGCATCCGGGTGATACAGCGCCTGCATCTTTGCGTGATCGTGGCGATCCGCCGCGTTGCAATAAGCGTTGATCAATTCCGTGATCGCTTGCTTGTCGAGTAACTCGCGGAGTTGCTGTTCTAGTTGGCTATCCATGCTCGAAAGTGCTTTCCATGAAGGTGAAACGAATTGCTTGCTAACCGCGCCTTATGCGCTGATACCGCCCGCCTGACGCAGCCACAACCTGTCCATCCATTTCTAAACGCAACAGCGCCGTGCTGAGTGCATCGACTCGCAAGCCGCTCCGCGTGACGATTTCGTCAAAGCTCAAAGGATCGTCGCCAAACGTCTCGAGCAAGGCCGCGTCTTGTGAATCGCTTTCCGCCGCTTTTGCGCGCACTGGCGCGTGGCGCGCGATGTGCGGCGCAATCTCCTCGAGAATATCGTCGACTGTTTCCACCAACTTGGCGCCTTGGCGAATCAGCTTGTGACAACCGCGCACCATCGGATTGTGAATGGAGCCGGGGATCGCAAATACATCGCGCCCTTGTTCGTTGGCAAAACGCGCGGTGATCAGAGAGCCAGACTCGAGCGTTGCTTCAACCACCAGCACGCCCAGCGACAGACCACTGATGATGCGATTGCGCCGTGGAAAATGTCCTGCCTGTCCGCTAACGCCCGGCGAAAATTCTGAGATCAACAAACCTTTTTCAGCGATGCGATGCGCCAGATCGCGATGGCGCGCGGGATAAACACGATCCAAGCCGGTGCCGAACACTGCGGTAGTCAACCCATCGACATCCAAAGCGCCTTGATGCGCGGCGCCGTCGATACCCAAGGCCAAACCGCTGGTGACGATCAAGCCGCGCTTAGCGAGCTCCGCCGCAAACGCGCGCGCATTTTCCAAACCTTGAGGCGACGCAGAACGCGCGCCAACGATGCCGAGCTGCGGCAGTGGGAGTAATTCGGTATCGCCCTGCGTGAACAAGGCCAGCGGCGCGCCCGTGGTCTCGCGCAGTAGCACGGGATAGCGCGGGTCTTCGATGGTGATTAAGTCGCGCCCTGGCGCTTCCAGCCAGCGCAGATCTTTTTCAACCAAATCCCAGTCGGGCTTGGCGAGACCTTCGAATCGATTGGCTTCCAAACCAATGCTGCGCCAACCACGAGGGCCAGCGGCAAAAATACCTTCAGCGGTATGGAAAGCTTCCAACAGCTGCACTGATCGCGCGGGCCCGATACCGGGCGCGCGGATCAATGCCAGCCAATGTTTGCGGGCCTCTGCGTCCATTGGCGCGCGCGAGGGCGCTAGTCGGAGCTGGGCTTGACGGCCTTGTCGAGCACTTTGATTGAGCGCGTCGCATCCATGATCAGCGCAAAACTTACACGTGGGGCAACCTTGAACACCATCATCGTGCCGGCTTTCGCATCCGGCAGTTTGACGCGGCTGTTGCCGAGAGTAGCGTAGGGATCTTTGGCAATACGGTTGGACTGCATCACTGTGAGCACATGGCCCAATTCGATGCCGTCACGACTGCCGCGATTCAACACAACGACCTGGTATTGGCCGATCTGCGTCACGCCGTCATAAACCGAGATGATGGTGCCGTTCACATTGTTTTTAGGCGCATGCGGATAGAAGAAAGCATCGAAGCTTTCAGCATCTACCGGAATCAAATAGTCGCCAACCAGCACTTCGCGCGTGGTCTTGGTCAACAAGGCAATGCCTGGATCTTTGGCAGCGCTTTCGATTTCAGCGTAGCCCACGTCCGTAGCCTGATAGCCCAACAACTCGTCGCTCTGCGGATCTTTATACGGCGGACCCAAGCGCACAACGTTGTAGTCGACCGTCGCGTCATTCACCGGCAGCCTGCGCACATAGAACTTAGACGCAGCGCCGGCCATCAAGTGTTCATCGACAAAGTCGAGCACATAAGGCGCTTTCTTCATCTGCTCTTTAGTGACAATACGAGGCGACGACAAGAAATCGCGGATCGCGTCAATTGGAATTGCGGCAATCGGCTGATCCAGCGTGCTAGCACGCACCTGCGGCGACAAACGATCTTCCATCGTTGGCGTCTGCACGACCAACTGCGGACGACCATTGCGCACCATCAGCGACAGCACGTCACCGGGATAAATTTTGTGCGGATTGCGAACCTGACCATTTACGAACCAGATTTCCGGCCACTCCCAAGCATTGAGCAAGAAGTGATTCGAGATGCTCCACAGCGTGTCGCCCTTCTTGACGACGTACTGCAACGGCACCTGCTCGCGTAGAGCGGGCGTGGTTTTGCCGGCGGGCTGAGCAGCCGCACTCTCCTGAGCATCCGGCGCTGGCGTGATCGCTGCAAACGCAGACGTCGTGCCCAACAGCAAGGAACCCAGCAGCAAAACTTTGACTCGCACTAAACCGTTATAATTGACCATCACTGCGATACCCCCATCGGTTTGTGCCGATTCTTGCACAAAACCTTGTCGCGGCAAACAGTTGGCGCTTAATTCAGCAGTAACTTCGTAAGAAAATGGCTATCCTCGAAATTCTCCACCATCCCGATCCACGCCTGCGTCTCAAGACCAAGCCCGTGACCGTGTTCGATGACGCGCTACAGGCCTTGATCAAAGACCTGTTCGAAACCATGTACGACGCCCCCGGCGTTGGCCTGGCCGCCAATCAGGTCGGCATCGACAAGCGTCTGGCGGTGATGGACTGCGCGGACGACAAAGCTAAGCCTCAGCCCTTTGTGCTGATCAATCCCGAAATCATCGAATCTTCCGCCAAGGAAGAGATGGAAGAAGGCTGCCTGTCGGTTCCCGGCATTTTTGACAAGGTTCAGCGCTTTGCGCGCCTCAAAGTGCGCGCACTGGATCGCGACGGCAAGCCATTCGAACTGGAAGCTGAAGGCCTGATGGCGCAAGCGATTCAGCATGAGATCGACCATCTCGACGGCAAGCTCTACATCGATTACCTGTCCTCGCTCAAACGCGAGCGCATCAAGAAAAAGTTGCAGAAACAGGCGTCGAGATGAGAATTGCATTTGCCGGCACGCCGGAATTTTCGGTCGCCGCGCTTGATGCCCTCCACGCCGCGGGTCACACCATTGTTGGTGTGTTCACGCAGCCGGATCGCCCCGCGGGTCGCGGACAAAAGCTGACTTCATCGCCGGTGGCACAGCGCGCTGAAGTGCTGAATATCCCGACTTTCAAGCCGCTCAAGATGAATGCCGAAGCGCAGGATGATCTGCGCATGCTGCACGCAGAACTGATGGTGGTAGTGGCTTACGGTTTGATTTTGCCCGCCGCTGCACTGGGCATTCCGCGCCACGGCTGCTTCAACATTCACGCGTCCTTGCTGCCACGCTGGCGCGGTGCTGCGCCGATTCAACGCGCAATTCTTGCGGGCGATAGCGAAACCGGCATCACCATCATGCGCATGGATCCAGGCCTTGATACCGGCCCGATGCTGCTCAAAGAATCTCTGCACATCACTGGCGACACCAACGCTGCAAGCTTGCACGATGCACTGGCAACGATGGGCGCCAAATTGATTGTTGAAGCCGTCGACAAACTCTCACGCGACGAACTGCGCGAAGAAGTTCAGCCTGCGGATGGCGCAACTTACGCCAAGAAAATCAGCAAAGACGAAGCACGTCTCGAATGGTCCTTGTCGGCAGAAGAACTTGCGCGCCGCGTGCGCGGCTATAACCCAATGCCGGTTGCATGGACCGAACTCGCAGGCGAGCGCATACGCATTTATGAAGCGCGCATGGAACCAGGCAATGCTGACGCGGCGCCGGGGACCATCATCGCAGCAGAAAACGATGGCATTCGCGTGGCTTGCGGCGCAGGTATGCTCGACATTCTCAAACTCCAACGCCCCGGCGGAAAACCGCTGAGCGCTGCTGAAGCCATTCGCGGCCGACCATTGCTCGGCGAGATGTTCAACTAGGTCGCCGCCATGTCAGAAGAAACCACTCCTCCGAGCCGCCCTGCAAGTCCTTGGGGCAAAAAGTCAGCCGCTGAGTCAACGCCTGCGGCACCTGCCTCTAGCTCCGCCAAAGCTCGCGTTGAAGCTGCTCGCGTGATTGCGCACGTGATGGCCGGCACCAATTTGGATAACGCATTGGCGCGTGTCGATGTTGAAGAAATTACGCCGCAACAGATGCCAATGCTGCGCGCACTCTGCAACGGCGTGCTGCGCGACTGGTCGCTGCTCAACGGCCTGCTGACACGCATGATGGAAAAGCCGCTGAACAAAGAGCCAGAATTGCAGGCGCTGATTCTTGGCGGATTGTTCCAACTGCGTTCGATGCGCGTCGCACAACATGCAGCTGTCAACGAAACCGTTGATGCCGTTACGCTGCTTGGCAAAGACAAATTGCGTGGCCTGGTCAATGCACTACTGCGCCGCTACCAGCGCGAACGCGAAACGTTGGAAGCCGATTTGCCAACGCATCCAGCCAAGCAATATTCGTATCCGAGCTGGCTCGCAGATCAAATTCAAGGTGACTGGCCTAACTGGCCAACCATTCTGGCCGCAGGCAATGAACAGGGTCCGCTGACGCTGCGCGTGAATCGCCGTCGCATGACGCGCGATGAATATCTGAAGGTGCTGGAAGACGCAGGCATCGCCGCGACAGCAACGCCGTTTGCAGAAGATGCAGTGACGTTAGCCACCGCAATCCCAGTCGAAAAAATTCCGTTGTTCTCCAACGGAACGGTGTCAGTACAAGACGCCGCCGCGCAGCTTGCTGCTGATCTACTGCAAGTAAAACCCGGCATGCGCGTGCTCGATGCTTGCGCGGCTCCCGGCGGCAAGACTGCGCATTTGCTTGAGCATTACGACCATCTTGATCTGTTAGCGATGGATCACGACCCGATGCGCTTGAAGCGCGTGTACGACAACCTGCGCCGCCTTGAGCTTGATGCGCCGCTGGTTCGTGGTGATGCAACCGATACGCGCGAATGGTGGGATCACAATAGTTTTGATCGCATTCTGCTCGACGCGCCTTGCTCTGGCAGTGGCGTGATTCGTCGTCATCCTGATATCAAATGGCTGCGCCGCCACACGGATATTCCGCAGCTCGCAGAAACGCAGTTGCTGATGCTGAACTCGCTGTGGCCTCTGCTCGCACCGGGCGGCGTGTTGCTCTACGCAACCTGTTCCATTTTGAGAATGGAAGGCGAGAGCGTGATTAAGAACTTCCTCAAGAATCAACCGGGCGCTAAACATTCGCCGATTGAAGCGGAGTGGGGCGAAGGTCGCACGGTTGGCAGACGCATCGCACCGGGCGGCTCGTTTGATGGCTTCTACTACGCTCGTTTGATCAAACCGAAATAAGCCTGCGCAGTCGGTGTTTTTTGCGCAGGCTTCCTTGCCGCCAGTTAGCGATACTTTTCAGCCTCGCGCACTGCATTCGGATAAGGAATGCCGCTGCGCCAACCGCCATCGTCGTAATACGGCGGATCGAAGCCCGCGTTGACCGCACGCTCGGCTTGACCGTACTGACTCTGGATAAAAGATTTTTCACGTTCCAAATAACGCGCGTTCTGATCCATCTGTTTGTACAGATCAAGGTCTTTCAACCCGTCTTGCGCGCGACGCGCTGAATCAATCAGCCCTTGCACTTCTTGGATATCGTTCTTGACCGCACGCAGAGCGGTTCCACGCCGATAAATAACCGCGAACTGCGCGCCGTTTTCTCCGCCACACACTTGATGATATCCGCTGCCATTGATGCCTAACTGCAGCGCGTTTTCTAGTGTGCAGTACTGGCGCAAACCTTCTTCACGACCGACTCGATAGGCGTCCGCATCAGGCGCAATGTTGTATCGACGGCAGGCATCCATATGACTGCCGAGGCGCGCTGACTCATACCCCTGAGCGCCTTCGGCACGACCCAGTTCACGCCAATCAATCGCACGACATTCGCTCTCGCTGAGCGTTGCGCAGCTGGATAACAGCAGCACCAACAACAAGGGTAAAGCTCGCTTCATGTGCTTCATAAAACCCCGACGATCCCGGTCTTTAAATTCGCTTGCGGCTGTCGAGCCGCGCGCGTGGAGAATAACCGGAGATTGGGGTTATTGAATATTGTGGGCTTGATGATTCGCCATAAGAAAAGCCCCAATCGCCAGTGCATCTAGCGATTGGGGCTCGTATGCAGCCTTACTTAATAGCGTCTAACTCAAGGAACAGTTGCGAAGAGATAGTTGCCATCCTGATCGTAAATGCGCGCTTGCACAACATCACCGTTAGCATTGCCAAGATTCGACAAGTCCGCCGTACAGCTGATGCCCACACCGATCTGACATGTCGCATTGCGCGTGGCTTTCACCACACCCGCGCGCAGCACAACGATATCGCCACGTGCCGCCAACTGACCGACGCTGGCCCACGGACGGAAGCTACAGGTGTCGCAAATCGCTGCATCACCGGTCACCCCAACATACGGGAACGCTGAGCCGCTGTAGCTCTTGGGATAACTGACACTGCGACTCGATGCACTGAAGCTTGCCGTATTGCTATTACGCGTCGCAGTGACGCCGCTGGCGCTAGCCCAAGGTTTTACGCGGAACGCATTTGAGACCAAGCCATACGCTGACGGTGCGCGATTCTTGCGAACCATGCCGTTGACGCGGAAGCGGTACTGACCTTCTGGCGTACTACCGAGACGCGCAGGGAAGGCGCTGTAGGCTTCGAAGTTCGCCGTCCATTTCCATTCCTGCGTGCCGGTGTACGCCGCGATCACGCCGGGAATTCCTTGTGGCCATGCAACGCGGGTCTGCACTTCGCCGCTCATATCCGCAAATTGGGTCCATTCACTATTTTGCGTACAAGGCTGCGGATACAGCGTACAGCGTTCGACCGTTACCAGCGGATTGTCCTGCGCCGTTGTACCGCCACGCCAGCTGAATGTTGCTGCAGCAAAACGTGTGACGTCTTGTGGTTGCGCCAATGCCGCGACAGGGCCCATATCGTCTGCCAGCACAGCATGGAAGCCATCGTACGCAGCCGATGTTGCTTGGCCCAGCACAACGGCCAACGCTTGCTGTCGCAGCTCATCCACTTGCGCGACTGCGTTATGCGCTTCAGGCACATAGTCGGCCCCGCCTTTGAGTTGTGCAGCCATACGCACCAGGCGCGTCGCCATGTAATCAGCCGTATGCGGGCCGTAACTGGTGAGCGCTTTGCGATAACTGTCGCGATTCATGTATTCGCGATAGCTCAAGGTGTAGCCGTTGTAATCACCGGCATGACCGACCGCCACTGGCAATTTATAGCCATCAAGAATTCCAAGATCCTGGATTTCTTCCTTGGTGAAATTACCCCAGATCTTGTTGATGTCGGCAGACTCCGCATTTGCCAACGCAACGTTCTGAGCAGAATCCCAACCACGCGCGTCGTTATGCACCTGTGCGCGCATGCGTGCGATCAAGCTCACATTGTTCTTACCCGCGGCGGTGCCGGGGATCAAGGTCGCGTTGAGTGGATCGGTCGGATCAAAATATTTCTTCTGCGTTTCGCAAGCGGCAACGTACTTCGGATCACCCGAGTACTGCGGCATCAAGCAAGCCCAGTCGAAGCCGTCGTAGATGTTGTTGCGCTGCGCATCGAGTCGCGATTTGATGTTGAGTACTAAATCGTTCTGCGCTTCGCAGGCACATGAGGCCAACAGAATTTCGCCGAGACGGAAGGCTTGCAACTTCAAGCGCAGATTTTCTTCCACTGCACTAAAGGCCGGCACATCGTAATGCTCTGGCACTGGCACACCTTCGGCTCTTAGCAGCGCGTAGATCATGCCGCCTTGCGTGACGTTGGTGATTTCCTGCCAACCATCAAACAGCGGACCACTGATCGCGCCGCCATCTAGATCTATCGCCGTGTCGCGACGTGCGCAATCCGGCAAGCCTGCTGCAGGAATACCGAGATCGCCTTCAAGCGTCGTCTGCGTGCGGCAGTTGGAGATGCTGGGATATGGATGTGACAACGGGCCCGGCACCCAAGCATTGGCATAGTCGACCGGGAAATTGCGCGTCAGCGGAATCACCACATCGGCATCACCATTGCCAATCTTGTTCCAAGCCTTGACCACATCATCCGCGAGGAAGCGTGCATTGCGTTCGGTTTGCGCATAGCCCTTGTGCTCCCAATCACGCAATGCGCCCTGACCGAATGGACAATGGCTGGCATCCGTGCGCGTGCCGCAAACGGTACCGTCATCGGCATTGCGCTGATCGGTATTGCCACTGCTTTCTGAACTACCAACATCGCCTTGGCTAAACACCAAAGGCGCGCCCGTTTCGCGTTCAACCCAACGCTCCAACGGACCGAGGTAATCGGCGCTGTGCAAGTTGTAGCCGTCGAGACTTTCGGGGTGTTCACCCCAATTCATCCACGTGGCGATGGGTTTGCTGAAGTTGCCGTTGGCATCAACTGAGTCAAAGCGCACAACCGTCAAACCATGATCGTTGTATTCCAGCGGATATCCGGCAGGCGTGCCGTCATCAGCATTCGCAGTGCGCACGATATTGCCTTTGTAGATACGGTGTTTGATTACCGTTGCACCCATGCGAGCCGGTTTCATATTCCCTGCGGCAATTTCGATAGCTGCTGCTAAACGACGCGCCTGATTTTCGAAGAAGCGCGGATCAAACGCATCCTGGAACACGGTGAGGCCAACGGCAGGAGAAGACGAATACGCAGCGCTATGGTTGTGCGAGACGTGATACAGAATCTGCTCATAGCCGATGCCCGATTGGCCCTGATCCAGAATCTGTCCCACGCGTCGAATCAGGAAATCCTGCGCGACATAGTTATCGCTCTTGAGCAACGCAATCTTCTTGCCGTTGCTGCCTTCGATAACAATCGCTCGCGCGGTGAGACGCGACTGCACGCCGTAGCTGGTCTTCTTCAGCTTGTGCGTTAGATATGGATCAATGTCGCCACCAGCAAGGCCATCAAGAATGTCGGTGTACTCGCAGTACTGACCTGCGCAGTAACCCACATCAGGCGTCATATCGACAACGCCAACACCGACGCGCACCTTGGAGCCTGATGGCGTACCGAATACAACTTGCGTCAGGTCATTGACCAAGCCACCGATAATGCCAACGAGTGAACCATCGCCTGCCAGCACATGACTCACCGTGCCGCTGACCGTACCCGCGCCACCGGTGTAGAGCAGGCGGTTCAAGCCATCCACAACATAAGCCAGCGCGCGATTACCAACGCCGAGAATTTCATCAACACTTAGCAATGCCAATGCACCCAGCAAGTTTTGGATTTGCGCGCCGACACCCGAGAGGTAGTTGAGTACGCCGCCTTGCGTTGCACCTGCGCCCAGCGCTGGAATACCCGGACGCGGAACCACCACTGGCAACAAAGGGATACGCACGTTATTCGCGTAAGGCTCGGCGACATTGGCTGGCGTTGAAGTTGGCACCATGAACTGCCACTGCTGACCATCGACTTCAGTGATTGGCTTGCCGAGCAAGAAGGCATTGTCAGTATCGTGCGTGATCAAATAGTGAATGCCATGTTCGCCGTACGCACCTTGACGATCTGCACAGGTCAATTGCGCGTAAGGCTTGTTGGCAATCGCGGCGTAGCCGGCACGTACCTTTGCATCAGTCGTGGAATCACCTGGATACGGACGCTGCACGGGATCATCCCCGGTGCCGTCATCAAGACAAGCGTCGTCGCGGTAGTACGGAACCACAATCGGATTTACGACCGAAGTACCGCCCTTCATCTCAAAGGTATAAACCAGCGAACCGTTACGACCTTTGCCTGAAACCTGCTCCCAACTATCAAAGGCCAAAGGCAGATTGAAAGTCGGATCCGGGAAATCAAAGAACGCCGGTTGTCCGAACAGATTATCGATCTGGCCGACGTCATCGTTCACGCCATCAATCGGCACGCCCTGAGGGCGCAGCATCGTGTAGTAGCGGCCACCCTTGATGCCCTGCTGCGCTTCAGCAGTCGTCGGAATCATTGCACTGCGGTTGTAATCCCACGCCGTGTACAAACCATCTGGCGGAATCGGATGCACGCGCACGTGATAGCGATACGTCACGTTGCCGCGATAGAAGGTTTCCGTCTTGGTAACGTTGGTGCCAGAGTCCGCGCCCCAAACTTCTCGCATGCAGCGCACAGGGCCGCAGCGCTCACCGAGCAGCGTGGAGTTGGCTTCCCAATTCACCTGCTCGTCTTCGAAGCCGACGAGAGAAATGATCGAGTCTGGCGATTGCTGGAAGGCACGTCCTTTCCAACGATCAATCAAGTCAGAACCGTAGAGGCCCGGATGATCCGGATCGGCAACACTAATTTCACGCACCATCCAACGGCCTGTTGCGCGCCACACGTATTGATCGGTGGTAACGGTGACGCCATCACGCGCAAAGCGATCGGTTGAATCACAGAGGCGATTAGCACCAGTACCCGTGCACGCAGCCGGATTGCCGAAGTAACCATTTCCCGGCGCAACCTTGCCGTGATGATTCGGTCCGTAATTGGTATTGCTGGTGCCGAGTTTCTGTGGATCTTCATCGCGGAAGAAATTGCGATCGATCCATTGATCCGCATTGTCATCACGCGTGTAACTGACGTAATGACTCTGGCCATGCCACTGGTTGGCGGTGCCGGACTTCTTAACGCCGATGTAAACAAACTTGGTGCTGGTTGGATCTTTGCTCAGCGGATCCAGCAGCGCGACTTCTTGCAGTCCGAAAGTCGTATCAAGATTCGGATCGCTAGGCAGTGACAAGGTCAGCGCATGCGCGCCAGCGTCGCTGTACATGAATGCAATTTCGTCATCATCGTCAAAGCCGCTGACCGGATCCTGCATCGTCGATGCAAAATGCGCGACAGGGTCGGATGAATCCGCATTACTCCAACGCTCCACATCCCACTGATAGGTCAGCTCTTCATCAGTGCCGGAATAAACCGAGAAGCTGGAGCCTGCATTTGCGAGAAAGAACGGGAACTTCTGATCGACCTGCACCGGAATTTCGACAAACGCGTTGCCCTTCCACGCATACGCAGCAATGCGTTCAACTGGGATGCCCATTGGCGCTTTGGAATCATCTGCCGATGGATACAAGATGATGCCGTTGTGTGCATCGCGTACTTCGCCCAGATGCAGCGGATCACGCAGTGGATCGAGCACGGACAACTGACCCGCCTCATCACTTTGACCCGTGATGTTTGCACCCGATGGATACGGATACGGCACGCCTTGCGCAGAACGCACCGACAAGCCCAGCACTTGCGAGCCGGTCAAGATCACTGGCGCGGCTTCGCGCTTGGCGGAAACCGCATTCGCCAACACGATTTGCGGGTCACGGCCTAAGCCCAATACGCCGGGGAAACCTGCTGCCGTCAATGTCGACGCGTTGTGATTGAGATTACCCAAGGCCGTTTGCAATGCAGTGCCCGTGCCTTCTGCATCGCCCGACAACATTGCGGCGATCATGCCATTGAGATCCGCCATGAACTGGCTCAATGCACCAAGCGCACCTTCGCCATAAGGGGAAGTGCCGCCCGGGGGCGTGGTGCCCGGCGCAACGCCTAAGGAGTTGCAGACGGCAACCGGCAACTTTGCATCCATACAAGGCTGATACAGCGGCGTCTTTGGATCGAGCAGATCGCAGAACGCTTCAGCTTGTTCACGCGCATCACCCGGCACATTCGAAGCCAGATTGCTGCGGCAAGTTTCTGCATACGAGCGTTGGATGTAATCCAGCTGCAGCATCTGACGCCACACCAAGCAAGCATTGCTTGCCGGGTTGCTGGAACAAGCGGCCAGTGATGGCGGGATGTTGCGCGGATCGGTTGTCGAAATTCCAAACAACGGGTTGTACGCCGTGAGGCGTAACAAGGGCGCAGTTAAAGGCCCGAGCGATACAAACTCTTCGTAGCCCGTGAACGGCAACACAAAACCTGCGCTGCCAGAAGCATCGAGATAGCTGAACTCATCTTCCGGAATGATGTAACCGAAGGAGTTATGCGTGAGTCCGAACAACATCATGTTCTTGTTTTGCGTCAACGCACGGATGTATTGACCGTAGCTGTTCGTGGTTTCGCCGGGAACCGTGACGATTTCCAAACCACTACCCGAGCCACCAATCGTGATGCGCGAAACCAGCGTTGTTGCCGTCGTTGCGACTTGCGGCAGATTGGGTTGCTGCGCAGCGAGCTCTACGCCAACCACCGGCACTTGCGCCAAAGGCACCAAACTAAAGTCGTAATAACGACTGATCTGCCCCGATGCACCAAGCGCGAGGAACAATGGATTGGTGACTGGCAACGTCGCCGTCTTCTGCGCAATTTCAATTGTCGGATTCAGTTCGGTCTGACGAACTGTGTTGCGCTTGAGCTTGGAGAAGCTGCACACCGAAAGCTGCGGATTCAACAAGGCCAGCGCACTCTGCGCGAGACACTGCCCGCGTGAACGCACGCGTTCGTAATCGTTCGCACCAACGGTATCGCCGCCCGGTGACGCATCAGCGATTGGACCGTTGTAGTAGAGCGTGGTCGCGCCGCCGCTGGCCGCTTCCATCGCATCTTCAAGACCGAGCACGTAATCGGCATGCACGATGCGTCCGTTACTGCCGTTGGAATCTTCGCCAATGGTTGTTGGATGCGCGGCGTATTGCACGATGGTGCCGAGCACATTGTCGTTGTTGTCTTTAGCTTGTAGCACCGACAAGTTCGGATCGGTCTTAGCATTGAGGTCAACACGCGGACGACGATAGTTGGCGAATGCTGCGTCTTCGCCCGTTGCGTAAGTCAGCTTGGCTGGCAGTGCTGCATCCTTCGCCGACTTGGCCGCTTGCGCTGCCATCTTGTACAGCGTGTTGCGAACCCACTCATCAGGCACACCGCCCCACAGACCCTGCAAATCTGCAGACGCATGGGAATGCGTTTGGCCGATCAGAATCAGATCCGCCGGAATGCCGGTCACAGCTGTGATCGCCGCCTTCATGCCGTCTTGAATCAAGTTGCCTGCACCCACCGCATCGATAGTGACAAACATCAACTGCTTATTCGCACCACCGCTTACAGGCTGCGACAGATAGAACGCACGCACCCAAGTTTGGTCGCGCAGTTCAACGCTGCAATTTTCTGAGGTGTAATCACGGCAGTAATAGCCATGACGCGCCTGCTCACCCGAGATGCAGGTGTCTGTGCCGGGGAAGCAAGTGCGATCACTGAACACACCGCCCGTCACTGTTTGCAGCAGCTTGGAAAATTCAAAAGGTCCAAACCCATAACCGCCCAGATGGAACTGTTGCAATACTGAGGCGCCGGGTAAACGTTGTTCTTGCACACCATCAAGGAAAGATTTTGATGGCGCGATGCTGCGCTTGGCTGCACCTGCACACAGTTTTCCTAGCGCACACAAGGTCGCTGGGTTGTCATCGACAATCGTGCCGATCGCACGCGAGCGCGAAAGCGTCGCGTTGACTGGCGCAGACAATTGCACTGCGAATTTTTTATCCGGTGCCTTTATCGAATGCCGAATGATGGTGATTGGAATGGTCTTGCTGGTTTCACCCGGATTGAAATTCAAGATGCCGCTTGCTGCGGTGTAATCAGCACCAGCAAGCGCGCTGCCATCTTCCGTGGCGTAACTGACGGTGATGATTTGGCTGCTAGCCGCAGGCAAGGTCACGGTGAAATTGATCACGCCTGCAGATTGCGGCGCTGAAGCATCTGCAATCGTCATCGGCGGTTCTAGCGCTGCTGGCTGCACCGTCACGTCAACAGTGTCGCTGGCACTCACGCCTTGGTTGTCTGTAACGGTGAGACCGAATTGCAGCGTGGTATTGCTGGTCACTGTCGGTGCAACGAATTGCGCAGTCGCTGTTGTTGCGTTAGAGATTTGTACTTGCGGCGTGCCGATTTGATCCCACCGATAAGTCAGCGGTTGACCTTCAGGATCAGTGCCAGTCCCTGGCAGCGATACCATCGCACCTGAATTAACGATCTGGTCCTGCCCTGCATTCGCAGTCGGCGGCAGATTGCTAGGCTGATCCGGCCGCTTGTTTACTGTGACCGTGACATCGCTGCTGCTCATCGCGCCGTTGTTATCGGTCGCAGTCAAACGGAATGTATAAATCGTAGCTTGCGTAACCGTCGGCGCGATGAATTGCAGCGTGAGTGTTGTTGCGCCGACCAAGGTCACCGGAGCGTTGTGATCAATCTGCGTCCACGCGACTGATGCAACGGTGCCGTCGGTATCGCTGGCACTGCCAGCCAGACTGACGGCATCACCACTGGTCACGGTTCTTGCTGACCCTGCAGAAACAATCGGTCCGATATTTCCTGAACTTCGGTTTACATTGATGGTGACGCGCGAAGGCTGCGAGCGGCCGGCATCGTTATCCGTCACTACCAAGGCAAAAACCAAAGCCTGTGCTTGCGCAGCTGATGGAGAGGTGAAAGTAGGTGCAGCGCTGTTGTCATTCGACAACGTGACCGGCGCGCCACTGAGCTGCGTCCATTCATAAGCAACGATGCTGCCATCGGGATCAGCGCCTGAACCCGACAATGAAACCAATGCAGCCGCATTGACTGTTTGCTCATCGCCTGCAGCTGCAGCAGGCAAACGATTGGGCGCGCCGTTGGCAATAATTTGGTTGGCGGTCGCTTGCAGTTCTTGTTGCGCCGATGCGAGCGTGATGAGGCCGCGCCCTGTTGCCAGCATTACAAACCGTTGCGCGGGGCTGTTGGGCGCATCGAACACATTGAACGCCACATCAAAACGGATGGCATTCACGTTGCTGCAATTGCTTGCCAATGTGCTTGTGGCCGCTGTGATCTCAATGCCATTGCGCCAATCGCCGTCGGCATCCAACGCGCCCAACAAGCGCGCCATGTTGGTCAGGGCTACCGGGTTTTGTATAACCGGCGTGTGGATTGATGCGCCAGTCACCAAATCAAACGGCGTGATCACCGGCTTGCCGATGGAGCTGCCCAGCTCAAGGCATCCGACTTTGAAAGCCAGCGTTTCACGTTCCAGATAAGTGAAGCCACCATCAACGGCAGTCGAGCCGCTATGAGCCGGCGACGTGTAGGTCAGACCAAAGACCGGCGAGTCGACGAAAACGCCGCTCATGGTTCTTGCAGGCGGGCTGCTGGGGATTCCTTTACTGCCGTCGCAAGCGGCTAATAAAAGTGAAATGCACAGCGCTGCCCCACGGATGGTGACGTTCACGGTTTCTCTCCTTGGTCGTCGGGCTGATGCCCGCTCTTCACACAACGGCCGGTGATCCGGCTCATGAGATCAGTGTGTAGGAAATTTCTTACTTAACGACATAGTAAAACCAGCCCTGCGTCCGAGACTTAGCTGCATTGGCCTTTTTACTCAGTGCTTACAATAAGAGTTTTTATTTAGTAAATAAATTATTTATATTTATCTTTTAAGCACAAATATAGGCTTTCTGATGCCCCTCAAAAGACACATCAGCATTTACAGCCTCGTCTATATATAGAGTGAGCACATGCCCTCCCATAAAGACGTATTGCGCAGTAAACCGCCTCGGCGTAAGGTGCGCGCCGCATGAAGATCATTATTTTGGGCGCCGGCCAAGTGGGTTCGACGCTGGCCGAGAACTTGGCCAGTGAGCAGAACGACGTCACCGTCGTTGATAGCAATCCGGCTGCGCTCGAAGACCTGCAAGAACGCCTCGATATCCGCACGGTCACCGGCCATGCCTCGCATCCGAGCGTACTGCGCCTCGCGGGTGCCGATGACGCCGACATGATCATCGCCGTCACCAGCAGTGACGAAACCAATATGTTGGCCTGCAAGATCGCCAGCACGCTGTTCCAAACACAGACCAAGATCGCTCGCGTCCGCGCGACTGACTATCTCAAGGAAGAGAAACTGTTCAGCGCCGATGCGCTGCCAGTGGACATGCGCATTTCGCCGGAGCAGTTGGTCACCGATCTGATTCAGCGCTTGATTGAATATCCGGGCGCGTTGCAGGTCGTTGAGTTTGCCGAAGGTCGCGTGCGCCTCGTTGGCGTGAAGGCGTATTACGGCGGCCCGCTGGTTTCACGCCAGCTCAAAGAATTACCGCAACATCTTCCGGGCATCGATGCACGCGTTGCTGCGATCTATCGTCGCGGACGGCCGATCCTGCCTGAAGGCGACACCGTGATTGAAGCCGAGGACGAAGTGTTCTTCGTCGCTGCGCGCACTCATATTCCAAAGATCATTGCTGAACTACGTCGTCTCGAAAAACCCGTCAAGCGCGTGATGCTGGTGGGTGGCGGCAACATTGGTTTGCGTCTGGCCAAGGTGCTCGAAGCGAGCAAGATCCAAGTCAAGATCATCGAGAAGTTCAAAGAGCGCGCCGTGTTCCTCGCGCAGCAACTTGAACACACCATCGTGCTGACCGGCGATGGTGCCAATGAAATTTTGCTGCGCGAAGAAAACATCGAAGACGTTGATGTGTTCTGCGCGATTACCAACGATGACGAAGCCAACATCCTTTCAGCGATGCTGGCCAAGCGTCTCGGCGCCAAGAAAGCGCTGTGTCTGATCAACCGTCTTTCCTATGTTGATCTGGTTGAAGGCGGCGCGATTGATATTGCGATCTCGCCACAACAGTCGACGGTTTCTGCATTGCTCGCACGCGTGCGTCGCGGCGATGTGGTCAAAGTGCATTCACTGCGTCGCGGTGCGGCGGAAGCGATTGAAGCCGTCGCTCACGGCGATCGTAATAATTCGCGCGTTGTCGGTCGTCGTCTCGACGAAATCAAAATGCCGCCCGGCACTACGATCGGGGCCATCGTTCGCGGTGAAGAAGTCATCATTGCTCACCATGACACGGTGATCGAAGCTGAAGATCACGTGATCCTGTTCCTTGTCGACAAGAAGCGCGTCAAGGACGTCGAGAAGTTGTTCCAGGTTAACGCGAGCTTCTTCTAATGAGCGCCTCTCGCTGATGGTCTACACCGACAAACGGACCTACGCGAGTCCAGCCCGACGCTTCGCGGCTGTCCAGCGCATTACCGGCGTTCTGCTGATGATGTTCTCGCTGAGCATGCTGCCGCCAATGTTGATCAGCCTTCTGTATAGCGAAGGTGTGGTTTACGCTTTCATGGAAGGCTTTTGGATCACGCTGCTAACGGGCGCGATCATCTACTGGCCGGTACGACACACACGCGCAGAATTGAAAACACGCGATGGCTTTTTAGTCGTCGTCGCGTTCTGGGCCGTGCTCTCGGTCTTCGGTTCGATTCCGTTCTATTTCACGCATGTCGGTTGGCACACGTTCATCGACGCATTGTTTGAATCCGTTTCGGGACTCACCACCACCGGTGCCACCGTCATTCCGAGCGGCATCGACAATCTTCCGCACGCCATTAACTACTACCGCGCGCAGCTGTCTTGGCTCGGCGGCATGGGCATCATCGTTCTCGCTGTCGCCATTCTTCCGATGCTCGGCGTCGGTGGTATGCAGTTGTACAAGGCCGAAACACCGGGCCCGATGAAGGACTCCAAACTGACGCCACGCATTGCCGAAACCGCGCGCGCGCTGTGGATCGTTTATCTCTCGCTAACCGTGCTCTGCGGTTTCTCATTCTGGCTGGCAGGCATGCCGCCGTTCGACGCGATCGTGCATTCAATGTCGACGATGGCCACCGGTGGCTTTTCAAATCACGATGCCAGCATCGGCTATTACAACAGCCCCCTGATCGAATACGTCGTCATCTTCTTCATGATGCTGGGCGCGCTAAATTTCGCGACGCACTTTGCGGTGTGGCGCTCACGCAGCTTAGGCGCTTATCTGCGCGACACCGAAGCAGCGACTTCTGTCTTCATCGTGCTCGGCTTCACCGTGCTGATCATGATTCCGTTGTTCATCGCGCACACCTACGATGGCTTTGAAGTCACGTTGCGTAAAGCGCTGTTCCACGTTGTGTCTTACGGCTCCACCACCGGCTTCGGTACCTCAGACCCAAGCATTTGGCCATCGTATGCGCCGGTCATGTTGATCCTGACGTTCTATATGGTCGGCTGCGCTGGCTCGACCGCAGGTGGCGTTAAAGTGGTTCGCTTGATGTTGTTCGTTAAACAAGCGGCACGTGAAATGCAGCGCCTGATTCATCCCAGTGCAGAACTGCCGATCAAGCTTGGCGGCAAGGTTGTGCCAGATCCGATTGTTTACGCCATCGGCGGTTTCTTCTCGGTCTACATCGGCGCCACGCTGATCTTGATCACCGCAATGATTGCGACCGGCCTTGATCCACTCGCCGCGTTCGCAACGGTTTCTGCTTGCATCAACAACTCTGGACCTGGCCTCGGCGCTCACAATACGTCGATGGCTTCTGTATCCGAAGCCGGCAAATGCATTCTGATCTTCACGATGCTGCTGGGTCGTCTCGAAATTTTCTCACTGCTGATCATCTTCACGCCGGCGTTCTGGCGGCGCTGACCCCTCTGATTTGCTGATCAACGTGCAGACTTACGCTGCGCGTAGGGGTATGTTTTGTTTATATTAATTTTGACTAAAGCTCCCTAGCATCGGCGCCCGTGAAAGACCGTCTTGCGGTCATCCCTCCGGAGAACCCGATGCAAAACCATTTCAAGCTGTTTGTGACTGGGCTGGCCATGGCGCTTGTTAGCGCTTGCAGCTCCGTGCCTTTGGCATCATCGGACGCCGATGCCGCAGCCAAAAAATTCGAACCGACTCCAGGCAAAGTAAATTTCTATATCTATCGCCACGAGATCTACGGCGATGATCGATCAATGGCGATCTCTATCGATGGCAAAGTCGTTGGTCACACCCGATCATGCACCTACGTTTTGAAAACGGTGGAGCCGGGCATTCATACGATCACTTCGCAAGAAGACAGCAAGACCGATTTGAAAATCGAAAACTTCGCCGGTCAAAATCAATTCATCTGGATAGAAGTCGTCACTGGCTTGGTCCCAGCCACTTCAGCGCTGCATCCGGTTGATGCGACGACTGGGCAAACTGAAATTGAGCGGTGCAAGCTCGTTCGCTGAGACTTAACAGCAGTTGCGTTGCAGAGCGCGTTGCGCTCAAATTCATCCTGCATTGATCGAATTCAAAAGTCGGCTTTAACCGACACCAAGCAGCGCCGATCAAAATAAACCTGCCACTCGATGGCATGACCTCAGGAGAAAATGGATGAAACTTATTGGGCCTCTACGGCTTTTGCTCGCGTCTGCCGTTGCCGTTTTCCTGATATCAGCACCTGCGATTGTTGAAGCACGCACGAAGGTGCTGCAACCCGTATTTTTGTTCGACGTTGCCAACACAACAGCCCAGCAAACCGAAATAGCCTTGCGCCGCTCACTTGCCGGCCGACATTGGAACATTACGCGTGACACACCAAACGATATCGAAGCAAAGCTGAACGTCCGCGATCACTCCATCACAACAAGATTTTCGTGGACAGCAACACAAGTCAGCATTGTCTATGTCGGCAGTGAGAACATGGACTACGAAGTCGATGGCGCCAAAACTTACATTGACCGCTATTACTACCGCTGGCTTAAATTCATAAAGAAAGACGTCATCAACTACAGCCAACGTGCGAATGCATCAGGCGCACTCCCACAGAACTTGCCTGCCGATAATGATGATGCGGATGACGACGACTCTCCCGCAAAAGCAGGAAAGTGATCTCAACGGATCGATTCAACAACGCCCCGGATTCGGGGCGTTGTTCGTTTTGGCCTTGCCACAAACTTAGCGTAGTCTCACAGCCTCACGAACGCTGCATCGGAGGCACCATGTTTCTGGGACTGCTGCTGATCACTTTTCTGCTCGCTCTATCTGTCGCTGCGATTGTTGCGCGCATGTTCGCCGATCCACTCGATCGCATTCTCAAACGCATCATTGCCGACGAAATCAGCGCGGCATGGCTGAAGTACATGAAGTTCGCGATTCTGGTTGTCGGCGTTTCTTCCGGCGTGCGCATTTATGAGTTGGAGAAATACATCACGCCTCCGGCTTACGTAAAAGACGCGCAGATCGTGCAACTCACGGCCGACCGTTGGGTGCTGGAAATTTATCGCACCATCATCGAGACCCTGCAGGGCATCGCTTGGATGCTGCTGGTGTTCTTTGTGTTTGCGCTGATCGCCTATGTGATCGTGCGTCTCGCAGAGATGCGTAAAAAGTCGGCGGATGAAACGTCCGGCACTCGCCCTTAAATCGGAGTCTTCATGTCCATCACGCTCTATCGCACACTGCTCTGGTTGCTGGCACTGGGATTCGCTGCCGCCTTCTGCATCATCGCGCTACCCGCCGCGCTGCAAGAAACCAATCCGCTGCGCTTTGTCACGGATGCTTATGTGAACCCTTACGCCGCGGGCTACGCCACCGACACTTTGACGTGCTGGGCCGTGTTGGCCGTGTGGGTTTGCTATGAGGCCAAGACTACGAACATTCGCCACGGCTGGGTCGCGCTGCTGCTTGGTGTCGTACCGGGCGTGGCAACCGGCTTTGCGGCTTATCTGTTGATCCGCTCCAAACAGCAGGTCGCATCATGATTCAGGGCCTGCGCACCGTCATTTACCCCGTCAGCGATTTGGCCGCGGCCAAGGCTTGGTATAACGCCGTACTGGCGATCACGCCTTACTTCGACGAGCCCTTTTACGTCGGTTACGCGGTGGGCGGGTTTGAGCTGGGATTGATCCCAGACGGCAAGCCCGGCACCGCAGGTGCGCTCGCGTATTGGGGCGTGCCCGACGCCGCGGCTGAACTGGCTCGCCTTCAAGGGCTGGGCGCAACCGTGCACGAGGAACTCAAGGACGTTGGTGGTGGCATCAAGGTCACTGCGGTGCTCGATCCCTTCGGCAATGCATTCGGCATCATCGAAAACCCACATTTCGATCTCAAAGCCGTGCGCTAGCTAGGGACTCCAAGGCGCGCAGGCGTTAAACTTGCGCATCTTTTAGCCAGAAGCACCCCCATGTCCGCCGCACCCGACACGCTCCGCCGCGATTTACGCGAAGCCAGCAAGCTCAACAAGCGCCTCCGCCGCAACGTCGGCCAAGCGATCATGGACTACAACATGATCGTCGATGGCGATCGCGTGATGGTGTGTCTCTCGGGCGGTAAAGACAGCTACACCATGCTCGACATGCTGATGCAGCTTCAGCAGAAAGCGCCGGTGAAGTTCGAATTAGTTGCAGTCAACCTCGATCAGAAGCAGCCGAATTTTCCTGAGCATGTATTGCCGGAATATCTGAAATCAGTCGGCGTGCCTTTTCACATTCTTGAGCAAGACACTTACTCAGTTGTGAAGCGAGTTATCCCGGAAGGCAAAACCATGTGCAGCCTGTGCTCGCGCATGCGTCGCGGCGCGCTGTATCGCTACGCCATCGAACAGGGCTTCACCAAAATCGCACTGGGTCATCATCGCGACGACATCATCGCGACGTTCTTCCTCAATCTATTCCACGGCGGCAAGCTCTCGGCGATGCCGCCGAAGTTGTTGTCAGACGACGGCAAGAACGTTGTCATTCGTCCACTCGCTTATTGCCGCGAACAAGATCTGCTGGATTACGCTGATCTCAAACAATTCCCGATCATTCCGTGCACGCTCTGCGGCTCGCAAGAAAACCTGCAACGCAAACAAGTGCGCAAACAGATGGATGAATGGGAGCGCAACAATCCAGGTCGTTTGGATCAAATCTTTGGCGCGCTCACCAACATCGCGCCATCGCAGCTCGCAGATCCAAAACTGTTCGACTTCGCCAGTCTCGGTGGCGATCGCAAGGACGCACACAACTGGTTGATGCAGGAAGCATCCTCAGACGAACATGTTCAATAAACCGAACCATCTGTATTACTTTTTCGACTTTCTTTCGCATAACGCATGGCTGGCTTGGCAACGCAGCGCAAAACTCGCCACACAACATGACCTGATTCTGGAACCCGTGCCTGTCGTATTTGCGGGCCTGCTGAAAGCGCACAACCAAGTCGGCCCCGGCGAAGTTCCAGCAAAACTGCGCTGGATGACATGGAATGTTTTGCGAAAGTCCAAACAACACGGCATCGCCTTTGCACCGCCGCACACACATCCTTTCAATCCATTAATCGCCTTGCGCGTCAGCTGCTGCGATCTACCGCGCGCACAACGATTCGATTTGATCACTCGATTGTTCAGCGCCACATGGGCCGAAAGCCGTGCGGTGTCGGAACCTGATGTCGTCAGCGCGGTCATTACTGAAGCAGGCCTCAACGCCGATGCGCTGATGGCTGAAGCACAGACGGATGCAGTGAAAGCACGACTGCGCGAAAACACCGATGCAGCTATCGCCGCTGGTGTTTTTGGCGTGCCGACGATGCTCGTGCGTAATGAATTATTCTGGGGTTTCGATGATCTCGAAAATCTAGAAAATTTCTTGGACGGCGCTGATCCGATTGGTAGCGATAAAGAGATTTACGCTGGCTGGTTCAATTTGCGTGCAAGCGCACAGAGGAAAAGATGAAACATTTACTCTCGTGTCTGCTGACTGGCCTGCTGCTTTGCAGCGCTGGCGCAAGCTGGGCGGCGAGCGACGCGCCCTTCCTTTGGGAAATCCAGGGCGCTAAGGCCAAGCATTATTTAATGGGCTCGGTGCACTTATTGCCTGCGTCGACGCAGCCACTGCCCGCTGCGCTGGAGAATGCTTACAGCAAGGCCAGTGGCGTTGCGTTTGAAAGTGATCTGGCCACACTCGGCGAGCCGCAATCACAGATGGCGATGTTCAATGCCGCTGCTGCACCCAATGGCCTGCGCTCACTGATCAGCAAAGAAGTTTACGAACGCCTACAGAAAGGCGCGCGCGATCTGAACATGCCGCTGGCCGATACCTGTGAACCATATAAGCCATGGTTCTGCGCGATCACGATGGAAATTTTTGCTTTCCAACGCGCTGGCTTCAAAGCTGAATTCGGCCTTGATCAGTTCTTTTTCACGCGCGCACTTAAAGACGGCAAGCCGATACGCTGGCTGGAAGAACCACAAGCGCAAATTGATCTGTTCGCAAAAATGCCTGACAAACTCGGCGAGCAATTTCTTATTAGCACGCTCGAAGAACAAGGCGATGCCGATCAAAATCCAGAAGGCCTGCTGCGCACTTGGCGCGATGGCGATTTGACCGAACTCGAAAAGCTCGCACGTGAGATGAAAACGCACCAGCCACAGGCGTATGCGCGTTTATTGTCTGATCGCAATCGCGCATGGATGCCCAAGCTCGAAAAGATTTTGGCCAGCGACAAAGTTCAGCTCATCATTGTGGGCGCTGCACACAATGCGGGCCCCGACGGCTTACTCGCACTGCTGAAAGCCAAAGGCTATGACGTTCGTGCAGTTAGCACCGAGGCCAGCAAAGCTGAGCCGGCGCGTACGCCTGCAACGCGTGCAGCTTGGCTGGTGCCAACGCTGAATGCGCGTGATGGTGACGCTGCTTATGCTTTCTATCAAAAAGCATTTGGCTTCGAAGCCGGCGCGCAAACGCGCGATGACAAAGGCAAGCTCACACGCGGCGAACTCAAGTATCACGATGCAGTGATTTTGCTCACACCTGAAAACAGCAAACGCGCATCGCCAGTCACCAGTAAATCTGCCGCGCCTTCACCGATCACGCTTTATGTCGACAATCTGGATGCGGCTATCGCACGCGCCAAAAAAGCTGGCGCAGAAATTGTTGAGGCTGCCGCTGATCAAGCGTGGGGAGAACGCAATGCGCTGCTGCGCGATCCTGATGGTTATCTCTGGACGCTAACGATGCCCATACCGCCAAAGACCGTCTCGCTGCGAGTTAACCCGCCAACGCAAAGTTATTCCGACCCGCGTTCTTAACCTGATACAGCATTTCATCTGCTGTTCGGTAAGCCGTTCCAAAAGATTCATTCGGCCCGACAACTGCAGCGCCGATGCTGCAGGTCAGCACGCCACGATCGGCGTTGCGATTTTCGATTTTCATTTCTGCGATGGCTTGCACCAGTTCCGCCAACCGCGCGCGCGCGTTTTCTGCATCGCAGTCATAAAGCAGCAGCGCAAACTCTTCGCCACCCAGTCGCGCTGACATATCCAGCGAGCGGCGAGCGAACTGCGCAAGCGTCAATGCAATCTCAGCCAAAGCACCGTCGCCATAGTCGTGGCCGTAATCGTCGTTGAGCTTTTTGAAGTGATCAAGATCGAGCACGGCAAGCACGAGCTGTTTTTTCTCGCTGCGCGCCAATGCTCGTGTCACGCGCTCATAGTGATCTTCAAATGCACGACGATTGGGCAAGCCGGTTAAGGAATCGCGATAAGCCATCAATTGCAGCAGTACATTGGCTGCCCATTGCCGCCGCGATGACAGCTTCGACCAGATAGCAGCCATCATCACAATGGTTAACAGCAGAACTTCTAGCAGCCAGCCTGTCGGCCCACGCGTGCGGACTTCATCTGGCCACCGCATCGCTTCGTAAATCAAAACCCAAAAGTACAAAGCAATTAAGGCGACATTAAAGATGTTGCGCAGTCGCACTTGGCGGGGATTCTGTAAGGGAATTTTCTGCAGAAATGCGCCAAGTAGCAGCAGCGCTAACAACATCAGATTGATGGTCCACGCGACGACACCATCGATCTCAGAGCCTTTGCCCCACCAAAATGGCTCTGACGCCAAGATCAAAAAATAGATCGCGATAAATAGAAAATTCAGGCTCACGCGCAAGCGTGCCATCGCGATGACGGCGACAGGCACTAAGACGGAAATGGATGGCTCAACTGAATAGCCAAGCTGTTCCGCCTGCTGTCGAACGATCTCAACAAAGACCGCCTCAAATACCAGCGCAGCAATCAGCAGCCATTCTGCAAAGTCCGAGGCTAGATAGCGCACCTGCACAAAGGTGACCGCGGCAAACAATGGGACGATCAGACCAAGCGATGCGATAGTCATCAGCTCTTGGCTTTGTTTTGGAATGCCGAGCACAGACACCCAAAGCGGAATGGTGAGGTATACCACCGCCGTCATCAGCACCAAGCTGATTCGCGCAGCGCGGCTGCTTTCACGAACGTAGTTTTGGAACATGCGCTCGATGCGCGAAGGGAAGGTGTATTGCCGCGATGAGCCCGCAGCTATTTGACCCAGCTTTTGGGCCTCTTCAGCCGTCAACTCAATTTCGCCAATGCGACGAGTCGTGGATTTGAATCCGAGCAAGCTCAGTGTGGCGCGATGCAAACGCGCCAAGCGCCCAAGCAGTACAAGGTCGCCACTCACGCTTTTGTCTCTGTAGCACAGACAACAATTTTGACCCGCCGAGCAATCTCGGCAGTCAGCATCAGGGCGCATCGAAGAGAAGTGTCAGGCGCGTGGCTGGCGCTTGGCATTGTCGAATCCATTTGAACTGCCGCCATGATACGGAAATTCCCTACAAATCGGGGCGTTGTAGGCCGCTCAAGCCTGAGTTCTACCTCGGCAATCGAGCGCGTCACTACGTCCTAAACGCTTTTTGAGCGTGCGTTCTTTAATGCTTACTAAATAATCTATATTATATATTTAATAACAATCGTAATTCGCGAATTTGCGCGCACGTGCGAGTCGCAAAAGTAACCCGCGGATTCAATTTGAACCACCCATACGTCAGCACGTCTGATGATCTGGAATCACTGATGCGATGTGTGGCTCCACAAACGTTTAAAACAATCATCGCGAACATCTCCTCATCGATTGCAAACGCTTCTACAGACGAATCACTGCGACCCTCGGAAAAGACTGACTACAAATGCTAGGTGTGAAATCAAAAATAGGGCGGCAGTATTCACGGTTGCTAGAATGTACCTAATGAAAATGCGATCACTTGCCTTGCTGTTTTTCGTCGTCACAACCCCCGCGTGGGCGGATGTAGACGTCAAAATCAGCGGCCTGGAAGGCGAAGAACTCGCCAACGTCGAGCAACGCCTCGCAATCAAAACCCTGGCAAACCGCGACGACTTCGATCAGTTGCTGGTTGAGCGCTTACATCAGCAGTCGGAAAACGATATCCGCAGCGCCTTGCAGCCGTTTGGCTATTACACCCCTGTGATTACCAGCGCACTTAGCGGCGGCCCCAAAAAATGGAAGGCGAGCTACGACGTTCAACTCGGCCCACGCACGCGTATCCGCAAGGTTGATATCGCGGTTGATGGCGAGGCTGCGGATTTTCCAGCGATACGCGAGCGACTCGCAAAAATGCCGGTGCACGAAGGTGACGCGCTTCTGCACAACAATTACGAAATCGCAAAAGCTCAATTGTTACAGGCCGCGTATGCAGGCGGTTTTCTCGATGCGCGCTACACCACTAGTGAACTGCGCGTTGAACCTGAAGTGCAAGCCGCGGACATTGAACTCAAACTCAGCAGCGGGCCGCGATTTTTCATCGGCCCCATTCGCATTGAACAAGAAGGCCTAGACCCAGCGCTTGTCGCGCGCTACATCACCATTCGCGAAGGCGAGCCGTTCGATCCGCAGAAAGTTTTGAAAACGCAGTTTGCACTGACCGATTTGGGTTATTTCCAAACCGTTTCGATTGAGCCATTGCGCAAAGAAGAAGTGAATCGTCACATCCCCATCGTCATTCACACGTCTCCACGCCCCAAAGCGCGTTACCAATTTGGTGGCGGCTACGGCACCGACACTGGCCCCCGCATTTCTGCTGGGCTGGATCTGCGCAGGCTGAATGACGACGGCCATAAGTTCAGCAGCACGCTACGCTTATCCAAGATTCAAAGTGCACTCACCAATGAGTACCGCATTCCGCTAGGCAGTTCGCCGATTGATAGCCTTAGCTTTACCGCAGCAGCTGCGTACGAAGTTTTGCCAGATGGTGACGACACCAAATACACCTTTGGCGCCAGCCTGAATCGCTCGCCCGGAAAATGGCAGCGTCGAATTTATTTTGATCTGATTCACGAGCGCACCAATCTCGACGACGCGCCGACAGCCTCCAACTTATTTATGCCGGGCATCTCGTTCACGCGCGGCGAATACGATGATCCGATCCATACGCGTCGTGGCTGGTTTGGATTTATCGACGTGCATGGCGCCGATAAAAAAGCTTTTTCTACAGCAACCTTCGTACAGGTCCACGGCATTCTCCGTGGCGCCTATCCATTGGGCAGCCGCTTCACCTTGTTTGCTCGCGCCGAGATGGGCGCCAGCTTCACACCTGACTTTCAAGACTTACCGCCTAGCCAACGTTACTTTGCGGGTGGCGATCAAAGCGTGCGCGGTTATTCCTATCAATCGATCGGCCCGCGCAATATGGCAGGTGACGTAGTCGGCGGAAAATATCTCAGCGTATTTAGCATCGAACCCGACTATCGCGTAACCCAAAACTGGAGCGCGGCGGTGTTCTACGATCTGGGCGGTGTTGATGATGATCCAGCACCGAAACTATTAGGTGGCGTCGGCGCGGGCGTACGTTATCGCGCGCCATTCGGCGAAGTCCGCGTTGATCTGGCGCATCCGCTGCAAGGTGATGATAGCGGCGTGCGTCTGCATATCGGCGTGAGAGTCGGACTATGATCCGCAGCCTCGGACGCATCAGCGCTGTTCTACTGAAAATTGTTTTTGGCTTAACCATCGGCGCAGTGATTCTGCTGTTGGTGACAACGACAGGTCTGCGCGTCGGCCTTGATCTCGCCAGTGCATTGACCGATCAATCCATCCGCTACACCGAAGCCTCAGGCCGACTGCTTGGGCACGTTGAACTGCGCGGTTTCGTCTACGAAGATCTATACGTCAAAGTCGATATCGATCACGCAAAGCTCGCGTTGATGATGCCCAGCCTGCTGATTGGCCGACTACAGGTCCGTGAGCTTGATGCAGGCGACATCAAAATTGCGATCAAGCATGCGCCGAAGAAAGAACCCAGCGAACCTTTTACCCAATTACCATTTCCGCTAATCATTGATAACGCGGCTATTGCACGTCTGCGTTTGCAATCCACGCCAGAATCTTCATGGCTGGATTTCAATAAAGTTGAACTCAGCGCAGCGTGGTTTGACGACATCGTCGACATTGATCATCTCGCTACCGATTTCATGATGTTCGGTCCGATCAAAGCGAACGGACGTTTACAGTTTTTGCCAGACGGCCTCCGCATTGAAGACACCGCACTACACGGCCCCGGTGATTTCACTCTCAATATGTTGATCGGCTACGAAGATCACTTTGAAGCCGATGCCGAATGGACACGCCTGCAATGGCCTCCGTCAGGCGAGGCGATGGTGACCAGCAAGAAAGGCCACCTGCGTGCCGCTGGCTCTTGGGAAAACTACGAATACGCGCTGAGCAGCGTCTTACGTGTTCAAGGCGTAGATATGGATGCCGTGGCGCAAGGCAAGGGTAGTCTCGAAGCGCTAGATGTGGCGTCACTCAAAGCCAAATTGCTGGCAGGCGAAGTCAACGCGCGTGGCCGCGTGCAGTGGTCGCCGCAAATACGCATAGACGCAGAAGGCAAAGCCACTGACTTGAATCCGGCTGTACTAGCCAAAGAATGGCCGGGCAAAATTGGCGGGCAATTCAAGATCGCAACGGTTTTCCCGAATGACCAACCTTTGGTGAAGTTCGATGCAGACCTGCGCAACTCGCGTCTGCGTAACTATCCCTTCAATCTTGAAGCGCATGGCAGTTGGCGTGAAGACGCGCTACAACTCGACGATGCACTGCTGCAGTCAGGTGCCAGCACATTGCATGCAAGCGGTCGCGCATTGCCACCTTTCGATATCAGCGCGCAATTACGCAGTCCGGATCTCGGACAGTTTTGGCCCGGCTTGCGTGGCCGCGCCAATCTCGATGGAAAACTTCGCGGCACACTTGAAACACCAACGCTGAGTGCGCACGGCCAAGCCGATGCTGTCGGCTGGCAAACGTATAGCGCACGTCTGATCAAATTGGATGCGGAGCTTGATGCGCGCGGTTCATCGATGCTGGATTTCAAAACCACTGAGTTGCAAATCGGCGATATCACTTCATCCGTGCACTTGCGCGGCACTGGCACTGTCAATCAACACACGCTAGATCTGGATGTGAACAGCAAGCCGATTAATTTTCATCTCGGCGCCAGCGGCGCACTCAATCTTAAAAACCGTAGCTGGCAAGGTCAGATCAGTGAAGGCAAGCTCGCACCTGCGCAACTCGGTGCATGGACGCTGGAAGACCCCGCAGAACTTTTTACCAATCTCGACGGCGTCACGTTAGAGCCTGCGTGCTGGGATAGCGGGGACAGCCGCGCCTGCTTCAAGATTGTGAAAGCTGCACAAGGCGAAATGGGCTTTGCCTTCCGCGTTCAAGATTTTGCCTTGGCTTATTTCAAACCTTTCATGCCGACAGGCTGGACGCTGGATGGAAAGGTGAGCGGCACCGGCGATTTATTGAGCCGCAGCATCAACACCGCACACATTGATATCGCCACAACCGAAGGGCGACTCGGCGTTGGTGATCGCTCAGTGCTGAATTTCAAACCCAGCAGCATCAAACTGTTTGGGCAAGATGGATCACTGATCTCAACCGTCGACATGCCGCTGGAACACGGCGCAGTATCGATGAACGCAACGTTAGCGCCCGGCGAAGATTTTGGCGCTCGCGCACTTTCCGGCCAAATTAATTTGGATCTTCCTGATCTTGGTTGGCTGCGTTTGCTAACACGCGAGATCGATAACGCTACCGGTCATCTGCAAGGCCAGTTACAACTCGCCGGAACCGTTAGTGATCCTGCATTTAACGGCAGCGTGCAGCTCGACAAGGGCAAATTGCGACTGACGACGCCGGGCATTGAATTGTCACCGTTGAATCTGAAAATTACCGGCAACAGCGACGGCAAGTTGATCCTGAATGCAGACGCAATGTCTGGCGGTGGCACACTCACAGTGCTTGGCACGCTAGACGCCAAGGCAGAAAAAACCACGCTGCACTTCGACGTGAAAGGCGACAAATTCCAAGCGCTGAATATTCCTGATGCGCGCGTCTGGGTTGCACCAGATTTGAAGATTGATGTGGTCGGCCGCAAGGTTGATGTCACTGGCGATGTGTTGGTGCCGAAAGCTGAGATCACACCAACTTCGTTTGATAGCGGCGTGGGCCCCAGTAGCGATCAAGTGATCGTGACATCGCAAGGCAAGCCAGCAACAGATAGTCCGTGGCTGATCAGCGCCAACGTCAATCTCAAGCTCGGCGATAAAGTCAGCTTCAATGGCTTCGGCTTGAAAGCGCCGCTCACTGGCTCGATCACCGCTATCGAAGAGCCCGGCCGATTCACCACAGGTCGCGGATCGATTGATCTTGAAGGCGGGCGTTACAAAGCCTACGGCCAAGATCTGACAATCACGACAGGTCGACTGATTTTTGACGGCGGTCCGATCACACAGCCTGCAGTTGAAATTCGTGCTGAGCGCAAACCAACTGACGAAATCACCGTCGGTGTTTACGTGCGCGGCACGCTCGATGCGCCGCAGTTCAGTCTCTATTCGACGCCGACCATGCCGCAGGAGCGCCAGCTGTCATGGTTAGTACTGGGCCGCTCGTTAGACGAAAGCACGAGCAACAGCGATCGCTCTGCCGTCTCTGCCGCCGCGCTGTCGCTAGGCCTGAGTGGTAGCGGCTTGCTCGCAGAAAAAGTGACGCAGCGGATTGGCATCGATGAAGTGTCGGTGGGCAGCAAGCCTGGGCAGGACACTTCGCTGGCGATGCTCACCATCGGCAAATATCTCTCGCCAAAATTGTTTATTAGCTACGGCGTTGGACTATTCCAGCGTGGTTATAGCTTCCGCCTGCAATACGACATCGGCCACGGTTTTAAGCTGCAAACAGAAACGGGCGTGGAATCGGGCGGCGATATTCTTTATTCGATCGAGCGCTAAATTCGCTATACAAACAACAACGCCGACATTTCTGTCGGCGTTGTTGTTTGAAGCTTGATTGCCAAGCGTTACGGCAAAACTTTCCGCAGCCACAAACCAATCGCGTCGATTTCATCAGCGCAAACCTGATGCTGCATCGGATAGCTGCGCCAATCGACTTCGTAGCCCTCTGCACGCAGGATTTCAGCAGACGATTCACCCAAGGCCAGCGGCAACACTCCATCGTAATCGCCGTGACACATCAAAATCGGCAGATCACGATTAGCGGCGCTCACTTCAGTCGCCAACTTGTCGGTGAGCGGCAGATAGGTCGACAGCGGTAGCAGACCCGCCAAACGCTGCGGATACCGCAGCGCGGTGTGCAAGGCGATCGCGCCGCCCTGCGAGAAACCCGCGATCACGATGCGATTGACGGGAATCCCCAAGCTCAGCTCCTGCCGAATAACCCCGTGCACGAGCGCTTCGGAGGCGCGGATGCCCGCATCGTCCTGCTTATCCATACGAGCGAGACTGAGAATGTCGTACCAAGCCCGCATCGGCATGCCGTTGTTGATCGTCACCGGCCGCACGGGCGCATGCGGAAAGATGAAGCGGATGCTGTGGTCCTTTGGCAAACCCAGCTCCGGCACGATCGATACAAAGTCGTGCCCGTCTGCACCCAAACCATGCAGCCAAATCACGGTGCCGGTGGCGGCAGAGGGCGGGTTGATGGTGACGGAGGATTTGGTTTCGTGGATCTTCATGGGCTTATTTAGGATAGGAATCAGAATTTAAGGCCGCGATTGTCCATCAAGGGCCTGTTAATGCCAATTTCACGCCAGCGGCGGGGGCAAATGCACGGTAAAATTCCTGCCCCGCGGAGTTGATCTATGTCCCCTCGTATCGCCTGTCTCACACTGGTCTTGTTATCACTCACCGCCTGCGGTCAGGCCGGCAAGCTGGTGCTGCCAGAAAAAGACGTTCCGACTCCCAAGGCAGCTGAAGCCAAAGCCACGGTCGTTGATCCCGTGTCGAGCGAGACGCCAAATCCGACGCCGGACACAACGCCGACAACACCTGCGCAAACTGCGCCCGCCGCACCCAAGAAGGAAAAGCCGTAGTGGAATATTTTGATTATCGTGACGGCGAACTGTTCGCCGAAGATGTCCGCGCTTCTGAACTCGCAACGCGCTACGGCACGCCTTGCTACGTCTACTCGCGCACCGCACTAGAAAATCGCTATCGCGCTTTTGATGAAGCGTTATCGCCTGTGCCGCATCAGGTTTGCTACGCGGTCAAAGCCAATTCCAATATCGCGGTGCTGAATGTACTGGCACGCTTGGGTAGCGGCTTCGATATCGTCTCTGGAGGCGAACTGTTCCGCGTGCTGCGTGCAGGCGGCGATCCTTCCAAGATCGTGTTCTCTGGCGTGGGCAAAACCGCAGAAGAAATGCGCGATGCGCTGAACGCAAACATTTACTGCTTCAACGTTGAGTCAGAATCCGAACTGCATCGCCTCAATAGCGTTGCGCACAAGCGCGGCCAGCGCGCACGCATCGCTCTGCGTGTGAATCCAGACGTTGATGCCAAGACACACCCGTACATTTCTACCGGTCTTAAGAACAATAAGTTCGGCGTGGATATTGCGATTGCAGAACGCCTCTACGCTGAAGCCGCCAAGATGCCGGGCATCGAGATCATCGGCGTCGCCAGTCACATTGGCTCGCAGTTACTGGATGTACAGCCGCTGCTCGATGCAATGGATCGCGTGCTCGCACTGATTGATCGCCTCAAAGCAATCGGAATTAACCTTCAGCACATCGACGTTGGCGGCGGCTTAGGCGTTCGTTACAACGACGAACAGCCACTAGAGCCCGGCACTTGGGCACGCGCGCTACTGCCGAAGTTGTCGGGTCGCGATCTTAAAGTGATGACCGAACCGGGCCGCGCGATTGTTGGCAACGCTGGTCTGCTGATCACGCGCGTTGAGACGATCAAGTGCAATAACGAAAAAAACTTCGCCGTGATTGATGCGGCAATGAACGATCTGATTCGTCCTACGCTGTACCAGGCATGGATGAAGATTGTTCGCGTTAACGAAAAGTCCAGCGCTGAAGTAAAGAACTACGACATCGTCGGCCCTGTTTGTGAAAGCGGCGATTGGCTCGGCAAAGATCGTGAACTCGCACTGGAAGAAGGCGATCTACTCGCCGTGCGCACCGCTGGTGCATACGGCTTCACGATGGCCAGCAACTACAACACGCGTCCACGCGCAGTTGAAGTCATGGTCGACGGCGAACGCCACACCATCATCCGCGCCCGCGAAACGCTGGACGATCTGGTGCGCGGAGAAGCACTGCTGCCGTGAGTACGATCAACGGCCCGCTGGTTCTTATTGACGGTTCATCATGGTTGTTTCGTGCGTATCACGCACTGCCACCCCTGACGAACCCCGCGGGTCAGCCCACCGGCGCTGTGTTCGGCATGGGCAATATGTTGCGTCGTCTCAGCAAGGACTATTTGCCTGAGCGCATCTGCGTTGTGTTCGATGCGCCCGGCAAAACATTCCGTGAAGCGATTTACGCCGAGTACAAAGCCAATCGCGATGAAACGCCGGAAGATCTTTCGGTGCAGTTCGCACCCATCATCGAGATGGCAGAAGCGCTGGGTTTACCGGTCATTCAAATGTCCGGCGTTGAAGCGGATGATGTGATTGGCACACTCACACGCCAAGGCCGCGCGGCTGGGCTTGATGTATTGATTGTCACCAGCGACAAAGACATGGCGCAGTTGGTGGATGAGCATGTGAGCCTGCTCGACACCATGAAGAATCGCCGTATGGATCCCGCAGGTGTCGTTGAGAAATTCGGCGTGCCGCCTGCGCTCATCATCGACATGCTCGCCTTGATGGGTGACACCAGCGACAACATTCCTGGCGTGCCGGGAGTGGGCCCAGTTACGGCTGCAAAGTGGCTCAACACTTACGGTTCATTGGATGTGCTGGTTGAGAACGCCGAAAAAATTGGCGGCAAGATCGGCGACAAATTCCGCGCGCATTTGGCAACGGGCTTGCTGCCTGTTGCTAAAGACCTTGCAACGATTCGTTGCGAGTTGGAGATGCCGCTGACGATTGAAGCGCTCGTGCCACGCGCTCCCGACGTTGAGAAACTTGCAGCGCTGTACAAGCGCATGGGCTTTCATCGTTGGCTGGAAGAACTCGGTGGCGCGCCTGCGTCAGCAGAACCTGTCGCAGCAAAATCTTTTGATAAACCGGTAACGGCTTACACAACGATTGCTTCGCCTGCGCAAAGCGAAATCGTTGTGCCCACTGAGCAAATCAAAACGCGCGTTGAGCTTGTGCTTGATGACGCTGCACTTGAAGCGCTCGCACTGAAACTCGAAAGCGCTGAACTGTTCTGTTTTGATACTGAAACCGACAGCCTAGAATCCAATCAAGCAAATCTTGTTGGCCTCGCCTTCGCCGTCGAAGCGGGTCACGGCTGGTATGTACCTGTAGGCCACAACTACATGGGCGCACCGGCGCAGTTGTCGCTAGAAAAAGTGTTGAATCGTCTACGTGGCGTGATGGAAGACGATAGCCGCGCCAAGGTCGGCCAACACATCAAGTTCGATCTCAATGTGCTTGCACGCCACGGCTTACACGTTCGCGGCGTACGTCACGACACGATGCTGCAAAGCTACGTGATCGACGCTGCAGGCAGCCGTCACGACATGGACACGCTGGCACAGAAGTATCTGGGCCACACGACTATCGCGTTCTCGGATGTCGCAGGCAAAGGTAAAAACCAAATCACTTTTAATCAGGTGGCTTTGGATGTCGCCGCCGATTATTCCGCAGAAGATGCGGATATCACTTTGCGTCTGCACCAAACGCTATATCCACGCGTTTGTGAAATCGAAGCGCTGAAACGCGTTTACGAAACCATCGAGATGCCGCTGGTGCCTGTGCTCGCACAGATGGAGCAGACGGGCGTTCGCGTTGATGCAGCGCTACTCGGGCGCATCAGCGCCGAACTCGCCACGCGCATGGCGCAAATTCAGACTGAAGTTTTTAAAGAGGCAGGTCAAGAATTCAATCTTGGCTCGCCTAAACAGTTGCAACATATCCTCTACGAGAAATTGCAGTTGCCGGTACTCGGCAAAACGCCGAAGGGCGATCCGTCTACCGCCGAAGATGTGCTGGAAGAGCTCGCCGCACAACACGCGCTGCCGCGTTTGATTCTGGAATGGCGTGGCATGTCGAAGCTTCGCTCGACGTACACCGAGAGCCTGCCGCTACAGATCAATCCTCGCACCGGTCGCATTCACACCAGCTATCACCAAGCGGTTGCGGCGACAGGTCGTTTGTCTTCGCAAGATCCGAATCTGCAGAACATTCCGATTCGCACCGCAGAAGGTCGTCGCATTCGTCAGGCCTTTATCGCTGCGTCGGGCTGCGCTTTGCTATCCATCGACTACTCACAAATTGAATTGCGTTTGATGGCGCATTTCTCTGGCGACGAAAAGTTGGTGCAGGCGTTCATAGATGGTCGCGACATTCACCAAGCCACCGCCGCAGAAGTGCATGGCATCGCGCTCGATCAAGTCAGCGGTGAACAACGTCGCGCAGCTAAGGCAACCAACTTTGGTTTGATTTACGGCATGTCTGCGTTCGGTCTGGCGCGTCAACTCGGCATTCCGCGCGGCGAAGCGCAGGCCTATATCGACACTTTCTTCGCCCGCTATCCCGGCGTGAAAGAGTTCATGGACAACACCCGTGAGTTCGCACGTCGTGCAGGCTATGTCGAAACCCTGTTCGGCCGTCGTTTGTACCTGCCCAACATCAATTCCAAGAACGCGAACTTCCGCCAATACGCCGAAAGAACCGCGATTAATGCCCCGCTTCAAGGCACCGCAGCTGATTTGATCAAGCTAGCGATGATCGATTTAAAGGCGTTTTTAGAGCAGAAGGCGCCTGATACCCGCATGATCATGCAAGTTCACGACGAATTGATCTTTGAAGGCCCTGAGGCTGAACTCCAGAGCCTGGCCCCTGAACTTGCCCGTCGCATGTGCGAGATCACCGCGCTTAAGGTGCCTTTGATCGCGGAACCAGGCCTCGGCGCTAACTGGGATGCCGCCCATAATGTGTAAAGCTGTAACTTACTAATTAATAATAAAATTTAGTTTTAAATTTGTTGAAATTGGCCCTTAACGTAGATTTACGCAGGCCATAACTTATTGATTAGTAAGAAACTGTGCAGGCCGTTCAAGGCATCTATTTCAGCCCATGAAAGCGGCCGTTGAACTAAACCGTCCTGCCCACATCTAATCCTTCGAGTACGGATTCTCCCTTTCCTACTCCCCGCCGCGTAACTCCCTAGGCGGGTCCGGTTTCCCCCAAGCCGGAGCTCCTTGGCCCGATAGGTCTCCCCCTGATCTATCGGGCTTTTTTATGTACAGGAAGTACGGTACCCCACGGGCGCATGGATGCGCAGGAGTGGGGTTCTCGCCTCGCTCACTAAACTTTAAAAAAAGAACGCGCAGGAGCGGAGGTGTTTGTGCAGAGATGTCATCTCCAAACAAGAACACGCAGGAGTGGAGCTCTCGCCCCGCTCACTAAACTCTTAAAAAAGCCCCGCTAACACGGAAGCACCTGTGCAGCGACGCCCTAAGAACCCCCACCATTCAACTGCCCCACAGGCACAAGCGGCAACACCACACTAGAAGCATGCGCCACATCGCCATAGATACTCAGAACCCCAGCAGCCGAATCAACCACACCCGGCAACGGCATTAACGCAAACGGAAAATTGCTAGCACCCACAGAAATGCGCAGCTTGTGACCTTTGCGAATCAACGCACTCGTCGGAAAAATTTCTACCGGCACTTTAACGATGTTGCCGCTGCCAACCGCCTGCAGTGATTCGAAAGTAAACGGATGCCAAGGCTGAATCATTTCGCCATCGAGATAGCGTGATTTGCTTTCGTCTACGGCGCGAAACGAGGCGGTGAGTAGTCCACTGGTCAATGCGTGCGCACTACCGTCGGGATACAAATCAGAAACGCGCACAACGACACCTGCATTCTGCGCAGTCGTCGACATCCAGATGTCCGCGAGGATGGGGCCATTGATGTACATGTCCTCTTCCAAAGTTGCGGTGTCGAATGTTGCTTCCAATGTTTGCGCGACGTTGTCTTTGTAGAAGCAATCAATCGGCGCATAGCCAGTGAGTCCCAGTGATATCTGCAAAGTACTTTCCGAACAGATGCCATTAACGGGTTGTTGAATGATCGTGCTTGGCGCGGGATTGGTCGTCGGCGCTGTGTTATCCAAACGTCCGCCACTTTGCAAAAAATAACGCGCTGCCTGTGCATGCGGATTGGGCCAATCGCTACTCGTCGAGAAGTGCTCGTGCCCCCAAACCCATTGCGTAACATTTGGCAGCTTCTCGGCACCGTTGCGCATGTTCTTTAGATAACGATCGAACCACATCAGCGCAATGTGATCGAGCACGGGCACGCCTTCACGCGGCAGGCCATCACCGGTCGCAGCTTCTAAGTGATGCCAAGGGCCAATCAATAATTTTGTTGTGGTGTGATTCTTCAGCGCTTCGTAATTGAGCGGTTCACTGCGCTGGAAAATATCGAACAGGCCACCGACGACAAAGGTCGGTACTTTCAAGCCATCAGAAACTTCCAACGGGGCTTTCGTCGCCCAGTACTCGTTATCGAAAGCACTATCTTCCGCTCCAGAAACAACGCCAACGGTTCGCGGAATCAAAAACTGATTGAGCCCCAGCAAGTGTTGATTAACGGCTGAGAGATATTGATCAGGCTGCGAATAGAACTGCGGATCTACCGTCGCTAACAGTGTGACTGCGCCCATCCACGCTGGGAGAAACGCGATGCTGGCCTGACCACCGACAAATACAACGTCGCGATAAATATCGCCATGCGGCACGATCGGAAAAACGGCTTTGATCGCGGGATGGCCGTGACTCGCTGCGAATAGAGAGGTTGTCGCCGTGGCAGAAATTCCCCACATGCCGATGACGCCATCGCTCCATGGCTGCGCGACAATCCAATCAAGAACCTGCGGATAATCTTGCAACTCACGAGCGCTGAAAGGATCCCACGCACCACCAGAACGCCCGGTGCCGCGCACATCAATCAACACATGGTTGTAGCCATGCGAAACAAAATAAGGATTGATGCCGCCGCCGAGCGGAATCGTGTCGCCGACATTTTTGTTGTACGGCGTAAACGTGACGATGGTGGGCAAGGGACTCGTTGAAAACTTACCGGCCTTGGTCGGACGCACCAACTTCAATGTGATGCTGATGCCGTCATCCATCGCAACACTGACATTGTCTTCAGCAGCGCTGCCGTCGTAGCTGGCAGGTGGGTTGTAGTCGACCCATTTCCCATCGGCGTTTTTCGTGATCGCTTCGTTTGGCCGACTCGCGTGCTGACGATTGCCCAGCGTGGTCCAGTCGCTATTGCCCCCTGCATCGCCATCGACAGAAGGCGAGCGGCTACACGCGGCAACCGCCACAAGGACAGCGCCCATCGATAAGGCTAAAAATAAAGAATGACCCAAGCGTCCGACGATGCGACGCGCAACCCCATTGCTGCCCGAATGCTCTGCTCGCATATCCAACCCCGTCAGTATCCACTTGGCTACATTCAAAGTAGCCAACTGTATACCTAA
Organism: Stenotrophobium rhamnosiphilum; assembly: GCF_003052265.1. Lineage (GTDB taxonomy): Bacteria > Pseudomonadota > Gammaproteobacteria > Nevskiales > Nevskiaceae > Stenotrophobium > Stenotrophobium rhamnosiphilum. The sequence continues at coordinate 56,435 of NZ_QANS01000003.1, forward strand.
CTGTCAACACTGGCTAAACTAGCCCCATGAACACCCCGCAAGCTACACAACAGGACGTGGGCGGCCCAGCCAGCGGCAAGCAGCGCTTGGTCGAAGCGGCCCTGCGATTAGCTGCGCGTGACGGCACGACCCTGTCGGCAGTCGGCCTGCGCGAGATGGCCCGCGAAGCTGGCCTCAATCACAACACTTTCTATCGTCATTTTCGGAATGCCGAAGATCTCGTCGGGGCGGCCGCAGAAGAGATCGCGGCGCAATTAATGGTGGGGCTCAAAGCCGTACGCCAGAGCGCGGCACGTCATGCCGATGCAACGGTTGGCGCGGTGGAGTACTTCCTTGATTTCGTCGAAGCCAATCCAGATGTGATCGTCGTCGGCACACGTGAGTTGCACAGCTTGGCCAGTCCGATGCGAGCGGTTTTGCAGCGAGTGCTGGAAACGATTGCGCAGGAAAGCGTTGCTCAAATCACATCGCAGAATTTGGTAAAGCTGGAGAGTCGCGAGCAGCTTTTTCAGGTCTCGCTGGATATCACGCGGTATATGTTTTCCCACGGACTCGATTTGATTGATCGTCCGCAGGACCGCCGCGTTATCGCAGCAAAGTTGGTGGCGCATATTCGCCGACAGTTCTTAGGCTCGATTGCAGTTCAACAGCTTGAAGCGCGCAAGCAGCTCGAGACTTAAAGCTTTCCTTCGTAAACAAGAAAGCCCGACCACGCTAAGCGTGGCCGGGCTTTTTCACATCTTGAAGCGAAGAATTACTTCAGCAGTTCTTCAATCGCTGCGCGCTCTTCACGCAGTTCCTGTTCGGTAGCGTCCATCTTGCCACGCGAGAACGCGTCGACTTCAAGACCCTGCACGATTTCGTACTTGCCATCTTTCACGGTGACTGGGTAGCCATAAACGATGCCCGGTTTGATGCCGTAGCTGCCGTCGGAAGGAATGCCCATGCTGACCCACTTGCCGTTGGTGCCCAGCGCCCAATCGCGCATGTGGTCAACTGCAGCCGAAGCTGCCGATGCTGCTGACGAAGCGCCACGTGCCTTGATGATGGCGGCGCCGCGCTGCTGCACGGTTGGGATGAAGTCGGTTTCGATCCAGTTCTGATCGACCAAGCCCTTAGCGGCCTTGCCGTTCACCAGAGTGTTGGTGATGTCTGGGTACTGCGTGGAGCTGTGGTTGCCCCAGATGATCATCTTTTCGATGTCGTTGCTGTGCGTGCCGGTCTTGCTGGCGAGCTGGCTCAGCGCGCGGTTGTGGTCGAGACGAACCATCGCGGTGAACTGCTTAGGGTCGAGCGACTTGGCAGCCGATGCAGCGATCAGTGCGTTGGTGTTGGCAGGGTTGCCGACAACCAGAACCTTGACGTCGCGGCTAGCGTAGTCGGACAGAGCCTTGCCCTGAGGTCCGAAGATGCCACCGTTGGCGGTGAGCAGATCTTTGCGCTCCATGCCTGGGCCGCGAGGACGGGCGCCGACGAGCAGTGCGTAGTCGGTCTTGTCGAAAGCTTCTTCGAGCTTGTCGGTGGCGATAACGCCAGCAACGAGCGGGAAGGCGCAGTCATTGAGTTCCATCACAACGCCGTTGAGCGCAGGCAGAGCCGGGGTGATTTCGAGCAACTGCAGAATGACTGGCTGATCCGGGCCGAGCATGGAGCCCGAAGCGATGCGGAAAATCAGCGAGTAGGAAATCTGGCCTGCGGCACCAGTGATGGTGACGCGAACGGGCTTCTTCATGAGGGCGCTCCTGAGCGAAATCTTGGGGGATAAATTGCGCGCGGGAGAATACTTTATTGCGCCCCCTTCATCCACTCGTACGCAGACAAGAAAGTGCCAATAGACTACTAACTATAATATTTGTAAATATTAAATCTCAATTGATCTGCCACTACGGACGTCGCTGGCGGGGAACGCCTAGACCTTTGTCACAGAGTCCGTCCCTTTTGCGGCACGCGGAGCGCGCAAATGCAGTGCGCGCAACTTCCGGCGGCGAGAAGCCAACGTGTGCTCAGACTGGCGAACCATGACGCGAAATACAGCCGTCGTCGCCGCAGCCACCATCAGCAAGGCCAGCGCGATGAATCTGTAGCCATGCGGGTCTTCGATTTTGATTGCCGAAAAAACTGCAGCGAGAAATACGAGGCCTGACGCCCAAAGCGGCGTCGCAAGCAACAAGGCGTGCAACACATCGGGATGCGCATGGTCCTGCTTGCTCTGGATCGAAATGTGATTCATGACGGCCTCCGCTAAAACGCTACAACACTTGCGATCAAACATACGCAGTCGCTCTCACGAAAAACGGCGCAGCAGGCAGGCGCGGGGAACAAGCAGATTAGCGGTCAGGCTCGTTATCCATCAGCAAAAAAAGACCAGCGCTGTGAGCGCCGATAGTTGAACTTAGGATTTAACGGGCGCAGAAAATGCGCGCCAGCTGCGCTGTTTTTTGAACGCGTTTTAAGTGCGCCGCAAGTTACCAGCCATCACTCGCAGCGCAGCCATAGTGGCCAACACGATGTTGAGAAGAGACAACGCTACGAATAGCGGGCCCTCCCAAGGTCCAACATCGCCCGTCAAAAAAATGACGGCGAGCAGCATCCAACCAGTGGCCCACAGTGGTGTAGAAAGAATGACTGCTTGAACAACATCAGGCCGTTTTTTATTTTGCTGGCTCTGAAAATTAAAGTACGAAATAACCATCCCCCCGGTGGTAATCCATGTGCAGAATCTAACATGCCGTACGCTAACTGCCACCACCACGAGCTGTACGCTTTTTGCGCCGCCAACGGTGAGGCCGTTTCGGCAGACGCGCACAGATAAAATATTTGCACCGCGTGAATGTCCCATCCAAAAAATCGGCCCGCACTAGGCGGGCCGATGTTGATGCAAACACTGGACTAATCAATCAATTAGTGATGGTCTCGGTCTTTGTCATGTCCGCGACCTTTTCCGTTTCCATGACCTTTGCCGCGATGATCGCCACGATCATGGTCATGGCCACGGTCGTGGTGACCACCGCCATGGTGTTCGTTGTAGTACGGCACATACTGCTGGCTGTACCAACTGTCGCGAACGAAATAAACCGGTCTGCCGCATGCGTTGTAAGCGCCGCAATGTTTGCGCCAGTGTTTAGCATGGCCGGGTGGAACGCGCAGATAAATTGGCGAGCCAATCACAGTCCGTTCAATCACTCGCGGCTCTGCATAAATCACCTGAGGTCTCGGCGCACTACCGACGTCAATCTGTCCGTAAAAACCGGGCTGACCAACGCTCACCGATACGCCAACCTGAGCAAATGCTGGAACTGCAGCTACAGCCAGTACAGCAGCAAATAAAATCCTTTTCATGTGAACGTCTCCTAAAATTTTGTACTTCCGCCGATTCATTCCGGCATGAGCGCAGATTACGTTAGCGTCCTGAACCCAAGGTGAACGCAGGCAAAGTGAGTTCGAATCAAGAAAGTTAAGTTGCGTATACACAAATGCCGGCGTGTGCCGGCATTTGTATAAACAAGCTTTTAAGTCACTTTTTCAAGCTTGTTGAAGCACGATCGTAGGGGGCGTGCGCAATACGCGACGCAAAGATATCCAACCAAGCAAAGTAACAATCGCGCATCCTGTCAGCGCGCCCGCAAGCCAGATCAGGGGCCGTGGTCCGTAAGGAATATTGAACATATTTACCGCCAGCACCCAGGCAATGACTTGTGCAGCGAGTGCAGACACGGCACCCGCCAACAAACCCAACACTGCGTATTCAGCCAGCAAGCCTCGCGTGATCACACGCGAGCTCGCGCCAAGTGCACGCAAGAGGCCTGTCTCACGCACGCGTTCACTACGCGTGCTCTCAATCGCCGCAAGCAACACCGTCAGACCTGCCGCGAGTGCAAATAAGAAAATAAATTCCACCGCATTGATGATGCGATCCATGATGCCGCGCACTTGCGCCATCGCTGCGCCAATATCCAGTGGCGTCACATTTGGAAAGGCTGTGATCAATTCGCGTAGCACCTGATTCTTGCCGGCTGGAAGATAGAAACTGGTGATCCACTGTTGTGGCACCCCATCCAGCACGCCACTTGGTGTCAGCAAAAAGAAATTGGGTTTGAAACTATCCCAGCGAACGATGCGTGTACTGCGCACAGTGAATTCAACCGGCGTGCCGGCGAAATCCAGCGTGACGCGATCACCCAGTTTTACTTTCAGCCGTTCAAACGCGTACTTGTCTAGCGATAACCACTTTTGTCCATGACCTGTAGCGCCCCACCATTCGCCGCTCGTGAGTTTGTTGTCTGGACGCAGAATGTCTGTAGACGACAAATTGAAATCGCGATTGATCCAGCGCTGCGTTTCCGGATCATCGAAATCATTTGCAGTCACTGACTTTCCATTGATCGCCGCGAGACGGCCGCGTGCCATCGGCATGATTTCAAGATCGGGATATCCGCGTTCATCAAAGAATTTCTTTAGCGCCGGCAATTGCTCAGTTTGAATATTGATCAGGAACTGATTCGGCGTATCCGCAGGTAACTGCGAACGCCAGGTCACTAATAAATCCTGACGCACAACGGTAATCAGCAGCAGCGCATGCAGCGCCATGCCGAGTGCCACTGCCTGCGCAACCGTGGCGCCGCGACGCCGCGAGATATTGCCCAAACCAAAACGCCAAGAAGCTCCGACCGTTTGTTTGAGTGGCTTGAGCGTGCGCACCAGGAGCCATGCCAAGGCTGCGAGCGTTGTCAAAGTCGCGAACGTGCCGCCGAGTACATACAACGCGAGCTTTGCTTCGCCAGTTTGCAGCCAGAGCAACGCGCCGACCGTCAGCATGGCGGCAAATGAAACCCAGCGCGTCATGCCACTGTCACTGAGATCTCTTTGGAATACACGAATCGGCGTAACGCGCCGCGCTTGCAGAATTGGCGGCACCGCAAATCCGAGCAACATCAACAGACCCAAGCCCCAGGCATAGAACAACGGCGTCAGTGATACCGCAGGCAAATCGAGCATCAACACACTCGATAACAAATTGGCGATCACACTTTGCGCCGCCCAGCCTATTGCCGCGCCGACGATTCCTGCAGCCAGACCCAGCAGCAAAAGATTCAATATCAACGCCATGCCTAAAAAGTTCTGACGTGCGCCGAGGCATTTGAGCAAAGCAATTTCGTCACGCAATTTTGTGCCGTGCTGGTGTGCGCTTAGGGCAATCGCTGCAGCGGCAAGCAAAGTCGCAGCAAGCACCGCGATATCCAGAAATTGCCCAGCACGATTAATCGCGTTACGAACTTCAGGCCGGGCATCTTGAGGCGATACGCGTTTCACGCCTTTAGGCAAAGTGAACGCGTTCAACACTTCGCGCTGCGTGTCATTGCCTACTGCCATTAGCGCGTACTGCGCACGCGAGCCGGGGCCTAGCAATTGACTTGCAGGAAGATCATCTGCATTCATCAGAAAACGCGGCGCAAGATCCATGAAGCCGCCGCCGCGATCTGGCTCACTATCAACGATCGCACTCACGCGGAACTTACTGGCTCCGGCTTGTACAACAGCACCTGACTTAAGGCCCAGCGCAGTCCACAGTTTGAGATCAACCCAAGCTTCTCCGCGTGGCGGCGTGCCTTCCGCCGATCGCACAACGCCAAACGGTTGATCCGTAATACGCAGAACACCGCGCAAGGGGTAGTTGCCACTCACCGCTTTAACCGATGCGAGCGTTGTTGCATCACCATTCAGCACAACGCTAGGGAACTGCATCGCCTGTGCGGCTGCAGTTGCATTCGCATTCACGAACTTCGTTACATCCGCCGTAAACGGATCGCGTGATGTGAAGATCAGATCGGCGCCCATCGTGTCGCCGGACTGATTCACTAATGCAGTGCGCACACGCTGTGAGAACAAACCAACTGCGGAGACTGCAGCGACGGCAACAACCAAGGCTAGTGCCATAATCACCAGCTCACCTGATCGCCAGCTGCGGCGCAAACGACGAATCGCAAACTTCAGCGCGGCGATCACAGCATCACTCCCAACAACACACGCTTACTCATACAAGCGACCCTGACGGAGCGTGACGGTGCGCTGACAACGTACTGCGAGTGCGGTGTCGTGCGTCACCAGAATCAATGTGGCGCTACTGCCGCGATTGAGTTCAAACAACAGATCGATGATGCGTGCGCCGGTCGCCGTGTCGAGATTGCCGGTAGGCTCATCGGCAAAAAGAATTTTGGGCTCACCCGCAAACGCACGCGCAATGGCAACGCGTTGCTGCTCGCCGCCAGATAACTGATAGGGATAGTGCGTTAAACGTTTGCCGAGACCCACTTGCTCCAGTGCTGCACGAGCGCGATCGCTAGCATCTGCGCGACCTGCAAGCTCCGCAGGCAACATCACGTTCTCCAGCGCAGTGAATCCAGCCAGCAGCTGAAAAGACTGAAACACGAAACCAACGCGGCCAGCCCGCAACGCGGCACGCGCATCTTCGTTCATGCCATTGAGCGTCTGCCCGGCGAGGGCAATTTCACCGCTGCTCGGTAGATCAAGCCCGGCAAGCAAAGACAGCAAAGTGGTTTTGCCGGAGCCGCTGGCGCCGACGATGGCGAGCGATTCACCCGCCGCAACTTTCAGATCAACTCCATCCAATATCGTCAGCGGTTCGCTGCCACTGGTAATCTGTTTGCTCACTTTTCTGGCAACGACGGCGTCTGACATGTTTGCTCGGCTCTTGAGATTGAATGTTTTTTTAGGCTGCTTATTGTTTTGCCTGACCGCATCAGCGGCGGCACCGCCGACGATTCTGGTACTCGGCGACAGCCTCAGCGCAGCCTATGGCATCAGTATTGACCGCGGCTGGGTCGCTTTGTTGCGCGAACGTTTGGCGCAGGCAGGCTACCCGCACCGCGTGGTCAACGCCAGCATCAGCGGCGAGACCACCAGCGGTGGACTGCAACGTCTGCCCGCAGCGCTGGAGACGCATCGCCCAAAGATTGTGCTGATTGAACTTGGCGGCAACGATGGCCTGCGTGCGCAACCGCTGAAACTGATGCGCGCCAATCTCGAAGCGATGGCGAAGCTCAGCAAAGCGCAGCAAGCTCAACCGGTGATTTTTGAAATGCGGATTCCGGCCAATTACGGCGCAACTTATGCCGATGGATTTCACGCTACGTTTGGCGAAGTCGCGAAAAGCGCGAAGTTGCCGATGGTGCCGTTCTGGCTCAACGCCATCGCAACCGACCCTAAAGCGTTTCAGGACGATGGCATCCATCCAAACGAAGTGGTGCAAGCAAAACTGCTCGATGCAGTCTGGCCGACATTGAAACCGCTTCTAAAGAAATAAAAAGGCCCGCCAATCGGCGGGTTTTTTAATTGTGAAGCGACGACAAGAAATACAAAATCACTGCATCCCATGTTCGAGAAGTCACGTATCAGTAAATAGATCCTGATATCGAAATTCCGATTTAGTCAGAATGTTATTAAGTAAACATTAAATTAACTATGATTAATATATTGGCACATGCCATTGGCCTATCCTGCAAGGAGCGGATCCATAAGATTGGGAGCTGCGCATGAAGATCGCAGTGATCGGCAGCGGCATTTCTGGTCTGTCAGCGGCGCGCTACTTATCGCGCGGCCACGACGTGACCCTGTTTGAACAAGATGATCGCGTCGGCGGACACACCAACACCATTCAAGTGCCCACGCCAGAAGGCTTTGTTGCAGTCGATACCGGCTGGATCGTTTACAACGGCATCAACTATCCCAACCTCACAGGCCTCTTTCAAGAATTGAATGTGGCGACTCGCGATACGCAGATGTCCTTCAGCGTGTCACTCGGCGCTGGCGCTTATGAGTGGAAGGGCAGCGATCAACTGCTTTCAGTGTTCGCACAACCATCGAATCTGTTCAGCCTCTCGCACATCCGCATGCTGCTGGACATTCTGCGTCTCAACAAACTGTGCAACGCGCTACTCAAGAGCGGCGAATTGCCATCAGGATCGCTGGGCGATTTCCTGAAAAAAGAAAAATTCTCTGTCGAACTACAGAGCCGCTATCTGCTGCCGATGGCCGGCATGATCTGGAGTTGCTCGCCGAAGAAGGCGACCGAATATCCCGCTGCCGATTTCATGCGCTTCTTTGATTCGCATGGCTTGTTCACAACCATGGATCAGCCGCAGTGGCAGACCGTGATTGGTGGCAGCCACACTTACGTCAAAAAAATTCTTGTGGAACTCAAAGCAGATCTGCGTTTGCAGGCAGGCGTCAGCGCCATACGTCGCGAAGAAGATGGCGTTGCCGTAAGCAGCGCAAGCGGAACGGAAGTGTTCGAGCGTGTGGTCTGCGCAACGCATAGCGATCAGGCTTTAAAGCTACTGCAAGAAGTTGCAGCTGATGAACGCGAAATTCTTGGCGGCATTCCCTACAACCAGAGCCGTTGTGTTCTGCACACCGACGAATCCTTTTTGCCACAACGCAAAGCAGCGTGGGCAAGCTGGAATTATCTGCATCCCTTCGATGAGATTCATGACCGCCGCATCTCCGGCAGTTATTGGATGAATCTGTTGCAGGGCATTCCTGGTCCAGTGAATTACGTTGTCACACTAAATCCACAACGCGAAATTCCACGCGACAAGATCATTTACGAAACTGACTACGATCACCCGCATTACGGCGCATCATCAGTGATGACGCACGAACGCATCGCTCAAATTCAAGGCCGCGGTGGTTTATGGTGGGCGGGCGCTTGGTGCGGCTATGGCTTTCATGAAGATGGGCTCAAATCCGGCTTGCGCGCTGTGCGCGGTATTGACGCGAGTTGCTTGCCGCAATGGGCGACCAATCTTGGCACCGAGCTCAAGCACGCCGAAGCGTCAGCTGCGATCGACACGCTGATCCCAGAGTTAGCAACCTGATGTCCAAATCACAAGCCGCCGCCCATCTCTACACCGCGCGAGTGATGCATCGCCGCTTGGTGGCGCCGCTTTATCGCTTTGTGTACCGCGTGTTCTATCTGCTGCTTGACATTGATCGCGTCGATGAAGCGGCCAAAGGCCTGCGCCTGTTCTCCCATAATCGATTCAATCTGCTGTCCTTTCATGATCGCGATCACGGCTCGTACGAACGTGGCGAGCTGCGCACTTGGGCCGAAACCATTTTGAGTAATGCAGGTGTCAGCCTCGATGGCGGCCGCATCCGCCTGTTATGCATGCCGCGCCTCTTTGGCTATGCCTTTAACCCGATCAGTCTTTGGTATTGCGAGCACGTCGACGGCAGTCTGCGCGCGGTCATCGTCGAGGTGCACAACACCTTTGGCGAGCGCCATTGTTACCTACTCGCATCCGATGGCGCGGCAATGTCGTATATGCAGCCATACGAGACCGAAAAGTGCTTCCACGTTTCACCCTTTTTCGATCTGGTTGGGCGTTACCGTTTCACGTTGAGTGAACCGTCTGAGCAGTTGCGCGTTTTGATTCATGAAACCCGCGAAGGCCAGCCGATTCTCGATGCGACGCTTGCAGGTGAGCGCCGCACGCTCAACGACGGCAATGTTCTTAAGCAGGTCCTGATGTTGCCGCTGATGACGTTCAAGGTCGTTGCCGGCATTCATTGGGAGGCATTGAAACTGTGGCTACGCGGAGCGCGATTCCATCGCAAGCCCGCCGCACCAAAACTTGATGTGACTTGAGCACAACATGAACAAAGAAGATCCAAAAGTCATTTCCAACGATCGCCAGATGATGCCGGCAGACGGCTTTTCACCTGCGCTGCCAGAGATGCTCAGCAAGCACAGCAACGGCCTGAGCTGGGGCTTGCGCACGCTGATGTTCATGCTCAAAGGCATACAGATCGGCCAGCTTGATGTGCATTTGCCGAATGGCGAAACGCGGCATTTCCGCGGCAGCTCGCGGCCAGAGCTGCACGGCGTTCTGAATATTCGCGATGGCGCGATGATCCGTCATGTTCTCAAGAACGGCGAAGTCGGTTTTGGCGAAGCCTTTATGGACGGCCTGTGGGACTCGCCAGATCTCACCGCCCTGCTGACGGTGATGTACCTCAACGAGCCGCATTATCTCGGCCCTTACGAAAAGAATTTTGTTTCACGCTTTCTCGGCTGGCTCAAACACAAGAGCCGCGCCAATACCAAGAAGAAGGCGCTTGAGAACATCCAGTATCACTACGATCTGGGCAATAGTTTTTACAAGCTGTGGCTGGATGACACGATGGCTTACTCGAGCGGCATTTTCCGCCGCGAAGAGTCAATGGATGCCCCAAGCGGCGTGTTCAAAAAGCCTGACGATTCGTTGATGGATTCACAGCTCAACAAGTTCGCGAATATGTACGAGCGACTTGAACTCAAAGCTGAGCACACCTTGCTGGAAATTGGCTCTGGCTGGGGCGGCTTTGCAATTTATGCCGCACAAAAATCAGGTTGCCGCGTGCACAGCATCACGCTGTCGAAAGAACAGTTAGAAGAAGCGCAGCGCCGTGCAGAAGCGGCTGGCGTCAGTGATCGCGTGAGCTTTGAGCTGCGCGACTACCGCGATATCCAAGGCCAATACGACCGTGTTGTCTCTATCGAAATGTATGAAGCCGTTGGCGAAGAATTCTGGCCGACCTATTTCTCAGCGATTCAGCGCGCGCTCAAATCGGGCGGCCGCGCAGCGATTCAAGGCATCACCATTCACCCCGAAATCTTTGATCAGTACCGTAACAAGATCGACTTCATTCAGAAGTACATTTTCCCTGGTGGCATGCTTGCTACGCCGGGCGTGTTTACAGATGCTGCCGCGGGCGCGGGGCTCACGGCACAGCGCCCGGAATTCTTTGCAAAGGATTACGCAGACACCTTGGCAATATGGCATCAGAATGTTCTGGCCGTGCGAGACACCATCGTGCAGCAATTCGACGAGCGCTTCTTGCGCATGTGGCGTTATTATCTGGCCTATTGCGAGTGCGGCTTTCGGGTTGAGCGAGTGAATCTGATGCAGGTCACGCTGACCAAGCCGTAAAAAATCGCGTTACTTGGGGTGAATAAAATGAAGTTCCGTCTCGGGCTCTTTGCCCTGACCGCGCTTGCGGCATTGATCAGCGTTTCGATCTGGGCCACCGGCCACATCAGCATCTCCCCAGTCATCGACAACCTTCTGGCGCAGCCCGGCGAAGGCAATAACCCGTGGTTTGTTGCGACCCTGCTCGACGCTTACTTCGGTTTCCTGTGGTTCTGGGCTTGGGTCGCGTACAAAGAACGCTCGTGGCTCAGCCGCGTGATTTGGCTGGTCCTGATTCTCGGTTTGGGCAATATGGCGATGGGGGCTTACATTCTGATTCAGCTTTACCGCTTGCCCGCGGACGCAAAGATCGAAGACCTGTTGCTGCGCCGTGGTTGAAGAAAGTTTTTGGCAGCGGCGTGTCGTCACGCCGATCCTTGGCCAGCTCAAACAAGGCATCACGCCAGAAAAGATTGCGCTGACGCTGTCACTTGGCAGCGTGCTGGGCGTGTTCCCCATTCTCGGCGCCACCACTGCGCTGTGCGCGGTGATTGCATGGCGACTCAAGCTGAATCAGCCAATCATTCAACTGATCAACTATCTGATGTACCCCATTCATCTGCTCCTGCTGCTGCCGTTTTATCGCGCAGGCGAGACCTTGTTTGGGCAGGAGCATCTGCCGATCTTTTCAATCACGGATTTGGCCCACCGCTTTGAACTCGACCCACTGCGCTTTCTGGCAGATTTTGGGATGGTCGGCGTTTATGGCGTGGTGGTTTGGTGCCTCGTTGCCCCGCCTAGTGCGGCCTTGCTTTACTTCCTGTTGCGCGGCCCAATTCGCGCAATGTCGGCCCGGCAAGCGAAACAGGCCTAGGCCGAGATGCCCGCCAAGAGCCTCTACCATTCCATGGCGCTTTCTTATCCGTTTGGCGGCTTCGACGGTTTTAGCTAGGGAGTTGGTGAGAATGTAGCCAAACACCGTAACGCTTCTATCAGGCTATTTTTACTCGTCCCAAAGACCACCGATTAGATTAGCCTCTCGAAGTCACCTTCTGTATTAAACTGTAGCCTCCAGTGACCCGATTAACCCGCGAAATTGAAGTTCTCAAGAGTTTCCCCAAGCAGTTTGTGGCGGGACGGGAAACGCTTGCGCTCACGGCCTTTCCGCGACTGATTTTGCTGCTGGAAATCATCCCGCGTACCGATCAGGCCTATGGCGTGGGACACGAATACGACATCGTTTGCGAGCTCTCCTTGATGCGCGCATCCGGCTCCCAATTCAAAATCAATGTGCATATTTCAACCTCACGCCAATGGCCCTCAGCCGAAGCCGTGATCGTGGAAGGCAATAAGGCCGACGCGGCTGGGCTCGACCTCGATGCATTGGACAGCGTGGTTTGCGAGCAGGTTTCCAGCGACGAACTGTGGAAAAAGCACGGCAACTCGATGCGTGCGCTGATTCAGCGCTGGGTGACCGAACACAGCCTGCGCAGCATCGCGACGATGAGCGATTTTGAAATTGCGACGGCGCTGCGTACGCAGTCACCGGATTTTTACAACGAGATCCTGACCTACGTCAGCACGGTTGATGTGACCAATCCCGAGATTATCCGCAGCTATATGCGTACGGCGCTGGTCCGCCCGCAAGAAGTGCGCGACAACATGCGCAACAATCCGGCACCTGCCAAAGCCTATTCGGCAGCCGATCAGGAATTGATGGGTCAGACCATTGAACTGAACAGCCATCAAAACGTTAAGAGCACCCGCGGCGCCGAGAAAAAGCGCGCCTGAGTTTCTTTAACGCGGCGCAACGTCCCCACACTGGGCCTGCGCATACCACTCGTTTAATTGCATCGCCTGCGAGGTTCCCTCAGCAGACGACCATGGCGCATAGTCTTCCGGCGCAATCGGCATGTACGGGCCGTGCTTAACCTCAAAGATCACGCCGCCGACATCCAGCGACAGCACCGCGTGCCAAACCCCTGCCGCATTTTCGACGACGGCACTCTCCGCGCCCAAGACTGTGCGCGCAACAACGGTTCCGCCTTCATCAAAGTGCAGCACCACAAAGCGACCACGCAGCGGATACAACAACTCCCAGGTATGCGGGTGCCGATGCGGCCGCACATAAGTGTCGGGCTCCATCGCAATCGCGAGGCGCTGAATCGGATCCGCGAGTTGTTCGTGCAGATTGTGGTTGGCTCGGCGGCGCGGTGAAGCCTGCGCCTGCGCAGCCAGCTGATCGAGGATCTGCGGGGTGATTTGTTTCAAGAGAGGATTCCTAATCGGACAGCGCGGACATTATCCACGTGCCGCTACGGACACAAGCTAGGCCTTGAGTCTTAGAGCCAAAGCTTCTACGGAATCTTTAATCTGCGTATTGGAGAACTTCACCGGCATCGGTGGCTTCTCCAGATAGTGCTTGCCGTTGAGCAGCATGCGTCTGGCCGGCGATGTTTTGCGGCTGAGAATTGCGCTGGTTTCGCCATCCAAAGTTTGCGCGAGCAAATTGGTGATCGAGCCGACACCGCGACCACGGTATTCGCCACGCTTGTTGACGTAGACCAGTGTTTCGTCGTTTTCCAAGTCTGGTTTCTCAAGCTGCGAATATTCGCCAAAGCCTGCAAACCAAACGGGCACCAGATTCTCGGCTGCCTGCGACACGATGCGCTGCACCCAATCCGGATGAGGCGGGCGAGCGTTGCCGCCGCGCATGCCGCCAACATAAATCCATTTGATCGCTGGCGTGCGCATCAAAGGTTCGCCATGCAGCGGCGCCCAGTGACGCTGACCTTCATCGTCCATCGATTCGTAAGCCTGCACCATCTGCTTGAACGGCCACAGACGGTCAAACGTATCGAGCTGAATCATTTCCAGATTGATCGGGCCTAGCAGCGGCTCAAACACCAGAAAGTGATTGTGCGCATTGGTGCCGAGCAAATTGGGCACGCGCGCATTGAACGACGCCTGATCTTCAACCGAAGTGCCCACCCAAACATTAGGCAATGGCCACTCAACGGCGACACGCGTCTTGAAGTAATGCTTCATGAACGCGGGATTCTTGGTCTGAATAAAGAATCGGTGCTGCGGGGCGTTCTTGATGACCGTGAAAATCTTGTGGCGAACTTCGTCGCTCACGTCTGGCTGGAACAGATCGCTGAGCGGCGCGACTTCGATATCCATCGGTTCGCGATAGCGGATGGGTTCAGTCAGCTGCAGCTCGTGCACCGTCACTTCATTGGGCTTGGCGGCCCAGAAGCCGGAGGTGCTGTTTTGGAATTCTTCCCAGCTTTCTTTGCGTGCAATGCAGTCATTGCAGACAGGGCCGGTTTTCATGCGGCAGCCAATGATCGGATGCCACTTAAACCGGAAAGGTCGTGGCAACGGTTTCTCGACGGCTTTACGGGCTTCTTCTCCGCGCATGGTGCGCGAAAGGGAATCCATTAGTTCGTTGAAGTCACTCATTGGCAATAAATGTCAGTTGCGTTCCGTCGCGTGCCGATCTTTCGGTCGGCTACCGTATGCGAGTTGAGGTGCCAACCCAATAGAAAAATTGACCCTGCACCAAATTTGACCACTGGCGGCAATCTTGAGATCCATCTCAACATTCGTCCTTACCGTTAACCGTGAGCCTATTAAACCCAGCTCCGAGTCTCAAGTGGGACTAAAAGTGATGTGCGGGCTTAACCGGGCTACTGAGCGGTTGATCCAGCATTTTCCCCAGCCTAGCGTCTTTCCGCGTCCAAAGATCGTTGACCCAACCCTGGAAGCGCCCCCGAAACTCTTCGTCGTGCTCGTAATCCCCATGAATCAGATCAGCCGGAATCGCTGAGATGTCGGCCCGTATCGCCAGATCATCCTGCTCCCCGCAAAGCCAGCTCCAGAACAAAGGCTTACCGGTTTGGCGGTAGGCCACTGTCACATCGATCAAGCCAGCGAACTGATCCCCCATAGCATTCAACGCAAAAGACATGCCGCCTGACTTCGGGCGCAGCAAATAACGGTATGGCGAGCGGTTTTTTAGGCGCTTGGCCTCCGAAAAACGGGTGCCCTCAACGAAATTGACCAGCGTCACCGGCTCAGTGCGGAAAATCTCGCAGGACCGGCGGGTGGCTTCCAGATCTTCGTGACGCAAAGCCGGGTTGGCGGCCACGGCAGCTTTGCTGTGGCGCTTCATGAATGGGAAATCCATCGCCCAGCAGCCCATGCCAATAATCGGCACGTACATCAGTTGTTGTTTCAAAAAAAAGCGCGGCAGCGGCACGCGGCGATGCAGCACATCAAACAGCAGCAGAATATCGGTCATCGATTGATGATTGCTGACCAGCAGATAGCTGCGATTAGAGTCGAGCTTTCCGCGAATATCCACCTGCCACTGCTTGGGATGAAAAATGCGATAAATCAGCTGACTCGTCGCGGCCCATTGAATGGCGACGCCGACGCAGTAGCGACTGCAGGCGCGCTGCAAAGGCACATAGGGAATCAGCTTGAGCAAAATGCCCGGCAGCAAAAACACAAAAGTGACGATCAACAGCGCCAGCATGGCCAGAAAAGTAGCCGCGCCAACTAAGAATCCAGGCAACAAAATTGAAAACATTCTTAGCCTCCAACACGCCTAATCAGACGTGATAACGCGGGCTCAGTTCGTGCACGGCTTCAATCATCGCCGCGGCATGCTCCGGCGGCGTTTGCTGCAGGATGCCGTGACCGAGATTGAAGATGTGTCCTTCGCCCGGACCAAAGCTTTCTAATACTCGTGCGACTTGTTCGCGGATGCGTTCGGGTCGCGCCAACAAGCACAGCGGATCCAGATTGCCTTGCAGCGCGACGCGATGACCTACTTTGGCGCGAGCATCACGCAGGTCCGTAGTCCAATCTACGCCCAAGGCGTCACAACCGGTGTCCGCCATCTTCGACAAATGCTGCCCGCCATTCTTGGTGAACAAAATCACCGGAATATGTGGCGCAAACTTCTTGAGTTTGGCGACGATCAGTTCCATTGGTTGCAACGAGAAACGTTGATACGCGGCCGGGCTCAGCGCACCGCCCCAAGTGTCGAACACCATCACGGCATCGGCACCACGAGCGATCTGCGCTTGCAGATAGATCGCAACAGATTCAGAAAGTTTCGCCAGCAATTCGTCGAGCGCTTCAGGCTCGTCGAACATCATCTTCTTGGTCTTGGCGAATTCGCGGCTGGATTGACCTTCGATCATGTAGGTCGCCAGCGTCCACGGGCTGCCGGCAAAACCAATCAGCGGCACCGAATTATTTAACGCGGATTTGATGGTGCTGACCGCATCCATCACGTAGCGCAGTTCGCCTTCGGGATCAGGAATGCCGATGTTGCGAATGTCCGCCACCGTTTGCAGGGGGCGATCAAACACTGGGCCTTCGCCTTCGACAAAACGCAGGCCGAGGCCCATCGCGTCGGGAATGGTGAGAATGTCGGAGAACAGAATTGCAGCATCGAGGCCGTAGCGTGCGAGTGGCTGCAGCGTTACTTCGCAGCACAACTCAGCATTGCGGCAGAGGTCCATGAAGCCGCCAGCTTTGGCGCGACTGGCGCGGTACTCAGGCAAATAACGCCCAGCCTGACGCATCATCCAAACCGGCGTGCGATCAACTTTTTGACGCTTCAGTGCACGCAGAAAACGGTCATTCTTCAAATCTTGATTAGGCACGCAGAGCACTCGCAATTTCTTGTTGGATGGAAAGCGCGGCGTTGCGCGGATCAGCGGCGTCACGAATCGGACGGCCTACTACGATGTAGTCAGCACCCGACTGGATCGCATGCGTGGGCGTCATCACGCGCTTTTGATCACCATCGGGTTTGTTTTCTACCGGACGAATACCCGGCGTTACACAAATGAGTTCATGCGGTGCCTCGCGGCGCAGGCGTTCGACTTCAAGGCCAGACGACACCACGCCATCACAACCGGCTTGCAGTGCGCGACGTGCGCGCGACAGAACGAGATCAGCGATATTGCAGTCGAAGCCCATGTCGGCGACATCGCCTTGATCGAGGCTCGTGAGCGCCGTCACTGCCAATACTTTGAGATTGCCCGACTTGGCTTTCGCCGCCGCTTCCATGATCGACTGATTGCCATGAATGGTGCAGAAATCCGCACCACGTTCGGCGAGATTCTTCACCGCGCGCGCAACCGTCTCGGGGATGTCGAAGAATTTCAGATCGACGAAGACTTTCTTGTCGTTGTTGCGCAGCCATTCCAGCAGTTCGAAGAAGCCAGGCGCCATCAGCAATTCCATGCCGATTTTGTAAAACACACCGGCATCACCCAGGGCGTTGACCATCGCCTTGGCCTGCTCGGCTTCGGGCACATCAAGGGCAATAATCAGGCGTTCGCGGGCAGGAATCAGCTTGGACATGGCAGGGCATCTTTGGGGACGGCCTATTTTACCCCGGAAAGCCAAGATTTATTGCCCTTGTACCGCGTCAGGGCCTCTCTTGCGTCAGGTCTAGAAATCGAACAACTCGCCCAGCAAGCTCTTCCTTCTTTTGTGCTTGTAGTAGTCCGAGTCCCGCGAGTCATCGTAAGAAGGCTTGGAACTGCGCGACTCCTGCGGACGTGCTTGTGGCACTTCGGCGACAGAGCGTTCGATTAACTTGTCCAACTCACCACGATCCAGCCAAACCCCGCGACATTGCGGGCAATAGTCAATCTCGATGCCTTGGCGGTCCGCCATGGTGAGATTTGTGTCTTTACATACGGGGCATTTCATGTGGCCTGATCCTGATCTAGCAATGTTGTATTGCCGGCTCTAGGACAGTGAGCCCCTACGAAGGTTCGACACGCAACTTCGCGCTAGGCCTTGATCAAGGCCGCCACTTTCTCGGCGTTGGGCGCGCCTTGCGCCTTGAGCTCCTGCGCAAACAGGGCCACGCGCCACTCTTCCAGCACCCAACGCGCGGGATGGAAAGGCTCGGGGATGCGATCTGCAACTTTACGCAGCGATGCGGTGAGTTCGGCATCACGCGCGGGTTTATTCGCAAGACGATCAAGGCGAATGCCGATGGCCTTGAGATAGGTCGCGATGCGCGGCCATTGGGCATCGGGCACCGATGCAGCAAAACCGGGCGCGAACAGGTTTTGTAATTGGCCTTGCAGATCGTTGATCGACTCCGCCCATTGACTGCCGTGTGAGCGCAAGCGTCGCTTCAGTTCGGCCGCCGTCAGCAGCCACGCACAAATTTCATCCAGCATCTTGGCGGCTTCACGGCCGAACTCGCCGCGGTGCATCAGTGCGGTGTTGAACTGCGCTTGCGTGCGAATCGCTGCCGTATCCCATGCCGATGTCGCGGCACGCTCAGCAATCGCCTGCGCGAGATCATCTGAAGTGTAGGGTGCATTGACCAAAGCGAGATTGAGTTTGCTCTTGGCGGTCTTGGCTAAATCACGCATGCGATCGGGCAATTTGGAAAGTAGCAGCGCACGCACGCCAATCGCATGTGTGGTGGCCGCAACACTTTGCGATTCCAGCAAGCGCAGCGAAATCGTTGCGCCTGTCACTTGCAGCGCAGGATACCCACGCGCACCACCGGCCAAATCGACAAACTCTGGCAAATCGCCGAAGTCCCATTGATCGATTACGTCACGCACCCATCGTTTCGCTACTTCATCACGAGTCGCAGCTTGCGAGAGCGCGGCGCGTGCGGGCGCAGCGTTGCCTTGTTGGAGCTGTTGCAGTGTCTCGGCTTCGGCGACCATTTTGCCTTTGTCATCTTCAACCACCAGACGCGGTTTCAAATGCACTGGTAATTTTTCGGGTGAGAAATTACTCGGTTCCAACTTCACACCCGTCATCGCGTGGAAGTGGCTGCAAATCGCAGAGAGAAAATCGCCATCACTCGGCGACATGCGCGCAGCAAGCGCCGTGGCGTAATCCGCGGCGGGCGTGCAATAGCGACGCAGATTTTGCGGCAGCGTGCGGATCAGCGCTTCAATGCGCGCCGGGCGCAAGCCTGGCACGAGCCAATCAAACGCATCTTTCGGCAGTGCGTAAAGCAGCGATAGCGGAATATGAAAACTCACGCCGTCTTCATCTTCGCCCGGATCGTGTGCATAGCTGAGTTCCAGCGTGTGCTCACCAATATCGAGAAAATCGGGGAATAGTTCGGCAACGTTGGCATTGGCACCTGAGCGCAGCACGTCTTCTTCCACCATCAACAAAACTGCACCAAAACGCTTGGCGCCTTCTCCTGGTTTTGGTGGCGCTTGGCCAGCGCCAAGCTGACGCAGCCAATTCTTCAGTCCCGCGATCGTGCAGACATCGGCTGGCACGCGCTGGTTGTAGAACTCACAGAGTTGATCTTCGTCAGCAAGCAAATCCGGGCGACGCAGACGCGTTTCTTTCTCGCGCACTTCTTCAATCAGCTTGAGATTGCGTTGCAAGAAATCGAGCTTGTTCGGGCAGTCGCCGCGCACCAAACCATCAAGTATAAAAATACGGCGTGCTTCTACTGGCTCCAGAGAACCGTAATGGCGCTGACGCTTGACCAGCGGCAGACCGAATAAACTCTGATGTTCAGTCGCCGTGACTTCACCGCGATCACCATTCCACTGCGGATGCGTCAGCGTGCGCTTGACCAAATGCGCGCCGACTTCTGCGAGCCACTCGGGTTCGACGGCTGCATTCACGCGCGCGAATAACTGGCTGGTCTGTGCGAGTTGCGCGCTCATCAACCACTGCGGCGCTTTCTTCGCCAGCGCAGAGCCAGGAAATATTTTGAACTTGCGACCACGCGGGCCTTGATACTCCGGCTTGTCCGGTGCTTTGAGGCCGATGTGATCAATCAAACCTGCAAGCAGACATTTGTGAATCTGCGGCAACAGATCATCGAGTGTCAGCTTCGAATCACGCGGCTCTTCGGGTTGATCATGTCGCAGCAGATCAACAATCTGCTTATAAACCGCTTCCCACTCTTCCATACGCAAGTAAGAGACAAAGTTGTCGCGACAGATTTTTCGTAGCTGACGATTGGAAGAAGCATCACTCCATTCGCGCCATTTCTGCCAAAGATTCAGCAAACTCAAAAAGTCTGAGCGTGGATGACGCCAGGTCGCATGCTTGGCGCGTGCAGCTTCTTGCGCTTCTGGCGGAACGTCGTGTGGATCTTGCACGGACAAAGCCGCAGCCAAAGCCCAGATATGTTCGCGACAACTGGTTTGATCACGACCGGCCATCGCGATGCGAGCGATGCGTGGATCCAGCGGTAGGCGCGCAAGTTCACGCCCAAGTCGCGTCAGACGGCGATCATCATCCAAGGCACCCAACGTTTGCAGTAGACGATAACCATCGGAGACATGGCGTGACTCTGGCGGATCAATCCAAGGGAAGTCTTCAACGTCACCAAGATTCAACGCCGCCATCTGCAAAATGACGCCAGCAAGATTGGCGCGCAAGATTTCGGGGTCCGTAAACAAAGGACGAACTTCGAATTCCTCTTTTTCATACAGACGAATACAAATGCCCGCACCAATGCGGCCGCAACGACCTGAGCGTTGATTAGCTGCAGACTGCGCCACTGCTTCAATCTGCAATTGCTGCACGCCGAGACGCGGTGAGAAGCGATTGATGCGCGCAGTACCGGTGTCGACAACAAAGCGAATGCCCGGAACCGTCAGTGATGTTTCAGCGACGTTGGTCGAGAGAACAATTTTTGCTGGGCCACCGGTGCTGAACACACGATCCTGCTGTTGTGCAGGCAAACGCGAATACAGCGGCAGAATTTCTGCGCGTGGGAAACGGCCAGGCAATGAACGCGCAAGATCATGAATCTCGCGCTCACCCGGCAAGAACACCAGCACATCGCCACGCGGTGCGCCAGGCCATAGTTCAGCAATTGCAGCGCCGACGCGATCTTCAAGATCATCATCTTTATCTGGCGCGCGATAACGCACGTCCACCGGATAAGCGCGACCGGACACCGTAAGAATCGGCGCGCCATCAAAGTGTTTGGATAAACGCTCGGGATCCAGCGTTGCCGAAGTCACGATGACTTTAAGATCAGGACGTTTAGGCAGCAGGCGCTTAAGCCAGCCCAACAAGAAATCGATGTTGAGACTGCGCTCGTGCGCTTCGTCGATGATGATGGTGTCGTAGGCCAGCAATTCGCGATCACGCTGCAACTCGGCGAGCAAAATGCCGTCCGTCATCAGCTTGACCATTGAGCGCTCGGATACTCGGCGATCAAAGCGCGTTTCATATCCGACCAGTTCACCCAGCTTGCCGTTGAGTTCGCTGGCAATGCGCGTTGCAACACTGCGTGCAGCAAGACGACGTGGTTGCGTGTGACCAATCAATCCACGCTGCCCGCGGCCAAGCTCTAAACAAAGCTTAGGTAACTGCGTGGTTTTACCGGAGCCCGTTTCGCCGCAAAGAATAACGACTTGGTTGCCACGAATTGCCGCGAGCAATTCTTCGCGCGCCTGCACAACAGGCAATTCTTCTGGATAACTAATCGTTTGTGGTTTTAGGCGCGCGCGATTTTCGGCGGCAAGTAGCGCGCGCTGCACGTCAGCATTGAATCGCCCGATATCAAATTTACCTTCACGCGCCTGTGCCAATGTGCGGTCAAGGCGCACGGCATCACGCACGAGCAGTTGCTCGCGTATTGCGCCAAAAGCAGTCTTGAGCTTTGCGACAGATTCCACGGCTTTAATCCTTAACGCGGACCGACGCGCAAAATCTGACCGTCGCTTTCATCTGTCAGTAAGTAGAGATACCCATCTGGCCCCTGCCGCACATCACGCACGCGGCGACCGATATCGAAACGTTGTTCGCTCAGTACCTTGTCGTCCTTCAGCTGCAAACGTACGAGCTGCCCGAACTTGAGTGAGCCAACAAAAAGATTTCCCTGCCATTGAGGAAAACGCGCTGCGTTGTAGAAAGCCATGCCGGATGGCGCAATCGATGGAACCCAATAATAAATCGGTTGTTCCATGCCTTCTTTTTTTGTAATGCCCTCACCAATCTTGCCGCCGCCGTACTGCTCGCCGTAAGTGATGATAGGCCAACCGTAGTTGCGGCCTGCTTGAGGAATATTGATCTCGTCGCCACCTTGCGGACCGTGTTCATGCGTCCACAGCTTTCCACTCCATGGATTGATCGCAGCGCCCTGAAGATTGCGGTGACCGTATGACCACAACTCGGGTCGCGCATCTTTGCGGATGACGAAAGGATTATCTGCGGGTACATCGCCTTCACGCGTGACTCGGATGACTTTGCCGAGATCGTTGTCCAGCGTTTGCGCCTGCTGCATGGCGCTACCGCGCTCACCTGCAGTGACGAATAAATTGCCGTCGGCTGCAAATGCGAGTCGCGAACCAAAGTGCTTGTCGCTTTTTATTGCGGGCTGCTGGCGAAAGATGACTTTGAGATTCTCGATACGATCTTGTGCAAGTTCGGCATGAGCCACAGCTGTGCCGTTCGCGCCATCGGCGCGCGGTTCGCTATAGCTGAAATAGATACGCCGAGTTTTGGCGAACTGCGGATCAAGCACCACATCCAGCAAACCGCCCTGACCTTTGAACACTACGCTTGGCACGCCAGCTAACGGTGCAGAAATCTTGCCCGCCGCATCAACGATGCGCAGGCGCCCGGGCTTTTCTGTGACGAGCATGCGTCCATCAGGCAAAAACGCCAGTGCCCACGGCTGTTGCAGGCCGTGCGCGATGCGTTTCACGTCTAACGCCGATTGAGCCGGTTTGCCTTCGACATAGTTGCTGTAAACAACCAGCGAAAATAGCGCCAGCAGTGCCGCAAGCAATAGGTGGCGCAACTTGATCATTCCACTGGCGTCTGACGTTGCTCTAACTCAGCAACCTTTGCTTCCAGCACACGAATTCGCTCATACAAATCGGCCAAAGAAATTTTCTCGCCGCTGGCTGTTGTTGCAACCGTCGCCGCTGGGCTGGTCTGCTCTGGTGAAAATGGCGTGGCGACTTCGCCGCTCAGTGTGTGGGCGTAGCGCAGCGATGATTGTCCTACCGCACGTGGCAGCAATGTCGCCATAGGCTGCGCACGATCCGCGAGGTCTTGCAGCGCCTGATTAGCACCGTCAGCATCTGCTGGGCCACCGAGTACAACGGCGTTCGCACGCAATTCAGACAAGGTCTGCGGCCCACGCAAAATCAAAGTTGCGAGCACGGCCATCACGGGCGGCTTCAACAGCAATTGATTGTGAAAGTGATGACGCCACTTGGCGACGCGCCCGCCAAAGTCATCGCGTGCGACCAATTTGTTTTGTTCAAGTGCATTGAGCGCAGCGCCAACATCACCTTCGCTCAGATTCATCACTGGGCTGCGGCTGCTCTTTTGATTGCAGGCCAGCATGATGGCGTTGACCGTCATCGGGTAGTACTGCGGCGTGGCAATAGATTTTTCGACCATCGCAGCGATGACGCGTGCTTCGTTGGGGCTGAGTTGTGGGGTCATAAATGCCTGTGTGATTCGACAAAAAGCGCGGCAGTCTACCGCAGCGCCGCAGTATCAGCTTTGCCGCTTTGCACTGAGCCACAGTGCAAGTGCGGGCAATAAGAACACGCCGGGAATATCGAGGAGCAAATGCTCAATACTCTCGCGCCCCGCGATGCCATCCCATATATGCGTTAGTGCATGCAGCAATAAGAACACCGCAGAGACCAGCGCAGCAGGTTGCGCGCGCACATCACGCGCCAGCCAGAAGAACGACGCGCCGCAGACCAGATAGGCGCAGCCAATGTCACGGACAAAATGCGGATTGAATGGGCCCGTGCTGGAGACGCCGGGAATCAGGTGATACCAAGGCTCAGGGGCAATCAGCATCAGCAGGCCATTCGCGGCCAGAATCAGAGCGAGCAGGAGAGTGAGTGCATTGCGCATAGCGGTTCCTCGCGAGTGTTCGACCGCCTGAGGATAAAGCGAGTGCTGAATGTTTGCAGCAAATCGCCGCATTAACAAAAAGCCCCATCGCCGATTGCTCAGCGATGGGGCTTTTCCTTTACAGCATTTGCTTAACGCGGCAGATCCGATGAACCCATCAGGAACTCGTCGACAGCGCGTGCAGCCTGACGACCTTCGCGAATCGCCCAAACCACAAGCGATTGACCGCGGCGCATGTCGCCTGCAGCGAAAACCTTGTCGACGGAAGTCTTGTAGCAACCTTCGCCATCGGTCGTTGCCTTGGCATTACCGCGTGCGTCTTTCTCAACACCGAAAGCTTCAAGCACTTGCGCTGCTGGAGCAACGAAGCCCATGGCAAGCAACACGAGGTCCGCTTTCATTTCGAATTCGGAACCGGCGACTTCCGTCATCTTGCCGTCCTTCCATTCGAGACGAACGCCGATCAATTTCTCGACCTTGCCGTTTGAACCTTCGAAGCGCTTGGTCGCAACCGACCAGTCACGATCACAGCCTTCGTCGTGCGACGAAGACGTGCGCAGCTTGATCGGCCAGTAAGGCCATACCAGCGGCTTGTTCTCGGTGACGGGTGGCTGTGGCAGCAGTTCAAACTGCATGACGCCAGCAGCGCCGTGACGGTTGCTGGTACCAACGCAGTCGGAGCCGGTGTCACCGCCGCCGATAACGACAACATGCTTGCCTGTCGCTTTGATCTGGTCAGCAACCTTGTCGCCTGCATCAACGCGATTCTGCTGCGGCAGGAATTCCATCGCGAAATGGATGCCGCTGAGTTCGCGGCCTGGTACTGGCAAATCGCGGCCCTGTTCGGAGCCACCGGTGAGTAGCACGGCGTCGAAATCTTTCTTCAGCTGATCCGGCGAGATCGTTTCCTTCGCCAGATTGGTGATCATCGACAGCGGATCTTTGCCGATGTAAACGCTGGTGCGGAAGGTCACGCCTTCTGCCTTCATCTGCTCAATACGACGATCAATCACTTCTTTGTTGAGCTTGAAGCCAGGGATGCCGTAACGCAGCAGACCACCGACGCGATCGTTCTTTTCGAACAAAGTCACATCATGTCCAGCGCGCGCAAGTTGCTGTGCAGCGGCGAGGCCAGCAGGGCCTGAACCAACGACCGCAACTTTCTTGCCGGTCTTGACCGCAGCAGGCAATGGCGTGACCCAACCATTTTCAAAGCCCTTCTCAATGATGAAGTGCTCGATGCTTTTGATACCGACGGCATCGTTGTTCACATTGAGTGTGCACGCGGCTTCGCAAGGTGCCGGGCAAACGCGACCGGTGAACTCAGGGAAGTTATTCGTCGAGTGCAGCGTGTCGAGCGCAGCCTGATAAGCGCCGGTGTAAACCAGATCATTCCAATCCGGAATGATGTTGTTCACCGGGCAGCCAGTCGTGCAGAACGGCGTACCGCAATTCATGCAGCGTGCGCTTTGTACTTTGGCCTGATCATTTTCCAGCGTGAGCACGAACTCTTTGTAGTTCTTCACGCGCGAGTCGACCGGCAGATATGCCTCTTTCTGACGCGGATATTCCAGGAAGCCCGTTACCTTACCCATAGTGCACCTCTACAAATATTTTTTAGTTCGCTCGTTCAACGCTTACGCGGTGACTGCATCTTTCTTCGACGCTGCTGCAGCTTTCTCTGCATGCATTTCGCCCAGTGCGCGCTTGTATTCGTGCGGGAACACCTTCACGAACTTCTTGCGAGCATTGGCCCAATCGTCGAGCAGATTGCGCGCACGCGTGCTGCCGGTGAACTTGAAGTGACGCTCAATTTGACCCTTGAGAATCGCTTCGTCGGTTTGTGACTGACCACCGCGCTTCAAGCTATGCCACAGCGCCTTATCGGTCTTGTCTTGCTCGGCGCTGGTGAGCACCGGATCAAGCGCAACCATCGCCATGTTGCAGCGCTTGGCAAAGTCGCCGTTCTCGTCATAGACATAAGCAACACCGCCGGACATACCTGCAGCGAAGTTACGGCCCGTGCCGCCGAGTACAACAACCGTACCGCCGGTCATGTATTCGCAACCGTGGTCGCCGGTGCCTTCGACAACCGTCGCAGCACCTGAGTTACGGACAGCGAAACGTTCGCCAGCAACGCCGTTGAAGTAAGCCTCACCTGCAATCGCACCGTACAACACGGTGTTGCCAATGATGATGTTGTCGACTGCGCGGCCGCGGAATTCGGTGTTTGGACGCACGATGATGCGACCGCCCGAGAGACCCTTGCCCACATAGTCATTGCCTTCGCCAACCAGATCCAGCGTCACGCCGTGCGCGAGGAACGCGCCAGCCGACTGACCTGCGGTGCCCTGCAGCTGAATGTGAATGGTGTCGTCTGGCAAACCTTCGTGGCCGTACTTCTTGGCCACTTCGCCCGAGAGCATGGTGCCGACGGTGCGGTTGAAGTTATGGACCGGCGAGATGAACGAAACGCGTTCGCCCTTCTCGATAGCATTTTTGGCTTGTGCGATGAGCTTGTGATCAAGCGCCTTGGCAAGATTGTGATCCTGCTCTTCGGTGTGATGCAGCGAAGCGCCGCCCGGAGATTCCGGACGATAGAACAGACGGCTGAAGTCGAGACCGCGAGCTTTCCAATGCGAGATTGCTTTGGACTGATCAAGCAGATCAGAACGACCAACCAGATCATCAAACTTGCGAATGCCGAGCTGCGCCATCAACTGACGTGCTTCTTCAGCAACGAAGAAGAAGTAGTTCACAACGTACTCAGGCTTGCCTGCGAATTTCTTACGCAGCACTGGGTCTTGCGTCGCAACACCAACGGAGCAGGTGTTGAGATGGCATTTGCGCAGCATGATGCAGCCTTCGACAACCAATGGAGCGGTTGCAAAACCAACTTCATCAGCGCCGAGCAGTGCAGCGATCACGACGTCACGGCCGGTCTTCATCTGACCGTCAGCCTGTACGCGGATACGCGAACGCAAGCCGTTGAGCACGAGCGTCTGCTGGGTTTCGGCCATGCCGAGTTCCCACATCGCGCCTGCGTGCTTGACCGATGACAAAGGCGAAGCGCCGGTGCCACCGTCATGACCCGCGATCACGAGGTGATCAGACTTGGCCTTGGTAACGCCTGCAGCAACCGTACCCACGCCGCTCTCAGCAACAAGCTTCACGGAGATCGAAGCGCGCGGGTTGGCGTTCTTCAAATCGTGGATCAGCTGCGCAAGATCTTCGATCGAGTAGATGTCGTGATGCGGAGGAGGTGAAATCAAACCAACGCCCGGCACCGAGAAGCGCAAACGAGCGATGTACTCGGAAACTTTCTTGCCAGGCAGCTGACCGCCTTCACCAGGCTTGGCGCCCTGCGCCATCTTGATCTGAATCTGATCAGCAGAGTTCAGGTATTCGGTGGTGACACCGAAGCGGCCTGCAGCCACCTGCTTGATGCGCGAACGCAGCGAGTCGCCATCCTGCAAAGGAATGTTGGCTTCAACCTGATCAGCGCCGATTACGCTCGCGATGGTGTCGCCGGTTTTGATGGCGATGCCTTTGAGCTCGTTGCGATAACGCGCTGGATCTTCGCCGCCTTCACCGGTGTTCGATTTACCGCCGATGCGGTTCATCGCCACTGCAAGTGTTGCGTGCGCTTCTGTGCTGATCGAACCGAGCGACATGGCGCCGGTTGCGAAACGCTTGACGATGTCCTTCGCCGGTTCCACTTCATCCAGCGAGATCGCTTTGCTCGGATCAATCTTGAACTCGAACAGACCACGCAGCGTCATATGACGCTTGCTCTGATCGTTGATGATCTGCGCGTACTCTTTATACGTGCTGTAGCTGTTCGACTTGGTCGAGTGCTGCAGCTTGGCAATCGCGTCTGGCGTCCACATGTGCTCTTCACCACGCACGCGGAAGGCGTATTCGCCACCAGCGTCGAGCATGTTGGCCAGGACTGGATCGTTACCGAATGCAGCCTTGTGCAGACGCAGCGCTTCTTCGGCGACTTCGAATACACCAATACCTTCGATGTTCGATGGCGTGCCGCGGAAATACTTGTCGACCAGCGAGCGATTCAAACCAATCGCTTCGAAGATCTGCGCGCCGCAGTAGGACATATAGGTCGAGATGCCCATCTTGGACATGACCTTCATCAAGCCCTTGGCGATAGCTTTCTGGAAGTTGTAGATCGCCTTCTCTGGCGACAGATCGCCAGTGAGACCAGCGGCCATTGCTGACAGCGTGTCCATTGCGAGGTACGGGTGAATTGCTTCTGCGCCGTAGCCTGCGAGCAATGCGAAGTGATGCACTTCGCGAGCCGAACCGGTTTCAACAACGAGGCCAGTCGAAGTACGCAGACCCTTGTTCACCAAGTGCAAGTGAATGGCTGACGTGGCGAGCAGTGCAGGGATCGCAACCATGTCCGCGTCCATCTTGCGATCAGACACGATGATGATGTTGTGGCCCGACTTCACGGCATCCACAGCTTTGGCGCAGAGCGAGGCGAGGCGTGCTTCGATGCCTTCCTTGCCCCAAGCCGCTGGGTAGCAGATGTTCAGTTCATACGACTTGAACTTGTTGCCGGTGTGCGCGGCGATGTTGCGCAGCTTGGTGATGTCGGAGTAATCGAGAATCGGCTGCGATACTTCCAAACGCATCGGCGGATTGTTGTTGTTGATGTCGAGCACGTTCGGCTTAGGACCGATGAACGACACCAAGGACATCACCATCGCTTCGCGAATGGGGTCGATAGGCGGGTTGGTCACCTGCGCGAACAGCTGCTTGAAGTAGCTGTACAGCGGCTTCAACTTATTGGACATGACGGCCGGAGGCGAGTCGTTGCCCATCGAGCCGGTGGCTTCTTCGCCATCAACTGACATTGGCGCCATGACGATGCGGATGTCTTCCTGCGTGTAGCCGAAAGCCTGTTGGCGATCGAGCAGCGAAACAGCAGAGACTTCTTCCGGCAAAGTCTTGGTCGGCACCAGCTTGAGTTCGTCGAGCTTGATGCGCACGCGGTTGACCCAAGTCTTGTAAGGCTTGGCGCTGGCGTAAGTGTTCTTCAGCTCTTCGTCTTCGATGATGCGTCCGGCTTCGAGATCGATCAGGAACATGCGGCCCGGCTGCAGGCGCCACTTCTTGGTGATCTTCGCGTCCGGAATCGGCAGCGTGCCGGATTCCGAAGCCATCACGACGAGGTCGTCGTCGGTGACGATGAAGCGTGCAGGGCGTAGACCGTTACGGTCGAGCGTGCCGCCGATGTAACGGCCATCGGTAAACGCGAGCGCGGCGGGGCCGTCCCACGGTTCCATCATGGCTGCGTGATATTCGTAGAAGGCGCGACGGTTGTCGTCCATCAGCGTGTGGTTTTCCCACGCTTCTGGAACCATGATCATCATCGCCTGTGCGATCGGGTAACCAGCCATCACCAACAGTTCGAGCGCATTGTCGAAGCTGGCGGTATCGGACTGGCCTTCATAGATCAGCGGGAACAGCTTCTTGAGATCGTCGCCGAGCTCGTCGGATTCCATCACGCCTTCGCGTGCGCGCATCCAGTTGAAGTTGCCCTTAACAGTATTGATTTCGCCGTTGTGCGCGATGAAGCGGTAAGGATGCGCCAGCGGCCATTCAGGGAAAGTGTTGGTCGAGAAGCGCTGGTGCACGAGCGAGAGTGCGGAGACGCAACGCTCATCTTGCAGGTCGAGGTAGTACACGCCGACTTGGTCAGCGAGCAACAGACCTTTATATACAACCGTGCGCGCTGACATCGACGGCACGAAGAATTCCTTGCCGTGAATCAGGTTGAGCGCTTGGATCGCGTGGCCGGATGATTTGCGGATGACGTAGAGCTTACGTTCCAGCGCGTCGGTGACCATGATGTCTTCGCCGCGACCAATGAAGATCTGACGGATGACGGGTTCTTTAGCGCGCACGGTTGGCGACATCGGCATGTCGCGGTTCACTGGGACATCGCGCCAGCCGAGCAGCACTTGGCCTTCTTCGCGGATCGAGCGTTCGATCTCTTGCTCGCAAGCAATACGTGAAGCGTTTTCTTTCGGCAGGAACACCATGCCGACGCCGTACTCGCCAACAGGCGGTAGTTCGACGCCTTGCTTGGCCATCTCTTCACGATAGAGCTGGTCGGGGAGCTGAATGAGAATGCCCGCGCCGTCACCCATTAATGGATCGGCACCCACAGCGCCACGATGGTCGAGATTCTTTAGAATCTGCAGACCCTGCTCAATAATGGAGTGGCTCTTGTTGCCCTTGATATGCGCGACAAAGCCGACGCCGCAGGCGTCATGCTCATTCTTAGCGCTATATAGACCGTGCTGCTGGGCCTGCTGAATCTTGTGCTCCATGGCACATCCTCTAAAGACGTCAATCTGGACCGGGGAGGATAGTGCAGTGCAACAACAATGCCAAGATTTTTAAATTGGGGTCAGAACCTAATTAATATACTTGTCATATTTAAAATACTTTAATTAGGGACACATTAAAAATAAACCTATAACTGCTGCAAGTGAAGGAAAACAGAATGGGTGCCTTGCTCAAGGTTGCAGCGTCAGCTGGACAGTCATGCCGCTGGTAGAGCCGCCGCCGCCGGCATATCCACTGTCGGGGCCATCGCGGCCACTAGCACTGCAGATGATCGAAATTTGATGTCGACCCGGCCCCAGCAACCCTGTATTGCTGCCTCTATCGTCGCTCCCGGAGCTACTGCGGGTGAAGGTAAACAAGCTGGCGCGCGGTGAGTGGAAGGTGGCGTTGACGCTAGCACCAGCCAGGATTGGCAAGCTGGGGTTCGAGGAAGTGGGGGCCGAGGCAGTACCACTCGCCGCAATGCTGTAGCGCAAGCCCGTCTCGCCCTCAATGCTGAAAAGGACAGTCGCTGTCGTGCGCGCGGAAGCGTCGCTTTTGATGCGGGCCGGGCTTTCAGGCCCAGCGCCGAAGCCGGCGGATCCGCTACAACTCAGCGTGATCGCGCCCACGGTGCCGTCTGCGCGATCCAGCGTCACAGCGCCATTGCCGCTGGCAACGGACTGCCTCCCCTGCAAAGTCTGCTCTCCGCTGCCGGTGGTTTCCGTGTTGCGGCCAAAACCTGTCTCTTCAGTCAGAATCTTCTCTTCACCGGTGGACGAACCCCTGAGATCGCAGTCGGGGTCTCCCGCGCTAGCGCAGTTCGAAGCACCCGCTCTTGTGGCGATGCTGACGGCGATGAGCCGCGCGGTGGCCGCCGATCGTGGCTGCACTTCTACACTGACTTTCGCCTTGTCACTACCGCCCTTGCTATCGGTGATCGTGTATTCAAAAGTCTCGGTGCCAACGAAGCCAGTGGCAGGCCGATAACTCAGGCTCAAGCCATTGGCGCTGGTCGCCACCGAACCGCGCGCGGGTTGTGTCACGGCGCTGATCTCCAAGGCATCGCCATCAGCATCAGTGTCGTTGTTGAGCACGAAGAACGTTACGGCTGAACTGCCTTCGATCACGCTCTCATCGTCATCGACGGCCACGGGCGCAGCATTGCTGGCGCGGGCGGTGTCGAGTTCCAGTATCAGCGCCGACGGCAGCAGCGGCGTCACTGCAAAGGCGGTGAACTCGCTGGTCAAACCTGAATTGTTTGCGATGAAGGTGAAATTGAAAGTGGTCTGGCCGTTCGTGGCGCGTGAGCGTGCGACCTCAACCTCGCGCTGGCCGGCGGCGGTGCGCATCAACACGATCTCGCTAACGTTGTAGAGCCCGAGAAAATTGATGGTCGCTGGGTCGAGCTTGAGTTGAAACTGCGCTGTCTCGCCGCTGACAAAGCGATCTCGATCCACCGTCAGCACGCCGGTCGGAGAGCCTGCCAAGTCAATCGCTTTCTCCAGCACTTCATCACCCACCTTCACCACACCGAGAATGTTCAACACGCTCTCAATGTCATCGCCGAAACCGGCGTTGAGTACGAGTGAAAGCTTGTAGCTCGATTTGAAATCGGTGGCGGCGATCTGCGTTGCAGCGGGTGCAAACTCGCCTTCGAGTTTAGGCCCAGCCTTGATCTCGAATGCCTTGAACTGAAGCGATCTAAAAACGCGATTGCCGACGGCGGCCTCGACGTATCCAAACGCGGTGAATTCCGGTTTGACGCGAAAATCATCCAAGCCCGGCACATCCACCGTCGGGGTGTTGGTATTCACAAAATCGGTCAGCTCATTGACGAAGGTGCATTCACTTTCACAGTCCAGACCCAGCGCGGCCTTGGCACTGGTGCGGCTGTTGAGGCCGAGCTTCATTTGCGCCACCGTCACTTTGCCGCCGAGCTCGAAGCCGACGCCGACTGGCACTAGGCCACTGATGAGAACCGACAGCGCGCCACCAACCGGAACCGGGAAGATCAGCAGTTCTGCCTTGCAGGAAACCTTGCCTTCGAAAGCCGCTGTGGCCTTAACGGTGCCGTCGATCAAGAACGTCGGCTCGGCGGTCACCACGAAGCGTTCCAATCCACGCGCCTCGGTATAGATCACGTCCAGCGCCGGGGCGATGGTGAAACTAAAAACTGGCTGCGGCTCGAA
This sequence comes from Stenotrophobium rhamnosiphilum, assembly GCF_003052265.1. Lineage (GTDB taxonomy): Bacteria > Pseudomonadota > Gammaproteobacteria > Nevskiales > Nevskiaceae > Stenotrophobium > Stenotrophobium rhamnosiphilum. Next base: position 88,839 of record NZ_QANS01000003.1, read on the forward strand.
TACGAACGGCGGTGCGGCACCATCGCCCAATCCCAAACCGTTGATTGAACCTTCGCAGCCTTGAAACAACGTTCGCGTGCCGGCTGGGACACCACCTGCCTTCGCTAAGGCTGCTCTGACTTCAGGACGCGGTGTGAACGTGTACGTGTTGCCCTCGCGCAGCACGGTGTAGCCAGCATTCACGCTCTCCGGAATCGTGGCGGCAACGTCGGCGAGATTGAAACGCTGATTGATCTCCAAGCCCGGAAACAGCACCGACAGCGGCGCGAGCTTTAACGTGACTTCAACGCCGCCAGCAACCTCGCGCGCTGACACCACGCGACCCGCCACAGGAGCAGAGCCGGTGCCGACCATCAGCGTACCCACGGCCGGCAGCGCAATGCCGCTAACGACGACGGTGTAGGTGTTGTCGAGACTAGGCGCTGCGTCGGGGTCGCTCTCTGCGACACCGCGCGCGATCTGTTCGTCGCTGACCAACACGGTGCCAGCAGCGACGGTGGTTACGACGGCAAGCAAAGGAGCTGAACGCACTTCGCCCGCCATGGCGGTGATCTGGGTGGAACCGCTGCTGCGTTCGGCAGAAGCAATGCCGTTGCTCGCAATGCTGATGTTCGCCGCATCGGACGACGACCAGCGCACGGGGGTATCGATCGGCACACCTGCTTCATCGAATACGCGGGCGCTGAGTTGGCGGGTCTGCCCGCGTTCGGTGAACAGCAAGCCGGTCTGCACAATCTCGACGCGCGCGGCTGACTTCCCCGTGTTGTTGGTGCAGGCTGCCAACACCAGCAGGAGCGCCAGCAACGCAACAGGCCGCAGCATCGCCGCAAAAAAGTTGCTGACAAAAGAACGCTTGTGGTGATGGCGCGAGGAGCTGTTCATGACGATCCTAAAAGACAGGCGTCAGTTGTAGTGGCTCAGCGCTCGGCGCGATATCACATAAATTGGTGAGTGCTACACCAGCGGCAGCGTCAAGCGCACGCGCGTGCCCGGTTGCAGCGCTAGCCATTCAATGCCGCCGCCGATCTGCACAGCGCGGCGGCGCAGATTGGCGAGGCCGTAGTGTCCGGGGCGTGCGTCACCCGATGCGGGCATGCCACGACCGTTATCGTCGATCAGCACTTCGAGTTGCTTCGCGCCTTCATCATTGGTGATGCGATGCAATGTGATGCGCAGACTGCTGCCTTCGGCATGGCGCACGGCGTTCATCGCTGCCTCTTGCACAATGCGCAGCAGATGCAGCGTCTGTGACTTCGGCAACTCGAAGCCGTCGTCGAGGCTACTCAGGCTAAACACCAGTGCTATTTCGGCATCGGCACAAACGTTGGCGAGACGCTCTCGCAGCGGCGCCAACACAGCACGCAGTGAGCGCTCTTCCGGGTTGAGCGAATCGAGCGTGAGGCGTAAGTCTTCCAGTGCGGCCTGCACACCGAGCGCGACCGCACTTTTGCCTGCGCCCTCGTTGGAAAGTCGCGACAGCGTGGCGATGAGCGTGCCGCCGAGACCGTCGTGCAAATCGCCAAACAGTCGCTCGCGCTCAGCACTCACCACACGATCACTCTCAGCGCGCTGAAGTGCTTGGTAGTTGGACGCGATCTGCGCCTCGCGTACAGCGACGCGTTGCTCCAACTCGCGACTGAGCGACTCGGATTCGGTCAGCGCATTCACAAAATTTCGCAGCAGAAGCGCGGTGAACACGAGGACGGGCGGCGGTGCGCCATAGGCGAGCCAGAAACCATCATCCGGTGCGATGAGGCCCAACAGCAGCGCGCCATCGTGCAACGACACCATGCAGATACACATCACCGCACCGAGCATCCAAAACGCAGTGCTATCCCAGCGTGTGAAGTACTGCCGCCAGAACACGGTGGCAGTGGTGTAAGTGCCGAGCGCGATAATTCCCATGTAAGCCCAGGGAACGGCGTGACGAAATTCTTGCGGAGTGCAGAACAGACTCGCAATGACGATCAACGCAGAGCCGCTGAATACAGCGTAAGTAATGCGCTGCCACGTTTTGGGTTGTGGCTTGGAGGCCAGACATATTCCCAGCCACGCTGCACTCACAACAAACCAGAGGAAGAACAGCAGCAGCAAGGCATCGAGCCAGATGCTCGGCAAAGGCAGTGGGCTAATCGGCAAAGCGCAGTAGGCGCTACCGGTCACACAGGTCAGCGTATGCCAAGCGTAGATTTTTTCGTGTCGGCGCCGCAGCCACAACGCGAAGCTCACGCCTGCCAACACCAATGTCGTGACGATGAGTGCGATCAGTAGTGTGTGCTTGAGAAAATGCCGCTGCGCGTAATTCGTCGCCAGCAGCGCCTCGTCGCCGAGATAACTTGCGCCGATAAAAGTGCTGCTTGATGGCGCGCTTATTTGCTCAATCGCAAGCTCGTTGTCTGCCGCATGTAGCAACGCGCTAGGCAGCGACACTAGCATCGGTTGTGAGCTACCCAACGCGGGGACCGCAGCAGGAATGCGGCGCTGCGCGAGTACTGTGCCGTTAAGCGAGATGGTGGCAGCGCCACTCAGGCTTTCGATGTACAGCGCTTGCGTAGCGGTGCTGGCAGACACTGTGAAATGACTTTGATAACGCGTGCTTTCGCCTTGCAATTGCACCAGCCAATGCACGCGCATGCCATCGCCACTTGGGCCTGCACGGTGTAACAACGCGATCGCCGTCAGCACCACAATCACAAAGACACTGAGCAGGAGCAGCGACAACCCGCGCGTTGACCAATTCAATGAGGCCGTCCGCTACTGAGATCGCTGATGAGCCCCTGCTGCACCGCTTCATACACGGCTTCGCCGCGCGAGCTGACCGCTAGCTTGCGGTAGATCTGTTTGACGTGAGAGCCAACCGTGTTGACCGATACATCCAGCGCTTCACTAATCTCAAGATAGGCATAGCCCTTGGCAACCAAAAGCAGCACATCGCGCTCACGGGCGGAAAGCTGAGCGGCAGGCTCTGCGCGTTTGGGCTCGCTCGGGGTCTGCATGCGCTGCAAGAGATGGCGCGCCACTGCGGGACTGATCGGCGAGCCTCCGTCAAACATCTCATGAATAGCGCGCGCCACTCTAAGCGCGCTGGCGTCTTTCAAGAGATATGAACTGGCGCCGGCCTTGATCGCCTCCACCACATGCGTCTCGTCACCAAACACGGTGATCACCATGAACAATGTCTCTGGCGCTACAGCTGCCAGTTCGCGAATGAGCGCTGCGCCATCACCATCCGGCAAACCTAGATCAATCAACACGGCTTGCGGACGCTGCTCAGCAAACAGCAAGCGCGCGTCGGCGCAGTTGGCGGCGGTGCCGCAGAGTTCAAGATTGGCGTCAGCACTTACGGCGCGCGCGAGTCGTTCGCGCGTTTGCGCTTCGTCCTCAACGACCAATACGCGGTTTATCCCTGCCACTGATTCGTCCTCGGCAAGGTCACGACGACAACTGTTTTGATTGCGGCCGTCCAGCACGTCGACGTACGACACGACGCAAGGTCTGCTTCTGCACGCCCTCAACAAACTTCGCATCACCCAAAGGCCAGCCTTTGAGTACGGACTCCATCAACTCGGTGTGTTGTTGCGTGTTGAGACCAAGACTGACCAGCTCCGCATAACGCGCCTCGCGTGCAAATGGCGTGTTCCCCAAGCCCCAGTAGAGCGCGTGTGGCGTCACTAACTTATCGACGTGATGGCCCACATAGTGACCATGACTGGACCATCGATAATCTAATGCGCGCGTCACCAGACCGCCACGCACTGGATTGAGATCGATAAATATTTTGCTATTGATCAACCAACGTTCTGGCTGAAGCAATGTTGCGCGATAGCGTCCTTCCCACAATGTGCCGCTGCGCTGATGTCGCTTATTGAAGTACTGCACGTAGCGACGGCCAACAGACTGCATCATGGTCGACAGGCCGTTATCGCTTTCTGGCGTGGCCAAGAGATGGAACTCTGTGCCCATCAGAACATAGGCATGGATCGCGACTTTCTCGCGAGCCGCGTGCTCGGCCAAAAGACTGAGCATGCGCTGATAGTCTTCCGCATCGATAAAGATGGGCTGGCGATTGTTGCCACGCTGCAAGACATGATGGACATGCCCGGCGACTGCTAAGCGCGGCAGACGAGCCATGGTTTAGCGCAGGCGACGTGGGTCGAACAGACGTTCGTGCTCATCCAAGGCATAACGATCCGTCATGCCTGCGATGTAGTCCGCAACAACTCGCGCGCGTCCGGTTTTACCTGTCAGCTTTTCTTGCGCCTTCGCATCTTCAAATTTTCCAGGCGGCAGCAAGCGTGGATCATCGATCAGCGCTGCAAACAACTCACGCACTACGCGCTGCGCCTTCACGGTCATGCGATAAACCTGATGGTGCTTATAAAGATGTTCACGCAGGAATTTCTTCAACGCGAGATTTTCGACTTGTGTCTCAGCGCTGTAAGCAATCAAAGGTTTTTTGCGTGCGCGAACATCTTCAATGCCTTTCGGTTTGGCTTTCAGCAGTGCTGCGCGTGAGGTCTCGGTGAGATCACTCACCAGCGTGTTGATGATGCGACGAATGGTTTCGTGGCGCTCTTGCTTGGCGTTCATCTGCTTGTTGGCTTTGCGCGCTTGATCGTGGTGTCGCTTGAACAGCGGCACTTCGCGCATGGCTTCAATCGTCAGCAAACGTGCGCGCAGACCATCATCGATGTCGTGATTGTTGTACGCGATCTCGTCAGCAACATTTGCGAGCTGCGCTTCCAAACCTGGCTGCCCACCTTTGAGAAAGCGTTCGCCAATATCGCCCAGATCACGCGCACGCGCTTTTGAGCAATGTTTGAGAATGCCTTCGCGCGTTTCAAAGGTGAGATTGAGTCCGCGAAAATCTGCGTACTTGTCTTCGAGCTCATCGACGACGCGCAACGATTGCGCGTTGTGCTCAAAACCACCATAAGCGCGCATGCAAGGATTGAGTGCGTCTTGTCCGGCGTGACCGAAAGGGGTGTGGCCGAGATCGTGTGCGAGTGAAATCGCTTCGCAGAGATCTTCGTTAAGCGAAAGCGTGCGTGCGATGGTGCGCGCGATCTGCGCCACTTCCAAGGAATGCGTCAGACGCGTGCGGAATAGATCGCCTTCGTGATTAACGAAAACCTGCGTCTTGTATTCAAGACGACGGAAGGCACCAGAGTGAATGATGCGATCACGATCGCGCTGATATTCACTGCGATAACCGGGAGGCGCTTCGGGATAGCGGCGGCCGCGTGAGTTGTTAGTGTCAGCGGCGTATACGGCGAGTGAGGCGTTCATGCAGTGATTAGAGCCGAAAACGCGCTCTAGCCGCAATTTAAACCGTCTGCGCTAGGGCGTAGTGAAATGTTTCAGCGTGGCTAGCAGCGCTTTTTCGTCAAAGTCTGCGGAGAGCACTGACACGCCAAGCTTGCGCAGCAGCACGAGGCGCACTTTGCCAGCGGCGACTTTCTTGTCGTGGCCCATCAACTCGAGGAAATCTTCTGGCGTCATGCCAACAGGCGGGCGCGTCGGCAAACCTGCGCGTTGAATCAGCGAGGTGCAACGCAGCGCGTCATCGACCGACAGCCAACCCATTTGAGTCGACATATCTGCAGCCATGCACAAACCAACCGCGACGGCTTCGCCGTGCAGCCATTCGCTGTAACCGGTGAAGGTTTCGATGGCGTGGCCAAAGGTGTGGCCCAGATTGAGCAAGGCACGCGGGCCGGACTCGCGCTCATCTTGCGCAACGATGCGGGCTTTGAGCTCACAGCTGCGGTAGATGGCTTTGGTCAGCGCTTCAGCATCGAGCGCCAGCATCTTGTCGAGATTCTGCTCAATCCACTTGAGGAATTCAGCGTCGGCCAACATGCCGTATTTGATGACTTCTGCGAGACCTGAGGCCAGCTCACGCGGCGGCAGGGTCTTGAGCGTGTTGATGTCCGCAATCACCGACTTGGGCTGGTGAAACGCGCCAATCATGTTTTTGCCGCGCGGGTGATTGACTGCGGTCTTACCGCCGACGGAAGAATCAACCTGCGACAAAAGTGTGGTCGGAACTTGAACAAAGTCGATGCCGCGCTGATACAGCGCTGCGCAGAAACCGGCCATGTCGCCGATCACGCCGCCGCCGAGTGCAATCAGAACACCGTCGCGGCCAAAGTTGCTCGCGAGCAACCAATCCAGAATTTTTTCAGCGCTTGTCCAGGTTTTCTGGGTTTCGCCCGCGGGCAAAACCAGAACGTCTTCCGGCGTAAGTGCCAAGGTGTAGAGCAGGGTCGGCAGATAGCGACGGCCCGCATTGGCGTCCGTCACGATTTTGATTTTGCGATTTTCGAGCTCAGCAAACTGCGCGCGGTCTGACAGCAAGCCGGCGCCGATTCTGATCGGGTAACTACGGTCACCCAGTTCTACGTTGAGCGTTCTCATATGCGTACTAAATTGCGCTGGCCGGGCGCTCTAGATGATCTTCAATATCACGCGCCAGCACTCGCGCGTTACGGCCATCCGTTTGTAAAAGGAGGTCGGCGATTTCACGGTACAAGGGATCGCGAAATGCGAATAGCTGATCCAGAACTTCGCGTCGATCCACAGCGTTCTGCAGAAGCGGGCGATTTTCAGTTCGGGCGGTACGCGCCAACTGCTGCTCTACGCTGGCATGTAGATAAACCACAAAGCCACGTGCAGATAGGGCCTGCCGGTTTTCCGCTTCCAAAACAGCGCCACCACCGGTCGCCAGTACGATGTTCTGTCGGCCAGTCAGCTCAGCAATGATGCCGCGCTCGCGCTTGCGGAATCCGGCCTCACCTTCTTTTTCGAAGATGTAGGCGATATCAACGCCGGTGCGGGCCTCAATTTCCTGGTCGCTATCGACAAACTCCATGCCACGGGTATCGGCCAGGCGCTTGCCTACCGTTGTTTTGCCCGCGCCCATAGGGCCGATCAGGAAGATATTGCTTTTATTGGCCATTTTTTGGAATTAAGCGGGCGCGCCAAAGCGGATTGCCCGTGAACAATGGCCAGTATAACGGAGCCGGGCTATCCAAGGGTCAAAAAGAAAGGCCCCTCCGGCGAAATCGCACGGAGGGGCCATGGCCAAGAATTTAGTTAACCTTGAGCCCGTCTTGCAGAATCTTAGGCGTCACGAAGATGAGCAATTCGCGCTTGCTGGCCTTGTTTAGGTCATTGCGGAACAGCACACCCAGCAAGGGGATATCGCCGAGCAATGGCACTTTCGACGTGTTCTTGCTGTTGGTTTGTTGATAAACGCCACCCAACACCACCGTTTCGCCAGTCTTGATCAGCACTTGAGTGGTGATGCGCTTGGTATCAATCGCAGGGTTGCCTTGAATGATCTGACCGATAGAATCGTTCTTCACTTCCAAATCCATTAGCACGCGATTGTCTGGCGTGATTTGTGGGGTTACATCCAGAGAAAGCACTGCCTTCTTGAACTGAACGTTAGTGCCATTGTTGGCGCTAGAACTCTGGAAAGGAACTTCCTGACCTTGTTCAATGATGGCCTTTTTACCGTTTGCGGTAATGACTCGCGGAGTTGAAATAACCTCGCCACGGCCTTCGGTCTGCATCGCCGACAGTTCCAGATCGATCCCGTAGTTCGCTCCCAGAATGGCCAGCGCGATACCAGCACCGCCTGCCGCAGGAAGATTAACGTTGAAATCGGACGGCACTAATATGGGGTCGCCATTCACTATGTGCGTTACACCCGCTGAATTGCCCGAGGTGACAACACTTCCTCCGGTGATGTTACTGACATCGACAGCCTGCACGCCAAACCTCGCACCGACTTCCTTACTGTAATCATCATTTGCAATCACAATTCTGGATTCGATCAACACCTGACGCACTGGAATATCCAAACGCGCCACGAGATTACGGATTTCGGTGATATTGTCTCTGGTTTCCAGAACGATCAGCGTGTTGGTACGGTCGTCAACACTGACGCGGCCACGATCCGACATCAACGACGACTTATCGCTGGTGATCAGCGATTTCAGATCAGACGCCTTGGCGTAATTAACCTGAATGATTTCCGAACGCAGTGGCGCCAATTGCACCGCTTGGTTCTGTGCTTCGAGTTCAGCTTTTTCGCGCGAAGCAATTTCGCCGACCGGCGCAACCATCATGACATTGCCTTGGCGGCGCATGCCCAAGCCTTTGGACTTGAGAATGATGTCCAGCGCCTGATCCCAAGGAACATTTTGCAAGCGCATGGCGATGTCGCCGTTAACGCTATCGCTTACGACCATATTGGTGCCAGCGACATCAGCAATGATTTGCAGCAACGAGCGGATTTCAACACTCTGGAACGAAAGACTAATGCGCTCGCCGGTGTACTGCGGCTGCAACTTCTTACGTTCTTCTATCTTCTCTTGCGTGAGCGGCTGCAATTCCAGCGTAAAAATATTGCCGGTCTGGTAAGCCACTTGTTCAAAGGCCATCTTGTCGACAGGCGTGATGGCGATCGTGCTACTAACACCATCGCGGCGCACATCAACATACTTCACAGGCGTTGCAAAATCGAGGACATCCAAGCGACGAATCAGACTGTCAGGCAGCGTTGCGCCTTTGAATTTTGCGATGACCTTGCCAGATTCCTCATGAACGTCCACAGGCGTGCGAACGTCCACCAGCGTCACAACGATTCGGCCTTCACCCTTTTCGCCACGACGAAAATCAACATTAGAAATTTTAGGCTCGGGCTTACTCGCAGCAACCGAAACATTGCTCGCGACGCTTGGCCCTACTGTGGCAGCGGAGACACCGCTGCCCAGTTGAAGAAGAACACGATTGCCATCAACGCGGACGCTGTACTGGGTCAGCTCGGTGAGCTCAACCACGAGACGCGTGCGGTCTTTAGCTTCAGCCGCAGCAAGCGACACTGCCTTGCCCACGCCAATCTTGCGGAAACGATCCGCCAGTTCCAAGCGCGTGTCGGGCAAGTCCAACGACAAACGCGCTGGCTTATCGATTGTAAAAACGACCGGCTCAGGTGCGGGTTCCGACAGCGTCAGCGTCAACAGCACACGATCGCCTTCAAGCGACGTGAAATCGACGGACTGCAGACTGCGACTTGCCTCGGCCGATGCAGCCGTTGCGAAGAACAAGCAGCTTAATCCCAAGAACACACGAGAGCTGAAAGTCTGGGCTTTTTGAATGATTGTTTTGTACACCATTTGAAGCTCCCTATTTGCGACTACTGCGCCAATGCCAGGCTAGCGAGGCGCTGCATCCAGCCGCCAAAACCGTCCGGAATAATTTCCGTCAGCTTGATTTCCGTATCGTCCACTTTTGTGATGGTGCCGTAGTTCTGGCCCAAGTGATCCCCACGCGTAACACGGTGAACAATTTTGTCCGGCGCCCGAACCAAAGCGTAGGTCTTGCCATTAGCTTGAATAATGCCGAGCATGCGAAGTCCATCCAGTGGAAATTCTTCCAACGCTTCGCGGTTGCGATGGATATCTGGCGCTAAAGCACCCGCAGCTCCAGGCGCGCCAGCCGGGCGCCGATCTGGATCAGCTGAAACAAATGGATCACGTCGGCCATTTTCAACATAGGCAAACGCTTCGTACTGTTTGATCTGCGGAATCGGCTCGATCTTGGTCGATTTCTTGGCTTTTTCTTGCGCAACAAATTCTTCCAAGTCGCTCATGCCAATCGAACATGCCGACAGGCTGACGACCATCAAGACCGCAGTACTTCTTAGCAGAATATTAGAGATCATTTTCTGCCCTTACCTTTTTTAGGTTTTGGCGCTCTCGCAGCGACTTCTTCATCGTCCAAATAACGATAGGTCTTAGCGAAGGCCTGCATTCTCATTTCATTGCCAGTGCCACCTTTGCCAGCCGGACGAATTTCAACATCATCAATCGTCACGATACGAGGCAGCGCTGCAATGCCGCTCACAAAAGCGCCCATTTCATGGTAAGTGCCAATCACGATGATCTGATTAGGCATCTCCGCATAGAAATCTTTCGGCACTTCGCCCTGCGGTCTGAACAATTCTTCTTCCAGACTCGAAGCAATACGCGTCTGCGAAATATCATTCAAAAGACTAGGTACTTCGGTCTTGCTCGGAAGCTGACGCAGCATCGAGCCAAACGATTTGCGCATCTCTTCAAGCTGCTCTTTATAGGCATCAAGTGCAGCGACTTTTTCCTGCTTCGCCACAAATTCAGTGCGTAAGCCTTGCTCCTGCGCTTTCGCAGCGTCCAACTCTTCCATTTCTGGCTTGATTAAAAACCACGTGCCTGCCGCCAGAATAATAATCGCGGCGAGAATAACGGCTGACAGTCGCGCCCAAGCTGGCCAAGCGCCTGGGTTCTGCGCATCTAAAGACTGGAGTTCGTCAATGATCTGCTGGAGATTCATTCTGCGCCCTCCACATTGTCCTTAGGCGTTGCCTTGGTCAGATTTTTGACTCGCAGCGAGAACGTGCTCTTGCGCAGTTTGTCTTTTGGATTGGTAGAAATCACAACCAACCTTGGCTCTGCAAACCACTCAGAAGCCTCTAAGTTTTTCATGTAGGTTGAAACTCGGCCGTTGGACTCAGCAGTGCCCTCAATGCTGACGTTCGTTCCGTTCTGTTTGATTGAGCTCAGCGTAATACCTTCAGGAATAGTATTTACGATCTCATCGAAGAAATGCACTGTTGCCGAACGGCTCGCTTGCAGCTGTTCAATCACGCGCATACGCGAGAGCAAGCTGGCTCGAGTTTTTTCGAGATCCTGAATCTCTTTGATCTTTTTCTCAGTCTCAGCAATCTGTTGTTTGAGATACGCATTGCGACCGTTCTGGTGATCAATCGCTTCGCTGGCCAAAAGCATTCCCAACAGAACCAAGCCTGCACTTGCAATGGAGCTCAGGCCTAGCAATGACAGAAATTGCTTCTTGCGCGAATCGCGTAGCTCTTGGCGCCAATCTAATAGGTTTATTTTGATTGCCATGACTTACCTCGCCTCGTCAAAAGCGCGGTAGGCCAGACCACAGGCGATCAACATGGCACCTTCGTCTTTGGCAAGCATCGGTGGTTTTGCTTTGGATGAAACCCCCATGCGTGCAAAGGGCTTGGCCACCACCGTCGGAATCTGCAAACGCTGATTGATGTAACTCTCAACGTTAGGAATGTGCGCGCAGCCGCCAGCAAGAATGACTTGGTCAACGCTGCTGTACTGAGACGCGGCAGAAAAGAAAAACTGCAGCGAGCGATCAACCTGCTGTGCCATGTCTGCGAGAAAGTGTGACAACACTTCTTCGTTATAAGTCTCTGGAAGATTGCCGCTACGCTTCGCGCGCAGTGCTTCCTCATACGACATGCCGTAATGCCGCATGATGTCTTCGGTGAGCTGTTTGCCACCAAAAGCCTGATCGCGCGTATAGACCGTCTTCATATCGTGAAGGATCAATACAGAAGTATTGCTAGAGCCAATATCAACGATCGCGATGGTTTTATCTTTGCCTTCGTCCGGCATCTGATAGCGTAGGAACTGGCAGGCATTTTCCAAGGCGTAGGATTCGATATCCACGACCATCGGCTTAAGGCCAGCAATTTCCACGGCGGCGCAGCGCTGCTCGATCTGCTCTTTGCGGCAAGCCGCGAGCAGAACGTCAACCATATCGCCCATCTTTTCGCTTTTCCCGATGACCTGGAAGTCCAGGTTTACTTCATCAATCGGGTAGGGAATGTATTGATCGGCTTCTGCTTTGATCTGCGCTTCGAGATCGTTTTCAGAGAGATTGCTGGGCATCTGCACAATCTTAGTGATAACCGAAGCACCAGCCACAGCCACGGCCGCATGCTTGGCACGCGACCCAGCCCGGTTTACAGCGCGTGCGATAACTTCGCCGACTGCCTTCGGATCAATAATCTGTTTGTCGTTGACTGCGTTTGGCGGAAGAGGCTCAATGGCGTAAGTTTCGACCTGAAACTTGTCACCCTTTTTCCCCAGCTCCAAAAGCTTGACCGCGCTGGAACTAATGTCCAATCCGATCAATGTCTGACTACCCCCACCCAACAGCGATTGCATGATGGACATACCGCCTCACCGCATCGTTATATGTTTATTTATATGCTGGCAGTTAATGCCCCGCCCGCTTTGAACCTTTAATATAACCCAATCTTCCTACAATGCAACACGAAGTTCTGCGTCCAACTATCTGATAGTAGTCTCAAAGCTATCTTGTAATCTCCCGCTTACAGACTAGGGATCCATGACATCTTCTGAGCTTTACCAAAAAGCACTCCGACTGGCCCCTTGGCTAGCCGCTATCGTAGTCATCTTGGGCACTGCGGGCGTTTATGCCGGACGGGCGAGCCTTGAGTCTGACCTGCCGTCGATAGAAAGCCTGCGCGAGCTACAGCTCTCCGTGCCGCTGCGCATCTATACCGAAGACAACAAGTTAATCGGCGAATTTGGCGCAGAGCGCCGCGCCCTGCTCAAGTACAAAGCCCTCCCGCCCAAGGTGGTTCAAGCCTTCCTCGCTGCTGAAGATGCTAATTTTTTCCAGCACTCTGGCGTGGACTACATGGGATTACTGCGCGCAGGCGTCAAACTCGCTACGACTGGAGACAAAGCGCAGGGCGGCAGCACGATCACGATGCAGTTGGCTCGCAACGTTTTTCTGTCCAGCGAAAAGACATTTACGCGTAAATTTCGCGAAATTCTGCTCGCACAAAAAATTGAGCGCGAACTGACGAAAGAAGAGATTCTCGAGCTCTATCTCAACAAGATTTACCTAGGCGAACGTGCCTATGGCGTCGGCGCTGCGGCTAAGGTTTATTTCGATAAAGACGTCAAAGATCTAACCCTATCTGAGATCGCGGTCATTGCCAGCCTGCCCAAGGCACCTTCAACCAATAACCCGGTCAAAAACCCTGCGCGTGCGGCAGAACGTCGTAATTATGTGCTGCGTCGCATGCTCGAATTGAACTACATCACCAAACAGGAATACACCGCCGCAGTTGCCTCGCCGGTGGTCGTGCGACCCGCGCATATGGCGGTTGATGTCGATGCGCACTACGTCGCGGAAATGGTGCGCGTAGAGATGTTCACCAAATATGGAGAAGACGCCTACAACCGTGGCTTCACCGTGATCACCACCATCAACGCCAACCGTCAGATTGCCGCCAACGCCGCATTGCGCCGCTCGCTGCTCGATTACGACGAGCGCCACGGCTATCGCGGTGCTGAAGCCAAATTGACGCCGGATTTGATTCCCCTGCTGACGGCCGGCAGCCCCAAAATCGACTTGGCGCTCGACGAGCGCCCTCTCTTGTCCGGCTTAGTTCCTGCCGTTGTCACTGCATTTACCGCCGACACGCTGCAATTACTGACCCGCACAGGCCGCGTCAGCGTGGCTCAGAATGATTTTAAGTGGGCGAATTTTTCCGCCAAGAAAACCCTGCTGCCCGGCGATATCGTCCGCATTAAACGTGTCGGTGAACGCTGGAGGTTGGCGCAGGTGCCGCAAGTGCAGGGTGCGTTTGTTGCGCTCGATCCTAAGGACGGAGCTATTGAGGCCCTCATCGGCGGTTACGATTTCTTCCAAGGCAAATTCAACCGCGCAACTCAGGCGCGTCGTCAGGTCGGTAGCGGATTTAAGCCCTTCCTCTACGCCACCGCACTCGCAAACGGCTACACCCCTGCCTCGGTATTTCTCGACGCTCCGGTGGTGTTTGACGACCCAAATTTGGAGTCTGCCTGGCGTCCTGAAAATTATGGCGGCAGCTTCAATGGCCCGATGCGTATGCGCGAAGCGCTGGTGCAATCACGCAATCTCGTTTCGATTCGCATCCTGATGGCTTTAGGCATCAACACCGCACGTGAATTCATCCCACGTTTCGGCCTGCCTGCCGACCGCATGCCACGCGATTTGACACTTGCGCTAGGCACCGCGGTGTACACGCCACTAGAGCTGGCGCGCGGCTACGCCACGATTGCCAACGGCGGCTTCTTGGTCAGCCCTTATTTTATTCGCGAGATTCGTGATGCCAAGGGCGCAGTTCTTTTAAAAGCTGCGCCTAAGGTCGCTTGCTCCAGCTGCGGCCTTCCACCGCCTGCTGAACCCGCTCCAGATGGCACCGCACCAGCCAATCCCACAGCGACAGCACCTCCAGCAGCTGCGCCGTTGTCTACCGCTGGCTCTGCGCCACGCGTCGTTGATCCGCAAGTGATCTGGCTCATCTCCGACATGCTGCATGACGTCACCGTGCGCGGCACCGCGGCGGCCGTGAATTCATTGGGACGCAGCGATCTCGCCGGCAAAACCGGCACCAGCAATGACGAAACTGATGCTTGGTTCAATGGCTTCCAGAAAGATCTGGTCGCCGTTTCCTGGGTCGGCTTTGATCAGCCCACGCCCATGGGCCGTGGCGAAGTCGGCGGCCGCGCGGCCTTGCCCATCTGGATGGACTTCATGCGCGTCGCGCTCAAAGGCGTGCCGCAAGAAAGACTTCCTCGCCCCAGCGGTTTGGCCAATGTCCGCATTGATCCACTGACCGGCAAATTGGCGGATGCCGATGACGCAAACGCCATCTTTGAAACCGTTCAGGCCGATCGCATTCCGGCTGCCGATAGCGGAACTGAAGCACCGAAAGAAAAATCTGCAGCAGAGGATCTTTTTTAGTTCTTAGCATCTTCCAGATTAGCCTCTATGATCTCCTCCAATCACGGACGACGTTAATTAGCTGAGTGACAACGATGGGCACGCAGAGCAGTGGCTTGTTGCACTACGAAATAGCGCAGGAAGCAGCCAGAGTGATTTGTGAAGAGCAGGTCACCGACTATCGCTTGGCCAAGCAAAAGGCCGCGGAACGACTTGGCTTAGGCTCACGCGCTTCTTTGCCCGACAACGCCACCGTGCAGCAGGCAGTGCTCGAATATCAGCGCTTGTTTGGTGGCGAGGAATACACCGAGCATTTAGCGCGCCTACGTCGCACGGCAGTGCAGGCGATGAAATGGCTGGCCGATTTTCAGCCGCGTTTAGTCGGCGGCGCAGTAAGTGGCGCCATCAATGCGACGCATCACGTACAACTCCATGCCTTCCACGAAAAGGCAGAAACGCTGGATGTTTTTCTACAAGATCGCGGCATTCACTATGAGCTCGGTGACCGCCGCTATCGCTACTCCAACGGTCAGGAACATGAAATTCCATTGGCGAGTTTTGACGCTGATGGCATTGGCGTCGATGTCGCTATTTTCCCGATTGACGATCAGCGACGTCCGCCGCTGAATCCCGCTGACGGCCTGAGCTACAAGCGCCTTGATCTTGCGGCGGTACAAAACCTGCTCGAAAACAGTTAAACCTGTGCTCGCAAAAGCACCTGAGCGCTCGAAGCAACGAGCCTTATTTGGTCAGCAAAAGTTTTCCCTGTCGCGTGGCGCGCAGCCAATACACATTGTCGCCATGCCGAATTGGGATGCAGTCCATTCCTGCCAGTAGGGCGCGGCTGTTAATTTCGCCTTGCGGGCTTCGGCTGTTTGCATTCGCTTGGCCAACGCGCGGGGATTGGACAATATTTTTTTGCAGTATGGTCAAAGCGCAGCTCCTGAAGACTTGTTGTGGATAGTGCTAAGTTGTTCTCAGCATAATTCAAATAATAATCATTCTCAACAAATTAAGGCTGCTGATTTAGCTGTTTTGACGTTTCTTCTCTGAATCGACACCTCCACGCTTGCGCGGCCACTTGTAGATGGCATCTCTGCACGAACAACCCCGTTCCTGCGCGGCCACTAAGGAATGGGCGTCGCTGCACGAACACCTCCGCTCCTGCGCATCCGGCAACTGCTCCTGCGTTGCTCTACTTCGGGCATCCTTGCCCTCACCATGCGCCCGCGGAGGTACAGAACTTCCCTGTTCATCTGTCGCTCGCGCGCATCCTGCGCCCGCGACATGCCGGCCATCCATGGCCATAAAAAAAGCCCTCCGAAGAGGGCTTTTAGATACAACTTAGCAACTTTTAGCGCGAAGCGATCGGCTGAACCTTGCGATCTGGAGCGCCGGTGTAAACCTGGCGCGGACGAGCAATACGCATCGTAGGATCGGAAACCATTTCCGCCCAATGCGCCACCCAACCCACGGTACGAGCCACGGCGAACATCGGCGTGAACATGTTCACGGGGATGCCGATGGCCTTGTAGATGATGCCGGAGTAGAAATCGACGTTAGGGTAGAGCTTGCGGTCCTTGAAGTAATCGTCGGACAGCGCGATGCGCTCGAGTTCCATCGCCAGTTCCAGCTGCGGATCGTTTTCCTTGCCGAGGTGCTTGAGAACCTTGTGGCACTGCTCACGAATGATCGTGGCGCGTGGGTCGAAGTTCTTGTACACGCGGTGCCCGAAGCCCATCAGGCGAACGCCGGAGTTCTTGTCCTTGACCTTGGCCATGAACGAAGCAACGTTGTCCTTGGTGCCGATTGATTCCAGCATGTGCAACACAGCTTCGTTAGCGCCGCCGTGTGCAGGGCCCCAAAGCGCAGCAATGCCTGAGGCAACCGCAGCGTAAGGGTTGGTGCCGGTCGAGCCGGCCATACGGACGGTCGAGGTCGAAGCATTCTGTTCGTGGTCAGCGTGGAGGATGAACAGCACATCCAGCGCCTTGGCGATAACTGGGTCAATCTTGTACGGCTCGGCTGGCACAGCAAACATCATGTGCAACAGGTTTGAGCTGTAGTCCATGTGGTTCTGCGGATACATGAACGGCTGGCCGTAGTATTTCTTGTAAGCAGCAGCAGCGATCGTCGGAATCTTGGCGATCATGCGGTGCGCAAAGATTTCGCGGTGACGCGGATCTTTGTTGTTGGTGGTGTCGTGATAGAACGCGGACATCGAACCGACGATGCCCGTCAGCATAGCCATCGGATGCGCGTCGTAATGGAAGCCGTTGAAGAAGCTCTTCAGGCCTTCATTGATCATCGTGTGCTTGCGAATGCTGGAGTCAAACTTGGCCAGCTGTTCTGCATTCGGCAATTCGCCGTTCAGAATCAAGTATGCAACTTCGATGAAGGTGCAGTGCTCAGCCAGTTCGCTGACTGGGTAGCCGCGATACAGCAGGATGCCGTTGTCGCCGTCGATATAAGTAATCGCGCTCTTGGTCGAACAAGTCGACGTAAAGCCCGGGTCGTAAGTGAAGACTTCCTGTTTGTCATAAACCTTGCCGACATCCAAGCCGACAGGGCCCAGCGTGCCTTTGATGGCTGGCAGGTCAATCTTCTCGCCCGTATTGTTATTAACGAGACTGTAGTTCGCGTCACTCATGCTGCTCTCCATCTCAAAAACTAAACTGGGTAATGCGCCGGATAGGGCAAGCGGGCTGCGCCACTATCCACTGCTGCACGAGCGACCGCCGGTGCGACGATATCGCGCAGACGGGGATCGATCGGCTTGGGAATGATGTAATCAGGGCCGAAGGATAACGAGTTTTTACGGTAGGCCGCTAGCACTTCTTGCGGTACTGGCTGTTTTGCCAGTTCAGCAATGGCTTTAACAGCGGCCACTTTCATCGCGCTATTGATCGTACGCGCACGCACGTCCAAAGCTCCGCGGAAAATAAACGGGAAGCACAGGACATTATTGACCTGATTTGGATAATCGCTGCGGCCGGTTGCCATGATCAGATCTTTACGCACGGACCATGCCGCTTCCGGCAAAATTTCTGGCACAGGATTCGATAAAGCAAAGATCAGCGGATTTTCCGCCATCAGCATCAGCCATTCCGGCTTCATCAGGCCAGGTCCCGATACGCCGATAAACACATCGGCACCCGCCAGCGCACCCGCCAGCGAACGACGCTCGGCTGAAGCTGCGGAAGCAAATTCGAGTTTTTCTTTATTGAGCTTGGAGAAGTCATCACGGTCGCGATGAATCACGCCCTTGCGATCAACCAGCAACATGTTCTCGCGGCGCGCGCCCAAATCCACCGCCAAGCGCATCGACGCGATACCCGCCGCGCCTGCACCGAGGCAGACAATGCGCACGTCTTCAATCTTTTTACCGACCAGTTCCAAGGCATTGATCAGACCCGCACAAAGCACAATCGCGGTGCCATGCTGGTCGTCGTGGAATACCGGGATATCAAGGCGCTCAATCAGCGCATCTTCGATTTCGAAACAAGATGGCGCAGCGATGTCTTCTAAATTGATACCGCCAAACGTCGGCGCAATACGCGCGACGGTGTCGATAAAGTCTTTCGGCTCTTTAGCGTCGACTTCGATATCGAACACGTCGATATCAGCAAATTTCTTAAACAGAACCGCTTTGCCTTCCATCACCGGCTTGCCGGCGAGGGCACCGCAGTCGCCAAGACCCAGAACGGCCGTACCGTTGGAGATCACGGCAACAAGATTGCCTTTGGCGGTGTAACGATAGGCATCTTCAGGATTCGCCTGAATCGCCAGTACGGGTTCAGCGACGCCGGGCGTGTAAGCCAGCGACAACTCCTCAGGCGTCGAAAAGCCCTTGGTGATTTCAATGCCGAGTTTTCCCGGACGGGGAAACTCGTGGTAATCCAGTGCTGCTTTTTTGAGTTCTTCGTTCGTCATAAATTCTTAGCGCAGTGCCATCTGCACAGATACGCGTGGAGAATATTCGCGGGTGGCGATAAAGAACCCACCCGAAACGACAAAGCCGCCCGTAGGCGGCTTTGCACAAATGCAAACCGCGACAGCCAATTAAGCGGCAGTAGCGCTCTTGGTGGTGTAGCGCTTGTTGAACTTGTCCACGCGACCGCCGACGTCAGCAACTTTCTGCTTGCCGGTATAGAACGGGTGGCAGTTGGCGCATACGTCCAAGAACAAAGGCTTGGTCACAGTGGAACGCGTGGTGAACGCGTGACCGCAGCTGCACTTAACAGCAACGTCTGCGTAGCCGGGGTGAATTTCGGGTTTCATTGCTAAAGTCCAGGCGAAACAATAAAGGGCGCGCAGTCTACTGAAATAGTCAAGATACGGCAAGGCCTGAGCCACTCTTTGGCCTATTCGTCCTCTGCCGCGACGATCACAGTGAACTCGCCACTGCCGTCATCGACGTTAAGACGTACCACCATAGGCCGACAGCAAACTGAGCAGTCTTCGGTATAAACCGCTGATCCGGCGGACAAGTCCAGCTCTAAGACGATTTCCTCCCAGCAAGCTGGGCAGGTGACAAACGCGTCTTCGAGCATGCGTAAAAGTCCTCGAACTAATCCAAAAACAGCGTCAGCAGAGTATTTAAATGACGCTGTCCGAGCGCACTCGCCCTGACTTTGCCATCGCCTTCCTCGACCAGACCCAGCTTGCGCGCTTCCACCAGGCCTGTCGCATCGGCATTCCAAGCCAGCCCGGTGCGAGCTTCATATGTGGGGATGGCAAAGCCGCTATTCAAGCGTAGCGCGTTGAGCATGAACTCAAACGGAAGCTCCTTGGCCGCCACCACGCGATCTTCCTGCGCCGACTCCGCAGTCCCCGCTTGCTCCTGATAGAGCCGCGGATGCTTCTGTCGCGCGCGGCGACGGACTTCACCATTCATTGTCCGCTTGCCGTGAGCGCCCGCGCCGATGCCTAAATAATCACCAAAGCCCCAATAATTGAGATTGTGGCGACTCTGTCGGCCAGTCTGCGCATAGGCCGAGACCTCGTACTGCTGATAACCGTGAGCCGCGAGCAGTTGCTGACCCTGTTCCTGCATCGTCCAAGACGCATCGTCGTCCGGAAGTGCGGGTGGTCGAGCAGCGAACTCCGTATTCGGCTCCAGCGTCAGTTGGTAATAAGAGATGTGATCAGGTTTCAGATCAATCAGGCCCTGCAAATCTGTTCTCGCCTGCTCAACAGTTTGCTGCGGCAGTGCGTACATCATGTCGAGATTGAGATTGTCGAAGCCACAGCGTCGCGCGATTTCTACTGCGCGGCGCGCCTGTGCAGGATCGTGAATACGACCCAAAGCCTTGAGGCGCTCCGCGTCCAAACTCTGCACGCCAATCGACAGTCTATTAATGCCCGCTTCGCGATACTCAGCGAAATGCGCTTCATCAACAGTGCCCGGATTGGATTCAAGCGTGATCTCAATATCCGCCGCAAACACGAGACGCTTCTGCACTTCACTCAACACACGCTTCATCGCGCGGCCCGAAAACAAACTCGGCGTGCCGCCGCCCATGAAGATGCTCAGCAGCGGCCGTGATTCAGCTTGTCGTTCGAGTTCGAAATCGAGATCGCGCAACAGCGCGTCGATGTAGTCATCTTCCGGAACTTCGCCACGCAAGGCGTGCGAGTTGAAATCGCAGTACGGGCATTTGCGCACGCACCAAGGAAAATGCAGGTAAAGCGATAGCGGGAGATCAGACGCCGACATCGACGAGTGAAGAATAAAGATGCTTGGCAGCACGGCCGCGATGGCTGATTTTATTTTTCACCGCAGCATCCAACTCCGCCGCAGCGCATTTGTGCTCAGCGACATAGAACAGCGGGTCGTAACCAAAACCGTGGTTGCCGTGCGGGTTGCTCAGAATCGAGCCGCGCCATAAACCCTGCGCGATGATCGGCAGCGGATCGTTAGCGTCACGCAGAAAAGTCATCACACAAACAAAACGCGCAGTGCGCTTGCCATCCGGCACGCCTTTGAGAGCTTGCAGAAGTTTCTGATTGTTCTGTGCATCGGTTGCACCTTCGCCCGCATAGCGCGCAGACAACACGCCGGGCGCGCCATCGAGTGCGTCGACTTGCAGGCCAGAGTCGTCAGCAATCGCAGGCAATCCAGACACCAGCGAAGCATGACGCGCTTTCAGCAGCGCATTTTCGACAAAGGTGGATGCCGGTTCATCAGCACCGCCATCGGTGAAATCCGACAAGAGCCGCAACTTCCAGCCCAAGGGCGCGAGCATCGCCTGCATCTCGGCGAGCTTGCCCTCGTTACGACTGGCCAGTACGGCTTCCTTAATCATTTTATTTTCCGAGCGCTTCGCGCTGGGCTTGCAGCAATTGCTGAATGCCCGTCGTTGCCAAGTTCAGCAACTCATCCAGCTCTTCGCGGCGGAAAGCGTGGCCTTCGGCCGTGCCCTGCACTTCGATAAAACCGCCGGCTTCGTTCATGACGACATTCATGTCGCACTCGCAAGCCGAGTCTTCAGCGTAGTCCAAATCCAATACTGGGGCGCCGTTATAAATACCCACCGACACCGCCGCAATCTGGCCATGGATCGGATTGCCTTTGAGCTTGCCGCGCTTTTTCAGCACTTCAATCGCATCAACCATCGCAACATAAGCGCCAGTGATCGCCGCGGTACGCGTGCCGCCATCAGCCTGCAGCACATCGCAATCGAGCGTGATTGTGTAACCAGCCAGCGCATTCAAATCGACTGCAGCGCGCAGCGAGCGGCCAATCAAGCGTTGAATTTCCTGTGTACGCCCGCTCTGCTTGCCCTGTGCGGCTTCGCGACGGTTACGGTCGTTGGTGGCGCGCGGCAACATGCCGTATTCGGCCGTTACCCAACCGCCACCATCCTTCTTCCACGACGGGCCACGCTCTTCAACCGTGGCATTACACAGCACACGGGTGTCGCCAAAGCTGACTAATACCGAACCTTCGGCATGCTTGGTGAAGCCACGTTCAATCGTGACAGTGCGGAGTTGGTCGGGAGTGCGGCCGGAGGGACGAGACATGGGAGAGCCTACAAATATGGGCGCGAAGTATACGGCCAGACAGGCCATCGCCCTACAATAGCCCCATGAACATTGATGATCTTGCAGAAACTTTCGAGCTCCTTGGCGACTGGGAGGAGCGTTACCGCTTCATTATTGACCTCGGCCGCAAACTGCCGCCGATGCCTGAAACCGACCATAACGAGACCAATAAGGTCCGTGGCTGTATGTCACAGGTTTGGCTGACGCATCAGGTGGAGCAGGGCCCGCCACTGAAACTCGTCTTTCAGGGCGACTCCGACTCGCATTTGGTTAAAGGCCTGATCGCGCTGCTGTTTCAGCTCTGCTCGGATCAGACCCCGCAAGAGATTCTGGCGCTGGATATTGAATCCGCCTTCACCCGACTCGGCCTCGAAAATCACATCACCATGAATCGCCGCAACGGTTTTTACGCCATGGTTGAGCGCATTCGCGCGATGGCAACGAACTATGCCGCCGCTCAGACGTCATAAATCCAGCCTACAATCAGGCCCCTGTTAAAAAAATGTAAAGGAACAGCGTATGGCTATCGGAAATCTCGTCTTTTTTGCCTTTGTCGCTTTTGCACTGGTCACGATTCTTAAAGGCTTTGTCGTCGTTCGACAGGGCATGGAATACACCATCGAACGCTTCGGCAAATATCGCACGACGTTCACGCCCGGCCCGCACTGGATGGTGCCGTGGTTCGATCGCATCGGCCGCCGCCTTTCCTTGATGGAACAGGTGCTCGACGTTCCTTCACAGGAAGTCATCACCAAAGACAACGCCATGGTTGGCGTCGACGGCGTGGTGTTCTACCAGGTGCTCGATGCGCCGAAAGCCGCATACGAAGTGCAGAACCTTGAGTTCGCCATCATGCAGCTCACGCAGACCAATCTGCGTACCGTGATGGGCTCGATGGATCTCGACGAATTGTTGAGCCAGCGCGATCACATCAACACCAAGTTGCTGACTGTTGTCGATGCCGCAACCACGCCTTGGGGCGTCAAAGTCACGCGTATCGAAATCAAAGACATTCGCCCACCTGCCGATCTGGTTGAGAGCATGGGCCGCCAGATGAAAGCTGAGCGCGACAAGCGCGCCTCGATTCTGGAATCCGAAGGCATGAAACAGTCCGCCATTCTGAAAGCAGAAGGCGCACGCCAAGCACAGGTGCTCACCGCCGAAGGCGAGAAGCAGCAGATGATTCTGGATGCAGAAGGTCGCAAAGAAGCGGCTTTCCGTGACGCTGAAGCACGTGAACGTCAGGCCGAAGCTGAAGCCAAAGCCGTCATGATGGTGAGTCAGGCGATTTCAAAAGGCGATGTACAGGCGGTCAATTATTTTGTTGCCACCAAGTACATCGAAGCGCTCGGCCAGATCGCCACCAGCCCGAATCAGAAGTTGGTGCTGATGCCGCTGGAAGCGGGCGGCGTCATCGGCGCACTCGGCGGCATTGCTGAACTCGCCAAAAACGCAGGCGTGAGCATCACCAAACCTTAACGTGGAGAACAGCATGGATTTGCTCTACTGGCATTGGTTGGTTCTTGGCTTGGGCTTGCTCTGCGCAGAAATGCTGATCGCCAGCGAATTTGTTTTGCTGTGGATGGGCGTTTCAGCAGTCGTAGTCGGCTTGCTGACCATGCTGCTGCCACTCAACTGGCAGATTGAACTGGTGCTGTTTGGCGTGCTGTCGATCGTCAGCTATTTCACCTATCGCAAATTTCGCCCAACGATTGAGAACGACAAACCAACTCTGAATCGTCGCGGCCATTCTTATATCGGCCGCGTTTTCGAGTTGAGTGAAGCCATCGTCAACGGCATGGGCAAAGTGCATGTGGATGACAGCCAATGGCGCGTCTCAGGTCCAGACACAGCCGCGGGTAGTCGCGTACGCGTCATCGAAGTCGATGGCACAACCTTCAAAGTAGAGTTAGCGGAATAAAAATGTCGCAGTCGCAATCACACCTCGTCGAAGATATTAGCGCCGGACTCGCAGAAGTTCGCACCAAGCTCTATAGCGTTGGCGAAGAGGTTGCGCACGTAGTCACGCACGGCCTTGGTGCCGTGTTATCAATTGCCGGCCTCACCATTCTTGTTGCACGCGCAGCGATGTATGGCGACGTTGTTCATGTCACTGCCAGCGCCATCTTTGGCGCTTCGCTGGTGATGATGTACGCAGCATCCGCCTTGTTTCACGGCATTCAATATCCACGCGCCAAACACATTCTGCGCGTCATTGATCACTCACTGATCTATGTGCTGATTGCTGGAACGTACACACCGTTCACACTCATCACGCTGAGCCAAAGTCCTTGGGGTTGGATTTTGTTTGGCGTGACTTGGGGCTTGGCGCTGTTCGGCATTGTCTTCAAGGTTTTCGCCACCGGAAAATTTGAAAAACTTTCGCTAGCGATTTATCTCGGCATGGGCTGGTGCGTGCTGTTCGCGATCAAACCTTTACTTGCTTCGATGCCAACGGGCGGCTTGTGGCTATTGCTGGCTGGCGGTCTCACTTATAGCGGCGGCGTTGCTTTCTATGTAATGGAACGTCTCCGTTACCACCACGCCATCTGGCATGTGTTTGTACTGGGCGGCAGCGTGTTTCACTACTTCGCAATTCTGCTCTATGTCATTCCAGGAGCGCCTGCTGTCGCGGCTTAAAGGTTTGCGCTCATAACAACCGCGCCGTCGATGCGGACTAGAGGTGCCTCATGTTCAAAGCCGTATCGAGTCCTTATCTGGTTCCTTTCGACGGCACGTTCGCACAGATCAAGGCGCCCACTAAGCCGCCTAAAAATGTTGCGGATAAGACCGCGCGCAAAGCCAAGCTCACTGAGTTAGTCGCAGAGCTCGCGCCACTGCAACACATCCTTTATGCACACAGCCAACACAGCGTGCTGTTGGTATTTCAAGCAATGGATGCGGCGGGCAAAGACAGCACCATTCGCGCCGTACTCTCAGGTGTCGATCCCGCAGGCTGCGAAGTCACCTCATTTAAACGCCCCAGCGAAACCGAACTCGCTCACGATTTTCTCTGGCGCACCACACAGCGCCTCCCGCAACGCGGCCATCTTGGTGTTTTTAATCGCAGCTATTACGAAGAAGTACTGGCGGTACGCGTGCATCCAGATTTTCTCATTCCACAAAATCTGCCATTTCGCCCGAAGAAGCTTGCCGATCTGTGGCGGCAACGCTACGACTCGATCTGCGAACACGAACAACATCTCGCTCGCAATGGCACGGTGATTCTCAAATTCTGGCTCAACGTTTCACGCGATGAACAGCGCGATCGTTTATTGGCGCGGTTGGACGAACCGGCAAAGAACTGGAAGTTTGAATACGGCGATCTCAGCGAACGCGCCCTATGGAAGGACTATATGTCCGCCTATCAGGACGCCCTCAACGCCACCTCACGCCCACACGCACCGTGGTATGCAATTCCTGCTGACAGCAAATCTTTTATGCGGATGACGGTTGCGGACATTCTTGTGCGAACACTCAAGTCCTTGGATTTGAAATATCCGACGCTTGAGAAGGAAGAGTTGGCTAAGTTTGATGAGATGAAGGCGCAGTTGTTGAGTGGCAAGTAGCGCTGCGTGCTTCTTTGGCTGGCGCCTGCTCTGACTGAGGCGTCGTGTTTCGCGCTGCGGCGCGAGTTACTTTCTTTGCTTGTGCAAAGAAAGTAACCAAAGAAAACACACCCTGCGTACGCGCTCCCACAAAAAGACGTGGGAGTTCCCTGTGCTTCTCGTCTTGGCCGGGGTGCGTGACAGGACATCCCTGTCCAGACACGCACGCTTCGGCATCCTGCCTTCGCCCGCGCTACTCGCGCGGCTATTAACCGACCAAGACTGCGATGCTCGGCGCTGCCGAAGGGGCCCGACATCCAAAGCAAAGCGACTCTTGCTGTGAATGGGGAAAGAGTCTCCTCAATGGCCTGAGCGATTCTTGAGAACAGTAAGAGTGTTCGCGGCATTTTTTATCCGCATGAAAAGCTGCATCACGGCTCATTCGCTCGCTAGCTGATGCGATGTACAAGTGGCTTTGCTTTACCGGGTTCCCTTCGACAACGCCGAGCATCACAGCACTGATCGGTTAATTGCCGACGCTTGCGTCGGGCGAGGCAGGAGCCGAGCTTGCGTGCCAGGCCATGGATGGCCTGTCAGGCACCCCGATCAGTGCGAGAGTGAGCTAGGGATTTCAATGAGTGCCAGTGGCACTCATTGCCTAGCGAACGCCACGGAGTGGCCGCGGGGGAACGCTTTTTGTTCCGGCGTAGTCGCAGGGCGCCCTTTCTTTTGGTTACTTTTCTTCGCCTAGAGGCGCCTACTGTTGGTGGGCACAAAAAGAAAAGTACCTCGCGCCTTAGCGAAATACGCCACTGCAAAGAACAACAGGCAGTGCTAATCAGCCGCCCCAGTCCGGGCAAATAACGGCCTCAAGAACGGCGGCGCAATCAACGTAGTAGCAATCGCCATAAACAACACCACACCAAACAAACTTTCACTAATCACACCCATGCCCAATCCAATCTGGGCGACAACAATGCCGACTTCCCCGCGCGGCACCATGCCAACGCCAACTTGAGCAGCGCCTCGCAAACCCAGCGACCACGCGCCGAGACCGCAGCCGACGACTTTGGTGACTACCGCGATCAAGGTCACCCACACCGCCATCCACACCACATTCATATCGTTAAAAATGGTGAGGTTGAGCTGCATGCCGATGCCGACGAGGAAGAACGGCACCATGAATTCTGTAACGCCGCGAATCTGGCTGTGGAGTTCGTGGTTGTCTTCAGAAACTTCGGCAATCGCCATGCCTGCGAGAAACGCGCCGATGATTGCAGCTACACCAATGTAAGACGCTGCTGCAGCCAAACCGAGACAAAGAACAATCGACGCCGCAAAGGCCGCGTGGCTGATGCGAACGCCTGCGCCAAGTCGCGGCACGTGACGCGTCAACATCGGCGCTAGCAATAGCGCAACCACCGCGACAAACCCGAGCGACAAGCCAGCCGTCGTACCGATTTTGACGAAGTCCGTACTGCCTGCGGCCATGCTCGCAACTACGGCAAGCACCAACAGACCAAGAATGTCATCAATGACCGCAGCGCCAAGAATGATGCGGCTCGAAGTGGCGCCGAGCATGCCCATGCCGCCAAGCACGCGCGCGGTAATTCCCACACTCGTTGCGACCATTGCAGTGCCAACAAACATGCCTTCGATGTTTGTTGCGCCGTACAACTCCATCAATCCCCAACCCGCGGCGAACGGCAACACAACGCCGAGCACGGCAACAATCGTCGCGGTTTTTCCGACTTTGATGATGGAGGCGGGTTTGGTTTCAAGCCCTACGGAGAACAGCAATAGAATCACGCCGATCTCGGACAAAGTGTGAGTGATCTCGCTGGGTTCTACCCAGCCCAGCACATAAGGCCCGATCAAAACGCCTGCGAGAATTTCGCCAATAACCGCAGGCTGTCTCAGACGCTCAAAAACTTCTGCCATCACCTTTGCAGCAGCAAAGATCAAAAACAAACCCAGCAATAAATGCTGTGCATGTTCAGCAGCAGAGACGGCGGTGTCGGCAGCCATAGCCATTAGCCGCCCAAAGGCAGGTGATGAATGTGCACGCCACGTGTTTCACGACGAGCCAGTTGCAGCAGCGCATCGGCAACATCTTCTCCACGCACGGATCGATATTTTTTCATGCTGCCAATCAACAACGGATTGAACAGGGGCATGATCATTTGGCTGATTTTCTCAGCCGGTCGTGATTCTTCGCGTGCGCCAATCAGCAACGCCGGTCGCACGATGTGCACCGCGTCGTAGCCGACAGCAGAAACATCTCGCTCCATATGCGCTTTAACGCGGCTGTAGAAAGAGGGCGAATGCTCTGCAGTGCCGGCAGCCGAAACCACCAAAAACTGTTTCGCGCCCTGTGCATGTGCAGCGCGGGCGAGGTCCACCACCATTTGATAATCCACACGCTCGAATGCAGCGCGTGAGCCGGCTTTTTTCAGCGTGGTGCCGAGGCAACAGAAAACATCATCGGCCTGCAGACTCTTACCGAGCGTGCCGAGATCTGAATAATCACCAATGACGTTTTCGATGCGCGCATCATCAATCGACAGCGCGCGACGCGCCAGCAATTTAATGCGGTCATAGGCGCCGCTGGCCAACAGACGCTGCACCAAAAGTTGTCCCACGAGGCCAGTTGCCCCGGCTACCAATGCAATGCGCGGCATATTGCGCTCCCATAATCTCAATGAGCCCAAGTGTAGCGGAGGCACGCGCTATCATGCGCCTACCCGCACGACCCACCCGCACCGCATTAATATGAACTTTGAACTGCATCCGCAATTAGCTGCTGACACCGTTTTGATTGGCGATCTGCCGCTGTGTCGTCTTCTGCTGATGAATGATCGCCAGTATCCATGGACGATTCTGGTGCCGCGCCGCGCTGGCCTGCGTGAGATTTTTCAAATGCACGAATCCGACCAGCTGTGCTTCTGGCGTGAATCCGCCCAGCTCTCGCAAACACTGATGACGGCGTTTGCTGGCGACAAACTCAACGTCGCCGCACTGGGCAATATGGTGCCGCAGCTTCATATTCATCACATCGTGCGCTTTAAAGGCGATCCAGCTTGGCCAGCCCCAGTGTGGGGAAAACATCCCGCGCAGCCTTATGACAGCGCCGCCCTCAACGAACGTTTGCAGCAATTGCGTACGCTGCTTAATCTTGAACCTTCGCAACTCGCATAAGCCGCATGTCTAGCACGCCACAAACTCAGCAACCATTCTCAGCCGCTATCGTGCTCGCACGCAGCGCGCAGATTTTATTACCCTGCGCCGTCTTCGCTGCAGTGTTGTGGGCGTTCGACACCGAAATGATTTATGTGTTGCCGATGCTGCTGTTTTTCATCGCCGTCTTTGCTTGGGAAATACTGAGCCCACTGCAAGCTCTGCAAATGAATGTCTGGCAACGCTGGCCTGCTAACGGCCTGATGTGGGCGCTCAATATTTTGATCGGCTCGAAGCTCGGGCAAGCCATCGTGCTATTGGCGGTGAGCTATCAGGTTTCCTACGGCAGTGGCTGGCTCACAGACACTTTTGATAACCAGATACTGATCACGTTGATTTGTATTCTGGTGCTCGATGTCTGGCATTACTTTTTTCATCGACTGATGCATCACTGGGCCTGGCTCTGGCGCATCCACCGCGTGCACCACAGTGATCGCGATTTTGATCTCACCACCGGCTTGCGCTTCCATCCATTTGAAGGCGCCATCACCACAGCGTGGATGTTGGCGCCGGCGCTAGCGCTAGGCATGCCGTGGTACGCGCTGATGGCGAATGCATTGCTTACGCTCACTGTCGATTACTTCACGCACGCCAATGCTCAATTGCCACCACGGCTGGAGCGCTTGGCCCGCTACCTATTTGTGACGCCCTCACTGCATCGCATTCATCATTCCGTGCTGGCGCCGGAAGATCGCTACAACTACAGCACCACCTTCATCTTCTGGGATCGCCTTTTCGGCACTTACAAATCGCGCTCCGCACAAAAGGGCGCAGCGCCACTCACAGGCGTAGAAGAAATCCCGGCGACGCGCAGCAGTGGCAGCATTCATACCTTGCTGATGCCTTTTAACCACTTCCCAGCCACGTCGGCATCGGATCGTTCGCCAAAGAAACGCAAGCGCTCACAAAAATGACTGCGTGTTCATAAACATGCCATTCCAGCCCATACGGAGCTTGCTTGTGCAGACTCCAGCATCTACCTAGACTGTGGCACGCGCAGCGAGGGGATTCTGGACGCTGCAACCCGCGAAATGAATTGGGGAAAATCATGTTCAAGAAGCTCGCTCTGACGATGCTCCTGTGCGCGCCACTCGTGGCCGCCGCCGCTGATAGCAAAACCACGAACAAAACCGCTCCGGCTCCAGCAGCTCCTGTCGCGGTCAATGATCAAATTTGGCCAGAAGCCGGTAAGTACCCTGTACCCGCCGCGCCTTACAGCGCCACGCTGCGTTCGATTTCTTTAGAAGATTTGCTACAACGTGATCTGCTGCCGATGGGCGTTTACAAAGGCACACCGCAACTCGCCGCCAAGCGCGAGTGGTTGGATCAGAACTATTACGCCACGCTCGCTGCACGCAAAGTCTGGCATCAGGGCACCGGCCCTAGTACGCATGAATTCCAAGGCCCGATCACTTGGGACGTGGTGCCAATTCCACAACCCGCACCGCCACCTTGCGACAAACCACAGCCGACCGGTTACGACGCTGAATCTTGCCGCTATGTGAACTCGTTGTTCAAAGACGTTAAAGATCCAGCCAAAGCCAAGGCGCTGCGCGAACAAGTTCGCAAAGGTCGCGATGTTTGGTTTAAAGGCACCTTCGGCAACCAAGACGAACCGTACCTGCATTTCTCACGCACCGTGCCAAACGGCAAGGCCGACATTTGGTATCCGTGGCTCGATACGCGCGAGCGCAAAACACGTTTCACTAAATATGGCGTGATCAACGATCCGGATTGCACCGAAGGCGATGCCAGCACCAACTGGTGGGACAAGTGCGCGGATCCGCATTCTTCTGGCGTGCTCGGCTATCGCAAATATTTTGCAGACCCGACCAAAGACAGCACGGGCAAGGTCGTATTCGATCCTGCTTCTTCGCCTTATCAAGCGGACGAGCTGAAGAAGAACAAGCGATTCATCATTGGTCATCCTTGCGTGCAATGCCACGTCTCGTTTGATCCAACCAATCCGCCGGCGGATCCCAACAGTCCGAAGTGGGAAAACATCAACGCACTGATCGGCAATCAACACATCAATCAGCCGACCATGTTCTTCCAAGGCGCGCCAGCAGATTCACTGGCACGCATGGCACTGCAAGCCGGACGTCGCGGCACCATCGATACCTCGCTGGTCGCCAACGATTTCCAGAATAATCCGGGCACGCAAAACAACATCATGGACTTCCATAACCGTCGCGTATTCACGGAAATGATGAAGGACCCGATCACGGGCGAAATCAAACCCGGCCGCACGCAGCATGTGCTCAAAGGTGGTGAAGACACCGTTGGCGATCACCTCGCGCTTATCCGCGTTTACGTCAACATCGGCATGTGTACCGAAGAATGCTGGGCACCGAACTTCCCTGAGCCCGGCGCACTGTTTGGTGACAAGACCTCGCAACGTCCGTTCCGCATCAAACAATGCGCCAAGGATTGCGATGCTTGGAATTACGCCGACGCCAAGATGGATGATCTCGCCGCGTTCCTCGTCACCGGCGGCCCCACGTATTTGATGCGCGCCAAAGATGTCGATGGCACGCCAGGTACGCAGATGATCGACACCGCACTCGTTCCAAAAGGCCGCAAGATTTTTGCGCGCGAATGTGCGGGCTGCCATAGCTCGCTGGTCGCGCCAGAAAATGTGCGCAATGACAAAGCTGCGTTGGAACGTTTCTACGCCGGTCACGTCTTTGGCAAAGAAGATTACTGGCAGATCGAATTCTCCGAAGCCGAACGCAACTCGCCAGAGTTCCAAGCCAAGTACATGGGCAAAGACAAGAGCGGCAAACTGCGTCCGAAACAGTTCGCAGAGAAAGATGTCTTTGGTCAGGACTGGCTCGGCAGCGATGAGCTGACCGCATTCAATATCATCGGCACCAATTCATGCCGCGCGCTGCACGACAACCACAGTCAAGGCCATATTTTCGAAGAATTCTCCTCAGAGGATTACAAGAAGCGCGCCTCGCCGGGTGTTGTGCCGCAAGTCATCAACCGCATGATTCCTGGCCTTGGCGGTATGAAGGTCGGTGAGCGCAAGATTGAAGGCGGCCCTGGTTATCTGCGTAACATTTCACTGTTGTCGGTCTGGGCCACCGCGCCATTCCTGCATAACAACGCAATCGGCGAAGTCACTTTCCTCAAAGACGGCAAAACGCTTGATGCTTCCGTCCGCGGCCGCGTTAAGCAGTTTGAAATTGCGTATGACGAACTGATGATGTCGGACAATCCGAACGACAAACCCCATCGCCCACAAAAGATCACCGTCACCGACCGCGATTTCAAACTCGCGCCGCGTGAAGATGGTCAAGGTCCGATCAAGTTGCCGGTTGCGAAAGGCACGCCGTTGGCCAATTTCACCTCGAGCAATCCGCACAGTCCGCTGTTTATGAAGTGCGATGATCAGGTGGAAAACAAAGGTCACCAGTTCGGCATCAGCTTGAGCAAAGACGACAAGATGGCGCTGCGTGAATTCTTGAAGATGATGTAAAGAGTGCGCTGCGTAATCATGTGAAACAAAAGCGGCAGTGAGGAAATCTTCACTGCCGCTTCTGCATAAGCGCCACCGGAGACACAAATGTTCGTCGGACACTACAGCGCCAGCCTTGCCATCAAAGCAGCCAAGCCCACAATTCCACTATGGGTGTTGTTCGTCGCTGTGCAGGCCGTCGATATCGGCTGGGGAACGCTGATGCTGCTCGGCATCAAGAAGGCGCGTTACATTAAAGGCTTCACTGAAGTCCTGCCGCTCGATCTTTACTACATGCCATACACACACAGCCTGCTTGCTTCAGCGATCTGGGCGCTGGCTGGTGGCGCTTTGTATTTTCTCTGGCGTCGTCGCGATGGCGCGGCAGCTGCAGCACTGGTTGGGCTCGCAGTGTTATCGCACTGGTTCCTCGATTATCCGATGCACCCGGGCGACTTGGCGTTGTTCGATGAATCTCACAAAGTCGGTCTTGGCCTTTGGAATCACGCCTTCGCTGCAACCGCTTTGGAACTGACGCTGCTCGCAGGCGCAATTGCCTTGTACGCACGCAGCTGTCCACAACACGCGAAAGCCATGTGGATCTTTGGCGCCGTGTTGGCAGTGATCCAAATCGGAAATACCTACGGCCCAACGCCACCTTCTGCACTCGCATTCGCAGGCATGGCGTTGCTGTCATACGGCGCTTTTGCGTATGTCGCGTGGCGAATTGAACGTGAATAAAGTTCGTTGGATTGTTTTATTGCTCGTCGTTTTGGCCGGCACCGTCTGGTGGCTGCGTCCGACAAGCACTGCGCTCTCTGCGCCGTCAGTCAAAGATCGCGTCAACGATGCCGGTACACGCGCCGCTGCTCTCACCGCAAAATCAATCTCGACTGAAGACTTGCCACCAGAAGGCACGCGCTCACTGTTTGATCATCTGATTGCGCAGAACGATGTGCTGCCGTATCCGTTTGAAAAGCTCGTCGCACTGATCGCCAAGCAAGCACCAGAAGGTCAAGCGCCGCTGACTTTGTTAATTCCACAAGGTCGCTCGCTGCTCAAGGCACAAGCAGATTTCGTGCATCCACGTTTGTTGCTCGCAGCGGATTTCCAAGCCCCAAACACTTCTGCCGCTTTAGGTCTTGCACCACGCGGTCAGCTCTTTCTTGGCTTTGTTGAGAATGCGGGCGAGATTGAAGTCATCAGCTACAACGAAGCCGCAGGTCGCTTCGAATTTCAGCTGGTTCAGGATTATCGCCCCGGCGGTGTGCCGCGCATCGTCTACGCACGCCGCGCGATCTGCACGACTTGCCACCAAGCAGGCGCGCCGATTTTCCCACAGCGCCCTTGGAATGAAACCAACGCACAACCAGAAATCGCTGCCAAGCTTCGTGAAGCGCGCGGCAGCGACATGGCTTATCTCGGCGTGCCGATGAGCATTCCCTTATCAGTGCCCGAGCGCATCGACGAACTCGCAGAAGTCGGCAACTTCATTGTCGCCACCCAAAAGATCTGGGTGGATGCCTGTGCCGATAGCGCCGACTGCCGCAAGCAAATGCTGAAAGTTGCACTGCGCTATTTGTGGAATCCCGCAGAGTTCGATGCCACCCAAGCTGATGCTCAAACGTTGCGTGCGTTACAAGCTAAGAGCTGGCCAAGCGAAGGCGTAGCCGTCGGGCAAAAGAGTTTGCGTAATCGTGATCCACTCGCTGAGTCCCGCGGCATCAAAGGCTGGTGGCGTTCGCTTTTCACGCCCAAGTCCACCGAGCCCGGCGCAAAGAGCAACGAAGATCTCGACGCCTTTGATCGCCTGCCTAAACTACCCGCTGATCTTGATCCCCTGAGTCCACGCCCACCGCTGCGCGTGCTCACTGCAAAAGATATCGACGGTGCATTTGGTCTGGCGTCAATGATCACGGTCCCGGATTTCAAACAGCTTGAAGAAGCCGCGGATTACAAACTCGATGTCTTGCTGGCTTCTGTCGACCACGCGGATGCATCGCTATTCACGCCGACACCGTTTTCGCGTGTTAAAGCGATCAAAGGCTTGCTTGCCGCACTCGGCAACAAAACCAATTTTGGTTATTGCTGCTTGGATACCAAAGAATTATCGCCGCCTGTTGTGCTGGGCGTGCCACCGCTCAAGATCAGTGATGGTTCACCACTCAAGAACTTTGAGCACTATTGCTTCGCCTGCCACCGCGGCAATCCGAGCAAGCGTCTCAACTTTATGGCGGGTACAACAGAAGAAGAAACCTTGGCCAATATCAAAGCCAAATCCGAAATCCGTGATGCGCTGGACTGGGAACGCTACCGCAATACCGATAAGGCGAATAAGCTGATGCCGCCGCCAGATTCTCACCAGCACAAAATGCTGGAAGAAAGCATGGCGAAGAATCCGAAGCTGTTGGAAGACATGCGCAAGACAGTGCCGTCTTTGTTTGATTTTTAGGAAGTGAGCATGAATAGCTTTTCGTCATTACTGGCAAACAAACACTGGATTACTCGCTACGCTCGCCCTTCGGGCCGCCCGCAAGCGGGCGTTCAACGCGCTGCGCGCTTTTGTCCCGCCTTCGTGGGGATGACGCTGCTGATGGTGTCGGCCCAAGCAGTTGCCGAACCCACCTTCGCGCGCTACTACAAGCAGCAATACGGCTACGCACCTTCCTGCAACGCCTGCCACACCGACGGCGGCGGCTCGACGCTCGATCCATTCGGCAAACAATTTAAAGAAGCCGGAAAGAATCTCGCCGCTTTCGACAAAATCGCCAAACTCGATTCCGATGGCGACGGCTTTGCCAATGCAGTCGAAGCACAAGCCAAATCCAATCCCGGCAGCAAAGCATCAACGCCTAAAACGCCCGGCGATTGGCTCGATACCGCCAGCTTGATTCCAAGAGAAGTGCAAGCGCAGTTTCCCGGCATACGCGCCTATCTGCCGAAAGATGCGGTGTTAACCGACGCCGACATCGCACGCGCCAAAACGCTCGGCGCAACGCTGTCCAAAGCTGACGAGAACACCATCTACATTCCGCTACAGGATCAGCGCCCTGCTGGCACTGCGATCATTTTTGCGGCGAACTATCAGGGCAAAGATTTCTTCCTGATGCTCGCAACTGATCGCCAATTGAACGTCATCGCGGTCAAAGCGATGAACACGCAACGCATGCCTGCGGCGGCTAAGAGCACGGTCTACGCAAGCTTTAACGGCGTTGCTGTAGACAAACTGTCAGCCGCCAAAGGCAATGATCTGGATGCCGCGATTACGGCTGCGGTGAAGAAAGCAGGCACACTTCTTTTTGTGCGATTGAAGAGCGCTTAAGAAAACATGTTTAAACAACGCCTGATTGAGATTTTTCTCGCTGTCATTCTGCTGTCAGGTTTGTTTGGCGTTCGTGCCTTGGCACAAAACGCCGCACAGCAAGATCAGGCTGCGGCAGCCAGCACGACGCAGCAACAAGCGGCACCCGCTGCCAAGGGCGACAACTTCGACTTCTTCAGCGACAAGCCTGTACAAGACGCGCAGATTGTCGAAGTGCCAGCCGAGAAATCGCGCTGGCTCACCATCGGCACCCCGCTGGCCTTGGTCGCATTTTTCTTTTTCTTGAATTTTGCCGTCTGGTGGCTGGTCCCATTCGACAAGCACAGTTTCGATATCAACCTGCGCGATCTACCTCCGGCCGCACGTCGTGGCATCGCCATGGCTGCCGTGTTGTTCGGCATCGCATTTTGTTTCGGCGCATCAGAAATTTGGTATCAGCTACAACTCCACGGCAGTACCAAAGCATTCTTTGATGAGATGTCACTCGGCAAACTCATCGTGATGACGCACGCGCATCTGTTCGGCTTCACCACCAGCTTCTTCATCATCGGCATTCCGTTCTCCCTGCAGTTCCCCCACATCCGTTCCTATCAATGGGTGTTCCCCGTAGGCCTCGCTGCATCACTCACCGACGTGATCTCATGGTGGGGCATCAAATACATCGATGCCAGTTTTGAATACGTATCGATGCTCTGCGGAATCCTCTTCAGCATTAGTTACATGTGGATGCTGATTGGCCTGCTGCGAGTGCTGCTGTTCCCAGATGTGATTTGGGCCAGCGACAAAGACAGAGACGCGCGATTAAAGCAATTAGCCGAACGGTCTATTGCAACACGGCACCGCGAAGGCGATTATTGAGACACTGCGAGTGGGGCTCGCAGTTGTAAAAATCAAATAAAACTCGATATCAGGGAGTTGTCCATGCGTTTATCCAGTAAGGCCATTGCGGCCTGCGCGCTGCTGTCTTTCAGCCCGCTTAGTTCTGCGGCTGTTTATCTCGGCGCGACCGGCACTATGTCCGAATTCAGTAAGTACGACGATGTGAAACGTGGCTTCGGCAGCCAAATATTTGCCGGCTATCGCGGCGAAACCGTTCCCTTGATGGTTGAAGTGGCTTATCTCACCACGGGCGATAACGACGTCGACGGCTTGGATGTCGCATTGTCATTTAAAGGCCAAGCAGCATCCGTCGGTTATTTCGGCAAATTCGATCGAAAGGGTTCTGGCTTTTTTGCCAAGGTCGGTTATTACACCGGTGATTCCAAACTGAAAGACACCTCTGGAGGTGGCTCCGTCGAAGAAACCAGTAGCGGTGCGACCTACGCTTTCGGCGTTGACTGGATGGTCGCTCGCAACTTTGGTTTCCGCGCCGACATTGGCGGCCTCCTCAACGTTAAAGATCTCCCTGGCATAGATTCCGGACACAAGAGCAACGTGACGCTCTTCAACCTTGGTGTTGTGTTTGCATTTGGCGGCGCTGAACCTGCGCCACGCTATCAGCCAGCCCCGGTATATACACCTGCCGTGCAGGTACCTGCACCGATCCCTGAGGCCGCACCTTATGTTGCGCCTTATGCAGCTCCGCAAACGTATGCACCCGTAGCGGCAGCGCCAGTTGTAGCGCCACAAGCTCAATTTGTTGCCGGTTCTCCGGCTGTAGTTATTGCGGGCGGTGCGGTTCGCGGCCAACCGTCGACCAAAAGCGCTATTGCAACGACGCTCTCAAATGGTCAGGCCGTGCGTCTGGATTCACAGCGCATTGATAACGCCGAAGGCTCGTGGTGGTTGGTCAGCGGTGAACGCCTCAAGGGATGGGTCAACGAAAAAGATTTGCAGCACTAATCACTCGCAGCTGTGAGGGTGCACTTGTGCCCCCTCACAGCCTGCAGTACATAAAAATTTATAAGCTGTTCAACAAAAAAAGGTTTGGGTCCACGGGCTTGTTCCATAAGGCTGCCCCTGCTCGCACACTGTTTGCTGCGATTGCCACGGTTGGTTTGCTATCCGGCTGCGCAACACGCACTGCAATCGTTGCATCTGACGCGTCTATCTGGAACGACAAGATGGCCATCATCGGCATCGCGGTTGCTCCAATGCCCAAAGGTGATACCTATAAATCCGGCGCGCAGGGCTTTTTAGATCTCGCCATCAATGCTGCAGCGGCGTCGGACCTAACCACGCATCTGGAAAGTTTTGATTCACGTGCATTCCAGCAAGTGCAGCTGCAGCTAGCCGACAAACTCAAGGCGCGTGGGCTAACTGTAAAAATTGTTCCGGGTGTAGTGGACCCCGCGCAATATCCTGAAATGTCTTCCTCCAGTAAAGGAAAGTACATTGCCCTTCGCGATTATTCAGCGCTTCAACGCAGCGATGGAATTGACCGCTTGCTCTTGCTGAGCCTTGATCAAGTGGGAACCAGTCGTACCTATTTTGGTTTTGCTCCAACTAGCCCGCCCATTGCCGTGGCTAAAGCGAGCGGACAGATGGTTGATTTAAAGACAGGCAAGATACTTTGGAGCACCTCCAGCCTGCGCAATCAATCTGTCACTCCGCCGTGGGATCAACCACCCAGCTACCCCAATATTGATTCGGCAATCGCCACCGCAATCGTCGGCGCAGGCAATGCCGTCGTTAGTGATCTTGCTTACTAATGGAGCCTCATTTGTCACTGAAAAATTTTTTACTTTGCACTTTTAGCTTGAGCTTGTCGGCTCTGAGCTTTGCTGCAAATGCTGATCCTGGATCGATCACAATTCCGCGCACGGTTCCTTATGTGGAAGGCGCAGCAAACGACGCAATTCGAGCAGAGTGTCGCTTCCCAATCGAGCTGCCAGAAATGATTGCCGAGGAGGCAAAAGATAGAGGATTGAATGTACAGCTGACCGACGCAAATATTGACACCGCAGTTGGCCGTGTTCTGAGCATTCGAACCGAGTACGTCTATGCACAGGGCGGTGGCGCTTATACCGGTAAAAAGACAGCGCGCATCCGCGGTGAGCTCCGTGAAAACGGACAAATCATTGGTGATTTTCTAATGGAACGTGCAACAAGCCGTGGCGCGGGCATGTTCGATTATTCAGCTTGTGGCTCACTTAACCGGATCAGCGACGCATTGGGCAAAGACGTTGCCAAGTGGCTCGTCCGTCCAGCGATGGGGACACGCCAAGGCATTCGGTAGACCCCACGCGGAAACTTAAAACGCCACTGGACTCATGGTCCAGTGGCGTTTTTTGTTAGGCCAATAAACCCCAGACATCCAATATCTGCCCCGGTCCGCCGAGTGAACCTTCAGCCAGCACATTGGCCGCTGCGGCCACAAAAATGACGCCAAGAGCCTGTTATGCGGTCATAGAACACCAGTAAGATGACTGCTGGCTGAAAATTTCTCTGGGGATTGCGATGAACTACTTTGTCACCGGTGCGACCGGCTTTATTGGCAAGTTTCTGTTGGAGCGTTTGCTCGCTCGTGAAGATGCCAAGGTTTATGTGCTGGTCCGCGAATCTTCGGTCGACAAGTTTGAAGCCCTGCAAGAGCGCTATGGCGATGCGGGCAAGCGCCTGCACATGATGGCGGGCGACATCACCACCCCGGGCCTTATTTCCGCCGCTGACTTCAAAAAGTTAAAAGGCAAGATCGACCATGTGTTCCATCTCGCCGCTGTTTACGACATGAATATGTCGAACGAGCAGGGCGACAAAATCAATAACGAAGGCACGCGCAACCTCGTTGCGTTTGTGAATGATCTCGGCGGCGAAGTGCGTCTGCACCACGCATCCAGCATCGCGGTTGCTGGCGGCGAATACGTCGGCCGCTTTACCGAAGATATGTTTGATGAAGGGCAGCGCACCGATCATCCGTACTTCCGCACCAAGTTCCAGTCAGAAGCGATCGTGCGTAACGAATCGCAAGTGCCGTTCCGCATCTATCGTCCGGGCGCCGTTGTGGGTCACAGCGAAACCGGCGAGATGGACAAGATTGACGGTCCTTATTACTTCTTCAAGACGATTCAAAAAATCAGCCACGCTGTTCCAAAGTGGCTGCCACTGCTCGGCATCGAAGGCGGCAAGGTGCCATTGGCACCAGTGGATTACGTCGCTGCCGCGATGGATGCGCTCGCACACAAGAACGGTCTCGATGGCAAAGCGTTTCACCTGATTCAATCGCATTCGCCAAGCGTTGGCGATTTGCTACAAACAATCCTTGAAGCCGCACACGGCCCCGAGTTTGCACGCAAGCTTGATGTGCCAACGCTACCGCCGGGCCTGCGCAAACTGACGAATCGCGTGACGCGTGGCATCCCAGATTCCGTTAAGAAAAATATTTCCAAAGCGATTGGCGTTCCAGTTTCCGTACTCGGCTACGTCAGCAACCAAGCGGTATTCGATGACAAGCATGCGCGCGCCGCGCTCAAGGGCACAGGCGTTGCTTGCCCGGATATCAAGAACTACATCGACAAGCTCTGGGCCTATTGGGAACTACAGCTTGATCTGAATGTGAAGCTGCCGAAGAACGCGATGCAAAAACTCGCGGGCAAAGTCGTGATCGTCACGGGCGCTTCATCCGGCATTGGCTTCAACGTCGCCAAGAAACTCGGCGCTGCTGGTTCCAAAGTAATTCTGGTTGCACGCACGCGCGAGAAGCTGGAAGAAACCCAGCAGATCATTCAAAAGTCTGGCGGTGAAGCGCATGTGTATCCATGCGATCTCAACGACATGAAGGCGATTGATGATTGCATCGCCGCCATTCTCAAAGACTTCGGTCACGTCGACATCTTGATTAACAACGCAGGTCGTTCAATCCGCCGCGGCGTGATGGAATCGACGACGCGCTTCCACGATTTCGAACGCACGATGCAGCTGAATTACTTCGGCGCTGTGCGCATGATTCTGGGCTTGCTGCCGAGCATGGCGCATCGCCGCTCGGGTCAGATCATCAATATCAGCTCGATTGGCGTGCTCGCCAACGCTGCACGCTTCTCCGCCTATGTTGCGAGCAAGGCCGCACTTGATGCGTTCTCGCGTTGCTTGTCTGCTGAGGTCAAGCACAAGAACATCGAGATCACCGCCATCTACATGCCGCTGGTGCGCACGCCGATGATTGCGCCAACCAAGGTCTACGACTACGTGCCGACCTGGTCACCCGACCACGCCGCGAACGTTGTTGTAAAAGCCATCATCAGCCGTCCTAAGTCTGTCGCCACTCCGCTCGGCACTGCCGCCGCGATCAGCTACGCACTGTGGCCAAAGATGAACGACTACTTCCTCAACAAGGGCTACAACCTGTTCCCTTCATCGGCTGCTGCAAAGGGCCGCAAAGAGGGCAACAAGCCTTCGTTGGAACAGGTGGTGTTCGCGAACGTGTTTAAGGGTGAGTATTTCTAAGTCGA
The DNA here is from genome assembly GCF_003052265.1 of Stenotrophobium rhamnosiphilum. Classification (GTDB taxonomy): domain Bacteria; phylum Pseudomonadota; class Gammaproteobacteria; order Nevskiales; family Nevskiaceae; genus Stenotrophobium; species Stenotrophobium rhamnosiphilum. The sequence continues at coordinate 129,459 of NZ_QANS01000003.1, forward strand.
CCCTGCGGTCTTCTATCGGCGCTAATCCATCTTGTTGGGTGGATTAGCGCACGAGGGCGGAGCAATTACTGAGCGTTGCTCACCGCACCGAACTTTCAGAAATGGTGGGTTACGCTGCGCGAACCCACCCTACGTTTGGCATTTTCTTTTGACAGAGCAAATCGATCCCACCATCCCAACAGCTTCGCGTTTATCGCGTTGGCTTGAGCGTGCGTTGGCGTTTAACCAGCGGTATCCCTGGCTATTGCCCTTGCTCAGTTTTGCGGCGGGTTGGCTTAGTTTCGCTCTAGTCCAACGAGGGGAGCATTTGTCGCGATTGATTGCGGCGCTAACCTTGTTGGGTTGGATTGCATTGCTGGCGGAAGACTTCCTCGGCAATTGGGTTGCAAGAGTGACTCGCGGGCGACTGAGTGAAAATCTGGTGCACTTTGCGACGCAGTCACTGCAAATCGAGATTTTGTTTTTCGCTCTGCCATTCCTGATCGCGGCAACTCACGATGATGCGGGTCAGATCATTTTCACTGGCGCAGCGATCATCGCAGCCGTGGGTTGCACGGTGGATCCGCTCTATACAAGCCGCATTGCAGGTACCGCAGCGCGTAGCGTTGCGTTTCATGCGTTCTGTAGTTTTCTGGCCGGCCTCGTTGTTCTGCCTATTGCATTGCAATTGCCGCTCGAAAAAGCTGTGCCGCTATCACTTGCATTAACAGCAGTGCTGACATTGCTCTGCGTGCCTCGTTTGTTCAGGGGCGCATCGCGCTTGCGTGGCTGTCTGCGTATCAGTGTGCTGCTCGCAGTGCTCGCCGTTGTATGGTTTGCGCGCTCGCATATTCCGCCGGCAGGCTTGGTCGTGAAACAGTCGGTGATCACGGCAACGGTGTCGGATGATCTACAACCCGGCGCGGAACTAAAAACCATTTCCGCCGCGGATCTGGCCAATGGGATTGATGCGTTCGTCTCGGTGCATGCGCCGCTGGGGCTCGCACAGTCCGTAAGGTTTGAGTGGATTCATGAGTCCGAGCTGCTGGACAACATTCCAGCCACCATCAAGGGCGGCCGCGCTGAAGGGTTCCGTACTTACAGCCGCAAACAGAACTTTCCGCTGGAATCTCGTGGGCGTTGGACGGTAAACCTGCGCACTCCGGATGGACAGCTGATTGCACGCATGAATTTCAGGGTGTCATAAGGGGCCTGCCTGAGCGACAATACGCAGACTTTTTCGGCCATAGCTGCCTCGAGCGCAGCGGCTAAAATAGAACTACATATAAGAAGTGGGGGAGAAAGATGGAACGTTCAATCAAAGCCATGCGGCATATCGGTGTTGCAGCGATAGTTGCTGCGATTGTTTTTAGCGCTGGTTGCAGCAGAAGCAGCTCGCCGGATGGCTCGTCGTCAGAAGGTTCCGGCAGCAATGGCTGGACCACCAACGGCACCCGCGGCACCTTGGCAAAAAAGAATGTGCCAATTAAAGCGACTAGCGACTGGGTTGATTACAACCCTGAAGCCACTTATCCCAAATCTGTCACCAGCACAGACACCATCACGATGGCCGACGGCACCAAGCTCGCGGCAACTATCGTGTTGCCTGCAGATGCCAGTGGCAAAGCAGTTGATCATCCAGTTCCAACTGTTCTGACGATCACGGGTTACAACAAAGCCGCAGGCACCTACGTGCCAGCCATTGGTGGCGCGAACACTTATCTGGTTTCACATGGCTATGCGCATGTGATCGTGGATGAGCGCGGCACCGGCGCATCTGATGGCCAGTGGGAAGCCTTTGGCGCAACCGAACAAGGCGATTACAAACCAACCATTCGTTGGGTGGCAACGCAGCCGTTCTGCAACGGCAACATTGGTCTCTACGGTGCGTCTCTGCTGGCGATCACTGCCGTGCTTTCTGCTGCGCAGCAAGATCCGGCAGTGAAAGCGATGTTCCCGATTGTGCCGATGGGCGATGCTTATCGCGATATCGTTTTCAACGGCGGGCAGGTCAACGTCGGCTTCATTCCACTCTGGCTTGGACTCGTCACCGCACTCGGTGTGCTTGATCCGAATATTGTTCTCGATCCTGCAACAGGCTTGCAGCAAGAACTCGATCGCGTACTCAGCGCCGTCACTAATTTCCAGGTACCAACTATTCTGAATGCAGTTGTCGGTGATCCTGACACTGCGTTTGATGGCGACTTCTGGGCGAGCCGCTCACCGATCGAACAAGCTGGAAAAATTCAGATTCCGACATTCATCGTTGGCGGCTTGCAGGACATTTTCCAGCGCGGCGAACCGATGTTGTACGAAGCGTTGAAGAACCACACGCCAACTAAATTGCTGATCGGCCCTTGGACACACGTCGACGCTGCAATGGGCGCCAACCTACCGCTCGATGGCGTGCCTGTACTTGATCACATCACGCTGCAATGGTTCGACCAATACGTGAAAGGCATGAATGTTGGCGCCAACAAATTGCCTAACGTGACGCAATACGTTTATGGCGAAGGCCACTACGTTACCGCGAGTGACTGGCCGCATCCACAAGCAAAAGCACAGCGTTTATTTTTGCGTGGCGACAAGAGCCTTTCGCTGACTGCGCCGACTGCAGACGAAGCCACCAACTTTGCGTTGCAACAACCAGTGAGTGGCATTTGCTCAGCTAGCACTTCGCAGTGGACTGCTGGCTTGCTTGGCCTGCTGCCTTTGTCCTGCTTCAAGGACAACACGCTGGCTGAAGCCCTGGATGTTCACTACGAAACTCCAGCGATGACAGAGGACTATTACTTCAACGGTCCGATTGCAGCCGATATCTGGATTGCGACGACGGGTACCGACGCAGGTTTGTCAGTCCGCGTAGACGATGTGTTTGGTAGCACGGTTACGCCGATCAGCAATGGGCTGCTCACTGCATCGATGCGCGCCGTAGATGAAACACGTTCACGCAAACTTGATGGTCAGCGCATTCAGCCTTGGCACCCCTTCACACAAGAAGCTGTGTTGCCTGTGACCAGTGGCACGCCGGTGTTGATGCCTGTCGAAATTTTCCCGACGAGCGCGATGATCAAGGCAGGCCACAAGCTTCGCATCTCGGTTGGCGCCAGCGACTTTCCACATGGTTTGCCGCCACTGCCAAATCTCGTGAACGGCCTCATCGGCGGACTCACGATTTATAGCGATGCAGCACATCCATCAAGCGTTGTATTGCCGGTCGTTCCGGTGACTGCTCTCAAATAACCGTCATTCCCGCGACGGCACAAATAAAAAGGCCCGCGATTGCGGGCCTTTTTATTACTGATGAAAACTCTTTAACCCTTAGCAACCGTCTCACGACGCGCTTCTACCGAAGCAGCAAGATTGCGCAGCAGTTCAGCGGTGTCATCCCAATGAATGCACGCATCGGTAACGCTCTGGCCGTAGACCATCTTGTCGCGTGGACCAATTTCTTGGCGGCCTTCAACGATGTGCGATTCAACCATCACGCCGATGATGCGCTTGTCGCCTGCAGCGAGCTGGCTACCAACGTCATGACCAACAACAATCTGACGCTTGTGCTGCTTGGAGCTGTTGGCGTGCGAGAAGTCGATCATGATCAGTGGCTGCTGACCGGACTTGGTCATCACTGCGCTTGCAGCTTCCACTGCGCCCGCATCGTAGTTGGTACCCTGGCTACCACCGCGCAGAATGATGTGACTGTCGGGGTTGCCAGCTGTCTCAAAAATGGAGATCTGGCCATCGTTGGTCATCGACAAGAAGCGGTGCGGGCTACGTGCAGATTGCACAGCATCGACTGCAACTTTCACGCTGCCGTCGGTGCCGTTCTTGAAACCAACTGGGCATGACAAGCCCGACGCCATTTCGCGATGCAGCTGCGATTCCGTCGTACGCGCGCCGATTGCGCCCCAGCTGACGAGGTCAGCGAGGTATTGCGGCGTGAGCAGGTCGAGGAACTCGACGCCTGCTGGCATGCCTTGATCGTTGAGCTTGAGCAGCAAGCTACGTGCAACGCGCAGGCCTTTGTCGATCTGGTAGCTGTCGTTGAGTTCAGGATCGTTGATCAAACCCTTCCAACCCACCGTCGTACGCGGCTTTTCAAAATACACGCGCATCACGATCAACAAATCTTTTTTCAGCTGCTCACGCAGCGGCGCGAGGCGCGCGGCGTAATCGAAAGCAGCCGCAGGATCATGAATCGAGCAAGGACCAACGACGACCAACAAACGGTCATCTTTGCCCTGCAAGATGTTCTGAATCTCGGTGCGTGTGGTGCTGGTGGTATTGGCAGCGGCTTCCGTTAACGGAATCTCGGCCTGAACCTGAGCAGGTGTGGACACAGCGCGGATCGAGTTGATTCGCAGATTTTGAGTAGCAAGCGTCATGGCACTAATAATGTGTAAAAAGCTTTTTGGGGGCGGGATGCTAACAGAGCCACGCGCCGCAGGGTAAGCTGCCAAGAGGTGAGGTCCTTGGCAGCGTGCCTCGATCTCATATGGGGTCTTGAGTTGCAGCAATCAAGCGCACGATGCGCTCGTACTGCGATTGGGTTTAATTGGGATGTTCTTATTTGCTTGTTACAGATTTATAAGTACATAAAATAGAACAATCTATCTGCCGCAAAAAGGAGAGTGCGGGTGACATCAAAAAGGATTTTGAACCGGACTGCGCGTCTCGCAGTCCTCGCGGCCATTTCATGCAGCAGTAACGTCTACGCTTGGGACGCATTGCCGGCCTATAACCAAGGCACGCTCGCACGCAGTTTTGCACTGCCCGCCATTGGTCAAAGCAGCGTGCTCGGTGCATCGCAGTCCAGCTTTTCGGCGGACTACGACCTCACCACCGAGTACTACGTCGACTCCAGTCTCAACGAAAGCATCACGATCGATGGCGAGACTTCTGCCTTTGCGCTCAGCTGGCGTCAGGGCATCGGCAATAATCTGGAACTCTCCGCGCGACTGCCAGTGCTGATTGTTGGCGGCGGTTTCATGGATCACTTTATTGATCAGTGGCACAAAACCTTCGGCCTGCCCGATGGCGGTCGCCCCCTCGCAGCTAGCGACGTGCGTCAGATCAGCTACGTGGTTAACGGCAACCCCGTGCTCGATGTGCAGCAAAGCGGCACCACGCTGGGCGATATCGAACTCGCAGCGGGCTGGAAAGTCGGAGAAGGTGCCGCACTGCGAGGCATGGTCAAACTGCCGACAGGCAGCGACAGCAAACTCACTGGCGGAAATTGGGGCGGCGCGCTGTGGGGCGACTTTGCTCTGCCGTTTGACGCGGGCTCCAGCTGGGACGGCTTCGCCTCACTCGGCGCAACCGTGGCGCAAAAAGCGGATGCACTTAAGGACCAACAACGTAACGCTGCGATCTTTGGCGGCGTTGGACTCGGTTACTTCGTCACGCAAAACTTTGAGCTGCGCAGCCAGCTTTACGCGCATAGCGCGTTGTACAAGAACAGCGAACTCGACAGCCTGAAAAAACCTGGCTTACAGCTAACGATGGGCGGCACTTATCGCTGGTCGCCGAAGGTGAGCATGGACGTGTTTTTCCAAGAAGATCCGGTGACTTATTCATCACCGGATTTCAGTTTGCATGTGGGCGTAACGGTTCGCTAAGCACTTGGTGTAGGAGCGCCGCTTAGGCGCTCCTACAGATTTACGGCTTCAGATCAAACAACAGCACTTCGCTCTCTGCCGTAGCCGTCAGAGACAAAGCCGTCTCCTGATCAATCATCGCCGCATCACCCGCAACCAAACGCTGCGTGCCTAACTGCACTGAGCCGGTCGCAACGTGCAGGTAATAACGGCGCTGCGCATCCAGCGTCTTCTCTAGCGTCTGACCTTCTGCCGGCCAAGCAATCAGTAAGCGCGCGTCCTGATGAATCGGAAACTGTGCGCCTTCATCCTTGGGTGCAATCACGGTGACAAAGCCTTTGCGTAGTGCATCAGCATCCAGCGCCTGCTGGTCATAGCTGGGCGCAACGTTGAGCTCATTCGGTTCAATCCAGATCTGCAGCAAGTGCAGATGCTCAGAGTTCGAAGGGTTCTTCTCACTGTGTCGCACACCGCTGCCTGCGCTCATCATCTGCAATTCGCCGTGGCGCAAAATGCCTTCGCCGCCGGTTGAATCTTGATGGTGCACGCCACCAGCCAGCACATACGTGATGATTTCCATATCGCGGTGGCCGTGCGTACCAAAGCCGGTGCCGGGCACGATGCGGTCCTCGTTAATCACGCGCAGGTCAGAAAAGCCCATAAAGCGGCGGTCCTGATAGTCGCTGAAAGAAAACGTGTGATAGCTGTCCAACCAGCCATGTTCGGCGTGACCGCGATCTTCTGAACGACGTAAGGTGATCATGTTGCTCTCCGCAATTAGCGTGTGTTGATGAGTGCCAATATGCGGCCCAGAGCGCCGTGATTAAAGATCAATTTTCCGTGCAAACCCATCTAAAGGACTGATCAATGCCTTTGCGCTGCAACATTTCGTCCTGAGTCATAAAACCCACCCTCACAGGGCTGGAACACAGCACGATTCCGCGCTACGGTACGCCTACCGCATAAAGCACACATAAATGCGTTGGAGAGAAGTAATGCGCACACTCGGTTCAGTCGTCGTCCGTGATTACATGCAGACGCAAGTCGTTACATTCACTGCCGACATGGAAGTGATGACGGCCATCAATGATCTCGTCAAACACCGCATTTCCGGCGCGCCTGTGCTGGATGCCGACGGCAATCTCGTCGGCGTGCTCTCAGAAAAAGATTGTCTGAAAGTCGCACTCACCGCCGGCTACGAAGGCGTCCCCGCCGGCATCGTCGCCGAATACATGACGCACGATGCGCTCACTGTTTCGCCCGATACACCCATTCTCGAAATCGCCAGTCGCTTTCTCGACTCGGCGGTAAAGCGTTATCCGGTGGTGAAGAGTGGCAAGTTGGTGGGGCAGATTTCGCGTGCGGATGTGCTTCGCGCGATTAACGAGATTTGTTGATCAATCGCGACGTAGGCTGGGTGCAGCCCGGGGCGTTCCTCTTTGTGATTGAGTGACCTAGGTTTCACCCGGGCTACATTCAACTCGTAGGCTGGGTTGAAGTGCAACAAAACCAAGCATCTCCATTTACGCAGTGAGTTGCTGGGTTGATGAAACCAACCCAGCCTACAAAATGCTTTAGGTCGTTTCGCAGATTCGCTTCAACACACCTGCGAACAACACGGCGAAGCCGCCGATTTCTCCTGCCATCAACAGCCACATAAAAATGGCGATGCTGCCGCGTGGCAGAGAGGTGTTGCCGACTTTGTGCGGCTTGCGGAGTTGGTTGTCGGTGTCGTTGAGAACGCCGTGCACGATGTAGCCGAAGATTGCAGCGCCGAAAAATACGAGTGGGATTGCAGCGGCCCAGAAATTTACTGCTGGTGAATACGCTGACAACGCAGCAAATTGCGCGAGCAAAATTGCGGCGAAGGAATAGAGCAGTGAAGTGCGATGCGCGATATCGACATACACCGGCGCTTGCGCGACAGGGCTGCGGGCGATGCAAAAATATTTCCATGCGCCAGTGAGCAGGCCGCTGCTGAAAAATATGCCGGCGGCGATGATGCTGATGCGGACGCCGGGAAGGGAAAGGGCGGTGATTTCGAGCATGGGATTTAGCCTTGAATCTAAGTTGTGCGGATGCTGGCAGTGATAGGCAATGTGGTCAATGTAGGAGCGCCTCTTAGGCGCGATGGTTTCATCGCCAATCGCGCCTAAGAGGCGCTCCTACAACTTCTTAGCCTGTCATTTTCTCAAACTTGGGCTGTGCTTCCAACCGCTTCATCCAATCATTAATCGCCGGATAAGCGTTCAAGTCATACCCGCCCTCATGCGCCACATGCGTGTACGCATAAAGCGCGATATCCGCGATGCTGTAACGAGCGCCGGCGAGGAATGAAGTCTTCTGTAACTGCTGCTCCATCACGCCCAATGCGGCGTGACCTTTTTTCATTGCTTCTGCGATTTTGTCTTTCCACTCTTCTTGCTTCTGCATGAAGTGAACCCAGAAACGCACGGTGGCGATGTAGGGCTCATGGCTGTATTGCTCGAAGAACATCCACTCCAGAATCTTGGCGCGCTGCCAGCGATCTGCCGGAAAATAATCGGTGCCATCGGCCAGGTAACACAGCATCGCGTTGGACTCAGCGAGCTTGCGGCCGTTGACGATCAGGAGTGGCACTCGGCCATTGGCATTCAGCGCGAGAAACTCTGGCGTGCGTGTTTCACCTTTGAGCGTATTGATCTCTGTCCACTCAAAAGGCTGCCCGAGCTGTTTCATCAGCACCGCAGGCTTCCAGCAATTTCCAGACCCTGTCATTCCGTATAGCTTGATCATGAAGCGGCCCCCTTAAGAATCTGTTCTTAATTTACCGCGCTTCGTGACGAGCGGCATGTTTCTTTGGTGCCACCGGCAACCTTGCTTACCTGTGCAAAGTTTATTCTGTACGCACAATTTGCATGGATGCCCCACCATGATTCGCCTCACTCAAATCTGCCTTCTCGTCTTTCTGGCGACCTTGGGCTTTTTCCTTTATCAGTTACAGCGGCAGGCTGATTACAGCCTTGCATTCTTGATGATGGGCGCAACCGGCTGTTTGTATTTATTGCTGCGAACAGAACAGCGTTACACCTATCTCACGCGCCATAGAGCCAAGCCAGCTCAAGCTCAAAACACCGGCAGCAAACGCATTGCGCCACAGTGCGTGAGCACGGTGCAGTTTACTGAGCGGAAGATGATGCCGATATTGTCTGCATCAAACGAACTGCGCGCAGTGAGATCGTCGCGAGCAGCGGCCAAGTAGGGCGGCGGCATTCCATAAAGCTATTCGAGTAATTCCTAGCGACACCCCCTAAAATGCGCGGGTGAGCTTCTTCGCCTTCTCTATTGCTGCGGCCGCGTTTTTGACGGCCGCTTTGTCTGGCATCGCTGGTGTCGGCGGCGGCACTATTTTGATTGGCGTGTTCTACGCCATCGGCCTCTCCACCGCACAAGCGGTTCCGCTGCACGCTGCCGTTCAATTGGCCTCCAATGCTTCTCGCACCGTCGCGTATTTTAGCGCAGTGGAATGGCGCGCTGCGGGTTGGTTTATGTTGGGCTGTGCACCTGCGCCGTTTTTGATTGCGCCTTATGTGCCACTGGTCAACACTCACATCATCGAGTTGGTATTGGGTGTTTTGATCATCGCGTCGCTGATTCCCGGCAAGAAGGCCGACGACTTTTTACCCTTGCGTTGGGCGTATCTGATTGCCGGTGTATTGGTCGGCAGCATCGGCATGTTTGTCGGCGCGTCAGGTTTGTTTGTTGGCCGATTGTTTCTACGCCCCGAGTGGCGCAAAGAAACCATGATCGGCACATTGGCGCTATGTCAGTGCTTGGGCCACGCAACAAAATTATTGGGCTATGGCACTGTTGGGCTCAGCCCGTTTGAGCAAATGGATTTGCTGGTGCCTCTGGTGATCGCGGTCATTCTTGGCACCGTCGTTGGCAAGCAACTCAATCAGCGATTGAGCGAAGAACGATTCAGAACCCTGGTCAACGCCGTGCTGTTGATCATGTCGGTGAAACTATTGTGGGATGGCGTACACGGTTTGATGAAGGCAGGAGCATGACGTGGAAGTGAAGCTGAGCGGCGACAAAATTGAACAGCTGATTCAAATGGGCTTCGGCGCCAAAGAAAAGATGTTCACCATCGAAAATCTCGTGCCGGGTTCGCTGCGTCTGGTGATTCCGTATCAGACGCGCATGTTGCGTCCGGGCAATGTGCTATCAGGCCCATCCTTATTCACTGCCGCCGATCTTGCGATGTACGCCTTGGTGATCGGGCATATCGGCCCTGAGATGATGGCCGTCACCGCAAATATGAATCTGAATTTTCTGAACAAGGCGACGCCGGGCAACATCATTGCCGATGGCCGTTTACTCAAGCTCGGCCGCAAGCTCGCAGTGATGGAAGTGTCGCTGTATTCGTCTGCTGATCCGGAAACGTTGGTTGCACATGCAACCGGCAGCTATTCGATTCCATCAAAAAAATAATCAATCGGTCAGCGGGCGGCCTTTGGTTTCAATAATCCAAGGCATGAAGAGAAGTCCGAGCAGCGGCACAAAGCCGACCCAGAACAAAACCTCCAACACTGTATCGGTGCCGCGCGATGCTGCAGCGCCGACGAGGAAAGGCCCGATCGAAGCCAGTACGCGGCCGATGTTGTAGCAAAAACCTGAACCCGTGCCGCGCAAACGCGTCGGGAATAGTTCTGGCAAGTAATAGGTGAAGCTGCCGAACACACCGAACACTGACAAGCCAATCGCAAAGTACATGTACAAACGGGTTTCTGATGGCAGATCCAAACCGAAGGTGCACAGGATCGAGACAGCCGACAGCGCGAAGTAAATGGCGAACATCGGCTTGCGACCGAGCAACTTGGACGCAGGAATCGTCAGCAGCGTGCCGATCAAACCACCTGCGTTGAAGCAAACGGTGGCGATGTATTTCCAGTGTTCAATCAATGCCAGCGTGCCAGATTTATCGAGGCCAAGCGTTAGTGCTTCTGCCCGCGCAAGCTGCGTGGCGACGACAGGAATAAACGCGTTGCAGCTCCACCATGCGAGCAAGGCCACCAGCGCCATCAAGAATCCGCTCAATGTGAGCGCACGATATTCCGGACTAAACAGCTCGCTGATTTTTGGCGGCGTGCTAACGGCTGCAACTTTTTTCCAACGCTCAGGCTCGTGAATGAACATGCGAATTGCGAACGCAGCAGCCGCAGGAATCAAACCGCAAAGGAAAACATAGCGCCATGAAATTTCTGGAACGTCTTTGAACCAGACACCAGCGATTTGGAAATTAACGAAGGTGGCGAGAAACAAACCGAAGGGTGCGGAGGTATAGAGCAAGGCGCCCGCTTCTACGCGGCGCTTCTCCGGCATCACTTCGCTAACCATCGACGCGCCAGCAGCCCATTCGCCGCCAATACCAAGCGAAGCGATAAAGCGGAACGCCATCAGCGCCCAGATATTCGGCGCGAAAGCACAAGCGGCCGTGCCGAGTGCATAGACCAACATCGTCAACAACAAAGTGCGCGTACGACCAATGCGATCAGCAACCCAACCGAACACCACGCCGCCGATGGCCCAGCCAATCAACAACAGAGAAGTGAGCAGGCCGGTCCAGAACAACGTCGCTTGCTTGGCTTCTGGCGATCCAATGGTCAAACCCAGAAGCGTTGGCACGCAATTCGGCGCAACGTAGTTGAACAGCACGCCATCAAAAATATCGAAGCCCCAACCCAACCACGCCGCGAATAGAACTGCCCATTGATATCGCGTGAGGCTCAACATCTGTGGTGCTCCTTAGCTCTGCACGGCGACGAGATCGTCGTCTTTGGTTTCGCGTGACAGCAGTAGCGCGCCTAGCGTCAGCAACGCTGCGGCCGTGAGGTAGTAACCAACAAACTGTAGGCCGTGATTTTTGGCGAGCCACGTTGCAATGTACGGCGCGAACGAAGCGCCGAAGATTCCAGCCAGATTAAACGTGAGCGACGAGCCGGTATAACGCACAGACGTTGGGAATAGCTCAGACAAGATGGTGCCGAGCGGTCCGTAAGTCAGACCCATCAAGCTCAAGCCCAGCACCAAGGTGAGAACAACGCCTACAGTTCCTGCTTGCATCATTGGCGCCAACACCAGACCAAAAGCAGCGATGGCGGCACTCACAATAATCAGCGTGCGACGACGTCCGCGCTTGTCGGCATAGACCGCGGACAGCGGAATCATCAGGCCAAAGAACAGCACGGCAAAGAGCTGAATCTTCAAGAACTCTGCGCGCGTGTAGCCGAGTGCTGAAGTGCCCCAGCTGAGTGCGAACACCGTCATCAGATAGAACAATACAAACGTTGCGAGTGCGATGACCGTGCCGAGGAATAGTGCGCGGCCATGTTCGCGGAACACCGTGAACATCGGCACTTCGACACGTTCATGATTTTTGAGAGCCTGTGCAAACACCGGCGTCTCGGTAATTTTGAGTCGCACATACAAACCAACCAAAACTAAAACTGCGCTGGCGAGAAACGGAATGCGCCAGCCGTAGCTGAAGAATTGTTCGTTGGTCAGCACATCACTCAGCAGCAAGAAAATGCCGCCGGAGAGAATGAAACCAATTGGCGCGCCAAGCTGCGGGAACATGCCGTACCAAGCGCGCTTACCCGGTGGTGCGTTTTCAGTCGCGAGCAAAACAGCGCCGCCCCATTCACCACCCAAACCCAAGCCCTGACCAAAGCGGCACAGCGCTAGTAACAACGGCGCCCACATGCCAATGGCTGCGTAGGTTGGCAACAAACCGATGACGACGGTGGAAATTCCCATCGTCAGCAATGCTGCAACCAGCGTTGCCTTGCGACCAATACGATCGCCGTAATGTCCGAACACTGCTGAGCCAATCGGACGCGCGATGAACGCAATCGCGAACGTTGCTAGCGATTGCAGCGTTGCAGTTGCTGGATCACCCGCCGGGAAGAACAGCGTTGGGAACACCAACACCGCTGCCGTGGCGTAAATATAGAAATCGAAAAACTCGATGGTGGTGCCAATCAAACTTGCGAACAGCACGGTGCGCGGTGAATTTACGGGCGGCGTGCTGGAAGAGGCGGCGTCACTCATCAATATTGATTCCTTGGATTGCAGCAGTGCGTTTAGAGCGCAGGCGGTGCTGTGTTGCGATGATGCTCAAGAATGCGGCGGTATTGGTCCGGATCTTTCACATGCACAACATCGCCTTCGCGGGGGAAGGTCCAGTCGTACAAACGTGAGAGCCAGAAACGCAGCGCCGCAGCGCGCAGAACCAGCGACCATGCAGCACGTTCGCTTTCTTCAGGCTCGCGACGTGCGCGATACGCATCTGTCATCGCGGTCCAGCGCGCAGCATTCGGATGACCGTTGGTTTCAAAGCACCAGTCATTCAGCGTGACGGCCAAGTCGTAGATCAGTGCGTCGTTGCAGGCGTAATAGAAGTCGATGACGCCGGTGAGGCGATCATCTACAAACAACACGTTGTCGCGGAACAGGTCGGCGTGAATCACGCCCTGTGGCAACGCCGCGAAATTGAGTTTGGATTGTGCTTTGAGTTCGTCTTCAATCAGCGCGCGGGTGTCTTTATCGACGCGTGACAGCAATGCCTTCGCGGTCTGCTCACGCCATGCCGGACCACGCGAGTTCTCGCAGCGGCCTGCATATGAAAGTCCGGTGACGTGTAAATCGCCGAGCGCGCTACCAACGGCAGCACTCTGCGCCAGATTCGGAAACAGCACGCCCTGACCGGTGAGGCGATGCACCAATGCAGCCGGTTTGCCATTGAGGGTGACGAGGTTCTTGCCCTCGTGTGTGCGGGCAGGCATCGCACCAGTGAAGCCGCGCGAGGCGAGGTGATCCATCAAACCGAGGAAGAACGGCAGATCGTCGTAGTTGAGACGCTCGAACAGCGTCAGCACCCAGCGGCCATCGCTGGTATCAACAAAATAATTGGTGTTCTCGATACCTTCGCCGATGCCTTGGTAGCCGATCAGTTCGCCGACCGGATACTGCTGCAGAAAATCGCGAAGCTCGTTGTACGAGACCTTGGTAAAAACGGACATGAGGGATCAGGGAAAAGGGCCTGTCCCTATCGTCTCATATGCGGCCGCGTCCGCCTACGTGGGACGGACGCGGCTTGTGCAAAAACTATTGCAGCTGTGCGCTTCCCACTTCGGTTTCGACTACCCAGCCGCCGCCCAGACCATCGGCAGTCACATACCACCAGGTGCCATCAGCATTCTGGGTGCTTTTTTCCAAGCGCACGCGTTTCTCGGCTGGGACCACGACTTCGCCTGTGCTGTCGAGCTTAGGGCGATCGCGCAGAGCTACGGCGCGCAGTACGACGGCCGTCGCTTTAGAGGTCTGTGGCGTAGCAGACGCTGCCGACGCTACGGAGGCTGATGCTTGTGGCGGCACCGATTCAGCGGCGGCCTGAGCACAAAACGACAAAGCGGACAGCGCCGCTGAAACCAATAGGATCTTCTTCATAACACTCCTGAACGACTTAAATTTGCCCTGCCCGCGAGCAGCCAGCATTGAACACTGGCTTCAGAGTAATAAATATCAAGGGGCGCGACTATGCGTTTCACCACATAGCTGGCGAATTTCTTACGAAGCGTATTTTTTAAATCACACGCCGAGAGGACATGCTCTCGGCGTGCTGAAGCCCGCTGCGACTTAGCGCTGTGGACTGCCCATTGCGCTTTCCAGCAGCCAACCGCCGCCGATTCCCGGAGCGGTGACAAACCACCAAATACCGTCCGCATTAATCGTGCTGGACTCCAAACGCACGCGCGTTTCGGCATCGATGATGTCGCCCGTGTTGGCCACAACAGGTCGCGTGCGCAGCGGCACCGGATGCAGCACTACGGCGGTGGACTTGGAGGTATTCCAGACCGATACCGTTGGCGTGACGGATCTGTATTCATCCGGCGGCGGTGCCGACACTGGCGCAGGCAGAACTTCTAGCTGCGTGTCCGCTACTGGCGCAGGAGCAGCGACTGGCACGGCAACTGGAGTTGGAACCACTACTGGCGCTGCAGCTGGCACCGCTACAGGGACTGGTTCAGACACGGGAACCGGAACTGGCACCGGCGTAGGCACAGCGGGCGCCACTCTCGGCGCTACCGCGGCGGTGTTGGTTAAACCCGGCAACTCCGCTTTTTGTTGCACAGCGCCTGGTGCTGCCGCTGCAGCAGCTGCGGCGGCCGCTGATGCGTCTGCGCGCAATTCAACCGGGGTCTCTTCAAGCGCGGCGTCAGTCGGCGTTTCCTGCCACTGTCCCTTTGCTTGTGCGACGGATTCAAAGCTCGCCAGCAGCGAACTGCTTGCAAACAATATCGAGAGCAGTAATTCCTTTTTCATGTCTCTTCCTTTGCCGACTATTTGAGTTGGGATTTTGGATGCGGCGTGGTCGGCTGCCGCAAATATAAACCCGATGCTCGAATGGCACTACACCGCTTTACATAAAATCACGTCGCTTCGGCCTCGCGCACAAAGGTGCGCTCCTTGGACACCATCGCCACAAAGATAAACAGCACTGCGCCTAAAGCCATCAATGCGGCAAAGAACAAGAAATAGATCGGTCCGACCAGCGTGTAAGTTGAGACCTCGCCTTTACTCAGATCGTAGTTGCCATTGCTCGACACCGGCTTGCGATAAACCTTGTCCATCAGGCGGACGCGATTGCCCGCAACATCAATTTCCGCAATCAGGAAGGTGCCGGCCAAAGGTCCTTTGCTGCCGTCAGCGGTAATGACTTCCACGCCGTTTTCGCCATTGAAATCGATCTTCTGGCCGGTGACGTAACCATCCACTTTCGACAGTGCAACCCAGGTTTGTTCACCCGTGCTCACGCTTTCGGTTTTGAGTGGCTCCACCATGTAGTCGTTAACTGCGGCGGTAAAAATATTGCCCACGCTGACGGACAACAGGAACAAGGACATGACAAAACTCTTCATATACAGCGGCGCTTGTTTGTAGCTGTATTCGAGTGCGGTGATCGACACCAATACTTCCGCTGCAGTCAGCACGACATAAGCGCTGATCTGCCACCACATGCTCACTACATGCCCTTCCTGAATACGTTGCTCAATCCACGCAACGATTAAGAAAGACGCAGCGACCGTGAACAAGCCCATGCCGATCTTGCGCAGTGGCGTCACCGTAAAAAACTTGCCCAGCAAAGGATAAATGACGAAGGTAAAAACCGGCACGAGAATCAAAATGAAAATGCCGTTAACCACTTGAACCTGCGCTGGCAACATCTCCCACGCGGCTGCGCTCTCAAAACCCGACACGCCACTCATAAAGCCCAACAGATGTTTATCCATCAACGCGGACTGCGCTTGAATGGTCCAGCTGTTGCCATTGCTCTGATCCCACAAGGACCAGAAGAATGCGACGAAGATATAAAGCACCAGCAAACGGCCAATCAGCTTGAGTGAATCGCCGGTGAAGCAGCGTTTAAGCCAAGCATGCAAATCTTCAGGCAACTTGTTGCCAATGCTCGGGCGCAAGCAAACAAAAATTAAACCTGCGAGCAAAGACAAGATCGTTGCCGTTGCCCACAGCTTATTGGTCTGCACCAGCACCACGCCGGTAATCGCCAGCATCACCGCAAAAATCAGCGAGAACACGACAAGTGCAGGGCCTGCACCGGTGCGCATCGCTGGTGGCACCACCGCAAACTTGCGTCCACCCAACCAGAAGGCAATGGTCGCAAACGTCATCATCAAGGCAGGCACGCCAAATGCAATTTTGGGCCCGAATGCAGGATTGCTCAGCAACTCAGGGCAGAGCCAGATTGAAATTACTGAGCCCGCATTAATCGAGATGTAAAAATAGCTGAAGGCGCGCTCAATCAGATGCGCGTTCTGCTCGGTGAATTGATCGCCGACATTGGTCGATACACAAGGTTTGATGCCGCCCGTGCCAAAAGCCATCAGCAACAGGCCGACAATCATCATGTCTTCGCCAGTGCCCAAAGCGAGGATCGTGCAGCCCGCGATGTAAACAATCGAGAACGAAATGATCGTGCGAAATTTAGCGAGGAATACGTCTGAAACAATCGCGCCGAGCAAAGGGAAGAAGTACGCGGCGGATTTGAACATCGCCTGCCAGCTCGCAGCTTTGGCATCGCCAAAGTGCAAGAACTCGATCATGTACTGCACCAGGATCGCGTTCACGCCGTAGAAACAGAAACGCTCGGCAAACTCGTTGCTGATGATGTACGGAATGCCGGCCGGCATTTTGTCGCTGCGTGTGGCAGTCGTCATTTTGATGCGTACTCCCCGATGCTGATGCTGATGCTAATAGTGTCGCTTAGAGCCTAGATTACCGGTTTGTTCAGCCGTCTAAAAATTTCTGCTTCTGTCAGCTGAATAATTTCTACCAACTTGCTTGCCGCTGTCGTCACTGCAGGCCTGCCGCGTTTTGAATCAGATGTGCGTAGAAGCGAATCATGCCGACATAAGACTGCACAGCAATGCGTTCGTTCGCGCCATGCACGCGGGCTAAATCTTCTGGACGATAGAGGCTCGGTGAAAAGTTATAACGGCTCTCGAATACGTCGGTGTAGTGACGATTATCGGTTGCGCCGGTCACGATGCCGGTGCTGACCAAGGCCTCTGGAAACACTTGGTTCACGGTCTTTTCGATCACCGCAAAACTCGCGCTATTCGAATCTGAAACGGGCGAGGCTTCGCTCTCCATATGGCCATCGATCGCAATCTCGATGTGCTCGTCATCGATGACATCACGCAGATGCGCTTCGACATCTTTGACCGTGTCGCCCGGCAACAAGCGGAAATTGATCACGGCATAAGCTTCTGTCGGCAAAACATTGTCTTTGATGCCCGCACGCAAGATGGTCGGCGCTGTAGTGGTTCGCACTAACGCGCTGCTCACTGGCGTGGCCGACATGGCGCGCACCAGTAAGGGCTCAAACAGCCAACGGTTCGCCATCAGAACGCGGCGCGCTAAAGGCATTTCGGGTGCGAGGCGATTCAGCATTTCATTAACGGGTGGCGTTAGACGCCCAGGCATGCGCTTTGCCTGCACGCGTGAAACCGCACGTGCGAGATCGCCGACTGCCGTATCCGCAGGCGGCATGGATGAGTGCCCGCCTTTTGCGCGCGCTGTTAAACGAAAAGAGACATAGCCTTTTTCCGCCACCATGACTGATGCAACCGGCTTATCAACACCAGCGATAACGCCTTGTGTGATGGCGCCGCCTTCATCAAGCGAGAACTCGGCTTTGACGCCACGCGATTTGAGTAGCGCGGCCATTTTTACTGCGCCCTGATCGCCACCAATTTCTTCGTCGTGACCAAAAGCCAGATAAATCGTGCGGCTAGGGGTGAAGCCCTGCGACAACAAAGTTTCGACGCCTTCGAGCAAGGCAACCATATTGCCTTTGTCATCAAGCGCGCCGCGGCCCCAGATAAAACCTTCTGCGATATCACCGGAGAATGGCGGATGTGTCCATTGTTTTTCAGTGCCGGGCTCTACGGGAACAACGTCCATATGCGCCAGCAGCAAAATCGGTTTGGCTTTGGGATCTTTGCCCGTCCATGTGTAGAGCAAGCTGCCGCCATCGAGACGTTCGCGCGTGAGCGCGGCGTGCGTTTTCGGGAAATTCTTTTGCAGATAACTGGCGAGCGCATCGAACTGTTTGATATCGATGTCACTACGATTTTCAAAAGAGATGGTCGGAATTCGAATCGCACCAGCCAAGCGTTGCGCACTGGCTGTCGCATCAACATCCAATAACTTTGTCGTTGCCGCATGTGTTGCCGACGCAGGCAGATGCGCGGTGTTCCACGCCAGAATCGTGGCAATCACAATCAGCCCGGCCACAGCAATTTTGCTCAAAAGTTTCATGTGCGCTCCCCATGCTATGACAGCACTGTAACTGGATTGCGCCCAAATAAAACGCCGGCACAAAGGCCGGCGTTTTATTTAAAGCAAAGCGTTAAAAGTTAGGGGGCAACAGCCAAGGCCCGCAGCTTCAACGACGTGCCGCTCACCTTCACCGTACCGCCACAAGGTGCGCTTGCGCCGGTCGCGAGATTCACTTTACGCAGCGTGCGCGTCGAACCTTCGTGAACGAAATAGCCGACGTTGTTCACGGTGTCGATGTTGAAGGTCTGCGCAGCAGAAGTCGTGGAAACATTCACGCCCAAAGCGCCAACCGTGAAGAGCTGTCCGCCATTGGGCGACTGTGGGTTGGCATTGACGCTACCCAAAGTTGCCAGCACGTCTTGCGTAGCATCGAGGACATAAGCAGTTGTTACAAATGGATCCGGCCCGGTGCCCGCGCCAGTCGTCGCTTTGTAAGCCATGCCGCGTAAAGAAAATGTTTTGCCTGCGTTGATGTCGCCGGTGGCATACATCAGTGAGGTATCCGTGGCCGCCAATGCGCCCGTATCTGGATTCAAACGTACGTTGACGCTGCCAGCTTTATTGATGAGGCGAATACGATCCGGCACGGGGTTGAAATTAAAACCGCCGACGTCGGCGCCAACGGATGTCACTGCGGCCGCGCCCACAATCGTGGCAGCGCCCGTGGTGGGATCAACCGTATAGACGCGGTTGTTGTCGGCGAGAATAAACGTGGCGCCGGTTGCAGGCCGCACGTCCAAGCCCACCACCTTGGCAGCACCGAGGCCGGTGACCGCGAAGCTGCTGATCTGAACAGAAGGATCCGCGCTGCTAAATTTGATGAGTCTGTCGTCTTCAGTCACTGCCAACAGATTCGCCGCTGGAACGCAGTCGCCGACTCCGACCACATCTGCATCACCATCACAGCCCGACAACACCGTCGCCGAGAGCAACGTCAGGCTAAAAGCCCAGATCGCATTCTTACGCATGTTCATCTCCATTGAGTGTTCGCTTACACGGGGTGAAAATCCGGCTGGGGAGACCCATTCGGAAGTCCTTATAGATTCTTTACGCAGAATAGCGATTTATGGATGCGCGTCTGTCGGATATCGCACATAGAAACGCCGGCACTAAGGCCGGCGTTTCTGGTAAAGCTACTTCGCTTTTAAGCAAAGTGACAAACGTAATGCAGTGTTTCCAGCGTTTCGATATCAAAGGACGAATTGCCCGGGGCGTCGAATGACTGGCCGCCTTTGTATTCTTTGAATTCGGTCTCACCAGCAAGCTTCACAAGGCAACGGCCTTCGATCAGTTCCATGATTTCTGGAGCGCCGGTGCCGAAGGTGAGCTTGGAAGGCAGGATCACGCCGACGCTTTTACGCGTGCCGTCTGCCAGCAAAACGGTGTGGCTAACGCACTTGCCGTCGAAATAGACGTTGGCTTTTTTAACAACGCTAACTTGGTCGAACTGGGACATTTAGACCTCGACCATCATGAAGTCGGATTTACCGGCGCCGCAGTCAGGGCAGGTCCAAGTATCCGGCACGTCTTCCCAACGGGTGCCTGCAGGGATGCCTTCATCGGGCACGCCAACGGCTTCGTCGTAAACATAATCGCAAATCAGGCAACGCCACTTTTTCATGACAGCTTCTCGACCTCAGGACAATAAAAAGCGGCGCGGCCAACTGGCTGCGCCGCCGGTTCAATGGTGACTATTATGCCGTAAGCGCCGGGTATTGGGCGATGACCTTGCGCCGTAGCGAGGGTTTGATATTGGCTTTTGTCATATCCCCACCGTAGTGGGCGACCACCCGCGGGTTCATCACCGCGAACCAGATCGGGGTCATATAGGCCAGCAGCACCATCGAGGCATAGCCGGAAGGTAGCTGGGGGCTTTCATCAAAATGGCGCAGCGCTTGGTAGGGGCGCGTGGGGTTGGCGTGGTGATCGGAGTGTCGCTGCAACTGGTACAGCATCAAATTGGTCACGGTGTGATTGCTGTTCCAAGAATGCTTAGGATGACAGCGCTCGTAATGTCCGTTTTTCATGCGCTGACGGCAAAGGCCGTAGTGCTCCACATAGTTCACCGCTTCCAACAAGCTGGAGCCGTAAAAGGCTTGCAGCAAAATAAATGGCAGGACTTTCCAGCCGAACAAAGCCGTCAGCGCGCCATATAAAACGACGGTAATCGCCCAGGCTTGGAGATTGTGATTACTCCAGTGCCACACCGATTTACGGTGACGCGTCAGTCGCTCGCGCTCCAAGCGCCACGCCGAAATGTGGCTGCCAATCACGACGCGCGGATAAAACTCCCAGAAGCTTTCGCCGAAACGTGAAGTCGCCGGATCTTCTGGCGTCGCCACGCGCACATGATGGCCGCGTGGGTGTTCGACAAAGAACTGGCCGTAGGCGGTTTGCGCCAAGGAAATCTTCGCCAACCAGCGTTCGAAAGAATCCGTTTTATGACCCAACTCATGCGCGGTGTTGATGCCGATGCCGCCGACCATGCCCACGCTCATCGCCAATCCCAGCCATGAATACCAAGCCAGATCATGCGTAGCGATGACCCAAACGCCATAAATAAACGAAACGTATTGCAGCGGCACAGCCAAGTAGACCGCCCAGCGGTAGTAGCGATCTTTTTCGAGAGTGGGCACAGCCTCGTCAGGCGGGTTGCTGGCATCAGCGCCGATCAACCAATCCAAAAATGGGATCAGGCCGTAGACGAAAGCGATGGGGGTCCACCAAAACAGCGCATTACCGGTGAGATTCACCAGCAGACCGCCGACTAGCGGCAGCAGCGTCATTGGAATTCCCAGCAGCCATAAATAGCGCTTGCTGTCCGTCCACTGCGCAGGCAATAGCGTCGCAGTTGTCATCCCCCACCTCCCTGTGTCGTGGTCATCGGGCATGGCGATGACTGGACTGCAACCGAAGCTATGCCTCGTTTTTAGGAAGGTCAACACCCTTAAGTGCCTACCCATGCTCGCTTTTCCCCTACCCGGGGCAGACAAGGAGCCCTCACTTGCGACAAGATGCGGGACAGATGGAACGCCTAAAGCATCCGTCTATCCGCATAAAGGAATATAATTTCCTGCTTGCCACACCTTATATGTGTACCTGCCGCCATGCGCCTACATCCCTCGTTTAAAACCCTGGAATCACTACTCAGCCGCCGCATCCTCGTGCTGGACGGTGCCATGGGCACGATGATTCAGCGCCACAAGCTCGAGGAAGAGCACTACCGCGGCGAGCGTTTCAAAGATTGGCCGAGCGACATCAAGGGCAATAACGATCTGTTGGTACTGACGCAGCCCGAAATCATCTTCGAAATCCACCGCCAGTATCTGGACGCCGGCGCGGACATGATTGAGACCAACACCTTCAGCTCCACCACGGTCGGCATGCACGACTACGGCATGGAAGCGCTGGCGTATGAGCTGAACATTGAAGCGGCGAAACTCGCGCGCAAAGCTTGCGATGAATTTTCGACGCCTGAGCGTCCACGCTTTGTCGTCGGCTCCATCGGCCCGACCAGCCGCACCGCCAGCATTTCGCCAGACGTTAACGATCCGGGCTTTCGCAATGTCAGCTACGACGAACTCGTCACCGCTTACATCGAACAGTCGCGCGGCCTGATTGATGGCGGCGCCGATATCCTGCTGATCGAAACCATCTTCGACACACTCAACGCCAAGGCAGCGATCTTTGCAGTTGAAACTTTGTTCGAAGAACTCGACCTGCGCTTGCCAGTCATCATCTCCGGCACGATCACGGACGCATCCGGCCGTACCTTGTCGGGTCAGGTTTCTGAAGCGTTCTGGAACTCGGTGCGTCACGCCAAGCCACTCGCTGTGGGCCTCAACTGCGCACTCGGCGGCAAAGACATGCGCCCTTACATCGCCGAGCTTTCACGTCTCGCCGATTGCCAGATCTCTTGCTACCCGAATGCCGGTTTGCCGAATGCCTTCGGTGAATACGACGAGAAGCCAGAAGACACGGCGAAGATCATCGAAGAATTCGCATCATCCGGTTTGGTCAATATCGTCGGCGGTTGCTGCGGCACCACGCCGGATCATATTCGTGCAATTGCCGAACACGTTGCGACGCAGAAGCCACGCGAAATCGCGACGCCGCCACGCGCTTGTCGCCTCGCAGGCCTTGAGCCTTGCAACATCATGGACGACACGCTGTTCGTCAACGTCGGCGAACGTACCAACGTCACCGGCTCCGCCAAATTCCGCGATCTGATTAAAGCAGGCGACTACAACGCCGCACTCACCGTTGCACGCCAGCAGGTAGAAGCGGGCGCGCAGGTGATTGACGTCAACATGGACGAAGGCATGCTCGACGGCATGGCCGCGATGGAGCGTTTCCTCAAGCTCATCGCCGCTGAGCCCGACATCTCACGCGTGCCGGTGATGATCGACTCCTCGAAGTGGGAAGTGATTGAAGCGGGCTTGAAGTGCGTGCAGGGCAAGCCGATCGTTAACTCGATTTCGATGAAAGAAGGCGAAGAGAAATTCATTCGCGAAGCCAAGCTGTGCCGCAAATATGGCGCAGCCGTTGTCGTGATGGCCTTCGACGAACAAGGGCAGGCGGACAATCTTGAACGCCGCAAAGTCATTTGCGCGCGTGCATATAAAATTCTAGTTGAGCAGATTGGCTTTCCTGCGGAAGACATCATCTTCGACCCGAACATTTTCGCAGTCGCCACCGGTATCGAAGAGCACGCTAACTACGGCGTTGATTTCATCGAAGCCACGCGCTGGATCAAACAGAATCTGCCGGGTGCATTGATTTCCGGCGGCGTGTCGAACGTTTCGTTCTCGTTCCGCGGCAACAATCCAGTGCGCGAAGCAATTCACGCTGTGTTCCTCTATCACGCGATTAAAGCGGGCATGGACATGGGCATCGTCAACGCCGGCGCGTTGGTGATTTATGACCAGCTCGATCCTGAACTGCGTGAGCGTATTGAAGACGTTGTTCTGAATCGCCGTGCCAACAGCTTGGAAAGCACCGAGCGCTTGCTTGAGATTGCTGCCAAGTTCAAAGGCGATGGCTCGAAACAAGAAGTGGCGGATGAAGTCTGGCGCTCGTTGCCGGTTGGCGAGCGCATTACGCACGCACTGGTGAAGGGCATCGACGCGCATGTTGAATCCGATACCGAAGAACTGCGCGCAGAAATTTTCGCGCGCGGCGGTCGTCCGATTGAAGTGATTGAAGGTCCGCTGATGAATGGCATGAACGTCGTCGGCGATTTGTTCGGCGCAGGCAAAATGTTCTTGCCTCAAGTCGTGAAATCCGCACGCGTGATGAAGAAGGCCGTGGCCTATCTAATTCCGTTTATCGAAGCTGAGAAGAAGCCTGGCGATGTGGTTAAAGCCAAGGGCAAGCTGATCATGGCGACGGTGAAGGGCGACGTGCACGACATCGGCAAGAACATTGTCGGCGTCGTGCTTCAGTGCAATAACTATGACGTCGTTGATCTCGGCGTGATGGTGCCTGCGCAAAAGATTCTGGATGCGGCCAGAGAACATAAGGCCGACATCATTGGCCTCTCCGGTTTGATCACGCCTTCGCTCGACGAGATGGTGAATCTCGCCAAGGAAATGGAGCGTCAGGGTTTCGACATTCCATTGCTGATCGGCGGCGCTACGACTTCGCGTGCGCACACCGCCGTGAAGATCGACAAGCAATATCACGGCCCGGTCGTATGGGTTAAGGATGCGTCACGCTCTGTGCCCGTAGCGGCCGCGCTGCTTTCGGCAGAACAACGTCCGAAGCTGATGGAAGACGTGCAGAAGGAATACGACTCCATTCGTGAGCGCCACGCCAACAAGCAGAGCCACGACAAGTTCGTGAGCCTTGCTGCTGCGCGCGCAAACCGCACACCGATTGAATGGAACGGCTATCAGCCGCCACGCCCACGCATGTTGTTGCAGCAGGCTAAAGACGTTTGCCACGGCCCCGGCTGTGATCACGCGCATCACGCGGCGACGCAGTTCGTTAAAACCTTCCATGACTATTCGCTGGCTGAGCTGCGCGAATACATCGACTGGCAGCCGTTCTTCATCGCTTGGGAATTGAAGGGTCGTTATCCGGATATTCTCAACAATCCGGTCACGGCTGATGCTGCGCGCAAATTGTTTGCGGACGCGCAGACCATGCTCGACAAGATCATCGAAGAGAAATGGCTGACCGCGAATGGCGTGATTGGTTTGTTCCCAGCCAGCCAGGTCGACAACGACGACATCGAGATCTACAGCGACGAATCGCGCACAACGCCGATTAAGCGTCTGATCAATCTGCGCCAACAAGGCGAGCATCGCGAAGGCGTGCCCAATCGCTGCCTCGGCGATTTCGTCGCACCGAAGAGCACAGGCCTGCACGATTACGTCGGCGGCTTTGCTGTCACCACGGGCCTGGGCTGTTCCGAACGCGTCGCTGCGTTCCGCAAAGAAAACGACGACTTCAGCGCGATCTTGCTGGAATCCATTGCCGATCGTTTAGCCGAAGCTTTCGCCGAGCGCTTGCATCAACGTGTCCGCAAAGAATTCTGGGGCTATGTGCCGGATGAACATCTGGACAACGAAGCGCTGATCAATGAGAAGTACGCGGGCATTCGTCCTGCACCCGGTTATGCCGCCTGCCCTGAACACAGCGAGAAAGCCACATTGTGGGAACTGCTCGATGCTGAGAAGAACACCGGCATCACGCTGACCGAGAGCTACGCGATGTGGCCAGGCGCGGCCGTGAGCGGTTGGTACTACGCGCATCCGCAGTCGCAGTACTTCGTCCTCGGCCGTATCACCAAGGAACAAGTTGCTGACTACGCAGCGCGCAAAGGCTGGACGCTAGCGCAGGCGGAAAAGTGGCTGTCGCCTAATCTGGGTTACGAGCCGGAAGACTAAGAACGGGCCTTAAAACGCCTGTTGGCATTTTTCCTACCTGCACAAAATTCTTTTCGCGCTAGAATCGACTGATATGGCTACGACCCTGAAACGCGATTGGCTCGAACCACCCTCGTGGTGGAAACGCTGGAAACCGCTGCGCATTCTTGCGCTAGGTGTCATCGGCTTTTCTGTGTTGTCCACGACGTGGACGATTAAGAAATACGTGTTGCCACCAACGCCGCAT
This sequence comes from Stenotrophobium rhamnosiphilum, assembly GCF_003052265.1. Lineage (GTDB taxonomy): Bacteria > Pseudomonadota > Gammaproteobacteria > Nevskiales > Nevskiaceae > Stenotrophobium > Stenotrophobium rhamnosiphilum. The sequence goes on from NZ_QANS01000003.1 coordinate 155,060, forward strand.
CCGCTCACCGAGCTCTACACCTCGACGGTGGGGCAGAAGGTCGCACTGGGCGCTTTCCAAAGTTACAGCACGCTGGAAACCGTTCGCGCAGCGCTGACCAAAGCTGATTATCAATTCACGACCAAAAGCTCGCACACACCGTTCAGCGAACTGTATCCGCCGCACGATATGGACACGCTGTCGGTCGAGGCCTACACGCACCTCGACAATGAAGGCTCCTTGAATTTGGAGTTCTTCAACAACCGTCTTTATGAGGTTGAGTTCATCCCTGAAGACCCGGCCAGCTATGCACGCGCAGTGCGTAGCGCGTATCCGGATCTGAAGCGCAATCGCATCGGCGATGCCTTATTGATCAGCGGTGCTCTGCGCATCAGCACCAACGTCGATCTGGTTCGCAGCGACGTCGGCCAATCTTTGCGCGCTCGTCCTTTCGTGATCTGGCAAGACTTGCGCCTGACCCGTCAGCGCGATCAGTGGGATCGTGACTACGGCGAAACGCCGGTTAAGGCTTACTAATCGGCGCGACAGCCAGCTTTTCCGTTGTTAAACGGTCAGGTGGTGTCGCACGAGGTCGTCGGTCAATTCCGAGATATCGCCCTTCGCAACGAAACGGCCCTTATCCAGAATTTCAAAACGCTGCCCGACGCGTCGAGCAAACGGCAGCTTTTGTTCAACCAGCAATACGGTTAAACCCAGTTCGCGATTGAGCTTGATCAACAGATCGCCAATCTCGTGAACGATATTCGGCTGAATGCCTTCACAAGGCTCATCAAGAATCAGCAAGGTCGGATTCAGCACCAGCGCGCGCCCAATGGCGAGTTGCTGTTGTTGGCCGCCTGAGAGATCACCGCCGCGTCGCTTCGACATCTGCTTGAGCACGGGAAAGATGCTGTAGATGCGCTCCAGCACATCAGCCATGCGCTCACTATCTTTGCGTGCGTACCAGCCGATACGAAGATTCTCTTCAATCGTCAGCTGTGAAAAAATTTCACGCCCTTGCGGCACATAACCAATCTGCAAAGCGGCGCGTGCATCGGCGTTGCTCTTGCGCAGATCATCGCCGTTAAAAATAATTTCGCCGTTGGCCGCAGGCGTCAGCCCCATGATGCAGCGAAGCAAAGTGCTCTTGCCCATGCCGTTGCGGCCCATCAAGCAGGTGATGCTGCCGCGCGGCACGGCCATCTCGACATCCCAAAGCGTATGACTGCCGCCATAGAACTGGTTAAGCCCTTTGACGTGCAGCAGTGTGCTGGCAGGTTCACTCGCCAAGATAAACCTCCACCACTTTGGGATCGTTCTGAACTTTGTCGATGCTGCCTTCAGCCAGCACCGATCCTTCGTGCAACACAGTGACCGTGCGCGCAATCGAACGCACAAAATCCATATCGTGTTCAACCACAACCACTGAACGCTCACCCGCAAGCGACACCAACAGCTCCGCGGTCTTTTCAGTTTCTTGTGGCGTCATGCCGGCTACGGGTTCATCGACCAGCATCAGCTTCGGCTCTTGCACCAGCATCATGCCGATCTCCAGCCACTGCTTTTGCCCGTGAGAAAGGCTGCCTGCTTGTGTGCTGCGATGATCTTTAAGGCCGACGGTTTCGAGTACCTGATCGATACGCGCAATCTGCGATGGACTCAGCTTGGCGAATAAAACTTTCCAGACTGAACGTTCGCCAGCGAGTGCCAGTTCCAGATTTTCGAACACGGTGTGATTTGGAAATACGGTCGGCTTCTGGAATTTACGGCCGATGCCGGCTTGCGCAATTTCAGGTTCGCTCAAAGCCAACAGATCAATCGTCTGACCAAACCAGGCAGAGCCTGTGTCAGGACGCGTCTTGCCGGTGATGACATCCATCATCGTCGTTTTGCCCGCACCGTTGGGGCCAATGATGCAGCGCAGTTCACCCGCCTCAATGTAGAGATTGAGATTGTTGAGCGCCTTAAAGCCGTCAAAGCTAACGCTGATGCCTTCAAGATACAGAACAATGTTGTGGCTCAGATCCAACGGCGGCGGAGCGGAGTAATGGCCGCGCGATAACAAGCGGCCGATTGAGGTCATGCTCATGCGCGCCTCCGTGCCAGCTGACTAATCAAGCCGACGATGCCTTGCGGTAAGAACAACGTGACGCCGATAAACAACGCGCCGAGCGCGTAGAGCCACACTTCCGGCAAAGCTGCGGTGAAATAAGTTTTGGCGTAGTTGACCAACACCGCACCGAGCGCCGCACCGTAGAGCGTTCCGCGTCCACCGACGGCAACCCACACCACCACTTCAATTGAATTGATTGGCGCAAATTCGCCGGGATTGATGATGCCGACCTGCGGCACATACAAAGCGCCTGCGATCCCTGCGAGCACCGCAGAGAAAGTCCACACCCAAAGTTTGTAGGACTCAACTTTGTAGCCAATGAAACGCGTGCGGCTTTCAGCATCGCGCACCGCTTCAATCACGCGACCCAAACGTGAACGCACAACATAGCGTGAAGTGAAGTAGGCCAGACCCAAGGCAACGGCGGTTGCAATGAACAGTGCAACGCGGGTCGACTGAGCCTGTAAATCAAAACCTAAAATATCTTTGAAGTCGGTCAGACCGTTGTTGCCGCCAAAACCCATTTCATTGCGGAAGAAGGCGAGCAACAGCGCATAGGTCAGTGCTTGCGTGATGATCGACAGATACACGCCGGTGACGCGTGAACGGAATGCGAACCAGCCGAATACATAAGCCAACAAACCCGGCGCCAGCACAATCATGATCGCGGCGAGCCAGAAGTGATCCATGCCATGCCAGAACCATGGCAGTTCTTTCCAATTCAGGAACACCATGAAGTCCGGCAGAATAGGATCGGCATACACACCACGCGTTCCGATCTGACGCATCAGATACATGCCCATCGCATAACCGCCCAGAGCGAAGAAGGCGGTGTGACCCAAACTCAAAATACCGCAGTAGCCCCAGATCAAATCCACTGCGATGGCCAACATGGCGTAGCACATGTATTTGCCAATCAACGCGACGGAATAGTTGGGGATGTGAAGGAAAGAACCTTCCCCTGTTGCGAGGTTCAGGGTCGGCACCAACACCGTCACGAGTAACAGCAGGCTAAAGAAAATGCTGCTGCCGCGATCGGTTGCGAAGAAACGCTCGCTCAACGTCTTGATGATCATATTAGTTCTCCACCGAGCGGCCTTTCTGCGGGAACAATCCGCGCGGCCTCTTCTGGATGAAGACGATCAAGAAAACCAATACCAAGATTTTGGCCATCACTGCGCCAGCCCAAGGCTCAAGCAATTTGTTCACCACACCGAGCGACATACCGCTGATCAGCGTGCCCCACAAACTGCCGACGCCGCCGAACACCACCACCATGAATGAATCGATGATGTAGGCCTGTCCGAGGTTGGGACCCACGTTGGTGAGCTGCGACAGCGCGACACCGGCAACACCCGCAATGCCGGAGCCCAAACCAAATGTAGCTGCGTCGATCCATTCAGTCCGCACACCCATCGCGCGTGCCATCGCACGGTTTTGCGAAACGGCGCGTACTTTCAAACCGAGTGAGGTGCGCTTAAGAATCAGCTGCAGTGCCGCAAACACAATCAACATGAAGAACACGATGTAGAGACGGTTATAGGTCACCGAGAAGGCATCGTTGATCACCAGCGAACCGCTCATGAATTCTGGCGAAGCGACTGAGCGATTCAATGGTGAAAATACCGAACGAACAAGTTGCTGCAAAACCAAGCTCAGGCCGAAAGTCGCCAATAACGTTTCCAGCGGACGCCCGTGCAGGAAGCGAACAATGCCACGTTCAATACCCACACCCACCAAGCCAGAGACCAGAAACGCTGCAGGCACCGAAAGGAATAGCGACAAGGCAATGTGCTGCGGCATCAACAGCTGCATCACGTAGGTGGTGTACGCGCCGAGCATGATCAACTCGCCGTGGGCCATGTTGATGACGCCCATCACCCCGAAGGTAATCGCCAAACCAATCGCAGCGAGCACCAGCACGGAGCCGAGACTGAGACCGAAGAACAATGTTTCGAGTGCGCCATAGGCTTTGCGGCGTGTTTCAATTTTCCTGATGCCCTCGGCTGCAGCTGTGCGCACGCGCAGATCAGGTTCGGTAAAGCTGCCGTCGTCATTTTTTGTAATCAGCGTCGTCAGGCCGTTGTAAACCTCGCTGCTGATATCGCCTGACAAAGTCTCGACGGCGGCAAGTCGAATGTTTGCATCAGCGCTTTGCAAATCAGCGAGCGCCAGCGCACTGCTGATGGATTTTTGAATGCTGGACTCTTTTTCTAGCGGTAAACGCGCGCGCAGCGCTGCTGTGCCGGCTTCATCCAGATCACGCATGATCGATTGAACCGCCTTGCTACGAGCATCTGCGTCCGCACTGGCCAGATCGAGTTGTGCACAAAGCGCTCTGAGCCCTTTGCGCAGTCGATTGTTAGTACCGATAGGACTGATTGATTCAGCATTAACCCCCGTCACCGCAGCACCGGTGATCGCATCGCTCAGGTTTTTAGCAGCAAGCGCTTCGTCGCTGCTTTGAGAGATGTATACCTTGCCTGCTTCAGTCGCCATCAAGCGGCCATCAAGCAGTGCATGTAATAAATTGGGAGCCTGCGGATTTCCGCTTTGCGAAATCTTTTGCAGGAGTAATTCTTTATCGTCGTAACTGGCTTCCGGCAATGCGGCAACCATCGCCTCGTACGTCGTCGGCAGTACGGTTGCTGGCGCTGCATCTTCTGCTGCGTCTTGCGCGTTGGCGCAGATCGCGCTCAAGGCAAGCAACAGTCCGCAGAAAATTTTGGCCGTTTGATTCTTCATTTTTGGTAGTTCATTCACTCACCGAGTCTGCCTTTAAGGCAGAAATCGGACTCCGGGCGATAACAGCCCGGAGTCCAATGCTGCTACACGTTGTCACGCCATCAGAAATTTTGACCTGAGCACTTCTTTGTCTTGGTGTTGTAGTTGCCGCACTTCAGCGTCACCCAATCCGCCACCAGATCTTTGCTACCCGGCAGGAAGTCGCTCCAAGCGTCGCCTGGAACTTCTGCTTTGGTCTTCCAAACAATGTCGAACTGACCGTCATCCTTGATCTCGCCGATGTAGACCGGCTTGGTGATGTGATGGTTAGGCAGAACCTTGGCTACGCCACCGGTGAGGTTTGGCGTTTCCAGACCGATGATGGCGTCAGAAACTTTGCTCACGTCGGTGGTCTTGGCCTTCTCAACAGCCTTCACCCAAAGGTTGAAGCCGATGTACGTCGCTTCCATTGGATCGTTGAACGTGCGCTTGTCGTTCTTGATGAACTTGTGCCAGTTATCAATCGCAACCTTGTTAGCTGGGCTCTTGATTGACTGGAAGTAGTTCCAGGCAGCGAGGTGACCCTGAAGCGGCTTGGTATCAATACCAGCGAGTTCTTCTTCACCGACCGAGAACGCAACAACTGGAATGTCTTCAGCCGAGATCTTCTGGTTGCCGAGTTCTTTATAGAAAGGAACATTGGCGTCGCCGTTGATCGTCGATACAACTGCTGTCTTCTTACCAGCCGAGCCAAACTTCTTGATGTCGGAAACAATGCTCTGCCAATCCGACTGACCGAACGGCGTGTAGTTGATCATGATGTCTTCAGCTTTCACGCCTTTGGACTTCAGGTACGCCTCGAGGATCTTGTTGGTGGTACGTGGGTACACGTAGTCGGTACCTGCAAGAACCCAGCGCTTAACCTTCAAATCTTTCATCAGGTAGTCAACAGCCGGAATCGCCTGCTGGTTAGGCGCGGCACCGGTGTAGAAAACGTTCTTGGAAGATTCTTCGCCTTCGTACTGCACGGGATAGAAGAGCAGTCCGTTCAGTTCTTCAAACACTGGTAATACGGATTTGCGTGAGACCGAAGTCCAGCAGCCGAAAACAACATCCACTTTATTTTTAGCCAGAAGCTCGCGCGCTTTTTCTGCGAACAGTGGCCAATTTGAAGCAGGGTCAACCACAACCGCTTCGAGTTTCTTGCCAAGCAAACCGCCTTTCTTGTTCTGCTCGTCGATCATCATCAGGACGGTGTCCTTCAATGTCGTTTCTGAAATCGCCATCGTTCCCGAGAGCGAATGCAGTACGCCGACTTTAATGGTGTCTGCAGCCTGCGCCAGCGAACTGGCAGCGAGAAGGCCCGCAGCCGCGGCGCTCAACAGTGCGCGACGGATCATAGGAATAGCTTTCATGAATCAATGCTCCTTATTTCGGTTAAGAGATCGTCGTGAGATCGATCAAATCTGAATTTGTAAGCCGAGGCCGATCTGTTTCGAATCCACTTCGCTCGGAGGTGCGTCGTCGAAGCTGGTGTCGATGTAGAACAGGCTGAGGCGTGCGTTGAAAGCTTTGATGATGTAATTCACATCGACTTCTGCAGTGTTGCGTCCAATGCTCGGGCCGCCTGCGTCATAGCTGCTGGAAGCGTATTTGCCGAGAATCTGGAATTTGCCCTGCAACTTGCCGACGCCAACAGTGGTTGGGAACAAGTAAGAAGCCAGGCCGAAATAGCCATCGCTCTTGGTGAACGGAACGCTGACGCCATAACCACCAAAGCCGTCGTACTTGGCGTATTCAGCAGAAAGCGTCACAACGCCACCGCCAGCCAATTTCTTTTCCATGATGCCGTCGATGGTGTAAGCGTTATCGCCGCTAACCAATTGCGTCGACGCACCGAGTGCAAGAATGTTCTTTTCGCCGTAGTACGTACCGTTGAGGTAGTAGCCCGGTTCTGCATCCCAGAAATCGTATTGAACGCGCGCGGCGCTCACGACTTTGCTGTCGCCGGTGGTGCTAGGCACATCGAAGAAGCCAGCAGAAACTTTCAGCTTTTCAAAATCGCCCCAGTAAGCGACGCCGTTGTCACGACCTGCAGCGAAGAATGGAAAACCATCCTGCACGCCTTCCGTCGCAAAGCCCCATTCGTTGGAGTAATACGGTCCATTCAAATTCGCGCGGTCGCTAGGCGGCAAAAAGCGGCCAGCCCAGATGTTGACCTGCGGTGAAAATTCGAAGCGCGCAATGGCATCAATCACCTGCACCTTGCTGTCGGCATTGTCGTATTCGGTATTCAGCGTGAACTTGATGTAGTCGTTCACCGTGCCGCCGAGATATAGGCGAGCGCTGTTCAAATTGAAATCGTTAGGGTCTTCAGCAGCGCCATCAACGCTGGTGTGCGTGAAGCTGCTGCGCATTCCCGCCCCGACGGAAATGGTTGGCAGCGGAATTTCCGCCGCAAAAGCCTGCGCTGTCGGCAACGCCGCCAGTAGTGCAACACCCGCCATGGCGAGCAACTTCGGCGCAAACGCGCCAGTGGTGATGTCCCTTGGTGAAGCTTTCATTGATAAACCCCCTGTTGGATCAATTGCCGCTGTGCGGCACCCGTTGTCTGAGCACAGTGCTGAGTGGTGCTGCATTGCCAACTCACTCGCCCGATTGCTACGGGGATCAGACTAGGTGGGGGTTCTCAACTCCGGTATGGGGCGTTTGACGTAGGTTCAAAGAAACCTTCGACAGGCAGCATGTGCACTGTCATTAGCCAATAACGGTCACTGCGTTAGTCGCCATTTGTGTTTGATAGTCCTGCCAACAGCTTGCCAATGATCGCGCGCGCGCAACGCGTGCACGGTGCTGCACGCATCGCATTCAAAGCTGAAGAGGGAGTAACGCGGCTGGCGGATTTGTATCAACACGCGCCGTGCCGGTTTCTGTTTCCACATGTCGAGCCTGACGAACCGGCGCAAGCGGTGCTACTCACCACCAGCGGCGGACTCACCGGCGGTGATCGACTGGCTGTGGAGATTGAGGCGCGCGTCAACACTTGCGTCACGGTCACCACGCAAGCTGCAGAGAAACTCTACAAAGCCGCAGACGGCGAAGAAGACGTTCGCGTCGATATTCGCTACCGCGTTGGCGAGAACGCTTGGGCGGAATGGCTCGCGCAAGAAACCATCCTGTTTGATCGTGCGCGCTTGCGCCGCAGCTTCACGGCGGATCTCGCCCCCGGTGCACGCTTGCTCGCGCTTGAGAGTGTTGTGTTTGGTCGCACCGCAATGAATGAACGCTTCGACCATGGTCTGCTGCACGATGCCTGGCGTATCCGCCGCAATGGCCGTCTGATCTGGGCGGATGCGCTGCATCTCGAAGGCGACGTTGCACAGCAACGCGCTCTGCCATTTGGATTTGGCAATGCCTGCATCACCGCAACGCTGTTGTACGTCGGCGACGATGCAGCGAATCACCTTGAAGTCGTGCGCGAGTTGCTCGAGCCCGACAAAGACCTAGGCGCCGCCACCTGCATGGATGGCTTGCTGATCGTGCGTTTTCTTGCAGACGACGCCACGCGCCTGCGCCCTCCACTCATGCGTATTGCGGGTGGCCTGCGAAATCTCGCCACCGGCATGCGTCCACACCTGCCCCGAGTCTGGAGCTGCTGATGAATCTCACCCCACGCGAAAAAGACAAATTGCTCGTCTCGCTCGCAGCCATAGTCGCGCGTCGACGTTTAGAGCGCGGCGTCAAACTCAATCATCCCGAAGCGATTGCGCTAATCACCGACACCGTGATTGAAGGCGCACGCGACGGCCGCAGCGTCAGCGACATGATGCAAGCGGGCGCACAAGTGATCAGCCGCGCGCAGGTGATGGAAGGCGTGGCGGAAATGATTCACGAGATTCAAGTCGAAGCGACTTTCCCTGACGGCACCAAGCTCGTCACCGTTCATCAACCTATCCGGTGAAGCCCGAGAAATTTATGATCCCTGGAGAAATTATCAGCGCCGATGGCGATATCACGCTTAATGCGGATCGCCCCGGCTTCAAGCTCAGCGTTGCCAATAGTGGCGATCGTCCGATTCAAGTCGGCAGTCACTATCACTTTGCAGAAACCAATCCTGCGCTGACCTTCGATCGCGTCAAGGCGCGCGGCATGCGTTTGGATATTGCCAGCGGCACGGCCATGCGGTTCGAGCCAGGCCAGACTCGTGAAGTCCAGTTGGTGCCATACGTCGGCAGCCGCATCGTGATTGGTTTCCGCGGCGAAGTGATGGGGCCACTATGAGCAATTCAATTAGTCGCCGCGCCTACGCTGGCATGTATGGGCCCACGACGGGCGACCGCGTACGTCTCGCGGATACCGAGCTCTTCATTCGCATCGAAAGGGATCTGACGACCTACGGTGAAGAAGTGAAGTTTGGTGGCGGCAAAGTGATTCGCGATGGCATGGGCCAATCACAACTGAGCCGCACGGAAGGCGCGGTTGATACCGTCATCACCAATGCCGTGATCATTGACCATTGGGGCATCATCAAAGCCGACATCGGTTTGCGCGGCGGACGTATCGTCAAAATTGGTAAGGCAGGCAATCCCGATGTGCAGCCGGGCGTGGACATTATTGTTGGTCCCGGCACTGAAGTGATCGCAGCCGAAGGCAAGATCATCACCGCTGGCGGCATCGACGCGCACATCCATTTTATTTGTCCGCAGCAAATTGATGATGCGCTGTGCGCTGGCGTCACTACCTTGCTTGGCGGCGGCACTGGCCCTGCACATGGAACGTTAGCAACTACGTGCACACCGGGCCCTTGGCATCTGACGCGCATGCTGCAGTCGGTGCAGAGCCTGCCGGTCAACATTGGTTTGTTTGGCAAGGGCAATGCGAGCCAGCCACGTGCGCTGGAAGAAATGGTGCTCGCCGGGGCCTGCGGTTTGAAGCTGCACGAAGACTGGGGCACTACGCCTGCGGCGATTGACTGCTGTCTCTCTGTTTGTGATTCCTTTGATGTGCAAGCCACGCTGCACACCGACACGCTCAACGAAAGCGGTTTTGTTGAAAGCACGATTGCTGCGTTCAAAGGCCGCACGATTCACGCCTTCCACACCGAAGGCGCGGGTGGCGGTCATGCACCGGACATCATTCGCGTTGCAGGCTTGGCGAACGTATTGCCGTCGAGCACGAATCCAACGCGGCCTTACACGGTCAACACACTCGACGAACATCTCGACATGCTGATGGTCTGCCATCACCTTGATCCAAAGATCGCCGAAGACGTCGCATTCGCCGAAAGCCGCATTCGCAAAGAAACCATCGCAGCGGAAGACATCCTTCACGATCTCGGCGCGTTCTCGATGATGAGCAGCGATAGCCAAGCCATGGGCCGCATCGGCGAAACCGTGATCCGCTGCTGGCAAACCGCGCACAAGATGAAAGTGCAGCGCGGCGCACTGGCGCCGGACATCGACGGTGCCGACAACTTCCGTGTTCGCCGTTACATCGCCAAGTACACGATCAATCCCGCTATCGCTCACGGCATTTCGCAGCATGTCGGTTCGGTTGAAATCGGCAAGCTCGCGGATCTGGTGATGTGGTCGCCGGCGTTCTTCGGCGTCAAACCTGATCTAGTGATCAAGGGTGGCAGCATTGCCCTCGCGCCGATGGGCGATCCGAATGCCAGCATCCCAACGCCGCAACCTGTGCATTACCGCCCGATGTTCGGCTCGCTAGGCCGGGCTGGCATTGAAAGTGCTTTGCTATTCGTGAGCCAGGCTTTTGTGGATGTTGGCAATGCACAGAGCTTGGGCATTTACCGCCCACTCGCCGCCGTGAGCAACACGCGAGGCGGTATCAGCAAGCGCAGCATGATTCACAACAACGCCCTGCCCAATATTGAGGTTGATCCTGAAACCTATGAAGTCCGTGCCGATGGCGAATTACTCACCTGCGAACCAGCCTCGGTACTCCCGATGGCGCAACGTTATTTCATGTACTAACCATGCTCCGCGCCTCTGAATTGCTGAAGGTCGGGCAGTGGTCGTCGAATGACGCCGCTGACTCCATCACACTGGATTACGACGAGCGTCATCGCCGCCGCTTCCGCTATGTCAGCGCGAGCGGTGTGGAATTTTTGCTCGATCTGGCTCGCGCCACCGTATTGCAGGACGGCGATGGCCTGCGTCTGACCGATGGCCTCATCATCGTCGTTCGCGCCGCGCCAGAAGCCCTGACTGAAATCCGCGCCGACAGCCCCGCCGAATTGCTGCGCCTCGCCTGGCATATCGGCAATCGTCACCTGCCCGCACAACTTGCCGTCGACTGCATCTACATCCGAGAGGATTACGTCATCACCGACATGCTGCGCGGCCTCGGCGCGACAGTGCGTTCAGTGCATGCGCCGTTCTCGCCAGAGCAGGGCGCATATGCGGGCGGCCACGGTCATCACGACGGCGCTGCCGCACATCCCTTCGTGTTCGCCGCTGCGCCGACACATGGCCACTGAAATGCTGACGCCGCGCGTACCGCCTGAGGCGATGTATCGACTGCTGGCTTGGTGTTCTCCGAGTTATCCGACCGGCGCATTCAGCTATAGCCACGGTCTGGAATGGGCGGTGGAAGAAGGCGGCGTGCGGCGTGTTGCTGATGTCGTGGATTACATCAGTGCGGTGCTGGAACGCGGCGGTGCTTGGATTGATGCCGTGTTGTTTGCACATGCCTATCGCGCTGCAGCGGCGGGCGATGACGACACGCTTGATGAAATCTCTGAACTGGCCGCCGTCTTTCGCGCCAGCTCAGAAACCGCTTTAGAAAGTCGCCAGCAGGGTTCAGCCTTTTTAAGCGTCACCCGCCGCGCTTGGCCGCATGCACGGTTGGACGACTATGCAAAACGTCAGCATGACCAAGCCACTTCACACACGGTGGTTGTGGCTCTGAGTTGCGCAGCTTATGAAGTGCCACTGCAACCGGCCTTGCATGCCTATTTACACAGCGTCGCCGCCAATCTGGTTTCCGCCGGATTGCGCCTCGTGCCACTGGGACAAACCGATGGCCAGATCGCTATTGCCCGCCTCGGCCCGGTGGTTGAAGCCGTAACGGCACGCGCCTTGCTGACAAATCTGGACGACCTTGGCAGTGCCGCGCCGGCGCTGGAATTTTGCTCGCTCCGCCACGAAACCCAATACACAAGACTCTTTCGATCATGAACGCACCTCAACCTCTCCGCGAAGTCCCGCAGTTCTCGCCCGGCAACGGCCCCCTGCGGGTCGGCATCGGCGGCCCGGTCGGCAGCGGCAAAACCGCGCTGACCGAGCGTCTGTGCAAACTGATGCGACAGGTTTACGACGTCGCCGCCATCACCAACGACATCTACACAAAGGAAGACGCCGAGTTTCTAACCCGCGCTGGCGCGCTGACGCCCGATCGCATCGCTGGCGTCGAAACCGGCGGCTGTCCACACACGGCCATTCGTGAAGACGCCAGCATCAATCTGGCCGCGGTCGCTGAAATGCATCGCAAGTTTCCGGCGCTGGAACTGATCTTTGTCGAAAGCGGCGGAGACAATCTCGCCGCGACGTTCTCGCCAGAACTCGCCGACATCACGATTTACGTCATCGACGTTTCCGCGGGCGACAAAATTCCACGCAAAGGCGGCCCCGGCATCACGCGCTCGGATTTACTCGTGATCAACAAGATCGATCTCGCCCCGCTGGTCGGCGCTTCGCTGGAAGTGATGGATCGCGATTCGAAAAAAATGCGTGGCGAGCGTCCTTTCATTTTCACCAATCTCAAAATCAATAAAGGCGTGCATGAAATCGCCGCCTTCATCGCTAAAACCGGCGGCCTACCACCGCGCGAATTTCCGGAGACCTTCTAATGCGTAAGATTTCTACTATTGGCTTGGCACTAAGTCTGTTGCTGGCGACTGCGCCAGCGTTTGCTCATCCCGGTCACGATCTGCCCGGTGCAGGTTTCGTCGCAGGCCTGATGCATCCGCTACTCGGTCTCGATCATTTGTTGGCGATGCTGGTTGTTGGCGTCTGGGCCGCACAACTCGGTGGTCGTGCGCGTCTGTGGGTGCCTGCGAGTTTTCTAGCCTTGATGGGTTGTGGCGCGCTGTTCGCTTTCAACGGCTACACGCCGCCGCAAGTTGAAGCAGGCATCGCCGCTTCTTTGCTCGCACTGGGTCTGCTGTGTGCCACCGCATGGCGCTTGCCACTGCAACTGGCAATGAGTGTTGTTGGCGTCTTCGCTTTTTTTCACGGCGCAGCGCATGGCAGTGAACTGCCAACACTTGCACAGCCTTCGGCATTCGCACTTGGGTTTTTGTTCGCGACAGCGACGCTGCATATTGCAGGCTTGTCTTTCGGCACCGTGTCAGCACGTCACTCGCGCTGGCTCGCGCGAGCTTGTGGTCTTGGCACCGTTGCGGTTGGCCTCGTCTACAGCTTCGCGTAAGAAACGGTGTCCACGCCTCGCGAATATGTGATCCATCCGCAACAGCGGATCGTTCGCGAGCGCCGCCAATACAATAAGTGGGCGGGTAGTCAGACGCTGGAAGACTACGCGTTGCGTTACACCGCCGAGAAGGCACGCAAGCGCTCGTCATTCGTTATTGCCAGTACCGCGCTCGGCGCGATTTCTTTTCTGGCTTGCGAAGCAATTGGTGGCAGCCTGAGTCTGCAGTTTGGTTTTGCCAATGTGATGCTGGCGATTGCTGTGGTGTCGGTGTTCATGTTTTTGGTGGGCCTGCCGATTGCCTATTACGCTGCGCGTGACGGACTCGACATCGATCTGCTGACGCGCGGTGCGGGCTTTGGCTACATGGGCTCAACCATCACTTCGCTGATCTACGCCTCGTTTACATTTTTATTGTTCTCGATTGAAGCCAGCATCATGTCGCAGGCCTTGCACATGGTGACGGGCATGCCGTTATGGATCGCACATCTGGTCAGTGCGCTGGTGGTAATTCCCATCGCCATTTACGGCATCAGTTTGATCAGTCGCATGCAGGTGTGGACGCAGCCAATCTGGCTGGTGCTTCAAATCGCACCCATCATCTATCTGTTTTGGAATTACTCGTCGGATATGCACGACTGGCAATCGTTTGCAGGCCAGCGAGGCACCGGCGGCAACACGATTGATTTGCCTTTGTTTGCAGTCGCAGCGTCCACACTCTTATCGCTGCTGCCGCAGATTGGCGAGCAGGCGGACTATCTGCGTTTCATGCCAGATCGCGAACGCGTCGGCGCTTGGCGCTGGTGGACCGCAGTGCTCAGCACTGGTCCGGGCTGGGTTTTCATGGGCGCGCTGAAACTCGCAGCCGGTGGTTTGCTTGCCTGGTTCGCACTGCGTCATGGCGTTCCTGAATCTGCGGCGTCTCAGCCGGTTGAAATGTTCAATGTCGTGTTTCGCGACATGTTGGATTCACCCGCCGTGGCGCTGGCCGTCACCGGCGTGTTCATCGTCACTTGCCAGATCAAGATCAATACGACGAACGCTTACGCAGGTTCTATTGCATGGTCGAATTTCTTCTCACGCCTGACACACGCACATCCGGGTCGCGTGGTGTGGCTGGTTTTCAATGTACTCATTGCATTGCTGCTGATGGAGATCGGCATCTTCAGTGTGATTGAAAGTCTGTTGATGCTCTACGCCAATTTTGCGGTCGGCTGGATCGGCGCACTCACTGCCGATCTGGTCATCAACAAACCACTCGGCCTGAGTCCGCCAAATATCGAGTTCAAACGCGCGCACTTGTACGACATCAATCCCGTCGGCGTTGGCAGTATGCTGCTGTCGATCATTGTTTCGACCAGCGCATTCTTTGGCATGTTCGGCACTTTGCCGCAGGCGCTATCGCCGTTCATTGGTTTTGGCGTAGCGATGGTGACAGCACCTTTAATCGCTTGGGCAACGGGTGGGCGTTTCTATCTGGCGCGCCAGCCAACAGGATTGCCAGAAGGGCTAAAAGAAATTCGCTGCGTGATTTGTGAAACCACTTTTGAACGACCGGACATGGCGTTCTGCCCAGCCTACAAAGGACCGATCTGTTCACTGTGCTGCACACTGGAAGCGCGCTGTCACGACGTCTGCAAAGAAGAGAGTCGCTTCGGTCAGCAGATTGCCGCAGTGCTCGCGCGACTGTTGCCGGGCAAACTCGCCAACTCGATGCATATCCGCAGCGTCGGACACTTTCTCGGCATGTTGTTTCTGTTCACGCTCGCGATTGCCTGCCTGCTGTCGTTCATCTATTTCCAATATGGAACGCTAGTGCCAGATGCGCGTGGCGTGATTGGCACAACCTTGTGGATCGTGTTCCTCGCGCTGTTCATTTTTTCAGGCGTGGCTTGTTGGTTGTTGGTGCTGGCGCATTCCACACGTAACACCGCATTGAGCGAGTCATCCAGACAGACCGCGATGCTGATGGATGAAATTGCTGCACACGAACGCACTGACGCCGCGCTGCAGAAAGCCAAGGAAGTTGCAGAGGCTGCCAACGAAGCCAAGAGTCGCTACGTCGTCGGCATCAGTCATGAAATTCGCTCACCGCTGAATTCAATTTTTGGCTATGCACAGTTGCTGGAACGCGAGCCTGCGAATCCGCCACAAAATGCTGTGCGCGTAATTCGTCGCAGCGCGGAACATCTATCCAATCTGGTTGATGGTCTGCTGGATATTTCGAAAATTGAAAGTGGTTTACTGCGACTGAACCGCGACAAGGTCCGCTTGACTGATTTTCTCGATCAGATCGTCGACATGTTCCGTGTGCAGGCTGTGGCCAAGGGCATTGAGTTCCGTTATGAAGCGGCTGCATGGTTGCCCGCTGTAGTAAACATTGATGAGAAACGCCTGCGTCAGGTCCTGATCAATCTCTTGTCCAACGCAATCAAGTTCACTGACAGCGGTCACGCCTCACTCAGCGTGCGCTATCGCTCGCATGTCGCCGAGTTTGAAATTGCTGATACCGGCATCGGTATTCGTCCACAAGACATGGATGACATCTTCAAGCCGTTTGAACGCGGCGGCATGCCGGGTGCAAAAGCTGCGCCGGGCGCAGGTCTGGGCCTGACGATCACCAAGGTGCTGGTGCAGATCATGGGCGGTGAAATTTCCGTGCAGAGCACGCCGGGCGAAGGCAGTCGCTTTCTCGTGCGCCTGCATTTATCGGAAGCACGCGGCGAAGCCTCTGCGGAAATTCGTCGGCCAATCATCGGCTATGAAGGCCCGCGCAGAAAAGTGTTACTGGTGGACGATGATCCCGAGCATCTCAATCTTCTTCGTCATCTTTTAGCGCCGCTAGATTTCCGTTTATTCCAAGCCAGCGATGGTCTCGCTGCTGTAGAAATGGCGCAGCAATGCCAACCTGATTTGGTGACGCTGGACATCGCGATGCCCGGCGCCAACGGCTGGGAAGCTGCTGCTCGATTGCGTGAGTTGATGCCCGCGCTTCGCATCGTCATGGTTTCTGCGAATGCACATGATCATCGCCCCGGCGACAACGATGACGAAACACATGCTGCTCACGATGCCTTTGTCACCAAACCTATCGACGTCGATTTTCTGCTCGAGCGCCTGCGCAGCTTGCTGGAGCTTCAATGGATTTACGCCGAAGTTTCACCTGTTGCTTTAGCACCTGCTGCGGCATTACTGAGTGCCAGTTCTCTAGGCTTGCGCAAACACTTGAGCGCGCTGCGCCAACTCGGTCGCATGGGACATGTGCGCGGCATTGAAGCCAAGCTGCGCGAGATTGAAACAGAGGATCCGGGCTGCGCTCCACAACTTGCACATCTGCGACAGCTCGCCAGCAGCTTTGATCTCAAAGGTTATCTGAGCGCCTTGGATACCATGGACAACACCCCCTCATGAACGAAGAAAGACTCGTACGCCGCGACATTGTTCTGGCCGTGGATGACACGCCAGAAAGTCTGAGCCTGCTGACCGATACGCTGGAAAGCGCAGGCATCACCGTACTCGTCGCAACCAGCGGCGAGGGCGCGCTGAATTTGCTCGATGAAGTCACGCCTGATCTGATCTTGATGGACGCGATGATGCCGGGCATTGATGGCTTTGAAACTTGTCGTCGCATCCGACAGGAAAAACGTCTAACGCAACTGCCGGTTATTTTCATGACCGGTCTTACCGAAACCGAACATGTGCTGCGCGGCTTGGAAGTCGGGGGCGTTGATTACGTCACCAAACCACTCATCTTGAGCGAACTCCTCGCTCGTATACGTGTGCATCTAGCGAATGCTCGTGTGGCGCAGGCTTCGCACACCGCATTAGATGCGACCGGCCGCTTCTTGCTATCAGTCGATGCCAGCGGCCAGCCGCAGTGGTGCACGCCGCGTGCAGAGCAGCTGCTCGCACAACTTTTTAAATCGAATCCGACGGAACTGCGCTTTCCTAAAACGATTGCTGATTATCTAACCCGACTACGTGTCGAAGGCGTCATCGGAGGTCCGATGGGACTGACGGTTGGCACACGTAAGCTAGAGTTTTCCTACATCAGCTCTGCGGGTCCCGGTGAGTACCTGTTCCGCCTTGCCGAAATCGTGATGGATACAGACGTCGAACAAGCTAAACAGGCGCTGATGCTGCAAGGTGCGCTTGTACTGACTGCACGCGAAGCAGACGTGTTGCTGTGGATCAGTCGCGGCAAATCAAATCGCGATGTCAGCGAGATTCTCGGCATCAGTCCGCGTACGGTGAATAAACACTTGGAGCAAGTTTTCGAAAAGCTCGGTGTTGAGAATCGTGCATCTGCAGCAGCGCGTGCTGTTCGGATTCTCAGTCAGTAAGGTGCTGTCATTCCCGCGTAGGCGGGAATGACGATGTTCTAAGGGATGGCTACTTCGGCTTCACAAACTTCAACGTCATGCGATCGCTCTCGCCGATGTCGAGATACTTTTGTTTATCTTGTTCGCCCAGTCTCAAAGTCGGCGGCAGCGTCCACACGCCTTGCGGATAATCTTTGCTGTCTTTGAGATTGGCGTTGATCTCTGATTTGGCTTGCAGTTTGAAGCCTGCATTTTCCGCTAGCTGAATTACGTAAGCCTCAGTGACGTAGCCACTCTTTTTCATTTGTTCGAGTGTGGCGTCTGGTTTGGCACGATGCTCAACAACGCCCAACACGCCACCGGGCTTTAGCGCAGTAAACATCGCTGCAAACATCTCGCGCTCAAAGCCGCCTGTCATCCAGTTGTGAACATTGCGGAAAGTCAGCACGCGATCCGCGCTGCCTGCGGGTGCCATCTGCCAACGATCAGGCGCGCCCAATTCCGTGACCTGCACATGGCCATAGAGCTCTGGGCTATTGGCGAATTTCTTGGCGAAGTCTTGCGCCATGTCTTGGCGCCAGCGCGGACTGTTTTCAGCGCTCACGACAAAACCAGCAGCAATGTATTGGCCACGACCACGCAATAAGGGCGCGAGAATTTCCGTGTACCAACCCGCGCCGGGCCAGATCTCGACCACGGTCATATCCGCATTCACATCGAAGAATTTCAACGTTTGGAGCGGATGCCGATAAACATCGCGCGCGCGAAATTCGGTGCTGCGAGTGGGATTGTCGACGGCCCGTTCAAGTGGCGTCGGCGGCGGTGAGAAGAATTTAATGACGCTGTTGCCGGCGCACGCAGCAGTAAGGCTGGTGGCGAGTAGCGCCAAGATTAATCTGGTTTTCATGCAATTTCCCTGAGTCCTCTATATGACCAAGGGTATCGCTAAACGTTCTGCCGGAGTGCGAATGCACTCCGGCAGATATCTCACAATTACAGCTTAGTGATGGTGACCGCCAGCGCCATGAACGTGACCATGGTCGAGTTCTTCTTGGCTCGCTTCGCGAACTTCGGTGATCTCAACGTCAAAGTTCAGCACTTCGCCAGCGAGGGCGTGGTTGCTGTCGACGGTGACCATGTCGCCGAGCACTTTGGTGACGGTGACGCGAACCGGGCCCTGTGGGCCGTCGGCGGTAAAGCTCATGCCAGGCTTCACATCAGCAACGCCTTGGAAGGCGCGGCGCGGAACCTGCTGAACCAGTGAGTCATCACGCAGACCGTAGCCATCTTGTGGCTGCACGGTTACTTTGAGTTTGTCGCCAGCTTTTTTGCCGGTGAGGGCATTTTCGAGGCCGGGGATGATGTTGCCGCCGCCGTGCAGGTAAGCGAGAGGCTCGGAGCCTGCGGAGCTATCAAGCACTTCTCCCTTCTCATTGGTCAGGGTGTAGTGCATCAGTACGACGCTTTTGTCAGCGATTTGCATGGCAGATTCCATGACCGGGGGACGGTCTTTACGAGCTAAAAGGGCGCGTATGCTAACTCGGAACAGTGGAAACGGGCTAAATCGGCGATCGCAGCGACCTACTCGACCCTACCCAAAATCGCTTTTTTCCTACTCTTTTGAGGGGAATGTATACGCCGGCACAATCGGCTAAACTTTCGGCGCGCCTCAATAACTTGACCTGCGGACTGGTCTTGCTGCCCCGACCTGTCATATCTGTAAACGTCGGTACAGGCGTCTTTTTTTGATCTTTTTTACGAAGTCTGAGGAGCATTTATGGCAGTGAAAATTGCCGTGCTAAAAGAAACTCGCGCTAACGAAAAGCGTGTTGCACTCGTGCCTGCGGTGGCTGAAAAGCTGATCAAGCTGGGCGCTGAAATCAGCATGCAGACGGGCGCTGGCCTAAGCGTGAAACTGGCCGATGCCGCATATAAGAACATTAACTTCGTCGCTAACCCTCAGGGTTTGGTGAGCGAAGCTGACATCGTGTTGTCGGTTCAGCCGCCTACGGCTGACATCGTTAACGCAATGAAAGATGGCTCGGTGCTGCTCTCCTTCGTCTACGCACATAAAGAGCCTGACCTCGTTAAGCTCATGCGCGACAAGAAGATCACCTGCTTTGCGATGGAACTGGTGCCGCGTATTTCGCGTGCACAGGCGATGGACGCACTGTCCTCGCAGGCCGCACTCGCCGGTTACTACGGCGCATTGCTCGGAGCGACCAGCCTCGCACGTATTCTGCCGATGATGACGACGGCTGTTGGCTCGATCCGTCCAGCCAAGGCACTCGTTATGGGTCTCGGCGTTGCTGGTCTGCAGGCTCTGGCCACCGCACGCCGCCTCGGCGCGATGACGGAAGGCTATGACGTTCGTCCGGAAACCAAGGAACAGGCTGAGTCACTCGGCGCCAAGTTCGTGGATACCGGTGTTGATGCTCGCGGTGCAGGTGGTTATGCACGCGAACTGACGGCTGAAGAAAAAGAAAAGATTTCTTCGGTTGTGACCAAGCACATTCAGGCTGCTGACCTCATCATCACCACGGCTGCAATTCCGGGCCGTCCTTCGCCGAAGCTGATCAGCAAGGCGCAGGTTGATGGCATGAAGGCTGGCGCGGTCATCATCGACCTCGCAGCAGAAGGCGGCGGTAACTGCGAATACACGCAGCCGGGCGAAACGATTCAAGTGGGTCAAGTCACGATCGTCGCTCCGCTCAACGTGCCGTCGCTGCTCGGCGAACACGCCAGCGAGCTCTACGCCAAGAACCAGCTCAATCTGCTCGAGCTGATGATCAAGGACAAAGAGTTCAAGCTGGATTGGGAAGACGAAATCATTGCCAAGACTGTGCTGACGCACGCTGGTGACATCAAGAACGAAGCCGCGAAGAAAGCGGTAGAGGGGTGAGCCGGAAATAGATGAGTGTCCAGTGGACACTCATCCCGGCGAACGCCCGGCCATGGATGGCCGGGCCGGGCTCTCAGAATAGGAACAATGTTGCGCCATGGATGGCGTCACTGAAACACATAAATAGTTGAGGTCATAACATTATGCTGACTGGATTCGTAGCGCTGTACATCTTCATGCTCGCCGCCTTCACCGGCTTCGAGATCATTGGTCGCGTGCCTTCGATTTTGCACACGCCGCTCATGTCGGGTTCGAACTTCGTGCACGGTATCGTTGTGGTCGGTGCGCTGTTCGCACTGCTCAACGCAACCAGCATCACGGAGCAGGTGATTGGTTTCCTCGGTGTATTGCTTGGCGCGGGTAACGCGGCTGGCGGTTACGTGGTGACCGAACGCATGCTGCAGATGTTCAAGTCCTCAGACAAGAAAAAGGCCTAAGCGACCATGGACAATCTTTCCACTGCTTCAATTGCATCGCTGATCATTGACGTCAGCTTTTTCTCTGCCGCATTCCTGTTCATCTATGGCTTGAAGCGCATGTCGTCGCCGGTCACGGCGGCTTCAGGTATTCGCGTCGCAGGCTTGGGCATGTTGGTGGCAGTTGTTGCCAGCTTCCTCTACGTATTTAGCGTCAGCGATGCTGCACTGCCTTATCGCACGACCAACGTCATTCTTGCTGCTGTCGCTCTCATCATCGGCTTGGGCTGGGCATGGACCAGTGGTAAGAAAGTCGAAATGACCGCGATGCCGCAGATGGTTGCGCTTTATAACGGCATGGGCGGCGGTGCTGCTGCTGCCATCGGCGCAATCGAACTGTTCCGCACGAGCGGACAGCACACGCTGATTCCGCTGGTGGTCACGGTCGTGGGTTCGCTGATTGGTGCGATCTCGCTGTCGGGCTCGCTGATTGCTTGGGCAAAGTTGGATGGCCGCATCAACGGCGTCTGGCGCGTTAAAGGCCTGCAGCTGATCAACGGCACATTCTTCTTCGCAACACTCGCACTGGGTCTGTACATCGCATTCGTTGAACACGGCCATGCGCCAGTGTGGATGACGGCTGCGTTCTTCATTCTCGCCCTGATCTTCGGCGTGCTGATGACGATGCCAATCGGCGGTGCTGACATGCCGGTTGTGATTTCGCTCTACAACGCTTTCACGGGTCTGGCTGTGGGCTTCGAAGGTTTTGTCCTTCAGAACCCTGCGCTGATGATCGCCGGTATGGTGGTCGGTTCCGCCGGTACGCTGCTGACGCTGCTGATGGCGAAGGCGATGAACCGTTCTGTTGCCAATGTCATCTTCTCCAACTTCGGCGCTGCTGGCGATGAAGAGCAGGGCGAAATGGCGGGCAGCATGAAGCCGGTCGATGCTGGCGACGCTGGCATCAACATGCGTTACGCATCGAAAGTCATCATTGCTCCGGGCTATGGTCTGGCCGTTGCTCAAGCACAGCACAAGCTCTTTGAGTTCGTGAAACTGTTGCAAGACGCAGGCGTCGATGTGAAGTTCGCGATCCACCCGGTTGCGGGTCGTATGCCTGGCCACATGAACGTATTGCTCGCTGAAGCTGGCGTGCCTTACGACATCATCATGGACATGGAAGACATCAACGGCGAATTCAAAGAAGCCGACGTTGCGATCGTCATCGGCGCCAACGACACCGTGAACCCCGCTGCACGCACCAACAAGTCCTCGCCGATTTACGGCATGCCGATTCTCAACGTCGACATGGCGAAGCAGGTTTATGTTGTTAAGCGTGGTCAGGGTAAGGGTTACTCTGGCGTGGAGAACGAACTGTTCTTCAAAGACAACACCAACATGGTTTATGGCGATGCCCAGAAAGTTATGGTGCAGATGATTCAGGCCGTGAAGTCGCTGGATGGCGGTCACTAAGTAAAGTGTTTTTTAAAAAGGCCGCCTTCGGGCGGCCTTTTTTATTATGTACAGGAAGTACGGTATGCAGACGGCGGCATGGTGAGGGCATGGATGCCCGAAGTAGAGCAACGCAGGAGCAGTTGCCGAATGCCGAGGAGTCTGCAAGCTTGTCGGAAATTGCTTACCCGTCGCGAGCTTTACATCACGCTCCACCATCAGAGGGGGTTTCAGTGATGGCAATGCTGGCGTATGGTGTAAGCGCAGTTGGTCAACCAACTGATAACTAAACTCCCGGGAGAAATAACGATGCTTAAGAAAATTCTTGTAGCTGCTGCAATCGTTGCTGCGCCAATGAGCGCATTCGCTGACCAAGACGCCGGTTGCGGCGTTGGTACTCACCTGATGGCTGGCCAGTCTGGCGTCCCTGCCAAACTGCTTGCTAGCTACACCAACGGCATCCTCGGCAACGGCACCTTCGGTATTTCATCCGGTACGCTGGGTTGCAATGGCCGCGATGCAGTAACGGAAGGCAGCAAGTTCACGTTCCTGTCGAGCAACTTTGATCAGTTCTCTTCAGAAGCTGCAGCAGGTTCGGGCGAAGCACTGAGCACGCTGGCCGGCATCTACGGCATCAACAGCGCTGCTGATCGCGTTGCTTTCTACGAACTGATCAAGAGCAACTACACGACGATCTTTGATCGCGCTGACGTCAGCTCCGCCGACGTGATTGCCCGCGTTGATTCACTGATGAGCGCCGACAAGCAGCTTGCACAGTACGTCCGCGCCTAATACGCGTTGTGATGTAATGACGACGGCGGCTGTTCCACAGCCGCCGTTTCTATTTGTGTATCGAATAACGATTACTGATGCGCTCTATCGCTCTTTTATTGATGCTGCTTGTTCTTGTGCCGAGCCTGTCTTGGGCGAACGGCGATCCACAGTATCTTGCTGAGCTACAACAATCCGCTCGCAGCGCAAAGCTTGCAGAAAATCCTTACTGGCATCGCCTGCTGCATTTCCATAAAAATAAACTCTTACCGGGCAGCACCAGCACGATTGATGCGGCCATTTTCTTTAATGCGCCGAATGGCAACACAAATACACAAGCCGAGCTCGACGCTACGCTCGCAAAATTTTTCAGTGACGAACCCATTCTGGAAGAGTTGCCACAGTGTCGTTTCAAGGCACGCTATGAATGGCTGCGCGAACAATTGCATTTCGACGCTGCGCGCTTACCCACGCAGAGTTGTCCGATGCACGACGAGTGGATGGGCAATCTCGACACCGTAGCGATCTCTGCGGTATTTGCCTCGAACGATCTCAACAGTCCGGCAACGATGTATGGCCACTCGTTGCTGCGCCTTGATAAGCGCGGACAAGACGTCGACCAACGTCTGCTCGCTTATGCCGTGAACTACGCTGCGGATATTGCGCAGGGCGAGAACATGCTCACCTACACGGTGCTCGGTTTGTCTGGCGGTTTCGACGGGCAATACTCGGTGTATCGCTATCACGAGAAAGTGCGTCAGTACGCACGCATCAATAATCGTGACCTCTGGGAGTATTCGCTGAAGCTCAATCCAGATGAAGTACGGCATGTGCTGTGGCATCTGTGGGAGATGCGTGGCGTCGGCTCCAACTATTATTTCTTCACCGAAAATTGTTCTTACATGATGTTGGCGCTGCTGCAAACTGCGCGACCCGGTTTGTATCTCACCGAGCAATACGATTTCCCCGGGCTCTACACGATGCCGGTAGATACTTTGCGCACGCTGCGTAATGCAGGCTTAGTCGGCGAGCTCGGCTTTCGCCCATCGCTGGCACGTCGTCTGCAACATCAACTCAAGCAGTTAGCACCAGCACAAGAAGATTGGGTGTTGGATGCCAGTGAGCATCAACTCAACTTTGATGATCCTGCTTACAAACTAGCGAGCCCACGCGATCAAGCGAGAATGTTGGAAGCCGCCAATGATCGTTTGCTGTTCGGGTATTCAGAAAATAACGTGGAGCGCGAACGTGCACTGCCGCAAAGCCACGCATTGCAATCTGCGCGTAGCAAGATCAATGCAAAGCCCGATTTTGATCCGGTGCCTCAGCCTGCCACTTCGCCAGAACTCGGCCACGCAACCTCGCGCTGGAATGTTGCTTGGCGCAACAGCAACGATGCCAATGCCGCAGTGCTGGGTTATCGCGCCGCGTATCACGAACGTCTTGATCCACCCGCAGGCTATCTCGCAGGCGGTGAACTGGAATGTTTTGATTTAAACCTGCTCGTTCGCAACGGCAAGCTCAAGCTGTCCAATTTCACGCTTGTGAATGTTCAAGCCGTCAGCGCTTGGGACCGCGCATTCAAACCAATCTCGTGGCAGGTCTCTGGTGGTCTGCGCCGTTATGGTCTCGACGCTTTACGTGCAGATCCGCAAGGCCGCACCGGCGCTTACGTTGATGCGGGCGTCGGCATTGCCGCTGCGCCTTTTGAGACGGCGTATGTTTACGGCTTTGCATTTGCTGAAGCGGATGCCAATCGCGATCTCAATGAGGATTACGCTGTAGCAGCGGGGCTGCGCGCGGGTTTCTCATGGAGCATCGCTTCGCGCTTCATGCAGCAGATCGAAACCGATTGGGTCGGGCCTGTCGTTGGTAGTAGCAGCAATCGCTTGTCGCTGCGCTTGGGCTCTCAATGGCAGATGGCGCCTAACAATGGGCTACGCCTTTCACTCAATTACGCGCGAGAATCGAATCTCGACGCACATGACATCCAACTGAGCTGGCTCCATTATTTTTAAATGCGCGCAATCCCGTTCCGCCGCCGTTTAACTTTTATCGCCTTGTTACTGTGCAGCCTGTTCGCGGGCTGCACCGGTATTTTTTTGCAGCCTGATCGCATCACTCACTATCCAGAGCGCTCTTTCGGCACGCCGGTCGAAGATCGCTGGATCACCAGCGCCGATGGCACCAAGCTCCACGCGCTGTTCATGCCAACCAGCACAACGCCTAAAGCCACCATTTTGTATTTGCATGGCAATGCCGAAAACCTGACGACACATGCTCATCTGGTGAGCTGGCTGCCGCCGCAGGGCTATCAAGTGCTGGCGCTCGATTACCGTGGTTACGGCACATCGGAAGGCATACAGACAATTGATGATGTGCATCAAGATGCCGAAGCTGCGCTGGCTTGGCTTGTCGCTCAGCCACGCGAAAAAACCGGGCCGATCATCGTTTACGGACAAAGCCTTGGTGGTTCGATCGCCACCTATCTGGTCGCCCGCAGCCTGCTACGAAGCAAAGTCTCGGCTCTGATCATCGACAGTGCCTTTTCAAGCTACCGTCGCATCGCCCGCGAAAAATTGTCCCTGTTCTGGCTGACCTGGCCTTTCCAGTGGCCATTCTCGTTTCTGGTCTCAGACCAGTATGCGGCTGAAGATCAGATCGCCCGGATCAGCCCGATCCCGCTCTTGATCATGCATGGCGATATGGATGGGATCGTCGACGTTAGTCATGCCCAACGCCTGTATGCCGCCGCCCGCGAACCCAAGCAGTTGTGGATCGTCGCCGGGGGTCAGCACATCAACGCCACGTTTCACCCCGATATCCGCCTGCGTTTTCTGGATTTTCTACAGAAAAGCGTCAGCCAGCCAGTAACCCCGCCGACCCCTTAACTCCGCGCCAAACAGCGCTACTATTCAGTCAGACCCTGCAGAGCAAGGATCGCTTGCTGCCCGCCCAATAGGTGCGGGCATGCGCCACATTGACAGTGTGTAACGTCGCGCCAGCCAATGTGAGTATCCTGTGCTGAGCGCAGCATCGGCCAAAATATTATTCAGTCTGTCAGCGAGAGGGGAGCGTAATGAAAAAGGTCGCACTAGGTGCAGCGGTATTTCTGTGGACGGCGTGTAGCGCACATGCAGCAGTCACTGCCGCAGAAGCCGCACGACTCGGCAAGGATCTGACCGACGTCGGCGCAGAACGCGCTGGCAACAAGGCCGGCACCATCCCCGCATATGTTGGTCGTGCCGCATTTGGTGATGCACAAACCAAACTGACGCACGCCAAGCTTGAAGAGCTGCGTGGCCGTTTGGTCAAAGACATCAACCAGATCATCACCGACCCCAAAGCCGTCAACGAAGTGTTGGCGCTGGGTCAATCGATCATGGACAGCGATCCGGGCAAGTTCCAGCAAGTCATGAAGCTGGTCCGCAGCATGCTTTCTTCGGATGCCAGCCTCAAAGCTGATTTCGACAAAGTGCTGGCCACCCGTGGCGGCAAGAGTGTTGATGGCTTGCTGACGCAAGTCGACCAGAAGAAAGTAAAACTCACCGATCTGAGTCCTGACATTGTCGCCGTGCTGAACAGCATGAAAGACAAGCCTAATATGGTGTCGCGCTTGGTTGCCGCGTTTGATATCGGCAAGGCATTGGAATTGGCCGCACTGGCCGATGACAAAACCAAGGGCCGCAGCGGCTCTGATTTGATGATGAGCTACGCACCGGGCTACGTGAAAGATTTTCTCACGTACAAAGTGCCGGGCGCTGATCCTACTTCGTTCATCAAACCGCTTTACGTCATCACCAGCGCCAACATGGCGAAGTACGAAGCGATCTTGAGCGAAGGCCACAAGGCCATGTTCAAGACCTACCCTGATTACAAGATCATCGTTTATCCGACGGTCCGTAACGCTTTCTTCCCAGACGCAATCAACAAAGCCACGATCGCCAACGCAAGCACCGCGTCATTGAATGGCACCGATGATGTCGTCGGCGCCAAGCTCGGCTTCCCGTTCCCAATTCCTAAAGCGGGCGCTGAACCGATTTGGAACCACAAGCTGAAGTTCCGCGGCTCTGCTGTTAAGCGTTACAACAACCAAGCCATCGTTCAGTCTGACGGCACCTATCGCATCTCCAAGCTGATTGAAGATGTGAAGTTCAAATACGCCAACCTCAAAGATCCGGCGTCTCCAGACAAGAGCAAGATTTTTGCTTACTACATGCAGTCCGTGCTCTCGCCACCACGCGTTGCTGGTCAGATCACGCTGGTGCAGGAAACCGCTGGCGGCGCAGGCAACACGCGTATCGCTTACCTCTACAGCCCAGGCCTTGGCCGCGTGAACCGCGCACCAGACGTGGGCTATGACAATCCTTCAATCGGTTCAGACGGCGAACAGTTCAACGATCAGATCGACGTCTTCAACGGCGCGCAGGATCGTTTCGATTGGAAGTTGATCGGCAAGAAAGAAATCCTGATCCCGTACAACTCTTGGGTCATCAACAGCCCAACGTTCAAGTACAAGGACATCATTCGTCCTGGTCACATCAACCAAGATCTCGCACGTTATGAATTGCATCGCGTTTGGGTCGTCGAAGCCACGCTGCGCGCGGGTCAGCGCCATCGCTTCGGCAAGCGCCGCTTCTACATCGACGAAGATTCCTGGTCGATCTCGATTGTCGATTGCTACGACAACCGCGGCCTGCTGTGGAAAGTACAAGAAGCGCATCTGTTGACCGTGCCGTTCATCCCGACCGTCACCGGTATTCCTGAAACGATTTATGACTTGCAGTCGAAGCGTTACTTCGTGACGTCGATGACCAACGAAGACGCGATCTCGGATTTCGAGGTCAACTACACCGACGACTTCTTCTCATCCGACGGCCTCAAGCGTAAGGCACGTTCCAAATGAAGCGCGCAGCTCTGGCGCTAGCCGCAGCAATGCTGGCTGGCAACGCAGCTGCACAAGAGGCTGCACCTCCAGCAGCGCCATCAGTCGGCCCTCGGGCCGCACTGATGGCGCCCAAGGCCGCGCAAGCACGCATGCTCGACATCACCACCGCAGGTTCATCTGCGGTGGCGGTGGGCGAGCAGGGCGTGATTCTTCGCTCGACTGACGGCAAGACGTGGACGCAGTCACCCTCTCCTGTGAACTCCATGCTCACGCGTGTGCGTTTCACCGATGCTAAAAATGGTTGGGTGCTCGGCTACAGCGGCAGCATTCTGCAAACCGTTGATGGCGGCGCAACTTGGAAGCTACGTCACTACAACGCCGAACAACATGCGATGTACGACATCCTGTTTCTGGATGCGCAACATGGTTTTGCTGTTGGCGGCTTCGGCAATGTTCTTGAAACCCGTGACGGCGGTGCAACGTGGGCTGAATCTGCGCCTGCGCTCGCTGACCAGCGTCTGCATCTCAATGCCATTATCAAATTGGCAGACGGCAGCATCCTGATCGCAGGTGAGCACGGCTTGTTAGCGCATTCGACTGATGCAGGCGCAAGCTGGAAAGCCTTGTCATCTCCGTACATCGGCTCCTTCTTTGGCGCAGCTCCACAAGGCGACAAGGGCGCATTGGTTTACGGCATGCGCGGTAATGTTTTTGAAGCTTCAGATATTGCAGCCTGCCCAGCAGAAGACGTCGCCAAGTGGGATCCGGACAAGCAAGTCACCGCCGACTCATCCGAAAAGATCGCAGCATTGGGTTGGAAGAAAATCCAAAACCCTTCGAATGAAAGTCTGTTCGGCGTTATGCAGCTCAAATCTTCGCGCGTGTTCTTTGGAATCAATGGCACCGTGTTGCAGCAACAAAATAATGAAGGCGCGTTGGCTCCAGTGAAAACGTCTGCAGTCGAAACACTGGTACACGCCGTGACCTTTAACAACCGCGTGATCGCGGTGGGCCGTCAAGGCATTCAAGATCTGGGGAGATTGCCATGACCGCGCCGATGCGTGAAACCAACTTCACCCGCACGGTCCTCAAGCTTGTTGAGCCGCCAATTTTCAAATGGCGTGCAGTCACACTGACGGTCTTGTTTCTGCTGACGGCTTTCTTTGCGTGGAACGCTGCACAGCTGCGCCCGAATGCGGGCTGGCTGAAGATGGTGCCGAAAGAGCACCCGTACATGCAGACCTTCATGCAGTACTACAAGGATTTCGGCGGTGCCAACACCGTTCTGATTTCGCTGCATAACAACAAGGGCACGATCTATCAGCCTGAGTTCATGGAGACGCTGCGCAAAGCCTCGGATGACGCCTTCTTTATTCCAGGTGTTGACCGCGCACGTGTAACGTCAATCTTCTCGCCTTCAATTCTCTACGTTGAAGTTGTTGAAGGTGGTTTGTCTGGCGAAAACGTCATTCCTTCAACCTACACGCCATCGCCGGAGATGATGCAGCGCATTAAGCGCAACGTCGCCAAGGCTAGCGTCATTGGTCGATTGGTTTCGCAAGATCAAACCACGGCACTCATTCAACTTGAGTTGCTGGAAAACGATCCAACTGCCGGCACGACTGCTTCACTAAGCGATTCCGCCAAGCCGATGAGCGAACGCATGCGCGAAGCATGGGAACGCGGCGCGCTGGCTGGCGAAGTTGCGCCTGAAAAGCCAACGCTGAGCGATCGCATCAAGGCCGTCAGCACCTTGTCGATGAAAGGCTCCAAACCTGAACCGGGCCTCGACTATGTGAAGGTTGGCGAGAAGCTCGAAGAAATCCGCGCCAAGTACGAATCCAAAGACATCACCGTCAGCATCGTTGGCTTTGCCAAAGTTGTTGATGACATGACCAAGGCTTCGATGGAAGTCGCATCGTTCTTTGTGATCGCGCTGATTCTCACCGGCTTGCTGCTGTGGGCTTACATCGGTTCTTTCCGTCTTGCGATGTTGGTTGTCGCGACGTCGCTGGTCGCTTGTACTTGGGAATTGGGTCTGCTGAATCTGGTCGGTTACGGCCTCGATCCATTCGCGATGCTGGTGCCATTCCTGATCATGTCAGTCTCGGTCAGTCACGGCGTGCAATACGCCAACTCATGGGCGAATGAAGTTGCGACGCGTAACGTCACGCCGTATCAGGCTTCACTCGCAACGTTCCGCTCATTGGCAATTCCCGGCGTTGTTGCACTGCTCACCAACGTTGCGGGCTTCTCGACGATTTATCTGATCAACATTCAGGTGATTCGCGAAATGTCGGTCAACGCAGCCTTCGGTATGGCCGGCGTGATCATCGTCAACAAGGTGCTGTTGCCTGCGCTTCTATCTTACATGCGCTTGCCGAATATTCCGAAGTTCCGTGAAGCACAGGAACTGCGTGAACGCATGGGCGATGCCGTGTTCAAGAAGATGGCGGTGTTGACGCATCGTGGTCCAGCAACGGTTGTACTGGTCATCTGCGCAGCGCTGTCGATCTTTGGAGCTAGCCAGTATCACAAGGTGCAGATCGGTGACACCACCGACGGCGTTCCAGAACTGCGTCCAGATTCACGCTTCAACCAAGATGCTCGCGCCATCGCGCAAAACTTTACGATGGGCGTCGATCATCTCAAGGTTGTTGTCGAATCCTTTGATGACGGTTGCGTTGATTATTCGGTCGCTTCAGAAGTCGATAACTTCAATTGGTATATGAAGAACCAGCCAGGCGTACGTGATGTGTTGTCGCTGTATGACCTCGCCAAGTTCGCACATGCCGGTTTAAGTGAAGGCCGTCTGGACGCTGAAGTATTGCCGCATCAACAGCAAGCACTCGCGCAGATCACCGCGCTGGTGCCAACGACGACCGGCATGCTTAACAACACCTGTTCGGCAATCGCACTGTTTATCTTCACCACCGATCACAAGGCGGAAACGATCACGCATCTGACCGACGCGGTGAAGGCATACAGCGATAAATTCCAAGTTGATAAGCGCATCAAATTCCGCCTCGCATCCGGCAACATCGGCGTGATGGCAGCAACCAACGAGGAAGTTCGTCGTAACGAACTGCCGGTGGTTGCTTGGGTTTATGCGGTCATCATCCTGTTCCTGTGGCTCTCGTTCCGCACCGTCTCCGGCGTGCTCTGCGTAATTCTGCCTTTGGGCATGGTGACGCTGTTGGGCTATGCACTGATGGTTGCGATGGGCATTGGCCAGAAGGTGGCGACGCTACCGGTCTTGGCATTCGCCTGCGGTGTCGGTGTCGACTACGGCATTTACAGTTACTCCGTGATTGCGGCGGGCCTACGTAATGGCATGTCACTTGAAGAAGCGTATTACCAAAAGATGCGCTCAACGGGTAAAGCCACGCTATTCACCGGTCTGGGTCTCGCAACCGGTGTGGCGCTGTGGATCTTCTCTGATCTTCAGTTCCAGAAAGACATGGGCATCTTGTTGGTCTTCGGTTTCACCACCAACATGATTGGCGCCATCGTTGTACTGCCAGCACTTGCGCACTTCCTGTCGAAGGAAGAGCTCAAGCATGCAGGTAAAGATCTCACCGCTGGCGCAAATGATGCGCTCAGCGAAGATCACAAGTAGTACGCGTCAAATCATGCAAAAAGATTTGCGTGAGACTTTGGGTACAGAGCGCCGCCTGGATTTCCTGGCGGCGCTTCCTGAATCTGCCCAAGCCAAATTAAGTGAAGACATCCATGCTTCACGCAAACGTCAGCGCCAGTCGCTGGATGATGCGATCGAAAACGGCATGCGGATGGTTCCGATGTTGTTGCGCGGTCCGCTAAAGAAAATTCTTTTCTAATGAGTCAACTCGAAGTTTTAGCCGAGACGGTCAAACTTGCCCGTCTACTTGGTACAACGCCTGAAGCACTCGACTATCTGAAGCCACTCGATGCTGCGCAATTGCGCGAGCTGCGCGAACGACTCAGCGAAGCCGAGTTCGCACGCACGCGGCCGATGTTTCAAAAACTGACTCAGGCTAGTCGTTTATTACCGAACGCCTTGGTCGCCATGATGGGCGAGAAAGTATTTGGTGCTGTGCTTTGCGCACGTATCGCAGGCTTGATGCCAGCCGATCGCGCGATCGACCTTTCGCTAAAAATGTCTGATGCGTTTCTGGCCGACGTCGCTGTTGAGCTTGATCCACAAAGCGCACGCGATGTGATCGCTGCAATGCCATCAAAACGCGTTGTCGCTGTTGCATTGATTTTGGTTGCGCGCGGCGACTACATCACGATGGGTCGATTCGTTGGTTACTTATCCGAGCCAGTGATTGATGCGGCGATGAAAGCAGTCACCAGCGATGAAGCTTTGCTACGCACGGCGTTCTTCGTCGAGTCGAAGGAAAAGCTCAATTCACTGATTGGTCTGCTGCCCGAATCACGTCTGCGTTCCAGCATCCTGCTGGCTGCGGATGATCACTCCGGCTTGTGGACTGAAGCATTGGCCTTGATGGACCACGCCGATGACAAGTGGAAGCGCAAGATTGGTGATCTTGCTGCGGATCAGGACGAAGCGGTACTCAACAGCATGATGCAAGCAGCGCAGCGTCTACAGGTTTGGGATTCGGTGTTGCCGATTGTGGGCTGCATGAGCGTCAAGAGTCAGCGCAAAGTTGCTGCCTTGCCGGGCCTTGCCGATCCAGAAGTGCTGAACGGCATTATTCATGCGGCCGAACATCACTCGCTGTGGAGTGATCTGCTGCCGCTCGTGGGTTACATGCACGAGAAAACGCGTCGCGTTGCCGCGCAAGTTGTTGAGCACTTGCCGCGTGAAGTGCTGCTGAATCTTTTGAGCACTGCTAATAGCAAGAAGCTGTGGCCTGATCTGGTTTCTATTCTCAAGCTGATGGATGAAGCCGAACAACGCACGGTGGTTCGTCTCATCGGCGAACAAGACGAAGCCGTCTTGAAAGAACTGATGCTCGCGATGGATCGCGCCGGGCTGTGGGGTGAAGTATTGCCACTCGTTCGTATGATGGATGCGCCTGCACGCAAAACCGCAGCGCTGCTGGTGCCGCATTTTCCAGAAGAAGTTTTGCTGCGCTTGATTGAGACCATCGACCAACTCAATCTTTGGCCAGATCTATTCGCACTTTCCAGCGATATGGGCGACGCCGAGCTGCAGACGATTGCTGATCTGATTGCGCAACAAGATGCTGCACTGCTGGATCGCCTGATTCAGGGTGTCGATCAGTACGACCTTTGGCCGCAGTTGTTACCGATTGCGGCGCGCATGAATAAGGACGTACTGCTTAAATTCCGGACAGCCTTATTACCGCTGAGCAATCGTATTGCTTCGATTCAAGCTCAAGCAGAAAAGCTCGGACTTATGAAATCTTTAGGACCACTGTTCGCCGATTCGTAGGGTGCGCTGTGCGCACCCTACGATCTATTCTCGAAATAGTAGGGCGGGTTAGGCCGCAGTCCGTAACCCGCCAATTTTGATCGAGCGTCATGGTGGGTTACGCTGCGCTAACCCACCCTACGTTTGAACAATGGGCTTATGCGCTCCTATCGCTATTACGATTTCATCGTTGCCGGCATGGTCACGGTTCTGCTGTGCTCGAACCTGATTGGGCCTGCAAAAGTCGCGGTGTTGGACTTGCCTTTTTTAGGCCCATTTAACTTTGGCGCGGGCAATATCTTTTTCCCGCTCGGCTATATCTTTGGTGACATCCTCACTGAAGTTTATGGCTATTCGCGCGCGCGTCGCGCCATTTGGTCTGGATTTGCTGCGCTGATTTTTGCCAGCTTCATGTCCTGGGCCATGATTGCATTGCCTGCCAGCCCAACCGAACCTTTTAACGCCGCACTACAGCCTGCACTTGAAACTGCTTTTGGCAGCACCCTGCGTATTGTCTTGGCAGCCTTAGTCGCTTATTGGCTCGGCGACTTTGTGAACTCGTATGTGATGGCCAAACTCAAAGTGCTCACACAAGGTCGTTACCTGTGGTCACGCACCATTGGCTCGACAATTTGCGGGCAGGCTGTCGACTCCATCGTATTTTATCCAATCGCGTTTTACGGCATCTGGACCAACGACACCATGCTAATGGTGGTGTTCGCCAACTTTGCATTTAAGGTGACGATTGAAGTGTTGTTCACACCCATCACCTATGCGGTGGTGAACTACCTTAAGCGCAAAGAAGGCGTGGACACCTACGACGTTGACACTAATTTCTCGCCCTTCTCTTTACGTGGCGATGAAGGTGTACAAAAAGAATTTCAGCGCTAGACACGATTATTCTTCGCGCACAAAAAAGGCCGCAGCAAATGCTGCGGCCTTTTTTTATCGCTACGTCTTAGTTCAAACGATAGATCGAGCCCTGACCGCTACCCAGACTGGTGCCGTACAGCGCACCGTTGCTGGCTTTGACCAGTGCGCCATAAGGCGTTGCGCTATCGGTTGGGTTAGCGCCGAAGGTGTGAACCGTCGACAGCGAACCGCTCGGTGAAACTTTAAACGCGGTGCCGAGGTTGTTCGCGCCGCCACCTGAAGTGGTGCCGTAGAAACCGTCGCCAACTTTCACCAAGCTTGCGCGTGGGTTGCTACCGTCTGCTGCGCCAGTGAACGAATACAGCGTGGTGAAGTTGCCAGCAGGCGTGATCTTGAACAGCGTGCCGAAGTTCTTAGCGCCGCCGTGTGAAGTCGCACCATACAGATTGCCGTCGCCGCCCTGAACCAGACCGGCATAAGGCAGCGCGCCATCAACATTCTTGTCAGCTGCAAGCTCAGTGAAGGAATAGATAACGCTGAATGCACCAGCAGGCGTGATCTTGAACACGGTGCCTTTGCCATTAGCGCCGCCCAATGGCGTGGTGCCGTAGAAGTTGTCGTCGTTCGCTTGCGTCAGACCAGCATAAGGACCGGCTGCATCGGTTTCATTTACGCCGAAGGAATACAGCGTGGTGACGATGCCGCTAGTCGTGATCTTGTAGATCGTGCCGCCACCATTGGCGCCGCCCGACTGCGTGGTGCCGTACAAGCTACCGTCTTTGCCTTCTACCAGGTTTGCACTCGGCTCTGCACCATCGGTGCCCGCGCCGAAAGCGTGGATCGTGGTCAGCACGCCTGCTGGCGTGATCTGGAATACGGTGCCTTTTCCGTTTGCGCCATTTTCAGAATTGGTGCCGTAGAAATTGCCGTCGCGAGCTTGCACCAGCGATGCATAAGGCGCGCCGCCATCGGTTTCTTTGCTGCCGAAAGAGTAGAGCGTCGTTGGCTTGCCGCCTGGAGCAACCTTGTAAACCGTGCCTGCGTTATTCGCGCCGCCGGAGAAAGTGGTGCCATAGAGATTGCCATCCTTGCCTTGGACCAAGCCGGCGTAGGGGAAGCTGCCATCGCTATTTGCAGGGTTCAAGGTGTACTGCGTCGCGGCTCCATCTGGCGAGCTGCTTCTGCTGCACGCTGCAAAGTTTGAAGTGAGCGCGACAACCGCTGCACCCAGCAGCAGTCGTGAGTAAGGAAATGCTGCGCGCCCGTTGTGGTTCTGGGTAATCATCGTGTTAATCCCTTTTACTGGTATGCCGTGAACAATTTTTTTGATCTGGGGTCCGCTTGTTCGCACGCGGGCCTCAGTGGTACTGCGAAAGTAAGGCGCCGCCTGCAACAACTAGGCGATCACCCGTTTTAAATTTGTTGCGTGCTGCTTCTGCTGATGCGGGCAACTTCGCTGCATCGCAGGTTGCAATCTGTCGCTGTGCAAAACGCTCAGCTTCAACATGCAACCAAACACTGGCGACACTGGCCTGACTGATGACGCAGGCTTTAGCGAGTTGGTTTGCGGCGGCATCTGCTGTGACTTCAAGTTCAACATTCACCGGCATGCCGGGAAGTAGATTCGTATCGTTGGCTGCGACATCGAACAGCAATTTCCACCCCGGTTGTCCGACCAGCGCTTCCTGTCCACGCAAACGCAGCGGAATCTGTCCTTGTCCTTCACTGACTAACTTGGCCGATTGCAGCTTCGCTAACAGGCGCGGATCAAAGGTGTAAGCGACAACGCGTAGTTGCGTTGGATTCGCGACTTCAAATACAGACTGACCTGCAACCACCATCTCGCCACTGCGCTGCTTGTTTCTAATCAGCACGCCAGAAACCGCAGCGCGCAAGGGCAGTCGGTCATGCAAACTCGCCACCATAAAATCTCTTTGCTGCTTTGCTGATTCCAATTCGGCAACCGCTTGCTCGTAATACACATTGCCGGTGCTATCGCCATCGCCTGCAGCATTCTGTAATCGCAGGCGCTCGACATTGATCTCGGCAATCGTCAAACGTTGTTCGAACTCAGCACTCTTGGTGCTACGCGCAGCGGCATCACGCAGACTGATCTGCGGTTCCAGATACGCCAACACTTGTCCCGCTTTGACGACTGCGCCAGGCAATGGCCAGCCTTCTTCTGTCGCTTCCAAAACACCGGCTTGTGGTGCGGATGTCACTGAGCGTGCTTCAGGACGTGTAGCAATCTCACCCTGCAATTTGATGGATGTGCTGGTGTTGTTAGCGACGAACGCTTCGGTTCGAATTCCCAACAAACGCTGCACGGCTTTGGAGATATACAAATCACCATTAGCTAAACGCTGTGGCTTATCCGCAGCAGTCGTTGCTGATTGCGTCGTCGCGACAGCTTCTTCATGCACTTCGCCTTCGTGCGCGCTGGTCTGAGCACTCCACAAAGTTGCGCCACAGCACAGTAGAAATATTTGCGCGCGTGTCATCGGCCGACTCCAGCCGCGACTTGCACCGGTTCGCCCGGCATCAGCTGAGATGCTGACTCGCCAATCGCAAAGAACGCGCGGTTCAATCGCAATTCTGGATCGTAGGTTTCGCTGATGAATTTCAGCGCGATCTGTTGATTGTCGGATGTCAGCGCTTGCTTCAACTGCGAGCTGTCGATTGTGCGGTCGGAATAGTCCACCGTCACCGCCAATCCGCCCTGCATATTCACTTCAAAAATTTCTTGTCCTGCAACAACGACTTCTCCTGCTCGCGCAAGGCTATGCACAACAACACCAGCACGCGGCGCGATGATGGAGATTTCACCGTGTAGTGCGCGCTTCAACTGCGCTTCGCGTACCTGCGAACTTTTGTGATCGGCAAGCAGTTTGAGTGTTGGCGTCGGCAGCTTGATATCGAAAGGCTGCGTGCCATCCAACTTGTAACGTTCAACTTGCAAGCGACTGAGCAAAGCATCGCGATGCGCGCCCGCATAATCGACACTCAGATCGCGCCGCTCGGTCTGCGGAAATGTTGGACGCAAGCGCGCCAAGATTTGTCCCGCAGCAATCTTTTGTCCCGGCAATGCAAAACCACCGGGCGGCGCTTCAAGCACGCCATCCTGCCCAGCAACAATGCGTAAATCTCTTCGTGCATCGACAACCACCGTGCCAGGCAGCGTGACGCTGCGTGGCGCGGAAACTACGGAAACTACTGGCGTCTGCTGCACCGTCGCCACCGCAACGCCCTGCGACTCGTGAGCCTGTACAGGCCACAAGTAGCTAAGCCCGATCACGCCGCTGATAGCGGCGATCGTGATCGGATTTTTGGCGAGCGACAGAGACATGGAAGGCTCAGTGCACCGAAGTCTGGTTTTGAGTCTTGTTTGGCGTCGGTGCGACTGATGGATCCAGCAGCGTAACGATACGACCCTGACCACGAAGCTTTGCAATACGCAGTGGTGAGTAACCAGCCGTCGACTCGATGCTCTTGTCTGCACCGTTGCTCAACAGAAACTTAACCAGCTCTTCGTGACCGGCAGCGCTCGCAAGAAACAGTGCGGTAACACCACGATCATTGCGACCATTGATATCCGCGCCGCTCTTCAGCAGTTCCGTCAGCAGTTCATCGCTAGCGCCAAAGTAAGCGCCATAAATGATTGGCGTCCAACCCGAGCCATCGGCCAGATTAGGATTCGCTTTGTGGCTGAGCAGAAGCTTTACACCAGCCAAAGAGTTTTGGCTGACTGCAGCGATCAACGCGGTTTGACCCAAGGAATCAATCTGATCAACGTTCGCACCGGCAGCGATGTTTTTCTCGACTTCGTCCAACTCGCCACTGCGGGCGTGATTAACAAAGAAGGCCGCGCGATCTTCTGGCGTCAAACCACTGATCGTGATCGTTGCAGGCGTCGTCGCTTCAGCCGTTGGCTTGATTGCGCTCTGTGCGCAACCTGCTAGCGCGAGCACCGAGAAACTCAGTGCAACAGAACGCAGACGCAGCTTGGATTGAACAGATGCTTTCATGATTATTTCTTCCCGTTGCCTTGTGCGCTCGACAAGCTGGCGCCGCTGATTTTGGCGTTAGCCGTCAGACGTGCAGTCAAGGTTTCGATTTGGATCTGGCCGGTCTTCTGGCGCAGTGCCTGACGAACGTTGTCGGGGAGTGCATCGTAAGGCTCAGCATTCGTCACCTGACGTGCGCTGTCTTCAAGCTTGATGATGTGCCAACCGAAACGCGTGCGTACTGGCGCTTTGGTGTATTCGCCTTTCTTCAGCGCTGGCAGTGCATCGGTGAAATTGTGGTCAACGAAAATGTCTGGACGGAACCAGCCCAGATCGCCGCCATTGCTCTGGCCGCCTGGATCTTGCGTGTACTGCTTTGCAGCTTCAGCGAAGTCCGTGCCTGAATTCAGCTTGTTGAGAATCTCGCGGGCTTCACCCGAAGTCGACACCAGAATCTGGCGCAGTTTGTATTCAACGATCTTGCCGTTTGCACGATTGAATTCGTATGCCGACTTCAACGTTGCATCGGTGATCGGATTTTTTTCGAAATAGCTTTCGAGATAAGCGCGCGAAAGAATTTCGCGGGTTTGGAAAGCCAGCTGATCGGCGACAACAGGACGCTTGTCGAGACCGGCCTTACGCGCTTCTTGCGCGAGGACTTCTTCAGTGATGAGTTCGGCACGCGCAGCAGCGAGAGCATCCGCGCTGTTCAGAGGGCGACCGTTTTTGTCTTTGGCAAAGCCTGAGCTCATCAGTCGAACATGGTTCTCACTGATCGACTGGCCATTGACGATAATTTCTGGGGCGAGACCCGCGGCGTACGGCGTTGCGTTGGCAGCAACTGCGGCATAAGCGGCGAACAGACTCGTAAAGCTGATGGCATACAAGGAAAGCTTGAACGCCGATTGATTCTTGAACTGCGACATCTGAATACTCCTAAAACATATTGAAACTAATGATGCGTAGAGAACTTGGAGACGCTGCCTACCCATGCAGGCAGCGTCTCTAGTCCTTTAATGCTTAGTGAAGAACGACAGGTTTAGCTGGGTAGTAACCAGGACCGAACAGTGCTGCGCCGTCGCGTTCAAAAATCGCCGCGTGCGGTTTAGCTGCACCCTTCTGTCCACGTGAACCCGGCCACAGCCAGCCATCACGTGCCGCGCTGTCAAAGTCGAGGCAAGGCGTGCCGAGGATTTCGTCGGTGAATGACGTATCCAATACCGAGGCACCCGTTCTGCGATCAACTTTGGCAAGGCAGATCGTGCGATCGCCGTCCGAACCCGTACCTGGCAACGGCACGTGATTCAGTTCCACGAAGTACTGGATGAAGGCGTAGCGTTCGACACCCGATGCTGCTGGCTGTCCAACCACTGCGTTGCGTGGCAAGCCCAAACCGTTGGCCGTCTTGATCGGTGTCAGATCGAGATAACCACCCGTGCCGGAAGGCGTCGACTGGTAACCGATGCGATCAACGATCGTGAAGTGAGGACCACCATGCGTGTATAGATTCTGCGGTGAGTTGAGGTTGCCGCTACCAGGTGCACCACCGGTGCCTGAAGGTTCGCCACCAACCTGCGCATTGTTCAGAATCACGTTGCTCAGACTGCCGCCTTCAACTTCTTGCAGAACCTGTGCGAGACGGATGTAACCAACGCCGAGCTGGCTCGAGTTAGACGATTCAGTCGTCGCTGCGCCGATGCCGGTTGGGCCCGTTTCGAACTGTCCGATAGAACCACGAACACGTGGGCAGTCATCCGCTTCGTTGTTATGACGGAGCACGTTGAACTTGCCACTGATGCCACTCGACAGATCAGCGCGCGTCGCTTTGATACCGAGCGTGTTCTTGCTGACACGTGAGCTGTCTGGCGGCGGGAAGTCGCAACGGATAGCCGTTTCTGGCGTATTTGCACGACCCTTAGCAAGCAGCGGACGAATGTCGACCGTCAACACGCGGCGGCTGTGTTCACGTGGATAGTCACGATCGAACTCAACTGCGCCAACTGGATCAACCGATGCCGGACTTTCGATACCTGCGATTGGCAGAATCAACCAACGGTCGTCATCTGTAATCGAGAAGTATGAAACGCCGGTGCAAGGACCCACGTCGTATACAGCGCGCCAGTACGGACCCTTGCCGCCAAACACATTGGTCTGGTTGCCTGGGATGGTGATGTCAGGGCTGTAGTACAGAACGCCACCGCACATCGCCGCAGTGAATGCGCCATCGTGCGGAATGAAGTTGCTCTTATCTTCGGTGCAATCTGCAACGCCGATGTTGGAGCCACTGTTTGCGCCAACGCCAGCAGGCGTTACTGCACGGTCATAGCTTGGATCGCCAAGATTGACCCAACCTTTCTGGTTGCTGCAGTGATGCGACTGGTGAGGCAGACCGAATGCCATCAGGCCTTCGTTCTCTTCATGGAAAACAACCAGCTCTTCACGTGGACCATCTGGCACCGCGCTCACCGAACGGATGTACGGATTGCTTGGGAAGATGTTGGACTTGGACAGCGAGTCCTGCGTCTTGCCGTGCGTGTAGCTTTCGCTGGTCTTGTAGACGCGTACGGATGAACCGAAGCTTGATCCGCAAATGCCGAGAGGACCTGGATCCAGCGAAGGTGCGCCAGGAATCAGTGACTCCTGATTGCAAAGTCCACGCAGTGCGCCGTTGATTGCAGCGGCACCGATACTGGCAGCCACAGCGTAATCGGAGTGCACCAGATATTTGCCGTCATACGTCAGGCCCATACCGTGTGGCAGTGCTTCGATACCGGCATCTTTGTTGCCGAAATAGAACACGCCTTGGTTGTACGCACGCTGTGCGCGCTTATCCGGATAGCTGGTGTAGCCCGTCGGATTGCGTGGCTGATTTGCCTGTACGCAAGCCGAGTATTCGGTGATGCCGACGTGGCCGAGCAGCGGGCTGTCATCAACATAATCGAGACCACCCAAGCAACCAATCAGGCCGCCTTGCTCAACGCTCTGCAGAAGCGGGATGACGCCCGGCACTGAAGGCTGGCAAATGCCGCCGAGCAGTGTAGGTGCCGTACGGCCCGGATCAATTTCCGTCACCGTGCCGCCTGGTCCGTAAACGTAGTTGCTCATGTAGGTGTACAGAATCTTGTGATTCGGACCCTGCGATGGCATGACGATGAAATCGTCTGTCAGCGATGAACGCGATGGCTGCGTACCGCAAACAGCAACATCCGCTTTACCAATATTGCGGACGCTGGTGATATCAAAACGGAATACGTTCTTGCTGATAACGCCGCCAGCGAACGTGTATTTGTGACCTGCCGTGAGTCCATCGCCGCCACCGGAGATGTATGACGTGTAGCTCAGCATGTGGTGCGGATCGTTGTGCGAGTCCGAACCGAGAATGCCGAGAATATTGCCGGCGACGTTAGACGCCAGAATGTTCGTCAACTCAGCAGTCCAGATCACGTTGCCAAACGTTCTTGAGTTTGGCTCTGCATCGATGACTGCCAAAAAGTCTTGGCTTGAAGTGGGATTGCAGACTGGCGTGCTGCAGCCGTCGCCCGTCCACACCAACAGCGTCGAGCCGTTGGGGATGACTTTTCCCGTGTATTTGTTAATGGCTTCTGGTGCACCGGCGCTCACAACACTAGCGCTGGCCAACAGGCCGATCCCTAAACAACCGGCGAACCAGCGCCGTAAAGATCGCGTTCTCGTTTGAGATGGCGAATTCATAACTACTCCTGAGCATTCCCTTGAGTCGTTGTGAGACTTGATGACTGCGCTACAGAACCGTTTCTGTACGCCGTCACGTCTCATCCGAATATAGACGGGTGACCCTACATTCCGTCTGACTCGATAATACAAAGAATACTCAGCTATAAAAGCCTGATTTCTAGAAGTTATGTTTAATAGGATAGATCGTTATGGACTATAGGCCAGATTGAACTTAGCCGATTTTGCTTGATCTTATCCTCGTATTTTATTGTTTATTCTTGTTATTTTTATTATACGGTTATAAGCATATTCCAAAAGCATAAGCTCGCCTGATAGATAACGTGAAATATGTAGGATATTTAGTACGTTTCAATGTCTATAACCATCAAAATACATAAATTGATGCCTATACCCATCAAGTCCCGCTTGGGATGCCCGAAGCCGGGCAGACATTAATAGAGCGCGGCGCCCTGTTTCTGCTGTTGCAAACGCTGCAAAGGCGCAGCGCCGTATCGATGG
Source organism: Stenotrophobium rhamnosiphilum (assembly GCF_003052265.1). Classification (GTDB taxonomy): domain Bacteria; phylum Pseudomonadota; class Gammaproteobacteria; order Nevskiales; family Nevskiaceae; genus Stenotrophobium; species Stenotrophobium rhamnosiphilum. Next base: position 197,547 of record NZ_QANS01000003.1, read on the forward strand.
AACAGCAGGGGCGTCAGGAAGCTGTCGAACAGCGTGCTGCTGACCAGTCCGCCAAAAATGACCAGCGCCACCGGGTGCAGAATTTCCTTGCCCGGCGCGTCTGCCGAGAACAACAGCGGCAGCAGCGCGAGTGCGGCGATCAGCGCTGTCATTAATACAGGCGCCAAGCGCTCCGACGAGCCGCGAAGAATCAGCGCCGTGCCAAAGCGCTCATTCTCGGCCAGTACCAAATTCAGATAGTGGCTGACCTTGAGAATGCCATTGCGTGCCGCGATGCCCGCGAGCGTGACAAAGCCAATCAAGCTGGCGATAGAGATCGGCGTGTTCGTTATCGCCAGCACAAAAATTCCGCCGACCATGGCGAGCGGAACATTGGCGAGCACAATCAAAGCCAAACGCAGCGAACTGTAACGGCTGTAAAGCACGGCGAGCATCAGCAATAAGGAAACCAGCGCGAGCTGCAGAATACGAACCGTCGCTTGTTGAGCGGCGAGGGATTCGCCTTCGAGCTTCAACTCATAACCGGCAGGCAGCGGAATTTTCTTCAGCGCATTCGGCACGCTCGCTGCGCCGTGATCAAATTGTCCGTCAGCTGAATAGGCAGAGACGACAATGCGACGACGTTGTCCTTCTCGCAGAATCTGATTGGGGCCTTCTGCAATCGCGATGTCCGCCAACCAGTTCAAAGGCACTGCGCCCGCTGGTGTATCAAACAAGGTTTGGCCAATAACATTCGGTGTGATTTTTTCCTGCGGCAGACGCAGCACCAAATCGAAACGCCGCTCCTGCTCAATCACACGCGACAGCGTTCGTCCGATCGTCAGCTCCGTCAGCGCATCTTGCACACGCGGAACAGATGCGCCGTACTGTGCAGCGCGACGTGGATCAACGCGAACTTGCAGTTGCGGTACTGCTGCCTGCTTCTCAACCTGCACATCACCCAAGCCTGGAATTTCTGCGAGGCGCTTGCGCACGTTCTCGGCGATATCGCGAAGCACGGCGAGATCATCACCGTAAATCTTTACGGCCAGCGGCGCTTTCACGCCTGACAGCAAGTGATCGAGTCGATGAGAAATCGGCTGACCAAAAATCAAAGTGCCCGGCAGCACAGAAAGCTTTGCACGCAGATCAGCCACAACTTCTGCGCGCTTCCGACCATCGGCACGCAGTTTCATTTCCAACTCGGAGTAATAAATGCCTTCGGCATGCTCGTCGAATTCTGCGCGTCCGGTTCGGCGGCCAACACTGAGTACTTCAGGCACTTTTAATGACAAGGTCTCTGCGAGTGCGCCAACGCGGTTTGATTCTTCAAGCGAGATGCCGGGCTGTAGCAGCACGTTGACCGTTAGCGTGCGCTCATTAAATGAGGGCAGGAAACTACGCGGGAGTTGTGTTGCCACGACAACAGCAATCACGGCGAGCACGCCAACCACAATAAACGTTGGGCGTGGCACAGCCAGCGCGCGCTGCAGTAGCTCGGTGTAACGCACCTTCAATCGCTTGAGCCAAGCCGGTTCTTGCGGCAGCTGCGTTGTTACGGGCAGCGAGAATCGGATCAGCACCGGAATCAAGGTGATCGATACCACCAAACTCGCCGCAATCGCCGCCATGTATGCAGAAGCCAATGGAATGAACAGACGACCTTCCACGCCATCCAAAGCAAACAGCGGCACGAAGACCAAAACAATCAGCAAGCTTGCGTAAAGAATTCCGGAACGGACTTCCAACGTCGCGTCAGCAATCACACGCCAGATCGGCGAGGGCTCAATTAACTCTGCATTGCGACGCAAACGTCTGACGACGTTCTCAATGCCCACAACGGCATCGTCAACCAATTCGCCAACAGCGATGGCGAGACCGCCCAACGTCATCGTGTTGATGGTGAAACCAAAACCATGCAGCACAAGAATCGCAGCGAGCACAGAAAGTGGAATCGCAAGCAGCGCCACCAAAGTAATGCGCGCGCTGGCGATGAACAAGAAGAGAATCAGCGCAACAACAAGCGCACCTTCCAACAAGGCCTCGCTGACATTCGCAACCGATTCGTCGATGAAATCGGCTTGCCTGAATAATGTTGTGCGATGCGTTCCTTTCGGCAGATGAACATCGGACTCCGCCAAGGCATGTTCGATTGCATGCGTGAGTTGCAGCGTATCGGTGCCCGGCTGTTTCTGGATTGCAAGAATCACTGCGGGCTGACCATTCATGCCCGCATCGCCGCGCTTCAGCTTTGCACCAACCGCGACATCGGCAACCTGACCCAATCGCAGCGCACCCGTGCCACGCCATGCAACGGCAGTCTGCGCCAGATCTTCCAAGTTGAGCGGACGACCCAAACTGCGAATCGCGAATTCCGCGCCATTCGCATCAGCAAAGCTGGCGCCAGTGTTATTGCCAAAGCCACTCGTGGCTTCAGTAATTTGCGCGAGCGTCACGCCGTGCAGTTTCAACTTTTCAAGATCAGGCCGTATCTCGTACTGCTTGACCTCGCCACCAATCACAACAACCTGCGCCACACCCGGCAAGCTCAACAGCTTGGGCCGCAAACTCCAATCCGCATGTTCACGCACTTGCTGCGGATTGCTCGTTGCTGGCACGGCCTGCAATGCGACCAGATAAATCTCACCCATCAAGGAAGTGAGTGGCCCGATACGCGGATCAGCAATCGCGGCGAGTTGAGAACGAATCGAGTCGACACGCTCTGCAACCAGTTGGCGATTACGAAACGGATCGGTGCCCCATTCAAACTCCGCATACACCACCGACAAACCCGGGCTGGAGAGCGAACGAATTCTGCTGACACCCTGCAATCCGCTGAGCGCTGTTTCGAGTGGAAACGTTACTTGCGATTCGACATCTTCTGGCGCGAGGCCCGCTGTCTCTGCCTGCACCGTCACCATCGGCCGCGTTAAATCCGGCAGCACATCCACTGGCAACTGCTGTGTCTGGAATATTCCGACGGCTAAAAGAATCAGCGCCAATGCGACAACGATGACGGGATTACGCAGACTGACTTCGACGAGGCGTGAGTAAATCATTGCAGTCTCTCGCCGAGCAACGTGCCTTGTAGTTGCTCATTTAAACCTGAGCTTTGCACGCTGATCTTGATTGCTTGCGATTGTTTAAAGTCGATGCGCTCTGCGGGAATACGATAAACACCTTCACCATCTTCCGCCGCACGCAGCAATTGATTGCCAACGCGCACGCTCAGATTGAGTCCTTTCAACGGCGTGTTGCTGCCAAAGTCATCGGCGTAAATCACCAGATCATCAATCTCATGCACCAGCACAAGCTCCACGTTCTCTGATTGCAAGATCAAGCGCGAACGACCTGCACGTGCAGGAGCAACAATGTCGCTAGAACGCTTTGCAGCAAACACCGAATCAAGCAACGATGGTTTCGCCGTCTTTGCCAGATCAATCTCCGCAAAGCGCACGTCATTGATGAACTGTTGATCGGTCAGCGTATTCAAGAAACTCAACAACTCGCGGCGCTGCTGTTGATTCAGTGGAATGCCTTTGGCCAAAAGCGGATCAAGTGCAGGTGACGCGGCGACGCCGTGATCGTAATGATCCAGCACTTGTTCCAACTTGGTAAAACGACCGTCATGCATATAAGGCGACGTCAGCGCGATATTGCGCAGCGACGGCACGCGGAACAATCCATGATCTTCTGACTTGCCTGTTACACCTTTACGCCCTTCATCTTCTGGCTGCGCATCAAGTCCGTTGTTGCGATAGCTATAGTCAGAGAACAAGGGCTCGCGATGACATGCGGCGCAGTTCTGGCGAAACAGCTTGAGGCCCGCAGTTTCATCAGTTGAAAACTTTTCTTCACCGGCAACGTAACCGTCATAACGCGAATGACTGGAAACCAAGCTGCCGGTGAATTGCGCCAATGCACGCAGCGTGCGTTGCGAATCAATGCCCGGTGTACCAAAGGCCTGCTCAAATAATGGCGCGTAGCTTTGATCCGCTTTTAATTTATCAATAATGTTCGACAGCGTTTCGCCCATCTCCAACGGATTGCTGATGGGCAATATCGGCTGCGTCTCAAGATGGGTTGCCGCGCCATCCCACATCAGCTGCGGTTGCCAGGCGAGGTTGAACAAACCCGGCGCATTACGTTTACCGTTTATGCCGCCGATGCCATGACTGACCGGATGATCGAGTTGTGCAAACGCTGCAAATTGCTGATGGCAACTTCCGCAAGACACGCTGCCATCTCGCGATAGCTGTGCATCGTAGAAAAGCTTTCGACCGAGAGCGAAGCCTTCCGCGGTGATCGGATTATTTTTGAAATCGTATTGCGGTGCTGGCCAGTTCTTAGGGACTTCGAATTTCGGCGCATCAACAACCTTGTGCTCGCTGCGATCACGCAAGATGACAGCGCCCAACAAGCCAACAGCAATGGCCAGTCCCGCCCATAGTAATCGTCGTGACCGTTTCATCAGGGCGCTGCGGCATTGTCCGCAACAGCAACATTGTGCACATGCTCAACACTGAAGAGCCCAGCAACATTGTCCGCAATCGGCATGCCTGCTTTCGGTGACATCGCTTCCGAAAGCTCAGCGATGCGAATGCGATTCGCACCTTCAAAGACCTGCGCGATATCCGCACTAAGATGAATTTGCGCCCGCGTTTTCGCATTCACCTTGATCGATTCCTTACCCAAAGGCAGGAACACAAGACGCGCGCCGGATGTCGGTCCATTACCGCCAAGGTGATAAGTGAGTTCGTGCTTCTTGCTGGACGACTGCGGCGAGTGACCTTCTAACTTGAAGAAGATGTAGCCCGTACTCCAAGTCCAGAACATGCCGCGAGCTGGATCCAGCTCACCGCTTTGCACGCCTGCGCCATTGCGAACAGGATCAATGCCAATCAGAAACTCAATGCCCGAATACTCGCCGGGCGGCACGAGGCCAATCGGAAAAGTGAGCGATTCCTTTAATGCCGCATCGACCAAGAAATAGCCTTGGCTGCTCTCCGCACTCTGCGGATTAACAAACCACGTGCCATCCGCGCGCCTCAACCGGAAATTGCTGAGGTAGTAACGAACGTGATCAAGCGAGTACTCATCGCCAGCAGAAGTTTTGTAGAGCGTGCCGTCCAGACGCAGCGGCTGCGTCGCAACGTGGTGCGTGATTTCAATGCCGACCGGAAACGCATTCGTCTCCGCACTCGGTGAGCAGCCACCTAAGAGAGCAGCCAAAATCGCGGCAGCACATGCCTGCCTGAATGATGTTCCGCTCCCCATGTTGCAGCGTTCCCGAATCCTGATTGCGATAGCCAACATTGGCTCGCAACAGCGAGCTCAACGGTTCGGGGCAATCATATATTCCAGTTTGGTTTAATAACCGGGCAAATCTAGACCGTGTCGGAATATGAATATTCGGTTTGGCGTTCTGAACCGAGTTAACCAATATCAAATTTAGGCTGCTGCCCGATTATTGATATCGGAGAGTGTTGCGATGATCTTATCGGCTTCCGCGTCGTTGAAAACGCCGTCAATGCCTTGATGGTGTGCACTTGTGAACGGAGGCTCATACAGTTGTCCTGGGTCCATCACTCCGCTCTGCGTCAACTTCTCAATGATCATTTCAACAAAACGTATCTGATGGCTGTTGTAGCGAGCTGAGTCTAAGAACTGCCCGAAAGCATCCTTGGCTGCATTGCGATCCAACCCGACGAGGGAGCGGATAAAAACAGTCAGTGGCCGATCAGCGCCAAAGATCTGCTCGAATCGTTCACGGCTTTCTACAGCCTCAGATTCAAATACAAATCGCTCCAACTCAGCCAAGTCAGTCGGCGTCAGCGCTTTGTTGTGTTTGAGTTTGGCAATAACAATGTGGTTTTCGTTATCGCGGATATAGCGTTCTACTTTGCGACGGTACTGAGCGAGATTGATGCCAGTGCTGAAATTGGTCAGCGTGACTTCAGATGACGTACCAATCTCGTCGGTAAACGCGCTATACACCGGCTTGATCATATTGCGATCAATAAACTGAATCAGGCCGCGCATTTTTTTGCGTAATGCTTCAATCATCGGCAACGAAATGTCGCGCCAGTAATCTTCGGTTTGCACATCTTGAATCAAAGCAAGTTCAGCCTTCACGGCTGGAATACTGTCTTTCTTTTCGAGATCGCTCGCCAGATCAATAATTCTGTCTCGATACGTCACAAAGCCGGGTGTTGAATTGATTAAGGCTAACTGCAGATTAAGGCACGTGAGATCAAACAGCTTGGCGGTTATGTGCTCTGACTCTTGTTCAGTTGGCAAACCTGCAACATGATCGCGAAGATTGATGAACGACATCTCGTCCAACTCTACCCAACTCTCGGCCTGCTTAAAGCGCGTTACATGCTCACGCTCAGTACGCACAATAAAGTTGTCGAGATTCATTGCTGCCACTTCAGTGTGAAGTAGTCCGGCTAAATTATTACGCAGTGTCGCTAGTGGATCATAAGACCCGCCTGCCTCTTGCTGACTACCTGTATTAGTTGATTCATGCTTAGGTAACGCAGCCAATAATTCCAAGCGCCGTTTAAACAAACGCTTCTGCAAGGGCTCGGTAGCAGACGCAACAGCGCCTTTCGGGTTCTCGTTGAAATACTCAAAGTTGCCGCAGAAATCAAAGATAAAAAATTCAGATTTATCTGCGCCCGGTCCAAACAAATCCGGACACAGGCGCGTGCCTCGGCCAATCATCTGCAGAAACTTGACCTTGCTGCGCACCGCTTTGAAGAACACAAGGTTCACAACCTCAGGCACGTCGATACCGGTATCGAGCATATCCACCGAAATCGCAATATGCGGGTTCTTGGCCTTGTTGCTGAAGTCATCAATCAAAGACTGTGCATAACTCACCGCGTGTGTAATCACGCGTGCAAACTCGCCTTTTAGGTGTGGGTAGTGATGATCAAAACGGCTGGCAATAAACTTTGCGTGCTCTTGATTCACTGCAAAGATAATGGTCTTGCCTAGCTTGTCGCCGCCATCCACTTTCAGCCCGTGCTGCATTAAATGCTGCAGCATCAGATCAACCGTGCTTTCATTGAAGAGCTGCTTATTCACCTCAGAGGCGAGCACTGCGTCTGGCGGCTGATCGTCTTCATGGTCGCCCCAATCAAGTGAATCCCAGTGCTCTCGCTCTTGCTGGCTCAGCTCGTTGTACTTAATGCCCTCACGCACAAACCTAATCGGCACAGAATGCGACTTAGGCGGCACCAGATAACCATCGGCAACTGCTTCTTCAAGACCATATGCATCGGTCGGCACACCAGTTTCAAGGCCGAACAGGTGATAGGTATCGTGATGCACCTCATCGCGCGGCGTTGCGGTAAGGCCAACGAGATAGCTATCAAAGTATTTAAAGATTGCGCCGTACTTTTGGTACACGCTGCGGTGCGCTTCATCAATCACAATCAGATCAAAGTGGCCCACGCCATATTTGCGGCGGTCGCCTTCCATCTCTTCAATCAAACCCATCATCGTTGGATAGGTCGAAAGGTAAACGCGCCCTTGGCCATTTTTATCGGTCACCAAGTTCACCGGGCTGCTATCTGGCAAATGTGCCTTAAAGGCATTTGTCGCCTGCTTTACCAACGCCACGCGGTCAGCCAGAAACAGCACACGCTTAACCCAGTTGGCGCGCATCAGCAGTTCAATTAAGGCAATGCTCATGCGCGTCTTGCCGGTGCCGGTGGCCATGGTCAGCAGGCCTGCACGTTTACCTTTGCTCAGGGTCTCCCCCATCGACCGAATGGCACGCTGTTGGTAGCTGCGCTCAACAATGGTTTTGCTAATCGCCAAACCTTTAAGGTCGGTTTGCAGGCTGCGACGTTTAATCGCCAGCTCCAACTCTTCACGGCTGTAAAAACCTTGCACTTCACGCGGTGGCGCGCGTTGGTCATCCCACAACCAAGTGTGGTTTCCGTTGGAGTAGAAGATCAGCGGGCGCTGACCCTTCATTTGTTCCAAGCAATCGGCATAGAGCTTGGCTTGTTGACGGCCCACATCGGCATCTTTGAGCGTGCGCTTGGCCTCAACTACCGCCAGCGGTTTGCCGTCAGCACCCCACAGCACGTAATCAACGAAGCCTTCACTCTTTTCATTCGGCATACCAACAACGGGCACTTCAATGCCTGCTGTTTTGCCTAACTCCCAACCAGCTTCGCGCAGCAGCACATCAATAAAGTAACGGCGCGTATCCGCTTCGTTGTAGTCGTGATGGTCAGGTACCTTAATGCTCGCAGCCTTGGCTTGTGCCAGCTCTGCGCGCACAGCGGCGAGATCTGCATTGACCTTGGCCAGCAGCGCTTCACGCTCGGCGAGCGTGGCGGCCTGTTCGGCAATGGCGGCTTCACGCACTTCTAAGGTTTTATGTTGTGCGTCAATCTGCTGCTTAAACTGTGCTTCTTGCTTCTTTAGCTCATCGCGTGTCAGCGCCTGCATCGCCTCTTTGGCTTCATCGGCTCGCACCAGCTTGGGGATTCGATTGGCGTCAAAGGTAGCTTCAATCGATTTGGGATCACTTGCCCGTGTATACGTGCGCGCCAGCCAAAACAAAATATGAAACAACTCTCGCACCAGATTTTGCGCATCACCTGAGCCGATAAATTGACTGGAATGTACGGCCTGGTTGCCAACCTTCTGAATCAGTCTCGCTTTTTGCAGAATCGGCGGCGGTAATAACTCTTCAAAATCTGAGGCCGTGAGTAGCGCATTGAGGCTGCGGTCATACGGCATGCGTAGATCGCGGTCGTGTTCGTACAACCAATGAACCGCCTGTTCCAACGCAAAGCGGGTGCGCATGCAAGATGCACGGGAATCAGAATGAACCAGTTGCTCCGCACCCTTAGCTGGTTCGAGCAGCGTTTTGAATTCAGGGTGGAGATACTGGAAGTTAGTCATGGATTAAAGATTGCCTTGGAATGCCTGTTGCTGCAAAGCAGCAAACTGTAAATCCGACTTGAGCAGCTGATTTGTCATCTGCACCTGAGACGCCCTTACTTTGGCGATCACCGACAGATATTTTTCTTGTACGGCTTGCGACGGCATTAGTACCTCAAGAGATCGAAGATCATTGAAGTTCAACCCAGCTTTTACAGCTGACCTATTCAATTTCTGGAACTGCTGTTGGCCGCCAGAACTTGCAAGGAAATGTGAGACGAAAGCCGGATTGACGTCGACAAGACGAAGTATCGCGATGTGCTGATTAATATGTGCGCGCCCGATGTCGGTTGGAACCACTGCTGTACGGCCTAGATCTGCAGTAATACTGACCAGCACATCGCCGGGCTGAACCAAAGTTCGTCGTGCCTCAGCAGAATCCGGAGGATTTACGAATGCGCAGTCTTCCATGTCTAGTTCACCACCGACTAGATTCTGAATTCGAATAAACAGCGCTCCCGATTCTGAATAGTGCGCCGCCCAGCCGCGCGAGCCACTCGTAATAAAGGAAGCAAGTTCGCCGATGGTAGCCTTCGGCCAACCTTTAGGATTCGTGACCGGGTCGCCGAACATGTCGAGGAACACTGACTGCAAAAGCTGATCGAGCTTGGCGATGGCTTCGCGGCGCTTGGCGCGTAGCGCGTCAGCCTTGTCCAGAATCGCTGCGATGCGGCGTTGTTCCGGAAGGGGTGGTACTGGGACCAGTTCACGATGCACGACGTTGCGATTTAGCGTCGGAACGCCCGTGCCTTCGTGGTACTGTTCAAGGCGCATTTGTCGTAGTAGCCAATAGATGTAGCGTGGCTCATTACCGTGAAAATTCTTCACGTACAGCGACGTATTAAGCGGCCAGTACGGACCCTCTGAGTAGTGAACCTTGCCAATGCTTCCGCTTCTTCCGGTCACGACTCCTGGACCGCGGGCTTGGTGCTCAGCATGAAATCCAACTATGCCGTTGGCAGCGAAAATCGGAACGGTGCCATCCCGTCTGTCCTGAACCGGCAGATCGTATCCACGCTGGAGCGTTGCAACTGCTTCTAATGGTCTCTGCTCCCAATTCAAGACAGCATCCCCTCCAACTCCTCCATTCCCTTCAGAATCTCTACCTCCAGCGCCTTTAGCTCCGCCAGAATCTTCTTCGGCGATTCGTGCTGCACCTCAGCATAGACAATCTGCTTGTAGCGGTTAATGGACAGGTCGTAGTCATTGCCGGCGATCTCGGCCTTAGGTACGAGGAAACTCCGCTCTGTGCGCGTACGGCCAATTTCGGCGCTGCGGTGAGTCCAGCGTTGCAGGATGTCAGGCAGGTTGTTGGTCTGGGAATTCGAGGCATCGAGCGGGGCGCGCTTATCGTCCAGCGAGTAGCCGTCTGCCTTCATATCGTAGAACCAGACGTTATCCGTGCCGCCGGAGTCGGTGCGGGTAAAGAACAGGATGGCGGTAGAGACGCCAGCATAAGGCTTGAATACGCCGGAGGGCATGGAGACGATGCCGTCCAGCTTGTGGTCTTCAACAATGGCACGGCGCAGCGTTTTGTGCGCCTTGCTGGAGCCGAACAACACGCCGTCTGGCACGATGACGGCGGCGCGGCCGCCGGGCTTGAGCAGGCGCAGAAACAGGGCGAGAAACAGCAGCTCAGTCTTTTTGGTTTTGACAACCGTCAGCAAATCTTTGGCTGTACTTTCGTAATCAAGACTACCTGCGAACGGCGGGTTGGCGAGGATGAGGCTGAACTGGCCTTCTACCCCGGCGTGGCCTTCGCTTAAGGAATCACGGTTTTCGATGGCGGGGCTTTCTACGCCATGCAGCAGCATGTTCATGCTGCCGACGCGCAGCATGGTGTTGTCAAAGTCAAAACCGTGAAAGGTTTCGGTGTTGAAGCGTTGCGTGCTGGCTTTGTCCTTATAAATTTCCGATTCGTGCTGGGCTTGCAGGTATTCGGCGGCGGCAACGAGGAAGCCCGCAGTACCGCAGGCGGGATCACAGATGGTGTCGTTAGGCTTGGGCGCCATCATGTCCACCATCAACTTGATGATGTGGCGCGGGGTGCGAAACTGGCCGTTCTGCCCAGCGCTGGCAATTTTGCCTAGCATGTATTCGTAGAGATCGCCCTTGGTGTCGCGGTCCTCCATCGGGATAGCATCGAGCAGGTCCACCACCTTGGCCAGAAGTGCTGGTGTGGGGATGGTGAAACGCGCATCTTTCATGTGCGTGGCATAGGTACTGCCTTCCCCCAGGGTTTTAATGAAGGGGAAAACCTTATCTGCGACCATGGCGTACATGGCCTTGGGGTCGCCCATTTGGCGGAACACCGACCAACGCAGTTTTTCTTGCGCGGGTGTGAACACGGGCTTTTCGATGGCGCGCTTCAGGCGGTTGGCTTTCTTCTCCTGCACGGTGTGCAGCTCATCCAGACGCTTGATGAAAAGCAGATAGGTCATCTGCTCAATGATTTCCATCGGGTTGGCGATACCGCCGCTCCAGAACGCATCCCAGATGCGATCAACCTGACTTTTGATTTCCCCGGTGATCATGCGTACAGCCCCAGTTTTAAATAGTTATTTTTGATTTCTTTTGGATTGTGCAGCAAAACGATCATTTTCAGGCAATTCAAAAACATTAATTATTGATTTTCGTAAAAGGCTTGGTAACAGTCCGTTTTTGATTTGATGCCGTGGCGCGGTTGTATCGAACCTGAGCGAAACATATATATGGCTTTGAATGGCACACGCCACGCTGGGCTTCGCAAGAAACAAATGGAGCCAGACTCATCCATGTCCTTAAACCGTAAGCCTCTGCGTTTGGCATGGGGCAATCCCTGAGCATTTCTGGCTAAATCTATACATGTCGAATTTAACATGTATAGAAAAGTGGCATTATCTATACATGTCCCATGAAACATGTATAGAAAAATGGCATTATCTATACACGTTATCTGCCAGATGTTCATAAATGAGTACTTATTCGCCACCCAAGTCACTCTTACAGGCCATTGACCCGGCCCGGTTTGAGACCCCGGCTGTGCTGAAGAAGCTGATCACTGCCAATCGCCAGCTTGCTGAACTCAAAGGCGTGGCTGCCTCTATTCCTAATCAGGGCATCCTCATCAGCACCCTCGGCCTGCAAGAGGCTAAGGAAAGTTCAGCCATTGAGAATATTGTCACTACGCATGACGAACTGTTCCGTGATGCCTCACCAGAGGCACCGGGCAGCGCTGCGGCCAAAGAAGTGCGGCTGTATGCGCACGCTTTGCAGATCGGCTTTTCAGCAGTTCAGGAAACTGGGTTGCTCACAGGCAATCACATTCAAGAGATTCAAGCTGTCTTGGAGCAAAGCCGTACGGGTTATCGCAAGGTAGCTGGCACCACGCTCAAAGATGGCGCGGGTCGCGTCATTTATACGCCACCGTCACCAGAGCTGTTGCCGGATCTGATGGGCGATCTTGAACGCTTCATTAATGACAACTCATTGTTCGATGCCGACCCGCTAGTGAAGATGGCACTGATTCATCATCAGTTTGAAAGCATTCATCCGTTTTATGACGGCAATGGACGCACAGGGCGCATCATCAATGTGCTTTATCTCGTGAAGGAAAAGCTGCTGGATATTCCGGTGCTCTACCTGAGTCGTGCGATTGTGGGCAGCAAGGCGGATTACTACAGCAAGCTACAGGCTGTACGTGAACGTGATGCTTGGGAAGAGTGGGTGTTGTACATGCTCGACGCCGTGGAGAAAACTGCAGCTGAAGGCATCACCACCATTCAGGGCATCAAGAGTCTACTGCTGGAATATAAGCATCGTATTCGCGAGAAACATCGCTTCTACAGTCAAGATCTCATCAACAATCTGTTTTCGTTTCCGTACACCAAGATCGACTTTGTTCAGCATGACCTTAAAGTTTCGCGCCTGACCGCTACGCGTTATCTGGATGCGTTGGCGGATGATGGTCTGCTGCGCAAGAGCAAGCTCGGACGAAACAATTACTACATCAATGAGCCGCTGTTCCGCATTCTCACTGGGGAAGCACCGCCTGTGGGCGAGTAGTGAAGTCGACAAGCACTCAATACGTGCTGATGTCTGCTGCTTCCAACACAGGGCGAGACGCTCCATCGCGCGCGACTTTAATCATTGCGCGACCTACTTGCTCTGTCGTGGTGATGGCACTCGGTGCCATCGCTTTAATCAGCGGCAGCAATGGCACGGTGACCGCGTAAATCGCGCGATACAAACCCGTTTTGGATTTGATGCCATGCAACGGTTGAATCATGCCCGGCCTGAACATATAGGCTGCTTTGAATGGCAAGCGCAGCAATGCGTTTTCAGTTTTGCCTTTCACGCGCGCCCACATGCTGCGGCCGCGTTCGCTGCTGTCGGTGCCCATACCGGTGACATATACAAACGTCATCTGCGGATTCAGTCGCGACAAAGTTTGTGCGGCGGCGAGAGTAAGGTCGTAAGTGATGCGATGGTACTGCGCTTCGCTCATGCCAGAAGCTGATACGCCGAGGCAGAAGAAGCAAGCGTCGTATCCCGACAACTCGCTTTCAATCGCACTGTAGTTATAGAGATCTGCGTGAACCAGATTGTTTAACTTGGAATGGGTTTGCTCGAGTGCTGTGCGTCCAACGGAAAGTACTGACTCCACTCCGTTATCCAACAGACATTCACGCAGAACACCTTGCCCCACCATGCCGGTAGCGCCGAACAGAATTACTTTCATATCTTGCGCTCCGGCTTGATGAGTTGAAGGACTTACTTGGCCCAGTCCTTATAGAAGGACGGCATATCGCTCGACACTTTCGCTTTGAAATCCGGTGCACGCTTTTCGAGGAAGGACTTCACGCCTTCTTTGCCGTCTTGTTGGCTGGCGTAGAAGATGGCGAGTGAATCGACCTTGTGTGCATCCATCGGATGCGGCTGTGCGGAGTTGCGGTACATCATCTGACGCGTGAGGGCGATGCCGACTGGTGATTTGTTGTCGACGAAACGACGCGCGAGTTTGTAGGCTTCGGGCAGCAGTTGATCTGGTGCAACGACTGCACGCACCAAGCCACCGCGCTTGGCTTCTTCTGCGTCGAAGATGTCTGCGCTGTAGTTCCACTCCAATGCTTGTTCGATGCCGACGATGCGTGGCAGGAACCAGGTTGAGCAGGCTTCTGGCGTGATGCCGATTTTGCCGAAGACAAAACCGATGCGAGCTTTTTCTGATGCGAGGCGGAAGTCCATCGCACAGATCATGGTTGCGCCGATGCCGACTGCTGCGCCGTTGATGGCAGCAATCACTGGTTTGGTGCAATTAAAGATAGAGAGAGTGACGCGGCCGCCGGTGTCACGCACGCCTTCATGAATCGCAAGATCGTCTTGACGCTCTGCCATATCTTTCAGCGTTGGCTTCTGTGATTCATCGAGACCAAACACATTGCCCGAACGCGTGAGGTCCATGCCTGCACAAAACGCTTTGCCTGCGCCGGTGACGACGATCGCGCGCACGGCGTCATCAACGCTTGCACGATTAAATGCGTCGACGAGTTCATTCGCCATTTCGACGGTGAATGAATTCATCTGCTCAGGACGATTGAGCGTGAGGGTGAGGATGCTGTCGCTGACGGACCAGTTGAGGGTGTTGTAGTTCATGTTGGCTGTCTCAATGTTGTGTTGATTCGCGTGGGACGCGCTGAGGACATATTACAAGCTCGCCCATCTGTACTAATTTTATTCGTCGTCATGCTCGCGTAGGCGGGAAGCAAGTGTGTTGCAAGCTATTAAAAGAAGAACTGGATTCCCGCCTGCGCGGGAATGACAAGCAACTAATGACAAGCAACTTAAGGCTTAGCGACTGGTTCTTTCCATGAAATGGCGCCGAGAAAAATCAGGCGCAGCTGTTTCACAAAATTATCGAGGAGCTCTTGTTCCAGCGTCGGCTCATCGGGCGGCATGTCGAGAATATCGCTCGCCGCATTGAGCATGGTGTTGACCACGAGGCCGCAGAGCATTTGTAGCGTGGCGGTGGAGAGGTGCGGCAGAAAATTGAGGCGCCGCAAATCCTGGCTCATTTCCAACACAAACAAATTCACTTGGTTGCGAATCGCGCTGCGAATCACCGGCGAGCCGCCGCTGCGCTCGCCCGCAATGAACATGAAGTGCATGTGTCGGTCGAGCAGGAACTCTTTATAGATGGTGACGGAGCGGCGAATGATGTCGCTGACCGGTGCAGATTCTTTGCGCGCTTCGCGAAGGAGTGAGCGCAGCGTTGCGCCGCCATCATCGACGAGCGCCAGACCGAGCTCGTCCATATCGCGGAAGTGGCGATAGAAGGAGGTGGGCACCACGCCGGCTTCGCGGGTGATTTCGCGCAGGCCGAGGCTGGTGAAGCTGCGGCCTTGTTGCATCAGGGTCAGCGCTGCATCGAGCAAACTGCTGCGCGTGCGTAGTTTTCGCTCATCGCGCGTGGCCAATTCTGGCGCGCTGGAGCGACCCGATGCCGATGATTTGCCGCCTCCCTTGTCCACAATGACCTCTTTGATGAAACGCGTGTATCGAGTATAACGCATTATCCTGATTGGGTATTTTCCATTTTATGGGACTGCCAGCACAATTTCAGTGAACAGTTGTTGACAAACATTTCCGGTTGAGTGAACATGTGTTCACCGTAACTGGAGATTGTTATGCCGCAGCTCACCACAAACCGCTTTGCAGACCGCGCTCTGGACCTCGTCCACAGCGCCCTCAACTCCCGCCTTGCCGCGGCGTTGACCTATCCGCATGGCGTTGACCGCTACGTTGAACAGTTCGCGCCGACCTTTGCGCTGCGCGAAGTGCGCGCCGAAGTCATCGCCACCCGTCACCAAACCGCTGACAGCGTCACCCTGACGCTGCGCCCCAACCGTAACTGGCAGGGCTTTGCGGCCGGCCAATATGTTCGCCTGACTGTTGAGATCAACGGCGTGCGCCGCACCCGCTGCTACTCACCGGCCAACTCGGTTCACGCCAAAGACGGCCTGATCGAACTCACCGTTAAAGCTCACGGCGACGGTTTTGTTTCCAAACACTTGAAGCTCGATCTGCGCGTCGGCACGACTGTGTTCTTGTCGCAGGCTGAAGGCCAGTTCGCGCTGCCCGAACAGCGCCCGGATCGCATCTTGCTGATCAGCGGCGGCAGCGGCATTACGCCGGTGATGTCGATGCTGCGCACGCTGTGCGACGAAGGCCACAAGGGCAAGATCACTTTCCTGCATTACTCCAACGCTGCAAGCGATCAGATTTATCTCGACGAACTCGCGATGATCAATGCGCAGTTTCTCAACGTAGAACTGCTGCGCGCTTATAACGAAGATCAGAGCGGCGAACTGCAAGGCTTGTTCAGCCGCGAGCAGCTCATTAAAGCAGTGCCTGATTACGCCGACGCACAGGCTTTTCTCTGCGGCCCTCCGGGCATGATGAAAGTAGTGCAGAAGGTTTGGGCCGATGAAGGCCTGAGCGATCAGCTGCATCTTGAACACTTCACCGCAGCACCGGTTGTTATCGACAGCGCGAATGCTGAAGGCGAAGTGCGTTTTATTCGTAGCGAACGTCTCGCAAAGAATTCTGGCGCAACGTTGCTTGATCAAGCTGAAGCCGCTGGCCTCAAGCCAGAGTCCGGCTGCCGCATGGGCATCTGCAAGGCCTGCACCTGCATCAAGACCGCAGGCAAGGTGCGCGATACGCGCACTGGCGAAATCAGCGATGCCGGCGAAGCCGAAATCCAAATTTGCGTGAGCGTGCCAGTTGGCACCGTCACCCTCGATATTTAATAGGAGCACTCACTCATGAGTACTTTCAGCAAACTGACCCCTGAACAATTCCAGCAGATTGGCGCCGAGTTCGACGC
Source organism: Stenotrophobium rhamnosiphilum (assembly GCF_003052265.1). Lineage (GTDB taxonomy): Bacteria > Pseudomonadota > Gammaproteobacteria > Nevskiales > Nevskiaceae > Stenotrophobium > Stenotrophobium rhamnosiphilum. The sequence goes on from NZ_QANS01000003.1 coordinate 214,366, forward strand.
CATCCGCAACCGCGTGCGCGCCGACCTCGGCGAGCGTGATGCTACTTACATCCGCACGCTGATCAAGCGTCAGCGCCAGCTCGAAATCGGCGGCCGCATCATGCTGATGATTCCGCCAGCATGGCCACTCGGTGTTGCTGCGCTGGGCGTGTCGAAAATTCTCGACAACATGGAAATCGGCCACAACGTCATGCACGGTCAGTACGACTTCATGGGCGACGCTGCACTCAACTCGCAGAAGTTCGATTGGGACAGCGCCGACACCGCGAAGAACTGGAAGCTGACGCACAACTACGAACACCACACCTACACCAACGTGCTCAACAAAGATCACGATATTGGTTACGGCCTGCTGCGCATGTCGGAAGAACAGAAGTGGGAGCCACGCTTCCTCGCCAACGTTCCGCTCACCGTCATCCTTCACACTTTCTTCCAGCACTTTGTTGCTGTGCAGAATCTGAAAGTTGAAGACGTGCTGATCTACAAGACCAAGACCAAGGCGCAGTTGAAGGAAGACTTCAAGCCTGTCTGGCAGAAGATGCGCAAGCAGCTGGCGAAGGACTATGTGTTCTTCCCATTGCTCGGCGGCCCAATGGCGCCGTTTGTTTTCGTAGGCAACGTTGCTGCAAACCTGATGCGTAACGTCTGGGCTTGCGCCGTTATTTTTAACGGTCACTTCCCAGAAGAAGTTGAGCAGTTCCCTGAATCCGTGATCGAAAACGAAACGCGTGGCCAGTGGTATGTGCGCCAGCTGCTCGGCTCGGCCAACTTCAGCGGCGGCAAACTGATGCACATCATGAGCGGCAACCTCAGCTTCCAGATTGAACATCACTTGTTCCCAGATCTGCCTGCACATCGTTACGCAGAGATCTCGCCAGAAGTGCGCGCCATCTGCGAAAAGTTTGGCCTGCCTTACAACACCGGTTCGTTCATGCGCCAGACGCTGAGCACCTGGAAGCGTATCGTGAAGTTGTCTTTCCCGAGCCGCACGCCTGCTGTGCGTCCGTTGGTGACGGTTGATGCGGTGAATGACGCAGCGCCCGCTTACAAGCTGGCGGCGTAAGTTTTAAGCGGAACCACACTGTCCTCTCTCCCCTCGTGGGAGAGAGTTAGAGAGAGGGGCGAGCGTAGTGAGTGCTTGTGGACTTTAAAGCAATCGCTGCGCTCATCCCCCTCTCCCTTAATCCCTCTCCCTCAAAGGGGAGAGGGAAACGTTAAAACTCAGAACCTAGTAGTCAGGTGCTGCCATGCCGAAAGAACTGCACGTTAAACCCAATGATGTTCGCGGCTACGGCAAGCTCGCTGTTGACGCGACTCAACGCGTCACCGATTTGGTCGAAGCGATTCACCAGCGCATTGCACGTCCATCGATGCTGTTTGGTCAAAGCAAAGATGAACGCACCACCGGCATCACCGGTTTGGTTTATCGCGGCGTTCGCGAGATCACTGGTGCAATTGGTTTTGGCATTGATCAAACGCTGCAACCGATTATTCCGTTGCTTGAAAAAGCCGTAGCGCAAACGCCTTCATCGCCTGCGCGAGAAATTTTGCTCGCGGTGGTGAATGGCGTTGTCGGCGATCATCTTGAAGCGAGTGACAACCCTCTCGCGCTGCAGATGACGTTTCGTTATCAGGACAAACCGCTATCTTTAAATCCGGAAGCACTCAGTGCTGCAGTACCGGATGCACGTGGTCATGTACTCGTTGTTGTGCATGGTCTCTGCATGAATGATTTGCAGTGGACGCGCGACGGCTACAGTCATGTCGATGGCGTGGCGCAGCAGCTCAATGCCAGTGCGGTGCATCTCCGCTACAACAGTGGCCGTCATATTTCTCAGAACGGTCGTGAATTTGCGGCGACGCTGGAACTACTGCTCGCAAGCTGGCCAACCAAAGTCACTAAATTGACATTGCTTACCCACAGCATGGGTGGCCTCGTTACGCGCAGTGCCTGCCATTACGGCATGCAGAAAGAATATCGCTGGCTGCGCGTATTAAAGAATGTGGTTTTCCTCGGCACGCCACATCACGGCGCGCCGCTGGAACGTCATGGCAACTTATTTCAACGCGCTGTTGGCGTGATTCCTTTTGCTGCGCCGCTTGCACGCTTAGGCATGTTGCGCAGCGCAGGCGTTACCGATCTACGTTATGGCGCGCTCGTTGATGAAGACTGGAATCGTCGCGGACGTTTTGATCACGCCCCGGATGACCGTACCATCGTGACGCTACCTCCGGGCGTTCGTTACTTTGTCGCCGCTGCAACGCTGGGCAAAACGCTTGGCGACAACAAAGACACCTTGCTCGGTGATGGTCTGGTTCCGGTGGACAGTGCTTTAGGTAAACATCCGGAATCGGCGCGCTGCCTGTATTTTTCACCGTCTCACCAAGCGCTGTTTTATCAGCACAGCCACTGGGATCTGCTGTATCGCCGCGAAGTAGGTACGCAAATCCTGCAATGGCTATCAAACACCTAGGCTTTTGTAGGAGCGCCTCGGCAACTGCTCCTGCCTTGCTCTACCTCGGGCATCCATGCCCTCGTCTTAGGCGCGATTGGCGATTGCACCATCGCGCCTAAGAGGCGCTCCTACATTAGCTGCAAATTCGTTTAAGGTAGCGTCATAGCGTATTTCAACCTTGATGGAGCCCGATATGAGAAAACTTGAACGCCTGCAATTACTCAAAGACATGATTCAAGAAGCTATCGACCGTGGCGCAAGCTCGGTTGAGCAGGTTCACCAATACATCGCCGAGTTGCCGTTTGATGCGCTGGAAAAAGCCGGCGTGCTCGATGACGACAAGCTCAAGCTGAAAGCTAAACAGCGCCACACCATCGGCATGGTTTACGACGCGATCCGTCGTATCAATCGTGAGATTGGTCAGCTGATCTCAGATCAGTTTGAAAATCTTGAAGAGAGCCAGCAGGTCGCTAAGGTGCTCAACGAGAAATCAGCAAAAGCAAAACCCGCTGGCAAAGTCCGCGTCAGCACACGCGCCAAGCGTTAATTAAAGAACAGCGCAGCGATGGCACGCTCCATCGCTGCGCTGTTTTGCGCTATTCATAAAAAGCTTCTTCGCTGAGTCTTTTTCTATGAACGCTCCCAAAAAATCTACTCCGCGCCGCATTGATCTGCTCGATTGGCTGATGCTGGTCCTCGCGGTGCTGTCCGTAGGTTTGTTGGTATTCGAAACTTGGGGCAATGCTTCTGCAGAAGTACGCAGCGCCATTCTCACCGCCGATTACGTGATCTGTGCGATTTTCGCAATCGAGTTTTTCTGGCGCTGGAACGCCGCCAAGTGGACGTTTCAGCATCTGCGCCGTAATTGGTATGACGCACTCGGCATGATCCCCGTCGCGCATCCGGCGCTGCGCGGTCTGCGTTTGATTCGCGTACTGCGCTTCATCACCTTGTTCTCGCGTTTTGGCATGGCGGCGGATCGCGCACTCGGCGAAGAATTCACCTATCGCTTGGTCAATCGTTTTAAAGCGGCGATTGTTAACTCCATCAGTAGTGCCGTCACCGTGGCAGTGCTTGATGAAGTGCAACAAGTGCTCACGCGCGGTACATACACGCATAACATTGCGCGCGCGCTGAAAGAAAATCAGGCAGCGCTGCGCGCAACGATTATTCAGAAGATGCGCGAGGATAAGCAGGCGGGTCGTCTGCATCGACTGCCGTTCTACAACGACATCGTCGAAAGCGTGATCGACGCTGTGATGCGCGTACTTGAAGAAGTGCTGACTGATCCACGGACTGATGAACTGGTTGCGGATCTGTTACGTGAAAACTTGCAGCAGATCAGAAATTCCATCGAATCGAATCAGCTAGAAAAGCAGCGCGGACATATTTCCTAAATTGATTTAGGTTTCTGTTGCTCTTGGCATCGCCACGCGGCAAGTCACGATGCCTGCCAACACAATCGCGCCACCGAGTGCTTGTAGCGTTCCGAAAGGCTCCGCCAATATCAGCCATGCGAATGCTGCAGCTGCGACAGGCTGCACCAGCAAACCCACGGCTGAGAATGCTGCAGACAAATGTGCGAGCGCCCAAGCGATCAAACCTTGGCCTGCGACATGAGACAAGAGCGCCAAACCAATCAGCACCCACCAGCCGTGTGCAGACTGCGGCCAGAAACTATCGCCTTGCACATTGCCAACAATGCACAGCAACACAGCGCTTGATAGCGTGGACCAGAACATCACTTCCATTGCGCCATAGCGTTGACGTGCGCGCGACACGCCAAGAATGTAGCCCGCATAAAACACCGCAGAGATGCAGGCGAGCAGATCACCGAGCAGATTGTGTGCGCCGAGTTTCATGCTGCCGGACATCAGCACCACCGCACCGACCAAGGCCAACGCAATGCCGGCAATAAACGCGGGGCGAAAGCGTTCGCCAAATATTAAGAATGAAGCGAGTGCGACGAACACGGGTGCGAGGTTGGTCATCAGCGTGGCGTTGGCGACGGAGCTGAGATGTATCGACTGATGCCAGAACACGAGGTCGCCAGTGAAGAAGACGCCTGCGAGCAATAGCCAGCCGATGCCCGGCTTGATTTTGATGCCGCCGGTTTCGCGCAGCATCAAGACGCCAAGCAAGGGCAGTGCTAGCGCCATGCGCCAGAAGCCCGTCGCAGTGAGACCCACATCGCTGAGTCGAACAAAGATCGGCGCCAAGCCGATCAGCACCGCACCCGTGATGAGAGCGGCGAGGGCGCGCAGATCAGAGCGCCCGACGTCTACGCTCATTTGTTGTTGAGGCGCCCGATTGCGTCGCGATAGCCGGTCATCACTTCTTCGGGTGCGCTGGCGGTGAGACCGAGGTCATGCACGCGGCCAGTGATCAAACCGTAGATCCAGCTATGCACATGCAATTGCTGCCCACGTGCCCATGCGTCTTGCACGATGCTGGTCTGGCAAACGTTGAGCACCTGCTCCAGCGCATTGAGTTCGCACAGGCGATCTTCTTGTTCGCCGACAAATTGCAGCGACTGCAGATGGTCGATGTGTTTATCGCGCACGTCTTGTACGTGGCGAATCCAGTTATCGACCAAGCCGAGGCGGCGGTTATGCAACGCGGCATTCACGCCACCACAACCGTAATGTCCGACGACCATGATGTGCTCAACCTTGAGCACGTCGACTGCAAATTGAATCACCGACAAACAATTGAGATCGGTATGCACGACCACGTTGGCGATATTGCGATGGACGAAGATTTCGCCCGGCAGCAGACCGGTGATCTCATTGGCCGGCACGCGCGAGTCGGCGCAGCCAATCCACAAATACTTGGGCGCCTGCAAACGCGCCAGACGTTCAAAGAAACCTGGCTGTTCGGCTTCAACCGCAGCCGCCCATTTGGCGTTGCGTTCGAGCAGCTCTTCCAATTTTTTCATGTGCCTACTTCTCCGCGTTCGCTGTATCTGCCGTCCAAACTAGCCTGTGCAGATGGCATTAATATTTTATGGGACTATACCGAGGCCCAAGTTCTGAGATTTTATGCATTTTGATCCCATCTTGTTGAAGCTGGTCGGCTGTCTGCTGGTTATTCTAATGGTCGTGCTCGCTACGCGCAGGCTGAATCAGCCGCATGTGGTCGGTTATCTGCTATCCGGCATTGTGCTCGGCCCGGCAGGCTTTGGCCTTCTGCAAGAGCCTGAAACGCTGGCCCGCGTCGGTGAGTTCGGGGTGGTGCTGCTGCTGTTCTTTGTGGGCATGGAAACCTCGCCGCACCGCTTGCTGGCGAGCTGGCGCATCACATTTATTGGCACCACTGCGCAAATTTTCGGCAGCGTGTTCCTGATGGCGATGGTCGGCTGGTGGTTGAACTGGCCGACATCGCGCATCGTTCTCACGGGTTTTGTGCTGAGCCTCTCCAGCACCGCCGTCGTGCTCAATTATTTACGCGACTCAGGCCAGCTCAAAGCCAAGATCGGTCGCGACACGCTCGGAATTCTACTGGCGCAAGATTTGGCGCTAATTCCGATGCTGATCATCGTTGGCGTACTCAGCGGCGATAAACCGGATGCGGTGAGTCTGTCGCTGCAAGTGGTTGGCGCCAGCCTCACGATCGCGCTCGTCGCGTGGATGATGTGGGGCAAGCATGTGCATCTGCCGATGGGCGACAAGCTGCGCGCCGATCACGAGCTGCAAGTGTTCTTTGCCTTTGGTCTTTGCCTGGGCTTGGCGCTGCTCACGGGACTGTTCCATCTCTCCACCGCGCTCGGGGCGTTTCTTGCCGGCATGCTGGTGGGTGTCGCACGCGAAACCAACTGGGTGCATCACCGCCTCGAACCGTTCCGCGTCGTCTTCGTGGCGGTGTTCTTTATTTCGGTTGGATTGCTGGTCGACGTTCACTTCGCACTCGAAAACATTTGGCTGATCGTGCTGATAGCCACCGCGGTTTTCGTCGGCAACACCGCGATCAACGCAGCGGTACTTCGCTCACTTGGCGATCCCTGGCGGTACAGCATTTACGCTGGCGCGCATCTGGCACAGATTGGTGAATTCAGCTTTGTACTTGCAGCACTTGGCGCGCAAGCATCGCTGATCAGTGAGTTTTCACATCAGCTCACAGTTGCAGTGATCGCACTTACCTTGTTGCTCTCACCAAGTTGGATTTCACTCGTAGGCCGCGTTCAAGGCCGCATCATCGGCAAGCCCGCAGAGCTCGGCTAGTAGGGTGCGCTGTGCGCACCATTTTTTCGGCATTGCCCCAACCCCGCGTGCGCACGGCGCACCCTACGCCAAGTATTCCGAAACCAATACGAGATCCTTGATCATCGTCTGATACTCGGCATGCGTTTCGTATTCATCAGTGCGCCAGACTTTGCCTTCGTTCTCGTGCATATAAGCGCGGTACTCCGGCGCGCCAGGGAACTTAATGTTATCCGCGACGACCAATCCACCGCGTCGCAGCCAGCCTTCTCGCATGATCAGTTTTAGATCTGGCAGATAAGCATTTTTATCGTGGTCTACAAAAACCAAATCGATAGTGCCTGCTGCAAAGTTTTGCTCTTGGTTCAGTGCACTTGCTGTTTTTCCGCCGTCACCCAAAGTACCCACAACAACCGTCACGCGTGAGCTAACGCCAGCATGTTCAAAGATGCGTCGCGCGATCTTTGCGTTTTCTGCATTGAACTCGATGGAGACAATGCGTGCAGTCGGTGCAGCAGCTGCCATGCGTAGTGCGCTATATCCGCAATACGTCCCCAACTCGAGAATGCGACTAGGCTTTGCGCGTTCGACAGCGGCATCAAGGATCAAACCTTTCTCATCGCCGACATTAATTAGAAAGCTTTCGTTGTAGCAGTACTCATCGATGATACGAATCACATCCTTCGCATCACCTTGCTTAGCTTTCGCAACGACATACTCCGCAAGCCGCGCTTCACGGCCATCGCCGACCTGCCAATTCTTCAGCAGATGCGGCATGCCTAAAAATAGGCGTATGAATGACCAGCGTAGAAACGGGATTTTTCTCGAGAGTGTCGACATGTCCTTGTCCTTTGTATTCCGCGCAAACTAAATTTCTATTGGCCCAAACGTGAGTCGATGAAAACGCCACGCAGCAACAGGGCGCGTTGCTGCGTCTCTTCCATGTAACCAGCGACGATCATCCATGAGATATCCCTCACCTCTGCGCAGTCTGATTTTCATCGCTGCTTTTTGCAGAGAAAGACTCAACTCGTCGCTCCATTCATTCGCGCCCCCGTGAAGTATTCGAAACAGCTTATCGAATGAGTCACGCGAGACTTTGCCGCACATGAGCTGCCGGACGTCTTTCAACGCACTGACAGGAAACTTGGGCTGCTTCTTCAGAAGATGCAAAAGATTTTGCCGCGACATGAACAGCGACGCACCACTTTTATCATCAGGAACATCGTCAAAAATTAGCCAGAGTTTGGATGAAAGAAAAAGATCTGCATGTAAGGGAAATCCAAGATCTTTTCTTTCTGGGGTGACAGGCGCCGATAACGATGCTCGTTGATCGCCGTAAATTTCCGTTACTGCAACGCGTAAGAGCGAAAACAGTACGCGCATTTTTCGACTGTCCAAAGCTGCCGGAAACATGTCGCGGAACAGAATCATCTTGTCGCTGATGCGCCAGTCGTCTAGGCTCTTTGCGAAATCCAGAAGCAGTGGCCAGTAAGTCGCTTTTCGAGGATCTTTATCCGGATGATACGTCGTCGAGTAGGGCGCACATCCGCGAATATTTTTCATCGTGACGCGACGATTTAACTCGCCAGCAGACTCTAGCTCGGCAACAAACGCTCGAAATGACTTTGACCATGTCAGCCAAATGGCTTCACGCGAAAATTTTGAACCTTTGTGTTCACGTGGGGCAGCAACTTCGCAGAAGATAGGCTCACGAGACATGACCGGCTCCTTCCATTTTTAGTCGCTCATTGTTCGGCGCTTTTCGCACGGAACAGCCCGTATAGCGTCAGCAGCAAAGCAATCATGATGGTGACGCCGCACACCTGAAGTGAAGCCGATACCAGCGCACTGTCGGTTCCATTCGGTGGCGGAAATTTTTCGTTCAGCGTCGGCATCAATTTTGATGAAGCGCCAATGAATGCGGCCAGAACGCCCGCACCACCATTCATCCAAGTGCCAATCTGCAAAGACGCGAACCACACTTTGAATGCCGTAGCATTCAAGCGCATTTCCATGACAAGAAAGCTGAACACAACCATCAATACACCATTGGCTGTGAACTCAATATGCGCCATCACAATGCCGCGAAACCATTGCACAGCAGTCGGAGGTATAAATCCGACGATGCACCCGACTGTAATTTGTAAAACGCCCAGCAACATTGTGTAGCGTTTGAGATTGGCTTTCAGAGTTTCGATATCACGATCCATGTGTGATCTCCTTTCCGTGCTTTTGTAGCCCGGGTGCAACCCGGGTTTCACCCGGGCTACGTCGCGGCTAGAACTTTAATAATTTTTTTGTTTCGAGCCACAACTCCGCATACGCAATCAGCGCCGCATCATCAGACGGCGCAAACGCAGGAATCGGCGCGCGATGTTCGCCCATGCGTTCAACGGTAGAAGAGTAGGGCACCACGGTTTCTAAACTGCGCGCCATGCTCTTTGGGCGATTCTCGAGCAGATCGCGATGCAGTCCACGACGGCGATCCGCCATAGAGTAGAACGGGCGCAGGGCTGAGTTCTCGTAGCCTTCTTGTTTGAAATATTCTTGCACTTGTTCAAGTGCGCGCAGTGATAAGAACGTGGGCACGACGGGTGCAAGCACGAGATCAGCGGCGGTGAATACGTTGTCTGCTAGGTGCGAGATGCTGGGTGCGCAGTCGAGAACGATCAATGAATATTGTTCGCCGAAAGGTTTGAGCAATCGCTTGAGTGCTTCACGTGGCGGCACTACTTTTTTCAGCATGATGTCGAGATAGCGGCTGGAAAAATCTGCCGGGATCACGCCAAGATTGTCGTACGGTGTGGGTTTCGCGAGGCGGCCGATGGGCGTGTTGCCTTCGACAACTTTTTTAGTTTTGCCGTCTTCTGTTTTGATATCGAAATACCAAGTCGCGGCGGCTTGGGGATCGAGATCCCACAAGAGCGTTGAGTAGCCGTCGGCTGCGGCGAGGTAGGCGAGGTTGACTGCTGCGGCTGATTTGCCGACGCCACCTTTCAAGTTGTAAAGCGCCAAGGTCTGCATGACTTGCGAGCTCCCACGACTGATGAAACGAGATTTAACCACTGCGCTCTCGCTATGACGCGAGAACGGTATTCAAATCTTTTTCAGCAGCGTGTAGCGCTCAACCTTCGAAGGTGCGCAACTCTCCACCGTATGCGATGGCGACGCATGCGCCACCGGCATTCACTGCTGCGGTAGCAGACATGATGCTGCTCATAATTTCGATGCCGTTTTCGCGCGCGACTTGTGCGAGCGCTGCGTAGCCGGGCAGGCGTGCGATGAGTGCAGGATCACCGCCATAACTGATGCAGATGTGGCGCGTTGAAATGCCGCGTTCAATCTGACGCGCAACGTGGGCAAACATTTTTTCTACGGCGCGGTCGTAACCGAGGAATTTTGCAATGGGCTCGGTCTCGCCGCGATACGACTGAATCACCGGTTTGATATCGAGTGCGGAGCCGATGGCGTAAGTCATCAGGCCAATACTTTTTTCGCCTTTTTTCATGCCGCGTGTGCGGATGTAATAAAGGTCGCCAGGCACCATGTAACCGCAGAGGTTGTCGCGCACTTCGTCTACGCGGCGACGAATCTCATTAGGGGCGAGACCTGCACGTGCGAGCTTGGCTGCTTCTGCTGCGAGCACACCCGTGGCGCAGAACATGTTTTTGCTATCGACCACACGCAGCGCAAACGGGCCAGTGACACCGGCAGCAGCGCGAATCGATTTGTAGTCGTTGAGAATGGCGAACGATGCACGCGTGGCGTTTTCAAAAATCGCGCTGCGCGTAGAAGAAACGGTGATGCAAAAAACGTAGTCGTAATCGATGACGATACGATCTAGAAATTTTTGGCGAATTTGTTCGGCGGTGAACGGACTGGTTTCTGCTTCGAGTCCTTTCGCTGCGAGTTGCTCGGTGTAGAACTTGAGCGTTACATCGGGATCGCGCATGTCGACAAGCAGTTCATCGCCAAGGCGAATGCTGACCGGCAAGATGCCGATGTTGTGCTCGCGCAGGAACTCCGGCGGCAAATCGCAGCTGGCGTCGACGACGACTCCGATACGCATCCTTATCTCCCAAACGTCGCTACAACGCACGAACGTGCATTGATGATCGGCTCGCTAGGCATGCCGATTGAATTCTTATCGCGTCGCTATTATGCCCACGCATCCATGCAGGGCAACCACCTCTCGCGCATTACTGCGAATGAGCGAGAGGGTTTTACGTTTTTTAGAGATCCAGATTACCGACCAGCAATGCGTTCTTCTCGATGAACTCGCGGCGCGGATCAACATGCTCACCCATCAAGGTGGTGAAGATCTGGTCGGCGGAGACAACGTCTTCGATACGAACCTGCACAAGGCGACGAACTGCCGGATCGAGCGTGGTTTCCCACAACTGTTCTGGGTTCATTTCGCCAAGGCCTTTGTAGCGCTGTACGTGCAGACCACGGCGCGCTTCGCTCATCAACCAGGCGTAGACCTCATCGAAGGTTGAAACCGGCACCTTGCGCTCGCCACGCTGAATCACGGCACCGGCGCTAACCAGCGCGTTGGTCGCTACGCGCAGGCTTGCGATGCGCTTATATTCGACGGTTGCGAAGAAATCACTATTAAAATTAAAGACTTGCGTCACGCCGTGGGAAATTCTGTTGACCAGAACCTGCTGGCTGTCGCCGCTGGCTTGCGCACTGACTTCAAAACGGCCGTTGATTTCAGCGGAGTTGAGTTCGTGAGCGAAATCGACAGCCCACTGCGTGAGTTCGGCGGCATCCGTCGGCACCGGCGCACGACGTCCGAGAACTTGCAGCACGTTGTGGTCATAGCGACGCGAGATGCGTTCGATCAACTCATCAACCGCGGCGCGTTCGCGCAGCAGCTGGGTGAGACGTGATGCAGGAATCGCTTCCTGGCCTTCGCCCGGAATCAACACGGTTTCATTGAGCGCGGCGGTGAGCAGCCACTCGTTGAACGCGGTGTCGTCCTTCACATAGGTTTCGAGCTTGCCGGCTTTCACTTTGTAGAGTGGTGGCTGCGCGATGTAGATGTGACCCTTCTCAACCAAGGTGAACATATGGCGGTAGAAGAACGTCAGCAGCAGCGTGCGGATGTGCGCGCCGTCGACGTCAGCGTCGGTCATAATGATGATGCGGTGATAGCGCAGCTTTTCTGGCTTGAAGTCTTCTTTGCCAATGCCACAACCCATCGCGGTGATCAGCGTGGCGACTTCTTGCGAGGAGAGCATTTTTTCGAGGCGCGCTTTTTCAACGTTCAGGATTTTGCCCTTCAACGGCAAAATCGCCTGAAAGCGACGATCGCGACCTTGCTTGGCCGAGCCGCCTGCGGAGTCACCTTCCACGAGGAACAGTTCGGATTTAGCTGGGTCCTTCTCCTGACAATCTGCCAGCTTCCCCGGCAAACCGGCGATATCCAGCACTGATTTGCGGCGATTGAGTTCTTTGGCCTTGCGGGCAGCTTCGCGGGCGCGAGCGGCTTCGCAAACCTTGGCGGCAATGAACTTGGCTTCGCGTGGATTTTCTAGCAGGAAGTCTTTGAGCTTTTCGCCAACGAGGTTGGAGACGACCGGCGTCACTTCTGAAGACACCAGCTTTTCTTTGGTCTGTGAGCTGAACTTGGGATCGCGGATTTTGACCGACAGCACGGCGGTGAGGCCTTCACGCGAGTCGTCACCGATCATCGAAATCTTTTCTTTCTTGGTGTAACCCTCTTTCTCGAGGTAATCACCGAGCACGCGAGTCAGCGCGTTGCGGAAACCGGTGAGGTGCGTACCACCGTCTTTCTGCGGAATATTGTTGGTGAAGCAGAACACGTTCTCGCTGTAGGAGTCGTTCCACTGCAGCGCGGCTTCCACCATCACGCCATCCTGCTCGGCATCCATGTACAGGACGGTGTCGTGAATACCGGTTTTGTTCTTGTTGAGGAACTCGACAAAGGCTTTGATGCCGCCTTTGTATTCGAAGATATCTTCGCGGCCGGTAGCTTCTTCGTGCAGAACGATGCGCACGCCGGAGTTGAGGAACGACAGCTCACGCAGACGGCGCGCCAAGATGTCGAAGTGGAATTCGAGATTGGTAAACGTTGCTGGGCTCGGGAAGAAGCGCACGTGTGTTCCACGCTTGCCTTCGGATTCGCCGACAACCTTCAACGGGAATACAGGGTCGCCGTTGTGGTATTCCTGGTGGTGGTGCTTGCCGTCACGGTAGATATCGAGCAGCAGTTTGTCGGACAGCGCGTTCACAACCGACACGCCCACGCCGTGCAAACCACCCGAAACCTTATAGCCGCTACCGCCGAACTTACCGCCGGCGTGCAGCACGGTCATGATCACTTCGGCTGCGGAACGGCCTTCTTCTGCCATCACGTCCGTAGGAATACCGCGGCCGTTGTCGGTGACAGTGACGCTGCCATCCGAGTGCAGGATGACGCCAACTTCTGTGCAGTAACCAGCAAGGGCTTCGTCGATCGCGTTATCAACGACCTCGAACACCATGTGGTGCAGGCCGGTGCCGTCGTCGGTGTCGCCGATGTACATGCCGGGTCGCTGACGAACCGCTTCCAGTCCCTTGAGGACGCGGATGCTGCTGGAGTCGTAAGTGGCGGTAGGTTTTTCAGACAGGTCAGACATGGGCAAATCTCTTAATAAGCGGCAATTTTAACACTCACGAATCAGGCCATGTTCCACGTGGAACATTGACGAATCAGGCAGCAAATCGAACGCAGGAACCCGTTCAAACGCCGTGATAAACAGCTGCCCTGTATGTTGAGCAAACAAGCCGGCCAAGGCGCGTTGAAACTCCGTGGCCAACTCTGCGGAGAAGTCATCCACCAACAAAATGGGTGACCTGCCCGTGTGTCGGTACATCAATTCGGACTGCGCCAGAATCAGGGCCGAGATCAGCAACTTCTGCTGGCCGCGACTGATCCGGTTCTTCACCTGATGACTGTTCAGCTTGAGCTTCAATTCGGCTCGATGGGCACCTTCTACGGTCATCCCCATTTTGCGGTCACGTTCCAGGTTTTTGCGGAGACCCTCAATATAAGGAGTATCCGTAGACCAACCCGGTTGTAGCTCAATCGACCAATCCTCGGTGTTGAACAGCTTGGTCACCATTTCACCCAATATGGGTTTCAAGGCGGCCAGATGTTCTATCCGGTACTGCAAGATGAGTTCGGCAGCACCTGCCAACTCCTCATCCCACGTAAGAATCTCTTTAGGGCTGCTCTTTAAGCGCAGCGCCTTATTGCGTTGCTTGAGCGCCCTTTGGTGTCGCCGCCAGACCGGGAAAAACTGTTGTTCCACGTGGAACACTCCCCAATCCAGAAAGCTCCGCCGGTAGCTCGGGCCATCCTGTAACAGTCGGTGCATGGCCGGCTCGATGATCTGAGTCGGGAGTTGAGACACCAATTCGGCGGTGCTCGGCTTGGTGCTTTCCCCAAACCGAACCGATGTCCCTTCCGTGTTCCACGCAACTCTTACTGTCGTCGACGGCGCATCAGGCTTTTGCAACTTGGCCATCACCTGCCAATGCTTACCCAGCGCACCTGCCAACTCTGCCGGACCATTTCCGCGAAACGACTTTGCGCGGCCCAAGCAGTAAATCGATTCCAACAAACTGGTCTTCCCCGCCGCGTTCTCTCCAGTGATGAAGGTCACGCGTGGATGCGGGTTGAAGTCCAGCTTCTCAAACAGTCGAAAATTTTCACCCTTGATACGGGCGAGATGCATCATGCAATAGACCCGATTAGAGCCTCATCGGCATCACAACGTATTTGCTCGATGGATCGTCGAGTGCGTAAACCAAGCCGCTGGAATCCGCATTCTTCAGTTCCATCACGAACTCTTCACTGGTCAACGCGCCGAGCGCGTCGAGCAGATAGTTCACGTTGAAGCCAATCTCAAGTGCGCCACCGTCGTAGTTCACTTCCAGATCTTCTTCGGCTTCTTCGTGCTCTGGGTTGTGCGTTTGCAGAACCAGCTTGGAGTTTTCCAACTGAAGACGAACACCGCGGAATTTTTCGTTAGACAGAATTGCGGTACGGCCCAGCGCACGCTTCACCAACTCGCGGTTTGCCTGCAAACGCTTGTCGCCTGACTCAGGAATAACGCGCTCGTAATCTGGGAAACGACCATCAATTAATTTGGTGGTGAGACGGACAACATCAAGGTCTGCCTGCAGCTGACCGGCTGCAATCTTGAGGGTGACTTCTTCGTCCCCTGCTTCCAACACGCGCAGCAACTCGATGATGGCTTTGCGCGGAACGATGATTTGCGTGGCTTCTTTGAAACCGGTTTCGAGCGTTACTTCGCTCATCGCCAAACGGTGACCATCGGTAGCAACCGTGCGAACGCGGTTTGCGGTGATCTCGAGCAACATGCCGTTCAAGTAATAACGAACATCCTGCTGCGCCATTGCGAACTGCGTGCGCTCAAAAATAGCTTTGAGCTGACCATGCTTCAAAGTCAGCGAGCGACCATCGGCAACCTGACCCATCGCTGGATATTCATCCGCTTTCAAGCAAGCCAGTGAGTAACGGCTGCGACCTGATTTAAGCGTTGCTTTGTCGGCCGTGGATTCCAATTGAATCTCGGCGCCTTCTGGCAAACCTCGGCAGATGTCGAACAGCTTTCGTGCTGGCACGGTGATACGGCCAGGCGCGATGTTCTGCACGCGAGCGCGGCTTTCCAGTTCGATCTCGAGATCAGTACCGGTCACGATCAGTTCGTCATCCTTCGTTTCCAAAAGGAAGTTCGACAGAACTGGAAGGGTCTGTCTGCGCTCAACCACACCGATTACGGCTTGTAATGCAGAAAGAAGTTCGTTTCTGCCGACTTGAAGTTTCATGTCATCACCAATTAAGTATATTTTTTAAAAAAGATAATTAAACAGTAGTATTAGGCGACACAGATTTATTTGGATAACTAAATTTTCTTCTTGAAAATCAATAACTAATAAACGTTTTTACTGCTTGCAATACTGTCATTTCATCCTAGAGCGAGCTGTGGATAAGCACTTAATTAATCTGTTAAGTCGACTTATCCCGCACATATCCACAATTAATTCTAGATTTTCCTAAGTACTTTCTAACAACTTTCAATAACCGAGCTGCCGAAGCAGGTTTTCGTAATCTTCACGGATCTTTAGGTCCTCATGCCGCAGCTCTGCCACCTTGCGGCAAGCATGCAGAACGGTCGTGTGGTCCTTGCCAAAGGCCTCTCCAATCTCCGGCAGGCTGTGTTGCGTCAGTTCCTTAGACAAGGCCATGGCAATCTGCCTTGGACGCGCCAGCGAGCGCGTACGGCGCGGCGAGCTTAGGTCCGTGAGACGGATGTTGTAATAGGTGCTGACCGTGCGCTTGATGTTGTCCATCGTCACCATGCGCTCGTAAGCGGCCAGGCGATCCTTCAGCGTCGAGCGGGCGAACTCTACGGTTAGCGGTTCGCCGCGCAGGCGTGCGGTGGCGGACAGCGTGGCCAGCGCGCCTTCGAGGTCACGAACGTTGGAGCGAATGCGTTGTGCCACGAAAAACGCGACGTCTTCTGGCAGGCGAACTTTGTTCTGCTCAGCTTTGGCCAAAAGAATGGCGACGCGCGTTTCGAGTTCTGGCGGTTCAACAGCAACCGAAAGTCCCCAGGTAAAACGGGATTTCAAACGCTCGTCGATGCCATCAACATCTTTCGGATAACGATCACAGGTCAACACGATCTGCTTGCGGTTATCGATCAGCGCATTAAACGTGTGGAAGAATTCTTCCTGCGTACGTTCTTTATTGGCGAAGAATTGAATGTCGTCGATCAGCAGCGCGTCGACCGAACGGAAGAACGAGCGGAACTCATCGGCGCGGCCGTGGCGAATCGCCATGACCATGTGATTCATCCACTGCTCTGCGCCCAAGTAAGCAATGCGTGCGCGGCCGGTGCGGCGCATCACGGCGTTGCCGACAGAGTGCATTAAATGCGTTTTGCCTAGGCCAGACTGACCGTAGATCAGTAGTGGGTTGTAGGCGGCGCCTGGCGTTTCTACGACATGCTGAGCCGCCGCACGTGCGTGGGCGTTGGATTTGCCTTCGATGAAATTTTCGAGCGTGAACTGCGGATTCAGATTCGCCGTAAACGCTGCGGGAACTTCATCAATGCTGCTGGTCGAGACCGGCGCAGACATTTTGCGAGGTGCGGTGGGCTCAGGATCTGGCGCGCGAGCTTGCTCAGCGGCGCCGACGGCTAATTCAACTTCTGGGGCTTCGTCACCAGCGCTGGCTTTAACGGCGCGGCGGATGGGAGCAAGGAAATCAGCTTTAACGCGATCCAGCACAATGCGATTGGGCGCCAGCAAAAGCAGGCGCTCGCGGGATGCCACCGGATGTAAGGGGCGGATCCAAGTGTTGATGTCCTTGTCTGGGAGCTCCCCCTCCAGCCAACGCACACATTGTGTCCAAATATCTTCGGTATACATGTATCGTTTAATAGTTATTGTCGGGCGCTCTATAACCCTAGTGCACCGGGGAGCCAGTCTAGCGTCTTGAACCAGACTTATCCACAGTTCTCTTGAAGGTCGGAAGGTAACACGCTAGAATCCGCGCCCTTTTTAGATTTACTGTGATTGGTGTTTCATGAAACGTACATTCCAGCCGTCAAATCTGCGCCGCGCCCGTACCCACGGTTTCCGCGCTCGCATGGCCACCAAAGGTGGTCGCCTTGTGCTGGCGCGTCGTCGCGCCAAGGGCCGCAAGCGTCTGATCCCGTAACAGACGTTTCGGCATCGACCGTTACGCCCGCTGTACCCCTCGTCGTTAATGGTGATGCCATGGCGCGCTTCCCTAGGCGCGCCCGTCTATTAAAACCAGACGATTTTAAAGCTACCTTTGAAGGTGGCAGACGCGAACAGCAACCTTTATTCAGTGCTGTCGTTTCTAAAGGCCAAGGCGAACAAGTGCGATTGGGGCTCGCCGTGGCAAAAAAAGCGGTTGCAGATTCTCACGATCGCAACCGCATCAAGCGACATATCCGCGAAAGCTTCCGGCTTAACCAACATCGACTGCCTTGCGTCGACTTGGTGATTTTGCCGCGCACAGCTGCCGCCACCGCTCCTGCTGAAGAACTCCGTCTGCAACTCGAAAAGTTGTGGACCCGGGTGGCCGAGCGATGGGCCAAGTCCTGATTTACATTTTTCGTGCCTACCAGCGCTTTATAAGTCCGCTGTTGGGCCCGCGTTGCCGCTTTTATCCCAGCTGTTCCAGTTATGCTATCGAAGCTGTTGAGCGCTTTGGTCCGCTAAAAGGCAGCGCTCTGGCCGTACACCGTATATGCCGTTGTCATCCGCTTAATCCGGGTGGCATTGATCCTGTGCCTGATAAACAAAAAAGTAACGAGTAACCGCGATGGAAAACCGCCGTTTTATCCTGATCGCCCTTTTGGGCGCCGTGCTGTTCTTTATGTATCAAGCATGGGTCAAGGACTTTGCACCTGCTGCCGTAACGCCAGCAGAAACAACAGCAAATGCAGCACCTGCTATCGCTGATGAAATTCCAACGGCGTCGACCGCAACGGCTGCTAAGCCTGCGGCCGCAGCAGAAACGACGACGCCTGGCGCAGCTGTTGAAAGCGGCGCACGCGTCCACGTGCAGACCGATGTGCTCGCGATTGATATTTCACTGACCGGCGGCGAACTGCGTCGCGTGGAGTTGGTGGGTTATCCAGTTGCCAAGGATCAGCCGAACAATAACTTTGCATTGCTCAGCGATAAGGACCACAACTGGTTCGTGTTGCAGAGCGGCTTGGCAACACCCGAGCAACCTCTGTCGAGCCCGCAGACGGCTTTCACCTCTGCACAAAACAGCTACAAGTTGGCAGACGATGCGAGCACGCTTGAAGTGCCGCTCGATTTTGTTGCCGCCGATGGCAGCACGCTGCGCAAAACCTATCGCTTCAAGCGCGGCAGCTATGACATTGAATTGGTGCAGAGCGTGAAGAACGCTGGCGCTGCCAATATTTCGGTAAGCCCTTACGTTCGCATGTGGCGCACGCCGCCTGCAGATAGCAGCAGCCATCACATGGGCATCAGCACCTTCACCGGTGTTGCGTTCTACGAGCAGAAACCAGAGTCGACCAACTACCGCTTCAAGAAGCTGAAGTTTGATGAACTGGCTGAAGAACCGCTCAACACCAAACAGCAAGGCGGTTGGATTGCGATGTTGCAGCATTACTTTGCTGTCGCCGTGATTCCACCAGCAGGCGAAGCCAACACCTTCTCGGCCAAGCCAAGCGCAACCAAAGGTTTCCTTGGCCAGTACGTAGGTAGCGCCGCAGTTGTTGCGCCACAAACGCAGCACGATTTCAGCACGCATCTCTACATCGGCCCCGAGTTGCAGGACGGCATCGGCAAACCGAAAGAAGGTGATCCACTCGCCTTCTTTGATCTGCACGGCATGAACACCGTTGCACCAGGTCTCGAATACGCCATCGACTACGGCATCCTCACGCCAATCGCCAAGCCGCTGTTCTGGCTGCTCAAGAAATTCCACACGCTGACGGGCAACTGGGGCTTTGCGATTATCTTGTTGACGCTGGCTGTGAAGGGCCTGCTCTACAAGTTGTCGGAAGCGCAGTACCGCTCGATGGCGAAGATGAAAAAATTCGCACCGCGCATTGCAGATCTCAAGGAACGCTACGGCGACGACCGTGAGCGCATGAGCAAAGAGATGATGAATCTCTACAAGAAAGAAGGCTTCAATCCGCTCGCGGGTTGCTGGCCGCTGTTGTTGCAGTTCCCGATTTTCATGGGCTTGTATTGGGTATTGTTGCAGAGCGTAGAACTGCGCCAAGCGCCGTTCGCATTGTGGATCAACGATCTCTCCGCAGCCGATCCTTACTTCGTATTGCCCGTGTTGTTCGGTATCAGCATGTTCGTGCAGCAGAAGCTGTCGGGCCAGCAGATTGCTGATCCGATGCAGCAGAAAGTAATGCAGATCATGCCGATCATGATGACCGCATTCTTTGCGTTCTTCCCTGCAGGTTTGGTGCTGTACTGGTTCGTGTCGAACTTGGCTGGTATCACGCAGCAGTGGTACATCACGCGCAAACTCGAAAACGAAACACCCGTTCGTAAAACGGCTTGATCTAACGTTTCTTAGAGGCTCGGCGCCAATGTGTCCGAGCCTCTGCAGATCACAACAGGTGATGCAACATAAGTCATGCAGACATCTGTAAAAACCAACACTGAAACCATTGCCGCCGTCGCGACCCCACCGGGTCGTGGCGCGCTGGGTATTTTGCGACTCTCCGGCCCCAAGGCCGCACACATCGCAGAACAAATTGCGGGCACTTTGCCGAAAGCGCGACAAGCTGCGCTGCGACATTTTCGTGATCCGCATGGAACGGTGATTGATCAAGGTTTGTTGTTGTACTTCCCTGGGCCCAATTCATTTACCGGTGAAGATGTCGTAGAGCTGCAAGGCCACGGCGGACCGGTGCTGTTGGATTTGTTGCTGCGCAGTGTTTGCGCACTCGGCGCACGCGTGGCGCGACCCGGCGAATTTTCTGAGCGTGCATTTCTTAATAATCGAATCGATCTGGCACAGGCTGAAGCGATTGCCGATTTGATTGATGCAGCCAGCGCACAAGCAGCGCGCGCTGCATCACGTTCGCTCGATGGTGAATTCTCCAAACGTATTCATGCGCTCGTTGATGAGTTGATTCAGCTCCGCGTATTCATCGAAGGCGCACTCGATTTTTCTGACGAAGATATCGACTGGCTCGCAGACGACAAGCTACGCACACGACTGGCAACGTTGATTGAGCATCTGCACACGCTGATCACACAGGCTGCACGCGGTCGTCGTTTGCGTGAAGGCATCACGGTGACGTTGACCGGGCAACCTAACGTCGGCAAATCCACACTGCTGAATCGTCTCGCAGGCAGCGACGCAGCGATCGTGACCGAAATCGCTGGCACCACGCGCGATGTGTTGCGTGAAAATATTGTGCTGGATGATTTGCCGCTGACGGTCGTAGACACCGCAGGTCTGCGCGAATCCGATGATCCGGTCGAACGCGAAGGGATTCGTCGCGCTTGGGCCGCATTGGCACAAGCAGAAATTGCGTTGTATCTCGTCGATGATCGTGTCGGCATTACGCCAGAAGACCAAGCGTTGCTGCGACAGTTGCCGACGCAACTTAAAGTTTTAGTGATCGCAAATAAATGCGATCTTAGCGGCCATCCGCCGAATACTGCGACGAGTCACGATTACGAATTAATACGACTCAGCGCAGCAGACGGCGCGGGTATGGAGTTATTAACCGAAGCGATCAAACGTATCGCCGGCGTCACCGATAACGCAGAAGGAATTTTCTCCGCACGCACACGTCATGTGGATGCGCTGCGTCGCGCGCTGGCGTTTAGCCAAGATGCACAAGCGCGATTGCTGGAAGGCGTTACGCCAGAACTCGCTGCAGAAGAACTACGACTTGCTCAAGAAGCACTGGCTGAGATTACCGGGCAATTTAGTAGCGACGACTTGCTCGGTAAAATCTTCAGCCAGTTTTGTATTGGGAAATAGAACTTAGCGCTTCAACTCGCGTTCTATTGCAATCACTTTCTGATTGCTGAAAGACACGCGAACGCGATCACCGGCAGGCTGCGTGTTGTTAACAATCACCGGCGCAAACCCAGGATAAAAGTACGGGTTATAAAAACCGATGTAGTCGACTGAGGTCGTGGTGGTATCTTGCTTCTTGTAGTGCCAGATACTGACCGAGCCTTTAACGTCGACGCGCTCGGTGATGCTGTCTGCTTTGCCCAAAGCGAGTTCCACGCCAAAATCCGGCATATCAATCGAGATATCGCCTTTGCGAACCTGTTCTTGCTGCAACGGCGTCAACTTGCTGTAACTCGTTGGATCTTTCTCGATGCGACGCTCAGGCGAAGCACAGCCTGCCAGCAGGGTGATGCCGACTAGAGATGCCATCGCGGTAGTGCGGAAGATATTCATGACCAAAACCTCCTAAGGGGGTGACGCTTGGACAGCGGCTAGACACATATAGTGCAATTAGCTGCAAACGGATGCATCAAAATTAGCGATAAATGGGCGGTCCCCTGTGATGAACGCAGGAAGGGACTATGCTCAAACCCTATAAACGTGGAGTAAACGTGGCAACCAAGAGCATCCTCGATAGCGCATTGAACGGCGGCCGCGCTAGCCGTAACGGTGATCTGGTGATTGTTGCCATGCCCAATCAGGGCTTTGTGACCACGGCGCAGGAATATCAGATCGTCATGTCGTGGGCGCGTTCCAAGCAGTCCAACGGCCTGCCGCACAAGGATCGAGCGATGATGCTGGAGCGCTTCGAAACGCTGATTCCCCGCAATAACTCGGGCCTTGCGGCACGTGGCAATCGCAAGGTGTTGAAGCGCATGGTGGATGACATGGAGCAGCTCGGCATGATGCTGGAAGACTGGACCATTCCACGCGATCTGGACGACGACGGCATGAAGCCGAGAAAGAAAATCGTTGCTGCTGATGGCACTGAAACCGAAGTCGACGACGATCAACAGCCGGAAGAGAAAGCTTAAGTCGAGGTCGTGGCACCCGGCAGCGTCAATACTGAGACGCGACCGCTCGCAACACGACGATCTCCAGCATCAATTGAAAACTCATAAATTGAGCCTGACGCGCCGGAGATCAGAACCTTCGCGGTTCCTGTAAGCACAGCGCTAATGTCGTCAATGCGCGGAACGTGCATCTCGAAATCCTTCAGCGAAGTCAGTACGCCGGGAGCCAGTGTGCCGCCCGTATTTTTGCGCACGAGCAGCGCCCCGTGAATCGCCATCATCTGTGCGCCGTATTCAGCAAGATGAATCGACGATAAGGCACCGTCGCGACGTAAAGGATTCTTTACGTCGTTATGCGTGGAAGTGCTGCAACTCAAACTGTTGTCATCCCACGCTTCAACCGATTGCCACAAGACCATGCGCTCTGCGTGAAACAGCAGCGCGCGAATTTCAGTCTCATTGCAGCGTGAGTCACTCACAGCCACTGCACCCGCAATTGCCAACGCTGCTCACCGGTCCCAGCCAGACAAACATCGCCAGATTCTTCTGCAGCTAATAAGTGCATTAGTGGTAGCGCGCGACAAGCTGGATTGCCTAAGCGCAGTGTTTCCAATGACGCATCGCGCATCGTTGTTTCGCTGACGGATGTTGGTGCAATGTCGAGCTGCGCCAAAGAACGTTCAGTGCGTTCCGCAGTTAAAACCAACGCGACACCCGCATTGCATAGCAAAGGGCGCCCACCAAACAAT
Organism: Stenotrophobium rhamnosiphilum; assembly: GCF_003052265.1. Lineage (GTDB taxonomy): Bacteria > Pseudomonadota > Gammaproteobacteria > Nevskiales > Nevskiaceae > Stenotrophobium > Stenotrophobium rhamnosiphilum. Next base: position 237,340 of record NZ_QANS01000003.1, read on the forward strand.
GGCTCAGGCGGACGCAAGTCATACGCGGTGAGTAGCACGCTATAACCATCGCCGTGGACCAAACCATAGGCTTCGATAAGCCCCGCCATAAATGTCGCATCGTGTGCAGTGAGCGTGACGGATGGCAGTTTCGCAGCCGCAGCAATGCTCCAATAACCTGCAGCAGCGTTGTGCACTGAGTTATGAAAATCGGTAGGCGACACCGCACGCGAATCTTCGGCGAGTGCACTACAGATGCGATGCAAAACACTGGTGTCTGCTTCGGCAGTGGCAAACACCCCTGCAAGATGATCCGCAGTCAGGCTTGAGCCAGCGACGGCTTCTTCTGCAACACGAAACGCAAGACGCACAGCCGGTGTTGCGCGACGACGTTCGTTCGGTGGCAGCAAATTGGGCTGATACGTTTCCAATTCTTGCGCGACGTAAGGCTGTTGTCCACGCAGTACAGCGCGTGCTTGTGACCAGCCTGCAAGACCTGGCGCAGCAATGCCGAGCGATTCAATAAATAGGCACTTCATGGCAACGTCCCAAACAGCAGGCTGCAATTGCTGCCGCCGAAGCCAAATGAATTCGACAGAACATGCCGTACTTTCGTCTCGCGGGCAGCCAGCAAAATATTGCTGCGCAGGTTGGGATCTTTATGCTGCGTGTTGAGACTGCGCGGCAGAAAATCATGACTGATGCAGAGCAATGAAATAGCAGCTTCAGTAATCGCAGCGGCGCCTAGCGTGTGGCCGGTCCAGCCTTTGGTAGAACTGCACGGTGTCTCAGTGCCGAGTAAGGTGCAGACGCCCTGATCTTCTGAGGCATCGTTGGCAGGTGTCGCGGTGCCGTGAAGATTGACGTAATTAATATCCGAAGCTGTAAGGCCTGCACGCTCCAGTGCGCCTCGCATCGCCGCTGCTGCACCTGCGCCCTCTGGATGTGGCGCAGACATGTGATGCGCATCGCTGCTTTCACCGTAGCCGAGCAGCGCTAATCCGGAAGTATTCTTTTCGAGAATTGTGAAACCCGCAGCTTCACCAATCGAGATGCCGCGACGTGTCGCATCCGCAGGCCTGCAAATTTCCGGCGAGACCAACTGCAGAGAATTAAAACCGTAAAGCGTGGTCAGGCACAGACTATCAACGCCGCCGACAATCGCTGCATCACAAAGCCCGGCTGAAATCGCACGATGTGCCGAAGCAAAAACTTTGGCGCTGGATGAACAAGCTGTGGCGATCGAAATCGCCGTACCTTCCAGCTTGAGTACACGCCGCACAAAATCCGCAGGCGATGAGCAGCTTTGCGTGGTGCGGTAGTTGAACCAGGATGGCAAAGGTCCCAGCGTCTCACGACGCTCGCGATACGCGAGCTCTGTCGAAAACACACCTGCAGTACTGGTGCCAATAAATACGCCGATGCGTGTCGCGCCGTGACGTTCGCGCAGCTGCAGTGCGGCGTTTAGAAAATCATCTTGCTGCAAGCCTAGCCATGCGAGTCGATTGTTGCGGCAATCCCATTCCGCATGTTCTGCAGGCAGCGGCACATCGAGGCCATCGACTTCGCCGATCCAGCAAGGAATCGGGCAGGTTTCAAAAGTCTGGTGGCGCAGCCCGGTGCGTTCTTCGCGCAGCGCGCGCAAATGCGCATCACGTCCGCGGCCGGCGGCGGACGTGACGGTGTAGTGCGATATGCCGAGCGGCTGCATCAAGGAGTCTTAGTCCAGTAATCGTAAAAGTTGAACCAATTGTACGGAGCTTGCTTTGCGTAATGCGCCATACAGTCGGCATAACGCTGCGCGTAATTTTGCAGGGCCTGTTCGCGACTGCTACGCGGCAGCTCAATTTTTTCTGAGACAAGTTCGAATTGCACGTCGTAATGATTGCCGCCGCGATAGAGACTGAACGCCAGAATCACTGGAACGTTTAGGGCACTCGCCAAAATCCATGGGCCTGCAGGCAGCTGTGCAGTGCCACCCAAAAATTCAACACTGACAGCACGCTCGTCGTCACGCACACGATCAGCCATGGTGCCGACGACGGCATCTTCAGCGAGTGCTTCCTTCAGCGCCAAGACCAGCGTCGGGCCACGCTGTGAAGCATCGATCACACTTTTTGCAAAGACCGGATCGAGCTGTTGAATCAAGGTGCTGAACATGCGGTTCGATGCCATGTCCATCAGGATGCGTATGCGAAGATCGGTTTCGCTGACCGCGCGTGCGCGCAGCACTTCGAAGCTGCCGAGATGTGCCAGCAGCAATAAACAGCCACGACCAGAGCGCATTGCGGTGGCAACTTCTGGCGGCTGATTCATCTGCATATCCAGCTTCATCTTGTTGCCAGAAAGAATCAGCATGCGATCCAGCATGACGCTGGCGAAGGTATGGAAATGCTTGGCGTGATCAAGCCAGCGAGGCTCACGATTCAAAGCCCGCCGCAGAAAATCTCGCGAAGCTTTTTTGGCGCTACCGCCAGTCAGTAGGAAATAGCCGACGATGGGAAACAGCAAGAGTCGCGCAACGGGTCGGCCGAGGCTGCGAGCAATCCATAAGATCAAACGCAGCATCACCGTATTGCTGCGCTCTTGTTGTTGATCCCAAGCCTCAGCCATGACGGGCCCACTCAAACGTACCTTGGCTCAGCAGGCGTTCCCCGCAACTGCAGCGGAATTTTATTTGTGTGTTATCGCCTTGCAGCAAGATTTCCACCAATTCATCGGCACGCAGCAAGCCAACAAATTTTGTGTGGTTGAATTTTCGAATCCAAGCTTGCGGGCCCTGCCATTCACGCATTGCGCCAGCAACCAACTCGAGCAGCACCACGCCCGGAACAATCGGATTGCCCGGGAAATGTCCGTCTAGGCAGGGATGATCTGCCGCAATGCTGGCGCTGCTGCGGTATTCGTTCATGACGCCAACAGCTCCATCAATCGCGCGTACGGCAATTTGCCGAGTTCGTTACGTGGCAGTTGCGCGACTTTACGGAGCGGGCGTGGCAGAAATACGGCATCGACTTGCGGTGCCAGCGCGCGCAGGATTTCGCTTTCAGCTAAGGACGGCGCAACCACTAAGGCCGCAGGGCGTGCAGCGCCATCCGGCAGAAACAGAATGCCGTCTTCAACGCCCGGAACAGCCAATAGCTTTTGTGTGAGGTCGCTAAGCGAAGCGCGCTTGCCTGCAACTTTAAGCATGTCGGCATTTCGACCGATTAAACGGAAACGACGTGCAGAAGAAATTTCCACATCATCAGCAACAGTAATTGCTTCACTCAGATGTGCGCCGCTGATCGATACCGCATCTTGCTGTGACGAGATGCGCATGCGTGGGTGCAACTGCCATTGATCCGTCTCGCAACTACGCCGCGAGGCCATGCTGCCCGCTTCGGTGCAGCCGTAAATTTCACGCACGGGTGCGCCGAGTGCGTGTTCAAGCTGTGTTGCCAGTTCAGCAGTAAGCGGCGCGGTGGCAGAAATAATGAGTTGCACGGGCGGCAAGACGATGCCAGACGACATCAATGCACGCAGATGGATCGGCGTGCTGATTAATAGTCGTGGCGCGGGCACAGCTGCAAGCGCATCACGAATATCCGCAGGAAAAAACGGCTTGGCGTGATGGCTCGCGCAATTCGCTGCTAGTGCAAAGAACACGCTGGTTTCGAGGCCATACATATGTTGCGGCGGCACGGTCGCGACAACATTGACGGCGTCGATGTCCGGCAAAAAAACTTTGCGTGCGAGCTGTGCGGTGCGCATTAATACGCGCCAGGATTTAGCGTGTGCTTGCGGCTCGCCTGTGCTGCCAGAGGTAAATGCGATCGCAGCAACATGATCCGCAGCGATGCGGGGCGCACGAGCAGGAATTTTTCCAGCACTCGCCACTGCCATGCTGTCGTTCAACACATAGCTTTCTGGATAACGCTGCAGCAACGCTTCTACAACAGCCGGTGCGTTGCTCGCGGGCAGCAGATTGCTTTGGCCGCGCAGGCAGACCGCAGCAAGTCCCAGCATGAAACGGTAGCGGTCTTCGCAGAGATTGATTGCATAACGACCTTGCGGTAGTTGCTGCGCTAGTGCCAAGGCTTCTGCAGCGAACGTCCCTTGAGTCACTGGACCATCGGCACGCCAGGCCAATACGGCGCTGGGGTGATAGGCAGTGATCAGCGGAAGTGTGGACGCGGCCATATCAGAGGCTGCGGTAATTGGTGGTGGCGATATTACGGATGAAACCGATCACGCCTGGATGCGGCAGATGTCGGTAGCGCAGGCGTCGATACAAATATTCCAGCCCAAACACCGGCACCATAATCACGTAGTTCAGAAAATTGGTGCACCAAGACCACAGCTCAGGCGTGGCCCAAATGGCCAGCGCAGCATTGAGCAGCGACATGCCCGCGAGCAGCAAAGTCCAAAGCCAAGTGATATTGCGGGTGTAGCTGTAGAGCTCTTGCGGCAACACCCCGCCGCGTTCGACCAGCGCCATGCGCGTAATCAGCGGCGATTGACCGGCCAGCAAAGTGCGGCCGAAGAACCATGCGCCGAGTGCGGGCAGCAGCACCGGCGGGAGCATCAAAATGTAGTGGCTGCCACCGATATGCGTCAGTCCCCAGAGCAGTGCCATCGCAACCAGCAGCAGCAACCAACTTTGCGGACGCAAGGCGCGCAGCCCAGCGTAGAGCGGAATCGCGGCCAAACAGCACAGCGCCAGCCACTGCAACTCAATGCGATGCAGCATGATCGCCAGATGCACGAGTACCGGATACGCCAGAACGAGGACTGGCATTAAGGCGTTCTTATTGGCCGACGCGCTTCTGCTGCACGAAAGCGCTGAGTGCGCGCAGGGAGGCGAAGGATTTTTTGGTGGCTTCGTCGTCGGACTTCAGTTCGACGCCGTATTTCTGGCTGATCGCGAGCGCAATTTCGAGCGCGTCGATGGAATCCAGCCCGAGACTGCCGGGGTTTTGGCCAAATAAAGCAGCGTCCGGCGCGATCGCGCCCGGTTCAATGCCATCAAGATTCAGTGATTGCACCAACAGTTGTGCCAAAGCCAGTTCTTCTGCCGACTGTGCCGACATAATTGCTCCCGGAAATTTTGTAATTAGACCGCTGATGGAAGCGGTATACGCTAGACGCTATTTGGTCTAAATTCTCGCACGAAAGGGCAACGTTCTGTAACGCGATGAAGCGTGCAGCATGTTATTAAATATATAACGATTAAAATTAATGCGGATTATTTTCAACATTGTGGATAGCGACAAACACGCACGCGGATGGCGTGTATGACGGCTGTGCGACCAGATCCAACCGTGCGTCCTTATAGTGTCAGTTATGTCGACGAGTCTGTCGCGAAGATTGATGAGCAGACGCTGGCCTGCGTTCGCTTTGGACGCAATCTGCCGCCTATTGATGATCCGCGCAGCATCACCATCGAACTCGAGCAGCTCGATGCTGCGCCGCAGGCGCAACTCTGGCGCAGCGAAACGCCGGTGCAGCATGGCATCGACGACAACATCAACTACGCCATCAATGGTGAAGTGTTGTTCGGCAGTATCCGGCTCGAAGAATCTGATCTGCTGCATATCGATAACGCCTCCTTTCGTACCTATGTGCGTTTGGATCGGCTGATGCAAAAGCTGGGCTATCCCTGCTGGCAGCGCGTGTGGATTTACATGGCGGACATCACGCAAGGCGATGGCGATGCCGAGCGTTATCGCCAGTTCAGTCTGGGTCGCCATCGTGCGCTCTCGCTGAAGCCGGGATTTGAATTGAACCTGCCAGCAGCAACCGCGATTGGTACGCATGGCAGCGGACTCAATATTTATTTCATTGCGGGCAAATCGCCGGGAATCCAAGTGGAGAATCCGCGCCAAGTCAGCGCGTTCAGTTATCCGCGTGAATATGGCCCTCGCAGCCCGAGCTTTTCGCGCGCCACGTTGCGGCGCTGGGCCGAAGGCGCTCATTTATATGTGTCGGGAACGGCCAGCATTGTTGGTCATGCCAGCCAACATTTAGATGACCCTGCGATGCAGCTCAATGAGGTCGCCAACAACATTCGCGCATTGGTGCAGAACGCGCTTGATCACCATTACGCCGGGCAAGACGCCAGCGAGTGCACGCCGCTAGGGCTCAAGCTTTATCTGCGCGATCGTCATTATCTACCTGCGCTTCGCAGCCAGATTCCGCAGCTATTCGGCGCGGCGACACCGATCCTCTGTATGGAAGGCGATATCTGCCGCCGTGATCTGCTGCTGGAAGTCGAAGGCATCTATGCCATGCCTGGGACAGCGCAATGAATATGCTGAGTCAGCGCTTGGGTTACGGCTGGCGTGTATTCGTTACCGGATTGAGCTTCGCCATTTTTGGTATCGGTGGCGTGTTGATGTCGCTGACCGTGCTTCCGCTGGTGCGTCTTTTGAGCGCCGATGCTGCCGAGACCAAGCGCGCTTCGCAGCGCGTGGTGCATTATAGCTGGCGCTTCTTTGTCTGGTTTATGAAAACCGTCGGCATCCTGACTTGGGAGGTGCGCGGAATCGAACGCTTCGCTCAGCCAGGACGTTTGATCGTTGCTAATCACCCCAGCCTGTTGGATGTGGTGTTCATGATCTCGTTCATCCCGATGATCGATTGCATCGTCAAGCCCGCCATCTTGCGCAATCCATTTATGCGCGGTCCGGCTTCATGGGCGGGCTATATCCCCAATGGTGATCCCGAGCGTTTGATCGAAGATTGTTCACGCACGCTACGCGAGGGTAATTCGCTGCTGATGTTTCCAGAAGGCACGCGCAGCAAACCGGGTCAGCCCATTCATATGAAGCGCGGCGCGGCGCAAATTGCGCTGGCTGCAAGTGTTGAGATTTTGCCGGTGACGATCACCGTGGTGCCGACCACGCTGACCAAAAATGAACCGTGGTACCAAGTGCCATCGAGACCATTTCACGTCACCATCACCGCCGCCGAGCCGGTGGCCTTATCGCGGTTTTTACAAGAGGGCGTGAGCCGTGCCGCCGCTGCTCGGCACATCACCGAATACCTTGAGGATCACTTTACAAAAAGCGCCGCGATCCAGACTGCGGAAGTCTGTGCGCGTATCGGCGGCACTGTCCCTGTGCCCGTATAATCCGCCTATAAAAGAAATAGATTTTGGGAGTGGTGGTGGGTTATGCAGAACAAGCAAGAAATTTACGAGAAATTGCGCGAGGTATTGGTCGAGCTTTTTGAGATCGAGCCGACCAAAATTTCATTGCAGTCCAATCTGTATACCGAGTTGGATATCGATAGCATTGATGCCGTGGACTTGGTGATCAAGCTCAAAGAAATCACCGGCAAGAAAATCCAAGCCGAAGAATTCAAGCAAGTGCGCACAGTGAACGACGTAGTTGAGACGCTGCACAATCTACTCAACGCGCCCGCAGCCTAAATTGATCACTGAGCCGGAAATCCTTTCGACAACGCGCGATGGTGAAACGGTTCACCTGAGCCTAAGGCTTCAAGCTGAGCTTGAGCAGTTCAAAGGGCACTTCGACGGATTTCCGATGTTGGCGGGCGTGGTGCAAGTTGACTGGGCGATTCAACAGGGCCGCCGTCATTTCACACTGCCGCCCAATTTCAAACGACTCACCGCGCTCAAATTCCTACGGGTCATCATGCCCGGCAATGAGCTGCAACTATCACTAAGCCATAACAGCAAGGGCGAATTGGATTTTCGCTATTTGCGTGATGGCGCCACAGTTTCGTCGGGGCGAGTGCTGTTCGCGGATTGAGTCCGCAACGCCACTAACACTATGTTCAAGCCCTGCATCGTAATTCCGTTTTACAACCACGAAGGTGCTATCGCGCAGACCTTGGCTTCGATCAAGTCCGCGGGCTTGCCTTGCTGGTTAGTCGATGACGGTAGTGATCAACGTTGTACGGCTGTGCTCGAAGCCTTGGCTGCACGCGAAGTCTCGTGGCTGCATTTGATTCGTTATCGCACCAATGCCGGTAAAGGCCAAGCCGTCATGGTTGGTTGTGCTGCCGCGAATCAAGAAGGATTTACGCACGCGCTGCAACTGGATGCCGATGGGCAGCACGATGTTGCCGATATTCCAAAACTGCTAGCGCTTGCCGAATCCAATCCCACGGCTTTGATCACAGGCGTGCCGATCTATGATGACTCGGTTCCGCGCGGTCGACTGTATGGTCGCTACATCACGCACTTCTGGGTTTGGATTCACACGCTGTCATTCCAGATCAAAGATTCCATGTGCGGTTACCGGGTTTATCCCTTGGCTTCAACACTGGATATTTGGAACACGCAGCACATCGGCCGACGCATGGATTTCGACATTGAAATCATGGTGCGCATGTTCTGGGCGGGTGCGTCGGTGTTGTCAGTGCCGACAAAAGTCACTTATCCACTAGATGGCGTCTCGCATTTCAATATGACGCGCGACAACCTGCGCATCTCTTGGATGCACACAAAGCTATTCTTCGGCATGCTGGCCCGCCTGCCGCGTCTGTTGTGGCAGCGTTTCAGTTCGCGGAGATCTGTATGAGTGCGCCGTTGCTGCAACATGAAGTCGAGATCGAGATTCCATTTCACGACTGTGATCCTGCTGGCATTGTCTGGCACGGCAACTACGCGCGCTATTTTGAAGTAGCACGCTGCGCACTGTTGGAAACGCTCAACTACAACTACGACCACATGGCCGAAAGTGGTTATGCATGGCCGCTCATAGATTTTCAGGCGCGCTTTGTCAGACCGCTGCGCTTCAAACAGAAAGTGCGAGTGCGTGCACGGATTGTTGAGTGGGAATACCGGCTCAAGATCGATTATCTGATGACCGATAGTGTCAGTGGCGAACGCTTGACCAAAGGTTTCACCACACAAGTGGCGGTTGATATCGCCAATGGCGAAATGAATTTGGCATCGCCAGAAATTCTGTTGAAGAAACTGGGAGTCGGTCAATGAAAATGCACCGATTCGCAATGTTGTTGATCGCGGCAGCATTTAGTGCAAACGCTGCTGCGCCAGTGTTTGATCAAGCGACTAACGCAGAACAACTGAAACAGATCATTGCACCCGCAGCACGCGAGTTGGCAAAAACGCCCGTACTGCGCGGTAGTTTTGTGCAGCGCAAATTTCTCAGCGGCCTTCCAAAGCCACTTAAATCCAGCGGCAATTACGTGATTTCGCGTGAGCAAGGCATCTGGTGGCATACGCAACTGCCTTTTGATTCGGAATTTATTTTGACGCCAGAGAGCATGGCGCAACTCGATGGCGGCAAAGTTGCAACGCGACTGACTGCAGCACAGCAGCCAGGCTTACGAGTAGTTGGTGATGTGTTCTTCTCAATCTTTGCTTTGGACCCCAGCGCGCTCGCAGCTAACTTCGAATTATTTGGTCAGCGTGGTGAACGCGATGCTTGGACGATGGGCCTACGTCCAAAATCCAGCGCGATGCGCAGCGTGATGAGTGAGACTGTCATCACCGGCGCGAGCCGCGTAGATAAAGTTGAAATGTGGGATGCCCACGGTGACCGCACTGAAATCACTTTGACGAGCAAGGGCAATGCAACGCCGCTAACCGCAGAAGAAGCGGCGCTATTCAAAAAATGAGTACGGAAGCAATACGAGCCCGCGGGGTGCGTCTACGCTTTTTCATTTGGCTCGCACTGATGCTTGCGGTTTGTGGCGCGTTCTTCACGGATCTCAAAGGCAATCTCAGCACTGAGACCGATATCTTGGCGTTGCTGCCGGGTGCACAACACGATCCGGTCGTCGATCATGCCTTGCGCGAGTTTTCTGATCAGGCCGGACGTAAAGTTTTAATTCTTGTCGGCAGTCGCAATGCTGAAGATGCTCGCGTTGCTGGTGCGACCTTTGCCGCTGATCTGAAAGCCGGTGAAGGTATTGCTGACGTGCAATACGAAGTGCGCAATCGCATTGGCGAAACACTCAAGGCTTATTTGGCTTATCGCCATTCACTGCTCTCGGCACTGGATCGCGAACGTCTCGCCATAGATCAGGGTGAGGCTTTGTATCGTGATGCACAGCGTGCGCTCTATACGCCAGCGGGGTTGATGCGTCCGGCAACACCGGCTGAAGATCCGTTGGGTTTGCTCAGCGACTTTTTAATGGCGCAAGTTCCACCGCTTGGCAAAGTGCAACTAGATGGCGGCGTATTGAGCGTTGCAGGTGAGGGCAAACATTGGGTGCTGGTCATTGCCGAAACGCGTGAGGGTCCGTTTGCCAGCACGACGCAAGAATCGGTGATGCCGGTGATTGAAGCCGCAACCGAAAAAGCCCGCGCAGCTGGCGCAGACGTTTTGGTATCTGGCTTGTTGCCTCACGCAGCCTATGCAGCCAAACAAGCGCACCATGAAGTCGCGACATTTGGGTTGGTGTCTTTAATCGGAACCATTTTGCTGCTGTTGTTTGTGCATCGCTCGATGCGCCCGGTGTTGATGTCCGCTGGGTCCATCGCTTTAGGTTTGATGGCGGCACTGATTGCCTGTCACTGGATTTTTGGACGCGTGCATCTGCTGACGCTGGTGTTTGGATCCAGCTTGATCGGCGTTGCCGCCGATTACTCCACGTACTTTCTCACCGACGCGTTTCGCGTGCCGCGTCGTTGGGATGGGCGCGATGCGGTGCGTCATGTGGCGCCGGGAGTATTGCTTGGCTTGGGCACGGCGCTCACGGCTTATGCCGCGTTAATGGTTGCGCCGTTTCCCGGTCTGCGTCAGATCGCCGTGTTCTCCGCAGTGGGTCTGACCGTCGCTTGCGGTTGCGTGCTTTGTCTTTTTCCAATGATGCGTCCGCCGCAGGCGCCAGACATTTCACCGGCCATCGAGAAAATATTGCGTGCACTGTTGCCGCAGCCGATACGCAAAGGCGGAATGTTGATTCTGTTGCTGATCGTCATGGTCGCCGCTGTCGGTCTGATGCGTTTGACCGTCGTGAACGACTTGCACTTGATGCAATCGACGCCGCCGCAGTTGGTCGATAGTGAACGTCGCGTTCGTGCGCTGATGAACAACCCGACGGAATCGCAGTTCTTCCTCATTACCGGTAGTAGCGAAGAAGAAGTGTTGCAGCATGAAGAAGCGTTCTTGCCAAAGCTCGATGCCTTGCAAGCAAAAGGCGCGATTAGTTCCTACGCTGCAGTGACGCGCGCACTGCCTTCACAAAAAGCGCAGGCTGATAACGCTGCATTGTTATTGCGCACGGCATACGCACCTGATGGATTGCTGCAACGCATGTTGACTGAGCTAGGTTATGAACCGGCACAGATCGCAACACGACTCGCAGAGGCACAGGCCGGTACGCGCGCGCGATTGACGGCGCAAGGCTGGCTGGCCAGTGCCGCATCCGATTCCTACCGGCATCTCTGGTTAGGCAAAATTTCTGATCGTTACGCCAGTGTCGTCACGCTCGGCGGTATTCGCGATATCGCTGTGCTGCGTGCGATTAAGCAAGCCGACGTGCGTTTGGTCGACAAAGTCGGGGACATCTCGGAACTGTTGGCACGTTATCAGCGCATCACCTTGTGGATTGTGGCGCTGGGCTACGTTGGCGTGCTGCTGCTGTTCTCACTGCGTTATGGTTTCAGCAGTGCGCTGCGTGTGGTGCTGAGTCCTGCGCTCGCGAGTGTCGGTACCTTGGGCATTTTTGGTTTGATGGGTGAGGCGCTGAATTTGTTCAGCACGTTCTCACTCTTGCTGGTGTTGGGTATCGGTATCGACTACGCCATCTTCCTGCGTGAAGGCCGCGTGTCACCGCTATCATCGATGATCGCAGTGTTGGTCTGCGCGGCTACAGCGCTGCTGTCATTTGGCATGCTGGCATTTTCGAGCACGCCATTCATTCACAGTTTTGGCCTGACGATGCTGATCGGTATTACTCTTGCTGTCGTGGTGGCCCAAATATTGGCGCAACCCGCGGGCGCTGTTTCACATGGTGAATTACGTAATGACTGATGTACTGATTATTGGTGCGGGCCCTGCGGGCGCTGTTGCGGCAGCGCTACTGGCGCAGCGCGGGCACAAGGTGCTGGTGTTGGAAAAGCAGTTGTTCCCACGCTTCTCGATTGGTGAGTCTCTGTTGGCCCAGAGCCTTGGACTGATTGATGAAGCGGGGATGTTAGAAGCCGTACAAGCGGCAAACTTTCAGTTCAAGAATGGTGCAGCGTTCGCTTGGCGTGGGAAGTACACGGAATACAACTTTGCTGAGAAAGTTTCAGTAGGTTACGGACACACCTACCAAGTGATCCGTGCGGATTTCGACCATATCCTGATCAAAGAAGCTCAACGCATGGGAGCGGAAGTTCGCTTCGAGGTAGAGATCACTGGCGCTGAGTTTGTCGATGGCAAGCCCAAGATCACGACGCGTGATGCGCAGGGCAATATCGAAATTCACACGCCGAAGTTTGTGCTCGATGCCAGCGGCTTCGGCCGCACGCTGCCGCGCTTGCTGAAGCTGGAGTCGCCGACCAACCAGCCAGTCCGTGTGGCTTACTACACGCAGGTGTACGACAAGATTCCTTCAGGCGCTTTTGATCGTCAGAAAATTCGCGTGACAACGCATCCCGAGCATCGCGATATTTGGTTCTGGCTGATTCCGTTTTCGAATGGCCTGTCGTCAATGGGTGTCGTGGGCACTGAGCAGCAACTGAGTGCTAGAGGCGCGACATATGAAGAACGCTTATGGAATCTGACCAACGATGATCCGCAACTGCGTGAGTTGCTGAAGAATCACCAGCCTTTCCGCCCAGTGGGAGAGCTAAAAGGTTATTCGGCGAATGTCAGCACGATGGCTGCACCGGGCTTTGCGCTGCTAGGGAATGCAGCTGAGTTTCTTGATCCAGTGTTTTCGTCTGGCGTCACCATCGCACTCAAGTCTGCACACATGGCGGTACCGTTGGTGGAGCGCACACTCAAAGGCGAAAGCATTGACTGGAAGGCGGAATTCGAAGAGCCGTTACGCTACGGCGTCGAAACATTCCGCGCTTTTGTTGATACTTGGTATGACGGTCGTTTGCAGGACATCTTCTACTACGAGAAGCAGGACCCCACAATCAAACGAATGATCTGTTCGGTATTGGCAGGTTACGCTTGGGACAAGAGCAACCCATACACGGGTTACAAGACTTTGCAGCGCTTGGATGCATTGGCCAAAACTTGCCGCAAGGGGAGTTAGAAGTGAAACAAAGGCAGTCGCACAACACGTCATCTGTTGCCCTATTGCTGGCCACGTTGATGCTGTGCGGTTGTGCGACGTTGGGTTCATCGGCGACACCGCCGGGTAACAGCGCACCACTACAGCCGCTATCAGCAGCAAGCCTTGGCCAAACCCGTAGCGCAGTGCAGGTTGTGCGCGCTGCATTTGGCAAACAAGAAGTTACGATGCAATTCGCAGTCGATGTCAGCCCCGAGCGCATGCGAGTGATCGCACTTAACGCACTAGGCTTGCGCTTATTCAGCATCAGCGCAGAGAACGGCAAGACAACGGTTGAGCGCGCGCCAGGCGTTCCCGAACAAGTGCAGCCGGAACAAATCCTGCGCGATATTCAATTTTGCTATTGGCCTATTGCGGCGCTGCAAGCTGGAATGAAGGGCACACCTTGGGAAGTGACCGAGCCTTTTGCCGGTACGCGTAGACTCAAGCGTGATGGTCGTTTAATTGCCGAAGTCCATTACGCGCAGTCTGGAAAGGATCTCTGGCGTGGACATTTATGGTTATCCAATTTTGAATACGGATATTCACTAGCGGTTGATCCCGCACCTACGGATAGCGAGTAATGACTGCGCTGCGATTAGGCGAAACCTACACGCCTCAACAAGTCCTGCCGCATGGACTAGCGATGTTGCTGGTGGAAGAAGTGAGCTACGGATTGGACTATGGCCAAGCGGCGCTGACCATCCGTGCCGATTCCACGTTCTGCGACGGCGTTGATGGCGTCCCGGCGTGGGTGGGGATCGAATACATGGCACAAGCCATCAGCGTTTTTTCCGGTGTTGAGCAGTTGCAGCGCGATGAGGCAATCAAGATTGGCTTGTTGATCGGCACGCGTCGCTACGAAAGTGAAGTACCTGTATTCACGATTGGCAGCAAGCTGAATATCATTGCGCGATTGAGTGATCGGGAAGATGAGGGCATCTCGATGTTCGCCTGCGAAATTCGTGATGATCAACGCGTATTGGCGCGCGGCGACATCAAGGCCTATAGACCAAACGATATCCGCGCTTTTTTAGGAACGGCAGCACAATGAGAAAATGGGTTCTGGTGACAGGTTCCAGCCGCGGCATTGGCCGTGCGATTGCGCTGCGCCTCGCGCAAGACGGTTACAACCTTGTGCTGCATGGCCGCAGCGCGGCGTCCGCTCAGGCGGCTTTGAACGATGTGCGCGCCACAGGTGCTGAAGCACGCGCCATCGCTTTCGATATCTCCGACCGTGCAGCAACACGTGAAGCGCTCGAGACGGATGTTCAGGCATACGGCGCGTATTACGGTGTGGTCTGCAACGCCGGTTTGTCACGCGATGGCGCATTTCCTGCACTGAGCGAAGACGATTGGGACGTCGTGCTGCGTACCAATCTCGATGGCTTCTTCAACGTGCTGCAGCCGCTGTCGATGCCGATGATTCGCACACGCAAATCAGGCCGCATCGTGACCTTGTCATCGGTATCAGGTCTGATCGGCAATCGCGGTCAAGTGAATTACAGCGCGGCGAAGGCCGGCATCATTGGCGCAACCAAGGCACTGGCAGTAGAACTTGCCAGTCGCAACATCACGGTGAATTGCGTCGCTCCGGGTTTTATTGAAACCGATATGACCGATCATTTGCCGGTGGAAGAAATTCTGAAGATGATTCCCGCCAATCGCGCGGGCAAACCAGAAGAAGTCGCAGGCCTCATCAGCTTCTTGATGTCCGATTCTGCTGCCTACATCACACGTCAAGTGATCGCGGTGAACGGAGGGCTTTGTTAATGCAGCCCAAGCGCGTCGTCGTTACCGGCATGGGCGGCATTACGGCGATTGGCAGTGATTGGGACACCGTAGAGAAAAATCTGCGGGCCGGTGTCACTGGCGTCGAATATATGACGGCGTGGGATCAATACGCGGAGCTCAACACGCGCCTTGGTGCGCCTGTTAAAGATTTCAAACTGCCAGCGCATTACACGCGCAAGCAAACGCGCACCATGAGTCGTGTTGCACAGCTTGCAGTGCTCGCAACAGAAAATGCATTGACGCATGCAGGCTTGCTCGGCAACCCGATTATTCAAGATGGACGCATGGGCATCGCGCATGGATCCTGCAGCGGTGGCACCGACGCGTTCATGGAATTCGGCGGCATGCTGTGGGGCGGTGTCGCGGGTCGTTCACTCAACGCCACGACTTTCCTACGTTATATGTCGCATACGGCGGGCGTAAACACCGGTCTCTACTTCGGTCTCAAAGGCCGCATCATTCCAACAACCAGTGCCTGCACTTCTGGCAGCCAGGGCGTTGGTTACGCTTACGAAGCCATCAAGTACGGCAAGCAGTTGCTGATGGTCGCGGGCGGCAGTGAAGAACTGCATGCGGCGTACGCAGCCGTGTTCGACACCATGTTCGCAACAAGCCTGCGTAACGATGCGCCTAAGCAGTCACCGCGTCCTTTCGACAAGGCGCGTGATGGCCTCGTCATCGGCGAAGGTTCGGGCACTTTGATTCTTGAAGAGCTGGAACACGCGCAAGCACGCGGCGCAAAAATTCTGGCAGAAGTGGTTGGCTTTGCCTGCAACTCCGACGGTGATCACGCGACGCATCCCAACACCGCGACCATGCAGGTCGCGATGGAATTGGCCTTGCAAGATGCCGAGCTGTCACCTGAAGACATTGGCTATGTCTCTGCGCACGGCACTTCAACCGAGCAAGGCGATATTGCTGAAAGTCAGGCGACTTCACGTTTGTTTGGCGAGCGTATGCCTATCAGTTCCATGAAGAGTTATCTCGGCCACACCTTGGGCGCTTGCGGCGCGATTGAAAGTTGGTGGGCCATCGAGATGATGAACCGCGGTTGGTTTGCACCAACGCATAATCTCAGCGAGATCGATGAACGCTGCGGCAAGCTCGACTATATTGTGGGCGCGGGCCGTAGCATCGACTGTGAATACGTCATGAATAACAATTTTGCTTTTGGGGGCATCAACACGTCCCTGATTTTCAAACGGTTCAAATAAGGTGAACTCTATGTTCAAGAAGTTTCTGCTGCTGATTGCCTTCGTTGTTTCTTTCGACGCCTATGCAAGAGCGTCGAGCGTCCCTTTGGTGGAACCGGCACCTATCATCGTGCCTGCGGCAACAACCAGCGCCACCGTTGAGAAAGCCATCATTGGCTCTGGCTTGCGTCGTAATTGGACTGTTGTCGAAAGACAATCCGACGCGGTGACCTTGCGCTATACCGCGCGTGGGTTTTCCGTAACGGTAAAAGTGTTGTACAGCGCTAGCAATGTCATCATCAAATATGTCGACAGCGTTGAGCTTGGATACGAAATGGATTATGGACAACCGGTGATTCATCCCAATTACAACCGCTGGGTCAACAATCTCGCGCACGATATTTCACTCGAGCTGAGTTTGTCCTCGATCAAGTAAGCGTTTTCAATATTGCGAGAATTTAGAAATGAATATCAAGTTAATGAGTGGCACATTGGCCTTGAGCCTGATGCTCGCGATTCCTAGCGTTGCCTCAGCACGCAATGATCGTTTGCACTTCCCGGTTGCTGATGCTGCCGGGACCGTTGATGCAAAAGCCAAGTTGGATGGCAGCGTGAAATTCTATTGGGGTGATCAGAAGCACCCGAAAGTGTCCAAGACATTGGGCACCGATCAGACCAACAAGAAAACAAACGCCTTCAACAAGGGCGATAAAGAAGCCTGCGAATGGGCTTGGCTCTCGGCCATGATCACGATGCAGAATCGCGCGAAGCAGTTGGGCGCCGATGCCATCATCAATTTGCAAAGCATCTATCAGAATCAGGATTTTGTTAGCGCAACGGAATACGAGTGCGGTGTCGGCACGTTCACCGGCGGCGTTGCGCTACGCGGTGAATTTGTAAAATTATGAGATAAGTATTGCAACAGATAAAAAAAGGGGCGGATCATCCGCCCCTTTTTATTTAGTGCGATTTCACTCGCTCTACGGCGTGCTTCCAGCCTTCGTATAAGGCATCGGTTTTTTCTGCGGCTTGTTGCGGAGCAAAGCGACGGTCTGTTTGCCAGAGCGCAGCAATTTCATCGAGTGATGAATAGACGTCTGTATGCAAGCCTGCGAGAAACGCAGCGCCGAGGGCAGTGGTCTCTACAGTTTGTGGACGCACCACCGGAATCTTGATGATGTCGCTCAAGAATTGCGTGAGCCAGTCGTTGATCACCATGCCGCCGTCTACGCGCAGCTCTGTTGGCGGCAATGCATCTTCTGCCATTGCGATGAGTAGGTCGCGTGTTTGATAGCAAACGGACTCCAATGCAGCGCGCACGATTTGTGCGATGCCGGAATCGCGCGTGAGGCCGAAGATGGCGCCGCGCGCTTCAGGATCCCAGTACGGTGCGCCGAGACCTGTAAACGCAGGCACCAGATAAACGCCTTGGGTATCGGTGATCGACTTGGCGAGATTTTCGGTTTCGCTGGCGGAGCCAATCATGCGCACTGCATCACGCAGCCATTGCACGGCAGCGCCTGCAACAAAGATGCTGCCTTCAAGTGCATATGTGGTTTTGCCATTGAGACGATAGGCGACGGTCGACAGCAAACGATTTTTCGACAGCGTGAATTGATCGCCCGTATTCAGCACCATGAAGCAGCCAGTGCCGTAGGTGGATTTGATCATGCCGGGTTTGAAGCAGGCCTGACCCACCGTTGCTGCTTGTTGATCACCTGCGATGCCGGCAATCGCAATCTCGCCGCCCAGAAGTGCAGCTTGCGTCCGTCCGTAATCAGCGGCGCTGTCGCGCACATCGGGCAACAATGCGGCGGGAACGTTAAAGAACTTCAGCAGCTCATCGTCCCACTGCTGCGTGATGATATTGAATAGTGCTGTGCGCGATGCATTGGTGGCATCGGTTGCGTGAACTTTGCCGCCGGTGAGATTCCATAACAACCAGCTATCGATGGTGCCAAACGCCAGCTCACCTTTTTCAGCGCCCGCCCGCGCGCCATCAACGTGATCGAGAATCCATGCAATCTTGGTTGCAGAAAAATACGGATCAAGCAGCAAGCCAGTTTTCTGCGACAACCAAGCGCTGCGCTCTTGATGCGTGCGGCAAAAATCAGAAGTACGGCGATCCTGCCAAACAATTGCAGGATGGATGGGTTTGCCACTCGCGCGCTCCCAAATCACCGTGGTCTCACGTTGATTGGTGATGCCAAGCGCGGTGATAGCGGACGCATCAAGTTTGGCGGCAGCCAAAGCTTCACGCGTCACAGCTAGCGTGTCGTCCCAAATGCGCAGCGGGTCGTGTTCTACCCAGCCCGGTTTCGGGTAGGACTGCGGTAGTTCGCGTTGGGCAAGACCCAGCTTGCGGCCTTCGCGGTCGAACACAATTGCGCGTGTGCTGGTGGTGCCCTGATCAATGGACAGCAAGGCTGTCATTGGCGATCTCTCCTCGTTTGTGTCATTTTCGCCTTGGGAGAAACTACACGTGCAAACCAAACAATTCCAGTTCGCGCTATCTGATAACAGCAGCGCCCATGTTCACCGCTGGCTGCCAGACGGCAATGTCATCGCTGTCGTGCAGATTATTCATGGCATGGCCGAGCACGGCGGACGCTATGAACGTATCGCGCAGGCGCTGACGGATGCGGGTTACGCCGTCTATGCGCAAGACCTGCCAGGGCATGGTCGTACGGCACGTGCGCCAGATGAGTTGGGCCATTTCGCGGATCACGACGGCTGGAGTCATGTGATCGGCCAGATCAATCAACTACGTCAACACATCGAACACCAGCAACCTCAGCTGCCTTTGTTTGTGCTGGGTCACAGCATGGGCTCATTTCTGCTGCAGGATTATTTGATCGAGCACGGCCGCGGATTGGCGGGTGCGATGTTCTCCGCCAGCAGCGGTGATCTCGGTCCTTTACGCGTACTAGGTTTATCGCTGCTGCGCATGGAATCGCTTTGGTACGGCCGTCGCCATCGCAGCGCGTTGGCGGAGTTGATGTCGTTCAAAGATTTCAATCGTCGCTACAAGCCAGCGCGTACCGATTTTGACTGGCTGTCACGCGATCCAACTGAAGTGGATATCTATGCCAATGATCCGCGTTGCGGATTCCGTTGCAGCAGTGGCTTGTGGCTCGATCTGCTTAGCGCTGCGGGACGGCTTGATGATCCACAGCGTCTCGCAACAATTCCCAAAGACTTGCCGGTGCTGATCATCAACGGCAGCGATGATGCCGCTACACAAGGCGCCAAAGGTCCGCGTGCGCTGGAGCGTTTGTATCGGAAGGCGGGGCTAACAGCGATCACCACGCACATTTACGACAATGCGCGGCATGAGTTGCTCAATGAGACTTGTCGCGAAGTGGTGACCGAAGATCTGCTGCGCTGGCTGCAAGAACGCGCTTAGGTTTCAAACTCTTCGATGTCTTTTGCGCAGTACGCCAGCGACATGGTGCCAATGCCAACGTTGATCGAGGCAGTCGGCGACATGATCGATAACATCAGTTCTACGCCATGTTCCGCCGCGGTTTTACTGAGCGCGTCAAAGCCCACGATGGTGCGCAGTATTTCCGGATCGCCGCTGTAACTGATCCCAACCATCGGCACCAACAAGCCACGCCGAATTTGTGCGGCCGCGTGTAGAAAAACTTTTTCTACGGCCTTATCGAAATGACGGATGTACGCGATCGGTGTTGATTCCGATCGATTGGTGCAGATCACCGGTTTGATATCAAAGAGCTTGGCCAAACCGTAACGCAACCAACCGATGTTATCGTCACCACGCTGCGCACCGCGCACACGCAGGTTGTAGAGATCGTTGGGCACCATATAAGCGTGAATATGCGGCGCGAGATCATCGAGCCGCTGGCGAATTTCCACCGGCGCTATTTGCGCACGCACTAGGCGCACGGTTTCCCAAGTAAGTACGCCAGGGCCTGCAAAAATGCTGAGCGAATCAACCACGCGAAGTGCAAATGGCCCGACCACATTGTTTGCTTCGCGCACCTGCGCATAGCTTTGCAAAATTGTGAACGAGGCTTTGTGCGCGTTATCGTAGGTTTGACTGTGCGTGCTGCTGAGCGTGATCAAAAACACGTAGTCGTGTTGCAGCACCAGCTTGTTGAGAAACAGATCCTCAATTTCTTTGACTGAAAATGCAGTGGTTTCAGTGGCAGTGCTTCTGCGCTCGCTGTGTTCGCGATAGAACGCTAAGGCGCTCGCAGGATCGCGGTCATAGACGACGCATCGATCGCCCAAATGAACGGTGCTGGGCAGCACATAGATGTTGTTCTCCGTCACGAACTCGTGGGAGACATCTGTAGTGACATCGATCGCGATCCCAACCCGCATCTGTTTTATTGTTCTTAAGTAATCAGTTAAGACTCGATTTTGCCATCGAGACGGGCTGCAAATTGTGCCTAGAGGGACAGAATAAATGCTGGAGCGCGCAAAATCCCCGATCTACTTTGTAAGCGCATTGCTCTTCGTTGTTAATTATTATCTAATATATTTAATTAAGATAATAATTAAAAACACTTTAAAGCACACCCAATCTACTTGAGTGGCTTGAGCAATTAGGCCGGACGCACCGCTGGAGCCGCGAGTAGAACAGGGCCGGTTGGCTTGCCTGTCGGCGAACCGCCGCGCGGTTCAAGACTGATCGCCAACGTCGCATCGCCCGCATCCATCTGCAGACCTTGCGGCATCGGCATTTCGCCATCGCCTTGCGTTGGCAACAGGCCGAGCGAATGGGGACCGTCTTTAGCCACGACCCACAGCTCTAAGCTTTTAGCTTGTTCGTCGATCGCGTAACGACCGGTGGTCGAAACTTTGATCAAGCCTTTTTCAGGATAGATGCTGACCTTCCACTTCGCCTCAGACTTTTCCGGGTGCAGCATCGCGACATACGGCAATGGCTCCACTACTGGCACTTCAACCCGCACGGTTTCAGTTTTGGTGATGATTTGTGGCGGTAGATTCATCTGCTGCCACAGGCCAAAGCCGAGCAACACGGATGCTGCCGTCGAGACCACGGCCCAGTTACGCCACAAGGTACGCGGCGGTGGTGCACTCGCTGTACGTAGGGGAACAACCTTGTTGGTGTTGTTGATCTGATAGTTGATCGAAGCCCAAACAACGCCGCGCGGTGTTTCGGGCTTGAAGCGGCCATTGAGGCCAGCGAGACGATTTTCCCAGTAAATCACTTCGCGACGCAGCGCTGCTTCATGCGTCATCAAACGCTGAAAGCGCGCACGCGCACGGCTATGCAAAGTGCCGAGAACATATTCGGCAGCCAGCATGCGTTGCAGCTTTGGGTTTTGATATTTCATGACTCAAGACACTCGCGCAGACGCGACAAGCCGCGGCGCACCCAACTCTTCACCGTGCCCAGCGGCGCGTTCAAGCGCTCCGCGAGTTCGTGATGTGTATAACCCTCGTAGTAGGCCAGCAGCACACTTTGCCGCTGTTCCTCCTGCAAACCTTTCATACAGTCGTCCAGTCGGCCGATGCCTTCGCTTTCAATCGCCCCGTCTTCAGGACTTTGAGTTTCATCTGCGAATGCCAGCGACTGCTCCTCGCCCTCTTCGGGCATTTCCACTTCCGGCCGCTTCACGCGCAGCAGGTCGAGCGCGCGATAACGGGCCACGGTCATTAACCATGTGAGCGGCGCGCCCTTATCGGGAGCGTAGGTTTCAGCTTTCTGCCAAACCTTGATGAAGCAGTCTTGCAACGCTTCTTCAGCCCAATCCCTGCGTTTAAGCATACGGATCAGCAGGCCAAACAGATGCGAGGAGCTGGCGTCGTAGAGCTCGCGGAACGCCCGCTGATCGCCCGCGGCAGTGGCAGCAAGGAGTTGCGTCAGGTGTGCGGCGTCGACCATGAATTCTTAGAGTAGATATGCGGCGGAAGCCGGTAAGCGATAGTAGTGCATGTTTTGACGAAGCGTACTGCTACGCGGCGATTATGTGAATGGATGCAGCGGGCGTAATTTTGGAGCCAGAAAGCGCCTTCCACGCCTTATAATCGCAACACTTTCACTGCCACCCGGAATGCTCGTGACCACCGGTTCTTTTCCCTTCGTTCGCCCCCGCCGCCTTCGTCAGGCCGAATTCCTTCGCTCGATGGTGCGCGAAACCCGTTTGGTGCCGCAGCAATTGATTCAACCTTTGTTTGTCGCAGAAGGCGCACTCAAAGGCCCGATCAGCTCCATGCCCGGCGTTGTGCGCTTGGATCTGGAAGAGCTGGCGCGTGAAGCCGTTGAACTGCACAAACTGGGCATCGGCTGTATTGCACTGTTCCCGGTGATTCCGCCATCGCTGAAAAACGATGAAGGCACGGAAGCGCTGAACCCGAATGGATTGGTGCCGCGCGCGATTGCAGCTGTTAAAAAAGCTTGTCCGGAAATTGCTGTGATGGTCGACATCGCACTCGATCCTTACACCACGCATGGTCACGATGGCCTGCTCGACAAGAACGGCTTGGTTGATAACGACGAGACCGTCGAAATTCTGCGTCGCCAGGCTTTGGTTTATGCACGCGCAGGTGCTGACATCGTTGCACCTAGCGACATGATGGATGGCCGCGTAGGCCAGATTCGCCAAGTGTTGGAACGCGATGGTTACAAGAACGTCGTTATTCTTTCTTACGCCGCCAAATACGCTTCTGCGTTCTATGGCCCGTTTCGCGATGCAGTCGGCACCGCATCGGCGCTCAAAGGCGACAAGCGCAATTATCAGATGGACCCCGCCAACACCGACGAAGCGATGCGCGAAGTTGAACTCGACATTGCCGAAGGTGCAGACATCGTCATGGTCAAACCTGGCATGCCTTACCTCGACATTATTCGTCGCGTGAAAGATCGCTTCGAAGTTCCGGTTGCTGCTTATCAGGTGAGTGGCGAGTACGCGATGTTGCGTGCGGCCATTGCCAACGGTTGGCTCGATGAAAAGAAAGCGCTGATGGAAGCACTGCTGTGCTTCCGCCGCGCAGGCGCAGACATGATCCTCACCTACTACGCCAAGCAAGCAGCGCAGTGGTTGAAAGAATCTGCGCAATAAACTGAGATAGAAAAATGGACCGTTACGCCGTCATCGGACAACCGATCTCACACAGCAAATCGCCTTTCATCCACGCGCAGTACGCGCGTCAGACGGGGCAAGAGCTGAGCTACGACGCAATTGAAGTTGCGCCGGCAGCGCTCGAAGAAACGCTCAAGCGCTTGCACGCGGAAGGCTATCGCGGTCTCAACATCACGCTGCCGCACAAGATTCCGGTCGCCAAACTTTGCGAAAGCGTCAGCGAACGCGCGCAGCTTGCAGGCGCAGTGAACACACTGATTCGCACCGACACCGGCTGGCGCGGCGACAACACTGATGGCGAAGGTTTAGTACGTGACATCACGCATCATCTTGGTTTGCAGATCGCAGGCAAGCGCGTACTCGTACTTGGCGCAGGCGGCGCAGGTCGCGGCATTCTCAAACCACTGCTTGATCAGAAACCCGCAGAGCTAGTGCTGTCAGGCCGTAATCCCTGGAAGCCAGAAGAACTCGTCGAACAGTTCAAAGCACTCGGCAAAATTCGTCCGGCCACACACATCGCACTCAAAGGCGATCTGTTTGATCTGATCATCAACGCAACATCGGCAGGCCATAGCGGCGTAGAACTTCGCCTGCCCGGCCAAATCCTCGCCGAAGGCGGCGCTTGCTATGACCTCAGCTACGGCAAAGCCTTCGAACCCTTTGCTGCGTGGGCTTGCACACAAGACGCAGTACGAGTGAGCGATGGTCTCGGCATGTTGGTGGAACAAGCCGCCGCTGCGTTTGAAATTTGGCGTGGCGTGAAGCCAGACACCAAGACAGTGTTGCAGCGTGTTCGTCAGCCACAGAGCGGCGAGTGCGCAATCGAAACCGCAACACTCGACAGCGGCAAAGCACGCGATAAGGCAACGCATCTGACGATTGGTCAGGACTAAAACTTTCGTGCAGAACCTGACGACGCAGAAGCTGATTGCTGTACTGACGCTCGTTGGCTTGTTATTCGCCGCGTATCTTTATTGGTCTAGAGCGGCCTCGCCGATTGAGGTCGAAATTAAGAATGCGACGACGGTTACGGTGGCAGTGCGTTTGGAATCGGATGCGGATAATTTTTATCCGGTGAGTATGGTTGTTCCGGCTTCTACTGCGAAAACGTCCACCACTGGAAAAGATAAATCGCTTAAGGCGATTGTTTTGTATGCGGATGGGCAGACGAAGCAGAGTCAGACGATTGATGCGACGAAGCCGGGTGCGGTGTTGGTTGTTGTTACTAGTGAGGCGGTTGAGCTTCGTTACAAGCCGTAGGCGCGTTTCTTTTAACAACTGCCTGTTCTGATTGAGATGGCGTCTTTCGCGCTGTGGCGCGAGTTACTTTTCTTTGTGTGCCCACCAACAGTAGGCGCCTCTCGGCGAAGAAAAGTAACCAAAAGAAAGGGCCCCCTGCGACTACGCCGGAACAAAAGACGTTCCGGTTCCCTGCGCTTCTCGCACTGATCGGGGTGCATGACAGGCCATCCATGGCCAGGCATGCACGCTCGGCTCCTGCCTCGCCCGACGCGAAGCGTCGGCATTTAACCGATCAGTGCTGTGATGCTCGGCGTTGTCGAAGGGAACCCGGTAAAGCAAAGCCACTTGTGCATCGCAGCGCCAAGCGAGCGAATGAGCCGTGATGCAGTGATTAATGTGACCAAAAGTGCCGCCAACACTTTTACTGTTCTCAAGAATAGAAGCGGCCATTGAGGCGATCCTCTCCACATTCACAGCAAGAGTCGCTTTGCTTTTGATGTCGGGCCCCTTCGGCAGCGCCGAGCATCGCAGGCTTGGCCGGTAATAGCCGCGCGAATAGCGCGGGCGTAGGCAGGATGCCGAAGCGTGCGTGTCTGGACAAGGATGTCCTGTCACGCACCCCGGTCAAGACGAGAAGCGCAGGGTACCCGCACAGCTTCATCGTGCGGGCGTAGACGCAGGGTGTGTTTTCTTTGGTTACTTTCTTTGCACAAGCAAAGAAAGTAACTCGCACGGCGTGCGAAACACGCCATATCAAGCAGAGTAGGCCTTAGCCCGCGCAGCGCGTGCAGAATTAAGAAACCTGCAACTTCTTCCAACCTTCATGCCCAAGCTGTCGCAACGTCAAAACATTGCGCTCATAAATCCCCGCAATATCCGGAAACGTTTCCACCGCTCGCTCGATGCTCGACTCTCGCAATAAATGCAGCGTCGGATACGGCGCACGGTTGCTGTAGTTCTCGATGTCTTCAGGCTCAGTCCCTTCAAACTGATACTGCGGATGAAAGCTCGCGATTTGTATTTCGCCATCAAGCTCTAGCTCTTCAACAACGCCTTCCGCAATTTCTAGAAAATCGTTGTAGTCGAGAAAGTCTTGCAGCAGTTGCGGATGAATCAGCAGCGTCGTTTCGCAAACGGCGGGATCCGCTTCATTCAGCGCTTGGAGTTCGCGATCAAGTTCTTCGAGCAGGCCATCAACGTGTCGCGCTTTGCTGACGACGTAGCGAATGCGGCCATGCACGTGCACGGCTTTTGCGAAGGGGCAAAGGTTGAGTCCAATCACCGCGCGCTCCAGCCACTGGCGCGTGTTGGCGAGAATGACTTCGTGCTCTGCCGACTCGCTCATTTGCGCATGCTCCGCATCAGCGCGCTCATCGGCTTCCAATAATTCACTGGCATCAGGCGTTGAATGATGTCGATCAATTTTGCATCGGCACCAATCAGTACACGCTTGCTGCCACGTTCGATGCCGTCGACGATTGTTTGCGCGGCTTGTTCCGGCGTGGTCTTCGCCATTTTGGCGAAACCTGCGGCGGCATTCTCGCGGCTGCTGACGCCAGACGGATCAACATAGAAACGGGAAGCCGCGGCGATATTGGTTTTGATGCCACCGGGATGAACGCTAATCGCGCTCACGCCAGTGCCATCGAGTTCGTGGCGCAGGGATTCAGTAAATCCACGCACGGCAAACTTGGCAGCGTTGTATGAGCTTTGCGTGGGCACGGCGATGATGCCGAAAACGCTAGAGAGATTCACGATCACGCCATCATCCTGTGCGGTGAGCATTGGCAAGAATGCTTTGGTGCCATACACCACACCCCAGAAGTTGATGCCCATGATCCATTCAAAATCTTCGTAGCTGAGATCAGCGACGGTCTGCGACACGGCAACGCCGGCGTTGTTGATAACGATATGTGCGGTACCGAGTTCATTCTTCACGCGCGTGGCAAAGGCGTAAACCGCGTCGCGATCAGCAACATCAAGTTTTTGCAGCAGCGGAGGTGTCGGCAAAGAAGCGGCGGTTTCTTTCAGGCCGACTTCGTTGATGTCAGCGAGTGCCAGCGTGCAGCCTTTGGCAGCAAGTAGTTGCGCCAAGGCGCGACCGATACCGGAGCCTGCGCCTGTGACAACGGCGACTTTCCCTTTGAGTGAGTACATGCGCTTTCCCCTTCGCAATGAATCATTTGATGCTGCGGATACTAATTTATAACGCCGCTGGATGTGCAGCGGCGAGGGAATCGCAGGAGGTTAAAACAGGCGTCGGGCCAGGGAACGGCCGCGATGCGCTAGGCCGCGTTGTTTTCGCTCGGCGGCGAATCGGCAACGACTTTATCTGCGTCGGGCATCATCCAGCGTGAAACGAGGATGCCGAGTTCGTAGAGCAGATAGGCGGGCACTGCGAGCAAAGTCTGTGACAACACATCGGGTGGTGTCACAACGGCTGCAACGACAAAGATGCCGACCAAAACATAATCACGTCGCGCTGCGAGCTGCTTAGGCGTAACAAAGCCGGTGCGCACCAACAACACGATTGCCACTGGCGTTTCAAACGCGAGGCCAAACGCGAGGAACAGCGACATGATGAAGTCGAGATACTTGTTGATATCCGTCATCACCGCCACGCCTTCCGGCGCAACATTGACTAAAAAGTGAAAGACGCTAGGCAACACCAAGTAATACGCGAAGGCGACGCCGGAATAAAACAGCAAGGTGCTTGATGTAAGCAGCGGGCCGACGAGACGCTTTTCGTTCTTGTACAAACCTGGCGCAACAAAGGCCCAGATTTGAAACAGAATCCAAGGGATGGCCACTGCAAATGCCAAAACGCCTGCGAGTTTGATCGGCGCAAAAAATGGCGCGGCGACTTCCGTCGCAATCATCGATGAGCCTTCAGGCATCAAGCGAAGGAGTGGCTGCGCGACCCAGGTGTAGATTTCGTTGCGGAAATACGCGAGCGGCAGAAAGCATACAAAGATGCCCGCAAAGATACGCACGAGTCGCGTGCGCAGCTCAAGCAAGTGCGAAATCAGGGGCTGTTCAGTGCCGCCAGTAGGTTCGGTGTCGTTCTGCGCGCTTTCTTCACTCACGACTTGGGTAGATCCTTAGTCGTGTCGTGCGAAATTTCTTTTAGTTCGGTGCCAACAAAATTTGCGCTCTCGCGAGCTTCTTTCTGAATAGCATCGGTGTGCTCGCGCATGCTGCGTTGCACGTCTTCAAGTTGCTTCTTCATATCCGCAAGCTGAGTCTCGCGCTCAAGTTCAGCGGAGAGATTGCGCATGTAAGCCTTGGCTTGTCCGGTCCAACGACCGATAGCGCGCGCAACCGCAGGCAAGCGCTGTGGGCCGAGCACGATCAATGCGACCAGAAAGCACAGAAAGACTTCTGAAAAGCCGACGTCGAACATGGCGGCGCTGAGCGCTTAAGCGCTGCGCTTAAACCTTGGTGTCGGTCTTGTCTGCGGAGGCGATCGATTCGGAAGCTTTTTTGCTGCCTTCGGCTTCGCCGTCTTTCATCGCTGACTTGAAATTCTTTACCGCGCTGCCGAGATCGCCGCCAGCGTCACGCAGTTTGCGCGTGCCGAATACGAGAATGACGATGCCCAGAACGATTAACCAATGCCAAATGCTGAAGCTACCCATGATGTGCTCCTGTTATTTCGTGCGGGCCGCTTTTTCAGCGAGACCCGATGTGCCCATGCGCCGGGCGAGTTCATCCGTGACGGCGGTGACCGGAATGTCTTTATCAGCCAGCAGTACCATCACGTGGTACCAGAGATCCGCTACTTCATAGACCAGCGCCGAGCTGTCTTGGTTCTTGGCGGCGATGATTGTTTCTGCCGCCTCTTCACCGACCTTCTTCAGGATGGTGTCGAGACCCTTGGCATACAGGCTCGCGGCATAGGACTTATCAGCGGGCGCACTCTTACGTTCCTGCAGAACTTTTTGCAGGTCGAGAAGGACGTCGGCGGGTGAAGGATTCATGCGGTTAGTGTAACGCTTCGCGAGTCACGACTGGATGACAGTTCGATGATTTCAAAATGAATCTTGGCGCGCACCACCCTTTCGGAGAGGACGCGCCATTGCGGGGCATTTAGGTGCGGACGCGGACGCCGTGTTCAGCCAGATATTGCTTGGCTTGGCCGACGGTGTAAGTGCCCTGATGGAAGATGCTCGCGGCCAGTACGGCGTCTGCGCCGCCCTTGTCGAAGCCCTCAAAAAGATGTTCCAGCGTGCCGACACCGCCGCTGGCGATGATTGGAACCGGCACGGCTTCGCTCACGGCGCGCAGGAATTCGACGTCGTAACCGGCTTTGGTGCCGTCGCGATCCATGCTGGTGAGCAGCAATTCACCGGCGCCCATTTCGACCATTTTCTTGGTCCACTCAATGGCGTCGATGCCGGTCGCTTTGCGGCCACCATGGGTGAAGACTTCCCAGCGTGGTGCTTCTTTCTTTTTGTTGACGCGCTTGGAGTCGATGGCGACAACGATGCACTGCACGCCGTAACGATCGGCGGCTTCAGAAACGAAGGTTGGATTTTCAACCGCAGCGGTATTGATGCTGACTTTATCCGCGCCGCGTGAGAGCAACGCACGAACGTCAGCGCAGGTGCGAACGCCGCCACCGACCGTCAAAGGAATATAAATTTCACGCGCCACGGCTTCAACGGTGGCGAACAGCGTCGGACGATCTTCCGAGCTGGCAGTGATGTCGAGAAATACCAACTCGTCAGCGCCTTGCTGGTCATAGCGGCGCGCCACTTCAATCGGATCGCCAGCGTCGCGAACTTCTTCAAACTTAACGCCTTTGACCACGCGGCCGCGGTCAATATCAAGGCAAGGAATGATGCGTTTGGCGAGCATAGGGTTTACCGCGCTAAACCTTGCGCGGCGAACAAGCCGCGCGCAAGGCTCTGGCTAGGATTTAAGGGTTGGCGATCTTATTGGCTTCGGCCAATGTGAAGCTGTTTTCGTACAGCGCACGTCCGATCACCGCGCCGGCAACGCCGGTGTGCTCAATTTCCTTGAGCTTGCGGATATCGTCCAGCGTGCTGACGCCGCCACTGGCGAACACGGGCGTGTTCACGGCGTTGGCGAGTTTGCTGGTGGCTTCGTGATTGAAGCCTTCCATCATGCCGTCGCGGCCGATGTCGGTGTAAACGATCGAGGCAACGCCATCGCGTTCGCAATGCACGGCCATTTCAATGGCATCGTGATGCGTCAGTTTGCTCCAGCCATTGAGGGCCAAACGGCCTTCCTTGGCGTCGAGGCTAACCATGACGTGATTAGGGAATTCGATGCAGAGGTCGCGCAAGAAGTGCGGTGCATTCACCGCCTTGGTGCCGATGATGACGAACTGCACGCCAGCGTTGAGATAACGCTGCACAGTTTCTTCATCACGGATGCCACCGCCAACCTGCACAGGAACGTTCACCGCAGCGGCAATTTGCTCCACTGCTTTGAGGTTTCCGGGCACGCCCTTGAATGCGCCATCGAGATCGACAACGTGAATACGTTGCGCGCCCTCGTCGGCCCATCGCTTGGCCATGGAGACCGGGTCGTTGGAGAAAACGGTGACGTCATCGAGACGGCCTTGGCGCAGGCGGACGCACTGGCCATTTTTAAGATCAATCGCAGGAATTAACAGCATGAGCCGTGTGGTAGCGAGTCAGGTGGAAAGGGGATGTGAATCCGGGAGGGAACCAAATGTTTTGAAATGCTTTTGCAAAGTCCTGACGTTAAGGAAACTCTGCCCTAATCATATTGGCAAGGCAAGCGCCGCCGCGATTAAGGCGTCCAGTTAACGAAGTTGGACAGCAGGGTCATCCCCACGCCTTGGCTCTTTTCCGGGTGGAATTGAAACGCCACGATGTTGTCGCGAGCGATAGCCGAAGCAAAGGGATGGATGTAATCAGTCGTGCCCAGCGCCTGCGCCGGGTTTTGCAGCGATGCGTGGTAGCTGTGCACGAAATAGAACCAGCTATCGTCCGGCACGCCTTTCCAGATCGGGTGGTTTTGCGTCTGTTTCACGCGATTCCAGCCCATATGCGGCACTTTCAGGCGCTCGCCACTGCCAGCAACCGGATCCGGAAAACGCACTACAGCGCCTGGGAACAGTCCCAGCGCAGCCACGCCACCGTTTTCGTCGCTGTGCTCCAGCATCACCTGCATGCCCAGGCAAATGCCCAGCAGCGGTTTCTTGCGAGCGACTTCCAGCACCATCTCGTTCAACTCGAGACGACGCAGTTCGTTCATGCAGGCACGAACACCGCCGACGCCGGGAAGTACGATGTGATCGCACTTCATCAGCTTCTCCGGGTCGTAGCTGATTTCCACGCGGCGGCCTTCCGCGACGCGCTCCAGCGATTTGCCGAGCGAGTGCAGGTTGCCCATGCCGTAATCAATAACGCCTATGGCAGACATCAGATCAACACATCAATGGTTTAGAGAGAGCCCTTGGTGGACGGCGCGACATCGCCAACCCGAGGGTCGTGTGTCACCGACATGCGCAGGGCGCGGCCGAAAGCCTTAAAAATGGTTTCGGCAATGTGATGAGCATTACGGCCGCGCAGATTGTCGATATGGATCGACGCCTTAGCGTGGTTCACAAAGCCCTGGAAAAACTCGCGGAACAGATCGACATCAAACTCGCCGATGCGTGCACGCGGGTATTCCACAAAATATTCCAGACCTGGACGGCCTGAGAGGTCGATCACCACGCGCGAGAGGGCTTCGTCGAGCGGCACATAGCTGTGGCCGTAACGAACGATGCCTTTCTTCTCGCCCACAGCCTTATCAAAGGCCTGGCCGAGGGTGATGCCGATGTCTTCCACCGAGTGGTGATCGTCGATGTGACGGTCGCCATCGCATTCCACGGTGAGATCAATCAACCCGTGACGGGCGACCTGATCCAGCATGTGGTCAAGGAAGGGGATATTAGTTTTGAGGCGCGCAGCACCGGTACCGTCGAGATTAATCTCGACGCGGATTTGGGTTTCATTCGTCTTGCGCTCAACTACAGCGCGACGGGCAGCTTGGGTAGACAAGATGCAAACCAGCGGTCAAAAGGGCGGCTAGGATACTCTGCAGACCGGCAAATTTGAACCCATATCCGTGTTTGCCCGTCGAACGTCTGATAGTCAGCCCTCAAGCGGCCGTTTTCTGGTTTTTTCGGCTGATCACCCCAAACCGAGGTGATCGCATGCCGCCTCGATTCAAAAGGAGTTAGATCCATGCGTAAGTTGCTCGCTGTTGCCGCTGTTTGTCTTGTCCTGCCGCTGGGCGTCTCTGCCGGCATGAAACCGGGCCAGTGGGAGGTCACCAGCAAAGTGGATCTCGGCAAGAACATGCCGCAAATACCTCAGCTCACCCCGCAGCAGATCGAGCAGATGAGGCAGTTGGGCATCGAACTCCCGTCGATCGGGCCCGGCGGCGCGATTTCGATGCAAACCTGCGTATCGCAAAAAGATGCCGAAAACGGCTATCCGCCGATGGATGAACGCGTACAGCGCGATTGCAAGGTTCAGGACCTCAAACGCAACGGCAAGCGCACCACGCTAAAAGTGGTCTGCAATGGTGAGATGCAAGGCACCGGCGATGTGGAATTTATCGAGAACAGCCCGGAGCACTACAGCTCCAAGTTTCATCTTGTGGGCACAACGCACGGGCGTTCCATCGATATGAACAACAGCGCCGAAGGACGCTGGTTAGGCCCGACCTGCAAATAAGCGCGTTGAGCGCACCCCAACGATTGGCTACTGGGTGCGTTCAACCGCGGTGACCTTGCCGCCTTCAAAGGTCACACGCATTTTGTCGTCGCTATTGCCGCCCGTACTGGTGCCCAGGCCGACACCGCCGCCTACGCCGGAGCCGAAACTGCCTGCGCCGAGACCAAAGCTAAACGTCGGGCCGCTTTTGCCGTAGGCCCACACTTCTGATTGGCCAGCGGCCGTCTGTTGGGTGTAACGGCGAGTCGGCTCGCCGAGGGACAGACGCACTTGTTCTTGGGTAAATCCAACATCGACTTTGCCTTCGCGGATTTTCTGCTGCATCTCGGCGGAGTAGGTATCGAACGTGGCTTTTTGATCGTCGATGCGCGAGGCCGTAGAGCTGCAAGCTGCAAGCACCGTCGCGGCGAAAAGAGTTGTTGCGAGGCGTACTACGGTCATGGCCATTCTCCGATCAACTGCGCAAATTTGGATATAGATCTGTTTTACACCGATCGCCGCTGCAAAGCATGTTGGCTAGCGCACTTACACTTCCAACCAAAACGTGACCGGGCCATCGTTCACCAATGACACCTGCATGTCGGCACCAAACACGCCGCTGCTGACATCACGGTGCTGCGCGCCAGCGAGCGCAACCAGTGCGTCGAAACGCTCACGAGCGATCGCCGGTGGCGCAGCGCTGGTGAAGCTAGGGCGCGTGCCCGAGTTGGTGTCCGCAGCAAGCGTAAATTGCGGCACCAGCAACAGACCGCCCGCGGTATCCCGCAAGCTCAGATTCATTTTGCCCTGCACATCAGGAAAGACACGGTAGGTCAGCAAACGTTCCAGCAAACGCGATATGTGGGCAGCCTCATCCGCTGGTTGTATGCCCACTAGTACTAAAAGACCCGGGCCAATGGCGCCGACTTCTTCGCCGCCCACATGAACGGCGGCGCGTGTGACTCGCTGTAACAAACCAATCATCAGAATTTTCCTACAAAGCCTGTCGAAAGTTGACGATGACGTCACCTCTGCTGCGAACCGATACTGACCCCGTCATGTTGAAGCGAGGTTCCTCGCGGCAACGTGCCACATGGTTTTTCCTCCTCCCAATGCCCGACCTCGTTAGTCGGGTTTTTTTTATGTACAGGATGTACTGTATCCCGCGGCGGCATGGATGCCGAAGAGCGGGATTCTCGCCTCAAGCGCAGACATAAATAACTGGCCGCGCAGGATTCTCCCCCCACGCGTGACACCACTAAATGGCCTCTCAAGCCTAGAGCCCTCTCGGCTCACGCTCTGCCAGCCCCCCAGAATGATAAAGGCTAAACTCCCCGCCCCCATCTGTCCGTCAGAAAATTCACATGCGTATCCTGTTTTACGTCCTGGCTTGGCTACCGCTATTAGCACTTCAAGGCTTAGGCGCATTTGCAGGCTGGTTACTTTGGGTCACTAACTCGGGCCGCCGCAAAGTCGCACTGCGCAATCTTCAGCATTGCATGCCCGAGCTGAGCGAGGCTGAGCGCACACGCATTGCGCGCGCCTCCATCACCAACGAACTCACCACTTATATCGAGACCGCCCGCGTCTGGCTTGGTCCCGGCGCTTCAGTAAAAAACGCGGTGCGCGAATGGCGCGGCATCTCGGCTTTGGATCGCGCTTTTGCCAAGGGCAAAGGTGTCATCTTGCTCACGCTGCATCAAGGCGCGTTTGAAGCGGTCGCGATTCCAATGTCGGCCAACTATCCGTTTTACGGACTCTATAAACCACAGAAAGGCGCGATCAATGATTTGTCGTTGATCGGCCGTTGCCGCTTTGGCGGACAGATGGTCAAAGCCGAAGCTGGCGTGCGCAAAGCCGCGCTGCCCTTGCTGGCAAAAGACTTCGGCGTGTACTACATGCCTGATCACGATCCACCGGAAGGTCGCGGCATCTATGTGCCATTCATGGGCGTGCTCGCACATACGCCAACTTTGATCGCGCGCATGGTGCAAGAGTCGGGCTCGCCAGTGGTGTTCATGTTTGGTGAGCGCCTGCCTTGGGCACGTGGCTACATCGCTCATTATTTTGATGCGCCAGAAGGAATCTACGACGCGGATGTCGCGGTCTCCACCGAAGCGATGAACCAAGGTTTGGAACTCTGCGTACGCGCTTGCCCGGATCAGTATTGGTGGGGCTACAAGCGTTTCCGTCGTCGCCCAGCAGGCGAGCCCAATTTTTATAAATAATTTGCGCAGCGCGCTTTGCGCTCAGCACTTATAGAATCCCGGACTATGCTCGGGTTCTTACGCATCGTTTTCATTCTGCTAGGCGCACTGCCGTTGCCGCTGCTGCATGGCTTCGGTTTTTTCGTCGGCACGCTGCTGAGTTTGTTCCCGAATAGTTTGCGTCGTACAACGCTGCTGCAACTGCAGCGCTGCATGCCAGAACTGAACGAGCGTGAACGTTATCGTCTCGCGCGACTTAGTTTGATCAACAGCGCAAAAGTGATTTGCGAAGCCCCGGCGATTTGGTTTGGCCCACGTTGGCGTTTGCGTCGTTGGTTGCGCGCAGCAGAAACACAGATGCAAATGCAGGCGCTAATCGCAGGCGGCAAAGGCTTGATCTTGTTATCGCCGCACATTGGCGCATGGGAACTGGCCGGATTGTTCTGTGCTGACACGGGCGCCATCACCTCGCTCTACAAGCCGCAGAAGGGCGCGATGGATTTGCTGATTCATGAAGGCCGTTGCCGCAATGGCGCGACGTTGGTGCCGACCAGCACCACGGGCGTGAAGTCGCTGCTACAAGCGCTGCGCAATAGCGAGATGGTCGGCATTCTTCCGGATCACGATCCACCGCTGCATTCCGGTGATTTTGCGCCGCTATTTGGCATGCCCGCACACACCACGACATTGGTTAGCAAACTGGCGTCACGCGGTGACGTTCCCGTTTATTTTATTTATACGGAACGTTTGTCATGGGGGCGTGGATTTCGCCATCACTTGAGCGCAGCGCCAGCAGGTATCGGTGATAGCGAGCAAGGCTTGATCGCGCTCAATCTGGGTGTCGAGCAAGTCATCCGCCATTTGCCCGAGCAGTACTGGTGGGGCTACAAGCGTTATCGTCGGCAACCGCCCGGCGCGCCAAACTTTTACGACCCAGCTTGAGCGAGCGGTCGTTGCTGGGCCATTTCTAACCGTACAATGCCCCGCCCTAGGGAACTTGCCGCTGCGCTGGCAGTCTTTAGACGCGCAATCACTTCCACAACACCAGAAGAAAATATGGATAGCGAAATTCTGATCGAAGCGCGCGGCCTTACGCGCCGCTATGGACCGACAACGGCCGTTTCTGATTTAAGTCTCACGCTGCGTAAAGGCGAGATTCTAGGTTTGCTCGGCCCCAACGGCGCCGGCAAATCCACCACGATGAAAATGCTTACCGGCAATCTTGCGCCGACATCGGGTGAAGCGTTCATCAAAGGCCAGAGCCTGCATGACGCACCCACGGCCGCGAAGAAGTCTCTCGGCTATCTGCCAGAACAGCCGCCGGTTTATCCAGAACTAACCGTTGATGAGTATCTGCGCTATTGCGCTGATCTTCATGGCATCGCCAAGAAAGAACGTGCGGCTGCGGTGCAGCAAGCCAAACAATCTTGCGGTCTCACCGAAGTGAGTCAGCGCTTAATCGGCAATCTGTCGAAGGGTTATCAGCAGCGCGTCGGTTTGGCGCAGGCGATCATTCATCGCCCACCAGTGATCGTGCTCGACGAGCCTACCGTTGGTCTCGACCCGATTCAAATCCGCGAAATTCGTGCACTGATTGTTGAGCTTGGCAAATCGCACAGCGTGATTCTGTCGAGCCACATCCTTCCGGAAATTCAGGCCGTGTGCTCACGCGTGATGATCATCAATCGCGGTCGTGCGGTGTACGACCAGCCGGTTATCGCAACACGCAACGCGCAAATGGAATCACTCACCATCACGCTCAAGCGCCCACCTGCTGTCGAGGCAATCCAACGCATCGTCGGTATCGCGAGCGTCGAAGATCTCGGCGCAGGCCGTTTCCGTTTGGTGCTTGCTGGCGGCAACGATCCGCGCGAAGTGCTGGTGGATGCCGCCGTCAACGGCAACTGGGGTCTGATTGAACTCGCACCAGAAGTAAAAACACTGGAAGAAATCTTTGTTGAACTAACTTCCGGCGACGAGCAGGAAAGGAAAGCAGCATGAAAAATATTTTCTCGATTGCCGGCAACGAAGCCCGGCGAATTTTTGTTTCGCCACTTGCTTGGGCGGTGCTTGGCGTCGTGCAGTTAATCGTCGGCATTGTGTTTGTATTGTCCTTGCTCGACTACGCACGCTTTTCTGAACAGGCCGGCCAATCCTTCGGCGTGTCGGATTACATCGGCGGTTCAGTGTTTGGCTTTGCCGTGATTGTGTTGTTGCTCGTGATGCCACTGATGACGATGCGTTTGTTTGCAGAAGAACGTAAATCAGGTTCGCTGACCCTGCTGTTCTCGGCGCCGGTATCACTCACCGAAATCGTGCTCGGCAAATTCTTGGGTCTGCTCTCCTTTGTGTTTGCACTGCTTGCACTGCTCGCGCTGATGCCTTTGTCGCTAATCCCGGCAACAGAGCTTGATCTGGGCCGCATCGCCGCAGGCTTGTTGGGTTTGTTCTTGTTGATGTCATCTTTCGGTGCCGCTGGTTTGTTTGTGTCATCGCTGACGCGCGAACCAACCATTGCAGCCGTTGGCAGCTTCGGCTTGTTGTTGGTGATCTGGCTGATGAACATGCTGGCCTTTAACGACAGCATTCCGTTTACCGCAGTGTTCAGCTATCTCTCGCTGATCGGCCATTTCGAAAGCCTGCGTCGCGGCATCTTCAGCAGCGCTGACGCGGTGTACTACATCCTATTCACCGCGCTGTTCCTGTGGCTGACCGTGCAACGCCTCGACATGGAACGTAACTAAGAACATCGCCATGACCAAAAAACAAACTCTGATTCAACAAATTTTCACTGGCGTGTTGTTCATCGCCGTTCTGGTGATGTTGGGCTGGCTGTCGGTGCGCTACAAAAGCGAAATCGATTGGACCGCAGGCAAGCGCAATAGCATTTCGGCAGCGAGCCAAAAGCAACTCGCAACAATGGCGGACCCGATTACGTTCTACGCGTTCATCCCGTCGGGTGATGCCGAAGCGCGTAATGGCGTGCAGTTCGATATCGCGCGCTATCAGCGTTACAAGAAGAACCTGACGCTGAAGTTTGTTGATCCAAGCGCGCAGCCACAGAAAGTCCGTGAGCTAAACGTGCAGACGCCGGGCGAACTCGTTGTTGAATACCAGGGTCGTCGCGAAAATCTTCACGCCACGACTGAGCCGATCATCACCACCGCATTGCAGCGCCTAACCTTCTCGGGCGAGCAGTGGGTTGTGTTTCTCGAAGGCCACGGCGAGCGCGCAGTGGCTGATACGGAATCGCACACGGGCTATGGAAAATTCGCCGAGACATTGCGTGGCAAGGGTCTGAAAGTTCAAGCACTCAATCTCGCCAAGACACCGAAGATTCCTGACAACACTTCTGTGCTGGTGCTCGCGGGCACGATGCAGGAGCCACTCGCAGGCGAATCGCAGTTGCTTGCAGACTATGTTGCTAAAGGCGGTGCGTTGCTCTGGCTCAATGACAGCGATTCAACAGCCACGATTGCGCCACTCGCCAAAGAGTTGGCAGTCACTTGGCAGAAAGGCGTTGTGATTGATCCTGTTGCTCAACAGTTGGAGTTGCCTGCAGGTTTCTATGTGCCCGACAGCTATCCACCGAATCCTGCTAGCGAAGGTTTTGATCAGTACACCTTGTATCCGCTGGCTGAGGCTGTGAGCAAGGATAAGGACAGCAAATGGAACGCATTGCCGTTGCTCAACTCCACCGAACATTCATGGCTGGAGACACAGCCGAAGATGGGCGGCACGGTTCAGTTTGATGGCAACGACATCAAAGGTCCGCTGAATGTAGGCCTCACCTTGTTGCGTGAGCACAAAGACGCCAGCGGTGATCCGGACAAGAGTCGCGCGCAGCGTGTTGTGGTGATCGGCAACACCAACTTCCTCACGAACACTTATCTCGCACAGCAGGGCAATCAACAGTTCGGTATCAACTTGGTGCAGTGGCTCGCCTCGCGCGATTCGCAGCTCAATATTGATATTCCGAAAGCACCAGACACGTCATTGAATATGCCGGGCTGGGCTGTTGCTGTCGTTTCAATTGGCTTCGTTGCGCTGCTGCCACTGTTGCTGATTGGCTACGGCATTGGACGTTGGGTTGTGCGTCGTCGGAAGTAAGTCATGGAACGCCTGAAACTCAATATTGGTTTGGTCGTCGCTGCACTCGGATTGGGTGCGGCGGTTTACTTCAGCCAAAAGAAAGATGAACAAGGGCCGCCACTGTTGCCAATTGCAGCCGATGCTTTGACGCGCGTCTCGCTTGAGCATCCGGGTTCTCCAACGGTGAAGTTGGAGCGCAAAGATGGCCACTGGAAAATCACCGAGCCTGTTTTGGCAGATGCTGATCCTTTTGAGGTCAACGCGTTTATTGATCTGGCCAAGCAGGAAGTGAAGAAGTCGCTGGAGCTGAACAGCGTTTCACTGAAAGACTTGGCGCTCGATGTGCCGGCTTACACCGTTGTGCTGAACGATCAGAAAATCCAATTTGGTGGATTAGAGCCGATCTTGTCGCGTCGATATCTTCTCGTCGGCGGCAAAGTCGCGTTGGTCGATGACCCACCGGCTGAAGCACTCGATGCAGATTATTCCGACCTGGTTAGTCGCGCTTTGCTGCCGACCGGTTCAGAGATTCAGTCCATCGAATTTACTGATCACAAAATCGTTAAATCCGCAGATGGAAAAACTTGGGCGCTGACGCCAGAAGATGAGAACGTTGGTTCTGATGCCCGTCAGAAATTGACCGACTCTTGGAAAAACGCACGCGCCTTGTGGAATGCGGCGCTGCCAAAAGACAGCGCCAAAGGTGATCCCGTCACCGTGACGCTGAAAAGTGGCACGGCCTTCAAATTCATCATCATTGAGCGTGATCCACAATTGGTGATTGCGCGACCGGATATCGGCGTGAGCTACACACTCTCCAAGCAGCTCGTGGATGAGATGCTCAAAGTGAAAGACAGTGAAGCTGGCGCCAAAGCAGCGCAGCCGAAATCTTAATTGGCGGCGCAATGTCTTTATCAAAACCTAAAGCAGTGATGGCCTGGAGTGGCGGCAAAGACTCCTCGTTAGCCTTACACCGTGTTCTTTCACAAGGCGATTACGAAGTAACTGCGTTGCTGACGACGCTCTCGTCTGAGTTCCGTCGTATCAGCATGCATGGCGTGCGTGAAGAATTGCTGGAACAGCAGGCGCAGTCACTCGGCATTTCTTTGGTCAAGATGGAAGTGCTTGAACGCACCAACATCGCGTACGAAAAAGAACTGGAACGCCACCTTCGTGAGTTCAAATCGCAAGGCGTAGAGGCCGTGATCTTCGGTGACATTCATCTTGTCGATCTGCGTGCTTACCGTGAAACCATCCTTGATCGCGTTGGCTTGAAGGGCATCTTTCCACTTTGGCAGGAAGCGCCGCAGGCTTTGCTGAATGAATTCTTTGCAGAAGGCTTTCGCTCAGTGACTTGCTGCGTTGATGCGCAGCGTCTTGGCGAAGAACATGTGGGTCGCGTGCTCGATGCTGCGTTTGTGCAGTCACTGCCAGCGGACGTTGATGTCTGTGGCGAGAACGGCGAATACCACTCTTACTGTTTTGACGGTCCAATCTTTCAACGGCCCGTTGCGTATTCGCTGGGTGAAAAGCAATTCCGTCCACTGGTATTG
The DNA here is from genome assembly GCF_003052265.1 of Stenotrophobium rhamnosiphilum. Classification (GTDB taxonomy): domain Bacteria; phylum Pseudomonadota; class Gammaproteobacteria; order Nevskiales; family Nevskiaceae; genus Stenotrophobium; species Stenotrophobium rhamnosiphilum. Next base: position 277,376 of record NZ_QANS01000003.1, read on the forward strand.
AACCCTGCGAATCCGGGTTGCGACTTGCCAGCGAGCAGCACGCCCGGCTTTTGGTATTGCGATCTGTTAGCGGCTTAACAGAGCATCGTTATATGCCTGAATTACCCGAAGTAGAAACCGTACGCCGAGGCATCGAGCCTCATGTGCTGGGCCGCAAGATTGTTGGCGTCACTGTGCGCGATACGCGTCTGCGCTGGCCGATCCCATCGAATCTCGCGGCGCTGCTTACCGGCAAAAAAGTTACGGGCACTGCGCGTCGCGGGAAATATTTGCTGCTGCAACTCAGCGGCGGTGATCGTCTGATTATTCACCTCGGTATGTCGGGTCGTTTGTTTGTACTCAAGCCCGGGCATGCGCTGAAGAAACACGATCACGTCGATATCGAATTCGCCGGTGGCGTGATGCTGCGTTACAACGATCCACGTCGCTTTGGTGCTGTGTTGCCGTGGCCTGCGAGTGAAGCGACGCATGTGCTGATTGAAGGCATGGGGCCGGAACCGTTCACCGAAGAATTCAACGGCGATTACCTGTTCGATCTCTCACGTGGGCGCAGCGCGCCGGTGAAGAACTTCATCATGGATGGCAGTGTTGTCGTCGGCGCGGGAAACATTTACGCAGCGGAATCGCTTTTTCGTTCTGGCATTCGTCCAGCCAAAGCGGCTGGGAAAGTGACGCGTGCGCAGTATCAAGTGTTGGCGCAACACATTCGCGAAGTACTGGGCGAGGCGATCAAGCAAGGTGGCACGACGCTAAAAGATTTTGCAGGTGCTGATGGCGCGCCTGGGTACTTTCAGCAAAAGCTTTTTGTTTACGGACGGGAAGGCGAGCCCTGTTTGGTGTGCAAGACGCCAATCAAATGCGCGGTAATCGGTCAGCGCTCCAGCTTCTATTGCTCGGTCTGCCAGAAGTAACGATGGTCTTCCCTCTCCCCATGTTTTTTATGGGGAGAGGGATCGAGGGTGAGGGGCGAGCTTTTTACGCGCTTCGCGAGGCTACTGCCTGTCCTGATTGCTGCGGCGTGTTCCGCACTGTGGTGCGGGTTACTTTCTTTGCTGGTGCAAAGAAAGTAACCAAAGAAAGCACCTCAATCCACTTGTGCCTTTCATGGGATTCGGCCTGATACGTTCGCCATTCAATTTCTCAATGCGAGAAAAAGTGTCGACCTCCGCTTTTGGTCTTATGAGCTAGATTCGTTCAGCTCATTCGAACTGTAATCCTGCGTATCGTTGGCGAACGGTAGAATCTGCACAGACCATCTTGTCTTCGAGATTCATATGACTTCTGTACTGACCCAACCTTTCAACCTTCCTTGTGGCGCCACCTTGCCGAATCGCTTGTGCAAAGCGGCGATGACGGAAGGTTTGGCGGATGAGCATCTGCGTCCGACGGAACGCCTCAATACTTTGTATCGCCGCTGGGCTGAAGGCGGCGCAGGTTTGCTGCTGACGGGCAACGTGTTGATTGATCATCGCGTATTGGAGCGTCCGGGCAATGTTGCGATTGATCCGGCGACTCCGGATGCGGAGATGATGAAGCGCATTAAAGCGTGGACGCAGGCGGGCACGAGTAACAACAATCACATGTGGATGCAGATCTCGCATGCGGGGCGTCAGTCGCCGCGATATGTCACTGGCACGCCGATGGGCCCATCGGCAGTGCAGCTCGACCTGCTCGGCAATTACGCCAAGCCGCGCGCGCTGACAGAAGCAGAAATTCTTGATTACATCCAACGCTACGCAGGCGTTGCAGCAACTGCGCGTGAAGGTGGATTCACTGGTGTGCAGATTCATTCGGCACACGGCTATTTGCTGTCGAGTTTCTTGTCGCCGATTACTAACGTGCGCACCGATTCTTGGGGCGGTACGCTGGAAAATCGTGCGCGCATGTTGATTGAAACCGTTCGTGCGACACGTAAAGCAGTTGGCGCGGATTTTCCGATTGGCATCAAACTCAACTCGGATGACTTCCGCAAAGGCGGCTTCAATCACGAAGATTGCCTGCAGGTTGTGCAGTGGCTCAATGCTGAAGGTGTGGACCTGCTGGAAATTTCTGGCGGCACCTATGAGCAACCACGCTTGCTCGGCTTCGACGGCAAAGCGGATTCAAAAGCTGCAGAGCCGCAGCGCGAAAGCACCAAAAAACGCGAGGCTTATTTCCTCGACTACGCTGTCGCGATTCGCAAGATCGCGAAGATGCCGATGATGGTCACCGGTGGTTTCCGCACGCGCGCAGGCATGGAAGCTGCGATCAGTGCAGGCGAGTGCGATGTGATTGGTCTTGGTCGTCCGTTGTGTACGCACGCTGATGTGCCGAAGCAATTGCTGTCTGGCGCAATCAACGAAGCGCCAGCCTTCGAAAAGAATCTGCGCCTCGGCCCCGGCAAATTATTCTCAGGCACCAGCCCAATCTTCCTGTTCAAGATCATTCACGTATTGGGCTTGCAGGGTTGGTACTACCAACAGATTGCGCACATGGCTGACGGTGGACGCGAGCCTTTGCAGCGCGGCGTATTCACCGCGTTCGTTGCGTATTTGTGGGATGAGTACACGACGGCGTTTCGCATGCATCGTGCGCGTCGCGCGAAGAAAAAGACTTAACACTCCAACCATGTCATCCCGAGCATCGCGAGGGATCTTGCTGTAATTCTTTGGACGTTGCGCCGAAGCAAGATTCCTCACTGCGTTCGGAATGACAAAGAAGCAAAATTTGTAGGCTGGGTTGAAGTGAAACGAAACCCAGCATCTACGTCTACAAACGCGCTGCTGGGTTTTAACCCAGCTTACGAGCTCAGTTGAGTGCTGACGGCACCGCAAGCCGAAACGCATTGATGATGGCGTCGAATTTTTCACCATTCTCAGTCGTCATCTCAAAGCTGCCGTGCATGGTGCCGACAGGCGTGCCGAGTGGGCAGCCGCTGGTGTATTGAAATTCTTCACCAGATTTGAGTGTCGGCTGATAGCCAACAACACCAGGCCCGCGCACTTCATCTGTTTTGCCTTCGCCGTTGGTGATGATCCAGTGGCGTGAAAGCAGTTGCACGGCGTCGATGCCTTCGTTGCGAATGGTGATGTGATACGCGAAGAGATACTGACTCTCTGCCGGCTCTGACTGCTCCGGCACATAGCGTGGCTGCACGATGATGCGCACGCCATTGGTTACCGTATTCGACATCAGAACATGCCTGTCTGTAAGCGCGCTGCTTCCGACATCATGTCTTGCGTCCAAGGTGGATCGAATACGAGTTCGACATCGGTCTCGCCAATCGTTGGCAGCGCCGAAACTTTGCTCTTCACATCATTGACCAGTACATCGCCCATGCCGCAACCAGGCGCGGTGAGCGTCATCGTGATGGTGGCTTTGCGATTGCCATCTTCCAGTGTCGAGACTTTGCAGCTGTAGATCAGGCCGAGCTCGACGATGTTGATGGGGATTTCTGGGTCGTAACACGTCTTGAGTGCTTCCCAGACTGCGGCTTCGAGTTCGGTCTCAGAAGCGTTCTCCGGCACTTCGGGTGCCAGCGTTACAGTTTTGCCGATCGCGTCAGCGTCTTTGCCGTCGATGCGGAACAGGTGGCCTTCAACCTGCACGGTGAAGCTGCCACCGAGGGCCTGCGTGATCTGCGCCTGCGCGCCTTCCGGCAGCTCGACCTTAGTGCCAGCAGGGATGAGGACGCCGATAACATCTCGCGTCAGGCTGACAGTTTCGTTGGAATGACCCATGGGGAACGACTTACAACCGCTTGAAGAGGGAACCAATTTTAAACCCCGCGAGTCATTAGCGCACGCTGTGTTTTAATTCAGCACCGAAATCCCTCCGGAGAAACCCCATGAAACTTGCCGTATTGCTGCTGCCACTGATGCTTTTGACCTCTGCTGCTCATGCTGACGACGCAGCCGCCAACCGCCGCAACGTCAATGTCTCTGGTCAGGGCGAAGTCAGCGTCGCGCCTGATCGCGCGCGCCTCTCGCTGGGCGTAGAGGCTTCCAACATCGAACTGAAAGCCGCCGAAGCCGCTGTGAACAAGGTTGTGCGCGCCTATCTGATCGAAGCCAAATCGCTGGGCCTGAAGGAAGACCAAATCTCCACCGCAGGCGTCACCATCAACCCCGAATACGTCTGGGACGAGAAAACCAAGCGCCAGGTTTTCAGCGGTTACAGAGCCAACCGCCAGATTGAACTGCGCGTGGAAGACCTCACCGTCATCGGCGATTTGATCCTGCGCGCGACCAAAGTCGGCGTAAATCAGGTCAATCCGCCGTCGCTGGAATCCAGCAAGGCTAAAGAGCTGACCCGTCAGGCCCTCGTCAAAGCCACCGAAGATGCACGCTCAAAAGCACAGCTTTTGGCCGACACCCTCAAGGTAAAACTCGGCGCCGTGCGCAATATCTCAGCTAACGATTCCGCCCCACCGCCGATGATGTACAAGGTCGCGATGATGCGTTCTGAAGGCGCTGACGCTGGAGGAAATGCCGAAATGGGATTTTCGGGCGGCCTGATTAAGTACAACGCTTCGGTGAATGTCGAGTTTGATTTGGTTGCACCTTAATTAAAGTAGGGTGCGCCGTGCGCACGCGTGGCTGAAATTGGCGCTAAACCACGTGCGCACAGCGCACCCTACGGTCTGTTTAAGCGGGTAGGTTTTCATGGGGAGTGCGTTATTCCCCGGTTGTGGGATAATCCCGCACTTTCCTCCCGCATAGGGCAGTGGAAGTGGCCGAAAAAAAGCAGATTTTAGTGGGCGTCATCATGGGTTCCCGGTCGGATTGGGAAACGATGGCTCACGCCGTGCAAATCCTTGAAGACCTGAAAGTGCCCTACGAGGCGCAAGTCGTCTCTGCGCATCGCACTCCAGACTTATTGTTCGATTACGCTTCGAGCGCGGCGGGTCGCGGCCTCAAAGTGATCATTGCTGGCGCAGGTGGCGCGGCTCATTTGCCGGGCATGTGCGCGGCCAAAACGGCGCTGCCGGTACTCGGTGTGCCGGTGCAGTCCAAGGCCCTTAATGGCCTCGATTCACTCCTCTCAATTGTGCAGATGCCAGCCGGTATTCCGGTGGCAACGCTCGCAATTGGCCGCGCAGGTGCGACCAATGCGGGCCTCCTCGCTGCCGCAATTCTTGCAACAACTGACAAGGCTCTGGCCAAACGTCTGGCCAAGTTCCGCGCCGACCAAACCGCCAAAGTCCTTAACGACGAGCCGCTGAAGCTGCCATGAAAATCGGTATTTTGGGTGCGGGCCAGCTGGGAAGAATGCTGGCTCTGGCGGGGTATCCCCTCGATTTCGACTTTGTGTTCCTCGATCCGGCGACCGAAGCCTGCGCTGCGCCGCTGGGCGAGCACATCCACGCTGAATACAGCGATGAGCGCGCACTGGCCGAGTTTTGCGTTTCAGTTGATGTCGCCACCTATGAGTTTGAGAACGTGCCGGCGCACACCGCCGAGTTCGTTGCTTCACGCATTCCTTTGCTGCCGGCTGCCAAGGCGCTGACTGCAGGTCAGGATCGTCTCTCTGAAAAGCAGATGTTCGACAAGCTGGGCGTGCCGGTTCCGCGCTATATGCCGGTGGCGACGCGCGAAGCGCTGGATTTCGCAGTGAAGGCGACAGGTCTTCCTGCCGTGCTCAAGACCCGCCGCATGGGTTACGACGGCAAAGGCCAGGCCGTGCTGCGCAAGCCAGAAGATCTCGATGCTGCTTGGAATCGCATTGGCGGCCAGCCGTTGATTCTCGAAGCGTTCGTGCCGTTTGAGCGCGAAATTTCCTGCATCTCTGTGCGCGGCAAAGATGGCGCGATGGCGTTTTACAACGTCGTTGAAAACGTCCACCGCGACGGCATTCTGCGCACCGCAACGCCACGTGCAGATGATCCGATGCAGCGCGAAGCCGAAGATTACGCGCGCCGTATCGCCGAGCATCTCGATTACGTCGGCGTGATGGCGTTTGAATTCTTTGTTGCGGGTGGCCGCTTGCTCGCCAACGAAATCGCACCGCGCGTTCACAACTCCGGTCACTGGACAATTGAAGGCGCGATTTGCTCGCAGTTTGAAAACCATCTGCGTGCGATTGCAGGTTTGCCCCTGGGTTCAACCGCGCTGCGCGCGCCTTGCGTGATGGTGAACTTTATCGGCGATGCGCCAAGCAACACGGAACTCGCCGCGATCCCTGATTTGCACATCCATCACTACGGAAAAACGCCGAAGCCCCTACGCAAAGTCGGTCATGCAACTTTGCTGGCGACCAGTGATGCGCGTCTGCAAGAGCAGCTGACGCTGCTCAATATGCTGGTGGCAAAAAGCGAAAGCTAAGCCGCAACGTCTTGCCTAGTGCACCGGCAAGACGTTGATCGGTGTCGCCGTCACGGGCGGCAAACCTGCGCCACCGATTGAGGGCAGCCCGGACGCTGGCGACAGCGCAGACTGCGGCACTTGCTGCTGTAGCTGCTCAAATTGTTTGCGCAAAGCGCCCTGCTCACTACTTGGCAGCAGCTCGTAACTCTGTTGCGTTTTCTGCAACTGCAAACGTTGCGCGGGGCTCATCTTTCGGTAGTCATTACGCTTGGCGAGTGTCGCGGCTTGTTGCTGCGGTGTCAGCGTTTTCCAAAACTGCAGACGTTGCTGCGCTTCAGTGCGTTGTTGCGGCGTCATCGCGGTCCAACGTGCGGCGCCGAGCGCCAGTTTGTCCTGACGCGCGGAAGGCAGCGATGCCCAATTCTTTTGCATCGGCAGCAACACCGTTTGTTGTGCTGAACTCAGGCTATTCCATTCCACGGCGGCATTGGCGACGGAGCAGCCAGCGAGCAAAGCGATTGCGACCAGAACTTTAGCGTGCATAGCGAAGCTCCCGGTTTTTTGTGGGGGCGGTCGTTTGTCCGAGTGAAGGTAGAGGGGCTTTTGCATGTTGGGTATCCAGTATTTGGCGGGCTTCGGGCTCCGTCCAATCGGCAATAAATTCGAGTAATTCAGGAGATGGCGCAGCGGGCGGCTTGGCCTGCTGATTCGCGGCAGCGGTGCTCACAGCAGCAGCGAATAGCAGCGCTTCAAGCATTCGGACGTTCCTGCGCCAGCCATTGATAGAACTCGAGATCGCGATAGAACGCCGGGCTCATGTCATCCGTGAGCAAATCCAGGGTATCAACGCCGCTTGCATCAGCGACCGCGGGATTCAGCGCCGAGTTGCGCTCAGGCTGTAACACCAACACCGCGACAATTGCCGCTGCGGTCACCGCAGCAACAGGCCACATCGAGCGTAATTGCGCTGACGGTGTGTTGGCAGCAGCTAATGCACGTTTACGCGCGAGCGCTAGTTTTGCAGCGGTTTCGCTGTCGATAGTTTCTGAATGACGTAGCGCTTGCGCAGCTTTGCGTGCGAAGGCGAGATCATCCTGATCGTTTTCGTGATTCATGGCCAAACTCCTTTCAAATCCGCTCGCAAGGTTGCGAGCGCACGGAACAGGTGAGTTTTCACACTGCCCTCCGAACAACCCATGGCCAGCGCGGTTTCTTCCACGCTCAGCCCCTGCCAAATGCGCAGGTCAAAAACTTCGCGTTGCCGATTGGGCAACTTGCGTAATGCCGCTTCAAGCTGATGCATCGCCTGATCACGTTGAAGCAGGTCGGCGCCAGTGGCTTGTTGATCCGGCTGGTTTTCGCTGACTTCTTCGTCTTCTACAGCCACATTGGGTGCGCGCCAGAAAAAGATCCGATTCCGCACCATTTGCCGCCGCCGCCAGTCCCGAATCTTGTTTTCGACAATTCGGTAGAACAACGGTGGCCACTCTTGCGGCGGGTGCTGTGCGTATTTACGCGCCAGCTGCACCATCGCATCCTGCACAATATCCAAGGCTTCATCCCGGTCCTGCGTAACGATTTGAGCCATACGCAGGGCGCGGCGCTCTGCGCCGGTTAAAAAGGCTTCGAGTTCGGGGTGAGATGGATTCACCGCAAGAGTTTAGCCTGCATAATCAACGCAGCTCTGTAGCTTTGGTTTACTACACCCTGTGCAGTAGATGAAAAATCTTATGCACAGTGAGGGCTATTCATGGATGAAGTTGATGGTCAAGCGTTGGCTGACGCCTTACTTTAAGAGTCATTTTTAACTTGATGTTTTCAATTGAATTTTTATTATTCGTGACGCCTGCGATATTTTTCGTGCAACTTGTGCTGTCTGAAGCCCCGCGAGCCTGTTTGAACTATCCCCACGGTTATCCACAGGCCTGATCGTGACTGTCCTTGTTGCCGCCATCGCGATTCCTGCGCCGATTTACCGCCTGTTTGATTACCGGGTTCCGGCTGCGGCCGAGGGCTTGTTAGTCCCAGGAATGCGTGTGCGGGTGCCGTTTGGGCGCCGCCGCTTGGTTGCGGTGGTGGCTGAGCCGCCGCGCGAGATCGAAACGGAGGGGCGCGAGTACAAATTTATAGAAGTAGTGCTCGACCAAGCTTCTGTTTTTCCTGCAGATTTATGGGCTTTGTGTCGCTGGGCCGCTGACTATTACCAATATCCGCTGGGCGAGGTTTTGTCCGCCGCGCTGCCCGGACCGCTGCGGCGTGGCGATGACACCGAGATCCGCCGCGAAAACGCACTCCATATAAGTGAGTCCGGCCGCGCCGCGCTGGAAACCTTGCCCGCCCGCTCACATGCCCAACGCGCCGTACTGCAACAGCTGGCGACAACGCCCTGTACGCGAGGCCAATTATTGGAACTGCTGCCCAAAGCGGCGGCGAGTTTGCGTAAGGCGATGGAGATGGGCTGGCTGCTCGAAGTGCCGCTGGTGATTCCAGATGGCGTCATCGGCCCGGCTTTAGCGCCAACCCCCGAACAGGTGACGGTTGTCGAAGCCCTGCGTTCCGCGGCCAAAGGATTTTCGGCGAGCTTGTTAGAAGGCGTCACCGGCAGCGGCAAGACCGAGGTTTATCTGTGCCTCGCCGCTGATGCCGTGACGCGCGGTGAACAAGTTTTGGTGCTGGTGCCAGAAATTGGTTTAACGCCGCAGTTGCTGGCGCGTTTCAACGAACGCTTCGGTGCGGGCGTCGCGAGTTTTCATTCCGGCATGAGTGAAAACGAGCGTGCAGATACCTGGCTGCGCGCGCGCGCCGGTGAAGCACGCATCGTGATTGGCACGCGCTCGGCAGTGTTCGTGCCGTTCGCCAAGCTCGGCTTGATTGTGATTGATGAAGAGCACGACGCCTCGTACAAGCAACAAGACAGCTTCCGCTATTCCGCGCGCGATCTCGCGATTTTGCGCGCGCAGAAATTAGAGATTCCCGTGCTGCTCGGCAGCGCAACGCCATCACTGGAAACGCTGCACAACGCGCGCAGCGGCCGTTATCGCCATCTGAAATTAGAAAGTCGCGTGCGGCAAACCGCGCCGCCAAAAATCCATGCGCTCGATGTGCGTACACGTGCGCTGGATCACGGGCTTTCACATCCATTGCTGGAAGCGATCGATCGACATCTCACCGCCGGCGGTCAGGCGCTGCTATTCATCAACCGTCGCGGCTTCGCGCCGGTGTTGCTGTGTCACGACTGCGGCTGGAGTGCGCCATGTGCGCGTTGCGATGCGCACATGACGCTGCATCGCGGGCGTGGACGTTTGGTTTGTCATCATTGCGGTGCACAGCAAAAAGCGCCGACGACATGTCCGACCTGCAATTCAAAAACACTGACACCGGTGGGCCAAGGCACGGAGCGTGTCGAAGAAGCGCTGCGTGCACGATTTCCAGACAAGCGCGTCGAGCGTTTTGATTCTGATCGTCTGCGTCGCGCGGGTGAGCTGGAACGTTTGCTCGCGGATATTCGCAGCGGCGAGATTCACATTCTGGTGGGCACGCAAATTCTCGCTAAGGGCCACGATTTTGCAGGGCTGACGCTGGTTGGCATCGTCAGCGCCGATCAAGCTTTGTACGGCACAGATTTCCGCGCGATCGAACGCATGGGTCAGATGGTCACGCAGGTTGCGGGGCGCGCAGGTCGTGGCGCGCAGCAAGGCGAAGTGATTCTGCAGACGCATGAGCCGGAGCATCCGCTGCTGCGTACCTTAGTGGAAGGTGGCTACATAGCGTTGAGTGATGCACTGCTGGAAGAGCGCCGCATGGCGGGCTTGCCGCCGTTCTCGCATCTGGCTTTATTGCGTGCAGAAGCGACGCAGGCCGACGCACCGCTGCGATTCCTCAATGAGGCGCGCAACTTGATGTTGGCGGATCGGGAAAGCGTGCAAGTCTCAGATGCCATCCCCGCAACGATGGAAAAGCGCGCAGGCAATACGCGTGCGCAGTTGTTGCTGCAATCAGCAAGCCGCGCCGTGTTGCAGCGAAAATTATCCGCGTGGGTTGGGCAGTTCGACAGCTTGCCGTCTGCGCGACAAGTTCGTTGGTCTCTGGATGTTGATCCAGGCGATCTGTACTAAGTGCTCTGTACTAACGCGCTGCTGCTGCGATAAGGTTCTGCGCCATGACACCCGAAGCATTCACTGAATACCTGCATAAAGAAATTCCGCTGACCGCAGCGATGCAAGCGCGCGTGTTGCGTAGCGAAGCGGGCTTCGTCGAAATCAGCGCGCCGTTGGCGCCAAACAAGAATGTGCACGGCACCGCATTCGCTGGCAGTCTTTCGACTTTAGGCTTGATCAGCGGCTGGGTCGTTCTAGATCGCGCGCTGCACGATGCCAAATTGAAAGCGCATCTTGTTGCGCAGAAGAATGAATGTATTTTTCACGCGCCAGCCACACAGGAATTACGCGCGATCGCACGTATTCCTACGGATGAATGGACGCGATTCACGGACGCGCTCGTGAGTAAAGGCCGAGCCCGCATCAACGTCATCACCGAAATTCGCGCTGGCGATACGCTGGCGGTTACCCACACTGGCACTTACGCGGCGAAACTATGAGCGGACCATTCTTCAAATTTTGCCCACGCTGCGGCTCGCCGATGAGCACACAGCATCACGGCGGCATGGATCGTCAGGCTTGCACGAATATTCCTGCTTGCGGTTTCGTACATTGGGACAATCCTGTTCCGGTCGTCGCTGCGATTGTTGAGCACGAGGGCGACATCATTCTTGCCCGCAATGTTTTGTGGCCAGGAAGATTCTTTGCTTTGATCACCGGCTATCTGGAAAAAGATGATCCTTCGCCAGAAATTGGCGTGGCGCGTGAAGTGAAGGAAGAGCTGAATCTGGATGCGCAAGCCGTGACGTTCGTCGGCCACTATCCGTTTCCGCGACAGAATCAATTGATCATCGCTTATCACGTTGTGGCGACTGGCGAGATCAAACTCAACGAAGAGCTCGCCGAGTATCAGCGCGTGCCACCAGCAGAAGCGAAGTACTGGCCCGCTGCAACAGGACTGGCGCTACGCGATTGGCTGATCAGCAAAGGCCATCAGCCAGAAGCAATGCAGTTCAGCTAAGCGCGCTTATTGGCGCGCACGAGTTGTCGCGTTAACTCCAATAAGTTTTGCAGATGCGGTGAATCGGCATCGTCGCGCCGATAGAGCAAACTCAGGCGTGCTTTTGGCGCAGGTTTGCGAATCGGTCGATAAGTCACGCCTTCGATATTCGCCTGTTGCATCGACGCGGGAACAATCGAAACACCAAGGCCCGCGGCGACGAGGTTGACGATCGAAGTCACCTGCGAGGTTTCCTGCACCACACGTGGTGAGAAACCGGCGCTGCGACATGCAGCGATGATTTCTTCATGCAGGCCCGCGCCAACGGCGCGCGGAAATAAAACGAACGGTTCAATCGATAGCGCCAACAATGGCACTTGTGTGCGAGCGCACAAAGGGTGGCCGGAGGGCAGCGCCACCAGCATTTCTTCGTCGATCAAGGATTCCATGAAAAGTGAACGATCGGTTTCGAGCAGCGGGCGTACAAATGCGAGATCTATGGTTTCGTTACTGACTAAATTGGCCAGACTCGGCGTCGTACCTTCATCCAATGTCAGCGCGACATTCGGATAGCGCTTACGAAACTCACGAATCACTTGCGGAATCAGCGCATGGAACGGCGCTGAGTTGATCATGCCAACGCGAATGCGGCCTTGTTCGCCGCGAGCAACGCGACGTGCGCGCTCGATGGCTTGATCGGCATCACGCAGGATGCGCTGTGCATCTTCAAGAAAAGCGCGCCCTGCATCGGTCAGCGAAACCCCACGTGGCAGACGCTTGAATAAGGGCGTGCCAATTTCGCGCTCCAGTGCTTGAACCTGCTGCGACAGCGGCGGCTGCTCCATTCCCAGCGTTTTGGCCGCACGCGTGAAGTGCTGCGCTTCAGCAACGGCAACGAAATATCTGAGGTGGCGCAACTCCATGCCGATGCTCCCTATCCATACTTTATAAGTATGAGTATCTCACTATTCATATATTGGACGTATTAAGTGCCCGAGGTCTACATTGACGCCATATTGAATAAAGTTGGACGGAGAAAGTCATGACCGCTGCAATCGCCCCCCTGGGCTCACCTGTAGGCACAAGCGTAGGGGACGTCGATCCCATCGAAACGCAGGAATGGCTGGACGCACTTAAAGCGGTTCTTCAGAAAGAAGGCCCTGAGCGCGCACACTTCCTGTTGGAAGCGTTGACCGAAAAAATGCGCCGCAGCGGCGTGTTTCTGCCGTTTTCGCCGAACACGGCGTACATCAACACCATTCCGCCCCATCTGGAAGATCGCTCGCCCGGTGATCACGCGATGGAATGGAAGATCCGTTCAATTATTCGCTGGAACGCGATGGCGCTGGTGGTGAACTCCAACCGCGAGCACGCAGGCATCGGTGGCCACATCGCCAGCTTTGCATCAGCTGCAACTTTGTATGACGTTGGCTTCAACCATTTCTGGAAAGGCGCGAATCATCCGCAAGGTCAGGATTTGGTTTATATCCAAGGTCACTGCGCGCCCGGCATTTATTCGCGCGCTTTCCTTGAAGGCCGCATCAGCGAAGAACAGCTGCGCAATTTCCGTATGGAAACGGCGGGCAAAGGTTTGCCCTCGTATCCGCATCCTTGGTTGATGCCAGATTTCTGGGAACTGCCAACGGTGAGCATGGGTCTTGGCCCGATCATGGCGATCTATCAAGCGCGCCTGATGAAGTATCTGCACAACCGCGGCATTGTGAACACCGAAGGTCGCAAGGTCTGGTGCTTCTGCGGTGACGGTGAAATGGACGAGCCGGAATCACTCGGCGCCATCGACATCGCTGCTCGCGAGAAGCTCGATAACTTGGTGTTCGTCGTCAACTGCAACTTGCAGCGCCTCGATGGCCCAGTGCGCGGCAATGGCAAAATCATTCAAGAACTTGAAGGCACTTTCCGCGGTGCAAATTGGAATGTGCTGAAAGTGATCTGGGGTTCTTTGTGGGACCCGCTGATCGCTGCAGACAAAACCGGTTTGCTGCTGAAAGCATTCGCAGAAACTGTCGATGGCGAATTCCAGAACTGCAAAGCCAAGGGTGGCAAATACACACGCGAAAATTTCTTCGCCAAGTATCCGGAGTTGTTGCGTCTTGTTGAAACGATGAGCGATGACGATATCGGCAAGCTCAATCGCGGCGGTCACGATCCGCACAAGGTTTACGCCGCGTACTCCGCAGCCAGCAAACACACCGGCTCACCGACCGTAATTCTCGCCAAGACCGTCAAAGGTTATGGCATGGGCGAAGCGGGCGAAGGTCAAAACATCACCCATCAACAAAAGAAGATGGGCGAAGACGCACTCAAGGCTTTCCGTGATCGCTTCCAGTTGCCGATCTCAGACGATCAGATTGCCGACACGCCGTTCTACAAACCGGCAGAAGATTCACCTGAGATTAAATATCTTCGCGAACGTCGCGAAGCGCTTGGTGGGTATTTGCCTTCGCGTCGCTCCAAAGGCGAAGTGCTGGAAATCCCACCGCTCACCGCGTTTGAGCGCATCACCGCAGGCACAGGCGATCGTGAAATCAGCACGACGATGGCGTTCGTGCAGATATTGCAGACGCTGATTCGCGACAAGAATGTCGGCTCACGCGTGGTGCCTATCGTGCCGGATGAAGCACGCACCTTTGGTATGGAAGCGATGTTCCGCAGCCTTGGCATCTACTCCATCGTCGGGCAGAAATATCGTCCAGAAGATTCTGATCAGCTGGCCTTCTACAAAGAAGACATCAAAGGTCAGATTCTCGAAGAAGGCATTACCGAAGCGGGTGCGATGTCGAGCTGGATTGCAGCCGCCACCAGCTACAGCAATCACAACGTCAGCCTGATTCCGTTTTACACCTACTACTCCATGTTTGGTTTCCAGCGTATCGGTGATCTTGCTTGGGCTGCAGGCGATTTGCGTGCGCGCGGCTTCTTGCTCGGCGCAACCGCAGGTCGCACCACGCTGAATGGCGAAGGTTTGCAGCACGAAGACGGACACAGCCATGTGTATTCCGCGACCGTGCCGAATTGCCGCTCTTACGATCCCGCGTATGCGTATGAACTCGCCGTGATCATTCAAGACGGTATGCGTCGCATGTATCAGGAGCAGGAAGATGTTTACTACTACCTGACCATCTACAACGAAAATCATCAGCACCCGGCAATGCCTGCGGGCGTCGAGAAGGGCATTGTGCGCGGTATGTACTTGCTGCGTTCAGCCGAGAAAGCTTCCAAGCAACACGTGCAGCTGATGGGTTCTGGCAGCATCCTGCGTGAAGTCATCGCAGCTGCGGATTTGCTGTCGGCAGAATTTGGCGTGACCTCCGATGTTTGGAGCGTACCGAGCTTCACCGAGTTGGCACGTGATGGCGCAGCGACCGAGCGTTGGAATTTGCTCCACGCACAAGAAAAACCACGACAGAGTTATGTGCAGGAATGCTTGGGCGGCATGATGGGCCCGGCCGTTGTCGCCACCGATTGGGTGCGCGCTTACGCCGAACAGATTCGTCCTTACGTGCCGATGAAGTATCACGTGCTTGGCACGGACGGTTACGGTCGTTCAGACAATCGTCCAGCCTTGCGTAACTTCTTTGAAGTTGATCGCCGCTGGATCGTCGTCAAAGCGCTCAAAGCTTTGGCTGATGAAGGTACGATCTCGCAAGAACGCGTCGCGCAAGCCATGAAGATTCTGGGCGTGCGCGCCGAAAAACCTGCGCCCTGGACGGTGTAAGCCATGAGCACAATTGACGTGAAGGTTCCCGATATCGGCGACTACAAAGATGTGCCGGTGATCGAAGTGTTGGTGAAAGACGGCGACGTCGTCGAGAAAGACGCGACGATCATGGTGCTCGAAAGCGACAAGTCGACGCTTGAAGTTCCGGCGCCTGTAGCGGGCGTTGTGCGCGGCTTCAAGCTCAAAGCCAACGATAAAGTTTCGCAAGGTGATTTGATTTGTCAGTTGGAGTCGGCAGAAGCGGGCAAGCCTGCCGCAGCTGCAGCGCCTGCACCCGCGCCTGCAAAAGCAGAGGCAGCTAAACCCGCTGCGCCTGCAGCGGCACCAGCAGCCCCGCAAAAATCTGCAGCACCTGCGGCCGCATCGGTGATCAAAGTGGCCGTGCCTGATATCGGTGGGTATAGCGGCGTGCCGGTGATTGAAGTGCTGGTGAAAGACGGCGACACCGTCGAGAAAGATGCAACGCTGATCGTGCTTGAAAGTGACAAGTCGACGCTGGAAGTGCCATCGCCAGCAGCAGGCGTTGTACGTGGTTTCAAACTCAAGGCCAACGACAAAGTTTCGCAAGGCGATTTGATTTGCGAGTTGGAAACTGTAGGCGAGCAAGTTGTAGTTGAAGCGGCACCCGTCGCAGCACCTGCGCCACAGCCAACTGTCAGTGCTCCAGCAGCAACAGCGCCCGTCGTTGATGCCGCGCCTTTGCCCGCACCCGTCGCAGTAGCTTCAAACGAAGTGGCTTACGCAGGCCCCGCAACACGCAAGTTCGCGCGTCAGCTCGGCGTTGATCTGACCAAGATTGCAGGCAGCGGCGCACGCGGGCGCATCGTGATTGATGATGTGCAGGCCTATGTAAAACGCACCTTGGCAGCGCCCGTCGCAGCATCAACTGCGGCAGTGGCTGGAGGCAGCGGCATTCCGCCCATTCCAGCGGTCGATTTTTCCAAGTTTGGTGAAATCGAAACCAAACCATTGGCGCGCATCCGCAAATTGTCAGCAGCGCATCTGCATCGCTCCTGGCTCAACATTCCGCATGTTACGCAGACAGATGAAGCGGATATCACGGAAGTCGAAGCCTTCCGAAAAGCGGCGTCAGATGACGGCGGCGTCAAACTGACGATGTTGCCCTTCATCATGAAGGCGCTGTCGAAGGCGCTGGAGGCTTATCCAGAGTTCAACAGTTCACTAGCGCCGGATGGCGAAAGCCTAATTCTGAAAAAGTACTTCCATATCGGCTTTGCCGCAGATACCGAGAACGGTCTGGTGGTGCCGGTGGTTCGTGACGTCGACAAGAAAGGCGTGGCGCAGCTGGCGAAGGAATGTGGCGAGCTCGCCAAGAAAGCGCGTGATGGCAAGCTCAAGCCAGACGATATGAAGGGCGGCTGCTTCTCGATCTCTTCACTCGGCGGCATTGGCGGCAGTCACTTCACCCCAATCGTGAATGCACCAGAAGTCGCGATCCTCGGAGCGTCCCGTGCGCAGATCAAACCGGTGTGGGACGGCAAAGCATTTCAGCCACGTTTGATGTTGCCGCTGTCGCTGTCTTACGACCATCGCGTCATTGATGGGGCATTGGCTGCGCGTTTCATCGTGTTGCTGGTCAAATTGCTGTCCGACGTACGGCGTTTGGCACTATAAAACTCGCCGCTCATCTGTCGCTTTCTGCCAGACATCTCGTAGTCGCCAGACGAACGGTTTTCTCTACGCGCAACGCATAAAAGGTCTGCTTGAATGTGTCCAGTTCAGAAGGAACTGATCGGCACATTGGAGACAGAACATGATGATTTCAGAAAACGCTTTAGAGCAGGCTCTGGCACAAATCTTTGATGGCAAGTCAGCAGGCGAGAAATTGTCGCTGGCCGAAATCTCGACGGTTTGGAACGCATCAGGTTTGCACAGTGCAAATATGCGCGATGCCATTCGTGAAATGATCGAGTGCCACTGCCTTGAAACGCAGAGCCATCACGGCGGCTTGGAATTTGTCCTGACCCGGCATGGCGAGCAGCGTTTCAATAGTTGCCGCCCCCATGCTGTTGGCTCGCAGAATCCGTTTGAGAGAGGCCTCGCACTACAACATTAAAGATTGTCGTAGCAAAGCAACACAAAAATGGCAGACTAGGCGCCTTCATCAAGACGCCAGATAGCCATGACCAGCAAGAAAAAGCGCCGCCCGATTCTTCGTTTCTTTGTTTTATTGCTGGTGTTGATCGGCGCCTTGATCGCTGGGGCCTTTCACTATCGCCCAGGCATGGAACAGGTTGCTGCGCATCGCTACCCAGACCCGACGCCAAAACAATTGGTCGCTCCGGCGCTCTACGCCACCTGGTTTGGCACTACTGCCGTTCTGATCAGCGACGGCGAACACGCCGTGATGGTGGATCCGTTCTTCACGCGTCCCCCCGGCTTTATCAAAATGCTGAGCAATCAGCCTATCGAGCCGGATGAAGCTTTGATCAAGCGTTGGCTGGATGGCGCGGGCATCAAGAAGCTCGATGCCGTGCTGGTTTCGCACTCGCATTACGATCACGCGATGGATGCGGGCATCGTTGCCAAATTAACTGGCGCACCACTGTTCGGCTCAACCAGCACCGCCTTTATCGGCCGCGGCAATGGTCTGCCAGTGACGCAGCTTCGCGTGGTGAAACCCGGCGAAGATATGAAGGTCGGTCCCTTTACGATCACCTTCATTCGCAGCAAACACGCGGGCGCAACCGGCGGCAATCCAACCGGCGATATCCAAGAAGCACTCACGCCACCTGCGCGTTATCTCGATTACAAACAGGGCGGCACCTACGCAATTTTGATTCAACATCCGCGTGGCAGCGTCTTGCATCACGGCAGCGCGGGGACACTCGATGGCGAGTTGGCTGGCCGCAAGGCAGACGTCACTTTCCTTGGTATCGCGATTCGTGGCGACATGGAAAGTTATCTGCATGAAACCGTCGATGCAGTCGGTTCGACCCGCGTGATCCCAACGCATTGGGACGATTTCACATTGCCGCTGGACGAACCGCTGAAGCCTTTCCCGGTTGGCATCCGTCTTGAGGCTTTCTTCGCCGATATGGCCAAGCTGCGCCCCAACGTTAAAGTTGAGACGCTAGAGCCCGGACGTCGCGTGGTGTTGTTCCCGAAGGAATAAACGCTGATCGCACGCTGGCGCAAGGCCAGCGTGCGAAGTTTTACTTCGACAAAATGTGATTCGTGGTGACGTCGGCAATCAATTTGCCGTCAGTGCCCGTCACTTCGGTGCGCACCACGCTGACCGTGCGACCGCGTTTTACAAAAGTCGAAACTGCTTTGAGCTTGCCATCGATTTGATTGCCGATCAGATTCGCATTGAGATTGATCGCCAACGGAAAGCCTTTCATGCCCTCGCTGGCATCGCCCTTGCCCATAACGAGCACGGTCGCGGTGACATCGGCGAACCACAGCGTTGCACCCGCGTGCACGGTTCCATAAGGATTCTTGATGCCAGCTTGCACCGGCATTTCTGACACCACGCGTTCAGCGCTTTGCTCGATGATGGTGAATTCGATGTGGCCTTCGACTTTCATTTTTTATCTCTCAAATCTGGTAATGCGTATTTAACTAGAAAGCCCCGCGATGCGGGGCTTTCTAGATCAAAACCTGATTACTTTTTCTTAAGCAGATCGCGAATTTCTGCGAGCAGAACTTCCTGTGCTGGTGTGGCCGCAGGAGCTGCTGCTTCTTTCTTCTTAACCGAGTTCATCGCCTTAACGACAAGGAAGATCACGAATGCAACGATGACAAAGTTGATCATGGTCTGCAAAAACTTGCCGTAGGACAGCAGTACAGCAGGGGTTTTGCCATCTGCAGACGCTTCTTGCAGCACTAGCGCTGATTTGGAGAAATCGACGCCAGAGGTCGCCATGCCAATCACGGGCATCACCACGTCGCCGACCAGCGAAGTCACGATGGCGCCAAAGGCTGCGCCGATCACGACACCAACGGCCAGATCAACAACGTTGCCACGCATCGCGAAATCTTTAAATTCTTTCATCATGCTCATGCGTATAACTCCTTCAAAAATACTTTGTGGTGAAAGCTAAAGCGGCATAGACGCACGATCTGCGACGCCCCGAAGGTGCTTATATAGCACTAAAAATATCCACAGCCATCGGGGTAAGAACACGATCGCGCGAAGGCTGTAAGACTAATCTGACATCGATGCCGTAAGCCTTCAAGTGCCAACGCAATGCGCCAGTCCGCGTGCAAGATCTGGATAGCGTGGTTCAAAGCCAAGCTGTTGCAGCATGCGTTCATTCTTGAGGCGTTTGGATTCTTCCATGAAGGACCACATTGCTGGCGTGAAAATACGCCGCGCTTCATCCATCGAAACTTGTGGCGGTGGCGGCAAGTCGAGTAGCGCCGCGCACCGCGTGAAGTAATCACACATCGTCGTCGGGTTACCGTCACTGATGTTGTAGGCCGCAGTGCGTGTGCCGTATGCGGCGGCGTGCAGAGCGGCTTCAGCCAGATCATCGCTGTGAATGCGATTGGTAAATGGCGACTCTTCTGCGCGCACCACCGGCAATTGTTTCTGTAATCGTTCTACGGGCAAACGGCCTGGGCCGTAGATGCCGGGTACGCGCAGAATCACATAATCGCCGCCCCACATAGCGAGGGCCTGCTCGGCATCAAGACGACGTTGCGCACGTGCGCTGATCGGCTGCAGCGGCGCATCTTCATCAATCCAACGCCCTTCACAATCGCCATAAACACCCGAGGTAGAGATGTAGACGATGCGCATGTCGCTATCGGGATTCGCATCTAGAAATCTGCGCAGTCGTAAATCACTGCTACCCGCATTTGATGGCGGTGCAAACCAGAACAGCAGTGGCGCATTCGCGGGCGGGGCCTCAGTATCAAGGTTGATCTGAAGTGTAGTTACGCCAGCTTGCGTGAGGTCGGCGGCGCTTTGATCGGACCGCACCACTCCGGTAACCTCGCGGCCCATCGTCAGTAGTCGCTGCGCGACGCGCAGGCCAACGTCGCCGCAGCCAACAATCAGCGCACGCGCTGGCAAAGCATCTTTAAGGGCAGGTTTAGAATTTTCCATGACGCACCAAGTCTATCTTGTCGACCGCCCTGTCAGCTTTAGTGTTGATGAAGGCGAGACTTTGCTCGCTGCTGGATTGCGCCAACATCTGGCGCTGCCGTTTGGTTGTCAGAGCGGCGGTTGCGGCTCTTGTCGTGTGCGTCTGACTGCGGGAGAAGTGGAGTATCCCTTTGCGCCAGCCGCACTGTCGCAGGGCGAGATCGACGCCGGTTACATTCTCATGTGTCTCGCACGCGCAAAAAGCGATCTGACGATTGATCTGCATCAGCCTGCGCAGATTGAAGAATTGCGTCCGCGCAAATTGCCTTCGCGCGTGATGTACAAGCGCATGCTTTCGCATGACGTGATTCAGCTGATGCTGAAGCTGCCCAAGGGCGACAACCTTCGCTATTTGCCGGGGCAATATCTCGACATTCTTTTGGAAGATGGTCGTCGCCGCAGCTTCTCCATTGCGAACGCGCCGAATGCGGAAACTTTGGAACTGCATTTGCGCATTGCGCCTGGTGGGCGTTTTGCCAAATGGGTGCTGGAAGAAATGCCAGAGAAGGCGATTCTGCGATTGGAAGCGCCGCTCGGTGCGTTTTATATCCGAGAGGATTCGCAGCGACCGATTGTGTTGATGGCGGGTGGCACGGGTTTTTCACCAGCCAAAGCAATGTTGGAAGAGCTTTTGCCAAAGCACAGTGCGCGTAGTGTGCATTTGTTCTGGGGTGGGCGAGCGCAGGAAGATTTGTATATGGATGCGGAAGTGCGGGCGTGGGCTGAGCAGTATCCGCAGTTTCGATACACGCCGGTGCTTAGTGAGCCCAGTGCTGATTGGAAGGGGGAAACTGGGTTTGTGCACGAAGCGGTTTTGCGCGCGTATCCGGTTTTAGTGGGGCAGGAGATGTATTTGTGTGGGCCGCCGGTGATGGTGCAGGCGGGCAAGCGTGCGTTTCTTGCGGCTGGGCTCGATGCGGATCATCTTTTTTATGATTCTTTTGACTACGCTTTTGAGACTTGGCCTGCGCTGGGGTGAGGTTTGTCGCGCTGCGCGGGCTACTGCCTGTGCTGATTGAAGTGGCGTGTTCCGCGCTGTGGCGCGGGTTACTTTCTTTGGCGCAAAGAAAGTAACCAAAGAAACATCACAAGCCCACTTTTACGGTTTTTGGGAATTGGCCAGATACGTTCGCCGACTAATCTCGTAATGCGAGAAAAAGTGTCGACCTCAGCTGATCTGCAAATGAACTACAGAAGAGAAACCACGTTTGGAAAAGCACGGCGCGTTGCGCCGCTTTTCACGATTAAAAAAATCCGCGTCGCTTAAACAAATACAGCAATGCGCCGCCGATGCTGACTAGCAGTCCGAGCGCAAAGAAATATCCGTAGCGCCAATGCAGTTCAGGCATGTTCTCGAAGTTCATACCGTAGATACCCGTGATCAGTGTCAGCGGGAAGAAGATGGCGGACAACACGGTCAGTGTTTGCACGATCTTGTTGGTGTGATGCGTTACTGACGAGAAGTGCAGCTGTACGGCGGATTCGATATCGCGTTCTTGATCGCGTGCGTGATCGAGTAGGCGGTCGACGTGTTCGCTTAGATCGCGCATGCGGACTTCTTCGTTGGCGCTCCAATCTGAGCGCGTGCCGCGACGCCAAGCGTCGATTGCTTCCAGCTGATTTTCTGACAACCATTCCAGCTTGCGCACCATGCGACGGCCAGCGAGTAGCGTGCGCCAGTCGTCGGTTTTGCTGGCGGGGTCGAGCAGTTCGTCTTGCAGCTCGGTGAAATACGCGTCCAGTGGTTCGCGGATTTTGAGAAAGCGATCGACCATCGTGTCGAGCACGGTGTGCGCAATTTTCAGAACGCTATCGGGTGGTTTGCCGCGGCCTTCGAGCATTTTTTTGCGCGCGAGACTCATGCTGACGTTGTCTGCGGCGTGGATGGTGATCAACACGCGCTCGAACATGAAGAACGCAGCGGTGCGGGTTTCCAAAGGGAATAGACGGTCTCTTGGGCCCAAGCCTTGGAACATCAACATGTCGTAATCCAGCGTGCCGTCGAAAAACGACGGATGCGTGGGGTTGTGGCTATCGGCGACGTGCTGCGGCTCAATCGGCACGCCAATCAGTGGCTCGGCCCAGCATTCCCAGTGTTGGGCTTCATCTCGGCAGAAATCGACCCAGATCAAACCGTCTTCCGGGATTTGCCCGGTGTCGGTCAGAACCGTGGGCGTTGTGTCCGTGGCGAAATGCAGAATTTCCATCGTTGGTGGAATCAGCTCGTGGCGGTGGTATGACCCATCAGCGTCAGGATGGTGGCAATGGCTTCTTCCAGACCGGTTTTCTCTTGTGAAGAAAATAGCTGGATGGTTGGACGCTGCTCATAGACTTCCAGTTCGCGACGCACTTTCAGCAGCTGGTTCTTAGACGCGCCAAAGCCGAGCTTGTCGGCCTTGGTCAGCAAGATGTGAACGGGTCGCGCGGCTTGCTGCGCCCAGTCCAGCATCTGCGTGTCGAAATCGGTCATCGGATGGCGGATATCCATAATCAGGACAATGCCGCGCAGATTGGTGCGCACATCCACATAGTTGCCAATCAGCTTGCCCCAGCCTTTGCGCATCGCGGCGGGGACTTCGGCGTAGCCATATCCGGGCAAATCGGCAAAACGGCCGATATTCGGGATTTCGAACAGGTTAATGAGCTGCGTGCGGCCCGGCGTCTTACTGACTCGCGCGAGCTGTTTGTGGTTACAGATCGTGTTGAGCGCACTGGATTTGCCTGCGTTGGAGCGGCCGGCAAAGGCGATTTCGGGCTGCTCGTCGCGGGGTAATTGCTGCAGGTCGGCGCAGGAAATGCGGAATTCCGCGCGGGCGAAAGGATTGATTGCGGCTGAGGTCATGGCGGCAGCTTAACGGAAATGAGCGCAATTTCGGGGCTGAAGCCGCGGGGGAGAGGCATTGGAATCCCCTGTTGGTGTAATATTTGCGCCGAACTAAACCGGATTTGTGCGCCCTTTCGACGGACGCATCCAACCGATACAACAAAAGCTTTATATGGAGCCTCATCAATGAAGCGCGTTTTGCTTGCTCTTGCCCTGTCTGTACCCTTTGCTGCCTTTGCTGAAGGCGCTGCTAAAGATCTTTTTGTGAAGGGCGACGCCGCTGCCGGCGCGACCAAAGCCGCAGTTTGCGGCGCCTGCCACGGCCCTACCGGTAACGGCAGTGCTGCGATCTATCCCAAGCTCGCAGGCCAGAGCAGCAAATACGTTTACGAACAGCTCAGCGCGTTCAAGAGCGGCAAGCGTCAGAACCCGATCATGGCCGGCCAGGTTGCAAACCTGTCGGATCAGGATCTGAAGGATCTCGCTGCGCACTACGCCACGCTCAAACTGACCCCGGGCCTTGCTAACAAGGATTCCGTAGCGATTGGCGACAAGCTCTATCGCGCTGGCGATGCGGCTCGCGGCATTCCCGCTTGCGCTTCATGCCACGGTCCTAAGGGTGCGGGTCAGCCATCGGTTGGCTATCCACGCATTGGCGGCCAGAACGCCGAATACGCGCTGGCTTCGTTGCAGCGTTTGCACGGCACTTCGACGGAATCTTTGCCTGAAGGCAATGTCAAGATGATGGCGACCATCGCCGCCAAACTCAGCGACAAGGAGATGGCAGCGTTGGCGTCTTACATCAACGGCCTGCAGTAATCGAAAAAAGGATTCCCATGCGTCTGCTTACTCGTCTTCTGGTTACCGTTTCTGTTCTGTTGCCTATCGCCTGCTCGGCTGCCGCACCGGCGACCGATTACAAGGAAGGGACGCATTTCAAAAAGGTTCGCGAAGTCCAGGAGCCGACGAATGCCAAGCGCATCGAAGTCGACGAATTCTTCTGGTACGGCTGCCCGCATTGCTATCACCTCGATGGCTTTGTGGATCGCTGGCGCGTAACCAAACCGGCTGATGTGGATTTCGTACAAGTCCCAAACAGTCTCGGTCGCGAAGAAGGCATCATTCATAGCAAGGCGTTCTACACGGCTGAAGTGCTCGGCTTGTCGGCCAAGATCCACAAGCCTTTGTTCGAAGCCATTCACGAGCAGCATCAGCAGCTGTTCACGCAAGCGACGCTGCAGTCGTTCTTCACCGGCATGACGGGCGTTCTGCCTGATGTGTTCAACAACACCTTTAACGGTTTCGCTGTCGGCATGAAAGTGAACCGCGCAGAAAATCTGGCCAAGACCTACGGCATGGCCAGCGTTCCAGCGATTGTTGTTGGCGGCAAGTACACCACTAACGTCGCCATGGCAGGCGGCCCGGAACAGACGTTCAAGGTTGTTGATTTCTTGATCGCCAAAGTCCGCGCGGAACGCAAAGGAAAGTAAGTGTCCAGAATTTCGCAGATCGCCCGGCTCACCGCCGGGCTTTTTGTTTGCAGCAGTGGCCTCGCAATGGCGGCCCCTGCAGTGTCGATGGAACGCGCTTGCGAGATGTTAGGCGCCAAGCTGCGCAGCGTTAATGTTGCTTACTGTCAGCAAAGCGGACTCAAGGCCAGCTCTTTCACCAGCGTGCGCGGCCAGCCGATTTTGTATCGCGACTACACCGCACGCACGCCGCAAGGTCCTAAGCCTTATCGCGTGTTGCTGCTCGGCGGCATTCACGGCGATGAGCTTTCTGCAGTCAGCATCGTTTTCGACTGGATGCGCCGACTCGACACCGAAAAATTTCAGCAATTCGAATGGCGCGTGATGCCCTGTTTGAATCCGGATGGTTTGCTGGTGAGCCCAGCGACACGCACCAACGCCAATGGCGTCGACCTCAATCGCAATTTTCCAACACTCGATTGGAAGTCCGACGCGCTGCAGTACTGGAAGACCAAAGCGCGCAAAGATCCAAGACGTTATCCAGGCCCTAAAGCTTTGTCTGAGCCTGAGTCACGTGGGCTGATGGATATGCTCAAAGAGTTTCAGCCAGACGTGATTGTCAGCGTGCACGCACCATACGGCGTGCTTGATTTCGATGGCCCGCAAAAGCCACCACAGAAATTCGGCTATCTGTCTCTGCAGTTGCTGGGCACTTATCCGGGCTCACTCGGAAATTTTGCTGGCATGAATCTCAGCGTGCCAGTGATTACCTTGGAATTGCCAAGCGCGGGTCAGATGCCGCCGCCACAGCAGGCGCAGCGTATTTGGGGCGATATGTTGGTGTGGCTGGAAAAGAATTTGCCGAAGCGGCCACCGGCGCAGTACAGCAAACTCGAAAAGCCGTTTGAGTCCGCTACGGCGACGCCGTAATTCTGGCTAGCGATTTTCCTCGCGGAAAATTTTCCACTCGCCGTCTTTATCCTGACGCCAGTACTGTTGTTTCACCGACGTCGAAGAGAAGTTGTCGCTGCGATAATCCAGCGTGAACTCCGCCAGCATCATTGGCTCGCCTGCGCCGGGATAGCGGAACAAATTGATGTGACGCAGCTTCACATCAATAAATTTCTTTGAACTGTTGACGCGCACTTTATGTGCTGCGAACTGCGCAAAATTCATCCCGTCGGTTGTGAAGCCCTGACCGTAATACGCCAGATAAGCTTCAGTGTCTCGCTCAGCCCATTTGCTACGCCAATCTTCAAGGCGCGCCAAAAATTTTTCGCGCTCGCCTTTGACTTGATCAGGCGGCACCCACTCCAGCGAATCGCTGAGAATCACCGGCGTCTCGCCCGTGACGATGTAAGGTTTCAGCGCCACAAGATCTTCGTTAGACATCGTCACGCAGCCTTCGCTCGAACGCGGTGCCCGCACATAAGTATCTTTAGGTACGCCGTGCAGCCAGATGCCATAGCCGCTGCGGCTGTTGAACTGATCCCAGAGGTTTGGATAGTTGAGCGGGAACGCGCCTTCACCATAAAGGTCAGGCAAATTCACTTTCGGCAACCAACCGGTGATGTGATAAATGCCGATCGGTGTGCGCAGATCGCCAGCGCTTTGTTTGCCATAACCGTTGCGGCCGATGCTGGCGTAATGATTCCGCACCAACGTCATTTCGCGATCTTTGCTGTTCTGCATCAGATACAGACGCGCTTTAGGCAGATCCACCAAAATGAAAAAAGGATGTTCTGAATCCAGCTGCAATACGGAATTTGGCACATAGCCCGTAGGTGGCACGGCCTTGTCACCCAGTGCGCGCAGACGCGCTTCTTCCGTGAGATCGCTGAGTCGTGGATCGCCCTGCGTATCGATCAGCGTGCCGCCCGGCAACCCGGCCAGCAGTTCACCGTAAATTTGTTTAGCTAAGCGAAAATTAGGCAGGCGCTGTGTGAGGTCTTGCAACGAGCTGCGAGCGCCTTCGCTATCGCCGCTCTTCATTTTGGCAACAGCAGACAGCAGCTGTTGCTCGGGGCTCAAGTCCGCAGCAGATGCGCAGACACTGGCCACCATTAAAAATGCGGCCAGCGCATGCGCTGGCCGCGATGATTGTTTCAAACGCATCTAAAGTTCTGATCTCAACTTAGCGTGAATACTCACGAGTAATTTTCCAAGCGCCATTCACTTGCTTGAGTTCCAGAATTTTATTCACGGAGTCTGAGTAGTTGTCTGATTGGTAGCTTTGCTGAAAGCTGACGCGCGCGCGGTCATCGCTGATACGAGTGGTCTTAGCATTCTTGATGCCGATTTTGATGCGCGCAGGTTTGAGAATGCGCTCGCGACGTTGCTCAGCCCAAGCAGAGCGCAGCTGGCCACCTTCAGGTGAAAAGTCGTCGGCGTAGAAAGCAAGGTACCCAGGAGCATCCTTGGAAGACCAAGCTTGGCTCCAGCTGTTCAGCATCGCAGTAACAGTCACCGTGGTAGCTGCATCAGCAGGCGCCGTGGCTTTAGCTGCGGCTGCGCTAGGTGCTGCGGCAACTGGAGCAGCTGCTGCAGGCAATACAGGTGATGTTGCAGCAATAGCTGCAACGGCTGCTGGTGCGGGCGTTGATGTCGCAGGTTTTGCCGCCGGAGCTTTCGCTACAGGCACATTGTTGATGGGCTTTTCGACTTGGCTAATCAGATCAAGTTTGCTGCGAACCGTTTGGTTGCTCTTATCGAGCGTCAATGCGCGGTTGTACGAAGCACCAGCCAGTGCAGCGTAAATATCGCCGAGATTTTCGTGTGCAGTGGCGTAGCTCGGATGCGTTGCCAATGCAGCTTCCAGCGCATCGCGCGCTTTTTCGTAATTGCCCTGCTGCGCATAAAGCACAGCGAGATTGTTGTATGGCTCGGGCAGCTGCGGATAATCGCGCGTTAGATCGGTGAAGGCCTTCATCGCTTCAGGCGTGCGATTGAGTTTGGTCAATGCAATGCCGCGTGAGAAACGCGCTTCAGCGTCTTGTGGATTTTTGGCCAGATGCTGGTCGAGCTTCTGCAACGCTTGAGCATATTGCCCCTGCGCCATCAGGCCGCGTGCATCGTCTGCAGGACCAGCAAAAGCGCTATGTGCGCTAAACAACAGAATGGCGGCCAGCGCCGTGCTACGAGTATTGAGAGTCACGCAAAACCTCGATGGATATCGGTCAAATGCATATGGACTTTAATATAGCTCATCCACTGCAACTGAGAGTTTAATCTGCACGCTAAAGCTTCGGCTTTCCGCTAAGTGGCGTCAGCGAACGGCATAAGGGTTGGGCATGCCAGCCGGAGGGTGCTTGAAGCGACGGTGAGACCAGAAATATTGCGCAGGCGCAATTCGGATGCCTTCTTCCAGCATGCGATTGATCAGTGCTGCGTCAGCGGCCTCGTCTGCGCTAGGGAAATTCTCCAACGCAGGGAGAAACGTCACACGATAACGGCCATTAATGCGCGCTGGAAAATACGGCACGACTTTGGCACGACCCAGCGCAGCAAGTTTCGACGTCGCGGTGAGCGTCAGCGTCGGCACATTGAAAAACGGCACATGCACGGCGTTGTTCACGTCCAGCGATTGATCCGGCCCATACCAAACGCAATGGCCTTCGCGCAGCGCGCGAACCAGTTTTTTCAGATCGTTCTTAGGCAATGCAGGCAGACCCGAGCGCGATTGGCGCCAGCGGTGCATAAAGAAGTCGATCAGCGGATTGTCGATCGGGCGATACATGGCGTGAAACTTCACACCCGCAAGACACAGATATCGCGCGCCAACTTCTAACGTTGTGAAATGGCCGGTGAGCAACAACACACCGCTGCCATCCGCCATTGCAGCTTGCAGATGTTCCAAGCCCACAACTTCGCCGCGATTGCGCAGTCGCCAGTCGGGAGCAAACCAACCGATCGCAGCTTCGAATGCGCCAGCGCCGAGCGCCATAAAATGTTCATCAACCATGTCGTCGCGCGTTGCTTCGTCGAGCTCCGGGAAACACAGTTGCAGATTCACGCGAGTGACGTGACGGCGGCTGCGCAACGCGCGCCCCAGTAGCCAGCCCAGTCCCTTGCCCAAGTTCAGCGCTAACGGAATCGGCAGCCAAGACAGCAGCCACAACAACGCTAAGCCCAGCCACGTTGGCCAGTAACGAGGGCCTAGAAAGGCCTTCTTAAAGGGCGGTGCAGAATTCATTGACCGCATTTTATAAAAATGCGACCACAATCGACACCCCATCCCCGGCGTATATTTTGCTCATAGCCGTTATGCTTCGCTCCATGCGTTGGCTCTATACCTTTCTACTCTATCTGCTCGCCCCTCTCGTGCTGCTGCGCCTGCTCTGGCGCGGCCTTGAGTTGCGTGACTATTGGTTCCGATGGAACGAGCGCTTTGGATTTGTTAAACGCCCTGAACAAGACGTCGCAGTCTGGGTTCACGCTGTTTCCGTCGGTGAATCTCTCGCTGCGCTGCCCCTGATTCGCGCTCTCGTTGCACAGCATGGCGAACGCCGTGTGCTGGTCACCACGATGACGCCGACCGGATCCGCACGTGTGCGTGAAGCACTCGGCGATCAAGTCCTGCATACCTACGTGCCATACGATTTGCCGGATGCAGTGGCGCGCTACATCACGCGTATGCGGCCGCAACAAGTCGTGGTGATGGAAACCGAACTTTGGCCCAATCTGTTTCGTGCGCTGGCTAAACGCAAGATCCCGCTGACGATTGCGAATGCTCGACTATCGCCGCGCTCTTTCCGTGGGTATATGCGTTTCCGCAGTTCTATTGCCAGCGTGTTGGAAGACTGCGCGCGCATCGCCGCGCAAAGCGAAGCTGATGCGAAGCGCTTTTTGCAGCTCGGCGCGCATGTCAAAAAAGTCAGCGTCATGGGCAATATCAAGTTCGATATGGCGTTGCCAGAAGATCAGATCGCAAAGGGTCACGCCCTGCGTGACGGCGCGCCCACGTGGATCGCCGCAAGCACACACGAAGGCGAAGAAGATGCTGCGCTAACCGTGCATCGCGAAGTGATTAAGACTTTTCCCAGCGCGCGTTTGATTCTGGTGCCGCGTCACCCGCAGCGTTTTGATGCGGTTGAAAAGCTCGTGCAAAAAACTACGCTCAGCATGCAACGCCGTAGCGAACTCGATGGTGCCGCGCCCAGCGCTTCTGTTTTGCTTGGCGACAGCATGGGCGAAATGTTCATGTATTTTTCGATGGCTGATGTTGCCTTCGTTGGCGGCAGTCTCGTGCCGGTTGGCGGCCACAATGTGTTGGAGCCAGCGGCGCTGGGATTACCAGTGCTGTTCGGACCGCAGATGCATAACTTTGTCGCCGCACGCGATTTATTGCTGGAGACGAATGCCGCTGAGCAAGTCGCGAACGATATAAAGCTCGCGTATGCGGTTCTTGCGCTACTGCGTGAGCCTGAACGTGCGCAGGCGATGGGGCAGGCGGGTCAGAAAGCAGTCGCCGCGAATCGTGGCGCACTTAATAAATTGCTACAGCTCATCAGCTAAATCGTAGGGTGCGCTGTGCGCACCTTTCTCGACGCTAAATGGGCACCTGTGCGCACAGCGCACCCTACGTGCTGACCACCGTACGTCGCGAACGCAGCAACCCGTCAATCATATAAATCCCCAACGCCGCCCAGATAAACGCAAAGCCAACTAAATGCGTGTGCGTGAATGTTTCATGAAACACGAACACCCCAAGTAGCAGCTGCAAAGTCGGCGCGATGTATTGCAGGAATCCAACGGTAGCAAGCGGAATACGGCGCGCGCCGTAAGCAAACAGTACGAGCGGCAACGCTGTCACCACGCCGCTCAACACCAGCAGCGCACTGGTGCCTAACGATGCGTGACCAAAACTGCCGAGCCCTTGTGATTCCGTCATCAGCAGAAACACAATCGCTGGCAGCAACAGCAAGCTGCTTTCAATCGCGAGGCCATCAACCGCAGGCACCACGGCTAATTTGCGCAGCAAGCCATAAGCGCCAAAAGAAGTGGCGAGGGTCAAAGAGATCCACGGAAAGGTGCCCAAAGACCAAGTGAGATAGGCGACGCCAGCGCTTGCCACGGCTACCGCAAACCACTGCAGCGTACTCAGTCGCTCACGCAAAACCACCACGCCCAATACAACGGACAACAGTGGATTAATGAAATAACCCAAACTTGTTTCAACGATGTGGCCTGCGTTAACGGCCCAGATGTAAAGCCACCAATTAATGCTGATCATCAAAGCGCTGCCGCATAGCATCGCTAACAAACGGGGTTGCGCAGTCACCTCGCGCCACCACAGCGGACCTTTACTCAGCGTGAGAAAGCCACCCACAAGTGCGGCACACCAAACAATGCGGTGCGCCATGATTTGTGTCGGCGGCACTGAAGACAGCAAACGCCAATAGAGCGGAAACAAGCCCCAGATAAAAAACGAACCGGCGGCGGCCCAAAGACCTTGGTTCATGTGCGATCCATGCGTTGAAGTGGCGTGCAAAAGGGGCGCAAGAATATCAGCCGCGCTGCGATTGAGCCCCGCTCAGGCGGGTGGGCGCGCTGTGTGTATTTATTGAACAATAAAATTCCACATTCCCGTGGGTATAAAAATCTCAACAAACTTTGGAAAGCGATACAACCTCGTCACGACTTTCACAGCGTAGAATCCGGCGCATGTCAGACGATATTAATTACCTGCCCGAAATGGGTATTGGGCTGGACGCGGATGCCAGCGAATACGCGGCTGCGCGTCACGAACATCTGCTGCGCAATGATCCAGCGCGTTACGCCGAGCTCGTCAGTAACGTCACCGCTTATGGCATCTACATGATGGATGCCGACGGCTACATTCTGAGTTGGAACAAAGGTGCCGCAACGATCACGGGTTATGCCGATCGCGAAGTGCTGGGTATGCCGCAGTCGAAAGCGATGGGCGAAATGGAAGATCCGAGCGGGGTGCTGCAACGCGCGATGCACTTTGCGCGGCTCAATGGTTATTGCCGCGAAGTGCAAACCCGCTATAGCCGCAATGGCAGACGTTACTTTGCGCAGATCACGCTGGATGTTGTGCGTAATGCTGAAGGTGAGATCACCGGATTTATCGAAGTATTCAGCGACATCACTGAGCAAAAAGAACGCGAAGACAGCCTCTATCAGCGCGCCACGCGTGACGCACTCACTGGAGTCTTCAGTCGCGGCCATTTTGTCGAAATGGCGAATATGGAAATTGATCGCGCGCGTCGTTTTGGCGAGCCGCTATCCGTCGCCATGATCGATATTGATCACTTTAAAGCCGTCAACGATACCTACGGCCACGCGGCTGGCGACAAAGTCATCATTGCACTCGCGCAAGCAGTTGCGGGCTTCATCCGAAAAATTGATTTCATTGGCCGCATCGGTGGAGAAGAATTTGCCCTGCTTCTCCCACGCGCCAACAAAGAACCTGCGCTGGAAGTCGCTCAGCGTCTGCGTCTGATCTTGGCTGAGAAAAGTGTTGATATCGGCGACGCAACGATTAACTTCACAGTAAGCATCGGCGTCGCCGCATTACGCCCCACCACGCGCGATCTGCCAGATCTCATGCGCAACGCCGATGCCGCGCTTTATAAAGCCAAGCGCGAAGGTCGCAATCGCGCCGAAGCTTGGTTCGAGTGAACACACTTCAGCCACGTGCGCTGTTCATTTCGCACGGGGCGCCGACGTTAGCGCTAGATAAAATCTCTGCGCATCAATTCCTGATTGAGCTGGGCCAACGTCTGCCTAAGCCTCGTGCTGTGGTGGTTATCTCACCGCACTGGAGTGCGCCGATATTCGCCATCAAACAAGATGAACGCTATCGCGCGTGGCACGACTTTGGTGGTTTCCCTGACGAGCTCTATCAAATTCAATACTCGCCACAGGGCAACGCATCGCTCGCTGCGCGAATCTTTGAACATTTGCAGAAAGCACAAATCGCCACGCGCATGGTCAGCGATCCACGCCTCGATCACGGCGTATGGGTGCCGCTCATGTTGATGTATCCGGATGCTGATGTGCCGGTGGTTAACGTCGCGTGCTTAGGGCGCGATCCACAAGTGCATTACGAACTGGGTCGTGCGCTGCGTGATGCGGTGGATGACGACGTGCTGATCATCGGTAGCGGCAGCGCCGTGCACAATCTGCATGAACTCGCCGCGCCCGGCACGCCACCGGCATCATGGGCCACGCGTTTTGATGATTGGTTGAACGCACGCATTGAAGCGGGGGATCACGAGGCGTTGCTCGACTATCGCGCGCAAGCGCCAGATGCTGCGCGTGCGCATCCCACCGAAGATCATTTGATGCCGTTTTATGTCGCACTTGGCGCTGGCGGTGGAAAAGGCCAAGCGCTGCACCGTAGTTTTTCTTACGGCAATCTCAGCATGGCTTGTTATGGATTTCCCGCAGCGAGCTAGTTTGTTCTAGGCCAAAGTTGTCGTTAATCGCCCTAAAGTCTTCACGGCTTTTTCGACACGCGGTGTCCACGGATATCCAAAGTTAAGTCGCACGCAGTTTCGATATTTTCTTTGAGCAGAAAAAATCGGTCCCGGCGCAATGCTGATGCCTTGATCGAGTGCGAGTTGATGCAGTTGTAATGCGTCGACAGATTTCGGCAGTTCGATCCAAAGCATGTAACCGCCTTCCGGCCGTGTCATGCGACAGCCTTCTGGAAAATGTTGACTGACCGCGCGCATCATTTCCTGGCATTGCGAAGCGAGGGTGTGTCGCAGATGTCGAAGATGCCGCTCGTATGCACCATGTTTTAGGAATGCAGCAATCGCGGCTTGTGGCAGCGAAGCGGTCGAGAGTGTCGTCATCAATTTGATGCGCTCGACTTGTGTCCGATAACGGCCCGCTGCAACCCAGCCCACGCGATAACCTGGCGCCAAACATTTCGAGAATGAGCCGCAGTGCAGAACAAGACC
The DNA here is from genome assembly GCF_003052265.1 of Stenotrophobium rhamnosiphilum. Classification (GTDB taxonomy): domain Bacteria; phylum Pseudomonadota; class Gammaproteobacteria; order Nevskiales; family Nevskiaceae; genus Stenotrophobium; species Stenotrophobium rhamnosiphilum. Next base: position 310,838 of record NZ_QANS01000003.1, read on the forward strand.
GCTCTTGTCGAACGCTTTGGCTGGACGTGGCCGCTCCGCGCCAAAGTAGAGTTCTGCATACACATCATCTTCAATCAGTGGCACGTCGTGACGTTTGAGCAATTTGATCAGCGCTGCTTTGTTTTCATCCGGCATGCACGCGCCAAGTGGATTCTGAAACGTGGTGACGAGAACGCAGGCTTTGATGTTGTGTGATTTGAGCGCGACCTCCAATGCATCTAACTCAATGCCGGTGCGAGGATGCGTGGCGATTTCCACTGCGCGCAGACCGAGGCGCTCAATCGCCTGCAAGGTGGAATAGAACGTTGGTGATTCAATCGCGACGGTATCGCCCGGACGCGTGACGGCTTGCAGGCTGAGGTTGATCGCTTCTAACGCGCCGCAGGTGATGACGATGTCGTCGGGTGCAACAGCGCAACCGGATTCCAAATAGCGCAAAGCAATCTGATGGCGAAGCTCAGCATTGCCCGGTGGCAGATCATCAACACTGGCCCAAGTTTTTTGGCGGCGCGCTGCGGCCGCGGCCATGCGATTGAGTCGCGCGAGCGGAAATAATTCTGGACTTGGAAACGCGGAGCCCAGCGGCACCAGCTCGCGATGTTTGATCTGCTCCAGCACACCAAACACCAACTCGCTGACATCCAATTGCACGGCGCGTGATTGCGGCGCGGTGGATTGGGGTTCTGGTGCAAAACCAGAATGCTGGGCACGTACGTAATAACCCGACTGCGGCCGCGCTTCGATCAGACCGCGGGCTTCCAGTTGATCAAACGCCTGCAACACCGTGCCTGCACTGACCTTGTGTTGAGTGCTGGCTTTGCGCACGGACGGAATGCGCTGCCCGACACGCAGCGTGCCGCGCGCAATCAGCGACGCAATCTCGTCTGCAATCTCTTGATAACGCGCCATGGCCGCTCATTTCAGTTGTTCAAACTGTACTAGTTAAATTGTACAGAAACTGAATCTGTTACAGGAGACGGCACAGACCTAACATCTCACTCGTGAATAAACCGTTGAGCGGAGATGGAACATGAATGGCGAGATTGCAGAAACACAGAAAGAGCAGGCCGGCTTCTTGGAAGTGATGCGCGCCGTGTTCTGGAGCTTTTTCGGCGTGCGCAGCAGCAAAGGCCGCAAAAGCGATGAGACCCGCATTGGGCCTTGGCAGGTCTTTATTGCGGGCTGGATTGGTGCGGCGGTTGTTGTGGCGATACTGGTAGGGATCGTTAAGATCATCCTGCCCTGACTGCTGATTTGTAGGGTGGGTAGAGCGTAGCGAAACCCGCCGTCTTTTAAGCAGCGGGCAATGGTGGGTTTCACTGCGTTCGGCAATTGCTCCATGCATGGCTCTACCTCGGGCATCCATGCCCTCGTCTACCCACCCTACCTTGGTGACGCGCTGCCTGAATAAATGTAAGTCATCGGCTTGGGGCCGGGCAGGTACTGCTTTTCCAACTCGAGTACCTCGAACCCGCCTTCATCCAGCAGCGCCGGAATATCTCGATTGAGATGGCAGCCGCCCGCAATGGGTTTCCAAATCGGCATGAGCCGATGCTGCCAGCGGCGCACGCTTTCATCCGGCGCTAGGCCGTGTTCGCAGAACAAGAACTCGCCTTGCGGTTTGAGCACACGACGCATTTCCTGAAGCGCGGGGATCACGTCGGGAATCGTGCACAGCGTGAAGGTGCAGACGATGCTGTCGAAGCTCGCCGTCTCCGCCTGAATTTGTTGAATCACCAACGGCACCGTTTCTACCGGAATAGAAATCTTCGCCGCGCGCTTGCGGGCCAGTGAGTGCATGCCGGTAGCCGGATCCACGCCGCAGATGTGCTGCACGCGAGTGGCGTCGTAAAACTCCAGATTAAGACCCGTGCCGATCCCGATTTCCAATACACGTCCATGCGCACGCGGCACCAGCAGCGAGCGCTGCTTCATGATCTGTCCGAGGCCGCAGGTGCAGTCGATGAGATGGGGCAGAATTTTGGTTTCGTAGAAGCTCATGGAAGGCGTCTTGTTACAAGTTATGCAGCGCGAAGTGCGCGCACAACAGCTTTGGGCTCGCGCTCGATAATTTTAAGCAGAGTTTTCGCGGCCCCAGTGGGAGCTCGCTGCCCTTGCTCCCATTTGCGCAGAGTAGACGCGCTCACGCCAAATGCATTGGCGAACTGATCTTGCGAAAGACCCAACTGTTTCCGGGCATTTTGAATTTCGTCTGGCTTGACGGTTACTTTGTGCGTGCGGCCGCCTGTGCGCTTGCCTTGTGTGTGTGCAAGCGCTTCAGCCATCGATTCAATCAGTTCATTTCCGAGCTTACTCATTTCCGCTTCCTTGTCGCTTTGATTGCCGCTGCAAATGACGCCACCGCTTTACGCTGATCTGCCGTTAAATCTGCACGCTCGTTTTTGCCGTAGATGAGCAACGCATAAATTGGCATGGCCTGATCGTAAAAATAGTAAATCACTCTAACGCCACCCGATTTGCCTTTGCCCATTGCAGCGAATCGGACCTTGCGAACCCCGCCGGTCCCAACGATTTCATCTCCGGCGTCAGGATGCGTGGCCAGATAAGTAATCAGCTCCGCATGTTCATCAGCACTCAAAAGCTTTTCTGCGCGACGAATAAAGATCGACGTTTCGACGATAGTTTGCATGTTCATTGTAACCCATTGGGTTATATGCGGGGCAAAGAAGATTCTGCATCGCTCCGCCATTTTTATCTGCAGTGGAGAACAAATACCGAGAGCGGAGTCTCTAGTTAAGCGTGTGCAGAGATTTGGCCTGCGCGGCTGGATGGCCTGCGGCGCTATGCGCCTTACCCTTTGGGCGTTGTCGCGGAGCGATAACGGCGCAACTCGGCAATGCCGAGTTGGCGAACCATTCATTAGTTTGCCGCTGGTTCGAATGTCCGCTGATCAAAGTGAGGTCTGATCACGGGCTGAACTGACAAGCAAGAAATTTGGTGCGCCCGGCTGGATTCGAACCAGCGGCCCTTGGTTTCGGAAACCAATACTCTATCCAACTGAGCTACGGGCGCGTGATGTGCTTAAAGAGGTTGCGGGCCGCCGGGGCTGCTGGGGCCGACTTAAGGAGGCCAGTGGCGGCTCATAAATCTGTGGCGCGCAGGATACCCGCAAAAGAACACAGCCGCTATACTGGGCGTCTTAGAGCAAGATTTGGGAGTTGCAGGGTGTCGAAACAGAGCCACGATAACGAGAGCCACGACAAGGTTTTCTTCAAGATTTTTTCATTGGTAATGGGTGGCCTTTTTGGCATCTTCTTCCTTTGCATCGTCGTCGCACGCATCATCACGCCAGCGCGTGAGTTGGATGCTGCCGGCCTTGCCAAGATCGAAGCCGCTACTGCGCCTGTTGGCGAAGTAGTCACCGATCCAGCCGCACTGGAGTTGAAGCTCGCTGCTAACAAGCCAGCGCGCGCTGCTTACACCGGCGAACAGGTTGTGACCAAAGTCTGCGCAGCTTGCCACCAGACGGGCATGCTCAACGCGCCAAAAATTGGCGACAAGGGCGAATGGGCCAAGCGCAAAGGCGCTGCTGGCGGTCTTGATGGCCTCGTTAAATTGGCAATCAAGGGCATCAATCAAATGCCTGCACGCGGCGGCGACTCTGATCTGAGCGACGACGAAATCAAAGCTGCTGTTGAGTTCATTCTCAGCAAGTAAGCAGCGTAGAGCGAAAGCTCTCGCACGGTAAAAAATAGAACGGGCCAGCTAAAAGCTGGCCCGTTTTTTTGTGCCTCGTTTTAGGTCGCGCGCTCAATTTTGATGCAGTGCAGCGCGCAAAAAAATGGCATCAACAAAAACAGCACAAAGTAAGTGCGCAACTCAATGTCATCTTAATTTGATGATTTAGAACAATAAAAATAGGCAATAAAATTGATTGCGTTTATGCAATTTTCATGGATTTCGTTTCAGAAAAAATTGGTATAAGCTCCAAAGCGGGGGGGTAGTAACAATCCCAAGTAGTTCTTTTAAATGTTTCAAACGATCAACCAGTCAAGTGCTTGGCACGGCTGTTGCTGAGTATCTCTGGCTGCAATTCCAGCACATAGATAAACGTTGATAACGTCAAGGAGCGACATGCGTAAGAACATCATCTCTGTAATGGCCACTCTGGCCTTTCTGCCGGCCGTAAGTTTTGCGGCTGCCCCTACTCTCACAGAAGTACTTGATGCCTCAGGCGTTACGTTGGCTGGGCACGCTTCTGGTTCCTACTCCTACTCGCACGTAGGGATCTCTGGTGGCGGCGGTAGTGCTTCCGATAACACCTTTACCTTCGATCAGGCTCAGCTGATGATCTCCAAGCTGCCAACGGAAGGTTTCGGCGCTGTAGTTGATGTTTATGCAGGCCAAGATGTAAAGGGCGGTACCTATAACTATGCGAGTGGCACTGCTGGAACCATTACGGCTCCGATTAGTGCACTTATTTATCCTACGGGCGCATTTAACACTTTTAGCGGCGGCAGTCAGGAAATCAATCTGCACCAAGCCTACGTTCAGTACGCCAGCGGCGGCCTGACGATCATTGGCGGTAAATTTGCCACGCTGGCTGGTTATGAAGTCGCAGCCGACGGCGCTAACACCAATGCAACGCGTTCGCTGCTGTATGGACAGCAAGCATTTACGCTGACCGGCGTTCGCGCTGGCTACAAAGTCAGCGATATGTTCACTGCATACGTCGGTCTGAGCAACAGTGCTGCTGGCGGCACCACGCTTGATACTGACAATAAGAAGGTTACGGAACTGGGCATCGCACTGGCTCCTGTAACTGGCCTCACTGTCAACGTAACTGACTACATCGGCACCGATGGCACGGTCAAAACCAATCTGCTCGATCTTGTTACGGCTTACACGGTTGGCGACCTCAGCTTGGCTTTGAATGCTGACCACAACACCTTTAAGGATTCAGGCGTTGTTGACGTGAAGAACACGGGTGTTGCTCTGTACGCGAACTATCAGGTTACCAAGGCTTTCCGCGCCGGTATTCGTGGCGAGTACCTCCAATCCAAAGATGACATCGCAGTCACCAAGATCAAACGTAAAGAAGTCACTTTGACCGGTGGTTATGCTGCAGCTAAGAACTTTGATTTGGTGGCCGACGTTCGTCGCGCTGAAGTAAAGGCAGATGGCAGCCCGACCAAGGGCAGTCTGACGACTGCGGTTCTGAAAGCTGTCTACAAGTTCTAATCGTTGTCGATTGTTGCTTCAAAAAAAGGGCCGCGAAAGCGGCCCTTTTCTTTTGTGTTGATCGTTAGTTTCCTGATTCATATCTCGCCGTTAAATGCCGAGATATCCCTTGCTGTAAATCGGGGGGTGTCACCCAGCTGTAATTTGATATAGTCAGTCCGCAACAAGGAATGTTCGTCGACTGCTACGGATAGCGCTTATATAGCTAGCAAGGACTGCTAGTGGCGGCTGCCATGGATGGCGTTTTCATAAACGTTATCAGGGAGCCTACATGCGTAAAAATATTATTGTTGCTGCGGCCAGCTTGGCCTTTCTTCCAGTCGTCAGTTTTGCGGCTGCACCCACTCTCACTGAAGTACTCGACGCTTCTGGCGTTTCACTAACCGGGCACGCCTCGGGTTCGTGGGCGTATAACCACGTCACGGCAAACGGTGGCGGCGGCAGCCTCACCACTAACCAGTTCACCTTTGATCAGGCCCAACTGACGATTTCCAAGCTGCCTGCTGAAGGCTTCGGTGCGTCGGTTGATATTTATGCAGGTCAAGACGTCGCCGGTGGCACTTACAACTACGTAGATCCGTTCGCCCCTATTGCCTCTGTGCCACAAAATATTCTGCCAACGGGTTTCTACAATAAGTACTCAGTTTTGGGCGGCGCTGGCGGTAGCGAAGTCGTTCTTCATCAGGCCTTTGTTCAGTACGCCTCAGGCGGTTTGACGGTTATCGGTGGTAAGTTTGCGACGCTGGCGGGTTACGAAGTTGCAGCTGACGGCTCTAACAACAATGCCACGCGCTCAATTCTGTTCAGCCAGCAGGCTTTTACGCTGACGGGTGTTCGTGTTGGCTATAAGGTTAGCGATATGGCCACACTGTATGTCGGTTTGAGCAACAGCGTTACAGCGCCTATTGTGCCTCTCCTTGGCTTGCCTGCTCCGCTGCCAAACACCTATGACTTTGATCCACAGAAGACGGTTGAAGTTGGCGTGGCTTTGGCTCCAATCAAGGGCCTGGCGATCAACGTGACCGACTATCGTGGTACTGAAGTCAGCGCTGCGAATGGTCCTGGTACGGCCAAGAACAATCTGCTTGATGCGGTCGTTTCGTACTCAATCGGTGATCTGAGCTTTGCTTACAACGGCGACTACAACACCTCAAAGACTGCGGGCTCGAATGCCAAGTTCCTCGGCCATGCGCTCTACGCTAACTACCAGATCACGTCGAAGGTTCGTGCTGGCGTACGTGGCGAATTGACGAATGCTTGGGATAGCGTTGTTGGCGGGCCTAAAGTTAAGCGTAATGAAGTAACGTTGACCGGTGATTACGCAGCAGCCAAGAATTTTAATCTGATTTCTGACGTGCGATATGCAAGCGTTCAGAACGACGGCGCATTATTCATTGGTCCTGATGCTCATCAGACTTCGTTTGTCCTTAAGGCTGTCTACAAGTTCTAATCGTTGTTGATTGTTGCTTCAAAAAAGAGGGCCGCGAAAGCGGCCCTTCTTTCATTGCGTGCCGCGATCCAATTCTCGATAGCGCACTGCCTCCGCAATGTGCGCACTGTTGATTGTTTCTACCCCAGCCAAATCCGCAATCGTGCGAGCTACTTTGAGTACGCGGTGATAAGCGCGTGCGGAGAGTGAGAGGCGCGCCATCGCGCTTTCTAATAATTGCGCTGCGGCTTTTTCGGGTTGGCAATCGCGATCCACTTCTTTGGTGTTGAGTCGTGCATTGGCTTTGCCTGCGCGCTTCAGTTGTCGTGTGCGACATTGCAAAACGCGCTCGCGCACGAGCACGCTGCTTTCTTCATTGCTGTTTTCTGTTTTGCTGAGTGCGGAGAGTTCAACGCGTGGCACGTGGATGTGCATGTCGATGCGATCCAACAAGGGCCCGGAAATTTTTGCGCGATAGCGAATTACTTGATCGGGGGTGCAACGACATTTGCCTGAAATGTCGCCGAGATATCCGCAGGGGCAGGGATTCATCGCGGCGACAAGTTGAAAGCGCGCGGGGAAATCGGCCTGACGTGCTGCGCGTGAAATGGTGATGGTGCCGCTCTCTAAAGGTTCGCGAAGAACTTCCAACACGCGTCGATCAAATTCAGGCAGCTCATCTAAAAAAAGCACGCCTTGATGGGCGAGTGTTATTTCACCGGGACGGGGCGACGCGCCGCCGCCGACCAATGCCACACCGGAAGCGGTGTGATGTGGCGATCGATACGGTCGCTGACCCCATTTGCGCGCGTCGAAAGTGCCATTGATGGAGGCCACGGCCGCTACTTCCAAGGCTTCTTCTTCGGTTAATGGCGGCAACAAATCGGGCAGGCGCGTGGCGAGCATGGATTTGCCGGAACCTGGCGGCCCGAGCATCAGAATCGAATGGTTTCCAGCCGCCGCGATTTCCAGTGCACGCTTGGCTTGATGCTGGCCACGCACTTCGTTGAGATCGGCCGTGAGCTTTGTTGGTGCAGGCGCGGCCTGCGGCAGGAAGGCTTCCAGCTTGCCCGAATGCAGTGCAGCGCATAACGCACCAAGATGGTGCGCGACAAAAACTTCGGCCCGTCCGGCGAGTGCGGCTTCTTCACCGCTGGCCTGTGGCACCAGCAAACGGTGACCAGCCGCGGCCGCTTTTAGTGCAGCGGGCAGCATTCCGGGCACGGCGCGGATCTCGCCCGATAGCGAAAGCTCGCCAAAAATCTCCATATTTTCAAGAGACTGAGCCGGAATCTGGTTTGAGGCCGCGAGAATGCCGAGGGCAATCGCCAGATCAAAGCGGCCGCCTTCTTTGGGCAGATCGGCCGGGGCGAGATTGCAGGTGATGCGGCGGTTGGGAAACTCGTAGCCGCAGGTGTTAATTGCCGCTTTAACGCGGTCTTTGGCCTCGCGCACGGCCATTTCTGGCAAACCAACGATGCTGAGAATGGGGAGGCCACCGGCGAGGTGAACCTCAACCGTCACCAGATCCGCATCGAGACCGTTTTGGGCGCGAGAAAAAACGCGGGCCAGCGCCATTTAAGGAAGAAACCGGGTGCGGCAAGTGGACATGGGAAGTTCTCATTACAGCGTGAGCCTTCCATGGCCAAAATCCGCGCAGCGCCTAGGGCGCCAAGCTTAGAACAGCTTAGTTGCCAGACAGCTTTTGTTCGAGAGTTTTGAGCCGCTGCTCAAGTGCGGCAAGGCGCGACTGCGTGCGTGAAAGCAGCTCTGCCTGTGTATCAAAGCGATCACGCGAGACCAGATCAAAGCGTTCCAGATTGGAGCGCAAAATCACGCGGAAATTGTCTTCAAGCTCGCTGCGCAGGCCGCGTAATCCCGGCGGGATGACTTGGCTGAGTTTGGCGGCGATGTCTTCGAGTTGTTTGGGGTCCAGCATGAGGCGCTCCGTTTGCGGCAGTTTAGCTGGTTTGCGGATGGACTCAGATGGTTTCGTGTCACTCCGTTCGGGATGACAAGGTAAGGGAGCAGGCGCTAGATCAGGCCCTTCAAGCCCATCCAACCCTTGTTTTCTCGAAGATTTATGCCCCAATGCACCAAGCTGGCACGCTCCGTGCTTTGACGGCTGTGCGGGTTCGCAAAAAGCGAATCTATCGAGTTTGGCCTTAAAACAAGGAGTGCATCAATGAAGCTGATTGCAGCGATCATCAAACCGTTCAAGCTGGACGAAGTGCGCGAAGCACTCTCGGATATCGGCGTGGCCGGCATCACGGTGACGGAAGTTAAAGGGTTCGGCCGCCAGAAGGGCCATACGGAGCTTTACCGCGGTGCGGAATATGTTGTTGATTTTCTGCCCAAAGTGAAGATTGAAGTCGCTATCGACGACGGCAAAGTAGATGCCGCAATCGATGCCATCGCCAAAGCCGCGCATACCGGCAAGATCGGCGACGGCAAAGTCTTCGTTTACAACCTCGATCAGGCTATCCGTATTCGTACGGGTGAGACTGGCAAGGACGCCCTCTAAGGAGCCCGCACACATGATCCGTAAATTAAGTTACGCATTGTTGCTAGCCGCTGCTTGCGGTTTGGCACCTGCTTGGGCCGAAGAAGCCCCCGCAGCCGAAGCACCTGCTGCAGAGGCCGCCGCGCCTGCTGCTGCCGTTGCTGCTCCGGCCGTTAAAGAAAAGAAAGCTAAGGTAGCGAAAGTTGCCGAAGCTGCACCTGCACCTGCAGCGGCTCCAGCTCCGGCTGAAGCAGCACCTGTTGAAGCTGCACCTGCACCAGCAGAAGCCGCTCCAGCAGCAGCTGCACCCGCTGCCGCACCTGCTGAAGAAGCCAAACCAGTCGCACCTGTCTTCAATGAAGGCAACGTCGCCTGGATGCTGGTTTCGACCGCGTTCGTATTGCTGATGTCACTTCCGGGCCTCGCCCTGTTCTACGGCGGTATGGTCCGCAGCAAGAACATGGTTTCGACTCTGACGCAGACGTTTGCGATCTTCTCCGTGATCGGCGTGTTGTGGTGCGTTTATGGCTACAGCTTGGCGTTCAGCGGTACAGGCCCATTCATCGGTACGCTAGACAAGATGTTGCTCAAAGGCGTCGTCTATGATGCTAACGGCTTCTTTACCGCAACCGCGACCTTCTCGAAAGGCGTTGTGATTCCGGAACTGCTGTTCGCAGTGTTCCAGATGACCTTTGCTTGCATCACCGTAGCCCTGATTGCTGGTGCCTACGCTGAGCGCATGAAGTTCACCGCTGTGATGATCTTCTCGGTGATCTGGTTCACGTTCTCCTACCTGCCAATGGCGCACATGGTTTGGTGGTGGGCGGGTCCGGATGCTTACACCGGTCTGGATAAAGTAGATGAGATGAACGCAACCGCAGGTTACCTGTGGCAGCTGGGCGCTCTCGACTTCGCTGGCGGTACCGTGGTGCACATCAACGCCGGTGTTGCCGGTCTGGTTGCAGCCATCATCCTCGGCAAGCGTTCGGGCTACGGCAAAGTTGCGATGGCTCCACACAGCCTCGTGATGAGCGCCATCGGTGCAGCACTTCTGTGGTTTGGCTGGTTCGGCTTCAACGCTGGTTCCAACCTCGAAGCCAACGGCTACGCAGTGCTGGCATTTGCTAACACCGCATTCGCTACCGCGGCTGCAGCAGTTGCTTGGTTCTTCGCAGAGTGGATCTTCAAGGGCAAGCCTTCGCTGCTCGGCATCATCTCCGGTGCGATCGCTGGTCTGGTTGCTATCACCCCGGCTTGCGGCTTCGTCGGCATCGGCGGCGGTCTGATCATCGGTCTGGTTGCTGGTGTGGTCTGCTTCTTCGCGGTGGCTTACATCAAGAAGTTGCTGGGCTATGACGATGCACTCGATGCATTCGGCGTCCACGCTGTAGGCGGCATCATCGGCGCGATCCTGACCGGTGTGTTCGTTGATCCAGCCAAGGGCGGCGTCGGCGTGTACAACAACTGGGTCGACATGGTTCCGGGTTACTCCTCCGGCCAGATCTTGATCCAGGTTAAGGCAGTGCTGGTTGCAGTCGTGCTCAGCGCGGTTGTAACGGCGGTCACCTTGCTGGTTCTCAAGTACACCATCGGCATCCGCGCTTCGGAAGAAGCAGAATCCGAAGGTCTGGACCTTTCAGAGCACGGCGAAAAGGCTTACAACCCTTAATAGTCTCCTCGGGAGGAATAGGGCGCGTCTGGCAACAGGCGCGCCCTTTTCTATTGGCGGGGACGAACGTGTAAACTTGCGGCGGAAAATTCTGAGGACGCCGTAACATGAAAATGCTCATCGCCATCATCAAGCCCTTTAAGCTCGACGCTGTACGCGAAGCACTCGCCGACATCGGCGTGCAAGGCATGACCGTTACCGAAGTTCGCGGATTTGGCCGTCAGAAAGGCCACACTGAGTTGTACCGCGGCGCGGAATACACCGTCGACCTGCTGCCTAAGATCAAACTTGAAGTTGCACTCGCACCTGACATGGTCGAGCGCGCTGTTGATGCCATTGCCAAGTCTGCCAAGACGGGCCAGATCGGCGACGGCAAAATCTTTGTCTACGACCTCAATCAGACCGTGCGCATCCGCACCGGCGAATCCGGCGTCGAAGCCGTTTAACTCCTTCGTTTTTCAATTCCGGCCGCTTTAGCGGCCGGTTTCATATCTGCTCGAGATTTTTCGCATGAAAATTTTTAGCCGCGCATTCGCGCTGATCAGTTTGGCCCTGCTGCCCTGCGCAGCATTTGCGGATGACGCCATCAACTCTGGCGACACCGCATGGATTCTCACCTCTATCGCCCTCGTGCTGTTCATGACCTTGCCAGGTCTTGCACTGTTCTACGGCGGCTTGGTGCGCGCGAAGAACGTGTTGTCGGTACTCATGCAGTGCTTTGCGATCACCTGCATCGTTTCGCTGCTGTGGATCATTGGTCTCTACAGCCTGACGTTTGCACCGGGCGGTCCTTTGATTGGCGGCCTCAGCAAAATGTTTATGGCTGGCGTCACCGTTGATTCAAAAAGCGGCACGCTGCCAGAAGTTGTGTTCTCGATGTTCCAGCTCACCTTCGCCGTGATCACGCCTGCGCTGATCGTTGGTGGTTTTGCTGAACGCATGAAGTTTTCTGCGATGCTGATTTTCAGCGCGCTGTGGTCCATCGTGGTTTACGCACCCGTGTGTCATTGGGTGTGGGCTGCAGACGGTTGGCTCTACACGCGCGGCCTGATCGACTTTGCTGGCGGCACTGTTGTGCACATCACGGCCGGTACTGCGGCATTGGTTGCCGCCATCGTGATGGGCCGTCGCAGTGGCTACGGCACCGCACCGATGATGCCGCACAACCTCACGATGACAGTGACGGGCGCGGGCATGCTCTGGGTTGGCTGGTTTGGTTTCAACGGCGGCTCTGCATTGGCTGCGAATGGCAATGCTGGCATGGCGATTTTGGTGACGCACACTTCCGCAGCTGCAGGCGCAATCGCTTGGTCGGTGATGGAATTGGTGAAGTACAAAAAAGCATCGGCACTCGGCATGGTCACCGGCATGGTCGCGGGCCTCGGCACAATCACGCCAGCTGCAGGTGCGGTTGGCCCTGGCGGCGCGCTGTTGATTGGTCTGATTGCAGGTTACGTTTGCTTCAACGCCACGCACATTCTCAAGCGCAAATTGTTGATCGATGATTCGCTCGATGTTTTCCCAGTGCACGGCGTCGGCGGCATCATCGGCACCTTGATGGCTGGCATCTTTGCTTCCAGCACACTCGGCGTTTTCAGCGGCAAGGGTTACGCAGAAGGCATGGACATGCTTTCGCAAGTTGGCGTACAGGCGCTCGGCGTTGTTTCTGTCGGCGCATACACCGCCATCGTGACTTACGTGCTGCTCAAGCTGGTGCAGAAGTTGGTCGGTCTGCGCGTGAATGCAGAAGGCGAATACGCGGGTTTGGATACTTCAGAGCACAACGAACGTGGATACGATCTCGGAACGCTTTAAGTTAAATCCGCATTAAAAGAAGAGGCCGCTAAATGCGGCCTCTTTTTATTGGCACTGATGTAAATGTAGGGTGGGTAGAGCGCAGCGAAACCCACCGCTTGCACACGCTAAAGAGATGGTGGGTTTCGCTGTGCTCGGCAATTGCTCCATGCATTGCTCTACCTCGGGCATCCATGCCCTCGTCTACCCACCCTACCGTGGCAATTTGTTATGAGTGCCGTCGCAATGCGGTTTGGTTTTGGCATATTTACAGCCACACAACCAAAGCGTTCCAGTTCGAGGCGTGACGGTCACTTTGATCGGCTTAAAGCTGGTGTCTTTATGTGAGCCATCGCAGAACGGTTGCGTCAGAGAGCGCCCACAGGAACACCAAAAATATTCTCCCGGCGCCAGATCCATCATGAAAGGCTTACACGCTGCGATCACGGGTTTTTCAGCGTCGCTCATCAGCCAATCCCATTTGTGGTTTTCCTTCGGCGATTCTAAGCGATAGACTCGGGCTAACTTGTTTCGCCGGATGGAGTATTCATGTTGATGCGGCTTTCTGTGGTGGTGATGGGACTGTGCATGGCGTCGTTGGCGTCTGTGTCGATGGCGCAGGCCGGCGTTTATAAATGGAAAGATGCCAACGGTCGCGTGCATTACGGTGATCAAGCTCCGAGCGGCGCCGAGAAGGTCAAGACTGGCCCTGACAACGGCGAAGCCGCGCCAGCAGAAGGCAACAGCGCTGACGCAGACAAACAAAACCAAAAGAAGATCGAAGAGTGCAGCCGCAAGCGCGATCAGCTCGCGACGTACAAAAAGGCCTCACGCATTGTTGAAACCGACTCGCTCGGCAATCAAAAAGAATTCAACGATGAAGAGCGTGTGAAGCTGATCGAGAAAACGCAGAAGCAGATTGCAGATGGTTGCGGTGAATTGACTGAATCGAATGGCGCGTCAGTAAATTAGTTTTAATTAGATTAATAAAAATAAAAAAAGCAATATTTTATAACAGTGTAGCTCAATAAAAAGCCCGAAGCGGGAGACCGCTTCGGGCTTTTTATTGCTTGAAGGCCTTAGCCGATTTTAGCCAGCGCCTTCTTCACAAAGTTAGGCAGCGCAAATGCGGCCTTGTGCGTATCAACGTTGTAGAAGTTGGTGTCGAGCGCTTCAATCGCCTTCTCATCCAGACGCTGCGCCAGCGGGTTAGCCTGCTTGGTCGCAATCGAACCCGACCACCAGCCTGACGGATAAATCGGCTGTGGGAAGTGCAGCAAATGCGTCTGCGCAAAACCGGCGTCACGCATGGCCTGATGCATTTCAGTGATGAGGTCGAGCAGCAACAATGGCGATTCCGACTGCTGAACCAGCATGCCGTCTGGGGCCAGTGCCTTGATGCAGTCCAGATAAAACTTTTTGCCGAACAGACCTTCCGCTGGGCCGACAGGGTCGGTCGAGTCGATGATGATCAGGTCGATCGAGCCAGGCTTGGCGTCCTTCATCCACTGAATGCCGTCGCCAAAGAACAGCGTGGCGCGCGGATCGTTGTTCTTGTCGCACAGCTCGGGGAAATGGATTTCAGCGAGGCGCGTGACGCGCTCGTCGATTTCAACCTGCGTCGCCGACTGCACTTCAGGGTGCTTCAGCACTTCACGCAGCGTGCCGCAGTCGCCGCCACCAACAATAACGACGTTCTTCGGGTTCGGGTGCGAGTTCAGTGCTGGGTGCGACATCATCTCGTGATAGAGAAAGTTGTCGAGCGTCGAGACCATGGTGCAGCCGTCGATCGTCATCAGCTTGCCGAAGGTTTCAGTCTGCCAGATCTCGATTTCTTGATAGGGCGACTTTTCGGAATGCAGCTTGACGGCCTTCAGCGAAAACGCGCTGCCGGTCTTTTCAAAAGCTTCGGAAAACCAAGTTTGATCGAGTGCCATGACGGGCTCCTAAATGAAGGCCGCGATTATATAAGGTCGTAAGTGACAAACGGGAGTCATGAAACTCAGCGAGACTAGGGCCAAAGCCTTAGAATTCGCGCAATTTCATCCATCTTTTCGCCGGATACCGACATGACCTGGACCGCCGCGCACGCTCGCGACTTGTACAACATCCCCCAGTGGGGCGAGGGTTATTTCGACGTGGCCGACAACGGCCACCTGCTGGTGCGCCCGTTCCGCGAGCGCTCGCCAGTCGCGATTGACCTCTATGAGCTGGCCCAGCGCCTGCCCAAAGAAGGCCTGCAACTGCCGGTGCTGGTGCGTTTCAACAACATCCTGCATGACCGCGTCGATGCGCTCACTGGCGCCTTCGGCGACATGATCAAAGAGCTCGGCTACAAAGGCGGCTACAAGGCGGTTTATCCGATCAAGGTCAACCAGCAGCGCAGCGTGGTTGAAGAAATCGTGCGTCACGGCGGCGAGCGCGTTGGTCTTGAAGCGGGCAGCAAACCCGAAATGGCTGCGGTGCTAGGTATGGCGCCAGCAGGTAGCGTCATCGTTTGTAACGGCTACAAAGATCGCGCCTACATCCGTCGAGCACTGATCGGCCAGAAGCTCGGCCATAAGGTTTACATCGTTGTTGAAAAACCATCCGAGCTGCCACTGGTGATTGAAGAATCACGCAAGCTTGGCGTTGCGCCGATGATTGGTTTGCGCGTGCGCCTCGCGTCGATGTCGACGAGTACGCAGCAAAACACCGGCGGTGAGAAATCCAAATTCGGTCTCGCTAGTCCGCAAGTGATTGAAGCCGTCGAACAAATGCGCGCAGCCGGGTTCATCGACGCCGTACGCATGGTGCACTTCCACCTCGGCTCACAAGTCGCCAACGTGCAAGACATTCAACGCGGCATGCGCGAAGCCGCACGCTTCTACGTAGAACTACGTGCACTCGGCGCGCCGCTGGATGTCGTCGACGTTGGTGGTGGTCTTGGCGTTGATTACGAAGGCACGCGCTCACGCAGCTACTGCTCGATGAATTATTCGCAGCGCGAATACGCGCGCAATATTCTGCGCACGCTGATGGATGTCTGCGATGAAGCGGGCCAACCTCAGCCGGACGTAATCAGCGAATCCGGTCGCGCACTCACCGCGCATCACGCTGTGTTGATTGCCGATGTCATCGATCAGGAAACTGCGCCGACGACCCAGCCCGGCGCGCCTGCTAAAAATGATCCAGCCATCATTCACGATCTCTATTCATTGCTGACCGAAGTCGATTCACGCGGTCCGCTCGAATGTTTGCACGATGCTGCATCCGATCTTTCCGAAGCACAGTCGCAATACACGCACGGCATGCTCACGCTAACGCAGCGCGCGTATGCCGAGACGACGTACTACGCCGTCTGCCGTGCGATTCTGCCCAAGCTCGACGACAGCATTCGCGCTCATCGCGAAGCGCTCGATGAGTTGCGTGGAAAACTCGCCGCAAAATACTTCTGCAACTTCTCCGTCTTCCAGTCCGTGCCGGACTCGTGGGCGATTGATCAGGTATTCCCGATCCTGCCGATTCATCGCCTCGACGAACAACCTTCGATGCGCGCGAATCTTTGCGATCTGACCTGCGATTCCGACGGCCGCATCAATCACTACGTTGATCGTGGTGGCTTGGAGCCAACACTGCCAGTGCATCCGCTGAAGAGCGGCGAAGATTATCTGCTCGCCTTCTTCATGGTCGGTGCTTACCAAGAAATTCTCGGCGACATGCACAACCTCTTCGGCGACACCAACGCGGTAAACGTTGTGCTCGATGGCAAAGGCGGCTGGCAGTTGGAAGGCGCAGAGCAGGGCGATCGTACTGACGAACTACTGCGTTACGTGCACTTGCTGCCAGAAGAGCTTGCAGAAAACTATCGCGTGAAATGCGAGGCTGCGGGTTTGTCGAAGGAAATTCTTGCAGAGCTGGAAGAAGGCCTCACGGGTTATACGTACTTGTCAGGCTAATGCGTGCTTTTGTAGGAGCGCCTCTTAGGCGCGATCAGCGCTGATCGCGCCTAAGAGGCGCTCCTACGGATTCAAAGAAAACGGGCGGCTAACATGACCAAGAAAAGCGCATCGATGCTTGAAAAGATTTCCGGCAACGGCGCGCTCGCCACTGAGCGAGCATTGCAGTGGATTAGCAATGCCATCGAGCGTCAGATGAAGACGGAAAACTTCATCGTTGCGGATCAAACGCCGCACGACATCATTTATCAGAAAGGTTTGCTGTCCGTTCGCAAATATCCTGCACTCACCGAATCTGAAATCCTGATTGGCGAGCAGATGGTCAAGGTCAGCAAGAAGCGCCATAAGATTCCGGTGGTGCTGATTCCGCCACTGGCAGCCGACCCGCTCAATTTCGATTTGATGCCGCATCGCAGCCTCGTGCGCTTTCTGTTGGCGCATGGCTACAAGGTTTATCTGGTCGACTTCGGCAGCCCCGATGCTGATCACTCGCATCTCGGTCTCGTCGATTACACGACGATCATGATTCCGGATGCGTTGAAAAGAATCCGCACCGATGCGCGCCAGAAAGAAATCACACTACTGGGTTACTGCATGGGCGGCTTGTTTAGCCTGATCTACGCCGGTTGGTCGCACGACAAGAACCTTCGCAACATCGTCACCATCGCCAGCCCGATTGATGCGCATCAAGCGGGCGCCGCAGGAAAGCTGTGGGAAGTCACTCGCACGCCAGTTCGTCTGGTGCGCCGCTTCACTGGCTTTCGCATTCACAACATCGATCCGAGCAAACTCAATGTGCCGGGTTGGGTGTCGTCGCTGATTTTCAAAGCGACCAATCCGATGGGCACCGTCACGGGGTACATCGATCTGTTGATGAACCTGTGGGATCGCGACTACGTCACTGAGTATCAAACGATGTCGACGTGGTTCAACAAGATGCACGCCTATCCAGGCGGCATCATTCAAGACTTCATCGTTCGCGTAGGCATGGATAACGCCTTGGCAACGGGCAACATTCAACTCGGGCATGGCAAAGGCAAAAGCGCCGCGCTCGATAAGATTGAAAGTTCACTGCTCGCGATTGCAGGCAAGACCGACAAGATCGTGACGGTCGATGCGGCGAAGAAGGTGATGGATATCATCGGCAGCGCCGACAAGGAATTCATGATCGCGCCGGGTGGTCATGCGGGTGTGTTTGCAGGAAGCAAAGCGCCGTTGACTACGTGGGTTTATGCCAATGAGTGGTTGGCTACGCGTTCAGCCTGAGTTTCTGTAGGAGCGCCTCTTAGGCGCGATAGCTCCATCGCCAATCGCGCCTAAGAGGCGCTCCTACAAAATCAATTCGATTTAGTTCTTGAGCTTGTACCCAGTCTTAAAGATCCAAGCGATCGCCGCAAAGCACAGCGTCATGAACACCAGCGTCATCCCCACGCTGACCGACATGCTGACATCCGATACGCCGTAGAAACTCCAGCGGAATCCGCTGATCAAATACACCACCGGATTGAACAGCGCGATCTGTTGCCAGATGCCGGGCAGCATATTGATCGAATAGAAGCTGCCGCCAAGGAATGTTAAGGGCGTGACGATCATCATCGGAATGATCTGCAATTTCTCGAATCCATCTGCCCACACGCCGATGATGAAGCCGAACAGGCTGAACGTAATCGCGGTGAGTACCAGGAAGAACACCATCCAAACCGGATGCATGATCTGATAGTCCACAAAGATGCGTGCCGTCAGCAAAATCAAAATACCGAGCAGGACGGATTTAGTCGCGGCTGCGCCAACGTAGCCAATGACTGCTTCCACATAGGAAACCGGCGCAGAGAGCAGTTCATAAATAGTGCCCGACCACTTCGGCATATAAATACCGAACGATGCGTTGGAGATGCTCTCGGTTAATAGCGACAGCATGATCAAGCCGGGGATGATGAACGCGCCATAACTGATGCCATCAATCGCGCCCATGCGTGAACCAATCGCAGCGCCGAAGACGACAAAGTAGAGCGAGGTCGACAACACCGGGGAAGCAATACTCTGCATCAAGGTACGGAAAGTGCGCGCCATTTCAAAACGGTAAATCGCTTTGATCGCGTGAAAATTGATTGAGGAACTCATGCGCGCGCCCTCACCAAGCTGACGAAAATATCTTCCAGAGAGCTCTGGCTGGATTGCAGTTCTTTAAAGTCGATGCCGTGTTCGCCCAGACTGCGCAGTAATGCAGCGATGCCGGTGTGTTCGTCTTGCGTATCGAAGGTATAGGTCAGCGTATTGCCATCGGCAGACAGCGTGAGTGGTTGCGTTGCAAACTCGGCGGGGATCTTCTCAAGCGGCGCTTTAAGATAAAGCGTCAGCTGTTTCTTGCCCAGCTTTTCCATCAGCACATTCTTATCTTCAACCAGAATCAGCTCGCCCTTGCTGATGACGCCGATACGGTCCGCCATCTCTTCGGCTTCTTCGATGTAATGCGTCGTGAGAATAATGGTGACGCCGCTATCGCGCAGTCGTCGCACCATTTCCCACATGTCGCGACGCAGTTCCACGTCGACGCCCGCACTAGGTTCATCGAGGAACAGAATCTGTGGTTCATGCGACAACGCCTTGGCAATCATCACGCGGCGCTTCATGCCGCCGGATAGCGTCATCACTTTGGAATCTTTCTTGTCCCACAATGAAAGATCTTTCAGGATTTTTTCGATCAGTACTGGATCGCGTGGCTTACCAAACAGGCCACGACTGAAATTGACTGTGGCCCAAACGCTTTCGAATGCATCCGTCGTGAGTTCCTGTGGCACCAAACCAATCTTGGATCGCGCCGCGCGGTAGTCGGAGATGATGTCGTGGCCATCGGCCAGCACCGTGCCGCTAGTGGGGTTCACAATGCCGCAGGTCACGCCAATCAGCGTGGTCTTGCCCGCGCCATTGGGGCCGAGCAGTGCAAAGATTTCGCCGCGACGGATATCGAGATTTACGCCTTTAAGGGCTTGGAAGCCGGTGGCGTAAGTCTTGGTGAGATTCTGGATGGAGATGATCGGTTGCACGCGATCTCCTGTTAACTGCAGAGGAAGAGTAAAGACGTTGTCACAATGCCGACAACGGCCCTTACATAATTTAGACTGAAAACCCGGAAACAAGAGACCTGATCATGAAAAAGATTCAATGGGTGTCGCTGCTGTCCTTAGTGTTCTGCGCGAGTGCATCTGCTGCACCGGTTACCTACAACATTGACCCCACGCACACGTTTCCAAGCTTTGAAGCAGACCATATGGGCGGCCTCTCGGTATGGCGCGGCAAGTTCGACAAGACCAGCGGCACGGTCACACTCGATAAGGCAGCTAAAACGGGTGCGGTGGACATCGTCGTTGATGCCACTAGTGTTAACTACGGCCTCGGCATTATGGACGAGAAAGCCAGAAGCGCGGAGCTGTTCGATGTCGCCAAATATCCAACCGCGACTTACAAAGGCAAGCTTGATGGTTTTGTGAACGGCGCGCCAACCAAAGTCGTCGGCAACCTCACGCTGCACGGCGTAACCAAGCCGGTTGATCTGAAGATTCAGTCATTCAAGTGCATTCAGCACCCGATGTACAAACGCGAAGTGTGCGGGGCCGATGCACTCACCACGATCAAGCGCAATGAGTTTGGCATCGATGCTGGCAAGGCTTGGGGTTTCAGCATGGACGTGACGCTGCGTATTCAGGTTGAAGCGCTGGCCGCAGAGTAAGACTAGAGCCTGACGGAGAGAATGATGAACTCTATCGCCAAGATTGGATTCGCCATGCTCGTCGTGAGTGGTGCTGCTTGCACCAACGCGCAGGTTTATAACTCCACCTCGGAGTTGCGTGCGCAGCAATGCAGCAAGTTGCCCGAGCGCGACCAAGCGGAGTGCGCTTCTAACGCGCGCGCATCTTATGGTGAGTACAAAAAAGCCAGAGATGAGGCCGTGCAGGGCGAAACAAAGTAAGAAGTACAACATCATGGCCTGCGACGTTGATCGTCGCAGGCCATTTTTTTGCCTACTGTTCGCTGAGGCCTTTCAGATTATTCAGACCATCGGTGAAAGCATCACCAATCATCTTATCCATGTTGAAGAACACGCCCATCACCTTGCTGATGTAAGGGCTAGGACCATCCATGGTCCACGTCACGGTGGTGCTGTCGCCTTCCGCAGCTAACGTGAACTCAGCGGTGTTGTGCGTATTAAAAGGCTTAAAGAAATCGAGTTTGAATTTAACGGCTGAAGATGGCGTTGATTCCGAAACTTCCATCTTGCCTGCGCCGACAGTGTTATTGCCTTCCCAGCTATAAGCTGCGCCAACGCCGGATTCAGGGCCGCTGTAACTGCGCTTCATCGCCGGATCCAATTTCTCGTAAGGCGACCACGTGGTCCAGCTATGCAGGTTATTAATCAGCGGAAAAATCTTTTCTGGTGGCGCTTTGATTGAGACTGAGCGCGAAACTTGAAAAGTGTCTGGCTTGGTTGCCGCGTAGCCCAGAACTGCGGCGATGGCTACAAGTACGATGATGAGTAACTTACGCATGACTTCTCCCGGTGTACGAGTTTAGAAACGCTCGGAGTGAGGTGAGTCAAAATCAGCTTCTGCCGCACTCCGAGATCGGCGTGCGGCAG
Source organism: Stenotrophobium rhamnosiphilum (assembly GCF_003052265.1). Lineage (GTDB taxonomy): Bacteria > Pseudomonadota > Gammaproteobacteria > Nevskiales > Nevskiaceae > Stenotrophobium > Stenotrophobium rhamnosiphilum. Next base: position 332,006 of record NZ_QANS01000003.1, read on the forward strand.
AGCTTAGCGCGAGTTTTGCGGCGTGGCTATTTGCCTTAGGCCGCTGCGAGGAACTGACGCAGTTCGCTGGTAAAACGCAACGGCGCTTCAAACGGCAGCGCGTGACCGCAGTCTTCAAACTTCACAACACGTGCATTCGGTACCAACTTGCCAATCTGCAACTGGCCCTGCGCCGGGTACATCGTTGAGCGCATGCCCACGAGCACGGTCATTGGGATATTCACATTCGCAAGCGATGGGCGCCAGTCGTAATCGTCTTCGGTGTACGAGCGCAGCGTGTCCATATAAATCGGCCAGTTAGACGTTGGCGCGATGTTGCGGATGATGAACTCGTGCTTGGCGAGCTGGGAGAAAACTCTCCAGCCTGCTTTGTGAAACGCAAAGCCAAAGAATTCAGACAACACACTCCACAGTCGTGCGCGTAGTGCTTTTGGAATTTTCTTGAACGCTTCGCCGCGATACGGTTCCAGATCTTGCATCAGCGATTTCCACGCACCGAGGCGTGACTGCTGTTGCACGCCAAGCAGGCCATGACGCCAGTCCTTGCCATTGCGCACGCAAGGCGCTTGATCCATGTGCAGATAACTGTGGATGCGATCAAAGCCATAGAGGCGGTGATATTGCAGCGCTGTGCAAGCGCCCATCGACAGGCCACCGAGGCGAACATTGCGCAGGTTCAATGCTTCCATCAAATCTTCGAGATCATCAGCGTGCTGTGTCAGCAGGCAAGGCTGCGACAGCGCTACTCGGTGAGAGCCGCCGAAGCCGCGCAGATCTGGAAGGATGAATTTGTAGCGCATCGCCAGTGGCGCAATGAAGGGCAACCACATCGCCCCTTGCATCGCAAAACCGTGAAGAAGAACAACCGGAGCACCGCGACCGATGCTGAGATAGTGAAGCTTGGCGCCGTCGCGCGTAGTGATGTAAGGCATGTCCTACACACTAGCGATAATTATGATTTTTGCTAGTGCGGCGGAGGCCATTTTGCCTAGGAGTTCAGTTTAGGTTCAGTGACGCGCTGGCAAGGTGGCTCCAGTGGCAAAGTCGTCACGATGTCAGTTCAAAAGGAGATATTGAACATGAACCAGGACACACTCAAAGGCCAATGGAAGCAATTAGTTGGCAAGGCAAAAACCACTTGGGGCAAGCTCACGGATGACGAGCTCCTGAAGATTGAAGGCAACGCCCAACGTCTTACGGGACTCGTGCAGGAGCGCTACGGCGCGACCCGCGAGGAAGCCGAAAAACAAGTGAAGAAGTTCTTCGATGGCGTATCGGACGCATTCAGTAACGAGCAGAGCCGCAGAGACACGCGTGCTGCCGATGCTGCGAGCACGCCTATCATTCCACCGATCTAAGCGCGTTAGCGTCTCTAGATCGTCATAAACGGAGGCCACCATGCTGCACTACGCAGTGGTGTTTTTCCTCATCGCGATCATCGCTGCACTGTTCGGCTTTAGTGGCATCGCCGCCAGTGCAGTGTCTATCGCACAAATCTTGTTTCTCGTGTTTTTAGTGATTGCTGCAGTGGCCTTGGTTCTTGGATCACTGTCGCAACATAACGAACGCAACTGAGAATCGGCTTTCATTAATCTGGGGAGCAGACCAATGAACCCAAAAGTTTTGTTAATCGCTATCGCTCTGAGTGTAGGGATTTTGCCCAGCGTCAGTTTTGCTGACCAATCGGCTTTGAGCCGCATGATGGTGGACGAGTCCGACATCATCATTTGCAATAAAGTCTGGGACGCACTGCAGGCGCAGAAAAATCTCCACATTGGAGAGATACAGGTGACAGCATTCAAGGGTTCAGTTCAGCTCTCTGGCTATGTCAGATCAAGCGATGAGCTGATGAAGGCTGCACTGGTTGCGCAGAAAGTGAGAGGCGTTGCTCAAGTGAAGAACGATCTCTTGCTGAAAGGCGAAATCAGAGTCTAATCAGTTGCTGCTGAAAACAACCCCGCCATGGTCGCCATGGCGGGGTTTCTTTTTATTCAGCGGATGCCAGCCTTGCCAAGCTCGTCGATCAGCAAATGTCTGGCGACTTTGTCTTGCAGCGTAGTCGGCGCAACAAGCTGCATGCGCTCAAGATAAGGCTGCACAGCCGCTGGCGCGGCGCTGGCAGTCAATGTTGAAAGCAGCAGTTTCCACTTCGACGTTTTTGCGGCGCGTGATTTCACTTTCTGCAGGGACTTGGCCAGCAACTCTTCTTGCGGCGTGAAATCGCTGCCAAAAGGGAAGTCTGGAAACAGTGACTGATGCGGTGCCAACTTTTCACGCAGTGCTTGCGGCGTATTGTTTTGAAAGGCAGCAGGGACGACGTAATCCTTCTCCAGCTTTCCAGATTTCTTGGCTTGTTCCAGCAGCGTGGTTTGAAAACGTGAGTCCGCAACATTGATCAGCGCTTTGATCACTTCATTGTCGGTCTTCGCACGCAAATCTGCGATGCCGTATTCCGTGATGATGATGTCGCGCAAGTGTCGCGGGATCGTGCAATGGCCGTAATTGAAAACGATATTGCTGACCGCGCCATCGCCTTTCTCACGGACGGCGCGGATTAATAGAATCGAGCGTGCCGTCGGCAACTGATGCGCCATCGCGACAAAATTGTATTGACCACCGACGCCTGAAATAACCTGGTTATCCTCAAGTCCGTCGGAAACTACGCTGCCGCTGAGCGTCGCCATCAATCCGGTATTCACAAAGCGCGCATGTTGACGCTGCGCTTTGTAGAGGCGCGGATTGTGATCCAGTTGATTCACTTTATAGACGCCGGTCATGCAAATCTGCGCGCGCTCTTCGTCATTCATATTGCGCAGCCAATCGTAAAAGTCACGTGGCCCGAGGAAGAACCCGCCGTGCAGCAGAATGCCGCGACGCAGTTTGGTGCCGAGACATTGCTCCGCCATGACTTTGCGTGCGTTCGGATCAGCAACATTCGCAATGACACGTGTGCCATCGGGTGCAATCAGATGGCCCAAGTCGTAACACGTGGCGTCATTGAAGAAGCCGTGGTGCTGCAAGATTTCAAAATCTTGTGTGCGGATCACGCGAACGCTGATTGCGTCGAGCTCATCCAGCACCGAAGGCGTTAATGCTTCTGGGTTGCAGCGTCCGTCATTGATCAGCTGCTGCAAAGCCCAGAAATCGTAAACCTTACGTTTGAGGATTCCCGCTTTGTAGAGATGCATTAGGCCATCCACAAACATTTCTGTTGTGCTGTAGATGCCTTGGATAAACGGTGCGGTGCCGCCGAAGTTTTCAATCAGCTGGCTTTGATGTTTGCTTGCGCCCAGTCGACTGAGCAAATCAACGTAGGCGGCATTCTGCTGGTGACGCAGACAAGTGGCATGAACCACGCCGTCGCCTAGTGCCCCAATACCAACCTGCAAAGTGCCGCCGTCGCGCAGCAGTGATGATGCGTAAAGACCAATCGCAAAGTCGGGTGTCGTCACCGGCGTCCGCGGTGTTGAGAACAAGGTCGTCGTGTAGCGCGGATGATCGACGACGAGATCAAAGGCCTCTGGTGCGACTTCAGCATCGTTGGCCATATACGGCAGGTTTTGCTGAATCTGCGCGATGCGAAGAATCTTGCGCTCACCGCGTGCGGCGGCTTCACTCAGAAGCGCGGCAAGTTCAGGACTGGTATCCGGGTTGCAGCTCAAGCTGAAACGCGTGCCCTGCGCTGTTTCGCGCTTAGCGACAATCTGTGCCACCACATTGCAGCCGCGCAGAAAAATATCGCGAGCTGCGAAGGTGTAGTTGGTGCTGATGTAATCGCGCTGTGCCCCTTCATTGCCCATCTGACTGCCGGGCTTAAAGAAGAATTCGACGACACGAACGTTCGATGGCAAGCGACGCTTGCGCTGGTCTCGCACATATTCCAGCGGCGGACAGTCGCCAAAAACGCGCTCAAGAAAGGGGCCGAGAAACGCTTTTTCGAGCGAGGAGGACGGTTCGGGTTTTTCCAGAGACAGTGCCGTAAAAATGGTCAGCGATAGGGTCGCGTCTTTCTGTGCGCGGGCATAAAGCGCGTTGATCAGCTCGATGGGCTTGCCTAATCCCAGCGGCAGGCCGATGCGGATGTCCTTGCCGATGTGGGCAATGATCTGGTCGACAGCGATTTCAACGTCATCGCAGGTCGCGGGCAGCGGGTGGGTCATCGTTATGGCTCCAGCAGGTTGTGCTCGTTCAGCCTGATTGTAGTGATTGCGGTGCCGCAGCGTGGAGTGCAGGCGTTAAACTACGCACGTATGGACGCCGTACCCACCCAGACCCTGCCTGCCCCCGAGCTGCCGCCGCAGCCGGAGCGCCCACTGGCCAACGATTGCTGTGGTGGCGGATGCGCAGATTGCGTGTTCACGCTTTATCTCCGCGACATGAAAATCTGGAACAAGGAAGTCAAAGAGATCCAGCGACTCCACGCCGAAAAAGTGGCCGCATCTCAGCAGACTTAGTGCGGTCTCAGAATTGCGCGGAAAATTTTCCGAGCAAGCAGATTGATGGCGATAGCAACCAAGCGTTGCAAGCAGAGGCAAGCTGTAAAACACGCCCTCTGCCTTCGCAAATAAGCAGCGTAAAAATTCTGGAATAAGCAAAGCACTCAAGATTATTTTCCGTCTGCAACACGCCTGCTTAACCTCGCGACCCTAAAAAGGGTGCGGTCGTGAAGGAACACAATCAGAAATACGCGGCGCGAGTGATCGCGTTGGTGGTTTTACTTGCCTGCGTCGCAGGCTGTCAGCGTTCTGCGCCTGCTGGAAAATCATCGCGGCCGAATGTGCTGGTGATTCTGGTTGATGATCTTGGTTATTCCGACATCAGTGCCTTCGGCGGTGAGATCGCCACACCCAATATCGACAAGCTCGCACGCGAAGGCCGCATTCTCAGCAATCTCCACACCACGCCTCTATGCGCAACCACGCGCGCGGAGTTGCTCACGGGTGTCGATCACCATTTGACTGGCCTCGGCACCATGCCGGAGATGAAGCAGTTCTATCCAGCGAATGCCGATAACTATCAGGGTGTGCTGAACAACAATGCGCCGACGGTGAGTGAGTTGTTCCGCGATGCCGGATATCACACCTACATGGCCGGCAAGTGGCACGTCGGCGGTGGTGGTCCACCAGCGTTTGGTTTTGAACAATCTTTCTCGCTGGATTACGCCAAGCCAGAAGGCAGCAACTTTGCGCCGGGTGCAGGCGGTTCATCATCTTCATCTCATCCTTATTTCGAGAATGGCAAAGAAGCAACGCTGCCACCAGACTTCTTCTCAAGCGATTACTTCGTCGATAAGCTGATTCAGTACGTCGGCAAAAATCGCGGCGATGGCCGTCCGTTCTTCGCGTATCTGGCGTTTCAGGCCGTGCACTTTCCGCTGCAGGCGCCAGACAAATATCTCGATCTCTACAAGGGAAAATATGATGCGGGCTACGAAGTCACTCGTAATGCACGCATTCAGCGTCAAAGAGATATAGGCCTGATTCCAGCAGACTTCAAACCCAATCCTGGCGATGAAGCTTTGATGCTGCGCTACGGTCAGCCCGGTGTCGGGTTGAACCAGCCTTGGGAAACATTGCTGCCATCAGATCAAAAAAGCGAAGCGCGCATCATGGAAGTGTTCGCGGGCATGCTCACGAATATGGACGACAACATTGGCCGTCTGACTTCTTATCTCAAACACATTGGCGAGTACGAAAACACCGTGATTGTGTTCCTCGCTGATAACGGCGCGGATGGCACGGGCACCGCGCCAGTGAATGATCCAACGCAACAGAGTGATATCAACAACGATATCTCCAACTACGGCAAACCGGGTTCTTACATTTTCCGCAGCACGCGTTGGGGTGAAGTTGGCACAGCGCCGTTCCGTTTGTTCAAGGCCTTCACCAGTGAAGGCGGCATCTCAGTGCCTACCATTATTCGCTTGCCTGGCAATTCAAAAGTCACGGCAGCGACAACGGCATTTACTTCGGTGCGTGACATCGTGCCGACGCTGCTCGCGGCCGCATCAATTAAAGAGCCCGGCAATCAATATCAAGGTCGCACGATTGCGCCGTTGGAAGGTTTCTCATTGCTGCCTGTGCTCAATGGTCAGCGTGGTGAAGTGCGTGATCACAATGTCGTGTTGACCGACGAGGTTAACGATATCCGCGTTGTACGTCGTGGCCCGTGGAAGCTGACGCGCTTCGTGAACTATCTGGTTCCGCCAGCCAATCTGTTGCTCAATCACGATTGGCAGCTCTACAACATGGAAAGCGATCGCGGCGAAACCAACAACGTTGCTGCGGCTCATCCGGAAATCGTCGCTGAGCTAAGAGCAGAGTGGAAAGACTACGTGACACGCGTTGGTGTTGTGCAGCCCACCATTCCGCCAATCCTTACGCCGATTGATGATTGAGCTATATCGAAACAATAAAACGGTATTTTGTAGCTATAAGGGCATCGACCATAGTGCATAGCATTACGGGAGCTGTCGCCGATCGAGTGCGGCCCTGTTAACCGGGGGCTGCATGAAGCGTCACATATTACCGTTGGGAGTTCTGGCTTTATCCAGTGCGTGGTCGCCTGTTGGCGTCGCCGCGGATGCAGCGCCGAGCGCCGTTGAAGCTGAAGCAACGCAATTGCCAGAAGTCGTCGTCACCGCACAGCGTCGCGGCGAAGCGATCAATTCTGTGCCGATGTCGATCAGCTCGTTCAATGGACAAGAGTTGCAAACCTACGGCATCACCGACACTCGCGACCTTGCCAAATTAGTGCCCGGCTTTACAGCCGCAGATTCTGGTTTCGATACGCCGATCTACACATTGCGCGGCGTCGGTTTTGCCGACAGCAGTTTCGCAACAACCTCGACGGTCGGTGTTTACGCAGATGAAGTGAGTCTTGCCTATCCGATCATGAGCAAAGGCCCTAACTTCGATATTCAAAGAGTCGAAGTTTTGAAAGGCCCGCAAGGCACGCTGTATGGCCGCAACTCCACCGGCGGCACCATCAACTACATTGCCAACAAACCTTCATCGGCTTTGGTTGGTGGTGGCGATGTGAGTTACGGCAGTTTCGGTCGCGTTGATACGCAGGGTTACATCAGCGGACCCATCGGTGATTCATTGCGCGCACGTCTGTCTGCAATCTCGATCAATTCAACCATCGGTTGGCAGACCAGCGCGACACGTCCGAATGATCATCTGGGCACCATCGAAAAACAGGCTGCACGCGGTATTGTTGATTGGCAGGCGTCAGATGATGTGCAAGTTCGTTTGACGCTTTCAGGTTGGCAGGACCGCAGCGAGCCGCAAGCGCCTTACGCGATCGCACGACAAGCGCAGTTCAAATTGCCGCTGCCTGGAGAATTCACCAACATTCTGCAGACGCTCACTGGCATCAACATCAATAGCGCATTTCTCGCGCCATCGGTTTCCAGCTATCCACTGATTCCGGATAACCAAAACGCACGCATTGCGGATTGGAACAAGAACGGTGATTTTGGTTTACGTGATCGTTTCTGGATGGCATCGCTGCGGCCGTATTGGTACATCAGCGATAGCCTCAGCCTGACCGGCTTGTTCTCGATTCAACAGATGCGTGCCGACGGTAGCAGCTTGCCGCAAGGCGGTCTCGACGTTGAAGACATCGATCAAGTCTTGTACGCCAGCATTCGTAGTGTGTCCGGCGAACTTCGTCTTGAAGGCACGGCTGGCGACAAGGTCAATTGGCTGCTGGGCGTTAACAGCAATCGCGATAAGCACCACGAAGTCATTGAAGGCCACGGTTCTGAAAATAGCTTGAACGTATTTATCTTTGGCGATACCGCGCCACTGAACAAGCCACTGTTCTTCGAGAAAGGCGCGGCAAAGAGTGACGCCAACGTTCACTCCGATAGCGTCTTTGCCGATGGCAATGTTGAACTACTCGACACTTTAAAATTGACACTGGGCGCGCGCTATACGCGTGAACGTCAGGAATACGCAGGCTGCACTTACGTGGCGGCCGATAACGATTCCATCATTCCGTTTCCGTTCTTCACCGCAGCCAGCTTTTTGAAAGGCGGCAACTCCGTTGTGGCGCAAGGCGAGTGCGGAAGTTTGGATGCAAGCAATAACGCGGGCTTGTATACGGACACCTTATCCGAGCGCAACGTCTCTTATCGTTCCGTGCTGAGCTGGACGCCAACGAACGACACTTTGTTCTACGGCTCTTACTCACGCGGCTACAAGAGCGGTGGCTTCCCAACAATTTTCTCGGTGGATCAGGCCAGCCTCAAACCGGTCGTGCAAGAAAAGCTCAACGCGTATGAGATTGGCGCAAAGATCAGCGCACTTGATCGTGCGTTGCAGATTAATGCTGCAGCCTTTTACTACGACTACACCAACAAGCAGTTGCTGACCTATTTCAAAGACGAGATTTTCGGCGCGCTGCAGTATCTGCAAAACGTACCGAAGTCGCGCAACGTCGGTGCTGAGCTAGCGATTGCTTATGTGCCATTCGAGCGACTGCATCTGAATGCGTCCGGCTCTTACATTCGTACCAAAGTGATTCGTTACGAAGGCAAGAACACGCAAGGCGATGATTTCGATTTCGCCGGGCAGGAGTTCAACTACACGCCACGTCTGCAAGCTTCCTTGTTGGCGAACTACACATTCCCAATTAGTCGCGATCTGAATCTGACACCGGGCCTTGGTTACACCTACACCGGCTCAACCAACTCGACGCTGGAACACGATCCACTGTTCGCGCTTGAAGCGCATCGCGTATTGGATGCGCAGATTACCTTGTCATCGCAAGACAAGATCTGGTCGCTGACGGCGTTCGGTCGCAATCTCACGGATGAGTTCTACAAGAACTCCGTGATCAAACTCGGCGACACCGTGTTTGCGTATTCCGGCCAGCCACGCGTGTATGGTTTAACGCTGACGGTTGATCTGCAATAACGATCTAGCGTGTTACCCCCGGCCGACAGTACTTGTCGTGCCGGAGCGGCCAACGCTTTCCACCGGTGGTGCGGTGCGGAAGATGCGATCGCCCATGCCCATGCTCACGCCCCACCAGTAATTCTCATTGCGGAAGTGGTGATAGCGATGCTCGCGCACGCGGCGTTGGTAGTACGCAATGTCCGGGCACCAGGGAATGTGCGCGAGAAAATGTACCCACTCGTAATGCAGGCCGAGCAACAAGTACACCGTGATGCCGGTCAGCGCGAGTTCTTTGATCGGCCACAGCGCCCACATGATCAAAGCAATCGTGATCGGCGTGGTGTAGTGAATGTGGCGCGGGATGAACACCCACTCCGGATTCCACGGATCTGCGTGATGGCGACGATGCGTCACCGGCAAATAAAAATCGATGGTGAAGCCGAACACTTTGCGCGGCTTGTAGTGCAGCATGAAGACATGAATCAGCCATTCATTCACTGGAAAGTACGCAAGCAGTGCGAGCGCAACAATCGCATCACTCCAGCCTAGCGGACCCCAAGACAAACGCACTGCGCCGCAGATCAAAACGAACAGCGCAATCAACCAACCGCTTGGATGACGCACAAAAATATTGAACGCCGCGCGACCTGTGCGTGGCAGTGTATCGGGTGGGCGCATCGGATTGAGCTTGGCGGTTTCAGTCGCCGCAATCATTGCGCCATCGTGGCTACGATCCGTCGTCATAGTGCTGCTCCGTTTGCTTCCGCTACTTTCAGCGCGCGTTCCAACTCTGTGCGTCCAATTTCGACATGGCGAAGACCGGCTTCGCGCGCAGCATCGGCATCACCTTTGCGCACGGCTTTGGCGATAGCGCTTAAGTTTTCGAAGTCACGAAATTCTTTTTCCAACACCGGCGTCAACACATCCCAAACCTGCGTGTAGGTTTTGGTCATCGAGTTGAACGCGAGACGAAACGCGATGTTGCCGCCGCGCGCCACCAGCTTTTGCCAGAACACCAAAGCGTGGTCTTGCAGCGCTTTGGAATTCTTGATGTCTGCATTCATCTGCGTGAGCAGCGCATCCAGTTCATCGGCGAGTGGCTTGCCACCTTTCTTTGCCGCGGCAGCCGCAATGTCTGGCGCGAGTGACGAACGCATCGCCATGATTGAACGCACGACAGTGCCATTCAGCTGGCCTTTTTTATCCACCAAAAGATTCGGTAACAATTCCATTCCTCCTTCACTGAGGTAATCACGCACCACGTGATTGCCGCCCTGACGCACCGCAATCAGCCCAGCCTGTTGCAGCCGCTTAATCGCCTCACGCACCGCACCGCGATTCACCTGAAGCGCCTCCGACAACGCACGTTCCGCAGGCAGCGAATCGCCCGGCGAAAGCTCATGACGAAGAATCTTGTCGGATAGCTGGCGGTAGACCGACTCCGACAGAGATTCCTTCTTAACCGCGTTAAATGCGTGCTTGCTCATGTGGTCAACTTATCATACCAGTTGGAAAAATCAAATCCTGAAGGCAAAAAAATGCCCCGGTTGGCCAGGGCATTTTTATTAAAAATAAAGAGTTAGGCGGTTTAATGGGTACCAGATGCGGAACGAATTGGCGTGACCTTGCCGCAGTACAACTCTTCATAGCGATCCACTGCACGACCCAAACTCACCGCCATCTGCTGCATCTGCGGCAAGCTGTCGCGGCAGGCGGTGAGACCAAAGTTGAGGATGCCTGCGTGACTAAAGCAGGTCACGTTGAGTGCGCCGCCATGCATGGGGATGCTGACCGGATAAAGATTGGTGAGTCGCGCGCCAAACAAATAGCGTGGCTCTTTCGGCCCCGGCACATTGGAGACCACCACATTAAACGCAGGCTTTGCACGACCTGCCATACCGGTGATCAGGCTGCCAACGTAAGGCAGCAGCATGATGTTGGAATAAAGACTCTGCGTGCCGCTAGGCAGCGCCTGCAGTCTTGCCTTGGCTTTATTGGTTGAGGCCTTGATCACTTCAAGGCGACGGCGATCATCAGCAATGTGAGTGCCGGTGGTCGCGAAGATCATGCCGATATTGTTTTTGATTTCCTTCGCGTTAGGGTCATGCAAAGAAACCGGAATGGAAGCGGTGAGGCCTTCTTCTGGCAGTGCGTTGTGATTCTCAAGATATTCACGCAGCACAGTGCCGGTCAGTGCCAGCACAATGTCATTGAGTGAAGCATCAGCGCCTTTGGCAATCGCCTTAATGCGATCAAGCGGTTCTGCGTGAGTGGCGAAGCGGCGTTGCGTGTGAATACGATCATTGATGATGGAACGCGGAGCAGAACGCAGCGTAACTTCTTCACCATCGCTTTTTCCGAACCAGGTGTATGCCAGTGTGCGAGAGATAGCCAGAACATCGGCGGCAGTGGGTAGCGATGATTTCTTGCGCTCCGCTTTGAGTTGCGCGCGCGGAATGCCTTTGCTGCTGTCGTCACTCACGGCCCAGAACGGCAATTGCCCAAGAGCGTCTGGTTCTGTCGCAAGTGCACGCATCAGAATCTTGGTGGCAGAGACGCCGTCGACCAAGCAATGGTGAATCTTCAAATAAATTGCAAAGCGATCATTCTCAAGACCTTCGATGATGTGGACTTCCCACATCGGGCGGCGAAGATCTAATGGTTGGCTATGCAAGCGCGCAATCATTTGCCCCAGTTCACGCTCACCACCCGGACGCGGCAGCGCGAGATGGCGTACGTGATATTCCATATCGATGTCGTGCACTTCTTGCAGCAGCGGCATGAACTGCATGCGACTCGCGCTCTGCAGGCGATAGTTCCAAGGATTGTGAAAAACCTTGCAGCCGCGAAAGCATTGAACCAGCTCACCAACAAATTCGAGTTTGTTGTTCGCGGGCAATTCAAAAATCATCAAGCCAGCCACATGCATCGGCTGACGAGCGGATTCTAGTTGAAGAAAATTAGTGTCGAGCAGTGACAGGCGGCGAGCGACCATGGCGATTCCTCATTAAACATTGAGGCTCCAGTCAAATAAGCGCTGACTGGGCTGGCAGGCACTATATCTCGCCACTTTTCGTGGACAACTACCCGCCTTGCTGCGGCGGGTGTAGAAAAGATGGACTAGAGCTAACTAGCCGGTCTGCTGATACACCGGCCAGCGATCAACAATCTTGCCACCGCGTACGGCCAGCAAGTCGCCGAATTGCAGCAGCACAAATTCGCTCTGTGTTGGACGCAAGAACACCTGATCATCCACCTTCAAGCCCACCGAGTTGGATGCGTTAGCGATTTCCTGATTGGTGCTGCGGCCATAAATGGTATTGATCTGCATGCCTTTGGGTGACTCGTAATCCGCCATCCAATAACCGCCGTAGATGAAGAAAGTCTGACGCTGATTAACGTCCCACCATGAAAAGATTTTCGATTTGTTATCGAGGCCCGGGATCATCACAGGGCCGGTGGCTTTGAGCACGGGCGTTGCGATGTAAATCGCAGGCACGTGATTGGCGAGCGTGTCGAGATCGTAGTGCGTCGGCTTGAGCAGACCCGTGCCTACGGAAATATCGTTCGATAGCGTTTCAGCCTCGTGCAGGTGATAGGTCGGGCTACCGGCTGCATTCAGCGTGAGCTTGTCGCTCCAAAGCTTCGGATGCTGCGCGCGCGTGTAATCCGCAAAGCGCTGATAGATCGACATGCCTTTGGCAAACAATTCTTCATGCGTGCCGATGATGGATGGCACGGCCATACCTGCATGTGGGTCATAACCCATGAAGCCAGAGAATTCGAGGTGCTGCGGATTGGCTTCGATGATTTGCAGCATCGCGCCCAGCGTTTCTTCGTTATTGACGCCACCACGATGCAAGCCCACATCAATTTCAATATTGATGCGCAGCTTGGTGTTCAAGCCTTTGGCGAGCTGCAGATATTGCTGCAAATGCTCTGGCGTGTCGTTCAGCCATTGCAACTGACGTGAAGGATCGAAAGAACCTTTGTGCTGTTGATAAAAGATTTCAGCCGAACGCACTGGCAGCGGTTTGCCAACCAGCAAATCCGAGTCGGGTCGCGTCTGAGCATCAATGTTCAGAAACGGTTGATGAAACGACATCAAACGATTGGTGCCTGCGCGCTTGGCGATGTAATCAATCAGTCCTGCGGAAGGTAGTGATTTTTCAACGATGCGGTAATGCCGATTCGGCACGCGCGCGACGGAGTTCTTCACCAGATCGATGTTGTGATCGAGGCGATCCAGATCAATGACCAGACTTGGGCGCATCGGACCATTTTTCTTCAGCTCATCATTGAGCGCGCGAAAATAGTCGTTGTGTGGCGCGCCGTTGTTTTTGGGGCGTAGCAACGCGCCGCCGAGAACAACAGCGCCGAGGCCACCAAGCAGAACAGAACGTCGTTTCATAAAAGCTCCAAACACATAACGCATGAACTGCTTTTGTAGGGTGGGTAGAGCGCAGCGAAACCCACCATGTGCGCAACTTTCATAGACGGTGGGTTTCGCTACGCTCTACCCACCCTACGAATATGCGACTTTTCTAGACGTGGTTCAGCACTGAACGCCAAAGATAGAACGCAAATGTCCGTTGAGGAATTTGCCGGTGGGGTCAACACTGCGACGAATATCCTGGAACTCCTTCCAACGCGGATACAGCTTGGAAAGCTGCGCAGCATTCAGCGTGTGCAATTTGCCCCAGTGTGGGCGACCTTCGTACTTCCAGAAAATCGGCTCGATCTCGGCGAAGAAAGGTTGATACGCCATGTCGTAAGACTGATGCACTGAGATCGCGCAGCTATCGCGGCCGCTGAACATCGACAAAGGAATGTCGTCAGCTTTGACGTAGCGATATTCCAGCGGGAAGAAGCTATTGAGGTTCTTCTCGCGCACCAGCTTCATGATTTCACGAACACATTCAGGGCCCGCAGCAGCCGGAACTTCGTATTCCATTTCGTTAAAGCGCTGATCACGTACGTTCGCAAAAACCTTGTACGAGATGTCCTGCACTTCAGGGAAATCGATGTGCTTGACGAGGAAGTTCAGCAACGACGCATGCGCGTCTGGATGATTGCGCAAGAAGGTGTTGGCCATCGACAACTTACTGACTTTGTCACCGTCGCCGCCCGTTGGAAGTGGCATGACTTTGGTGTCAGTGGTTTCGTTCTGCGCCTGTGCGAGCGATACATCGGAGTGCAGGATTGGCGAAAACTCGAAATGATCGTTGTCCTTGACCAGACGTGGAATGTCTTCAATTAATTCGTCAGTGTTTTGCACCCACTGCTTCTGATTGAGACGGAACGCTTTGCGATTCTGCAGTTTGACGCGCGTGATGATGCCGAGTGAGCCGAGCGATACGCGAGCGGCGTTGAACAATTCTGGCTGGCGATTCTTGTCCAGATCGACAATATCGCCATTGGCTTTGACCATGCGCAGGCCAACGACATTGCTGGAGTAAGAACCGAACTTGGGGCCAGTGCCGTGCGTTGAGGTAGAGATTGCACCTGCGAGCGTCTGGTAATCGATGTCCGCCATGTTCAGTAGTGCTTGACCGACTTTCAGCAGTGGCTCGCCCATCTGCGACATCGGCGTGCCAGCGCCAAACTCTGCTTGCAAGGTTTTAGGATCGTGACTCAGCAGGCCGCTGAAATTGCTCAGCGAGATCAGCTTGCCGTCGGTGGGGATCAGCGGGCTGAAAGAATGTGAAGAGCCAACGGCGCGCACATTCATATCGCGCGTTGCTTTCAACACGCTGGACAATTCATCTTCGGTCGCTGGCGCCAGCTTCGCAGCAGGCAAGCAGGTCTGTCCGCCAGACCAGTTCTTCCAAGGAATCAGGCGTTCGCGCGCAGCTTGCGCCACGCTCGATAAGCCACCCGTGCCTGCAAGCGCAGTGAGTGCGCCGATCTGTTTAATCAGTTGTCTGCGTGTAAGTGCCATGACGATGCCTTTATTTGCGTCTGTATTACTTGAGCTGTGAGCCCGACATGTATTCGATCAGCGCGGCAAAATCTTCTTCCGTGCACTGTGTGCAGCCACCCATAGGCGGCATGCTTCTGTAGCCATTGATGCTGTTATTCAGCAGCGCTTCGCGACCTTTATAGAGACGGCCTGACCAAGCTTTGGTGTCGCCCGCTTGCGGTGCGCCCGTGCCCGGAATGCTGTGGCAGTTGTGACAGGTCTGTCCGTAAAGCTTGATCGTTGCGGGTGTTGCAGGAGCAGCAGGCGCCGCTGGTGCTGCGGCCGGAGCAGGTGCAGACGTACCACCGCCGCAAGCAGCGAGCGTCATCGTCAGAGCGATTGCGACGAACGCATTTCGAATATGTGTTGAGTACATGATGTTCTCCTTACTTGGCTGCGATGACGCCGGTTGCGCCAAACAGCAGCGCGGCATCATTGTTGCCGACTGCGGCAGCGGTTAAAGGCGCGCGATCTGCGCGCTCGTGCATTACAAAAGTTTTTCCAGCGTCGGTACTGCGCAGCGTGGTGCCTGCAAGTCCAACCACCAGCACATCGCCGTTGCTCTGCTGCACAACATTGGTCAGCGACTGTTGCGTGCCGGAGGGCACTTCAGTCCACGTCGTGCCTTGATCAACGCTGTTAAAGATGTGACCGCGCTGGCCGACAACGAGCAGGCTGCCATCTTTGAGCTGCAAGCCAGCCCAGAAAGATCCGGGGTTGCTGGTTTGAATGGTGGTCCATGTCAGACCGCGATCTGCAGAGCGATAAACCAAGCCTGCTTCACCCGCGACATAGAGCGCGCTATTGGCATCGCCGAAGATGCCGTAGAGGTGATGATCCGTAACTTCGCCTGATTCAATCGTGAGTGCGCTCCAGTGAGCGCCGCCGTCAACGGTTTGCACAGCGTTGCCGAACAAGCCGACTGCAAAACCATTCTTGGCATCGTTGAAGCGAATTGCGAACAATGGCTTGTCGCCCGCAAGATCTTCGCGTTGCAACGTCCATGTTTCGCCGCTATCAGTGGTGTGAATAATCACGCCATCGTGACCTGCAGCCCAGCCTTGCTTATCGTCGATGAAACTCAGACTGGTGAGCAGGGCTTGTGTAGGAACAGTTTTGGCTTGGCGAAATGTTTTGCCGCCGTCGTCTGACAACAGCACGATGCCGTGATCACCGACAGCAACAACACGTTGACCTGCGCGTGCAGCCGCAAGAATAGGTGCCTGTGATGCGTGTGCAACGGCGACAGCAGGCTTCTGTACGGAAGCTGCAATCGCGTGACCACCCACGCAAAGCAGGGCAACAGCAGCGGCGATAAAAGTTTTTTTCATGATCATGGCCGTACTCAGTGATTCATCAGGCCGGGTACGCGCACTGGGCCGCGGCGCGGGAACAGACGTTCAAGCACCACCGCGAATGCAGGCAGCGCGGTAATAGCCATGATCATGTTGACCATGAACATGAACGTCAGCAGCTTGCCCATATCCGCTTGGAACTTGAGCGCCGAGAAACTCCATGTCGCAACACCAACAGAAAGCGTCAGCGCGGTGAATACGGTGGCGATGCCGGTTTCTTTCAGCGCGTGCTCAAACGAAGAGACGATGTCTTCGCCAGCCGCCAAATGTTGTTGCAGACGGTTGTAGATATAGAAGGCGTAATCGACTCCGACACCGACTGATAGCACCATCACTGGCAACGTAGCGACGGTGAGGCCAATGCCCTGCCATTTCATGAAGGCATAGCCGAGGAAGGTGGCGACGGTGAGTGGCAGGCAGCAAGCTAACATTGCGCGCCAGTCGCGATACGCCAAGAACACCAGCAACACAATAGCGCCGTAGACGTACAGCATCATCGGTAGTTCGCTGTGTTCCAGCACTTCATTGGTTGCCGCTTCAACACCGGCGTTGCCACTGGCAAGACGGAATTTGACGCCTTCCATCTGATGCGAAACGCGGAAATCTTTGACGGCATTGACTACGCCATGAATCGTCGTGGCTTTGTGATCGGTCAGATACAGATTGACCGCCAACCACTTGCAGCCTTTGCCGCGCAGCGCCGCAGCTTCCTGCGCTTGCGCGATGATGTAGTCCAGCGTCTGGCCATCACGCGGAACCGTGCCCATCAAAGGAATGCCTTCGTTGAGGCCGACGTTATAGAGCTTGGTCAACGAAGCAATCGATTCTGCAGACACTACGCCGGGAACGTTCTGCATCTCCCAGCCAAATTGATCAACCAACTTCACCAGCTCGACATTGCCGCAAGATTCTTCTGGCGCTTCGACAACAACGGTGAGCCAATCCAGGCCAATATCAAACTTGTCCGCGACCGCGCGCGAGTCTTGGTTGTAACGCGCATCGGCGCGCAGTTCTGGCGAGCCCGGCTGCAAGCTGCCGACAACGCGATCACTTGACATGGTGACGGCGCCAAAGAAAACCAGCAGTGTCAGTCCCGACATGATCCAGGCATTACGCGGCTTGGCGATGCGTGCAATCACCGTCATCCAATCGCCGCGATTGTCACGACGTTCTTGTGAGCGACGGCTCCAGTCCTGCGTCACCGTCGAGTAGGACGCGGCGAGTGGCAGCATGATCAGGTTGCTGACGACTTTATAAGCGACACCAATCGAAGCAACGATCGCGAGTTCGCGAATCATTGGAATTGGCACCAGCACCATGGTGATAAAGCTCACCAGTGTTGTCGTCAGTGCTAGCACGCCGGGAATCAGCAAGCCGCTAAAGCTGCGACGTGCGGCGTCGTACATCGAATAACCGCCAGCGACTTCACGAACCATGAAGTTGATTTGCTGTACGCCATGCGAAACGCCGATGGCGAAGATCAGGAACGGGACAAGGATCGCGAGTGGATCAAGACCCAAGCCGAGCAAATGCATGGTGCCGAACTGCCAGATCAACGTCGTCATCGAGCAGATGATTTTCTGAAAGGTCAGAACCCATGAGCGGCAATACCAATAGACCGCGAGAATCGTCAGCAGCAGTGCAATCGCGCAGAACAGCAATACGCCCGATGCGCCATCTGCGATATCGCCTACGACTTTTGCAAAGCCGATGATCTGAATTTCAACATCCGCATTTTCAAACTTGCCGCGAATCTGTGCTTCGAGCGCGTGGCCCAGTGCGATGTAGTCGAGTGGTTCGCCTGTGCGTGGATCAGGATCTTGCAGCGACGCTGCGATCAAAGCCGCAGAACCATCACGCGCAACCAATTTTCCCATGTAGCCGCCTTCAACAACGCGGCCACGAATCTGTGAAATCACTTCCGGTGTCAGCGCATCTGGCGTTACCGTGCCGCTGATCAGAGGATCGGCTTTAAAGCCTTCTTCAGTGATCTCGGTGACAAAGATGTTCGGCGTCCATAGCGAAGTAACGCTGCCGCGATTCACGCCCGGCAAGAACGTCAGCGCCTGCGTTACATCAAGCAGTGTTTTTAGCGAGCCTGCGTTCCAAATATCGCCGTGGCGTGGATGCACGACCACGGCGATGCTGTTGGCGTCTTGCAACTGATCACGGTAGGCATCAAATGTTTGGATGTACTCGTGACCCGAGGGCAACATCTTGTCGAAGCCTGCAGAGATGCGCAGCTTCGAACCTTCCCAAGCCATGAACACCGTGAGCAGCGCAAACACGCCCAGCACGACGCCGCGATGTGCGAACAAAAATTCTTCGAGGCGACGAACAAAGGCGGTCAACATAGAAAATTTCTCAGAAGTTGTATGCGGCCGACAAGCTGACGAAGTCACGATCCGCTGCCATGTTCTGCGAGCCACCACCGGTGTACCAGGTGTAGGCCAGCGCAGCAGTGATACGGTTCTGACGATTCAGGTTCAGCGTTGCGGTCGCAGCTTTTGCACCACCCTGCCAAGGAAGCGCATTCGGTGAATTGCCGTATACGCCGTGTGACCAGTCGATCTGCGGCGACCAGTTAAAGCCCGAGTTAAACGCGTTCGGATAAGTCACAGAGCTGGAAATCACATAACCAGCAGAGACTTTGTCCGGCACTGCATAAGCAGGCAGCGACCATGGAATGCCGCCGAGTGGCTTGAGGCCAGGGAAGTAGGTCACGCCTGCTTCAGCGAGAAACACACCTTCGCTAGCGCCGAATACCGGAAGAATCCACTGACCGATGCCGCTAGTCGGCGACATGATTTGCAGCGCGGTGGATTGCGTCTGCCACTTCTGTTCATTCACCCAACCTTTGCAGTAGTGACCATTGGCTTCGCCGCCGTCGGTTACGCAGGCATACAGCGGTTGTTTGCCGGCAGCGGTTGGAACAGAGGCATCAATCGCAGTGGCTTCACGTGGGCGATACGACACTTCTGCGCCGATGGCCCAATCGCCTGCGTTGAAGTTGGTGGAGATGCCAATCAACTCACGATTTTTTGGGAACTCGATTTTGTATGCAGCAGAAACTGGATTGTTGCTCGCGTACTTGGGATCAACGACGTAGCTGATGAAAGGAATCTTCTCGCTGTAGTTGAGGTAGTAAATACCAAAGCTGGCGTCGGTCCATTCAGGGCTGTAATGAAACGAAAGACCGAACTGACCGTTGCTGCGTGGTTCTTTCATGCTCTCAAGCGGCAATGCTGTGCCGGTGGCGAGTGCAGCATTCACCAACACAGTGGCGAAGGGACGACGAATCAAACTGTTTGGCGTGTCCGGATCACCGGGATGTTGCAAGCCAGAGAAGCCATCAATCAAACGTGGGCCAACGGCGCCAGTCGTCATCAACTGCGCTTTGGTCAGACCCGTGCCGCCTGGATCGCCAACAGTTCCTGCAGCCGCAGGCACAATTAGGCCTGCAGCAAGAAGTGCAGCGCCTGCCGGATTCGCTGCAACGCCAGCATTGATCGCTGAAGTCGGAAGGAAGATCGCGCCATCGTTGCCCTTGCCAGCGATATCAGCGCTGGAGAAGTAAGTGCCGGTTGGATCCAGCTGGAATCCATTCCACTTCCACTGCCAGTAGCCTTCAAAGCTGACGTTATCAATCACGTCTGCACTGAGTGAGATCATCGGCGCAGGACGGAAAATTTCTTTGAGCTGCGTGCCCGGCACATGTGCGCGACGGACGTCAATCGAGTTAGCCCAGTTGATGCCGCCGAGGACGAAAGTGCTTTCGCCCCAGCTGATCACTTGGTTGCCGATACGGATGCGACTGTTGTGGCCGTACAGGTCAAAGTTTTTGCTGACGTACAAATCCAGCATCTGGAAATTGTGAACAGCCAGTCCGCGCGCATCGCCGTTGAGTTCGGTGCGACGGGTGTGATCAACGCTGAAATCGTAAGACTCGGTGAAGCGAACAAAACCCGTCCAGTCATTCGGCGCTTTCACGAAGAGTTCGTGTGTGCCTTTGATCACCTGCGAAAAGATGTCGTGCTGGTTGTAGTTCAAGTCACCGTTGTCGGTGTTGATGAAGAACGCATCTTGGGAGGCTTCAGGCAACTCCGCGCCGATCGAAGCGCAACCGCCGTTATCGCGTGCGATCAAGCGACAGCTGCGATCCTGCATGCGCATCGACACGCCGTAAGAAAACGTCGAGTCGAAACTGGCCTGCACATCGTCAGTGATACTGAACTTAAAGGCCTGCGCCAGATTTGGGCTCATCGCCAGTACGAGAGCGGAACCCAGCGCCGGTATGACCTGGCGCTTCAATTTTTGTTGCTTCATCACGAACTTTCCCCTTACGTGAATTTGCTTTCATATGTCATCCCGAACGTAACGTTCGGGCTGACATGACTAGATTTAGCGTGAACCTGCGCGGCGCAAAAAATCTTCGCTGAACATGTCTGGCTTCAGGCGTCCCTGTGCACCTGCGAGCCAATCGGTTTCTGGCTGACCCAGCGTGAAGATGTCGGCGAAGTAACGGCCGCTTGGCAGGTCATAGCTGACGAAGTCTTGGCTGGCATCGCAAGCGCCGATTTCCCAGATCGGCGTCACGCTACCTTCCTGCACGCGCTGCATCTTGCCCTGCGCGTCATACATATCGACAACGATAATTGCCCAAGTGTCTTCGTCGATGTAGAACACGCGCTTCGGTGCAGAGTGACGCTGGCCCGGACGAACCGTGGCTTCCACTTTCCACACGCGGTGCGTTTCATAACGACGTGCATCTGGATTGATCTGATCAAGACCGAACATGGTCTTGTCGGTGAAGCGCTTGCTGTCACGCAGTGAGAAGCTGTTGTACTGGACGATCATCTCTTGCTTGCCGATCAGCTTGTAGCTGTAACGATCGAGCATGCCGTTGTACATCCACGCCTGATCGACGTAATAGGTATTTTCCAAGCCAATCAGCGGTGCGTCATAAGCGTATGTCGAGAGCTTGCGAACGCGGCGTTGGCCAGGGAAATACTGCCAACCTTCGTTGGTGGTTTGCAGTTTGTAAACGCCAGCGAACAACGTGCCCGCGAGTGCAGCCGGTGCGGTGCTTTCTTGGAAGAAATAGAACTCAACGCCGTTGGCATCAGCAATCGCCTTGGTGTTGGGAGATTGGAACGGCACCAGATATTTGGCGGTGTATTCCAGTTTGAGAAAATCTGAAGAGCCTTTACGTGGCGACAGCATCGTGTAGTTCGGTTCGATGCGGCCTTGGCCTTCGTAGCGCAGCTTGTGATTCCAGATCAGCTCAACGCCGTTGCTCGGAACCGGGAAAGGAAAGCCGGAGCCGGTTGCGCTGCCGAGTTGAAAGCCATCCGCAGCCATCTTGGCGATCTTGGCGTTTTCTTTGGTGCGCTGATAAACGATATCGGGATAGCCGCAAGAACGATGCGTTGGATACACATCCATGCGATAGCCCTTGATGGTCTTCAGCAATTCAATCTGACCGGGCGAAAGCTTGGCTTGGTACTGCGCGGCGTTGGCGGCAGTGATGGAGTAAAGCGGTTTTTCAGCTGCATAAGGATTCGGGCGCAGCTGGCCGATTTTCCAGCCCGCAGGTGCTTGCATGGAGCCACCGGTCCAGGCTGGAATGCTGCCGTCCTTGTTCGCGGCTTTCTCAGCGCCTACCGGCGTGAGTGTGCTGCCGAGTTTGGCGATATCTGCGTCTGATGCGGCATAAGCGCCACAAGTGAGCATTGCCGCCGACGCTGCCAAGAAAATCTTGCTGAACTTCATCATTGTCCCTTTCCTCTATTGATGACTGCCGTATTTATTTGCCACTTGGCGGCAGCGTACGTGAATGAGTGTCTACGCAACAACGTGCAAACGCGAGGGCCGCAAGGGCCATACGGGGTCGCTATGACGGCCACGCCGGTGTAAAAATTGTGCAAAGAAATCAGCTATTCGCGGCACTTTGCTAGATCAGCCCGCAGTGATCGGCTGCGCCAGAATCCACAAACCTGCCGCGGTGAAGACCACCATCAGGAATAGCATCGGAATCTGGCTCAGCACGGCTTTGCCGCGAGTTGGAAAAACTTTCAGCGCTTCAACGTGGGCCAAATAGACGCTGACGATATGGCCAAACAAGATCAGGCCGACTTGGCTGTGCCAGACCAAACCCATCGCCGGAAGAATTGGCGCGCGATAGCGTCCTGCAGTGCCAAACAAATTCCAGCCCATACCAAACGGATCTGAAAACAGGCTGATGATCTGCACGCCTTGCGTGAGCAGCAGCGTGTAGTAGTGCGTCATGTTGTAGACCAAAGCGATCGGCAACAGAGAAAACGCAAAGCTCAGCGCCAATTCACGCAATGACAACTTGCTGCCGGTAATCAGTTTGGCCAAGCCGATGAACAGCAGATAGAACGCCAGATAGATTAATGGCGACAGCAGCAGCCACAGCGTTTCATAAGCGACGTAATAAGGACGCAGGATCGCGTAAGACGCGATCGGCACCGTCTTCACCCACGGTGCGAGAAGGCCATATGGATCAGTCCAGAACAACATGAACCATGACTTGGTTGCGTGCAGTCCATCAAACGCGGTGGACGAGAGCATGAACAGCACAAAGATCAGCAGGCTCCAATGTTCCGCGCGCTCTTCCAGCAAGCCAGCAAAAGGCAGGCGCCAGCGCAGTCGACCTTCTTCGTAGTGCAGTGGCGACATCTTTGCAGTGAGGCGCAGAAACACGCTCATGAACTCGCAGTAGCGAAACCATGCCTGTGTGCCGATCAGCCATACGCCGAGCAAGTTGATGGCGCTGTAGATCAGCAACATCTTCGCCAGCGATGAAGGGCGATTGAACATGAAGAGTTCAATCCAGATGAAGCCTGCATACAACGCCAGGGCAGGCCAATACGCGAGTAATGCGGGATAACGCCACAAGCCCTGCGTGTAGCGCTTAAACACTTTGCCTAGCGCTTCGGCCATCACGCGCCAGGGGTTGATTACGGAATACAGATCACCAATCAGCGCCGTGATGTAACTAAAGCCCAACATGAAAATGACCCAGAAGAAGGTCATGTTGATGTTGCGATAAGGATCCTGACTGCCGAACAAGCCGGTGACGATGCACAGCCCCAGCATGAATACGCTGAAAAACTTGAGCGCAGAAAGAAGCTTGATGCGACGCAATGCGCGCATGAACTTCGACTGCGTTAAATCGCCACCCGGTGCTGCTGCATCTGAATGTTTAGGCGCTTGTAAAAAATAACCGACGATCAGGAAAGACAGCAGCAATGCTGCCGCTGCACCGTAGACATACATCCACAAAGGCACCGGCAGGTTGTAGAGCTTGCCGAATGAATGCGCCTGTACTGCACTCGGCGATAACGCGCCGAGTAGCAGTAAGGTTTTGCTTTTTGATGCCATTAATCGCATCGAAGTTTTATAGCCCTGTGGTGCGGAACGCAGGAGCAACCAAGCCGAGACCTGAATTTTCTGGCGCAGCGGGCAACGGCACGCCGCCATAAATCACTTTGCCTTTATTGTCTTGGTAAGTCAGCCAAGGAACCGTTTTTTGAGCGCCGACGCCGGGCTGTGTGTAATCACAAACGCCTTCTGGGAATAGCGTCTGCATCTTCGCCCACTGTGCGTCACTTAAACCAAACACGCCGTAGTTGTCAGCGCGATTCAGTGGTTTCAGTTGGCACTTGTTGACGTCGGTGGTAATCGCATCGCCAGCGACCATGCGTGGTGTTTCAAAACGCATCTGCACCAGCGTCTGTACCAGATTGATACCGCAGACGGTGCTGAGTAGCGGATCAACAATGAGGCCCGTGGCGGGATTCAACGCTGCATACAAAGTAGGCGAGAGAATTGGGCCGAGTACTGGACCAAGAATCGGATCAAGCAGCACGCCAGCGACTGGCAGGAAGAAACCATCCGGGCTCACGACGGAGTCGAGCTGTGTGCAACGGTCGTGAAGATCGCCGGGTTTGTTCTGCGCAATTTTTTGCGACAGCGGTACTTCGCGAAGATCAGGTTCGACTGCGGTCAACCAACGATCCATTGCCAACACAGCTTCGTTGGTGAACGTGGTATCACCAATGATCGGCACTGCGCCAAACCAAATTAAATGATTGGGATGCTGACCGTTCTGTTCACGATCCATGCGCGCACGGATCGCCCATGTGCGATACGCATCATGCGCGATGCCCGGATCAGGTCCGGTGAGGCTGATGATGGCGGTGTCTTTGAGATTGTTCGCAACGTTAATTGCGCCGCTGCGATACGCGCGACCGAGTGCAGCTTCGTCGCCTTTGAGGCGGTGTGCGACGGGTTGGATATCGACGTTGACGCCACCGATCTTGGCGTTCAAGTCGATAAACATATCCGGTGTGATGATGCCCTGCTGCAAGCTCGCAAGACCGTATTGCACGCCGACGTTATCAGCAGCGAGACCCGCGAAACCTTTGCCGAGTTTCTTTTCATTCTCCGACCACACATCTTTCGGACGCGGACCAAACACATTGATCATCGTGTCTGGAACAGCGCAACGAACGCCGCCCGGATTGGTCTCGGCGTTGTAAACCTGATCGGCGTTGACGTAAGCGATATCGCCGCAGAGATTGCTTGGAACAAATGCGCTGAAGAAACCGATGTCGCTGATGATCGCGTCAACCGGCAACAGATTGCCTTCAACGGCTGCCCACTGCAGCGGTGTCCAAACAACGCCGGTCGCCCACTTGCTAGGATCTTCAAAGTACGGACGCAGCAAGTGATAGTCGAGCACCTGCGTTGCGCTGGAGAAAGAATCCGGGAACGAGCACTGCGGCGTAATGCCTTGGTAAATACCCGGATAAGCATTGGCAACTTGTTGCTGCGTGATCGAACCGCCAGAGCAACCCGTGCCAACGCTGTAACGCAGTTCGCCATAATTTTCGACGACGCGTTCTTTGGCCATCATCAATGACTCGGCCTGCAACACGATGTTGCAGTTGTGGCCGTTGTTGTTGAGCGCAGTCGACATTGTTGCGTATCCGCGACTAATCGCTGCGGTGATGCTGTCGCCAGTGACAAACTGCAATTCAGGCGGGAAGGTGCCGGACTGATCTGCATTCGGTGCAACACCCACGCCATAAGTGGCGCGGCAACTGCCGCCATGACTGATCAGCAGTTTGTGATTCCACTGCGCTTGCGGTGCCCAAGGTTCCCAAGGCTGTCCGGGTTGGAACAAAGTTGCGATGCGATATTGATCGCGATCTTGATAGCCGGTTTCAACACGCACAATAAACGGCACGGTGACGCCTGTGTCCGTTGTTGTGTTGGCGACATCAGTAGCGGGATGCGCTGGATCGTAAGGCTGTAGCGTCAGAAACGGGATGACGGATTTATACAGATAGGTATAGACCGGTGCTTGATTGCACTGCGCATCAACGGCGGTTTCCTGACAGGTCCAAGGTTGTAACTGTGGGCCAGAAAAAATCGGGCCGCCGTTCGGATAATTAACGATGGCGTAGCTCGAATCGTTGCCACCCGGGATGCGTGCCTTCAGTACGTTGCGGCCGACTTTCATATCGGTGATCAAGCCCATGTAGCGGCCGTTATCACGCAGCGCAAATTGATGGGTCACGTCTTTGCCATTGAGCGACATCTTCACGGACGGAGCCGCGGCGCTGTTCGGCAATACCACTTCAATCAATGCATCGCCGCCACTGACCAAATCGGCGCGGTTCGATAAAACATGAATAGCGTCGCCTGAGATCGGGCCGCTGCTACCACTGCCAGTGCCGCTGTTCTCAACGGGAGAACTACGACTGCAGCTGATCAAGAAGATGGAGGCCAGCACGACAAATGCGATCTGCATTTTTCCGCGGCCCAGCAACGACAACAGGCCCGTGTGGGCATTGATATGACGCATGAAACTCTCCTCGCACCGCATTACCCGCCGATTTGCGACAAACCAGCAGCGGATACCACGCAACTTAAAAATGACTGTTGCTGTAGCTCCGCTTGCTGGGCTTACATCTTTCTTTTTGCTTAGCGATTAACGACTTTTTCCCACATCTGCAGATACGCTTCAGCTGAGTTGTAGAGCGCGTCGATGGCTTCTTGTCCGCCTTCGATGCGAGTCTCTTCAACGAAGTCTGGAACCATGCCGTACATCGCGGTGCCGTCGACATCGATATCCCAGTTCTTGCCGCTCTCTGGAATGGTCAACTTGTTTACCGTAATTGGCTTGATGCCTGCGGCAGCAAACTGTGGGCCCCAACCTGGGCCGCTGAACATTGTGAATGGATATTTCACCGGCGTTGAGCCTGCGCCGCGTGGCGTTGCCAGACCACCAAAACCATTGCCATCAAAGCCGTAGCCTTCTGCCAATGGACGACCTGCTGGCCAGATTGGTTTCAGACGCTGCAAAAATTCTGCCTGACCACGACCGTTAGGTTTGTATGGATAAATGACGCCGCCAAGATTGAGAATGTCTTTGGCCATCTCCACCGAGAGACCGCCGTGTGCGCCGTGCATCGATACCAATGGATAGCCTGGCTTCTGCGCCTTGGCCATTTCGATGATCACGCCCTTTTCCAGAATATCGGCGTGATCCACATCAATGATCATTTTTTTCTTCATGATCTGCTGCACGGCATAGCGACCGAGATCTGTAATTTCGCGCTTGTTGCACTGATAACCCGGCGGATAAATCGGCAACACGCCACCGGTGAGTGCGAACACCGCTTGCGTCAGTGGATCGTTACCGGTGCCAGGAATCGCCGTGGTCATCACAGCGCCTGCTTGATAGAAGTCAGCTTTGTTGCCGCCATCCGGCGTGCCGGGCGCTGCGGTCAGATAAGGAACTGCGGGGCAATCCTTGGTTTGCCAGAATGCACCGGTCTGCAGGAAGCCAATCAGGTTGAGTGCGAGCGGTGAAAAGATGCCGGTGCCGCCGAGGGCGCTGTTGACGTCATGTGCCGGATAAATCTGGCGCACGCCCATCGCGTAGAGGCGATCAATTTGTTTGTCGATATCTTCTTTGGTGCAACCAATCGTTTCGATCGGGCCGACATAGTTAACGGTGCAATCGAAAAGATCTGCGAACTCAACGCCAGGTACCACAGCGAGCTTGCCTTGGTTGATGACTTTGCGCGCTTCTTCTGGCGTTTCAACAATGCGATACCAACCTTTGCCCGGGCCACCTTCTTGCGCGTCGATGTAATCTTCGATGGCGTGCAAATAGCTGACCTGTTTCACGCCCACGGCCATGTCATTGCACTCCGACGTGATATTGCCGGGATTGGTGACGGTGACAAAAGTTTTTGCGAGTTCGCACAGTGCGTTGATGTTGGTGCCGAGGTTCACCTGCAAGCGCAGACCCGACATCCAAGCGCGTTCCACCCATTTGTAATACATGGCTTGGTGCGTGTTGGAACCGGCGGTTGGCCAACCAATGAATGAAGGCCAGCCGAGCGTTTCGTGTGGCGTTGGCGCGGTGTGAACAATGGTGTCTGGATCGAGCAAGCCATTGGGGCCGTGTACGCCGACGCAATTCTTCAACGCTTCAGTCACGCCGAAACGATGGAATGGCATGCCGTATAAAGCGCCGCCAGCAGATGGCCCGATGTTGCCGCTGCCATCCGACATTTCACTCGACATGCCCATATGCGTGTGACCATCCGCAAAACCGATCACGCGCTTATTAACGCCTTGTCCTTTGTAAGTAGCGCCTTCGATGTCCACCGGCATTTCTGGATACGACGTGCAGCCGCTTGTGGGAACAAAATTAAACGTGCCCGCAGTGTCAGACAAAATCAGTTTACCGCTGGCATCGGTCGCGAGTGACTTGCCTGCTGATTCAGATGTGATCGTGTACTTGCCGTTTGACGTGGTGTTGATCGTCCAGTTGGCGGCCTCTGATGGCGCGTTTGCACTGCCGACACCGCCGCCGCTGACGGCGATCATGGTTTTATCTTTGGCGTAGCAAATGTATTTGCCCAAGCCTGTGGGTTTCAGATACAGCGGTTCAGCACCGGCAACAGCAGGCGCAGTCGCGGCGTAGCTGCCATCACTGCCTTGCACTTCAAATGCATTGGCGGAAACAGACTTTAGTGCGAAGCAACCGTTGGCGAGGTCGTAGCGTGATTCCGGAGTTTCTGGGATGCCCGGCGTGACGCTTTGATCGGGCGCGCTCGATCGACTGCAAGCGCTCAAGCTCAGCAATACGACAGCGCTGATCGTCCAGAATTTGAAATGACGCATGAAAAATTCCCCAGTGATTTCGCAAAGACAGTCCGCTTGAGCCCCAAGCAGACCGTTACGATTTTTAGAATCTATATGCAGATGGCTAAAGCCGCCATCGGAATAGCTGAGGCTAGGTCTATGAACCCGTTGTCGGGAGGGCCGTTGCGGCCTCTTGTGGGCGCAGCGACGGACAAGTCACGCCCAAAATGCTGTTTTATATAAAAATTATATAAACAAAAGGCCCGGCAGCGGATGCATTCCACTGCCGGGCCTGTGTTTGATGCGTTTAGCGATTAACGACTTTTTCCCACATCTGCAAATACGCTTCGGCTGAGTTGTAGAGCGCGTCGATGGCTTCTTGTCCGCCTTCGATGCGGGTCTGTTCAACGTAATCCGCGATCAAGCCGTAGTGCGCCGTGCCGACTTCGTCTGGATTCCAGCTCTTGCCGCTTTCTGGAATCGTCAGCTTGTTCACGGTGATCGGTTTGATACCCGCCGCAGCAAACTGCGGACCCCAACCTGGACCCTTGAACAAGGTAAACGGATAAACGATGTCACCCTTTGAGCCTGCGCCACGAGGACCGGCGTAACCACCGAAGCCGTTGCCGTCAAAGCCATAACCCATCGCGAGAGGGCGACCTGCTGGCCAGATCGGTTTGATCTTCTGAATGAACTCCGCTGCGCCCTTGCCGTTCGGTGCGTATGGATAGATCACGCCACCGAGCTTGAGCACGTCAATCGCTTGCTCTTGACTAATGCCGCCGTGACCGCCGTGCATCGACACCAGTGGATACTGCGGCTTCTGCGCTTTGGCGATGTCGATGATGTCTTGCTTGATCGACAGTTCTGCGTGATCGATATCGATCACCATCTTCTTCTTCATGATCTGTTCGATCGCGTAACGACCCAACTCGGTGATGCCGCGCGAGTTGCACTGACGACCCGCTGGATACACCGGCAATACACCGCCGCCCGCCGCGAACACGGCTTGCGTGAGTGGATCAGAACCCGTGCCTGGAATCGCCGTGGTCATCTCAGCGCCTGCGTTGTAGAAGTAGGTTGGGCCTTCGCCGCCTCTAGGACAGTTGTAGGTTTTCCAGAACGCTTGCGTCTGCAGGAAGCCGATCAGGTTGATCGCCAAACCATTGAAGATGCCAGTGCCGCCGAGTGCGCTGTTCACATCGTGGAAAGGATAAATCTGACGTACGCCGAGTGCGTAGAGCTCATCGAGTTTTGTATCGATGTCTTCCTTGGTGCAGCCGATCGATTCAATCGGGCCAACAAAGTTAACGGTGCAGTCGAAAAGATCTGCGAACTCAACACCAGGCACGACTGCGAGCTTGCCTTCGTTGATGACCTTGCGAGCTTCCGCCGGGCTCTTAACTGGCTGATACCAACCTTTGCCCGGGCCGCCTTCTTGTGCGTCGACATAATCACGAATCTCGTACATGTACTGCACCTGCTTGGTGCCGATGCTCATGTCGTTGCAGTCAGGAATCGGCGTGCCAGGATGTGTGGCGCCGATAAACGCTGCGCCCAACTCGCACAGTGCGTTGATGTTGGTGCCCAGATCGACCTGCACGCGCAGGCCTGCTTTCCAAGCGCGCTCGACCCACTTGTAGTACATGCCTTGGTGCGTGTTGCTATCGGCGGTAGGCCAGCCGATAAACGTCGGCCAGCCCGGCGTTTCATGCGGCGTTGGTGCGGTGTGGATGATGGTGTCTGGATCAAGCAAACCATTCGGGCCGTGCACAGCTTCGCAATTCTTCAACGCTTCGCCAACGCCAAAACGGTTGAATGGCATGCCGTAAAGAACGCCGCCTGCAGAAGGACCGACGTTGCGACTGCCGTCCGACAATTCGCTCGACATCATCATGTGCGTGTGGCCGTCAGCAAAACCGATCACCGGCTTGTTAACGCCTGAGCCCTTGTAGGTTTCGCCGTCGATATCGACCGGCATTTCTGGATAAGGCGTGCAACCAGTGGTCGGCGCAAATTTGAAAGTGCCCGGCGCATCCGACAGCACCAGCTTGCCGCTGGCGTCCGTGGCTAAAGATTTGTTGGCTGATTTTGAAAACAGCGTGTACTGGCCGCTGCCGGTGGTTTCGATCGTCCAGTCTGCTGCATCGGATGGCGAACTGACGCTGCCGACATTGCTGCCGTTGGCGGCGAGCATGGTTTTATCCGTGGCGTAGCAAATGTATTTGCCGAGCGCAGTCGGTTTCAAATAAAGCGGCTCACCATCGGCGACGGCTGGCGCTGTGGCTGCGTAACTACCATCGGTGGCATGCACGGCATGCGCGTTGGCAGCGACGGATTTGAGCGCGAAGCAACGATTCGCGAGGTCGTAACGCGTGACTGGCACCGACGGCACGCCGGGCGTCACGCTCTGATCAGGTGAACTCGATCGACTACACGCGCTTAAGCTCAATAACACCACGGCACTCGTGGCCAAAAATTTTAAATGTGTCATCAACAATTCTCCCCGCACGATATTTCGTACTGTTACTCAACCCTGATCTACCGGGCCGGCCAGTACGGTTTATAAAAACTTAATTCTGATATTCATCGCAGGCTCAATGCCTGTATTCGCTTGGACTAACGCCCGTCCAGCGCTTGAAAGCGCGACGGAAATTACGCACGTCGCTATAACCGGTTTCGATGGCGATGCGTTCCACCGCAACGCTTGAGTGCGTTAGCAAACTCAGCGCTCGTGTTTTGCGTACGTTTTCTACCAAGGCTTCAAACGACATGCCGCCCGCAGCGAGACGTCGGCGTAAGGTGCGGCCCGACATATTCAGTTCGCGTGCAACGTCTTCCAGCGTGATGCCTTGCATCAGCGTTTTATAAGCGGCGCGTTCAACGGCGCTACAGAGATCGTCTTTGGCTTTTTCTTGCTGCGAGAAAGTTTCCAATAACTCCAGCGCTTGATGCAGGCCGAGCGGATGGTGCGTCGGCACTGGCAGTGCCAGCAGTTTGGCGTCGAAGATGAAGCGATTGCTGGCGGCGCCGAACTTTACTGGCACGCCGAACACTTGCTCTGCGAACTCGGCGTTACCGCGTTCGCTGTGAACAAACTCGACCTGCGTCAGTTGGGCGACGCCACCGGTGAGGGCGCGTGCGTAAGTCAGCGTGCTGGAAAAAGCCTCTTCAGTGATGAAGGCCTGAATTTCCGGATCCGGGAAGTTGTGCTCAAGCTCCAGCCAGACTTGTGGGCCAGCAATACGTAGATCAACGCGATAACCCAGCGCGCCAGTGAGCACCAAATGTTCGAGTCCGAGGCCCATGGCATCGCCGAGTGTTTTGCACATCGCCATGGCGTGACCGATCAATCCCATTGAGCCGAGTGTGCCGCGTGCGCCCAAGGTGAGGCCGAGTGAAGGATCAGGAATGGCGGCGAGCGCGCGTTGCACCATCAAATTGGCCTGACGATACGAAACGCGTGTGGACGGTTTGCTCAGATCTTCAACGCTAAAGCCGAGGCCACGGCACAAGTTTTCCGGCTGCACGCCGCGCTCAGGCGCGATCATCGCCAGCGCCAGCAGCAGGTCCGTCGGAAAAATTGCTTCGTCGTAGCGCGGGTCAGCCAACGCTCATCTCCATATAAGTTTTCATTCTGTATCTACGTGACGCAAGACACAACGAAAAAGAGCCAAAGACGGGTAGTAATAATGACTGTGTCAGCGTGGCCATTGAAGTCAGGCCGCGTTGATATGACACTTAAGACCTACATTGGGAGTGCCAGATGGCCAACAAACAAGCGGATGAGTTGCGCAGCAAACTCAAACCCGGCGCGGGCTTGGAGTTTTTAAACGAACTCGATAAAGACAGCCTCACGCTGCTCAACAAGGGTTTGGACGACGCCAAAAAAAGCGAGCATCAGGCCTTGGATAAAGCCATCGAAGGCTCGATGACGATGATCCCATTCCTGCTTCGCGGCGCCTTCAAAAAGATTCTGTTCCCATGAGCCAACTCTCCACCCGCGCAGAAATCATCAAGCTGGCGCGCTTGCTCAAGCTCAAAGAAGCGCAGCTCGCGAGTTTGGAAAAATACGAAGTGGCGCAACTGCGTGATTTACGCGAGCGCATGTCTGCCGCGCTATACGACAGCAGTCGCCCTCATTTGGTGCGCGTTGCTGCGGCAACCAAGCTGATCCCAATCGCGCTAATCGCGGCGATCGGCGAAAAATTCTACGGTCCTTTGCTGTGTGCACGCGTCACCGGCCTGATGTCGCCAGAGCGCGCTGCCGAAGTCGCAGCAAAACTGCCCGCAACATTTCTCGCTGACCTCTCAATTGAACTCGATCCGCGCAGCGCAAAAGAAGTGATCGCGCTGTTGCCCGCAAGCCTCGTTGTCACTGTCGCCAAAGAAATGCTGAAGCGCCGCGAACACATCACGATGGCGCGCTTTGTTGACGTGCTGTCGGACAAAGTCATTCGTGCCGTGATGGACATCATCAAAGACGATCGCGCGTTGTTGGAGATCGCTTTCTTCGTTGAATCGCCAGATCGGCTCGAAGCACTGATCGGCATGATTCCGGAAGAACGCCTACGCAGCATCATCGTCACCGCAGCGAATGATGAAAATAATCTGTGGCCAGAAGCGCTGTCGATGATGACGCAAGTTGGCGACAAACTACGCGGCAAGATGGGTGACATCACGGCGAGCCTCAGCGACGAACAGTTGTCTGCTGTGATTGCAGCCGTTGAACGCGGCGGCATGTGGAGCGCGTGGGTTGGGGTGTTGTCGGCGATGAGTGTGGAGTCGCAGCGACGTGTGCTGATTCTTGCAGATGTTGAATCGCCGGAAGCGTTATCTGCGTTGGCGACTGCGGCGAAGGAGCATGGTTTGTGGAATCAGCTTTTGCCGTTGCTCAAGTTTATGAATGATGCGCCTAGGAAGCAGCTTGAGGATTTGTTTGAGAGCATCAAGAGCACTCTCAAGAACATGGGCTGATACGTCGCGGTTTTTGCTTGTCATTCCCGCGTAGGCGGGAATCCAGTTCTAGCTTTTTACGCGCTTCGCGGGCTACTGCCTGTTGTTTTTTGAGGTGTCGTATTTCGCGCTGAGGCGCGAGTGACTTTTCTTTGCGTGCCCAAAGAAAAGTAACCAAAAGAAAGGGCACCCTGCGACTACGCCGGAACAAAAGACGTTCCGGTTCCCTGCGCTTCTCGCACTGATCGGGGTGCATGACAGGCCATCCATGGCCAGGCATGCACGCTCGGCTCCTGCCTCGCCCGACGCGAAGCGTCGGCATTTAACCGATCAGTGCTGTGATGCTCGGCGTTGTCGAAGGGAACCCGGCAAAGCAAAGCCACTTGTACATCTCATCAGCTAGCGAGCGAATGAGCCGTGATGCAGTGATTAATGTGACCAAAAGTGCCGCCAACACTTTTACTCTTCTAAAGAATCGCTCAGGCCATTGAGGAGACTCTCTCCTCATTAACAGCAAGAGTCGCTTTGCTTTTGATGTCGGGCCCCTTCGGCAGCGCCGAGCATCGCAGGCTTGGCCGGTAATAGCCGCGCGAATAGCGCGGGCGAAGGCAGGATGCCGAAGCGTGCGTGTCTGGACAGGGATGTCCTGTCACGCACCCCGGTCAAGACGAGAAGCGCAGGGTACCCGCACAGCTTCATCGTGCGGGCGTAGACGCAGGGTGTGTTTTCTTTGGTTACTTTCTTTGCACAAGCAAAGAAAGTAACTCGCACGGCGTGCGAAACACGCCACTTCAAAGAGCAACAGGCACTAGCTCAAAAGACAAAGGCCCGCGAAAGGCAAGATGCTCCCGCCCTACGAAAACTCAGAGCTTAGCGCGTGCCCGCGCAATCGCCGCGCGAACCTGTTCTGGTGCAGTGCCACCATAAGTCTTACGCGCAGCCACACTCGCATCCAACGTGATGTGATCAAACACATCCTTCTGGATCAGTGCCGAAAACGTTTGCAATTCTTCCAGCGAAAGCTCGCAGATATCGCAACCCTTCTTCGCCGCAAAACCCACCGTCGCGCCGACAACATGATGCGCATCGCGGAACGGCAAGCCTTTACCGACGAGATAATCCGCAAGATCCGTTGCCGTCGAAAAACCTTTCGCCGCAGCCGCACGACAAGCTTCGCGATTGACGCGAATGTGCGGAGCCATTTCGCCGTAAACCTCTAGGCAAATGCTCAGCGTGTCGCAGGCGTCGAACAGCGGTTCTTTGTCTTCCTGATTGTCGCGGTTGTAGGCCAGTGGTTGGCCTTTCATCAGCACGAGCAATGCATTGAGATCGCCAATGACGCGGCCGGTTTTACCGCGCACGAGTTCGGGCACGTCTGGATTTTTCTTCTGCGGCATGATGCTGCTGCCGGTGCAGAAACGATCCGGCAGATTCACAAAACCGAACATCGGCGTCGACCACAGAATCAGCTCTTCGCTCCAACGCGACAGATGCACCATGATCAAGCTGGCAGCCGCACAGAACTCAATCGCGAAGTCGCGATCACTCACTGCATCAAGAGAATTTTCGGTGACGCCATCAAAGCCAAGCAGCTCTGCGGCGTAGTGACGATCGAGCGGGTACACGGTGCCCGCCAGCGCGGCGGAACCGAGCGGCAGCAGGTTGAGACGTTTGCGGCAATCAACCAGACGCGTGCGGTCACGCACGATCTGTTCGCGCCAGGCCAGCATGTGATGGCCGAACGTAACCGGCTGTGCGATCTGCAAATGCGTGAAACCGGGCATCACGGAATCCGCTTCGCGCTCGGCCAAATCCAACAGGCCCGCAGCGAGGCGATCAATCAGCATGACGACGTTGTCGATGACATCGCGCACATATAAACGGATGTCGGTGGCGACCTGATCGTTGCGGCTGCGACCGGTATGCAGACGCTTGCCGGCGTCACCGATACGCTCGGTCAGACGTGATTCAATATTCATGTGCACGTCTTCGAGTTCGGTCTTCCACTCGAACTTACCGCTTTCGATTTCCGCGCGG
This sequence comes from Stenotrophobium rhamnosiphilum, assembly GCF_003052265.1. GTDB lineage: Bacteria > Pseudomonadota > Gammaproteobacteria > Nevskiales > Nevskiaceae > Stenotrophobium > Stenotrophobium rhamnosiphilum. The sequence continues at coordinate 367,417 of NZ_QANS01000003.1, forward strand.
ATTTCATCAAGACCGGCGACGATCTTGTCGGCATCGGCCTGCGCTAGCACGCCAACCTTGGCGAGCATGCGCGCGTGCGCCTGACTGCCTGCGATGTCCTGACGGTACAGGCGCTTATCAAAGCTCACGGACTCGGAGAGTCGCGCGACGAGTTCAGTGTTGGATTCACTGAAACGGCCGCTCCACATGGCGTTTTTATCGGGGCCGGACTGGGTCATGGCGATGGATCACAGGTTTGCGTAACGATAGAAGGGCGCAATTATAGGGGCGGTGAGCGCAAGTCGCCGTCAACAGGCAAGATTTCGGGTATTTTTAGCGCAACCGCTGCAGTCTTTGGCGGCATGTAGTTTGTTATTAAATATTAGTTAATAATCAACCGTCTTACATTTAAGAACAAACACAGAAGACTAAAACCGGATCAACGCTTGGAAAACATCAAACCACAGGCCATCGCGCAGACGCAGCTGATCCCCGACTTTTGTCGCGGGCGCACGATCTTTATGTTGGCGCTGGCGATGGAGTTGGTGGCGTTTGTGCTGACGCTGGCTGGCAATGCGCGCGGCGAAGCGGCGATCTTTCATCTCGCGCTGCTCTCCTTGTATCTGCAATGGATTGCGTTGTGCAGTGCTGCGGCGCTGTGTTGGGCGCGACGCTGGCTCAAGATTGCGCGACCCGGCATCGTGTTCTTTGTGTGTTGGGGCATGTTGACGCTGATTGCGCTTTTCATCAGTCAGATTGCGTACACCCTTTGTGAAACGGTGCCGATCTATCCCGGCTTTCCGGATGAGCCACGCGGCGCATTCATCATTCGCAGCACGGTGATTTCCGCAATTGTTTCCTTGTTATTGCTGCGCTATTTCTGGCTGCGCCATGAGTGGCGCGCGCAGGTGACGCTCGAAGGCGAATCGCGCTACCAGGCGCTCAACGCGCGCATTCAGCCGCACTTCTTATTCAACTCGCTTAACAGTATCGCGGCGATGATTTCGATCAAGCCTGCCGAGGCGGAGTTGATGGTTGAGGATTTGTCCGACCTCTTCCGCGCCAGCATGGAAAAGCGCGATCGCATCGTGCCGTTGGGCGATGAAGTGGCGCTGGTGCATGCGTATTTGCGCATCGAAAAAGTGCGCATGTCTGATCGCCTCAACGTAGAGTGGGACGTGCCGGAAGAGCTGCTCGGCTGGCGCGTGCCGATGCTGGTGATTCAGCCGCTGGTGGAAAACGCTGTGCATCACGGCATTTCCAAATTGCGCGAGCCGGGGATCATCCGCATCCGTATCCGCGAGATCAGCAATCGTCTAATTATTGAGGTGGAAAACCCATTGCCACCGCAGGATGTTGAGAAGAAGCACGGCAACCGCATTGCCGTTGATAATATTGCTCAACGTCTGCAACTCATTTACGGTGATAGGGCGTTGCTCGAGTTAGGGCTCGACCGTGATATTCAGGGCGCGATTTTTCGCGCTCGCATGACGCTGCCTTTGGCGGCGCAATTAAAAGAAGCGTAAAGCGAGGGATAGCAATGAGAGTAGTGATCGTTGATGACGAACCACTGGCGCGTGAGCGACTGCGCCGTCTGTTGGCGGAATTCCCGGGCTACGAAATTGTTGGCGAAGCTGCCGATGGCGAAACCGCGCTCGACGTCATCGATGACGAAGAACCCGATTTGGTGTTGATGGATATCCGCATGGGCGGCATGGATGGTCTGCAGGTTGGCCGCCAACTCGCTGAGTTGGAAATGCCGCCAGCAGTGATTTTCACCACCGCCTACTCCGAACACGCATTGTCCGCGTATGACGCTGCTGCGCAGGGCTATCTGCTCAAGCCGATTCGTTTGGAAAAACTCAAAGACGCCTTGCTGCGTGTACGCAAACCCACGCGCGCACATAAATCGACGGCTGCATCGACGTCGGCAGAAGGCAAACCGAAACGCTCCGTCATCACCGCGACCACGCGTGATGGCTTGATCCGCGTGCCTGCTGAAGACATCGTTTATTTTCTCGCCGATCAGAAATACACCACCGTCTGCCATCTGCACGGCGAAGTACTGATTGAAGAATCGCTGAAGACGCTGGAAGAAGATTTTGCGCCTTGGTTCTTGCGCATTCACCGCAAGGCGCTGGTCGCCACGCGCTTTATCTCCAGCATGGAGCGCGACCGTCAGGGCGAACAACACCACTGGCTGAAGATGAAGCATTCCAACGAAGCCCTGCCGGTTTCGCGTCGTCGATTGGCTGAAGTGAGGCGCTTCCTCACCGAAAATAATTAAAAGAGCGATCGTAGGGTGCGCCGTGCGCACGGCGCACCCTACAAAATATGAGACGATAAGCATCCGGTGAGCCGGTGCTCACGCTCGTATCTCATATCTCCCAATGCTTCTCAGAATCGCCACCCGCGAATCCCCGCTTGCCCTGTGGCAGGCCCATCACGTCAAAGCACTGCTCGAAAGCGCGCATCCCGGACTGGAAGTCAGCCTGTTGGCGATGACGACCAGCGGCGACCAGATGCTCAGCGCGCCGCTCTCTACTGTGGGCGGCAAAGGCCTGTTCGTTAAAGAACTGGAAACGGCGATGCTCGAAGGGCGCGCCGATATTGCCGTGCACTCGATGAAAGACGTGCCCGCGCAGCAGCCGCCCGGCCTCGAATTGGCCGTGTTTCTGGAAGGCGAAGATCCGCGCGATGCTTTTGTCTCCAACACGTATCCAAATCTCGATGCATTGCCGCAAGGCGCTTGCGTCGGCACCTCCAGTTTGCGTCGTCAGGCGCAGCTACGTGCGCTACGACCTGATCTGCTGATCAGAGATTTGCGCGGCAATGTCGGTACGCGTCTGCGCAAACTCGACGAGAAACATTACGACGCGATTTTGCTCGCGCATGCGGGCCTTGCGCGCTTGGGTCTTGGCGAGCGCATTACGCAAAGCCTTGATGCAGAGCGATTCATCCCCGCGATTGGCCAGGGCATCATTGGCATCGAATGCCGCACAGGCGACGCCGCCACGCACAAGTTGCTCGCGCCGCTGCATCACGATCTTTCTGCAACGCGTTTGCGTTGCGAGCGTGCACTGAACAGTCGTCTTGGCGGCGCGTGTCAGGTGCCGGTTGCCGGTCATGCCCGCGTTGAAAACGGTCAGTTGCGTTTGCAGGCTTTGGTCGGCGCGCCTGATGGTTCGCGCATCGTGCGTGATCAAATCGAAGGGCCAGCGGATCAAGCTGAAACCTTGGGTATTACTTTGGCTGAACGCTTGTTGACGATGGGTGCTGCAGACATTCTGCGTAGCATCGGCGTCGCAGTCTGATTCGCGAATAACATGACCATGCCCGACAGCTCGGATTCTCTGCGCAAGCTGCGGGTGCTGGTGACGCGGCCTGCGCATCAGGCCGATAACTTGTGCCGACTGATTGAAGCGCGTGGCGGCAAAGCCGTGCGTTTGCCGCTGCTGTCGATTGTGCCGGTGCCACAAGCGGGTGCGGCGCGGCGCACTTTGGAAGGCGCGCGCGATTGGGATTGGTGGATTTTCACCAGCGTTAACGCCGTGCAACACGCGCGCAATTTGAGCGTGGAACCATGGGCGACGAATCTGGCGGCTGTTGGCGCGGCGACTGCGGCGGCGCTGCAGAATGCAGGGCAATCGGCCACGACTCCTTTAGGTTCGTATTCCAGCGAGGGCTTGTTGGAGCTACCGCAATTTCAGCAAGTGAACGGTCAGCGCATTTTGATTGTCACAGGCGAAGACGGCTTGGCGGTGCTGGGCCCGGCCCTGCGTGAACGTGGCGCAAAGGTTGAGTTAGCTGAGGTTTATCGGCGCGTGGCATTGCCGTATGACGGCGAGCGCATTGGTGAAACCTTGCGAGCGATTGATGCCATCGTCATCACCAGCGGTCAGGCCTTGGATCATCTCCTGCGGCTAACGCCGGAGCCCATGCGTAAGGCTTTGTTACAAAAGCAACTAGTTGTGCCGGGGCCGCGTATGGTAGAAAAAGCGTCCGAATTGGGCTTTCGCGCCCTGATCGCGCCAGAAAAGATGTCCGATGCCAGCATTGTTCAATCGCTGGAACAGGCGCAGACCACTTAAGTAAGTAATAGAAATTAAATGACAGACGATCAAGACACCTCCGCCACTGCCACCCCTCACCGCCGTTACTGGCTGTGGCTGGTTTCGCTGGCCGTGCTGGCCCTCGTGGCCTGGCAGATTGGTGTGCTGGTTCACATGATTCGCGACAACAACCAGCAGCTCGGTGGTTTGGTTCGTGGCCTCAATGAAGTGGAAGTGCAAAACGCCAAGCTTGAAGGGCGTCAGTCCGACATCATCGATGCCTCACGCAACAACAGTCTGGAAGTTGCGGCGCTGAACAAACGCTTGGACGAGCAGAGCCAAATCGTTTCACGCCTGAATGATCAATACGAAGGCGGCCGCACGCGTACGCAGATGGCGGTGGTTGAGCATCTGTTGCTGACGGCCAATGACCGTCTGCTGTTGGAACATGATTTGGATGGCGCCGCCACAGCTTTGGAGTTGGCGGACCAACGTCTCGGCGCACTCGGCGAGCCACGTTTGTTTGCAGTGCGTCGCGCGATTAGCGAAGAGCGTGCTGCGTTACGTGCAGTGCCGCATGTGGATCGCGCTGCCGCTGCGCTCACTTTCTCCAGCTTGATCAGCCGCGTTGCTCGTTTACCGCTGCGGGCACGAGTGCCCGATCATTTTGAAGCGCGTGTAGAGCATGAAGATGTTGCGCCAGAATCCGGTTGGGCTGCTCGCATGTGGGCCAGCGTGAAAGAAGCGATGACCGGTGTATTTAATGTGCGCCGTAACAACGGCCCCGCGCCACGCTTGCTGCCTCCAGATCAGGAATCGCTGGTCTATCAGGTGCTGATGATCAAGCTTGAAGGCGCACGTCTGGCGCTGTTGCGTGGTGATGCCACCAGCTTCCGTGATCTTTGCGATTCCGCAGGTAGCTGGATCAAAGATTATTTCCGTCCAGATGATCCGGGCGTACTCGCCGCGCAAGCAGAGCTGGAACGTCTGCGACCCTTGCAGCTCAACGCGCCGATTCCTGACATCAGCCGCAGCTTAACTCTGCTGCGTGCGCAGATGGAGCCGGGCGTCCGATGATTCGTTTTTTCCTGTTGGCCGTGTTGATGCTGGCAGCGGGCGCCGCGGCAGCGTTTTATCTGCGCGCTGAAACTGGCTATGTGCTGATCAGCTATCGCGATTGGATTATTGAGACCTCGCTGCTCGGTTTGATCCTGAGCGTTTGCGTGGGTTTTATGTCGGTGTATTACGGCCTGAAGCTAGTGATGACGGGTGTGCGTCTGCCGGCCAGAATGCGCCGCAATGTCAGCCGCCGCCGCGCCAATCGCGCTCGTGATTCATTTGAAAGTGGCTTACTGAAACTGCTGGAAGGCAACTGGAAGCTGGCTGAGATTGAGCTGGTCCGTCGCGCTGCTGATCATCACGCGCGTCACCTGAATTATCTCGGCGCCGCACGCGCCGCACAGCGCATGGGCGCTGGCGATCGTCGCGATCATTACCTCAAGCTCGCCGCGCAAAGCGCGCCAGAGCTGGAGTTCGCCACCATGCTGACGCGGGCTGAGCTGCAGCGTGAGCGTGGCGAGAATCTGCAAGTGCGTGACACCGCACTTCAATTGCGTGAGCAGGACGCAAAACATCCTTATGCGATTGAGCTGTTGGCCGAGTCTTATTCCGAGTTGGGTGATTGGGTCGCGCTGCGTGAATTGCTGGCCGACACCGCCAAGCTCAAAGCATTGGCGCCCGCACGTTATAACGAGCTGATGCTGCAAGCTCTGCGCGAGCTGATGGCGCAGGCGCTGGCCGCTGCTAAGCTCGATCAACTCAAAGCGATTTGGGACGCTGCCGCTGAAGAGTTCCGCGTCGACCCGGATCTGCGTCGCATCTATGCCCGTGGCTTGGCTCGTCTCAATGCCGACGCCGAGGCACTGGCCCTGATTACCACGACGCTCCGCAAAGTTTGGGATGGCGAGCTGGTCACCTTATTTGGCGATTTGCACGCCACCGACACCCTGAGCCAGCTGGCCACGATCGAAAGCTGGTTGGGCCAGTACGGTGAAAAGCCGGAGCTTTTGACCACCGCCGGGCGGGTCTGCCTGCGTAACAAGCTCTGGGGTAAGGCCCGCAGCTATCTGGAGGCCGTGCTGCGGGTGTCGCCGACCCCGGTCGCTTATTTAGAACTCGCCAAACTCAGCGCAGAGACGCAGAATAGCGAACAGGCTGTGCAGCTGTATCGCCAAGGCTTGGAGCTGGCATCCAGCCAAACACATTGAACGCTTTGTCCTCAGGGCTGTCACTGACAAGCCTGTGGGGTGCCTGTAGTGCTATCTTGCGCGCCGGGTAATCAGTTGACGCAGTATCGATTTACAAATTTTTACCTTAAAGATCATCGGATTTACCGATAGAATTTACTTTTAACACCCGCATGAAGCGGGTTATTTGGAACGGAGACTCAGATGCTGCGAAATATGCAATTGGTCCGGAGCGTTGGTATCAGCGCAGCTCTGGCACTAACCGTTTTTATGGCGGGTTGTGGTGGTGGGGACGGAGCATCGAACGAAGCTGCTAAAGCGATTTATCAGTTCGGTCAGGCCGATTTCAAAGACATCACCCCGAATCGCGGTGTTGCTCCAAGCAATAACACGCTCAGCGGCGCCGCTAGCGTCGCGACGGACGGCGTGAAGTTCTACATCGCTGACACCAACAACAATCGCGTGCTGGGCTTTAACAGCATTCCGACGTCATTGTCGGCGACCGCCGATTTCGTGATTGGTCAGCCTAACGGCAATTTCGCCAAGAACGATCCATGCATCGCAATTGCTGCTAGCGATTGCCCGATCAGCACGACCCTGTCGAGCTTGAACCAACCTAGCAAAGTCAGCATTGATGCAGGCCGTCTGCTCGTGGTTGATTCTGGTAACGACCGCGTTCTGGTTTGGAACACGCTGCCGGCAACTAATGCTGCTCCAAGCTTCACCATCGGTAATGGCGCTGGCAAGCCAGCAGCAGCAGACACCTTGTTTGGTCCGCTCGGCGCGACCTTTGCAGGCACCAAGCTGGTGGTTGCAGACACGGGTAATAACCGCGTGCTGATCTACAACACCATCAGCGCTCTCGCATCAGCAAACGTCGTCCTCGGCCAGCGTAACTTCACCACCGGCCAGCTGACCCCGAACTGCCCGAAAGACACGGTTGCGATCCCAGATTGCACCCTCGATTTCGCGATCACTGCAGACTCGATCAGCGGTCCGTCCGACGTGTGGTCTAACGGCTCCAAGCTCGTTGTGAGCGATCAGGCTAACAACCGCGTGTTGTACTTCACGCAGGTTCCAGCTGCCAATCAGACTGCCGCTGCTCGCGTAATCGGTCAGTCCAACATGAAGAACCAGGGTGGTTTTGGTTCCGGCCCTTCGGCACTCAAGCAGCCACGTGGCGTTTGGTTGGACAAGAACACCAGCTACATCTACGTAGCTGACGCTGGCAACAACCGCGTTCTGGCTTTCAACACGCCAACCGCTGATGGTTCTAGCGCTATTGCTGTTTATGGTCAGGGTGATTACAACCACGTGACCGCCAACGATGACGATCAGAACAACTCGCCTGACCTGCTGAACAACGGCAACGGTAAGCAAGAAGCTTCTGAGCGTACGCTGAGCAACCCGCTGGGCATGGCAACCTTTGCCACGGCCGGTTCGAACCGCATCTACATTGTCGATTCGAACAACGCACGCTTGATGGTTTACGACACCAACTAAGTTAGTTGGCTAGTTAAAAAAAACCCCGCCAATCGGCGGGGTTTTTTTATTTGCAGCCTTAGTTTTTTGGATGATCCTTGTCGTCGTGACGACGGAAGCTGGTTTTCTGTTCAGCCCACTTGGTGCGCTGGGCGTCGGTGAGTACGGCGTAGACTTGGCCTTTGAGGTTGGCCATGTCTTTGACGCGATCACGGGCGACTTTTGCGGACTGGTCTTGCAGGGCGGCGACTTGTTTGGCGTAGTCGGCGCTGCCGGGATTCAGGCTGGCGAAGCTCTTGTGCAGCGCTTTTTGTTCATCGTGCAGAGGCTCGGAAGCCTTGCGGTGGTCCAGCATGATTTTGTGAACTTGATCGCGCTGAGCTTCGCTAAGGTCCAGCTGTCTGAGTCCAGCAACGGGGCCACCGTGGCCGCGGCGGCCATGATCGCCACGCGAGCCGGGGTCATGGGCCAGGACGGCGGTCGATGCAATCAGGCCAGCGGCAAGGGCGGTAACGAGGGTTATTTTTTTAAGCATTGAAATCTCCTGTGGGGGTGGGAGATTTATAGGCTGAGGGCGTGTAAAGGATCGTCGCGACGCCGTAAATATGAGTAAAGAAAAAATTAAAGCAACCTCTTTGCTTCAGCATGGTCGAAATGCTGGACACCTTGAGTGGAACAGGACATGCGGACGATTTTGATTGTTGATGACGACCTCGAGCTCTGCGCGCTGTTGGCGGACTATCTGCGGCGTGAAGACTTTGAAGTGCAACTGGCGCATGACGCCGAGACCGCGTTAGCGCGCTTTGCCCGCGATCAACATCCGCCTGATCTTTTGATCCTCGATGTGATGATGCCCGGCAAAGACGGCCTCACCGCGCTGCGCGAACTGCGTCAGCGCCATCAACTCCCCGTGATCATTTTGTCTGCGCGTGGTGATCCTGCGGATCGCGTTGTCGGCCTTGAGCTGGGCGCTGACGATTACCTGTCCAAGCCGTTTTTACCACGAGAATTGCTGGCGCGCGTGCGTGCTTTGCTGCGCCGTGGCAGTGCCGGTTCGGATGAGCCGTTGAGCGTTGGACTATTACGTTTGCAGCCCACCGAGCGCCGCGCTTGGGTTGGCGAGACAGAGTTAAAACTCACTGGCGCAGAATATTCGTTGCTGTTGGCACTGGCGCGACAGGCGGGCAATGTCGTCAATAAAGCTTCGTTGACGGAGGAAGGTTTGGGCCGACCGATTGAACGTTTTGACCGCAGCGTCGATGTCCACGTTAGTCGCCTGCGCCGCAAACTCAGCACGGCCTCGGCACTAGCGCCGGGCATTGAGAGCGTGCGAGGCTCTGGTTATCTGTTAACCCGGCCCAGCGCATAAGTTTTGAACCGTCTCCACGCGCGATTATTTTTTTGGTTTTGTGTCGCCAATCTGGTGACGCTGATGATCAGTGCGCTCGTCATGGGCCGCATCGCGCGCGAGAACTACACCACGCTGACGCCAGACTGGCATGACCTCGCCAGTGATACCGCAGCAATTTATGACGCCGCTGGTATCGACGCCGTAGCGTCATGGGCGCGGCCGTTGCAGCGGCGTGGCATTCAAATCGCTTTGTTGGAGAACGGCCGCAATTTGTTGATGTCGCCGTTGCCGCCGCCGATGGAAGACAGCCTTCCACGACTGATGCGCGACTCCGAAATCATTTTGCACCCCAAGTCAGATGTCACCTTGGTCGGCCTGGACGTTGTCAGCGGTGATCGGACGCTGAGATTTTTAGCGATGCGCGCGCCTCCGCGTGGTGCGGGCCCGCGCTTCTTCTCGCCGCGCGGCCAGTTACCAATGTTGATCGAAATTCTGGTTTCACTCTTTGTGATTGGCGTGGTGTCGTGGCTGATCGCACGCAGCATGGGTAAGCCAGTGGAGCAACTGCAGCGCGCGGTACGACGTGTTGCCGCAGGCGATTTGAGCGCACGCATCGGCGCGCCGCTGGCGCAATCAAAAGATGAGCTGGGTCAGTTGGCGCGCGATTTCGATCACATGGCGAATCGCATTGAATCGCTGGTTGAGCGTAATCGCTGGTTGTTGCGCGACATATCGCATGAATTGCGTTCGCCACTGGCGCGTCTGCAATTAGCGTTGGAACTGGGCCGCGGTGAAGCGCAGTCCACAGTGCAGCCTTACTTTGAGCGCGCCAGCCGCGAGATTGTCCGGCTTGATGAATTGATCGCCGAAATGCTGGCCTTGTCGCGTGCCGAAGAAGGCGCGGCCGGTATGGCGCCAGAAGCGGTCGACCTCGCCGAAATGGCGCGTGATCGCCTCGCCGAAGCGCAGATCGAACTCGATAACCGCGGGTTGAAAGCCAGTCTGGATGCGCCAGAGACGGCCGTGCTGGAGGGTCACTCGGTTCTGTTGGGCCGCGCGCTCGATAACTTGATCTCCAACGCTATCAAGTTCAGCCCTGCGGGCAGCGAGATTCAATTGCGGGTCGCCGCACTGGCGCAGAGCATAGAAATCAGCGTGGAAGATCGCGGCCCCGGCGTGCCAGAGGCTGAACTGCCGCAGCTATTCAGCCCCTTCTATCGTGGCAGCAATGGTTTACGCGCGAATGGGCAGGGGCTGGGTTTGGCGATTGTCGAACGTATCGTGCAGGTTCATGGCGGCCGTTGTTTGGCGGCCAATCGCGAAGGTGGCGGGTTGAGCATGACCCTGATTCTGCCGGTAGCTGCAAAAGCCTAGGTCCTGCGTCAACGGTGCGCACGGCGCACCCTACTCAAGTAAAATTCGCGCCCTTATCAGGTTATTTAGATTCCCAAGATGAAATCCCATCTGCAAGAGCTGTTGCGTGCCGCCGTGTTACCGGTCATTGCCGGGACAGAGGTGCGTGTGCCCGACAGCATCCAGATCGACTCCGCCAAAGACAAAACGCATGGCGATTTTGCCAGCAACCTCGCACTGATTCTGGCCAAGCCACTCGGCAAGTCGCCGCGTGCAGTCGCTGAGTTGTTGGTCAAAAACCTGCCTGCTTCGCCGCGTGTTTCCAAAGTAGAAATCGCAGGCCCTGGCTTCATCAACTTTTTCCTCGTTGCAGATTCCTTCCAAGCGATTGTTGCGGACGTGCTGAAAGCGGGCGACAAGTTTGGTCGCGACGACAGCGGCAGCAAAGGCAAGATCATGGTGGAGTTTGTCTCTGCCAATCCGACCGGCCCGATGCATGTCGGTCATGGCCGCGGCGCTGCATACGGTGATGCGATTTCGAATTTGTTGGCCGCCACCGGCTGGAATGTGTGGCGCGAGTACTACATCAACGATGCCGGTCGTCAGGTCGATATTCTCGCGATCTCGACGTGGGTTCGTTATCTGGAACTGTGCGGCGAGACGCTGCCTTTCCCCAAGCGCGGTTATCCAGCGGATTACATCAATCGCGCCGCGCAGAAAATCAAAGATGCACATGGCGAAAAATTCCGTCACGCAGCATCAGTCGTGATGGCCGATCTGCCAGAAGAACCCGTCGCGCCTGAAGGCGCGAGCGACAAAGAAAAAGATGCAATCAAGCTGCGTCAGGAAAGTTACGCCGACGCATTGATCTTGCGCGCCAAGTCGCTGCTCGGTGATGGCTACACAGCCATCGTTCGCTCATCGCTGGATGATCAGCTCGCAGTGATTCGCAGCACGCTGCAATCCTTCAACGTACGTTTTGATCAGTGGTCTTCAGAAGCCGCGCTGGTCAACAGCGGCTTCGTGCAAAAGGCGCTCGCGCGTCTTGCTGAGAAAGGCCTGACCTACGAAAAAGATGGCGCGCAGTGGATGCGCACCGAAGAGTTCGGTGACGAAAAAGATCGCGTGTTGGTGAAGGCTGACGGTGCCGCAACTTATTTCTGCAACGACCTTGCGTACCACATCGACAAGCTGGATCGCGGCTACCCGCTGTTGATGGACGTGTGGGGTGCTGATCACCACGGTTACATTGCACGCGTGCGCGCAGCGATTGAAGCGCTCACAGACCGCAAAGATGCACTCAACGTGCAGCTCATCCAGTTCGTCACGCTCTCGTCCGGTCGTATGGGCAAGCGCAGTGGCAACTTCGTCACGCTGCAAGATTTGATTGATGAAGCCGGCACAGACGCCACGCGCTTCTTCTATCTGATGCGTTCACACGAACAGCATTTGGAATTTGATATTGATCTCGCGCGCTCGCAGAGCAATGACAATCCAGTGTTCTACGTGCAGTACGCACACGCGCGCGTGTGCAGTGTGTTTGCACAGCTCAAAGAAAAAGGTGGCAACTACGATGAGGCCGCAGGCCTTGCGGCGTTGCATCGTCTCGACAACGAACACGAGAAAGCATTGCTGGTGCAGTTGAATCGCTTCCCAGAAGTGATTCGCAAAGCGGCAGCCGAGTACGAACCACACACGCTTGCGTTCTATTTGCGTGATGGTTTGGCTGATGCTTTCCACAGCTACTACAACGCGCACAAATTCATCGTTGATGATGCAGAGCTGCAATCCGCACGCTTTGCGCTGATAAGTGCGGCGCGTCAGGTGCTGCATGTTGGTCTCACGCTACTCGGCGTATCTGCGCCGGAGAAAATGTAATGGCACGTGGTGATTACGCACAGCGTGGCAACGGCCGCAACCAGGCACGTTCATCCAAAGGTAAAGGCAAGGGCGGTAGCAGCATGCCCGGTTGGATCTGGATGGTGCTGGGCTTGTCGTTTGGCTTGGCCATCGCTGCGCTGGTTTACATCACGCGTCCGCCACAGCCGATGCCCGGCCAAGCCGCTGAGCAATCACAAGACAACGAAGACGAAGTAGCCGCAAAGGGCGGCGACAAAAATACGCCCGACGCAAAGTCATCTGCCAAGGCAGATGCACAAGGCAAGAAAGGCGCAATCAAATTGCCGCCTAAAGAAAAACCACGCTTCACCTTCTACGACATTCTTCCGGGTCAGGAAGTGGTGGTGCCGTCCAACGTCGCCGCGGCCGCAGGCAAAGCGCTGCCAGGAGATGACGGCCTTTATGTAATTCAAGTTGCTGCGTATCGCACGCAAGCGGATGCCGATGCCGAAAAAGCGAAGCTCGCTTTACTCGGCATGGAATCACGCATCGAGAAAGTCACCATCGACAACAAAGACACTTATTACCGTGTCCGTGTTGGCCCTGAAAAGAGTCTCGCTAAAGCGCATACGCTGATGGCACGTCTTGAACAGAACGGCGTGCAAGCCGTTTTGATGAAGCTCAAATAATCATCGCTCCGACTTAGGTCGGAAGCGCTTGATCGTCTGCAGCTTTCACTTTGCCGACCCACCACAGCACGGGCAGCAACAGCGCAACGGCGACTAAGCCAACAGTGCTGTAACCACTGATCTGACCTGTCGCTGTCGTGCTGAGCATTAGCCCGGCGAGCCAAGCACCACAACCATTGCCGAGTGCTTGCAGCGCGCTATTCGCACTCAAGAATGCGCCGCGCTGTGTATTCACGGGGACAGTGGTGAGCAGCGCTTGCATCGGAATCATGCGCCCAGCCACCAGCACCATGAAGAATGGAAAGAACAACAGCATCACAATGAATGGCAGATGTGGCATGTGCGTCATGAACAACACCGGCAACATCGACAACAGCACAAGCACGCGGAACAGATCACGCTTGCCATAACGATCCGCCATGCGTCCGATGATGCGTGAGCTGAAGAAAGCGGCCGCACCACCCGCCATGTAAATCCACGATAAATCTGCAGGTGCTACGCCGTAGTTGGCGACGAGTACTGGCGAGATGAATGGAATCACCATCATGTGCGAAACCATCAGCGTGAACGTCAGCGCAAACGCTTTGACGTGATCAGGTTTGGTGAGCAAACGCCCAAGGTTTGGCAGCACTTCTTTCAGTGCCGGTTGTTTCTGCTGTAGATGCGCCGCTAGCGAAGGCACGATGCTTGAAGCTGCAAAGCAGATGAGAGCGGACATCGCAGTCAGCATAAAAAATGGCGTCGCCCAACCAAAGTGCGCGCCAAGCAAGACGCCTGCGGGAACACCCGCAATGGCTGCGAGTGAAAACGCCGTCATGATCGTGCCCATCGCAGCGCCACGACGTTGTGCCGGAATCACATCACCAACAATCGCCATGATCACGGAAGCCAGAACGCCACCCGTGATGCCAGCAAACGCACGTGCGATCAGCAGCAAGTGAAAGTTTGGTGCCAAGGCGCAGATCAGATTGGATACAGCGAACAGCGCGTACACGACGAGCAACAATTTGCGTCGATCAAAACGGTCCACATAAGTCGCGCCCAATAATCCCGACAAACCCGCGCACCATGAATACGCCGACACCGCTGTCGCGAATGCAGCAGGCGAAATCTGAAAGGCCTGCATGATCTGCGGGCCCAGCGGCATCATCACCATGAAATCCATGATGATGGTGAACTGCGTGAGTGCGAGCAGCCAGAGCAGGCGGCGTTCACCTGCGGGCGTTATCGAATACATGTGGATCTTCCCTGATGACGATTAAACAGACGTGATGTCTTTTGCTGCTTTCTCAATGATCGCAATTACGCGTTTCACTTCTGCGGCATCCCAAGCGCGGTCATGTCCCATCAGTGCATGTCTGAGTTGATGCATGCTCTCGCGTATCGTTTCTGGAACGCTGAGCTTGGCCATCATGCGAGATGAAAGTTTGAGTCGCTGCATCACGGCTTCAACATCGAGCCGGTTCTGCTCAAGGTGCTGTCGACCTTCATCGGTAATCGCGTACTGCTTTCGCGCGTTGGCATCTGCGATCTGCACAGTGGCGTAGCCTGCTTCTTCGAGAAAAGTCAGCGTCGGATAAATCGCGCCGGGGCTAGGTGAGTAAGCACCGCCGCAAAGATCTTCAATCGCGCGAATCAATTCGTAGCCATGACGTGGTTGGGTTTCGATCAACGCGAGCAGCAGCAACTTGAGGTCGCCTTGGCCGAACATGCGGCCCATGCGCCCGCCGCCGCGATGCTCGCCGCGCTCGTCACCGGGGAAGTCTGCGCCACCGCGTCCGAAAGGCCCGTGGCCGCGACGGCCGATCATCATGTGGTGATCGGGGCGGTGGTGTTCATGGTGATGGCCATGACGGTGTGAAAAATGTGCCTCGGCGTGTGAACGGCGGTCGTGGCGGTCTGATGTAGAGAAAGGGTTTCTCATGGGGTACTCCTAAAAAATCTTGAATGAGTTACTCAAGATTAGTCTTAAGTAACGATCTTAAGATATATCTTAACTAAGCCTAAAGCAAGCCGGATTGGGTAAAGAAGGGTTTCGGACCTGCGCGTCATGCTCGCCTGCACGGACGGTTTGGCCGGGATTTGTCATTCCGAGCGCAGCGAGGAATCTTGCCGTTCGCCAGTTAGCAGAGCGTTACAGCGAGATCCCTCGCTGCGCTCGGGATGACATGGACTAAGCCTAAAGCGCCGTCAAATTCGCGTAACTGATCATCAAGCGCTTAGTGCCATGCGCCTTAAAGCGGATTTCGACCTGAGCGCGATCGCCATCGCCTTCAAACGACAGAATCGTGCCTTCACCAAAGCGCTCGTGCGAAACACGTTGGCCGAGTTTGTAACCACCGGGGCCAACATCAGTGACTCGTCCAGCTGGCGCGGACCCGCGCGCCGGATAGCCATCTTTGCTGTAGCTACTGCCGTCAACACTCGGGCTGCGATAGCTGCTGCCACCGAAGTTGCCGCCGCCACTCCACGATGATGTATTGCTACGCGCAGCAAAAGCGGGTCGCACGATGCCGGCGCGCGGGCGTGTTTCGCTGACGCACTCAGGCGGAATTTCCTTGAGGAACATTGACGGCAGATTGATTTGTTCCTGGCCATGCAAGCGACGCATCTCGGCGTAGCTGATGTACAAGCGCTCGCGTGCACGCGTGATGCCGACGTAACAAAGGCGGCGTTCTTCTTCGAGATTCCCTTCATCCATCGTGCGCTGGCTCGGGAATAAACCGTTCTCAAGGCCGACCATAAATACGACGGGGAACTCCAAACCTTTTGCCGCGTGCAGCGTCATCAACTGCACACAGTCTTCGCCCGGGCCTGCTTGTCCGTCGCCAGATTCCAGCGAGGCGTGCGTAATAAATGCGGTTAAAGGTTCGAGCGTTGGCTCGCCTTCAACCGGCGGCAGTTCTTCAAAGCCGCGCGCGGCGTTGATCAATTCGTCCAAGTTTTCGAGACGCGCTTCAGCCTGTTCGCCTTTCTCTTTCTTGTAGTGCTCGCGCAGGCCACTGCGCTCAATCGCCATCTTGGTAGCTTCGCTGAGCGTGAGGCTGCGTGTATCCGCATGCAGCTCTTCAATCATCGACAAGAACGCGCCAACGCTATTCGCAGAGCGACCGAGTGAAGGCAGGCCAGTCTTTGCAGCAACCCACATCGAAATATTCTGTTCGCGCGCCAGCAAGCGCAAACGCTCGATGGTGGTGGCGCCAATGCCGCGCGGCGGCGTGTTTACGGCGCGCTCAAAGCTGGTGTCATCGTCGCGGTTGTGCAGCAGTCGCAGATACGACAGTGCATCTTTAACTTCCATGCGTTCAAAGAATCGCAGGCCGCCGTAGATACGATAAGGAATGCGCGCGCGGATCAACGTTTCTTCTAGCACACGAGACTGCGCACTCATGCGGTACAACACGGCGAGATCGGAGTAACGCGAGCGACCGTCGATGTGTTCCTTCATGCGGCTGATCACGAATTCCGACTCGTCGTATTCGTTGAACGCAGCGTAAAGCTGAATCTGTTCGCCTTCGTTGCCATCCGTCCACAACTCTTTGCCGAGTCGTGAACTGTTCTTCTCGATTAAGCCGTTCGCAGCCTTAAGGATGGTGCCAGTGGAGCGATAGTTCTGTTCCAGCTTGATGGTTTCTGTGCCGGGGAAATCCCGATCCAGCTTCATCATGTTTTCAACTTTCGCGCCGCGCCAGCTATAGATGCTCTGATCGTCGTCGCCAACGGCGAACAAGATGCCGGTTTTGCCTGCGAGTACTTTCAGCCACTGATACTGCAGCGTATTGGTGTCCTGAAATTCGTCGACCAAGACATGACGGAAACGATTGCGATAGTGGTGCTGAATTTCAACGTTGTCGCGGCACAGTTCGTAAGCGCGCAGCAGCAGTTCTGCAAAATCCACCAAGCCATTGCGTTCACACTGTTCTTGATACGCGGCATAAACACGCACCAACGTGCGCTGCGTGAAGTCGCCTTGATCTTGCAGATGCTGCGGGCGGCGACCTTCTTCTTTCTGCGAGTTGATAAAGCCGGTGACGCTTTTCGGAACCCATTTATCTTCTGGCAATTCCATCGCGCGCAATACGCGTTTAACCAAACGCACTTGATCGTCGGAATCGAGAATCTGGAAATTCTGCGGCAGCTTGGCTTCTTTCCAATGCAGTCGCAGCATGCGATGCGCGGTGCCGTGGAAAGTGCCAACCCACATCGCGCGAACTGGAATGGTCACCAACTGCTCAATGCGCCCACGCATTTCAGCAGCCGCTTTATTGGTGAATGTCACCGCAAGAATCGACAGCGGCGATACGCCTTCTTTCGCGATCAACCAAGCAATGCGATGCACCAACACGCGCGTCTTACCTGAACCCGCGCCAGCCAAAACCAAACGATGCTCAGTCGGCGCCGTTACCGCCTCTTTCTGGGCAGGGTTGAGATGGTCAATAAGGGGTGCAAGATCGTCAGCAAAATCATTCATTCGCTGATTTTACCGGCTTGGCCGCTGCTCTGACGCTTTGATTGAAAATAGACCGGCAAAATAAAAGCCCCGGCACTCAGAGCGCCGGGGCTTTTTGAAAGCATTTGTTACTTCAGCTTAGGAGCGTGCGGACGCAAACGCAGATTGAGCATTTCCACGCCCACCGAGAACGCCATCGCAAAGTAGATGTAAGCCTTAGGCACGTGTGCGCCAAAGCCTTCAGCAACCAGTGCGCCGCCGACCATGATCAAGAAGGCGAGTGCCAACATTTTGACCGTCGGGTGTTTATCAACGAATGCGGAGAGCGGGGCGGCGAAGAACATCATGGTGATGATGGCGATCACGATCGCGGTGACCATCACTGGCAGATTGTTGGTCATGCCGACGGCGGTGATGACTGAGTCGAGCGAGAACACGATGTCGAGAATCATGATCTGGATAATCGCACTGGCAAAGCCGGTGACGGCGCGCACGGTGGGGGTTTCGCCACCGCCGCCATTGCCTTCAATGCTTTCGTGGATTTCGCTGACGCTTTTATAGAGCAGGAACAGACCGCCGAGGATCAGCACCAGATCGCGACCGGAGATTTCGGTCGGGATAAATTCAAGCCAGGAAATGGTTTGCGTCAGGCTGGCCAACCAAGCCAGTGAGAACAGCAGGGCGACGCGCGTCAGCAGCGCGCCAGCAAGTCCGAGGAAGCGGGCGCGGGCCTGTTGTTCAACGGGAAGTTTGGCGACGATGATCGACAAGAAAATGATGTTGTCGATGCCGAGCACGATTTCGAGTGCAGTCAGCGTCAGTAAGGCCATCCAAAGTTCGGGTTGTGCTAAAGCTTCCATCGCGTAAATTTCCTGTAAAGATTATGCATATGATAACGGTGCGGCGGCTTGGACGCCCGTTTGTCACGCAAGTTTCGTGAAAATGTAACGCAATTGTTACACCGCGCAATCAGTCTGTCCGCATGGAAAATGGAGCCAAACCATGCGTATAGCTTACGGCGTCATGGGTTACGGACGTGGCCACGCCATGCGGACCAGCGCGGTGCTGCCGGCGCTGATGAAGGAGCATGAGGTCACCGTTTTCGCGGGCGGCGACGCCTACGAGGAGCTGGCGCCCCGGTTCCCGACGGTGCGAATTCCCATCATCGGCTACCAGTACAACGACCGCGGCAGCCATTCCTTTCCGAAAACCATCGCCAGCAACTTCTCGCCAGTGGCGGATTTGCTGTTCCACGGACAAGGCATGGCGCAGGTCGAGCGCGAGTTCAAGGCACGCGACATTCAGCTGGTGATTTCGGATTCAGAAGCGTGGACACACCGCGTCGCCCAAAAGCTGAAGATTCCACGCATCAGCTTTGACCACGTCGGCATCATCGCCTACTGCAAGTCTCACTTTCCGCCGGACCTTTGGTTGGCTGGCCAGCGTGATGCCTGGGGCTATCGCACGTTGATGGGCATTCCTGAACGCATTTTGATTTCGAGCTTTTATCCGGCAGAAGGCGCTTATCCCGGTGTGAAAGTTGTTGGCCCGATGTTGCGAGACGAAGTTCTGCGCGTGCAACCAAGCAAGGGCGATTTCCTGCTGGCCTACTTCAATAAAGGCCAACATCAATATCTGCCGCGACTGGATGGCGTGCTGCGCCAACTGGATTGCCCGGTTGTGGTTTACGGCACGCCTTATCGCGACAAGATCGACAACCTCGACTTCCGCGCGCCGAGTCGTGAAGGCTTTGTGCGCGATCTCGCCAGCTGCCGCGGCGTGCTTTCAACCGCAGGCAATCAGCTGATTGGCGAGGCGATTCATTTCGGCAAACCGATTCTGGCAATGCCGGAAGATGCGTTTGAGCAACGCCTCAACGCACAGATGATTGAGCGCATGGGTGTCGGCATGCGCGCCGAGATGAACCAGCTAACGCCCAGCGATGTAGATAGTTTTCTCGGGCACGGCGACTGGTATCGATCCAATATGCGTCAGCATGCCGGTGATGGCCGCGCCGAAGCGATTGAAACTTTGCAGCGCTATATCGCCGAGCTAACACACGGCGAAAAAGCGGTGAAAGTTCACATTAAAAAACCGCAGCGCAAAGCTGCGGTTATTGCCAACGCCTGATTACATCGTGGGCTGAGTGCTTCTAGCGAGTGACGGACTCTGTGCCGAGCGCGAGCAAGCACGGTCCGTATATTTGCGTGGCAAATTAGTCGTGCATTGACGGTGACCGTCTTCGCTCATGCGAATGTGCAGCGCACGTCCACGGATCAGTGTCGATGTGAAATTGAGCGCCACGGTGCCGTTAGCGTCGAGATGCAAAGTCGCTACATCCGCAATATCCAAGGCATCTGGCAAGCCGATGTCTGTTGGCTTGGTCGGCCACTGGCCGTGCTCGCTGCGATACGCCACCACCTTTTCACTGGTGTCGCGTGCCTGCTCAATCGCCATCGCGACCTTTGAGCGAATCACATAGTCTTGGTAAGCGGGCACAGAGACTGCTGCAACTACGCCGCCCGCAAATGGAATCACAACCATCAAACCCACCATCACCCAGCTCAACGAGCCCCAGGTGCCGATGACGGTTTCGTTCAGATCCAAATTTTCATTCGTTAGGCTGCTGGCTTCCAGCACGACCGTGCCGCAAACCATGTCGTGCAGACCTTTGCGGTGACGATTAAACAAGGGCACCAAGAGTGGAATCACCATCAGCGCAGACAGCATCAGCAACAGATATCGACCGAGCGCGAGCATGTCGCCGAGCTGGCTGCCGTCATCGCGTACCACACGAATATCCAACGCGCGTTTGCCGATGGTGGCGCCGTGAGAGCCGCCATGTAACAAGGTGAAGTAGGCCAGATTGCCAAGCACCGCCAGCAGCTGACCAACGATCATCGCTGATGTGTCTGCCAAAAATGCCTGCGGCAAGATGATCAGGATGGTGGCTGGAATGAACATCACCAAGCCATCAATTAACGCCGCTGCAATGCGACGCCCAAACGCAGCGATAACCGGCTGATCGATTTCGACAGCGACGGCTTCTTCTGGCCACGACTTGGGTTGCAACAAGCCAGCGCTGGCCAGCACATTCTGGGCAATGGCCCAGTCAGCCATGCCGTCTTTCCACATCAAAGTAAACGCGTTGATCTCGTCCTTGCGGACCTTCTCGCGAATCTGCTCAAAATTAAACGGCCCCGTAGACACGCCATGATCGGCGACGAAATATCTCGACATGCACTCCCCGACTGAGTGTTCTTATAGTGTCCTCACACTAAGGCAGAACTCAGCCAGAAGATGTCAGATTTTCCAGTAATCGAATCATCAGCCGATTGTTTTCGGCAAAACGGGAAATATCGGAAAGAATGCTTTCCGGCGTCTGCACATAGGCCGCAGTCGCGGGCCGCTCGTGTGCAAACCAGTCACGCGCATTGGCGGCGGTGACTTCCAAGTGAAACTGAATCGCAGCAACGCGCTCGCCGTAATCGTAAGCCTGATGCGCACAAGCCTCGCTGGATGCGAGATTGCGTGCGCCCTCTGCAATCGCAAAGGTGTCGCCATGCCAGTGAAACGCTACATAGCGCTCGGGGAAGCCCGCGAATAATTTTGATTGCCGTGCGCTGTCATTCATCTCCACAGGGAACCAGCCGACTTCAGTGTGCGCATTGCGTGTGGTCGGCGCGCCCAGCGCATCAGCGATCAACTGCGAGCCCAGACAAATGCCGAGTACACGTTTGCCCGCAGCGATGGCTTGCTTGATCAGCGCCTTCTCGGCTTTGAGCCAAGGATGAATATCGTATTCATAGATATTCATCGGTCCGCCCATCACGATCAGAAAATCGAAATCGTCGGCCGATGGCGGGAGTTCGCCTGCGTATAAGCGCGTCTGCGTGACCACATCGCCGCGCGATGCAAGCCAGGGCGCGATGCAGCCCAAGTCTTCAAAGTCCGCGTGTTGTAGCCAGTGAACGCGCAAGCTCAGACCTTACGTTCTTGAAAATCGATGGAAGCCGAGTTGATGCAATAACGCAGACCCGTTGGTGGTGGGCCATCGTTGAATACGTGGCCCAAGTGCGCGCCGCAATGTTCACAATGCACTTCGGTGCGAACCATGCCGTGGCTATTGTCGTGGCTCTCGGCGACGGGCGCGGACTTGCTCAGTGGCTGATTAAAACTCGGCCAACCGCAGTGCGCATCAAACTTGTGCAGCGAATCGAATAGCGGCGCTTTGCAACAAACGCAAACGTAAACACCGTCGGCTTCGTGGTTCCAATATTCACCGGTAAAAGCGCGCTCGGTGCCGTGCTGACGGGTCACGCGATATTGTTCAGGCGTGAGTTGTGCCTTCCAGTCCGCGTCAGATTTTTCGATTTTGCTCATCACCCACTCCTAAGTCAGCCCGCTGTACAACTATACTGCGGCCCATACGATAAGAATCAAGGAGAGCCCATGCCTATTGCAGTTGGTTTTGCCATAGTCGCCGCCATCTCGGCACTAGCCGCGATCATCGCGGATTGGAACGAGCGTCGTCATTTCACCTTCTACGTCCTCAAGCCGCTCACCACTATTTTCATCATTGGCATCGCAGCAACCGTGCCAGAAGGCAATGCGCGCGCGTTCATGTTGCTGGCCTTGGTGTTGTCCTTGATCGGCGATATTTGTTTGATGTTTGAAGGCAATGGTTGGTTTGTTGGGGGCCTCTCCAGTTTTCTGCTCGCGCACCTCGCGTTCATTCCTGCTTTGCTCTATGGCGTTGATTCACCAACCTTGCCGCTGTGGAGCGCGGGTATCGTGCTTTGGGGCTTGGGCTTCTTCATCTGGCTGTTGCCAAAGACGGGCCCACTCAAGCCAGCCGTGCTGGTCTACGGCACGATTCTGATGTCTTTGGCATTAGCCGCAATCGCGCGATGGAACGTAGCGCCGACAGAAGCAGCACGCCTCGCACTTGTTGGCGCAATCCTGTTTGTGATTTCAGATTCCGCACTATCCGTACGTAAATTCGTCGGCAGCTATCGCGGCGCGCAAGCGCTGATTCTCAGCACGTACTGGTCAGCAATTGGATTGATGGCGTTTTCGCTAACGGTTTAAATCCGCGCGATGGGCGCTCACGATTTTTTTGCGAGCGCCCATCGTGTGCCAAAGAAGCCTGCGATTCCAGCAATTGGAATCAGCAAGATCGTGATGCCCAACCCGACAAACCCGCAGGCGATAGCGGGCAGCGTGAATTCCTGATTGCATGTTGTGTTGGATACCGCATCCAAGTGGCCAACCGCCCACGCCAGCGTGAGATACGCGGCTAAGATTCCAACAACAATGCTGACAAGCGTTTTCATCGTGGCGCCTTAAAAGTGTTGCTTGAATTCAGGAACAACATCCCAGAGATCATGTATGCCATACGCGTAAGTCACCGGAATCCTTGATAGCGAGGCTTCCTCTGGATGCAGGACTTTGTGTCGAATGCCAGGTCAGGCTAGGACTGTTTTGCGAGGCATTGCCATTTTGTGCGCAAAACATGCAGTGCGCTTTTAGACAGCATTGAGGAGGGCGCCTCAGCTATGTCAGATGTAGATTGGACTGATACAAAGCCCACTCTGCATTGATCCGAGCCTCCGTTAATTGAACACACTAAGGCTGGGGTTTCGGTCGTTTCTTCGTCGAAATCATTGCGATCCTGTGGTCGTTGGCCGCCGCAATAAAACCCGTTCAGCACTAGAGTTCGCGCAACATCGCTCATTAGGGCTGACTGCTGGATCAGCTTCCTATGTTTTTTTTCTAGTTGTGCCGCACCGTCGGAGGAGAACACAGGCCCAAAATCATCAGCAGGTATCGCTAGAGTCGACGAATGAGCATCTTCAACGACTGCGGTTTCCAAGGTATCGTAAAGTTGTTCTACTGAATCGCTGTATTTGGTCCAAGACGAAACTTGAAGTGTCACGTTGAGAGTGGGGTATCCGGTCAAGCCCCCCGCCAATTTTCGCGTGCATCTCACATAGGGCATGTGAGTTGACATCCAAGGAATTTCTTTGAACCTTGAGTCGTAACTACCCTTTTCGATTCCACAGCGAAAACCAATATCAACCAGTCGTCCTATCGCTAGCCGAACCGTTGCTCCCTCCAAGCGCAATGGTTTAAGCACATCTTGTGTGAACTTGTCGCTTATGACGTGTGTGTCAGCCCATTGCTTTAGCGGTGGGCTGTCGCGGTCAGTCGGAGCGGCAATCACGGCCGTGCTGAAAATGGAAAGAACGACAGCTGCTGCAGAATTTACTGAGATAGTTGCCATAAAAATTCCAAACAACAATTTTGATGGAACCCGGGATGTCGTATGACCTGCTCGCGTGCGCATGTAATTTGGAAATTGAATGCCCATGTTTATGCGAATCATGCCCTTATCTTGTTTGACAAAAGTTAACATGGAATCGAACAGGGCCGCAGCAGTCCACAACTGTGGGCGTGATTTACGGACTGATGTTGGAACCTCTGACAGAATCAACGCTCTGATCAGGTGCGAGCTGCATTACATAATAAAGCTGAAAAATATTGCGAGGATTTATGAATAAGATTTTGCTGGGTACTTGCAGTGCATTGCTTGTCGCGGCGTGCAGCACGCCTGCGCCGCAGCCTAATGAGGCCGTTGCACGCATCCATGTGCCTGCGAGTAAACCTGCGCTGAGTTATGACAAGACGTACCCGCTGTCGGGCATTGAGATTGGCAATGCAGACAAAGCGGTTCGCTCGCAAGACGATTTGTATCGTGCTGTAAACGGTAAGTGGCTCAGCGAGACTGAAATCCCAGCTGATAAATCCAACTATGGCGCGTTTACCAAGTTGACCGACGATGCCGAAGCGCAGCTGCGCGGCATTATCGAGACGGCGGCAGAAAAGACGGACAAAGCGCCGGGCACGGATGAGCAGAAGGTTGGCGATCTTTATGCCAGCTTCATGGATGAAAAAACCGCAGACATCAAAGGCGCGCGTCCGGTGCAGCCGGAGTTAAAGCGTATCGATGCGCTGAATAACAAAAAAGATATCGCAGCTTTGATGGCACATCTCCAGCGCATCGGCATCAACGTGCCGGTTCTGGGTGGTGTGCATCAGGACGCGAAGGATCCGACCAAATACATCATCGACTTTTATCAAGCCGGTCTTGGCTTGCCGGACCGTGATTACTATTTGCAGAACGATGCCAAGTTCAAAGACATTCGCGCCAAGTATCTTTCGCACATTGAAGATCTTTATCGCCTCGCAGGCATGCCTAATGGCAAAGCAGCCGCAAAGAAAATTCTGGCGCTGGAAACAGAGCTAGCCAAAGTGCAGTGGACCAAGGTTGAAGCGCGCGATGCGGTGAAGGGTTACAACCCGTTCAACGTCGACAAGCTTGGAACCTTGGCGCCGAATTTTGCGTGGATGACTTTTGTGAAAGAAGTCGGCGCGGGCAGCCAGAAGCGCGTAGTCGTCAGTCAGCCGTCTTACATTAAAGGCTTCGGCAAGTTGATTGATAAGACTTCACTGGAAACATGGAAAACCTATTTCCGCTGGCGTGTGCTGAGTGATGCAGCGCCTTACTTGGATCAACACTTTGCGGCTGAGAGTTTTGAGTTCAACGGTGGCGTGCTCAATGGCATCAAAGAAGATCGCCCACGTTGGAAGCGCGGTGTGGCGTTGGTAGAAGGCGCATTGGGTGAAAGCGTCGGCAAGATTTATGTCGCGCAATATTTCCCGCCAGAAGCCAAGCAGCGTATGGATGGTTTGGTGAAGAACTTGATCGTTGCCTATAAAGAAGGCATCGATGGCTTGGAGTGGATGAGTCCGGAGACGCGCAAGGCTGCGCAGCAGAAGCTTGCCAAGTTCACGCCCAAGATTGGTTATCCAACTAAGTGGCGCGATTACTCCGCGCTGACGATCAAGCCGGATGATTTGCTTGGCAATGTTTATCGTTCAAACGAGTTCGACTATCAGCGAGACATCAACAAGCTCGGCCAACCGATTGATCGCGAGGAGTGGCATATGACGCCACAAACCGTGAATGCTTATTACAACCCGGAGATGAACGAGATCGTGTTCCCTGCTGCAATTCTGCAGCCGCCTTTCTTTAATCTGAAAGCAGATGATGCGGTGAACTACGGCGGTATCGGCGCAGTGATTGGGCACGAAATCAGTCACGGCTTTGATGATCAAGGCAGTCAGTACGACGGTGACGGTGTACTGCGTGATTGGTGGACGGCCGATGATCGCAAGAATTTTGAAGCGCGCACCAAAGCGCTGATCGAGCAATACAACCAGTACGAGCCGGTGAAGGGTTACAAGCTCAACGGCGAATTCACCATTGGCGAAAACATTGCCGATCTGGCCGGCATGACCATCGCTTACAAGGCCTACCAGCTCTCACTCAATGGCCAGCCCGCACCGGTGTTGGATGGCCTCACCGGTGATCAGCGCTTCTTCATGGGTTGGGCACAGGTCTGGCGCCGCAATTATCGCGAGGCCAATCTGGTGAGCCGCATCAAAACCGATCCCCATTCACCGAGCGAATATCGCGCTAATGGTGTCGTGATCAATTTGCCGGGCTACTACGAAGCTTTTGACGTGAAACCGGGCGACAAGATGTACAAGGCGCCGGAGCAGCGCATCAAGATATGGTAAGACCGTAGAGAGCGAAATAGATGGAATAGAGGCGATGGAGCGTGCTCCATCGCCTTTTTCATGTGCTGGGTTCTTTTAACGACGGTCGCGGGCATCACTCCGCAGAAAGGGCCTGCTAGTATTCACTAACGATTTTTCGCACAACCTTAGAGTGATTGCCGATGCGCCTTTCAAACGGATACCAGTTACAGCAGGGTTACGCCAAACGTATAGGCCTTATTGTGTTGGCGCTCGTCATCATTCTG
The DNA here is from genome assembly GCF_003052265.1 of Stenotrophobium rhamnosiphilum. GTDB lineage: Bacteria > Pseudomonadota > Gammaproteobacteria > Nevskiales > Nevskiaceae > Stenotrophobium > Stenotrophobium rhamnosiphilum. The sequence continues at coordinate 393,749 of NZ_QANS01000003.1, forward strand.
CCGGTGCTCTACATCTGGGCCATGTTGAGCTGGAGCTATTCCACCGGCGAGCGCGCGGGCTGGCTGCAAAAGCTTTCGCACAAGGGCGTGATCTGCAAAACCGATGAAGGCGAGTTGTCGCTCATCGCAGTGCCTGGCGCGGCACCAGAAAAATTCCTGTTCACGGTTCGTGATCCGGAAGTCGCCAAGAAGATTCAAGAACTGATGGGACATCGCGTGTCGCTGCACTATGAACAGAAAGTGGGCCTGCCGACTTCCTGCTTTGGCGACACCAGTTATTTTGTGACCGGCATTGAAGAAGTGAGCGAAGCGACCATGCCGTCGTGGACGGCTACACCGGTTCCGCCTGCGGCAACGCCTGCTCCAACTCCCGCACCAGCTCCTGCGCCTGCTGCCCCGCAGTAAGGCTGCGGAACTAAAATTTAAGGCCTATAGTCGAAGCCTCATGCGCCGATTCCGTCTACTACTGAGCTTGCTACTAGGGTTGTCATTAATGACCCAGAGCATGTTCGTGGCTGCGGCATTGGCAAGTAGCCCGATGGAAGCGCCTGCTAAAACTTCGTCCATGAAGATGGAAATGGCCGCAGACGCGCCCTGCATGGACATGATGGATATGGGCGATCAAGACCAGCCCAGCAAATGTCCGTCGAAGTGCTGCGATGGCAAAGCCTGCCCCGATATGTCGCGCTGTGCACATGCACAACCAGCATTGGCCGCAGTCGTTGTGCCGATGATTCATTCCTCGATTGAACACAATGCGCCAGCAGTTCAGGCGCCCATTGCGGCTGTACGCCCGCCGACCTCACTCCTGAGGCCACCGATCTCATTCCACAGCTAAACCCGTAGCGGCGCTCGTGCGTCGTTGGTGTTTCCTGTGGAGATGGATCAATGCTTTCAAATACTCGTCGCGCGCTTGCGCGAAAAATGTCCCCGTTGGGATTTGTCACGCTGTTCGTGGTCGGCGCTGTGCAAGCGCAGATACATGAGCAATCTTCTGCTGATCTGGCATCGCCTGCGTTAACGCTGGCGCAAGTGCAGCGTCTGGCAATTAATGATCAGCCGCAGCTCGCAGCGCAGGCGGCCGAAGTGCGTGCGTTTGATGCGCGCGCTGTTTCGGCAAGTCAGTTGCCCGATCCGCAGTTAATGGCGGGTGTGCAAGATCTGCCGGTCAATCGCGAGGACGCCTACAGTCTGCGTCGCGATGATTTCACGATGATTGGTGTCGGCATCACGCAAGAATTTCCGCGTGCCGCCAAGCGCGAATTGCGTGGGGAAAAGCAGCGTCTGATGGCGCGTGGCGCAGAAGATCAACTGCAAGAGCTTCAGCGACGTATCCAGCGTGAATCCGGTCTGGCTTATTTGGATCTGTATTTTCCAGAGCAGGCGCAGCGCTTGGTGAGCGCGATGTTGATCGAGGCTGAGCGCAGTCAGAAAGCCGCCGAGATCGCTTATCGCGCTGGCAAGAATGAGCAGGCCGACGTGTTGGCTGCGGATGTTTCTTTGTCACTGCTACTCGACAAGCAAGCCGAGTATCAGCAGATGGCCGGCCATGCGCGTGAAGATCTGATGCGCTGGATTGGCGCCGCCGCCAATCGACCCGTCGGTTCAATGATGCCGATGCTCGCAGAGCCGCAGCCCTTGGCTAATGTGCTGTCCACATTGCCTCAGCATCCGGCGCTGCGCATGTTTGAGCGCAGTCGTGATGTCGCACAAAACGAAATCGCGCAAGCCAAGCAAGCTTATAAACCGGACTGGCGTATGGAGCTTGGCTATGGGCATCGCATTGACTATGCCGATCTTGTCACGCTCAGAGTCGGCATTGACCTTCCGGTCTTCACCGCTAATCGACAAGACAGCGATGCCGCCGCCGCACGTGCCGATGCTGAGCAAGCAGACGCACGACGTGAAGACGCGTTGCGTGATTTCACCGCGCAGGCCTCCGTCGCTCATCACGATTGGGAACGCGTGAATGAGCGCGTAAAAAACTTCGACGACAAGGTGCTGCCGCAAGCGCGTGCCCGTGTTGATGCCGCCTTGATTTCCTACAGCGCAGGTCGCGGCACGCTCGCCTCGCTGCTCGATGCGCGTCGCAGCTTGCTGGATGTGCAACTGCAACGCCTCACTCTCGCCGTTGATGCTCTGCGCAATCGATTGGCCCTCGACTATTTCATTGGAGATGCGTCATGAAACGCAGCACATTCATTCTTTCAACGCTGGCCATCTCTGTGATTGCCGGACAAGCTTGGTGGATTGCGAGTCATCACTCATCCGCCGCCCCGAGTTCTGCGGATAACAAGATAGCGGCCGCAAAACCTGTAGAACGAAAACCGCTTTATTGGTACGACCCAATGAAGCCAGACGCGCACTTCGACAAGCCCGGCCCGTCACCCTTCATGGATATGGAGTTGGTGCCGATGTACGCCGATGAAAGTGCAGAGGCAGATCCTGTCTCGGCATCGACTGGCGGCACCGTCAAGATTGATCCGCAGATGGTGCAGAACTTTGGCTTACGCACTGCGAAAGTGACACGTGGCTCCTCGAATACAGGAATTCACGCAACAGGTTCTGTGCAGATTGATGAGAGTCGGATCGTCGTTATTGAATCTCGCACGGCGGGTTGGGTCGAGCAGCTCAACGTCAATGCAGTGGGCGATACGATCAAGCGCGGACAAAGTGTTGCGGGTGTGTACTCGCCCGATCTCTATGCAGCGCAGCAGGAACTCGCATTGGCAACGCGTTCTCAGGATGAACGTCTAGTTGATGCCGCACGTCAGCGCTTATCGCTACAAGGACTTTCTACGGCTCAAGTTTCTGCCGTGCTTAAGAGCGGGCAAGCACAACGTCGTGCATTAATCGCCGCGCCACTAAATGGTGTGGTGACAGAGCTCAATGTGCGTGAAGGCCAGCAGGTTACGCCGGGGATGCCGCTGATGCGCGTGGCGGATTTGTCCAAAGTCTGGATCGTCGTTGAAGTGCCGGAATCAATCAGCGCATCTTTAAGCATTGGGCAAGTCGTAGAAGCGCGAGTGAGTGCGCTGCCGGGTGAAGCTCTCAAGGGCAAGGTTGATTACGTTTACCCCAGTCTTGATGCACAGGCACGCACCGTTCGCGCACGCATGATTTTTGATAATCCGAAGTTGATGCTCAAGCCTGGCATGTATGCGGATGTGGCGCTGGCTGGTAATTCTGCGCAGAAAGATGGTTTATCAGTGCCTAGCGAAGCTGTGATCCGCACAGGTGAGCGCAATGTTGTGATCTTGGCCTTGGGCCAAGGCAAGTTCCGTCCTGCTGTTGTGCAAGTCGGTGAAGAGCGCAATGGCAGTAGCGAGATTTTGTCTGGCATTGAAGAAGGCGAAACCGTTGTTGTGTCGGGCCAGTTCCTGATCGATTCCGAAGCGAGCCTTCGCGGTACGTTGGCGCGCATGCAAGATGCAGAGCACAAGCCATGATCGCGCGTCTGATTCATTGGTCGGTTCACAACCGCTTTCTGGTTTTGATGGCGACAGCGTTGATTGTCGCCATTGGCATTTACTCGGCAAAGACCACACCGCTGGATGCCATTCCGGATTTGTCCGACGTGCAGGTCATCATCAAAACCACTTATCCGGGCCAAGCGCCGCAAGTGGTGGAAGATCAAGTGACGTATCCACTGACGACGACCATGTTGTCTGTGCCCGGAGCTAAGAACGTTCGTGGCTATTCGTTCTTTGGTGATAGCTATGTCTACGTTCTGTTTGAAGACGGCACCGATTTGTATTGGGCGCGCTCGCGTGTGCTCGAATATTTGTCGCAGGTCCAAGGACGTTTGCCACCCACTGCAAAAGCCGAGTTGGGTCCAGATGCAACAGGCGTTGGTTGGATTTACGAGTACGCACTTGTTGATCGAACAGGACAACATGACATCGGACAGTTGCGTGCTTTGCAGGATTGGTTTCTGCGCTATGAGCTGAAGGCCGTTCCGAATGTAGCCGAAGTCGCCACGCTCGGTGGCTTCAATCAGCAGTATCAAATTGTGCTGCGTCCTGATCGCTTGCGTGCTTACAGCATCACGCAGGATCGTGTGGTTGATGCGATCCAGAAAGCTAATAGCGAAGCGGGCGGATCAGTGCTTGATCTTGGCGAAGCCGAATACATGGTGCGTGCGCGTGGCTATCTGAAGAGCATTGATGACTTCAATGCAATTCCTGTAGGCCTCGGCAGTAACGGCACGCCGATCTTGTTGCAGGATATTGCGTGGGTGCAGAAGGGCCCGGAAATTCGTCGCGGTATCGCGGAGCTTGACGGTCAAGGCGAAGTAGTTGGCGGCATCATCGTCATGCGCTCCGGCAAGAACGCGATGGAAACCATCACCGCCGTTAAAGCCAAACTCGAAACCCTGAAGAAAGGTTTGCCCAAAGGCGTAGAGATTGTGCCGACTTATGATCGCTCGGCTTTGATTCAGCGCGCGGTCGACAATCTTCAACAAAAACTGATTGAAGAGTTCATTGTCGTTGCGGTCGTCTGCGTTTTGTTTTTGTTCCATCTGCGTTCCGCGCTGGTGGCTATCATCACCTTGCCTATCGGCATTCTGGTGGCTTTCAGCGTGATGCGTTGGCAAGGTATCAACGCCAACATCATGTCGCTGGGCGGTATTGCGATTGCGATTGGCGCAATGGTCGATGCGGCGGTGGTGATGATTGAGAACGCGCACAAACATTTGGAAGAGTGGAGACACAAGAATCCGGGCTTGTCGCCGAATACGCAGCAGCAAGTAAACCTGATGGCGTCCGCAGCGGCAGAAGTCGGTCCAGCGCTGTTCTTCTCCTTGATGATCATCACGCTGTCGTTTGTGCCGGTGTTCACGCTAGAGGCGCAAGAAGGCCGTTTGTTCGCGCCACTCGCCTTCACCAAAACTTATGCGATGGCGGCAGCGGCAGCTTTGTCGATCACATTGATTCCGGTGCTGATGGTGTATTTCATCCGCGGCAAGATCGCAGATGAAACTGCCAACCCGATCAATCGCGCGCTGATTGCGGGCTATAAGCCGATCATTCATTGGGCACTGGATCGTCCCAAGCTGGTGATCGCAATCGCTACAGTGTTATTGCTGATTACTGCATGGCCCGCATCACGACTCGGAAGTGAATTTATGCCGCCGCTGGAAGAGGGCGATGTCTTGTATATGCCGACAGCACTGCCCGGTTTGTCTTCCGGCAAGGCCGCAGAAATTTTGCAGCAGACTGACAGGATTCTGAAAACCTTTCCGGAAGTCGAGCGCGTGTTCGGCAAGATGGGTCGTGCAGAATCCGCAACAGATCCCGCGCCGCTAGAAATGATGGAAACCACCATCATGCTGAAGCCACACGATCAGTGGCGTGCAGGCATGACGCAGAAGAAGCTCATCGCAGAAATGGACGCGGCACTGAAAATTCCCGGCATGGGCAATGTCTGGGTGCAGCCGATCCGTAATCGTATCGACATGCTCGCCACAGGTATCAAGTCGCCGGTCGGCATCAAGATCGCTGGGCCTGATTTGAAAGTGATCGAGAAGATTGGTGAAGAGATTGAAGCTGTCGTCAAAAAAGTGCCGGGAACTTCATCGGCATTTTCTGAGCGTGTCTCAGGCGGGCGTTACATCGAAGTGCGGCCTGATCGCATTGCTGCTGCGCGTTATGGCCTGAGTATCGATGACATCCAGCGCATCGTCTCGCTCGCCATTGGTGGTCAGAACGTTGGCGAGACGATTGAAGGTCTACAGCGCTTTCCAATCAACGTTCGATATCCACGCGAGATGCGTGATTCGATTACGTCACTGCGTGAGTTGCCGATTGTTACGAGCAGCGGCGCGGTGGTGACGCTCGGCAGTATTTCCGAAGTTGTCGTCACCGATGGCCCGCCGATGATCAAGAGCGAGAACGCGCGCCCCAATGGCTGGATCTACGTCGATATCAATGATCGTGATCTTGGCTCGTATGTGCACGATGCCCAGAAGGCCGTCGCCGAGCAGGTCAGCTTGCCAGCCGGTTACTCCGTTGCATGGTCCGGACAGTTCGAATATCTGGAGCGCGCCAGCAAGCGTCTGCAACTCGTGGTGCCCTTCACGCTCGCGATTATTTTTGTGTTGCTGTTTCTGATCTTCCGCAATGTCGGCGAGGCGGCACTGATTATGTTGACTCTGCCGTTCGCACTCATCGGTGGATTCTGGCTGATCTATTTATTGGGTCATCACTTGTCGATTGCATCAGGCGTCGGCTTCATCGCGCTTGCCGGTGTGGCTGCGGAGTTTGGCGTGGTGATGCTGATCTATCTTGATCAGGCCGTGAAGCGCTTGGAGCGCGAAGGCCAGCTCAGTACGCGAGACGCTTTGAAGGCCGCGATTGTTGAAGGTGCTGTGATGCGCGTTCGTCCAAAAGCGATGACGGTTGCCGTCATCATCGCGGGCTTGCTGCCATTGTTCTGGGGTGCGGGCACCGGCAGCGAAGTGATGCAGCGCATCGCTGCGCCAATGATCGGCGGCATGATCACGGCGCCGTTGTTGTCGATGATTGTGATTCCCGCGGCGTATCTGTTGATGCGTGGGAGGAAACTAAAAAGCTGACGTAGGGCGGGAGCATCCCGCCTTCCGCGAAGAGCACTACCGCGAAAGGCGGGATGCTCCCGCCCTACGGTTAGTCGAGAATCGGCGCGTCGGATTTTCTGCGCCATCCATAACGCACCAGATCAACTTTGCCTTTAAGAAACAGAACGCCTTCCGCTTCAAGAAGGTTTTTCTGTAGCGCATGACTTTCGCTGTCAGCCGGAAGCGAAATTTTGCCCTGTGCATTCATCACACGATGCCAGGGCACTTTCATATTGTCTGGGATATGTTTCAGCGCATAACCCGCAAGGCGCGGGTGATTGGGAAATCCCGCTTCGCGCGCGATCTGACCGTAAGTTGAAACGCGACCGCGCGGGATTTTCTTGGTGGCTTCCCAGATTGCAACGCAGCTGTCGTGAATTTTCATCGAGCTAAGCTGCTGCGATTTTATTTAACCGCGCGGAGTGAGGCTTTCTTACGGGGTGCGGCGGCTTTTTCAATAGCGCGTTGCTTCAGTATGCCAATGCATTCATCAAACGTACGTGAGATGCGCGTTTGATTGCGGATGCGATCAATCTTCGACCACGTCGCGCGGTCGCCGTCGCGGATGAAGCGCTGAATCTCATCATCCGTGAGGTTGGAGAACATATTGAGCAACTGCTTGGGCGTGTGACGCGGAAAAATATTGACGTCGCCGCTGTATTTCTGGCGCGTCACATTGTCGAGCTTGTTGATGATGCGACCGGCGCCGTAAGGATCCATATGCGTGCGTGCGAGCGTGAGCGCGCCGCGGCTGCCGGAGCTAGCGAGTTCGCGTGCCAGCGGAATCAGGCCGCGCTTAGGCGCAACGTCTGACATGAACGGCACAATGTGTGGATTGGTTTGGCTGACGATGTAGTGATTGCAGTTGTGCAGGCGCGCGAGGCGAAGCATCGGCAGATCGTTGGCAAGGCTGCCATCAACCCAACGTTTGCTTGGCATATACGGAACAACGCGGCCGAGATAATCGTGCGCTTCCAACATCACCGGTGGGAACACGCCGGGAACGGCGCAAGACGCCAGAATCGCGCGACGCAGCAACACATGCGGCGCAGCCAAGTAATTGAGCAGACGACCTTGCTGATGTGGGTCAGCTGGTGAAACGGTGATGCCGATGATGCGACGCGTGCGCTCAAAGGCCTGCGTGAAGCTGATCTCGCCGACGTTTTCAGCAAGGCAACGCTCAAGCTGACCGCCGTCCATCACCGCACCGCCTTTGAAAATATTGCGCAGGCTGACGCTCTGGAAGGCGCGCAGATTCAGCCCGCCCGGTTCAAACACGCGGCCCAGTTCAGCATCGGTGCGCGAGCCCACCACGCCAGCAATGATGGAACCGGCGCTGGAACCCGAGATGACTTTGGGCAGCAGATTGCGCTCGTGCAGCGCTTTGATCACGCCGAGGTGAAACATGCCCAGCGTTGCGCCGCCGGACAGCATCAGCGCCGAGCGACCAAAAACGGTGCCGGTACGCTTAAAGAAGATGATCTTTTCGTCTTCCGGAAAGTCCGGAAAATCGCCGATGCAGAGGTAGTCGAGGCAGCGCGCGACTTCTTCAACGTATTGTTCGATCAGGAGTTTGGTGCCAACGCGGGCCACACCGTAGAGGGCCGGATTGGTGATGTTGCCGATGTTGCCGTGCAGGCCTTCATACAGATTGAACACCAACTGACGAACATCGCCACCTTTGCGCAGGGCGCGCATTTCGGCGAGGCGTTCTTTGATCAGAAGGTAGTCGTAGTCGTCGCTGGTGTCGTCCTGTTTCCAGGCGGCGGCACCCTCAAGGGTGTCCAGTTCGACGGCAATTTCGCGCCATTCCTTATAGTCGGCGGCCTGCTCGAGGTCGCGTTGACGGGTGACAATAAGCTTGTTGGACATCAATAAGGGCACGATTAAGGTACGGCTGGAGTGTAGGGGATTTGTCGCTTCTCCGAATACCTTAGTAGAAAGATGCGAAAATGAATTACCCGCATGGGAACACTTGCCGCTTGTGGCTGTTTGTTATTATTTACCAGTTATATTATATATATTAAATTAAAACAAATAATACGAACCTTGCTGCATCGTGATGCTCCGTTCTCGCGACAACCTTTAGGTAGCCCTGTCATTTCTGCATGATCGCTCTGATTCAACGCTATAAAGCCTGGCTGATGCCGGCCGTGACGCTGCTGATTTTCAGCGTGGCTGCGCTTGTGCTGCAGCGCAGCTTGTCGCATCTGCGGTGGGCAGATGTTGTGGAAGAACTAGCGCGCACTCCATTACAAAATATCTGGCTGGCCTCGCTATGCGCGGTGGGCAGTTACGCGATGTTGACGATGTACGACCTGCTGTCGCTACGCATCATCGGCAAAAAATTACCGCTATGGCGGGTAATCGAAACTTCATTTACTGCGTACGCCGTTGGGCATAGCGTGGGACTGTCGTCGATCTCCGGCGGTTCAGTGCGTCTGCGTCAATATTCAGCTGATGGACTCAAGGCGATGGAAATCGCTGCGGTCATTGCGCTGTGTTCGTTGACCTTCACGCTGGGCGTGTCGACCTTATTAGGTTTGTCGCTGCTGCTTGAAGGCGAACAGGCTCAGACCGTTCTGCATATCCAATTGCCCGTCGCACATTGGCTCGGCGGCTTGGTGTTGTGTGTTGTGGCGATTTATTTATTGATCACTGCAGTGCGGCAACGTCCGCTGACGATCAGTGGCCAAGCATTCAAATTGCCTTCGTTTCATTTCAGCGCAGCGCAGCTCATCACCAGTTGTATTGATTTGAGTTTCGCCGCCGCCGCGCTCTACTTTTTATTGCCGGATCAACTTGGTCTGAGCTTCCCGGCATTCGTCGGCATTTATGTATTGGCGCTTGCAGCAGGTGTGGCCAGCAATGTGCCGGGCGGCCTCGGTGTTTTCGAAGGCGTGCTGTTGCTGATGTTGCCTGATGTGCCCAACGACAAATTGCTTGGCGCAGTGCTGCTCTATCGCCTGATCTATTACATCGTGCCTTTCATGCTCGGCATGGCTTTGTTGTTGTGGGGAGAGTGGGAAGTACAGAGCAAGCGTTTGGAAGAGCCATTCCGCGTGGCCAAACGCTGGATCGAATTTTTGCTGCCAGAAGTGTTGTCCGTGTTGGTGTTCTTGGCAGGCGCAGTGTTGTTGCTCTCAGGCAGCTTGCCCGCGATTGGAAAGCGCATGGACTGGCTCGCCGACCTGCTGCCGCTGGGCGTCGTTGAACTCTCACATCTTGCCGGTAGCGCAGTCGGTGTCGGCCTGATGATTCTCGCGCGCGGTCTTTATCGCCGTTTGGATGGTGCGTGGTGGTTGACGCAAGTTCTGATCGTCGCCGGTATTTTCGCGCAGCTTCTTAAAGGTGTGGATTACGAAGAAGCGCTGCTGCTGTTTGTGATCGGATTAATGTTGTGGGCCTCACGTGCACGCTTTTATCGACGCGCACCTTTGCTGGCGCAACGGTTTTCCCCGTGGTGGTTTATCAACGTCGCCTTAGTCCTGGGCGCGGCGATCTGGTTAGGCGTGGTGGCTTACAAGAACGTTAGCTACGCCAACCATCTATGGTGGGACTTCGCATTCGAAGCCGACGCGCCACGCATGCTGCGCGCCACCTTGCTCGCAGTCTTTATCGCATCAATTTTCGCGATGATGCAGTTGCTCGGCGCTTCACGCCCGCGCGCAGATTTGCCTTCTGCTGAAGATTTGGAAAAGGCGAGTGCCTGTCTGGCAAAAAGCAGCGAGACGATGGCGAACCTTGCTTTGCTCGGCGATAAGCAATTCTTGTTCTGCGATGAGGGCGACGCTTTCATCATGTATCAGCGCGGCAATCGATCTTGGATCGCGCTCGGTGATCCGGTCGGCAATCCTGATCGGTTCGAAAATTTGGCTTGGCGCTTTAGAGAAATGTGCGACAAGCATGGCGGTCGTCCGGTGTTCTACGAAGTCAGCGCCGCGCAACTGCCTTTGTATCTCGATTTAGGGTTGTCGCTCGTTAAACTCGGCGAAGAAGCCCGCGTGCCACTCGCAAACTTTGGCCTCGAAGGTTCCAAGCGCGCCGAATTGCGCCAAGCCAAACGCAAAGCGGAGCAACGCGATGGTTTGAGCTTCCGCATTCTGCAGCCAGCAGAAGTTCCAACGCACATCGAGCAATTGCGCTTGATTTCAGACGATTGGCTCATCGCCAAGTCTGTCGCAGAGAAGGGTTTTTCTGTCGGCAACTTTGAGCCTGAGTATTTGTGCCGCTTCCCGATTGCGGTCGCAGAAAAAGACGGCGCTATCGTCGCGTTTGCGAATCTCTGGCGTACCGCGAATGAAGTCTCAGTTGATCTGATGCGTTATGGCAGCACTGCCCCGCGCGGCGTGATGGATTATCTGTTTGTGGAAATGATGCTGTGGGGCCGCGCCAATAATTTTCAGTGGTTCAATCTGGGCATGGCGCCACTCTCTGGTTTGGAAAAACATCCATTGGCACCGCTGTGGCACAAGCTGGGCTTGTTGGTGCATCGTTACGGCGAACCGTTCTACAACTTTGATGGTCTTCGTCGTTACAAAGAAAAATTTGATCCGGTTTGGCGTCCGCGTTATCTGGCATCGCCAGGTGGCTTGGCGCTGCCAAGAATATTATTGGATACGGCCTCGCTGATTGCGGGCGGTATGAAAGAGGTGGTTTTCAAATGAAACAACTCATCGCATTGCTGTTGGTATTGGTGGCCGGCTCTGCTCAAGCACGCGACGTGCTCTCGCATGGCCGCTTCGACAAGATCACCATGTATCAGCCCAAGGGCACGCCGACGAGCTTCGTTATCTTTCTGTCCGGAGATGCAGGCTGGAATGGCAACGTGATCAACATGGCCAAGGCGCTGACAGAGAAAGGTGCCTTGGTTGCAGCCGTTGATACACCCGCGCTGTTACGCAATTTCAAGAAAGATGGCGGCGATTGTTTTTCACCTGTTGGTGATTTGGAAAACCTCAGCCATTTCTTGCAGGCCTATTACAAACTCGGCGATTACTACCGCCCGATTATTGTCGGCTATGACGTTGGTGCAACACTCGCTTACGGTACTGCGGGATTAGCACCTGACAAACTGTTTGGCGGTGTCATGGCGCTGAGCTTCAACCCAGAGTTGGCATTCAAGAAGTCACTGTGCAAAGGCGATGGCTTTAAATTTGAACTGCAGAAGAATGCACAGGGCAAGGTCAAGAGTTCGGTGCTTTATCCAACGCAGCGAATCAAAGCGCCATTCGTTGTATTGCAGGGCGAGGTCGATCCTAAATATCCATCATCGGCCGTTCAGATTTTCACGAGCACGGTGACCAATGGCCGCGTGGTGATGTTGCCTAACGTCGGTCGCTACTACGGACACGAGAAAGATTGGAAGCCGAAGTTCCTCGAAAATTATCAAACCATTGTTGCGAGCAATAAGGCTTCATCACCGCCGCCACCGCCAACATCACTCGGCAATTTGCCGGTGGTTGAAGTGCCATCGCAGGGCAAGGAAACCGACACCTTCGCGATTCTCATTTCTGGCGACGGTGGCTGGGCAGGCTTAGATAAAGAAGTTGCTGCAGCGCTGACAGCCAAAGGCGTCAGAGTAGTTGGCGTAGATTCACTGCGTTACTTCTGGGCCGCGCGCACGCCAGCAAGTACGGCCGCAGATACGGATCGCATCATTCATTACTACGCATCGAAATGGAAAAAGAAGCGCGTCATTCTGATTGGCTATTCGCAAGGTGCGAACGTGATGCCTTTCATCGTCACGCGTTTGTCCAAACCATCGCTTGAATACGTCAGCTTGGCTGTTGGCATGGGCTTGAGTGAATTCGCAACGTTTGAATTCCATCTGAGCAACTGGGTTTCAAACGGCAAAGAAGGCTTACCTACCTTGCCTGAAGTGGCCAGAATGCGCGGCATTCCGTTCCTGTGCATTTACGGTACGGGTGAAGACGACACGATTTGTCCCAAGCTACTAAGCACGCCAAGCGCGCGTGTAGTGAAGTTGCCGGGCGGGCATCACTTCGACGGCAATTACAAATTGCTTGCTGAAGAAATTTTGAAAGCAATGCCACGCTGAGTTTGCACGTGGAGTTGTTAACCATCCTCTACGTCATCCTCGCCGTCGGCTTGGTGTTGGGTGGTTTGCTCGGCGCGATTTATCCGCTATTGCCTGGACCGCCGTTGGTGTTTGCAGGTCTTTGGCTCGGCGCATATGCCGATCAATATCAGCACGCAGGATTTAAAACGCTGGTGGTGATCGCCGTGCTCGGTGGAATCGGCATGCTGCTGGATTTTGTTGCAGCGAGTTTCGGCGCCAAGCGTGTAGGCGCTAGTCCGCAAGCGATAACCGGTGCATTTCTCGGCACGCTAGTCGGACTGTTCTTTGGAATTCCCGGGCTGATCTTCGGGCCCTTCGTCGGCGCTGTGCTCGGCGAGTTGTATGCGCAACGCTCAATCAATCAAGCTGCTGCTTCTGGGCTTGGCACGTGGCTGGGTTTGCTATTGGGCACTATTGCGAAGCTGGTGCTGTCGTTCATGATGATCGGCGTGTTTGCTTTGGCCTGGATTCTCAGCATTGCTTGAGAGCACTAAATTGCGCGCAAAGGCCGAGGGCTCGTAGGGCTTGTGGCCGATGTAGCGTGTCCGTGCAACGAAGTCAGGACCGAGTAAATCAAGCTGAGGCTGATCCTTGCTCGTCTCGATGTGTGCGAGATCCAGTAGCGTCCAATCGAGCACATCGGTTTGGAATGGGCGCTGCTCAAGTTTGAACTTCATGGCTGGATCCATTGGCTGCGACTTCCAAACAATCAACGGCACGGTGACGCCAGCTTCGCTGAGCGAATGTCCAGCAAAGTCACGCGTGTGGCCCACTTCCTCTGCATGATCGGGCGTGTATAGGAAAGCACCAGAAGCATTGCCAACATCGGCTTTAAAGCTATCCAGAAGGCGCGCGATGATGGTGTCCTGATAAAGGATGGCGTTGTCGTAGCTATTGCGCATCATGCGCACCCACAGAGAGCGGCCGTCCTTGCGCATTTTTTCCATCGTTGCATCGTCGACGTCGGAGAAGCGATGGAACGCTGGAGGCGAGCGCAGGTCGTAGTGCGCGTGCGCGCCGAGCAGGTGGACGAAGATCATCTTGCGAGGAGCGGGATCTTTTAATGCTGCGTCCCAGTAAGGCAAAACGTCTTCGTCGAGTTTGCGGTCGCTGCGACCGCCGCCGGTGTTGGTGATATTCACCGAGTCGGCTTCTTCGGCATAACGCGAATTAATGAAACGATCGTGCTGGTTGGAGATCCAGAAAGTTTTGTAGCCAGCCGCTTTGGCGAGCATGACAACGCTGGGCTCGGCCTCGTCATCAACTTTGCTGCCAATCACAGCCGGCGTCAGCATCAGTCGGAACGAACCGACAGTGCCAGCGGCGCCGGAGATCACGTCGCGGAATACCAGCGCGTCCTTCGTTTCGTGCATCAGCTCCGGTGTTGTGGCGCGCGGATAGCCGTATAGCTGCCAGTTCCAACGGTTGGTACTTTCACCAATCACTACAGCGATCGTGTGTTGTTTTGGGCCGTCATAAACCGGCGCCCACATGGGGAGCTTTTGCTCAGCGAGCCGACGCTTGATATGTAGTTGGCCAAGCTGATTGTGGAAGCGCTGATAGCTCACCGCTTGCGTCGGCCAAAAGAAGATCGGATTGGCCCCGCGGAATGTTGGATTGGCATGCAGGCCGACAAAGATGACGAGCAATCCAATCGCCCAGCCAGCCTTATGTCGCTGAAGCACTTCAGTGTTGGGACGCAGCCATACCAGCAGTCCCAGCAACAAGGTCGTTGCGAGCAGATGACCCAAGAGCATCGATCCATACTGCTGTATGAATTCGAAAGTCTCTTCACTGTTGGTGTTGCTGATCGCGTCGACGACGATCAGCGTATCGGGATCAGTGCCGTAGAAGTTTGAGAGGAACGCTTTGACGCCGGTGTGAACAGCGAACAGGGTGATCCATGCGAAATAGGCGATGCGTTGGGTTCGACCCTGCAGCAGTCGGCATAAGGGATAACTGCCCAAGGCAAAAACCAGACCGGCCTTGAGCGTTTCGCGCCAGCTGACATCAAGCGCTGCATAGGCGATCAGCAGGATGCAGGTGCTGACCACGATGCCATAGCGTTGAGCCGCCCACGACTGGGCACGCGACGAGATTGTCGCAACGGCCGACGTATTCATCTCCCAGGTCCCTCCCCAAACATTCTGCTTACGCGGCTAACTCCACCGACTCTCCCGTGGCTCGATACGCAAGACGCGGGGGCGAGGAGTTGCTGCATTTTTGTATTTACAGACTTATTCATACCCGTGAAGCCACGCGCAGTCAATGGAATGCCAGCGCTTGCAAGGGCTAGCGTGGGGCAATTCGTGACTTTGGGCTGAGGGTTTTCAAGTCGGTGGAATCTTCAGCTTCATGCCCGGCTTGATGTGACTCGTTTGGTCGAGATCATTCACTTTGCGCAGGGACGCCACGCTGGTGTTGTAGCGCTTGGCGATACTGCTCAGGGTCTGGCCTGATTTCACTTTATGTATCTGCAGTTTTGCCGACGCGGTTTTAGTTTTTGCCTTGCCTTTGGCGACCGATTTGGTCGATTTTGCCGCCTTGGTGGCTTCAGCCACCTCTGCACGCTTCTGCGCGCGGGTTTGCTGTGGCTTTGATTCGCCAACGGCGACCGTGATTGGGCCCGGACGCGATTCGGTATGGGCGGGCACTTTCAGAATCTGGCCGACGCGCACATGGCGTTTTTTGCCAAGACCGTTGACCGAAGCAATCGCTGATTGGGTGACGCCATAGCGCTTGGCAATCTTGGCGATGTTGTCGCCGTTCTTCACTTTGACCAACTGATAAATCGAGCGCTGCGAGTCAAAGCGTTCATTCGATGAAAGCTTCGAGTAGCCGACTTCAAAATTCTTGGCGCTACCTGAAGGCACGCGGATCAAATGGCCGGGCGGCACATACATCTTGCCTTCGATCACTTCCGGACGATAAGCGGGATTGAGTTTGCGGAACACTTCGTCGTCAGCGCCACAGAGGCGACGCAGTGTTTCGTAAGGAACGTAGTGCTGCGTTTCCACCACATCAAAACGCATCATCTCGTTCTGACGTGAACGATCCTGACTGCGTACATATTTGCGTTCGACATCCAGCGCAGCGAGAAATTCTGCGTAGTAGTTTTTAGAAGCAAAACCAAAGCGCGGACCATCGTAACGTTGAATGAGATCAACAATCGTGGTGCCGTTGACCGCGGTGCGTGCGCGCGAGATGCCGCCGCGGCCGTGGTTGTAAGCGGTGACGGCCAGCGGCCAATCGCCTAGCACTCTGTAATCGTCTTTGAGATGGCGTGCAGCGGCGTCAGTAGACGTCCACGGATCGCGACGATCGTCGACGATATTGTTGAGGCGCATGTAAATACGCGCTGACGATGGAATGAATTGCCACAGTCCAGCAGCGCCAGCTTTGGAGTAAGCCTCAACGTTGAAGCTCGATTCCACCAAGGGAATACGAGTCAGGCCGATCGGCAGATCATGGCTGCGGAAGGTTGCTTCCATCACCGGCAAATATTTGTTGGAGAGATCCAGCGCTTGAATCGTGCGTTCTTTCAGGCCGCGCTGTGAGCGCAGCGTGCCGACGGCAGCGAGATAACGGTTGTCATCAGGAATGTCCGCGTACAAATCAAAGATGCGGCGTTGCTCGCTGTTCATCTGATCTGGCGTGTGGCGCAGCTCGTGCACTTGCTTCAGCACGCTGTCGTAATGATCTTTGGTTTGTTTTACTTGCAGATCGCGCAGATTGTTCAGCGCTACTGCGTTCATGCGCGCAGCATCGCTGCGGAAATCCAGCACTTCAAAAACTTTCTGTGGGTACGCCATCGAATGGATCACGCTTTGGTTTTCGGAGTAATCACCGAAAACTTGGGTCCAAAACGCAACCGCAGGCTTGAGTTGTGTATAACGTGGGAAGTACTGAGATTCTTTAGCCAGCGAGTCCAGTTTGGAAGCTGAAGGCAGGCGCGCCGTCTCGGGCGGTGGCGTCATTACCTCGGGCAGGCTCAACGCAGCTTCTGGAGCTGCTTTGATGTCGGCTTTGACTGTGGCTGCTGCAGGCGAGGTCAGCGCTGGTGTTGGCGTCAGCGCGGCAGGCACGGGCGCTGCGACGGCATCGGGAGCGGTGACAATGGCTTTTGCGGCGGGACTAGGCGCTGCCGAATTCGCCGGAACGATTGCTGGCGACGTTTTGAGTGTCGGTGCAATGGCAGGCGTGGAGGAAATCGGTGTTGGTTTTACTGCAGTAGCAGGCGTTGCGTTGGCGTCTGCTGTGGGATTCGCAGCGACTGGCTTGGGGTTTACGTTTGCGTTAGCGCGATCCTGCTGCGCAAATCCGGCGGTGCAAACTCCTAGGCCTAAAACGGCGGAAAGACCCAAACCACTGTATTTCTTTAACATCATCTACTTCCAAACCTCGAGCCACGAACATTTTGCAGCTCTAAATAGAGATGCTAGCGCAGCAACAATTTTATATCAATTGGCACAATTGCCTACGCAGACGTAGAGACCGACGTAGAAATCATCGCCTAAACTTGGCGCCCCAAAAAATCTGACAGTGAAATCGCTGACATGGCTAAAGCCTATCCCTCGCAAGCACCCTACAAAACTCATCGACTCCGCGTTTCCGAATTGCATGATCTCTATGTTGAAGAGAGCGGCAATCCTCAAGGAAAGCCGATTGTGTTCGTGCACGGCGGTCCTGGCGGCGGTACAGAACCTTGGCAACGCGGCTTCTTCAATCCTGAAAAGTACCGCATCGTGTTGTTCGATCAACGTGGCTGCGGCAAATCAACGCCACACGCTGAGTTAACAGACAACACAACGTGGGATTTAGTTGCGGACATGGAAAAAATCCGCGAGCTGCTCGGCATTGATCAATGGATCGTGTTCGGCGGTTCATGGGGCTCCACGCTAGCGCTGGCGTATGCAGAGACGCATCCAACACGCTGCAAAGCGCTTGTGTTGCGCGGAATCTTTTTGATTCGCCCAGAAGAAATTAAGTGGTTCTACCAAGAAGGTTGCAGCTGGATTTATCCGGATGCTTGGGAGCATTACGTCAACGCGATTCCGGAAGAAGAGCGCGGTGATTTTGTGCAGGCCTATTACAAGCGACTCACGAGTAGCGATATCGCTGTACGCAAAGCCGCGGCAAAGGCTTGGAGCATTTGGGAAGGCTCTACGAGCAAATTGCTTCCGAACGAAGACATGGTTGCGCGTTATGGCGAAGGCGAGTTTGCAGACGCGTTCGCTCGCATCGAGTGCCACTACTTTGTTAACAACGGCTTCTTCCGCCCGAATCAATTGCTGGAAGACGTCGAAAAAATTCGCCACATTCCTGCTGTGATTATTCAGGGACGCTATGACGTGGTGTGCCCCATCAAATCTGCTTGGGATTTGCATCGTGCATGGCCAGAGGCGCAGCTGCATGTTGTGGCTGATGCTGGGCACGCCGCCAGCGAGGCCGGCATCATGACGAAGTTGATTGAAGCGACGGATCGTTTCGCTGATCTCTGAGTTGCGTAGCGCGGTTGCCCTCCTTGTGGTGCGCGATTAAACTGCACGCGTCACTGGGGAGTAGCCGCCTGCCGTTTTGAGCAGGGAACGCATCAACATTCTTGACCTTCGGTCATGGTGCGTTCGGCAGTCATTACGATTGCGTCTGGCGAGACCATTGGCATGAGACCTGTCCCGGGCTGGGCGGGGTTTCGTGCCTTTGGTTCAATCGCTGTCCGGCCCCGGTATCTCAATATGTCGACTCACACTTTTTGCATTTTTTCTTTCGCGTTTTTCCGGAGCGCGCCATGATCTTGCTATGCGTTGAACTGGTTGTGATGTTGCTGGTGATTCTTGCCGCAGCAGAAATTTTCACCAATGCGCTGGAGCATCTCGGTGAGCGGCTTGGTATTTCAGAAGGCGTCACTGGATCGTTATTCGCTGCTGTAGGCACAGCACTGCCCGAAACACTCGTGCCGATCATTGCGATCTATGCAGGCACGCAGAACATGGAGCTCAATCACGATATCGGCGTTGGCGCCATTCTCGGTGCGCCGTTGATGTTGTCAACGCTATCGACTGCGTTGATGGCGATTTCCGTGCTGCGTCTGCGTGGCATTAAAGGGCGCATCGCGCCAGAACGCAGCGGCTTTGTGCGAGATTTAAATTTCTTCTTGTTCGCTTTCTTGATTGCTGCCGCCGCGATGTATGTGCCGACAGAGATGCGCGAAGCACGTATTGCGTTGAGTGCATCTTTAGTCGGTTTGTATCTCGCTTATATCGTCGTCACTGTTCGTGCTTCCAGCAGTTTGGTTGATGCAGGACACGGTACCGAAGCCGAAGAGCCGATCTTCCTGACCAAGTTTGGATTCAAAGAAAATCTCGGCACGATTATTCTGCAATTGATACTCGCCGTACTGCTGCTGGTCGGCGGTGCCAAAGGATTTATCAATGGCATTGAAGGTGTTTCGACCGCGCTAGGAATTTCAGCGCTGGTACTTTCTTTGCTGATCATTCCCATCGCGACCGAGTTGCCAGAGAAGGTGAACAGCATCCTCTGGGTGCGACGCGGCAAAGACACATTGGCCTTTGGCAACATTACCGGCGCGATGGTTTTCCAAGGCACCTTGTTGCCAGCGTTGGGAATTTTAGTGACCCCTTGGACGCCGCGACCAGAAGTGCTTTCCGGCATTGTGATCACGCTCGTCGCTGCGGCATGGCTGCGTCTAAACGCAACAGCGACTGGACCGCGCATTGCCGCCTTGTTGCTGAACGGCGGTTTGTATCTCTGCTATCTGGCTTACGTTTTGTTGTAAGCGATCAATTCAAACTGCAGTGTTGAAGTTGCTGCGGAGTTGTTTGATTTCTTCAGCGTGACGTAAGCGCTGCTCCCGGCGTAATTGTGCTTCTTGATAGCGGCGCAATTCGTCGGGGGTTTCTGCCTTGATTGGTGGAACCGGGCGCGGTTTTCCTGCAGCATCCAGCGCAACAAAAGTCAGATAAGCACTGAGAATATGACGACGGTTACAGCCGTCATAACTCTGTGCATCGACTTTCACGCCGACTTCCATCGAACTGTTCCAGGCTCGATTGATTGAGGCGTTAAAGATCAGCACATCACCGCGGCGAGCCGGCGCAACAAAATGCACCGCATCAACGCTAGCCGTAACGGTAACGCCGCCTGAATGACGATCAGCAACTACTGCAGCGTAACGATCCATATGCGCCATGATCAGGCCGCCGAACACCGTGTCGTTGGCGTTGAGATCATTCGGAAACACCATGTAAACCTGTTCGCGAACAGCAGACAGTGCAACAGGGCGCGGCGTAGTGAGAACGTTGTCAGTCATACAAGGCTCGAACAGAATTCGGGACGGGATGTTGCTTACTTGATGGGATAACGCGGACCTTGCGGCAGCGTGTCAATGTTATCTGGCAACTGAATCGGGATCACGATCATCTCGTGTCCGGCCAGATGCAATTTGCGCTGCATCGCGATTGGCATCTGATTGTGCAAGAAGCGCGTGAAAATATTTTCGTGCTCGAATACCAGCTTGTTAGCAAAGCTGACATTGTTCGGAAACTCTTTAACCACTTTCGAAAGCAGTTGAGAGAGCTCTGCTTGCGGATCGGCACCATAGGCTTGGTAATAAGCCGAGGGCATGCCGCGGCTGGTGCAATAAGTGGTGAAGTAGTTCAGTGAGTTTTCGATGCGCGTTTGTAGCGCTTGAATCGTTCGGTTGCCGTCGAAGTTGTGCTTATCGACTTCGCCCACCGAAACAAAAACAAAATTCTTGAACTGATCTGGGAATTGTTTGAGCACCCATTGCAGCATGTTCATTGCTGCGCCGCGGTTATTGCCGACCAAGAAAATCGCAGTGCGTTCGCTCTTGTCCATCGGCAGCGGCTTGGCGGTGTCATCCCACGTCAGTTTGATCGAGAACAATTCATCGACCATGTTGAGCTGTTTCTGCGTGCCGTCGTAATGACGACGAATCAACAAGCTCAGGCCGACCAAGGCGCCGGTGATCAACAGCGTGAGCCAGCCGCCTTCCATGAATTTTTCAACGAGGGTGACAATCAAAATACAGAAGGTCACACCGAAGCCTGTTGCTGACAGCGCAAAACTGCGACGCCAGCTACGTGTGTAGAGACGCTGCTCCAGCCAATGTCGACACAGGCCGAACAGTGATAGCGAGAACGTCAGGAATACGTTGATGCTGTACAGCACCACCAGCAGCGAAACTTTTCCGCGCGTCCCCGCCAATGTCAGCAATGCCGCAATGCCCATCAACAACACGCCGTTCTGTGTGACCAAACGACTGGAAAGCTGACGGAACTGACGCGGCATCCAACGATCCGCCGCCATATTCGCCATCACGACGGGACCGCCGAGAAAGCCGGTGTTGGCAGCGACAACAAGTAGGCCTGCTTCGAGTACGAGCACAACGACCAGCGCCGTAGTGTTGAAGTGCTCGCCGCCCCAATTGAGATCTTCAATGATGGCGCGGAAGGTCACTGCATTGAGCGTTTGTCCCGGCACATGTTCCGCGCCCCACAGCATGTACAACAGGATGATGCCGCCAGCGGTGAAGGCCAGTGAGGTGGCCATATAGAACATCGTCCAGTGGCCGGTGCGCACACGCGGCTCGCTGAGCATGTTGATGTTGTTGGAGACTGCTTCAATGCCGGTGTAAGTTCCACCGCCGAGAGAGTAAGCACGCAAGAAAAGTGCAGTGACAAAAATCCAACTGGTGTTGTGCGTGAGCTCTTGTGTCTTGGCGATGGTTTCTGGAACCAAGGTCGCCAAGGCATCAGCGTGCGCGTAAATGCCGTAAAGAATCAGGCCGACGTGTGTGACAAAAAAGCCGAGGAAGATCGGCACCAGCACAACGATCGATTCTTTCATGCCGCGCAAATTGAGCACGATCAACAAACCCAGCACGCCAAATTCTGCGAACAGCTTGTACGTCTGCGCGCTGTGGGCGAGTAGGCTGAACAGCGCATCCATGCCTGCCGCAATGGAGATTGTGATGGTTAAGACGTAATCGACAATCAGCGCCGAGCCGGAAACCAATCCCGCGTAAGGACCGATCAATTTGGTCGCTGCTTTATACCCACCGCCACCGGACGGGAACAGCTCAATCACCTGGTTGTAAGCCAGCGAGATGATGAACACGGTGATCGCCGTCGTCAGTGCGAGATACAAACCCAAATGGGTGTGTTCGCCGAGGGCAAGAAACGCTTCTTCAGGGCCGTAACAAGCAGAGGAAAGTCCGTCTGCGCCCAAACCAATCCACGCCAGAAACGCGACCAACACAATGTGTTTGCGCGTGTTGGGGTCTAACGGATCCAGCTTTTTGCCGAAGATCAGTTGACGGAGTTTGCTGATGAGGGGGTTCTGTCCCATGGGCGGATGCATCTGCCTAGCGTTTAAACCAACCGCTTCGGTGAGTGGGTGACAGGTTATGTGAGCCGCGATTGTATCAGTTCGGGTCTGTGGGTTTGGGGCTGCGAAGGCGAGGCCTCCGCTCCTCGGCATCCGGCAACTGCTCCTGCGTTGCTCTACTTCGGGCATCCATGCCCTCACCCTGCCGCCGCGGAGGTACCGTACATCCTGTACATAAAGAAAGGCCTGTCTGCGTTGGCAGACAGGCCTTGGATTTACAGCTTATTTACCTTGGCTTAGGTGTGTTCTTGCACCAAGCGCTGATCCGCTGGCAATTTCTTGCTGTGGTCAGCTGCCATAAACAGATACATCGCTGGCACCACAAACAGGGTGAACAGGGTGCCGATGGAAAGACCGGTGGCAATCACAAGACCCATGTGATTACGGCCTGCAGCGCCTGCACCGGTCGCGATCACGAGCGGTACAACACCGAGAACCATCGACGCCGTCGTCATCAAGATTGGGCGTAAACGTGTGCCGGCAGCGCTGAGAATTGCTTCAAATTTGCTGTGACCTGCTTTTTGCTCGTCATTCGCAAACTGCACAATCAGGATGCCGTGCTTGGCGATCAGGCCCATCAGCGTGACCAGTCCAACCTCCGTATAGATGTTGAGCGTCGCGTTTTTCACACCGAGGAAAATGAAGATCATCGCGCCGAAAATGGCCATGACGACGGACGACATCACAATCAGCGGATCTCGGAAGCTCTCAAACTGAGCCGCCAAGGTCAGGAAGATAATGATCACGGCGAACGCGAACGTCAGACCAAAACCACTCGACTCCTGCATGTACTGACGCGATTGACCTGCGTAATCGACACTGTACCCACTCGGCAAATTCTCTTTGGCCAGTTGTCGCATATACGTCAGCGCATCGCCCATCGTGCCCATCGGCACGCCTGCAAACGTCGAAGAGTTGAGCTGCTGGAAGTGGCTGATACGGGTTGGAATCGTTTCAGTCTTCAGCGTTGCAACAGTCGAGGCAGGAACCATCGCGCCGTTGCCAGCACGAATGTAATAGTTGTTGAGCTGTTCGGCATTGAGACGACTGCCTTGCTGAATCTGCGGAATCACTTTGTATGAGCGGCCCGAGATACTGAAGTAGTTCACATAGCCGCCACCCAGCAATGCACCGAGCGCCGAGCCGACATCGCGCATGCTCATGCCCATCGTTGCTGCTTTGTCGCGATCCACTTTCACCGTGACCTGCGGCTTGTTCAGCTTGAGGTCGGTGTCGATGAAGAAGAACTTTCCGCTCGCCTGTGCTTTAGCCAACATGCGTGAAGAGACTTCTTCCAGATTGATAAACGGATCGGTGGTGCCAATCACAAAGGCAAGCGGCGTGCTGGTGCCGCCCGTGCCTGTTGGAAGTGGCGATGGCTGCGAGGCGTAAATCGTCGCACCAGAAATCTTATTCACACTGCCTTGAATATCATTCTGGATTGCCGTGGCATCGCGCGAGCGTTCGGCCCAAGGCTTGAGAATAACGCCGGTCAATGCGGTGTTCGGTCCTTGAATACCGGTTAGCTGGAAGATCTTGTCGCGCTCAGGCAAGCCATCAACCACATCATAAATTTGCTTGGCGTAAAGACCCATCTGCTGCACGGTTGCATTCGGTGCGGCGTAGCCGTAAGTGATCAAGAAGCCTTGA
The DNA here is from genome assembly GCF_003052265.1 of Stenotrophobium rhamnosiphilum. Classification (GTDB taxonomy): domain Bacteria; phylum Pseudomonadota; class Gammaproteobacteria; order Nevskiales; family Nevskiaceae; genus Stenotrophobium; species Stenotrophobium rhamnosiphilum. Next base: position 417,508 of record NZ_QANS01000003.1, read on the forward strand.
TCTTCCTGCGGTGCCAGTTCGCTGTTCGAGTGTTTGATCATCACAAACACCGAGACGAAGACGATCAAGCCGAAGGTGACCGCAGCAGGCCAGCTTTTGAGTACGGTACGCAGTCCGTTCTCATACTTATTGCGTGCCCACGCAAAATTGCGATCGATCGATTTAACCAAGCGGCTTTCTTCTTTCTCATGCTTGAGAAAGCGTGAAGCCATCATCGGCGACAGTGTCAAGGCAACTACCGCCGATACGGCGACTGCGCCAGCGAGTGTGAATGCGAACTCAGAGAACAGCGCGCCCGTGAGGCCGCCCTGGAAACCGATCGGCACATAGACCGCAATCAACACCACCGAAATCGCGATGATCGGTCCCGCCAATTCTCGCGCGCCTTGTAGCGACGCTTGAAACGGCGACATGCCGTCTTTCATGTGTCGATCGACGTTCTCAACAATGATGATGGCGTCATCCACCACCAAGCCGATGGCTAATACCAAGGCCAGCAGCGTGAGCAGATTGACCGAATAGCCGAGCACCAACATCACAAAGAATCCGCCAATCAGCGACAACGGAATTGCGACGACAGGAATCAGTACTGAACGGATTGAGCCGAGGAACAGGAAGATAACAACGGTCACGATGATCAAGGCTTCAATCAGCGTCTTGACCACTTCATCAATAGCGCTGTTGATGTAACCGGTGGCGTCGTAGGCAATCTTGCCCGTGAGACCCGCCGGCAACTGCTCGGTGATCTCAGGGAAAATCTTGCGTACGTCTTTGGTCACCGTCAGCAGGTTGGCATCTGGCGCAACACGAATGCCGATGAAGACCGACTGTTTGCCGTCGAAAGAAACGTTGAAGTCATAATCTTCAGCGCCGAGCACGACGTTAGCGACATCTTGCAGACGTACAACTGAATCGCCTTTCTGTTTAACCACCAGATTCTTGAACTCGTCAACGGTGTGCAAGTCGGTTTCGGCGGTCATATCCACTTTCACCATCTGGCCTTTGGTCGAACCAATGGCCGAGATGAAGTTGTTGGCTTCCATCGCCGTGTAGATGTCTTGCGCAGTGAGGCCGTTGGCCGCAAGTTTCTGCGGATCCATCCATGCACGCAGTGCGAATTGACGTGAACCGAGAATTTCAGCTTGCTGCACGCCGGGAACGGTTTGCAGTTTTGGCTGAACCACACGAATCAAGTAGTCGGTGATTTTGTTCGACGGCAAGGTCTCACTATAAAAACCGAGATACATCGACGCCGTGCTTTCACCGGTGGAAACCGTGAGCTGCGGCTGCTGCGCCTGTGGCGGCAACTGCCCAAGTACGGAGTTCACCTTGGTGCTGATTTCAGTCAGCGCCTTGTTCGAGTCGTAGTTCAAACGCAGATTGGCGGTGATGGCGCTAACGCCACTGCCGCTGGTCGACGTCATGTAGTCGATGCCCTGCGCCTGCGCGATTGCAGCTTCGAGCGGCGTGGTGATAAAGCCTGCGAGTACATCCGAGTTCGCCCCAAAGTAAGCGGTGCTGACCGTAACCGTAGCGATTTCAGTTTTCGGATATTGCCGCACAGGTAACTGTGCGAGCGCGCGCAGGCCCAGCACCAGAATCAGCAAGCTGATTACGGTGGCAAGGACCGGGTTGCGAATAAATATGTCAGTGAATTTCATGGCGTCTCTTATTCGTCAACCGTTGTGGGGTTGGCGTTATTGAGCGGCTGTACCTTGTTGTTGATCTCAACAGCAGTGCCGTTTTGAAGTTTGAGCTGACCGCTGGTCACGACGACATCGCCGACCTTGAGGCCTTTGAGAATTGCGACCTGATCGCCACGCGTTGGGCCAACAGAGACGAACACCTGCTTGGAGACCAACTGCTTGCCTTCTGGCTGCGGTGGACCACCCGCTGCATCAGGAGTCGGCGCAGTGCCTTCAGCTTTAGCCTTGGCGTCGTGTTCAGCTTTGTATTGCTCTGCGGTGGTGAGCACAAACACGGTTTCGCCGTAAGGATTAAACGTCACAGAGTTCAGCGGCACAGTGAGATATTTCGCGCCATTGCCTGCATCAATGTTGACGTTGGCATACATGCCGGGGAGCAGTTTGTGCTGCGGGTTCTTGATCGTTGCGCGGACCTGAACGTTGCGCGTGTCGGCATCAACCTTGGCATCAATCGCAGAAATCTCGCCTTCAAATTTCAGTCCAGGGAAGGTGTCGCTGCTGGCATCGACTTTCTGACCCGGTGCAATCTGGCTCAGCGATTGTTGAGGCACAAAGAAGTCCACAAAGATCGGATCCAGCGTTTGCAGCGTCACAATCTTGGTGCCCGGCTGCAGATACTGGCCCACATCAACATTGCGTACGCCGAGCGTGCCGGCGAATGGAGCGGTTATGTTTTTCTTGTTGAGCAGTGCTTGCTGTTCAGCCACTTGAGCTTTGGCGCTCTTGAGAATGGCTGCGGTGTTGTCGAGCTGCGCTTGACTAATCGCCTGCGCTTCAAGCAAAGCCTGATCGCGCGTGTAGTTGCCTTCTGCCAGATCCGCATTGGCTTTAAGCGAGTTCAAACGCGCGAGGTCATCGCCGGAGCGCAGCGACAGCAAAGGCTCACCTTGCTTGATGCTGCTGCCAGAGGTGAACGGAACGCTTTCGACAACGCCAGCAACTTCAGCGCTGATGTCTGCGCCGCGAACAGCGCGCAGCGTGCCGACTGCGTGCACCTGTGGCTGCCATTCCTGCTCAGCCGCCTGAGTCGTGGAGATGGTTTGCTTGGGCACGCCCATGGCTTTGAAGCCTTGAATCATCTTGTAGGTGTTGAATCCCCAGATGCCGCCAATGATGAGAATGAGCGCAAGGACAAGCAGCAACATCACTGCCCAAGGCTTCATGGAAGAACGCTTGTTATTGGAAGTAGTCATACGATTCATCAATTGGCTTTTGCTGTGGTCGTGCTGCCATTGCTGGCAGAAGGTGTTGCGTTGTTACTGTTGTCGTCTTCAGAGCGATTCCACCAACCGCCGCCGAGCGCTTGAAACAGCGCAGCGGTGTCGGCGTAGCGAGCAGCTTGTGCTTGGGCTAGATCAATCACGGCTTGCTGATAGTTGCGTTCAGCGGTGAGCAGTGTTGGATAGCTGATTGAGCCGGCGCTGTATTGCTTGCCCGCAATCGCATGGCTGGCTTCGGCGGCTTGGAAAGCATCGCGCTGCGCTTTGAGTGTTTCGGCATCGGCAGACAATGCGGTCAGCGTGTCAGCAACATTCTGGAACGCGACGTTTACCGTTGCGCGATATTGCGCTACCGATTGCTCATAGCTGGCGACTGCTGCGCGACGACGATGCGTGAGTTCACCTGCACGGAAAATCGGTTGCGTGAGACCTGCGCCGAGACTCCAAATATTGCTGCCTGCCGTAAACAGATTGCCGGTGTTCGGTGCAGCCTGACCGTAGCTGCCGCTGAGCGTGATCTGCGGCAGCATGTTGGCGGTTGCAATGCCGACGTCAGCGCTGGCCTGATGCACCAACGCTTCTTGTGCGCGCACATCAGGACGTTGCTGCACGAGTTTCGACGGCAGACTCAGCGGCAGTGTTTCTGGCAGCGTCAGATCGGTGAGCTCAAATTGCGCATCGATCGTTTGGCTGGGCAATTGTCCGAGCAACACTGCGAGCAGATTGCGGTTTTGATCGAGCTGCTTGCGCAACGATGGCAGTGTCGCGAGCAACTGTGCGAGTTGCGTCTGTTGCGTCAGCACATCGGTTTTAGCAGCGCCGCCGAGTTCAAACTGACGCTTGAGCACGTCGAGTTGTTTGCTGCTCGACTCAACAATTTTCTCGGTTGCTGCAATCTGCGCGCGCAATGAAGCTTCGCGAATCGCGGTCGTCACGACATTGGAAGAGAGCGACAGATAGCTCGCCTCTAACTGAAAGCGCTGGTATTCGGTTTGCGCTTTGGCCGACTCAATCACGCGGCGCTGACCGCCGAATACATCGAGGTTGTAGGTGACGTTAACGCCAGCGTTGAGCACGTTGTAAATCGAGGTGCCGGGGCCCGGTACGTTGGCGACTTTCTGGCGAGACGCGCCGAGCTGCCCATCAACTGCAGGCAACAAACCACTGGCTGAAGCCAAAGCGTTTTCATGTGCCACGCGCAGTGTTGCTTGCGCGGCTTCGATATTCGGATTGGCTTTGAGTGCTTGTTCAACCAGCGCTTTTAGTTTGTCTGAGCCAAACAACGTCCACCACTGCGCAGGAATATCAGCGCCGTTCTGAAATGTTTGCGCTGCGCCGCCAACGGTATCGGTTGAGGCCGTTTTCTCAGGCAAAGCTTGCGCGGTGTAGCGGTCGCCAGCCGTGCTTTCTGGTGTTTTAAAATTTGGACCGACGGCGCAGCTGATCAAACTTAAGCTGAGTGCGGAGAGGCCGATGTGTTGAATGGCTTTCATGAGATTTTCTTCTCTGTACTTGAGATAACGTTGTTGACCGGCAGAATTCCGTCGATCAGCAGCTTGCAAACTTTTTCAGCGAATCCGCGCGCGGCGTCGGTGCCTTTGAACAGATCGAGGTCCTGCATGGCTTCGCGGCATAAGAAAAATGCGTTCTTCGATCCACACCAAGCTACGGCGGCGGCGGCGGGATCAAAATCATTGCGGAACTCGCCGTTGCGCTGACCCTGCTCGAACAGCTCGATGACCAGTTGGAAATTGCGACGGAAAACCTGATGCGCGAGGCGACGGACGCTGTTTTCACAAGGCTCGCCCAACTCACGCAAGATCAGTCGGGTGCGTAATTCGTTGTCGATCATCGTTTTGATGTCGTATTCGGTCAGGCGGTGCAGCTTTTCGACACAAGAGATGTCTTCTTTCAGTAGCGCCTCAGCCAATTCGGCGTGTTCGGCGCTGGCTTTCCGCATGACCTCCAAATAGAGGACTTCCTTCGAGGCATAGTGATGGAAGATATTGGCCTTGCAGACGCCGGCCAGATCGGCGATCGAGGCGACTGATACGCACTCATAGCCATCGCGCGCGAACAATTCCGTAGCCGCCTCGAGGATCGAGAGCGCGCCAGTCGTTGTGGGTTTGGATTTGGTCATGAGTAGGTGGTGGGGGTTGAATTGGGCTTAAATAGAAATGACTGACCGATTGGTCGGTTAGCATTCTAGACAAGTCCGATTGCGCGTGTAAACAAGATTTCCGACGATTTTGTGTAAAGAAGGGGAAACAGATGCGGGTTACGGCAAAAGATGTCCTGAGATGGATCGAGCCCCTGATCTATGGCCGCCATTCTCGCCGGGCCTGTGTTGCACTCTTATTAATAGTGACGGCCGGGCTGCTCGGGCAGGCGGTGCAGATCCGCCCGGATGCCGATTTCGAGAAGACCATCCCGCTGGACCACCCCTATATGCAGGTGTTCCGCCAATATCAGGCCGAATTTGGCGGCGCCAACACGGTTTTGATCTCGTTGCAGCAGGACAAGGGCGACATCTATAACGAGCAATTCCTCACCGCCCTGAAGCAGGCGACGGAGGAAGTCACCTTTGTTCACGGCATCGACCGCGCGCATACCTCGTCCATCTTTACCCGCAATGTGCGTTTCATCGAAGTGGTCGACGGCGGCTTTGCGGCCGGTGATGTGGTGCCCGCCAATTACTCGCCGACGCCGGAGATGTTTGGGCTGGTCCGCAGCAATGTCGGCAAGGCGGGCCTGGTCGGCAATCTGGTCAGCCGCGATCAAAGTGGCGCGCTGATCGCCACCGAGGTGGTGGAGAACGATCCGCTCACCGGCAAGAAAACCGATCTGGTGCAAGTCGCACACGATCTTGAAGATCGAGTTCGCGGGCGTTACGCCAGCCAAACCAAATATCTCTATCGACTGAAAGCAGCTGCGCCGCCATTCGAAGCGAATGAAGTGGTGGCCGAGAGTTTCTCCGCGCCGGGTTGGCTGCATTCATTCAAACATTACGCAGCGAGCAAAACGCTGCCGGATGAAAGTCAGATTCAACGTGATTTCAGTGGGCGCGAGCTGAAGGTAGAACAGGTCAAGAATCCGGACTACAACCCGGCGATTGCTGTGCACATCATTGGCTTCACCAAAGTTATTGGCGATGTCAGCGATGCGTCGCTGCAAGTGATGATGTTCTTCGCGCTCACCGTGATCGGCACCATGTTGGCGCTGTGGTGGTATCTCGGTAGTTTGCGACTTGCACTGTTGCCGCTCGGTTGTTCACTCGTTGCTGTGATTTGGGAATTCGGTCTGCTGCATCTGTTCGGTTATGGCATCGATCCCTTCGCGATCATGGTGCCGTTTCTTGTGCTCGCAGTATCGACGTCACACGGTGTGCAGTATGTGAATACCTGGGCAGATCAAGTTATCGGCGGCCAAAATGGTTTCGATGCTTCACTCGCAACCTTTCGCAGATTATTCATTCCCGGCAGCATTGCACTGCTGACGAATGTCGCAGGATTCCTGACGATTTCATTAGTGCCGATTGGCAGTATTCGCGATATGTCTGCTAACGCCTGCCTCGGCATGTTGGCCGTCATCGTCACCAATAAAATCATGATGCCGGTGTGGCTGTCATATCTCGGCGTGACCAACGTTGATGCCTTCCGCAGCAAGCGCATCGCACGTATTAATGCAGGCGATAAATATTGGCGCTTTCTCTCTGGCGTCACCGAAAAGCCCGTAGCAATTACATTGATCACCTTGTCGCTCATCGTGCTTTCCGTGTCTTGGTTTGTGCAAGATCGCCGCATCATCGGCGACGCACAACTTGGCGTGCCTGAGCTGCGTCCAGATTCGGTTTACAACAAAGACGTCGCCGATATCGCCAGCAACTACAGCATCGGCGCCGACATTCTGAAAATCATCGCGGAAGATGACGCGGGCAACTGCGTGCAGTACCGAACGCTAGAGCAGATCGACCAATTCATCTGGCATATGCGCAACACCGAAGGCGTGACCTCAGCGCGCGGATTCACATCTGCAACGCGACAGGCTTACCAAGGCATGTCGGAGATGAATCCCAAATTTGGCGTCGTGCCACGCAATAGCAATGTGTTGGTTTTGGTGAATCGCGGCATCGCCACCAACACCGGCCTACTCAATTTTGATTGCAGCGCGATGCCCTTGTTCTTCTTCACCGCCAATCACAAAGCGGGAACGATTGAGCATGTGATCGACACAGCCAAGCGCCTCAATCAAAGCAATGCAGAAGATTTCTACAAGACTTATCCAGATTCAAATCCGGCCTATTGCGCAGAGAAAAAGGCTTTGCGAGATGGGTTAGGTCAGCGTCATGTGCAGCAAGATCATCTCACTGCAAAGCTACGCGCTGATGGTGTGAGCGAAGACGCGATCGCTGCAGATAAGCGCATCGTCGACGGCTTCGCTGCGATAGAAACAGATAAAGCCAAATTAGCGGACCAGACAAAAGCTTGTCCGGTGAACTTTGCTATCGGCACTGGCAACGTCGGCGTGATGGCTGCAACGAATGAAGTCGTCGAGAGCAAAGAGTTACCCGTAATCCTTTGGGTCTACGCCGTCATCATCGTGCTGGTGCTCACGTCATACCGCTCATTCGCTGCGCTGCTAGTCATCTGCATTCCACTGTTCATGGTTTCGATCTTCGCCAATGCGTTGATGGCTGTGCTTGGTATTGGGCTCAAGGTGGCAACGTTGCCTGTAGTCGCCTTGGCGGTTGGCATTGGCGTGGATTACGGCATCTATATTTATGACTTGCTGCAAGACAAAGTTCTGCGTGAAGGGAAACCTCTGCGTGAGGCTTACACGGAAACGCTGCGGCAAACGGGGAAGGCGGTGATCTTTACCGGCATTTGTCTTGCGGGCGGCGTATTTGCGTGGTTGTTCTCGGGGCTGCAATTCCAGAGGGATATGGGGTTGCTGTTGGTGTTTATGTTTACGGCCAACATGCTGGGAGCGGTGTTGCTTAGTCCGGCTTATTGTCGGTTTTTGTTGCGACGCAAAAGCTAATTCGCGAGGCGCGTAGGCCTGTTGTTCTTTGCTATGGCGTATTTCGCGCTGAGGCGCGAGTGACTTTTCTTTGCGTGCCCAAAGAAAAGTAACCAAAAGAAACGGCACCCTGCGACTACGCCGGAACAAAAAGCGTTCCCCCGCGGCCACTCCGTGGCGTTCGCTAGGCAATGAGTGCCACTGGCACTCATTGAAATCCCTAGCTCACTCTCGCATTGATCGGGGTGCGTGACAGGCCATCCACGGCCTGGCACGCACGCTCGGCTCCTGCCTCGCCCGCGTCTTCGCGCGGCTATTAACCGATCAGTGCTGTGATGCTCGGCGTTGTCGAAGGGACCCCAGTAAAGCAAAGCCACTTGTACATCGCATTAGCTAGCGAGCGAATGAGCCGTGATGCAGCGATTAATGTGATCAAAAGTGCCGTCAACACTTTTACTCTACTCAAGAACAGCTCAGGCCATTGAGGAGGTTCTCTCCTCATTCACAGCAAGAGTCGCTTTGCTTTGGATGTCGGGCCCCTTCGGCAGCGCCGAGCATCGCAGGCTTGGCCGGTAATAGCCGCGCGAATAGCGCGGGCGAAGGCAGGATGCCGAAGCGTGCGTGTCTGGACAAGGATGTCCTGTCACGCACCCCGTCCAAGACGAGAAGCACAGGGAACTCCCACGTCTTTTTGTGGGAGCGCGTACGCAGGGTGTGTTTTCTTTGGTTACTTTCTTTGCACAAGCAAAGAAAGTGACTCGCACGGCGTGCGAAACACGCCACCTCAAAGACCAACAGGCAGTGGCCAAGAAGCGCAAACAAACGGTGGGTTTCGCTTCGCTCTACCCACCCTACGAACTGGCCCCTCACCCTCGGCAACTGCTCCTGCGTTGCTCTACTTCGGGCATCCATGCCCTCATCAATCTCTCTCTCCATAAAAAGCATGGGGAGAGGGAAGCCAAACTCGCCCCAAACGAGGGCAAAACCCCCAGAACTCCCACCCCGCACTAATCATTTTGGGGGATGCCCCAGCAAGGCCCGTGTGAAAACCTCTCTGCATCATAAAAAGTCCGCGTTTTTGCGGGCGCGCAGGAGATTTTCATGCAAGCCAAGTCGAACACCGTCACCGCTGAATCGTTGGTGCAAAGCGCCCGCGCTTTGGTGCCTAAATTGAAAGAGCGCGCCGCTCAGACTGAGCGTGATCGCAAAGTGCCGGTTGAGACCGTCGCTGACATGCAGGCCGCTGGCCTGTTTGATGTGCTCAAGCCTAAGCAGTACGGCGGCTACGAGATGGACCCGCAGGTGTTTTACGACGTCTGCATGACCTTGGCTGAGGGCTGTATGTCGACGGCGTGGATCTACGGCGTTATCGGCGTACATAACTGGCAGATCGCTCTGTTCGATCCGAAGGCCGCGCAGGATGTGTTCGGCAAGGACCACAAGACACTGATCGCTTCGACCTACATGCCGAAAGGCCAGGTCACGCCGGTTGAAGGCGGTTTCAAATTTAGCGGTCGTTGGGGTTTCTCCAGCGGTATCGATCATTGCGACTGGGTTTTCCTCGGCGGTTTGATCTTCAACCCCGGCCAGCCACCTGAATACCGCACCTTCTTGCTGCCGAAGTCCGACTACGAAATCGTCGACACCTGGCACGTAATGGGTCTGAAGGGCACCGGCTCCAAGGACATCGTCGTTAAAGATGTGTTCGTGCCGGAATACCGCACGCACAAAGCGAGCGACGGCTTCATGGGCACCAACCCAGGCCGCGACACCTTCACGTCAGACATCTACAAACTGCCATTCGGTCAGATCTTCGTTCGCGCCGTTTCATCGGCTGCGATTGGTGGTCTGCAAGGCGCACTCGACACCTTCCTCGAATTCGCACAGGTTCGCGTTGGCGACATGGGCAACAAGACTTCGGAGCAGGCACCGGCGCAGTTGGCCGCAGCTGAAACCGCACTCGCGATTGATGAGATGAAGTTGATCCTGCATCGCAACTTCGACGTGCTGATGAGCAAGGTTCGTGCTGGTCAGCCACTCGACGATATCAGGCAGCGTTTGCTGTTCCGTCATCAGGCTTCGCAGGTTGTTGAGCGCAGCGCCAAGCACGCTTACCAGCTGTTCTCGGCTTGCGGCGGTCGCGGCATTTTCCTCGACTTCCCACTGCATCGTTACATGACCGACATCATGGCAGCGCGTGGTCACTACGCGAACAACCCTGAGCAGTTCGGGCGTAACTTCGGTGGTTACCTGCTGGGTCGCGACAACACAGATTATTTCATCTGATCTTGTGTGTGGGAGCGCCTCTTAGGCGCGATTGGCGATTGAGCCATCGCGCCTAAGAGGCGCTCCTACAAAAGAACATGCTGTGAATATGCAGTCAAAAAATTGGGGCGAGAGAGCATGAGCAGTTCAGATAATTTTGATCAACAGTTCGACGTCATCGTCGTCGGTTCCGGTGGCGGTGGCATGACCGCTGCGCTGGTTGCGCAGTCGCATGGCCTGTCGTCCGTCGTGTTGGAAAAATCCGACAAGTACGGCGGCACGTCGGCTGTGTCTGGCGGTGGTATCTGGATTCCTTGTAACGATGACATTGCGCCGAATGGCGGCAGTGACTCGTACGATGAAGCGCTCACCTATCTCAAAACCTGCATCGGCCCAGAAGTGCCGGTGGAACGTATTGAAGCGTATTTGAAGCACGCGCCAGAAATGGTGCGCTACATGCGCAACACCTTCGGCGTTAAGTACACCAACGTGCCGAAGTACCCGGACTACTATCCGAACAAGACCGGCGGTAAAGACGGTCAGCGTTCGATGGAACCGGTGGATTTTGATGCGTCGTTGCTCGGCGCAGAATTCGATAAGCAGCGCGAAGCTTTCAAAGGCACGCTGTTGATGGGCCGTATCGCAATGACTCAGCGCGAAGCGCATGTGTTGTTCTCACGCTCACCAGGTTGGGTGATGCTGACGGTCAAAATGTTGCTCAAGTATTGGTTCGATCTCGGTTGGCGTTTCAAGACGCATCGCGATCGTCGTCAGGTGCTGGGTCAGGGCATGGTCTCTGCACTGCGTTACGCAATGATGCAGAAGAATGTGCCGCTGGTTCTTGAAACCGGCATGGATTCTTTGATCACTGAAAACGGCCGCGTTGTTGGCGTGAACGTGATTCAGAAAGGTCGCAAGCTGCGCTACGGCGCGCGCCACGGTGTGGTGCTGGCCTGCGGTGGTTTTGAATCGAATCAGAAAATGCGTGACCAGTATCTGGCCAAGCCGACCACCATCGAATGGACCGCTGCGCCACCCATCAATCACGGCGATGGCATTCTCGCTGGCCAAAACATCGGCGCTGCGCTCAAGCACATGGATAAGGTTTGGGGCTCACCGACGGTGAGGAAGCCGGGCACTGAGCAACAGATCACGTTGTTCATCGAGCGCGGCATGCCGGGTTGCGTGGCTGTGAACAGCAAGGGCAAGCGCTTCACCAACGAAGCTGCGCCGTATCCAGATTTTCGTGATGCGATGTACGCCGACGATGCGAAAGGCAATGGCACTGCGCCATGCTGGCTGATCTTTGATGCGACCTTCCGCTACAAATATCCGATGGGTATTTTCTTGCCGGGTCAGATCGAACCGGATGCAAGCCTGCCGAAAAATTGGCTCGACAAGGTTTACTTCAAGGCAGGCAGCATTGAAGAGCTCGCGGCCAAAATCAAAGTTGACGTCAATGGCCTCAAGCAGACTGTCACCGACATGAACGGCTTCGCAGAGAAAGGCGTTGATCCTCAGTTCGGTAAAGGCACGACGTCGATTGATCGTTATTACAGCGATCCAAGCGTCAAACCAAATTCATGCCTCGGCCCAATTGTTAAAGCACCGTTCTACGCTGTGCAGATGTATCCGGGCGAGATCGGCACCAAGGGCGGTTTGGTCACCGACGCACAGGCACGCGTGCTGCGTGAAGATGGCAGCGTGATTGCCGGCCTCTTTGCAACGGGTAACACCTCAGCACCAGTGATGGGCGCAACCTATCCGGGCGCTGGTTCAACGCTGGGTCCTGCGATGGCGTTTGGTTATGTTGCTGCCAAGGTGATTGCGGAAGAAGCGAAGCAGAAGCCTGCTCAATTAGGCGCTGCTGCCTGATCAAAGTCGTATAACAACAAACGCCGCCTACGGGCGGCGTTTGTTTATGGAGAGAACGATGCTCAAGTCTGCACTGTTATATATCGCCACACTCATCGTGATTGGCGTTCTCGCATTCAAAGTCGATTTACCCATCACCGACGCGCAGAAAATTCTGTTCTGCAGCGTGACGAAAGTGATGCTGGTGATCGCAGCGCTGTGTTTTATCGTCGGCGAAATCTCCCGCAACTTCTCGCAGGTCGACAAGCTCTGGAGCCTAGTGCCCGTGCTCTACGCTTGGGTCGCGACGGTGCAAGGCGGCATGGAGCCGCGCATGGTGTTGGCGGCGAGCGTTGCGACGGTGTGGGGCATTCGTCTGACGTTCAACTTTGCACGCCACGGGGGTTACAGCTGGAAATTCTGGACCGGCAATGAAGACTATCGCTGGGAACATGTCCGCAAGATGCCGGGCCTTGGCAATCCTGTGATGTGGGCGCTGTTTGATTTGGGCTTTATCTCCCTCTACCAAAACGCACTGCTGCTGGGGCTCGCGTTGCCGATTGTGTTGTTGCATGGCACGGGCGAACCAACGTTGGTGGACTACGCCATCGCCGCATTGTTTATTGGCTTCGTGTTGATGGAATCGCTGGCTGATGAACAGCAGCAGAAATTCCAGAACGAGAAGAAGCGCCGCATCAAAGCGGGCCAGAATCTCGACGGTGATTACGCCAACGGCTTTATCAGCACGGGCTTGTGGTCACGCTCACGTCATCCCAATTATTTTGCTGAGCAATCGCTGTGGGTGACATTCTTCCTGTTCAGCGTTTCCGCGACGGGACTGCTGAACTGGACCATCGCGGGTAGCTTGCTGCTGATCATGCTGTTCCGCGCCAGTTCAAATCTGAGTGAGAACATTCAGGCCGGAAAATATCCGAGCTATCCGGAATATCAAAAACGCGTGCCGCGCTTCTTGCCGAAGATTTTCTAAACGCAGAAGTCCGGCTTCACAGCGCCGGATAGTGGGTCGCAGCTGCCATCGTGCGGTTGCGGCCCGCAGCTTTACCGGCATAGAGCGCCACGTCTGCACGATGTGCAGCGTCTTCAAACTTTTCTTCATGTTGCAGCGTGGCCACGCCCATCGTGATGGTCACATTCAATGTATGTCCACCAATTTGCAGTGGCATCGCCGCAATGTTCTCGCGAATGCGATTGGCAGTGACCATGGCTTGCACGCTATCGGAGTGTGGAAGCAACAATAGAAATTCTTCTCCGCCCCAACGACAAACGCTATCTGTCATGCGGACTTCGTTGCGCAGCGCCTGACCCAGCTGTTGCAGCACGCCGTCGCCCACATCGTGTCCGTAAGTGTCATTGATCGATTTGAAGCGATCGACATCGCACAGAACTATCGACAGTGGAAAGCTACCGCGACGTCCATCCGCCTCAGCCAGCGTCCAGACTTCACGGAGTCGGCGTCGATTCATCAGGCCAGTGAGTGGATCGGTGGTGGCGTGTTCTTTGAGCAGTGCTTGCTGTTCAGTGACGAGCTGAAAGTAGTGCAGAACCACAGCTGCGATAACTAAGAGGGGTAGGCCATAGTTCAAGGCGCGCATGAACTCGGAAACCAGCGGATTCAACAGTGGCGAGTTTGGCGTCAGCGTGACGCGATAATCGAGATAGATCATCCACGCGGTAAACGCCACCATGGCGATCCACTTGGCGCGCACCGACATGCGCCCGCTGACCGCAATTAAGGGAAGGATGGCAATCAGTTTGAAATGAAAGTTGATGCCACTGCCAAAGCGTAAGGCGACGTGTGTGCCGTACCAGATAATGACGGCAATGATCAGCAATACGGTGACGAGAAAGACTGGGAACGAGCGTTTCAGGTCAACAAAGTAATAGGCGGGAAGGCAGGCCAGGCTGACGGAGAGGCACCACCACCATTGCTCGTCGCCAATGGAGTAGAACATTGCAGAATCAAACAGGCACACGGCAGCAATAAGAAAGGTGCTGCGCTGCACGACCAAGCGGAAGGTCGTGCGGATCGTTTCGGTGTCTTCGCCCTCTGCCTCGGGCCCAAAAAATTTCATCACAAAGATCCTACGTGCTGCCGACATTGACGGCCGGCGTTTTCATATTGTTTCCACGAGCTCAACTTGGCGACTTGAGATCAAGGCACGTGCTCATTGCTAGGTCAGCTCACGTTATCCACTTATTCGGGTGGGGTGCTGTGCCCCCGCCATCTTGAGCTCAGATTACGCCAAACCAGCGCTGAGGGTGAAGCCCCTACAACTGCCTATTTCAGCCGTTCAGCAACTACCTCAGCCGGGTTAGGACATCACCTGCGGCTGACCTCCACACTTAGTACCTGATAGATGGCGATTCGACTCGCTGCGCGCACGCATAACAACAGGGGAGATGGCGATGGCAAAGCTGCAAGGAAAAGTGGCATTCGTAACCGGTGCAGGTCAGGGCGTTGGTCAGGGCATTGCCTTCGCACTCGCAGGTGAGGGCGCAGCCGTCGTGGTGACCGGTCGTACTTTGGCCAAGGTCGAAGCGACCGCTGCTGAAATTGTTCGCCGCGGTGGCAAAGCATTGGCACTGGCTTGCGAAGTGAAAGACGCCGCATCTCTGAGCGATGCTGTTAAAAGAACGGTCGAAGAATTCGGCGGCCTCAACATCCTCGTCAACAACGCACAAGAAGTTCCGCTGGGCGCACTCAATGGAGTGACTGAGGAAGCTTTTGCTGCAGGTTGGGAGTCTGGCCCGCTCGCCACTTTCCGCTTGATGAAGCTGTGCTATCCGCATCTCAAAGGTGATGGCTGCATCATCAATCTCGGCTCGCCCGCAGCCAAGCGCTGGGACATGAGCGGCTACGGCGCTTATTCCGCAGTGAAAGAAGCAATCCGCTCGCTGAGCCGCGCCGCCGCTGGTGAGTGGGGCAAAGACGGCATTCGCACCAACGTCATTCTGCCGCTGGCGAATTCGCCTGCGATGGATTGGTGGACCCGTGAACGTCCAGAAGAATCCGCTGCATTTATTGACACGGTTCCGACCAAGCGCGTTGGTGATTGCGAGCAAGACATTGGCCGCTTCGTTGTTGCGCTGTGCACGGAAGATAGCCGTTACGTGAATGGCCAGAGCATTGCGCTCGATGGTGGACAGGCGTTTCTGGGCTGAGAAAACTCGCGAGCAATGCTCGCGAGTTTTCACTTACTTATTAATTCAATCTCGCCATCCATGGCGCAGCTTCATTTCTGTTTGAAAACCCCGCCCGCACATTCATGTGCGGGCGTTCGCAGGCTCCGCGAGTAGTGCTCGCGGAGCCTGCTCACCCATGAACATGGGCGTGCTTCACTCCATCAAAAACGCTTCAATCTCATCCGCACGCTTCGCAGTATCGCGATAGCCCAGTTGAATGAGCTCACGCGTAAACGCCGAATCAAACAGCAGGAAGCTGGTTAAATCTGCACTCTTGGCATCTGGCGTTCCAAGACCATCCATCACATAGCGCAAGGTGCGTGGCATGCGATGGGCCAAGGTCTTGGCGAGTACTGCGATGTCTTCTGACGGCGAAATCGATAGCGGCTTCACAATGCGCATGGGCTCGCTCACTGCATGCGTTGGCTTGCCACGCAGACGCGGTGGATAAGCTGAGATCAGATCATTCATGCGCTTGAGATGATCAAGGTCCGCGTCGAGATGATCCAGAAAAATCGCATTCATGAACACGCCGAGAATTTGCGATAGCGGCGGCCGCTGCATGTGCTCAGGCGCTACACCATCGCCCTGCGCAAGTTCTGTTCGCAACAGATCGTCGGCAGCGTTGGCGCAACGCACACCAATCGCTAGCAAGCGCGTTGCGCCTAAACGTATCGCGGGGCTTAGTGGTGTCGTCAGTCGCAGTGCGCCGTCGCCAAAGTAAGCCGTGCCGCCATTGACCGAGAGTGGTACGGGCGGAAACACCACGGGGATCGCCGCGGAGGCGCACACATGCTCCAGCGTCATCTCGGTCTGCAACGCGACGCGACGGCTTTTATTCCAGAGCGGATGTTTGTTGGCGCCCTGCACAAAGGTGTAAGACTTTCCGGAGTGATATCCCGTCGCGGTGATCGCGAGCGCATAGAGGTGACCGCGCTTGATTGAATCATTGATGCTTGAGAAATCCATGTGCGCGCCGAGAAACGCGCGCAGCGGTGCGGTGTTCATCAAGGCATCAAGACGACCGCCGCCGATGATTCCACCCAAGGCCATATCCATCACCATCTTGCGTGCGGTGTTGGCCATTGTGGGTAAGTCATAACGCACGACGCTATCGAAGTTGAGTTCACCCCAAAGCCTGGCCAGCGTCTCTGCGCCTTGTTGCAGATTGGATTGATGGCAGGCCAGCGTCGCGCCATTGATCGCGCCCGCAGATGCGCCCGCGATGATTTGAAATGGCGAGGGCCCGCGCTTGAACGCTTTGATCTCGCTGATGCGTTTGAGCACGCCGGCCTGATACGCGCCGCGCGCACCGCCAGCGGTCAGCACCAGTCCCGTCATCGGTGGACGGCGTTTCGTAGTGGCGCGTGGGCTCATGGGATGATCTTGTCGGCGGGCGATAAAACAACCCAGCAAATAGGGTGCCATATCGTGCAATGCCTTGATGACAGCCAGATTTCGGCTGCACTCCATTCGGACGAAGCCATAAAGAGGCAGACCCCGCAGCATCAGATCATCCTTTGCGTACTCCGATGCCCGAGCACTTATGACGTCCTCCGCTTCTACCAGCGCCGCGTTCGAACCCATTCAGATTGGCCCACTGAAACTGCGCAACCGCTTTATTAAATCTGCGACTAATGAAGGCGTGGCCAAAGGCGGCATCCCTTCAAAAATGCTGGTTGAGCATCATCGCCGCATGGCGGCAGGTGGTGCTGCCATGACCACCGTCGCGTACTGCTCGGTGAGCGCTGATGGCCGCACGTTTGAAGATCAGGTCACGCTCGACGAACCCAGCATCAAGCATCTACGAGTGCTGACGGATGCGGTGCATGCCGAAGGTGGCCTTGCCTGTGCGCAGATCACTCACGGCGGCGCATTCACGTTTGTGCCGAATCTCTCAACCAAATATCCGCTCAGCTCGTCCGGTGGATTCAATCCGCCAGGCGCAATTAGTGGCCGCTTTTTCAAAACTGAAATGAGCAACGCGGATTTGGAGCGTGTGTGCGGCGAGTTTGTTGCTGCTGCGCGTCGCGCCAAAGTGGCAGGCTTCGACGCAGTCGAGATTCACATGGGCCACGGTTACTTGCTCAGCCAGTTCATCTCACCGATCTATAACAAGCGTCGTGATCAGTACGGCGGCAAGACTGCTGCTGAGCGTGCGCGTTACCCGGCATTGATCTTGCGTAGCGTATTAGACGCTGTAGGCAAGGAGATGGCAGTGACCTGCAAGATCTGCGTGACCGAAGGGGCCCGAGGCGGTGCTACCGCCGAAGATGCCGTGCAGGTCGCTAAAGTTCTGGAGGCCGCAGGCGCGCACATGCTGGTACTCAGTGGCGGCATGAACGTGGAATCGCCGTGGACCATCTTCGGCAGCAATATGCCGAAAGCTGCGACCGATGTGATCGACAACAAAATCATCAAATTCGCTACCCGCATGATGAAACTGTGGGAGCCCAAAGTGCCGTTCCGCGAACTCTATTTCTTGGAACATTCACGCAAAGTACGCGCCGCAGTAAAAATGCCGCTGGCCTACTTGGGCGGCGCCAAGACTATGTCGGGTATCGAACAGATCATGTCCGATGGTTTTGATACGGTGGTGATGGGTCGCGCGCTGCTACACGATCCGCAACTCGTTAATAAATTCAAAAGTGGCGAAGCTACAGTCTCAGGCTGCACGGCTTGTAATCAATGTGTGGTGATGATGTACACCCCGGGCGGAACTTCTTGCGTATTACACCCTCCGAATGATGTGGCGATGGTTCAAGCGCCTGCTTCACCCTGAGCAAAGAAGGTCACGATGACAACATTAGATTGGTGCCGTAAGAACTTACCCAAGCTGGACGGCAAACGCGCATTGGTGACCGGCGCTGCGAGTGGTCTCGGATATGAAACTGCAGCAGGTCTTGCTGCAATGGGCGCGCACGTTATTTTGGCTGATCGCAATGTTGAAGGCGGACAAGCTGCAGTTAAGAAAATTCGTGAAAGTATGTTCGGCGTGCACGTTGAGTTTCGCGCACTTGATCTGGCCGACCTTGCTGAGATTCGTGGCTTTGCCGATACGCTACGTGCAGATGGTGAGCCGCTCGATATTCTGGTGAACAACGCCGGCATTCTGCCGCCGCTAGAGCGTCGCGTCACTGCAGATGGTTTCGAATTGAAATTCGGCGTCAACGTACTCGGACATTTCGCACTGGACGGCCAGCTGTTAGAGAGCCTGCGTCGTAGCAGCGCGCCGCGCGTCGTTTGGGTTTCGAGTTTGGTACATCGACACGCCAGCATCGATTTCAGAGATCTGCAGGCCGAGCGTAGCTACGAACCACAGCGTGCATACAACCAAGCCAAGCTCGCTTGTCTGGTATTGGCAATGGAACTGCACGAGCGCGCAAAGCAATCGGGCATCGCACTCTCAGCATTGGCCGCGCATCCCGGTGTTGCGCGTACAGGTTTAGGTGATGCGCGTGCGACTGAAAAACATCGCCGCATTCGCGACTACGCAGAAGCCGCAGCGTTCTGGGTGGCGATGAAATGGATGAGCCAGCCGCAAGGTCGTGGCGCATTGCCGATTCTGCATGCGGCAGCAGCAGATGCTGTGCGCAGCGGAACTTTCTTTGGTCCAGATGGCGTGGGCGAAATGAAAGGCGATCCAAAAATCGTGAAGCCATCCAAGTCCGCGCTTGATCCTGTATTGCGTCAGCGACTCTGGGCAGAATGCGAGAAGCTCACCGGCGTGCGCTACGAGTTGTAGCGCTACGCAGCAGCCTTGCGACTCATCGTGAGCGAGCAGGTTTGACCAACATCAAGCACGCGCATGGTGCGGCCTGCGCCGAGCCACAGCGTGCAGCACAGCACGAGATCAACAATTTCTGCGTCGCTGAAGTTCTCGCGAAAGCGTAACCAGAACTCGTTGTCTTCACGCAGTCCCAGATGATCTTGAGCATAGCCTTCTGCATATTCCGCAGCGAGGCGTTCGCGCGTGTTGTATCCCGACCAGTTAGGCCAGTCGAGTACGTTTCTATAAAACGCTTCGTCGAGCTTTTCTTCGGCGGCTTCAGCGTAACGTGCATTGCGACAAACCTCGCAGCCGTTTGCTAGTGCAATCCGCATGCGTGCAATTTCATGTACGCGCAGCGGAAGTTTTGATTTTGCATAAACCGCATCGCTAAGCGCGACTAGGCCTGGCGCCATATCCGGCTGCAAAGACATCCAACTACCAAGGTCGTCAGTGACATTGATGCGAGGCATCTCTGCGCTCCTTTTAGTGAATAAGGCCGATGACGCCAACGATGATCAAATAAATCGCAACGATGTAGTTCAGAAGCTTGGGCTGTACCAAGATCAGTACGCCAGCAATCAATGAAACAACCGGAACAGCATCAAGATGAATAGTCATGTTTAAGACTCCTTATTTGTTTTTGCTGATGACGCTGATTCTGCCGTCGCCTTCCATATAACAGTTTTTCACTTCATGCATATGTTCAACACCTTCTTCACGAAGGCGGCTTTGCAGTTCTTCTTGAGTGATGAGCTCGCGTCGCATATTGCGTAACAGCATGCGGCCATCTTTGATCAAGGGGAGTGGTTTGGGGTGAATCAATCTGCCGAATACAGGCACGTGATAGCCCAGCCAATCCAAGGCGTAATCCCAAAAGGTGATCGTGAGAATCAGAACCACACCTTCAGTGATCGAGTTGTAAGGCCCGGCCATGCCGTTCTGCGCGGCGTCAGCAATCACCACTACAACCAGCACATCAGCAATGCCGATCTGCCCAGCTTCGCGGCGCATGAAGCGCATCAGGAAAAACAGCAGCAGATAAATCAGCGTGCCGCGAATGATGACTTCGGCAAGTGTGGTGTTCGGCACAAACAGCGCGTGCCAGTCGATGCCAAAAATATGTTCCATGCGACGTCCCTGTGGGAGGCAATGCCGCTACTTTACGTGGTTGCCTCAAGAACGCGAACTCGATCCGCGCCCTTGGTTGCAGCGATCTCACGCGTTTCAGGAATATCGCGTGGCTCGTGGACGGCGGTGGTGCGGAAACCAGAACTGCGTAAGGCTTGAATGGCTTGTGATGCCGCTTCAAAGTGAACGTGAATTTTTCCCTTCACAAATCTTCCCAGCACAGCACCAAAGGCTTTCGAGCCTACGTCGTGTTCGCCGCGGATATAGACGTCGGACAAATACAAGCCGTGCGGAAATTTCTTCAGCGTGCGCGCAAAACGACGCCACACATCACGCGCCGTATCGCCGTCGAGATAGCTCATCAATCCTTCGGTAATGATGGCGGTGCCGACATTAGGATCCAACGTTTTGACTAAGGCAGCGAGTGACTTCGGACCTTTGTCGTTCAGCGCATCAATTTCGATAACGCGATGATGGTCAGACAATAAACCTGCATCATCGAGCAGTTTGCGCTTGGTATTGGCCATCGCCGCCAAATCGGTTTCGATGTACGTGATCTTTTTGCCGTAGCGTTTGGCAAAGTTAATGCCGCGTGGTGATAAGCCGGCGGCAATCTCAATCACTTGTCCAACACGACCCTGATCAATCGCCCGTGCGAGTCGTGCGTCGATGCCTTTGTGTCTTGCGATCATCATCGCGTCGAACGAAGTGCCGCTCACACGTTTGACGCCATACATCAGCAAGCCGAAGGCAAAATCCAAACGCTTGCCTTCGGCCGTCGCCAATGCCGGATGCGACATCCCCAGTCGATACCACATATAGCCCGTTGCGTAGGCAGTGGGGCTGACGCGTTCGGTAGAGGTGTCGCTCGACATGGATGTTCGTCCTTGAACTTTTAAACTCCCGGCGCGCCGGGGAAGCCCACATAGTACTGGCCTACGAGCATACCGCCATCTACTGCGATTTCTGCGCCGCAGAGATAGGAAGAATCATCGCTGGCGAGGAACAAACTGGTCTGTGCCACTTCGTTTGGTTCGCCAACGCGCTGCAAGGGCACCATGGTGTAACGCTTGTTCACTTCTGCGCGCTCTTCGGCATAAGGGTTGCCCATTGCGGTGTCGATGCCGCCCGGATGTACAGAGTTCACGCGCACGCCTTTATGGCCATATTCCATCGCAGCCACTTTCGTCAGGCCGCGGATGCCCCATTTGCTGGCGCAGTAAGCGCCAAGACCATTGGCGCCCTTCATGCCGTCGGCAGAAGAAATATTGACGATGCTGCCTTTGCCGCGCGCTGTCATCTGTTCGCCGATGATTTTGGTGCCGAGGAAAGTGCCGGTGAGATTGATGGTGATCACGCGCTCAAAGTCAGACTTCTCAGTCGTTGCAATCGTCTTGAACAACAGCACGCCCGCGTTATTCACCAGCACATCAATGTCGCCAAATGCCGCTTTGGTTTTGGCGATGACGTTGCTCCAGCTTTCTTCGCTGGTGACATCGTGATGCACAAAGATCGCTTTGCCAGCGAGTTCGGCGGCGAGCTTTTCGCCGTCAGCATCGAGCACGTCGGCAATCACAACCTTTGCGCCCTCAGCAGCAAACAGGCGCACGGTAGCCGCACCCATGCCGCGTGCACCGCCGGTGATGATCGCCACTTTATTGTTCAGTCTAGCCACGTCCGTACTCCTCAGATTCTTATGAATTTAGTCGGATCACATGCTTCCACTGTGGCCGGTCCCCAGCATCGTCCGTAGGGAGTACGCCTCGATGACTTTTGGCCGCAGCGGCACCCGCAGCCGTCAGTAAATGACCTTAGCGCGGGCAGAGTTCTGTTTTAAGCTGGGACACTGAACATTGATGGGCTAAACGCCGTTCTATAAAGCCTGCGTAAAAATCGGGGAGATGCTGTGCGAATTTCATCGATCAAAAAAGGGCTTCTCTTGCTAAGCGTTGTGGTGCTTGGCTTGTCAGGCTGCGCTCAATCGTCTTCGCCAGACGGCGCAAGCGAGAACAAATCGGGTTGGATTGGCGCGTGGGGAGCTGCACCTTACGGGCCGTATCCATTGGGGCCGCTCAGCGGAGTTTTGCCGCTGCCGCCAGAAATTGCGCTGCCACCGATTCCGACTGCATTGCCTAACAATCACGCTTTGGATCAAAGCTTCCGCATGATTGTGCATCCGACAATTGGCGGCGAGCAGGTTCGTGTTCGTCTCTCCAATTTAATGGGCGATAAACCCGTCACGTTCAGCCCGGTGCGCATCGCAAAACGTTTGTTGGTGACTGGGCCTGTGCTGGTTCCTAATACGGATACGCCAGTTTTGTTTGATGGCCGCACTTCCGTCACTGTCGCTGCTGGCGCTGAAGCGATCAGTGATCCGGCGTCGTTCTCGTATGGCGTCGGCGATGATCTGGCGATTTCATTTCATGTGCAGGGCGAGAGTGGAGCGATCACCTGGCACGCAGTTTCCTTCGCTCTCAATTACGTCAGCCTGCCTTCCAGCGGCGACGTCACTGGCGATGTCACAGGTTTGAGTTTTATCCAGCCGACAGTCGGTTGGTTCTTCCTCACCGGCCTTGATGTACTCGCGCCAGAAAGCCCCGGCACCATTGTCGCTATTGGTGACTCAATTACTGATGGCGCTTACATCGTCCCTGAAACCAATACGCGTTGGCCGGACTTTTTTGCTCAGCGTTTGCAAAGCGCGGGCATTGCGATGGGCGTGCTCAATGAGGGCATCAACAGCAACACCGTGACTACGGCCACGAGCCCGGACGGAGATGAATTCAAAGGGCCGCCTGCTGTTCTGCGCTTTAAACGAGATGTGTTGCAACGCCCCGGTGTGCGATCGGTTGTGATTTTTGAAGGTACGAACGATCTCAGCGACGGCGCAAAAGCTGAAGATGTTTTTGCGGGCATCCGCTCACTGGTCAAGCGCGCACATGCGGCAGGTTTGTGCGTTGTGGTCGGCACCATCATGCCGCGTATCGGCACTCCGATTGCACCTTGGGATGCAGCGATGATGGATCCGGAGCGTCAAAAGCTCAACGCGATGATTCGCGC
The DNA here is from genome assembly GCF_003052265.1 of Stenotrophobium rhamnosiphilum. Classification (GTDB taxonomy): domain Bacteria; phylum Pseudomonadota; class Gammaproteobacteria; order Nevskiales; family Nevskiaceae; genus Stenotrophobium; species Stenotrophobium rhamnosiphilum. Next base: position 440,736 of record NZ_QANS01000003.1, read on the forward strand.
GCAAACCGATATCGAAGGCGTGGCTGATTTTGATAAAGCGATGGAAAGCCCGCTGCTGCCGGGCCAACCCAATGTGCCTTATTACTTTCCGGATCAGCTGCATCCCAATTCGGTGGGTACGCTGATCATGGCGAACTCAGTGCCGTTGGAAGCATTGGTGCCGCCGCCTGCCGGCAATTGCAGTCGATAATCCGATGGACAAAAAAATAGGCGCCAAGAGGCGCCTATTTTTTAAAGGCTTTCGCCTTACTTCATATGCTTGCTGACCAGCTTGGTCATTTCAAACATGCTGGCTGAATCTTGGCCAAACACTTTCTTCAGCGCGGCGTCAGCAATGATCTGGCGCTTGTCTTTAGGGTCCTGAAGATTGTGAGCCTTGATGTAGTCCCACAGTTTCTTGGTCATTTCTGAACGTGGCAACGGAGCGGAGCCAACGATGGCAGACAGCTCTGGGCTCGGCTGCAGTGGCTTCGACAGCGCCGGGTTTAATTTCTTTTCAGCCATTCTGATCTCCAATTACATGAGTTTTATTGTGCGTCGGCGTACACGGTAACGAATTTTTGCAGCGAAGCAAGTGCGCGGACCCGATTGCTGCGGGTTCGGCGCCAGCTTGTACGGTGATTTAAGGCGATTTAGCGTCCGTTAGCGGCGCGCTAGGGGCTGCTGCGCCCTCTTTCGGTGCTGTGACATTTGAGGGAAGAACGGGCACTGGAAGCGGCGCAGCCGGCTCGCCGCCGAACAAATCATTGCCCAAATAGACCGCAATATCGTTCGCCGAAGCCTTCAGACCGCGGATTGATTCGTCCACCGAAGCGGTCAAATCCTTGAAATAGAGATAGCGATATTTGGAGCTGGACGGCAGATCGACCGCTGAATCAGTCGTCATTTGGTAACCGCCGCTAAAGGTTTTGAAATACAACTCATCTTTAGTTGCAGTGCGAACCAAGCGTGCACTGGCGGTGATCCACGGCTGATAACTCAACTCGCGCGGCGACGAAACATAACCAGCGCCAGTAAATCGGATCACAAGAATGGCGTCAGCGTCAGTGCGAATCTGCGAGAGATCTTCAGACTTTCCATCAGGCGTCGGAAATGATCTTTGGTCGGCGAGATAGGTCACGCGATAGCCCGACGCGGTGAGCGCGGTCGTGAGGGTTTTGACCACATCAGGTCCGAACAAGGTGTTACGCGCGGCCAGCAACTGCGTATAGGTATTGCTGTTATCAATGCGAGGTTGTGTCAGCGTGGTGTTGTCGCTGGAGCCGAGCGCCGTACCGACGGTCAATATTTGTTCAGACTGTGGTTCCGCAACACTGACGATCGCAATCGATCGAACCGGCTTGTGCACAACTGGCGGTGGCGGAGGGGGCGGTTTGCTCGACCCGAACTTCGGAATAATCGAACAGCCCATCAGGCTCAGGCCGATCGCGGCAACGACGAAATTTTTCAAGCTGAAGGGACCCATGGCTCACCCCGGTCTCGCCAGATGCGTGGCGAATTGCGCGGTCATTCTAAGCTGACCGGGGTATTGGTGTCTGTCCGCCCAAGAGATTTGGGTGGCTGCCGTCGGCCCCGCCGCTGCCGTCAATCAGCCTCTTTGAACCGCCGATAGAAATAAGCAGCTCCACAGGAAATAGGCGCTGTACGGTGACGCCATTGTTCAAAGGAGGGACGGAGCGAGGGATCGCCCGCGATAGCAAGGATGTTATTCGACAGCCCCATAAGCTTTATTCCACACGGCTACTGCCTATCGTGGTCGCCGATGTTGGTTGGATTATTGGCCGGATCTCACCTGCTGATCGGGCTTTCTTATCTTTCGATTCCTGTCGCGCTGTTCTTCTTTGCGCGGCGACATCCCGAGCTCAATCAAAAACTGCTGTTCACCTTGTTCACCTTATTCATTTTGGGTTGCGGCGCCACGCACCTGATTGAACTCGTCAACATTTGGGTTCCGTTTTACCGCCTGGACACTTTCGTTTTAGCAGGCACGGCGCTTGTGTCTGTGGTGACGGCGGTCTTGATCTGGCCGATTACTAGACAAGCAACGCAAGCGCTGCATGACGTTTTTCAGGCGCGACGCGAGCAAGCTATAACCACCGACGAGCTGTTTGAAACCGTGATGCAGCTCAAGCAGGTCAACCTCAAGCTTGATGAGAGCGAGCGTAGATTTCGCATGAGCGTGGAATACGCGCCGAATGGCCAGGCCACAGTCGATCTCAATGGCCGCTGGCTGATCGTCAATCAAAGCCTATGCAAAATGCTGGGTTACGGCGAAGCCGAGTTATTACAGAAAACTTTTCAAGAGATCACGCACCCGGATGATATCGAGCGTGATTTAGAGCATGTCAAGAATCTGCTTGCTGGCCGTCAGGTCAGCTACAGGATGGAGAAGCGCTACTTCTGCAAATCTGGCGCAATTTTGCACGCACAATTAGACGTTGCCTTGCTGCGCTCACCTTTGGGTGCGCCCCTGCATTTCATCGTGCAGATCCAGGACATCTCTGAGCGCATCAACGCAACAATCGCAACGGAAAATGCTGAGCGCCGATTCCGCAGAATGATCGAAGACGTGAAGGATTACGCGATCATTAACCTTGATATCAATGGCCTTGTGTCTTCATGGAATGAAGGCGCACGCCACATCAAGGGTTATCAGGCGCACGAAATCATTGGCAGACACTTCTCATGCTTCCATCAAGTGGAAGATATTGCCAACAATCGTCCTAACGCGGCGCTCAAAATGGCCGAAGAGAATGGCCATTTTCAGGAAGAAGGTTTACGCATCCGCAAGGACGGCTCCGTGTTCTGGGCCAGCGTACTCATCACGGCGATTCATGACACCGATGGAACGTTGCTGGGCTATAGCAAGATCACGCGCGATCTGACTGAGCGGCGTCATGCCGAAGAAGTGATTGCACAGGCGAATGGCTTGCGTGAAGCCATCATGCATGCAGCGCCTTGCTCCATCATTGCGACCGATCCTGACGGCGTCATCACCAGCATAAATCCCGCAGCAGAACGCATGCTGTGGTACGCGAGTGAAGATTTGGTTGGCAAGCAGACGACGATGATCATTCATGATGAACATGAAGTCGCTGCGCGCTCGAAGGAACTGTCAGCCAAATACAAGAAGAAGATTGAGACGGGTTTTGAAGCCTTCGTTTACGAGGCCCGTGAAGATGTAGTTGAAGAGCATGAGTGGACTTACATCCGCAAGAATGGCTCGCGTCTTTCGGTGCAGCTGGCAGTCAGTGCGCTGCGCGACTCCAATCAAAAAATTATTGGGTTCTTGAGCATCGCGTACGACATCACGCAGCGTAAATATCGCGAAGAGTACACGCGGCATGTCGCGCTGCATGATGATTTAACCGGCTTGCCGAACCGTGCGCTGCTGAAAGATCGCATTAACGTTGCGATTGAGTCCGCCAAGCGCAATCACAAGAAAGTCGGTGTGATGATGCTGGATCTTGATCACTTCAAGAGAATCAACGACACCCTTGGACATCATGTGGGTGATGAGCTGCTTAAGGTCGTGGCAGATCGTCTCGTCAAAGCCTTACGCAAATCCGATACCGCTGCGCGCATGGGTGGCGATGAATTTGTCGTGGTAACGCCCGATATGAGCGACGACAAGAATGCAGATTTCATTGCCAACACTTTGGTCAAGGCAATTTCAGCACCGATCAAAATTGGTATGCATGAGTTGATTGTGACGCCGAGTATTGGTGTGAGTTGCTTCCCGGATGACGGCGAAGAAGCCAACACATTGATCAAGTATGCCGATGCGGCGATGTATCAAACCAAGGCTTCGGGCCGTCATGGCCATCAGCACTTCAATGCTGCTGCGCAGGCGATTGTTCAGCGCAAGCTCGCCATGGAAGCTGATTTGCGTCTGGCCATCGCCAAGAATCATTTGCAGGTTTACTACCAGCCTCAGGTTTGTCTGAGCACCGGCAAGATCATTGGCGTAGAAGCGCTCGCACGCTGGATTGATCCAGTGAAAGGCATGATCTCGCCCGAGCTATTTATTCCGGTGGCAGAAGAATCAGGCCTGATCATCGAGCTCGGCAATTTTGTTCTGCGCACGGCATGCCGTGATGCGCGCATATTGCAGGAGCGTGTTGGTCATCCAATGATCATGGCGGTCAATCTTTCAGCGCGGCAATTCAGACAGGAAACGCTGGTTGATACGGTGAGTTCTATCATCGCAGAAGCCCGCATGGACCCGGCCATGCTTGAGCTGGAGATTACCGAAGGCGTGATGATGGAGAACGATGAAAAAACGCGTTCACGCATGCAAGGCTTGCGTGATCTCGGCATTTCCTTGGCAGTCGATGACTTCGGCACCGGCTACTCCAGCTTGTCCTACCTCACGCAGTTCCCGATTACGACCTTGAAGATTGATCGATCTTTCGTCGACAAAATAAACGAGGGCGAGCGCGATGCGGCTGTTGTGCAGGCCATCATCGCCATGGCTTATTCGCTGAAGACCAAGGTTATTGCTGAAGGTGTCGAAACCGTGGAGCAGTTGGAATTCTTGCAGGAGCATACTTGCAGTGCAGCGCAGGGCTTCATGTTCTCCAAGCCGATGAGCATGGCTGAACTTGGCCAAGCTTTTGATCAGATCCAAAAGAGCAGTACGGACTCGGTGATGACGTCTTTGCATAAGGTGATTGCACGCGCCGCCTGATCACTGGGCATAATGTGGCGGTGTATGTCATGGAGGACGTGCCGTGCCGAATGATGTTAAAAATATATCGAAGCAAGCGCCCAGTGCTTTCTACGAGGATCTTGAAAGTCTGCTGATTGAGGAGATGCGCAAGCAACCAGCGAAGCTGGACGTGCGTCTCAAGTTGGCAGAGCTGTATTCGCAAACACGCCGCGTCAGTGATTTTATCCAGCACGCACGCCTGACTCAGGCCTTCATCAAAGAGCCCAAGAAATCGGATGAATGGCGCCGTATCGTCACGATGGGCCGCGTGCTCAAGCCGGACGAGCCTCTATTTACTGAATCGCATGACGACGTCATCAAATTTGACGGACCGCAGGCCAGCAATGAGGCCCCGACTTACAGCCGCATCGGCGATGAAGCGCGCTTCAAAAAGCCTTTGCAGGATCTGGCCGAAGCCTATGAAGAAATTCGTAAGGACGCGCGCTTTTTAGCGGAACTCGATAGCGAGATGATGCAATCCGCGGGCTACGCCTCACCGTTGGAGCCTGCGCGTCGTTTATCCGAACACATCGGCGGCGCGAAGATTTATTTGAAGCGCAATGACATTGGTGTGCGCCAGTCGCATATCGCCAGCGCCATCGTTGGCCAAGCATTGCTGGCCAAGCGCATGGGCAAGAAAACCTTAGTGACCGCATCTGGCAACGGACACAGCGGCGTGCTGTTGGCTGCAGTCGCAGCGCGGCTAGGCATGAACGTCGTTGTCTTCATGAGCATGGAGCAAATGCAGATTCAGAGAACCAACATCTTCCGGATGTGGCTCTGCGGTGCAGATGTGCAAGAAGTCGATCCGAAAGGCCGCAGCGGCGGCGATATTCGCAAAGCTGCCTTTGATCATTGGGCAAGATTTGCGAGCGACACTTTCCTCGTGATGGGGCTGGATGCAGGCCCGCATCCTTATCCGATGATGATGCTTGAGTTCACATCACTGGTTGGCAGGGAATGCCGACGTCAGATGTATGCGCACACCAAGAAGGCGCCGGACATTATTGTCGCGCGCGCGGGTGAAAATGCCGATGCCATTGGTTTATTCCCTTCATTCTTGAAAGCACCCGCAACACGTCTGGTTTGCGTGGGCGCCGCGGATACTTTTGAAAAGGAAGATGACGCCGCTAGCGCGAAGAATCTCAGCATTCAGCAGCGACTGCAGCCGCTGTCATCAAGTGAGCAGCAGCGCGCGACCAAGATTCTAGAAGGCTTGGATTATCCGAGCGTGGCGCGTGAGCAGGCTTGGCTGAAGGCAACAGGCCGCATCGAGTATGTAAAAACGCAATCAGTAGCGGCGAAGAAAGCGATCAGCGATCTCAGTCGCCTTGAAGGAATTATCCCAGCCATCGAAACGGCTTATACGCTCGCTTGGGCTTTCCAAACCGCTGCGACCATGACGCGTGATCAATCGATCGTCGTGTTTATGGGCGAGAGCGTCGAAAAGAACATTTGGGATATCGGCAAGGCGATGGGTGTTCCGCTTTAAAGCTGAATGACGGCGGAGGCCGGTGTTGATCCGTCGCCGAGCGCGGTTTTGCCGTCGAGTGCATGTAGCGTTGCATTCAGTGACAGCAGCAGTGCGCGGCTATGCGTGATCAAACCATTGTGCGAGCCGATCACCAATTGATAGGCCGCCTCGGCCATCATCTCGACAGGTTCCAGCCATTCTGGATGTGATGTCTGCATTTGTTTCGCAATTGCTAAGGCGCCTTCGGTAACAGCAATTTTGTAAGGCGATAGAACGCTGACATCGATATGGCTTCCATCGAGTTCGGCTGCAAGGCCTAGCGATGTTCGTTCCAACGCGGCTTTGCTCGCACCATAAAGCGCGAGCGCGTGAATCATTTTTGCGGGACCTTCAAAAGGCGGCTGCGGTTGTTCCGCCATCTCGCTGCTGATATTGACGATGCGGCCCCAACCTTTCTCCTTCATTGCAGGCAGTGCTTGCTGGATCAGATCAACAGGCGCCTGAAAATTCAGTTCAAACATTGAACGACGTGCGGCCAGATCAATCTTGCTCGGCGGCGCATACGCGCTGATGCCTGCGGCGTTGTTGATCAGGATGTCGATGGCGCCAAATTTTTCTGTTGCACGAGCAACCAACGTGGCGCGTTCTACGTCGTTCGATAAGTCAGATGCAAGGAACGCAGCGCGACCGCCTGCTTGTTCAATCAATGCGACAGTTTCTCGTAGACCATCAAGGGATCGTGGCGACGCACTCACAACAACGGCAGCGCCATGAGCAGCGAGTCTCTGCGCAATCGCGCGGCCAATGCCGCGGCTGGCGCCAGTGATGAGTGCGACGTGATCTTTGAGATTGTTAGTCATATGTAAAACGCCCCTTGCGGGGCGTTGTTGTTACTGAACGATTGCGGGATGCGCTTGTGTCGGTGCGCCGAGCATTGGGCGATGTGACGGCGGTTGTTTGCCGTCGATATCTTTCATGCCGTAATCGAGCGCGGCTTCAGCGCCGATCAACACCTGTCCTGATTTCTCCATGACTTTCGGATCGCGATACAGCTCGCTGATCAGATGGCCGGTGAACTCTGGCGTCTCGGCGATATCCCAGAAGCCTGCGTATTTTTCTGGCTCTGAATCCATCACGCGCTTGGTGCGATCGGTCTTCAGCATGCCCATCCAGATCGAGAATGCAGCGACGTTGAATGGTTTGAAATCGACGGCCATGTCCTTGGCGAATTTATCGACGCCCACTTTCTGCGCGCCATAGCCAGGGCCGTGCATATAGCAGCTGGCGCCGAACGACGAAGTGAATGCAACGATGCCGCGCTTGCTGGCAACGAGCAGTGGTGCAGCGTAGTAGCTGGCGATGTAACCGGAGCGCAGGCCGACGTCGAGAATGTTGACGAGATCCAGCGACTTTTCCCAGAACGGGCCGGGCACGATGAGATCATCGTGAATCACGGTGGCGTTGTTGACGAGAATGTCGAGCTTGCCCTGTTCTTGCTTCACGCGATCGAACAATGCTTTGACCTGCGCGTCATTGCTGTGATCAACGCTGACTGCAATGCCCTTGCCGCCAGCTTTGGTGATGGCTTCTGCGGTGGCGTGAATGGTGCCCGGCAGTGCAGCGTCGCCTTCTTTCTGCGAACGACCCGTCACATAAACAGTAGCGCCTTCAGCGCCGAGTGCTTCTGCAATGCCTTTGCCTGCGCCGCGTGATGCGCCGGTGACAACAGCAACTACGCCTTTCAGTTTTCCGCTCATCGTCACTCTCCAGAAAATTTGTTTTACCTTTTGTAGGAGCGCCTCTTAGGCGCGATGGTGCAGCGCCAAAATCGCGCCTAAGAGGCGCTCCTACGTGTTCGAGCGGAATATTTCTATCCCGCTTTGCTCAAATTTCTCAACTCAAACTTCATAACCTTGCCGCCCGCATTCACCGGCAACGCAGCGAGCACTTCAACGCTGCGCGGCACTTTGTAATTCGCCATTTGATCGCGGCACCAGGCGATGAATTCTTTGCTGTCGATCTGCTGGCCCGGGCGTGCAACCACAAACGCTTTGCCTACTTCTCCCTGACGCTCATCCGGTATGCCAACGATGGCAACCTGTGCGACAGCAGGATGTGCAGCAATGATGCGTTCAATCTCAGCCGGATAGCAGTTGAAGCCACCGGTGATGTACATGTCTTTGAGGCGGTCGGTGATCTTGAGATAACCGCGTGCGTCGAGAATGCCGACGTCGCCCGTGTGCAACCAACCATCCGCATCAATCGTTTCGTGCGTGGCCTTCTCGTCATCGAGATAACACTGCATGACGTTGTAACCGCGAATCACGATCTCGCCAGATTCGCCCGCAGCGACAGGTTTGTTCTCAGAATCAACAATGCGCATCTCAGTGTTGTCGATGGCGGTGCCGCTGGTGAGTGCGATGGTTTCAGCATCGTCATCAACCTTGCACATCGACGCTACGCCGCAGGTTTCAGTGAGGCCGTAAGCCGTCAATACAATCTTGAAACCCAACTCTGCGCGAATGCGTTCAATTAACGACGGCGCAATCGTTGCTGCGCCGGTGATCGTCGCGCGCAGCGATGAAAGATCAGATGTGGCGCGTGCAGGATCATTAAGCAGTGAGATGAAAAGTGTAGGTGGCCCAGGCAGTACCGAGATGCGTTGTTTGGCGATGCGCTGAAGAATCGCACCTGCATCAAAGATCGCGTGAGGCAACACGGTGAGACCAATCATCAAACTGCCGAGCCAACCCACCTTGTAACCAAAGGTGTGGAAGAAAGGGTTTGCGATGAGATAACGATCTTCGGGAACCAAACCCATGTGCGCTGACCAATCGGCAATCACGCGCAGGTTTTGACCGTGATGCGTGACCACGCCTTTAGGTCGACCGGTGGTGCCAGACGTGAACATGATGTCCATGCGGTCATCAGGCGTCACAGCGGCGGCGCGCTTCATCACTTCTTCAGTGTGCGATTGATCCGCTTTGGCCATGAACGTACGCCAGCCGGTGTCGCCAGCTTGTTCGTCGCGCAGCACGACAACATGTTCGAGCGTCTTCGGCCAATGTTCAGCAGCAATCAGGCTCGGGTAGTGCGTGCCAAGAAAATTACCTGCGCAGAACAACACGCGCGCGCCGGATTTCTCCAGAACATAAGCAGCTTCAGCGCCTTTCATGCGAGTGTTGATTGGAACCAGCACGCCGCCAACGCTGTGAATAGCGAGGCCCGCAACAATCCACTCAACGCAGTTCTGCGCCCAGATCGCGACGCGATCACCGTGGTTCACGCCGAGCGCAAGCAATGCGCGTGCAGCGTAGATGCGCAGTTGATCCAATTCAGCGTAGCTCAGCTCGCTGCCATCTTCTGCAATGACCGCGGTGCGTGACGCATTGCGGCGAACCGATTCTGCGAAGGCGGCGGGGACGGTAGCTGCTGACATTGAAGATTTCACTTGAGATTAAGAGGGATAAACAACGCGAATACGTTTGGAGGTGGGGACGGCTTGGCAGGCCAGAATCCAGCCGCGCTCGATGTCGTGCTTGTCGAGCGTCTGGTTCTGCAACATTTCAACGCTGCCTTCTTCCAACTGGCACATGCAGGTCGCACAGTCGCCTTGGCGGCAAGTGGTCGGCGATACAAATTCAGCCGCGTCCATCACTTCAACCAGCCGCTGTCCTTCGCTGCCTATAAACTTGTGTTCAGCGCCGTCGAGGGTGACGAAGATTTCGATGGATTGTTGATCGTTGCTCATGGTTACTTCGTTTGTAGGAGCGCCTCTTAGGCGCGATATCTTCTGTACGGGCGACAATATCGCGCCTAAGAGGCGCTCCTACAAGCTAGCGAATTAATCGGCCCACATCAGATAACCATTATCGATGCGCATTTCCGCCCCGGTAATGAACTTCGATTCATCCGAAGCCAAGAACAGCACCAGATTGGCGATGTCCGTCGGCTTGGCAAAACGCGCCATCATTTGTTTCTGATCCATCATGCGAACAGCAGTCTTCTCGCCCTTGGGGATGGTGCCATGCAGGTTGGCAACCATCGGCGTCATGATGCCGTCTGGGTGAATGGTGTTGCAGCGAATGTTGTTGAGTTCCATGCGGCAATGCGCGGCGATGCTGCGTGTCATTGCGGTGACTGCGCCTTTGGATGCGGCATAAGCAACGAAGGAACCTTGACCACCAATCGCCGAGATCGAAGCCATGTTGACGATCGAACCGCCGCCACGCTTCTTCATCGCCAGAACGCCGAAATGGCAGCCGAGGAAATAACCATCGGAGTTGATGCGCTGAACTTTCTGCCAAGTTTCGAGCGTGGTGTTCTCGATATTGCCGTACAACAGGATTGCGGCGTTGTTGACGAGAATGTCGACGCCACCAAAGGCGGCTTCAGTTTTCTCGATGACTTCTTTCCAGCCCGCTTCCGATGCGATGTCATGCTTGATGAACAGCGCGCTGCCGGGTGAAGTGGCGTTGATCTGCTCAGCGACTTTGACGCCGTCTGCTTCATTGAGATCGGTGAGAACAACCTTGGCGCCTTCGCGTGCGAGCATGATGGCGTCTTCTTTACCTACGCCGCTTGCTGCACCGGTGATGATCGCAACCTTGTCTTGAACGCGTCCCATAGGATTCTCCTCGTTTTTATATTGCGGTTATGAATTAGCAGCGGTGTTGCCTGCGCGACGGCCGGACCACAGGCAGTCTGCGAGTGACAAGCCGCTGACATAACGATTCGATGCAACGCCAATCGCGGTACGACCAGCAGCGTAGAGGCCGGGGATGGTTGTGCCGTTGGCATTGAGCACGCCGCCGGTTTTCTCATCCACACGCAAACCACCGAGCGTGATCGCCGGGCAGCTCATGTGTGCGCCGATATCGAGTGCGTAGAGCTTGGTGTCGAGTGCCGCGCGATAGTCGTTGGACTTGAGCAGCGGATCAGCTGTGTTGTTGGTGATTGCGTTGTTGTAAGCATCAATCGTACGGCCGAATGCGGCGCCATCAATGCCCAATTTGTTGCCGAGCTCTTGTGCCGTTTTGCCGCGCTTGGCGAGCAACATCAGCAACAGTGCAGGCACGCTCTGGAAGAACCAGAGGCCGCCGAACAGCGCTTCGCGGATCGCGATCTTGCGTAGCTTCTTGTCGAGAATCAGCCAAGCTTTGCCATCGTGGAATTCGCACATCTCAACGCCGAGCTTGGCGCCGTAGACCTGCTCATTGCAGAAGCGCTCGCCCTTCGTGTTAATCGCAATGCCTTTCGGCCATGCGATTGGCGGATTGATAAAGCGCCAAGCTGAAACGTGATTGAGTTTGTCGGCGACTGCACCAACCGATTGACCCAGGCGAATGCCGCTGCCATCGCAACCGGCGGTGCCGAGGCGCATCGTCATTTTGTATTTGGGTGCGTACTTAGCAACCATCTCACGATTGAAGATGAAGCCGCCTGCGCTGAGGATCACGCCCTTGTTGGCACGTGCGCGCAGTGGTTTGGCGTGTGCCATTTCAATCGCGCGTGCTTTGGCGCGAAGGCTATCGGCCCATGCAGGCACAAAGTTGAAAACCTTTTCGGCTTTCTGAATTAGCTTGTCGTGTTGGATGGCTTCTTTCGAGCCCGGTGTGAGTTGCCACAACTCAGCGCCCAGCACCTTGCCGTCTTTGTCGGTGATCAAACGACGCACGGCGGTCTGTGTCATCGTGTTGATGCCAACGCGGCTCACTTCGGCGCGCAGGAATTCAAACATTGCTTTGCCGGAGAGCCAGCTGCCGCGGGTGCGATGACCGCGCGGTGCAGGCTTGGCGACAGCGGCGTACTCAGCAACGGCTTCGTTGCCGGAGTAATAAAGATAGATGCCGTCTTTCGGATACGACGTTTTCGGCGGCGGCGCGCTGGATTCGAAATTCGCGCCCATCGATTCCAGCCACTCAATCAGGCCGCGGCTGTCTTCACAAAATTGACGCAAGGTGGGTTCGGTGACGGAGTCGCCCGTTTCCATGCGCAAATATTTAAACATCTCTTCCGGCGTGTCTTCATAACCGGCTTTTTTCTGATGCGGCGTACCACCACCTGCATACACAATGCCGCCACTTTTGGCGCTGGCGCCGCCGCCATCAAAACGGTCAGCAACGATCACTTTCGCGCCGGTTTTTTGGGCCGCCAGTGCAGCCGATGCGCCGGCCGCACCAAAGCCAATAACGAGTACGTCGCAGGACAAATCCCATTGCGAATTGGCGCCATCAACAACGAGCGCGGGCTCGATGTGCAAAGTGCCGTCGGCGGATGTTGCAGGAGCGTTGCTGGATTGGGACATGGCAGGTAGCGCGCATACACGCACGCATCGACAGATTAGGGAGCCTGAATTATTGAGAAATACCCCCGTGAATCTTCGTCCATAGTGATGAGTCTTTGACCAGACTCGGCCGTTTTAACTCATCCGGTCGGATGAAGCTCAAAACCATATAGATACTGATAATTCTGAGCATCCAAACCTATCTTTGGCGGAACCTTTCCATGGGCAAAATTCAGGCGCTGGCGTATGTCGTGGCGCAATCCACTGATGTGAGCAAATGGCAGCAATACGGCGAGCAGATGCTCGGCGCAGCAACCGCCCCTTCAGCAGGCGGTGGTCTGTTTGTGAAACTGGATGAGCGCGACTACCGCATCGTCGTGGTTCCGGGCGCTGAAGATCGCTACCTCTTTTCGGGCTGGGAAGTCGCCAACGAAGCCGATTTCAAAGCTACAGTTGTGGCCATCGAAAAGGCTGGCGTCAGCGTCACGCCTGGCAGCCCAGAATTGAAGAAAACCCGTGGTTTCAAGGACGTGGCGACTTTTGTCGACCCTTCCGGCAACACGCATGAACTGGTCTGGGGCTACGCAGGTGGCAATGCAGCCTTCGTTTCACCGATCGGCGTCACCGGCTTCAAGACCGGCAAACAGGGCATGGGCCACACGGTTCTGCCTTGCCTCAACTTCGATGCCACGTTCGCCTTTTTCCGCGACGTGCTCGGTTTTGGTCTGTCCGATAGCTTCAAGTTCCAGCCGGGTCCAGATGCGCCGGTAATGCGCATGTTCTTCATGCACGCCGCCAGCGGGCGTCACCACAGCTTCGCGCTGGCTGAAATGCCGAGCCCGAGCGGCTGCATCCACATCATGGTGGAAGTGAACTCGATGACCGAAGTCGGCTTGGCTCATGACCGCCGCGAAAAACTCGGCATCAAGCTGATGGCCACCCTCGGCCAGCACGAAAACGACAAGATGACTTCGTTCTACATGAACACGCCATCCAACTTCGCCGTGGAATACGGCTGGGGCGGCATCGATGTTGATCCTGCAACCTGGCAGGCCACCAATGGCGAACGCGTTTCTGTATGGGGCCACGACTTCTCAGTCGGCTTCCGCTAGTTCAATCAACCGCACATTAAGTTGCAAATAAAATGACCTTCACAAAACAAAAAACTGCAGCCGAGGCGATTGCCGAGTTGCGCGATGGCATGACCATTGGCATTGGCGGCTGGGGCCCTCGTCGCAAGCCGATGGCACTCGTGCGCGAAATCCTGCGCTCGCCCCTACGCGACCTCACCATCGTTTCCTACGGCGGTCCTGACGTTGGCATGCTCTGCGCTGCTGGCAAAGTGAAAAAGCTGATCTTCGCTTTCGTCACCATGGACGCAATTCCGCTCGAGCCTTACTACCGCAAAGCTCGTGAGAGCGGCACGATCCAGATTGAGGAATACGACGAAGGCATGTTCGAGTGGGGCCTACGCGCCGCTGGCATGCGCATGTCATTCCTGCCGACGCGCTGCGGTCTCGCGACTGACGTGCTCGCCAAGAACCCGCGCCTCAAGACGATCGCATCGCCTTATGACGACGGCGAAGTTTATGTCGCGATGCCTGCGCTCAAACTCGACGCTGCGCTGATTCACGTGAATGAGAGCGACAAGATCGGCAACACATTGCTGCGCGGTCACGATGTGTTCTTCGACAATCTGTTTGCGCGTGCATCCAGCCACACCATCGTCAGCACCGAAGTGCTGCACGATCGTCTGACGGTTGATGCTGAAACCGCCAAGCAAAACGCTTTCGAGCGTTATCTGGTGCAAACCGTTGTGCACGCCCCTTGCGGCGCACATCCAACGTATCTCGGCCCCAACTACGGTCTCGATATGGATCACCTCAAGGCTTACAACGCTTCTGCAAGCGAAGAAGGTGGCTGGCAGAAATACGCCGATGAGTTCGTCAACGTAGGCGAAGAGGCTTATCTCGCCAAAGTTGGCGGTGCTGAACGCGTATCCAAACTCAAGCTGCCGGTGTATTGATATGAGCGACGCAACTCTCGCAGAACTGATGATCACTGCTGCCAGCGAAACCTGGCGCAACAATGGCGAACTGCTCGCCTCCGGCATCACCACCATCCCGCGCCTCGGCGCGAGCTTGGCGAAGATGACGCATTCCCCTGAACTGCTGATGACGGATAGCGAAGCCTATCTCGTCAGCGAACCCGCACCACTTGGTCCTCGTGCGGCTGATTACGTGCCGAAGTTCGAAGGCTATATGTCTTTCGATCGCGTGTTCGAATGCGTGTGGGGCGGCAAGCGCCACGCCATGATCGGCCCGACGCAGATCGACCGTTGGGGGCAGACCAATCTCTCATGCGTTGGCCCTGACTACGCAAAACCAAAATCCGCCGTTCTTGGCGTTCGTGGTTTGCCTGGCAACAGCATCAATCACATCAACTCCTTCTTCGTCCCTGCGCACAACACGCGCGTGTTCGTTGCGGGTGAAGTCGATATGGTTTCCGGCGTTGGCTACAAGGCCGAACGTTGGGGCGCTGGCATGAAGCGCGACTACGCAGACATTCGCGTTGTTGTGACGGATCTTTGCGTGCTGGATTTCGGTGGCCCTGATCATGCAGCACGCGTGATCTCGCTGCATCCGGGCGTGACGTTTGAACAGGTTCAAGCTGCGACTGGTTTTCCGCTGATCGCCATCGACAACCTTGGCGAAACCGCACTGCCGACCGCAGAACAGTTTGCGATCATCCGCAAGCTCGATCCGCACAACATGCGTGGCATGGTGTTGAAGGGCAATCCGCCTGCGATCAAGGCTGCTGCCTAAACATGAGCGCTCCAGTCCTCGAAGGTTGGTTCACGCTAGACGCAGGCGCGCCGCAATTGCTCGGCTCGCGTTGCGTTGCATGCGGCACGTACTACTTTCCCAAGCTGAAAACGTTCTGCCGCAATCCTGATTGCGCAGGCGAAGCGTTTGAAGAAGTGCCGCTCTCGCGCACCGGCAAGGTCTGGTCGTTCACCAATGCGGTGTATCAGCCACCTGAGCCTTATGTGCAGGTGGATAAAGACGCGTTCGTTCCGTTTGCGATTGCAGCGGTTGAACTCGAAAAAGAAAAAATGATTGTGCTCGGACAAGTCGTTGCTGGCGTGGGCGTTGAATCGCTCAAGGCTGGTTTGGAAGTGGAGCTGGTGTTGGAACCACTTTCTGACGGCAAGCTGACTTGGAAGTGGAAGCCGACTGGTGCAGCCAAATGAGCACGAATAAAGACATCGCCATTCTTGGCGTCGGCATGCACCCTTGGGGCAAGTGGGGCAAGAGCTTCATCGACTACGGTGTTGTTGCTGCTCGCGCAGCGCTCGCCGACTCCGGTGTGAACTGGCGCGATGTGCAGTTTGTTTCTGGCGCCGCCACCATTCGTAACGGTTATCCCGGTCAGGTTGCAGGTGCGACGTTTGCGCAGGCACTCGGCTGGCAGGGCGCGCAGGTCAACACCTCGTACGCTGCCTGCGCATCGGGTTCACAAGCACTCGCCGCTGCGCGCTCCAAGATTTTGTCTGGCGAATGCGAAGTCGCACTCGTCATCGGCAGCGACACCACGCCGAAAGGATTCCTCAAGCCTGCACCTGGCGATCGTCCGGATGATCCAGATTGGGTTCGCTTCCGTCTCGGCATTACCAATCCGACTTACTTCGCGCTCTATGCGCGTCGTCGCATGGAGATGTACGGTGACACGCAAGCCGATTTCGCGCTGGTGAAGGTGAAGAACGCTGAACACGGCTTCAACAACGTCAACGCGCGCTATCGCAAGAAATTCACTGCAGAAGAAGTTGCTGCATCGAGCATCGTTGCTGATCCGCTGCGCTTGATGGATATCTGTGCCGTGTCTGACGGCGCCGCTGCGATCATCGTTTCCAGCGTTGAGTATGCGAAGAAAATTGGCAAGGCCAATGCCCCTCGCATTGCTGCGATCTCGACCGTAACGCCGACGTTTGCATCAGCACTCGTTGAGATGCCAGACATCGCAACCGATTCCGCGATTGCCGTTCCGGCTCAATCGTTCCGCGCTGCATTGCCACGCAAGGCTTATGAAGAAGCAGGCATCAGCCCAAGCGACATCAGCCTCGCAGAAGTCTATGACCTCTCGACTGCGTTGGAATTGGATTGGATTGAAGATCTGCAACTCTGCGCACGCGGTGAAGCTGCACAGTTGGTGCGCGAAGGCGCAACCAAAGTTGGCGGCCGTATTCCAGTGAATGCTTCTGGTGGTCTCGCATGCTTCGGCGAAGCGGTTCCAGCGCAAGCACTCGCACAGGTTTGCGAACTCACTTGGCAGTTGCGTGGCCAGGCCGGTGATCGTCAGGTTGCGGATGCCAAGGTCGGCATCACCGCTAACCAAGGGTTGTTCGGACACGGTTCTTCCGTGATCGTGAAGCGCTAATGAAAACTGCTCTAACCGAATTACTCGGCTGCAAATACCCCATCGTGCAGACTGCGATGGGTTGGGTGGCTGATAGCAATCTCGTGATTGCAACGAGTAAGGCCGGTGGCTTTGGCTTTCTCGCTGCAGCAACGATGTCGACTGAATTGCTCGCAAAAGAAATTGCAGCAGTGCGCGCAGCAACCGACACGAAGTTTGGCGTGAACTTCCACATGTTCCAGCCCAACGCTGCCGAAGTGATTGAGCTGGTCATCAAGAACAGCGATCGCGTTCGTGCGGTTTCGTATGGCCGTGGTCCAGATGCCAAGACCATCAAGCGCTTCAAGGATGCTGGCGTGCTGTGCATGCCAACGGTCGGCGCACTCAAGCACGCACAGAAAGCAGTTGAGCTCGGCGCAGACATCATCACCGTTCAAGGTGGTGAAGGTGGTGGCCATACGGGTTCCGTTCCAACCACGTTGTTGCTGCCGCAAGTTTTGGATGCAGTGAAAGTTCCGGTTGTCGCTGCCGGTGGTTTCTACAATGGTCGCGGCCTCGCAGGCGCACTCGCTTATGGTGCTGCCGGCATCGCAATGGGCACGCGCTTCCTGATGACCAGCGATTCGCCTGTGCCACGCGCGACGCTGGAAAAATATATTGCAGTGAAAGAGCCATCGCACATCCGTGCATCGACGGCAGTCGACGGCATGCCACAGCGCATGATCGACAATCCTTTCCTGCTCAAGCTTGAGAACGGTGGTTTGCTGCGTCGCTTGTTCGTTGCGCTCTCCAGCGCATGGGCTTGGCGCCAGCACACGGGCATGTCGATTGCGCACATGGCCAAAACATTTTTCGCTGCACTGTCTGAAGGCGATTCCGCCATTCAAACCATGATGGCTGCCAATGCACCTGTGCTGATTCAGCGTGCAATGGTTGAAGGTCGTCCGGATGAAGGCGTACTGCCGAGCGGACAAGTTGCTGCAAACATTGGCGCGCTGCCCAGCGTTGCTGAACTGATCAACAACATCGTCAGCGAAGCCGAACAGCGGCTTGCTGCGCTGGCGAAATAGAGGTTCACATGAACAACGGCTTCACGACCACGATCAACGACGGCATCGCTGAGATCGTCATCAACCGTCCTCCGGTTAACGCGCTGAATGACGCGGGCTGGCATGCGTTGGCTGATGAGATCAATCGCGTTGGCGCTTCTTCTGAAGCACGCGTGATTGTGTTGCGCTCGGAAGGCCGCGGCTTCTGCGCCGGCGTCGACATTAAAGAATTGGATAAAGAACCAGAGCGCATTGTTTCGGTGAATGCCGGCAACTACCGCAGCTTCGAAGCCGTACATCGCAATCCATTGCCAGTGATTGTTGCTGTTCATGGCTTCGTACTCGGCGGCGGCATTGGCCTCGCTGGTGCGGCTGACATTGTTGTCGCTTCGGATTGCGCCACCTTCGGCGTGCCAGAAGTGGATCGCGGTGCGATGGGCGGCGGCGCGCATTTGCAGCGCCTGTTCCCCGTGCAGAAAGTTCGCATGATGTATTTCACCGGCGATTCGATCACTGCGGCTGAAGCTTATCGCCTCGGCGCGATTGAACAAGTTGTGACGAAGGCTGAGCTGCGCGATGCCGCGCTCGCTATCGCTGCAAAGATCGCTGCCAAGAGCACCGTGATGATTCGCTTGGCGAAGGAATCACTGAACGGCATCGAAGACGGCAATCTCGAAACCAAATATCGCTGGGAGCAGGGCTTCACCTTGCAGGCTTATGCCAGCAAGGACTCCGCTGAAACACGTCGAGCTTTCGTAGAAAAGCGTGACGCAAAATTCGAAGGAAAATAAACCGTGAGACTCGAATATACCGAGCGTCAAACGAAGTTCCGCGCTGAAATTCGCGAATGGCTGGCAGCCAATGTGCCATCGCATGAATTAAAGAGCTTCGATACCAAGGAAGGTTTCGAAGAGCACCGCGAGTGGGAGCGCAAGCTGCACTCGGGTCGTTGGAGCGCAGTGACCTGGCCAACCGAACTCGGTGGTCGCGGTTGCGATCTGATTGAGTGGCTGATTTTTGAAGAAGAATACTGGCGCGCGGGCGCACCGCTGCGCGTGAATCAGAACGGTATCTTCCTGTTGGCGCCGACCTTGATGGAATACGGCACCGAAGAACAGAAGAAGCGCTTCCTGCCACGCATGGCAGCGGGCGATGATCTTTGGGCGCAGGGCTGGTCGGAACCAGGTGCTGGTTCGGACATGGCGGCAATTCGTTGCAAGGCTGTGCGTGATGGCGATCACTACGTCATCAATGGTCAGAAAACCTGGTCGACGCGTGCAGTGTTCGCAGACTGGTTGTTCGGGTTGTTCCGCAGTGATCCAGAATCCTCGCGTCACCACGGTCTCACATTTGTATTGCTGCCACTGAATTTGCCGGGCATCAGCATTCGCCCGATCAAGCAGCTCAATGGCCTGCCGGGTTTTGCTGAAATCTTTTTTGACGACGTGCGCGTGCCGGTTGAAAACCGCATGGGCGAAGAAGGTCAGGGTTGGAATGTTGCGATGGCCACCGCTGGATTTGAGCGCGGCTTGATGCTGCGTTCGCCGGGCCGTTTCCAGAAAACTTCGAAAGACCTCATCGAGCTTTACAAGGACAACCGCGAAACTGCGGATCCTTCAATCAGCGATGCCGTCGTCAAGAGCTGGATGGATTCAGAAGCCTACGCACTCTCCACTTACGCAACGGCGAGCCGTTTGCGTAAAGGCGGCCATATCGGCGCCGAAGCGAGCACCAACAAAATCTTCTGGTCCGAAATGGACCTGGCGATGAACGAAGCTGCGATGCACATCCTCGGCCCAAGCGCTGAGCTGATGACGCAAGACGGCGAAGCGGGTGAAATTTCGCGCTGGCTAGACGGCTTTCTGTTCTCGCAAGCGGGCCCGATTTACGCAGGCTCAAACGAAATCCAGCGCAACATTATCGCTGAGCGCATGCTCGGCTTGCCGCGGTCATAAGGAGCGCGACAAATGGACTTTACCTTTAAAGAAGATCACATCGACTTCAGCGATTCCATTCGCAAGTTCCTGATGGTGGAAGCTGCGCCGGAAATGCTGCGCGAGATTTGGGAAACCGAAAGCGGTCGCTCAAAAGCATTGCGCGAGAAGCTGGCTGAACAAGGGTTGACGGCGCTCTCAGTGCCAGAAGAATTCAACGGCATTGGCCTTGGCGATCTCGACTGGATTCTGATTCATCAGGAACTCGGCTATTACGCCATTCCAGATTCCTTGTCAGACACCGCATATCTCGCCGCATGGTTGCTCAACAACTTGCCGGGCGACGCTGCACTGAAGAAAGAGTGGCTGCCGAAGATTGCCAACGGTTCCGCACGCATAGCGATTGCTCATCCGGTGAATCCGATGGTGGCTGACGCAGGCAACGCTGATCTGTTGCTGATGTGGCACAACGACGAAATTCACGCGGTGCAGCGTAAGCAAGTGCAGATGACTTTGCGTACCAGCATCGACGCTTCACGCCGTTTGTTTGACGTGACGTGGAAGCCGAGCGATGCCACACGCATTTGCCCTGCTAGCCATGGCGCTTCTTTGTGGCAGGGCTTGTTGGATCGCGCTGCACTTGCAGCCGCTGCGCATTTGATTGGCCTTGCACAGCGCATGCTTGATCTGGGCATCGACTACAGCGCGCAGCGCAAACAGTTCGGCAAACCGATTGGTTCTTTCCAGGCCGTGAAGCATCAGCTCGCAGATGTCGCCGTGAAAATCGAATTCGCCAAGCCTGTGCTTTATCGCGCTGCGTATTCAGTGATGCACGACAAGTCGCGTCGTTCGGTGAATGTCTCTCACGCAAAATTGGCCTGCGGCGAAGCTGCATGGTTCTCTGCGCGCAAGAGCATCCAGGTGCACGGAGCCATGGGCTACACTTGGGAAGCTGATCTGCAGATGTTCATGAAACGCGCTTGGGCACTCAATGCCGCGTGGGGCGATCAGAGCTTCCACAAGAAGCGCATTGCCGATTTTATTTATTCCAGCGGCGCAGCACTGGGCCCTGGCGAAACGTTCACCTAATTATTTAAATAGCGGAGCAAGACGATGGCTGAAGCCTATATTGTGGATGCACTGCGCACGCCAACCGGCAAGCGCAAGGGCGCCCTCTCACACATTCACGGCGCTGATCTCGGCGCGTTCGCTCTCAAGACCTTGGTTGAGCGCAACAACATTCCCGCAGAAGATTACGACGATGTGATCTTTGGTTGCTTGGATGCAATCGGCCCTCTCGCTGGCAACATTGCACGTAGCAGCTGGCTTGCTGCTGGTTTGCCGATGCACGTTCCTGGCGTGACGATTGATCGTCAATGTGGTTCGTCGCAGCAGGCAGTTCACTTTGCAGCGCAGGCGGTGATGAGCGGCACGCAGGATGTCGTCATTGCTGGCGGCGTGCAGACGATGACGCAGATTCCTATTTCGTCCGCGATGATCGCAGCGCAACCACTCGGCTTCAAAGATCCGTTCTCCGGTTCCGAAGGCTGGGTTAAGCGTTTCGGCACGCAGCCTGTTTCGCAGTTTGTTGGCGCGCAGATGATTGCCGACAAGTGGAACATCACGCGTCGCGAGATGGAAGAGTTCTCACTCGAAAGCCACGTGCGTGCACGTCGCGCGATTGCTGAAGGTCGTTTCGCAAAAGAAATCGTTCCAATCGCTGGCCTTGAGCACGACGAAACCACGCGCGAAACCACGATTGAAAAAATGGCAACGCTTGAGCCACTGGCTCCAGGCGGCACCATCACCGCTGGCGTTTCAAGCCAGACCGGTGACGCTTCTTCCGCAATGCTGATCGTTTCTGAAAAAGCACTGAAGAAGTACAACCTCAAAGCACGCGCACGCATTCATCACATCAGCGTGTACGGCGATGACCCGATTTTCATGCTCACCGCGCCAATCCCAGCGACTGCTTATGCGCTGAAGAAAGCAGGCATGAAGCTGTCGGATATCGACCTCGTTGAAATCAACGAAGCGTTTGCACCTGTTGTGCTCGCTTGGCTGAAGGAAACTGGTTACCCGCACGCACAGACCAACGTCAACGGCGGCGGCATTGCACTGGCTCATCCACTCGGCGCCACCGGCACCAAGCTGATGACCACGCTGCTGCATGAACTGGAACGCACCAATAAGCGCTTCGGCCTGCAGACCATGTGCGAAGGCGGCGGTCTGGCTAACGTCACGATCATCGAACGTCTGTAATTAGTAAGTTCCCTCTCCCGTCTGCGGGAGAGGGGAATAAATACGAAGGGAATTTAGAAATGGGCATTTGTAACAACCGTACGATCATCGTCACCGGCGCAGGCGCAGGCCTTGGCCGTGGTTACGCGATGGCGATTGCTGCTGAAGGCGGCAACGTTGTGGTTAACGACATCAAGCGCGAAGCGGCAGATGCCGTCGTTGCTGAAATCGTTGCAGCTGGCGGCAAAGCAGTTGCCAACAGCGATGACATCACCAGCATGGCTGGCGCTGAAAATATCGTGAAGACTGCCGTCGATGCATTCGGCGATGCACACGGTGTGGTCAACAACGCAGGCGTCGTGCGTGATCGCATGTTCGCTTCGATGAGCGAAGACGAGTGGGACGTGGTGGTTCGCGTTCACCTCAAAGGTCACTTCTGCATTGCCAACACCTTGGTCAAGCGCTGGCGCGATCAGGTCAAGGCGGGCCAGAAAGTTGAAGGTCGCATCATCAACACCAGCTCCGGCGCAGGTTTGCAGGGCAACATTGGTCAAGGCAACTACTCGGCTGCTAAAGCCGGCATCGCTTCACTGACATTGGTGCAGGCCGCAGAACTCGGCCGTTATGGCGTCACCGCGAACGCACTGGCTCCGGCCGCGCGTACCGGCATGACCGAAGGCCCGTTCGGCGCGATGATGAAGAAGCCAGAAGACGGCAGCTTCGATCATTACGCTCCAGAAAACGTTGCACCTTTGGTTGTGTGGTTGTGCAGCTCGCTGTCCGCACACGTCAGCGGCAAGATCTTTGAAGTGGAAGGCGGCAAGCTCTCCATCGCAACCGGCTGGAAGACCGGCATCGTCCGCGACAAGAAAGCACGCTGGAATCCAGCAGAGCTGACCGACGTAGTTGATGGTTTGATTGCAGAGTCGCCGAAAGCGCAGAAGGTTTACGGGACTTGAGTAACAGCGGCACATTGAGATCGGCGCAAGATCCAGCGGCGTATAGCTTCTGGGTTGATGAGCATGTTCGCTTCGCCGATCTCGATGTGCTGGGTCACGTTAACAACAAGGCTTTTTTCACCTTCGCCGAAAGTGGTCGCGTTGTATTTCTACAGACCACGGGTCTGTGGAAACCAGGTGCGCAACGGCAGGGCGTGATTGTTCGCGCTGAGATGGACTATCACCGCGAGCTGCATTATCCGGCGAGTCTGCGTATCGGTATGCGTGTAACCAAGATTGGGCGCACGTCTTTTTCGCTAGGACTCGGCATGTTTAACGGTGAGCATTGTGTCGCCACCAATGTGACCGTCGTTGTCCGCATCGACACGACAACACGTGAGCCGGTGGCGCTTAATGAAGAAGAACTGGCCGGTATTCAGCCCTATTTAGCGGTATAAAAACCAAAGCTTTTGTAGGGTGGGTAGAGCGCAGCGAAACCCACCATCTCGTAAATGTGAGCCCACGGTGGGTTTCGCTGCGCTCTACCCACCCTACGAATCTGCGCTCCAACCCAGCCTACACGGCCATTTCAGCCAAATTTCAAAGCAAACAAGGCTTGTTCCAAGCCCAAAATGCCACCTTTCAAGCAAGCTTTAATGCTTGTTTTAAAAGGTAAAAATCCGCATTTCCTCCGGCCACACCTTCCGTATCGTTAATGTGACATTGTACGATGTCATTCAAGCCAATGACCGAATAGGTTCAGAGGCCTAATTTCTTGCGCCATGCGATGCCGCCAACGGCTCGTGGATGATTAGGAGGTTCGATGCCCAAGGTTCTCGCCAAAGCTTCTTCAGCACTCAAAAAGCTGACGACGTTTAAAGCCGCCCAAGATGCGTTCTTGCATGAAGTCGGCGCGGTTTATCTCTCCAAAGCTGAAACGGTTGATGCAGAAGAACTGCGCAACTGGCAGCCCGCCGGTCTTGCATGGCCGCTGATGCGTGATCTTCAGCGCCGCGCCACCGGCATGCGTCGCCATGTCACTGAAGTCGATGGCCACAAAGTCGTTTGGATGGAAGGCGGCAACACTAAAGGCGAAGCGGTTGTTCTGTTGCATGGCTTCACATCGAGCAAAGAAAACTGGCTGTTGATGGCGCCGTTTTTACTTTCGCGCTTTCATGTCTACGCACCTGATCTTCCGGGCTGGGGCGAAAGCCAATTTATTCATGACGCTGATTACTCAATGGACGCACAGGTTGCGCGCGTTGCTGAATGGGCGCAGAAACACGTTAAAGCACCAGCGCATGTCGTTGGCAGTTCAATGGGCGGCGCTATCGCAGGCTTACTTGCCGCGCGTCATCCGCAACTCGTAGAAACACTCACGCTGATGAACTCCGCTGGTGTGCGCGGTGCAAACGCCAGCCCGTTTGAAAAGGGTTTGCTGGAAGGAAAAAACGGCCTCATCGCTCGTACGTTTGCAGATGTGATGCAGTTGTTTGAAAGCGTCGTCGAGCGCAATCGTATGGCGATCACGCTGGCACTCGCACCTGCGATGTACGGTGATTTCGTTAATCGTCGCGCAGTAAATCTGCATCTGTTCTCGCATCTGGTGGGCAGAACGCCGTCCGAAAAATTGCCTGGCATTGATGCCATCAAAGCGCCCACGCTGGTGCTGTGGGGCGAACAAGATCGCATTCTCGATGTGTCTTGTGCCGACGCTATCGCAGCGGTGTTGCCGCATGCAGAAGTGAAGCGTCTGAATCGCGTCGGGCATCTTCCAATGATTGAAGTTCCTGGTGTCACTGCGCGTCGTTTGCGTGGATTCTGGCATCGCAATGCAGCTGCGGTGCCTTTGGCCCAAGCTGCTTAATTCAGTTCGATAAGAAAACTCCATAGGAGATTCTCATGTCACTCTCAACTTCTACTTCTACGACAGTTCGCAGCAAGCCTGTACGTACTTTCACTGCGGACAACGGTGCGCGCCACGAAGGCGCCACGTTCCCCGTACGTCGTCCAGAATTCGATTTCAGTGCAACGCCCAAATATTGGTTCGGGAACAATCCAACGCTGACGCACTTCATGCAGGGCATGGCCGCACTGTTTCCAGATGGCGAAATGTTCTTCGTTAAATCCGTTCGCGCTGTGCGTGATCAGGTCAAAGACGAACAACTGCAGAAAGAAATCAGCGCCTTCATCGGTCAGGAAGCGATGCACTCCAAAGCGCATCTGGCGCTGGACAATCATCTGGTCGCTCAAGGCTTGCCGCTGAAGGACATCGAAAAGATTGCACTCAATCTGCTCGGCTTCATTCATCGCGCTGGCTCAAAGAAGCTGGATCTGTCGATCACTTGCGCGCTGGAACATTTCACCGCGACTTGGGCACAGCAGTTTCTCGAACATCAGAAAACGCACGACCTGATGGCAGATCCGACCATGCGCAAGATGTGGACCTGGCATGCGATTGAAGAGTCCGAGCACAAGGCTGTGGCCTTCGATACTTACAAAGCGATTGGCGGCGATTACCCCACGCGCGCTGCTGGCATGGTCATCGCAATGCTCGGCCTGTCGGCCGCGCTGGTGCACATCGAAGTGAAAATGATGCGTCACGACAAACAGCTCACCAACTGGAAGAGCTGGCGCTTCGGCATGAAAGAAATGTTCGGCCGCAAAGGTTTCTTCACGCCGACGATTCCGAAATTGTTCGATTACTTCCGTCCGGGTTTCCACCCGAACGATCACGAGGCAGACGAGGCGCTTGCGAGACGTCGTACGGAAATGGGATTTGAACTGCCTGTGAATGGCGCGGTTCACTAAGTAATACTCGCGCTGTTCAATAGATAAACTTGTCATTCCGAACGTAGTGAGGAATCTTGCATTCGCTCTAGTCGCATAGAGATGAAGCAAGATCCCTCGTTGCACTCGGGATGACACATGAAATAACTGGAATCAAAAAATGAAGAAGCAATCTGCGTCAGCTTCAGCAAAAGCAGTAGACGTACTCATCATCGGCGCCGGCCTCTCCGGCATCGGCGCCGCATGTCACTTGCGTCGCGAATGCCCGAACAAAACTTTCGCGATCATTGAACGTCGTGAGGCCATCGGCGGCACTTGGGATTTGTTCCGTTATCCCGGCATCCGCTCGGATTCGGACATGTACACCTTCGGTTATAACTTCAAGCCATGGACTGAGCCACGCGTGTTGGCGGATGGTCCGTCGATCAAGAAGTACGTCACCGAAACTGCACGTGAGTACGATGTCGAGCAACACATTCAATTCGGCCGCAAGGTTTTGAGTGCGAATTGGTCTTCAGCGAAAAAGCACTGGTCTGTTGAAGTGTTGGACGAAGCCAGCGGCAAGACAGAAACCTACACGGCTTCGTTCCTGCTTGGCGCGACCGGCTACTACAACTACGACGCAGGCTATCGTCCGAAGTTTGAAGGCGAATCCAAATTCAAAGGTCAGTTCATTCATCCGCAACACTGGCCAGAAAATCTTGACTACACCGGCAAGCGCGTAGTGATCATCGGTAGCGGCGCAACAGCGATCACGCTGGTTCCGTCTATGGCAGACAAGGCTGAGCACGTCACCATGTTGCAGCGTTCGCCAACTTATATTTTGTCAGTGCCCGGTATTGATCCGGTTGCTGCGCGTTTGCAAAAGTACTTGCCTGCCAAGATCGCGTATCGCCTCAACCGCACGCGCAATATTGGTCTTCAGCGTTTCCTGTATGAGGCATCGCGTCGTCATCCCAAGCTTGTGCGTCGCATGATTCTCGGCTTGATCAAAAAACAGGTCGGCGACAAAGTCGACATGCGTCACTTCACGCCGAGCTACAACCCTTGGGATCAGCGCCTCTGCGTTGTGCCGAGCGGCGATCTGTTCAAGGCGTTGCGCAAAGGCAAAGCGTCGATCGAGACGGATGTCATCGATACCTTCACCGCAGACGGCATCAAGCTGCGCTCCGGTGAAACCATCAAAGCAGATATCGTTGTCACTGCAACCGGATTGGAAGTGCAGATGCTCGGCGGCGTTGCGGTGCATGTCGATGGCGAACTCGTCGCTCCTAAAGACCATCTCACCTACAAAGGCGTCATGCTGCAAGACGTGCCGAATGCCGCGATCGTGATTGGCTACACCAATGCTTCGTGGACGCTGCGCGCAGACTTGGCCAGCGAATACGTTTGCCGCGTCATCAACTACATGGATAAGAAGGGCTACAAGTCCGTCATTCCGCGTGACGACGAAGACAGCGCTTCAGAAGACACCGTGATGGGTGCGCTGGCTTCTGGCTACATCCAGCGTGCTGCAGATCGTCTGCCACGTCAGGGCAAGCGTGCGCCATGGCGTGTGGTGCAAAACTATCTGCAAGAAATTCCGACCATGCGTCGCAGTCCGATCAATGACGGCGTGTTGGAGTTTGATGGCAAGACATCGAGCAAAGCGAAGAACGCCACTGCGCGTTTGATTAAGCCTTTCCGAATGGCCCTCGGTCGTTAATTGTTTTATTCCGTGACCGGTGCAATGCCGGTCACGGAAATAAGCTTGTAGCCCGGGTGCAACCCGGGAACCACTTCCACCGATCAAGAAAAATCCCGGGTTTCACCCGGGCTACGGGTCAGGCACTGCGCGCTTTGATTGTTCAACCCACGCGCGCAGAGACTGGTGATCGCTGCTGTTGATCTGAGTCCTGATGACGTAAGTCTTGCCGGGCTTGGCAACGAAGGAAACATTGGTCGATCCATCGAATGTCTGTTCGAAGAAGCGCATCGTGATTTCGATCGAAACAGTGTGTCTGCCCGGAGCAAGCTCCAGTGATTTCATTTTCACGGTGCGCCAGCTCGACCCCAGCGCAACGTCCACCCCATCCATTTTCTGAAAGCTCATCGAGTAAGGAAACTGAGAGACGTAGAGCGTCGCTTTTTGACTGGCTGGAAGTGCTGGGGGCTTATAGGTCGCGCAGCCAGTAAGTGCCCAGCTCAGGCAGATCAGCAACGGAGCGGCTCTCCGCCGGAAGGGTGTGAGGCCTGACAAGGACACTGGTTAACTCTCCCAAGGGATCAGGGCAGTTCCGTCTGTGATTGACGCCTTCCGCGTGGCAGAAGGGCATTGGGTCCGTTCGGATGGATTTAACGCCGGATTGGGGAGTCTGGCAACACACCGCTAAAGCCCGTAGTTGCAGGGTTTGGCCCGCCCGCATAACCCTTATGGATGAAGAGTTTCCGCCCGCTGGCGTTGAATAATCAGTTATCTGCCGGAAGTCCCTGTCCGGCGCCTAGCCCGTGGGTTGATTAGCTTGGATTTTTCGCTTAACGAAGACCAGATCATGATTCGCGACGCCGCCGAGAATTTTCTCGCGGATGTGAGCGATAGCGCGGCTGTGCGCAAGGCCATGGCCAGCGAGCGTGGTTATGACGAATCGGTGTGGCAGCGCATTGCCAGTGAACTCGGTTGGTGCGGCATTGCCGTGCCGGAAGAACATGGTGGCTTGGGCCTCGGCGCGGTTGAGATCGCGCTGGTGCAGGAACAGATTGGCCGTCGCCTTTTGTGCGCGCCGTTCTTCTCCACGGTTTGCCTCGCCGCCAATATTTTGAAAGAAGTCGGCAGCAATGCCGCTCAAAAACAGTATCTGTCCTCGCTCGCTGAAGGCGGTCTGCGTGCAACGCTGCCACTGCCTAGCGATGTGGCTGGTTGGTCTGCTGCTGCGGCCAATGTTGTCGCAACTCGCGAGAGCGGCCACTGGCGCATTCAAGGCGTGGTGGATCGTGTGCCGGATGCAGCCAACGCTGAGCTGCTGCTGATTTTTGCGAATACATCAGAAGGTCTTGGCTTGTTTGCCGTGCCTGCAGACTCCAACGGCATGCAGATCCTCACCGCTGAGCCTTGGGATACCACGCGCCGTTTTTCGCGCGTGATCATGGATTTGATGTTGCCTGCTGATGCGCGTGTGGATGAGCCTATCCGTAGCGCAGGCTTTGCACGCAGCCTCGCTTTGGCGCGTCTGTACGTTGCCGCCGAACAACTCGGTGCAGCACAACAGTGTCTTGATCTCACCGTTGCGTACACCGCTACGCGCAAACAGTTTGGTCGCGTGGTTGGATCATTTCAGGCCGTGAAGCATCGCTGCGCTGAAATGATGGTGAAGATCGAAGCGCTGCGCTCCGCTGTTTATGGCGCTGCCGCACAAGCTGCAGGTGACGCGTCCATCGACGTGCTCGCAACTGAATGCATGATGGCCCGCGCCCTCGCTGGCGATGCGCTGTTCTACTGCGCGGGTGAAGCGATTCAGTTGCACGGCGGCGTTGGCTTTACTTGGGAATACGACCCACAGCTTTACTTCAAGCGCGCACAGGCTAGTAGCCATTGGCTCGGCGATAGCGATGCGCTGCGTGAGCAGATCGCTGAAACACTTTTCAGCAGCGCGGTGCACGCATGAACTTGCAATCAACCGCTGCTGACGAAACCTTCCGCAAGGAAGTCGCGACTTGGATGCAGAAGCATCTGGTCGGCAAGTACACCTCGCTCAAATATCGCGGTGGTCCTGGCGATGAAGAAGCGGATCCAGCGATGCGCAAAGAGTGGGAGCGCGAACTTGCTGCGGGTCAATGGACTTGCGTGGGTTGGCCTGCAGATGCTGGCGGTCGTGGACTCTCGATCGAACAGCAAGTCATCTTCCACGAAGAATACGCACGTGCTGGCGGCCCCGGCCGTATGGGTCACATCGGCGAAGGCTTGCTTGGCCCTGCGCTGATCAAGTTCGGTAGCGAAGCGCAGAAGAAAGAATTCCTGCCCGGCATTGTTGCGGGCACGACTTTCTGGGCGCAGGGTTACTCGGAGCCGGGCGCAGGTTCCGACCTCGCCAACGTACAAACCAAATGCTGGCAGGAAGCCGATGGCTCATGGCGCGTCAGTGGCCAGAAAATCTGGACCTCGCTCGCGCACGAATCTGAATGGATCTTCGTGCTCGCGCGCTGCGAACCCGGCAGCAAGGGCAACAAAGGTCTCGCATTCTTGTTGATGCCGCTGAATCAGCCGGGCATCGAAATCCGTGGCATTCGCCAACTCGGCGGTGGCTGCGAATTCAACGAAGTGTTCTTTGATAGCGCGACCGCGCAAGCCAATCACATCGTCGGCGCACCTGGCGATGGTTGGAAAGTTGCGATGGGTCTGTTGGAAGCTGAGCGTGGTGTTTCCACGCTGGGCCAGCAGATGCACTTTACGCATGAGCTGGATCTGGTGATCGCCGCTGCACGCGCTACCGGCAAAGACAAAAATCCGCAGGTGCGTCAGCGCATTGCGAACGCATGGTGCGGTCTGCGTGTGATGCGCTACAACGCACTGCGCATGCTCAGCGGTGACAGCACCACGCTGCAGCGCGAAGCCATCATCGGCAAGTATTACTGGAGCAACTGGCACCGCGATCTCGGCAAGCTTGCCGTCGACGTGCTGGGCCCGCTCGCAGATGTGCCGTCGGATGATCCGGCTATTCGTCCGCTGCAACAGCTATTCTTCTTCTCACGTGCCGACACCATTTATGCCGGCACGAACGAAATTCAACTTAACCTGATCGCGGAACGTGGGCTGGGCATGCCACGCGAACCTCGTCCCGCGGCCTGAGATAAAAACATGGCACAGCCAATTCCTCCTTACGTTCCCGCGCACGGTTTGCTCAAAGGCAAAACCGTTTTGATCACCGCTGCTGCTGGCGGTGGCATCGGTTTCGCCGCAGCCAAGCGTTGCCTTGAAGAAGGCGCACGCGCGCTGATGCTGTCGGACGTTCATCCGCGCCGCACTGAAGAAGCCGCGCAGGCGCTGCAGAAAGAATTTCCAGACGCACAGGTGTTTGGTCAGGTTTGTAACGTCGCTGTTGAAGCCGACGTGCAGACGCTGATCGATACGGCTGAAGAAAAACTCGGCGGCGTTGATGTGCTGATCAACAACGCAGGCCTTGGCGGCAGCAAGCGCGTTGTCGATATGGCTGATGAAGAATGGAACAAAGTGCTGGACGTGACCCTCACCGGTACGTTCCGTATGACGCGTGCGATGCTGAAGAAAATGCAGCCACGCGGCAAAGGCGCAATCGTCAACAACGCTTCGGTGTTGGGCTGGCGCGCGCAGAAAGAACAGGCTCATTACGCTGCAGCAAAAGCGGGCGTAATGGCACTGACGCGCTGCAGCGCGCTTGAAGCCGCTGACTACGGCATTCGCATTAATGCTGTGTCGCCATCGATTGTTTTTCACGATCACCTGCGCAAATCCGCGCCGGAATCGCTGCTCAATGAACTCGCCAGCCGCGAAGCCTTTGGCCGTGGTGCAGAAGCGTTCGAGATCGCTAACGTGATGGTGTTCCTCGCTTCCGAGTATTCCTCTTATCTGGTTGGCGAAGTGATTTCTGCTTCGTCGCAACGCGCTTAAGGAAATTTCCATGAAACCATCATTCGGTTCAGTTGAAGGTGTACTCAGTCTGGTTGGCAAGCAGCTCGCAGATAGCGAGTGGGTGGTCATTTCGCAGGAGCGCATCAATCAGTTTGCTGAAGCCACCGGCGATCATCAGTGGATTCACGTTGATCCAGTTAAAGCCAAAGACGGCCCGTTCGGCGCCTGCATCGCGCACGGCTATTTGTCGTTGTCGCTGGTTGCTAGCTTTCAAGAGCAGATGGCGACGCTGGATAATCTGAAGATGGGTGTGAACTACGGCACTGACAAAGTGCGCTTCCCGTCCGCTGTGAAAGTCGGCTCACGTCTGCGTGGCAAAGGCGAGTTGATCGCTGCTGAAAAAACCAAGGACGGCGGCGTGCAAGCCATCATCCGCGTCACCGTTGAAATCGAAGGCGCGGAACGTCCGGCCTGCGTTGCTGAAACCATTAGCCGCTACTACTTTAATTAAGCTTGTAGGAGCGCCTCTTAGGCGCGATGGCACTATCGCCAATCGCGCCTAAGAGGCGCTCCTACAAAAACAAATACACGTACGTAAGAGAACGTTATGACTGAAGCAGTGATTGTCTCCGTAGCCCGCACGCCAATCGGCAAAGCTTTCCGTGGCGCTTTCAACGATACCGAAGCGCCAGTACTCGGCGGCCACGTTGTTAAAGCGGTTGTCGAGCGCGCCAAGGTTGGCGCTGATGAAATCGACGACGTGTTGATCGGCTCCGCCGCACAGCAAGGCACGCAGGCTTATAACCTCGGTCGTCTCTGCGCTTACACCGGCGGCCTGCCAGACACCGTGTCGGGCATGACGCTCGACCGTCAGTGTTCATCCGGTCTGCAGACTATCGCTATCGCTGCGAAGAACATCATCGTCGGCGAACAGAAGATTGTGATTGCTGGCGGCGTTGAATCGATCTCGCTGGTGCAGAACAAGTTCAAGAATTCATATCGCTTTGTTTCCGAAGCCGTACTCGCAGCACAGCCTGCTGCGTACATTCAGATGATCGAGACGGCAGAAGTTGTTGCCGAGCGTTACGGCATCTCGCGTCAGGCGCAGGACGAATACTCCTTGCAGAGCCAACAGCGCACCGCCGCTGCACAGGCCGCAGGCAAGTTCGATGACGAAATCGTTCCGCTTGCTTCGGTGAAGCAGCTGTTCGACAAGGAAGGCAATCCAACTGAAAAGCAGTCGGTTACGCTGACCAAAGACGAAGGCAACCGCGCTGACACCAGCGCAGAAAGCCTCGCGGCACTCAAGCCAGTCTGGAAAGACGGCAAGTTCGTAAAGCTCGGCAGCAACGTCACCGCCGGCAACGCATCGCAGTTGTCAGACGGCGCTGCCGCTGCGCTGTTGATGAGCCGCGACGAAGCCAAGGCTCGCGGCCTTGCTCCGCTGGGCATCTACCGTGGTTTCGCTGTTGCGGGCTGCGGTCCAGATGAAATGGGCATTGGCCCCGTGTTCGCTATTCCTAAGTTGCTGGCGCAGCACGGCCTCAGCGTAAAAGACATCGGTCTGTGGGAACTCAACGAAGCGTTCGCTGTGCAGGTGATCTACTGCCGCGACAAGCTGGGCATTCCTAACGACAAGCTCAATGTAAACGGTGGTGCTATTTCTATCGGCCATCCCTTCGGCATGAGCGGTTCGCGCATGGTTGCCCACGCGCTGATCGAAGGCCGTCGCCGTGGCGTCAAATATGTCGTCATCACCATGTGCATCGGTGGCGGCATGGGCGCAGCGGGTCTGTTCGAAATTCCAGCGTAAAGGCCTCAAACCTTACTTTTACTATTTGATTGAAACGCGATCCCACGCCAGACTGGCGTGGGATCAAAAACTAACGTCACGTGAACGGGCACAGACCCGGTACGTAATGCAGAACTGCTCGGCCAAGACCGGGCGTGAACGAGAGGAGAGACAAACATGGTCACCAACGTGACTTCTGCGCCGGCCGGTAAATCATCGGTCAGCAGCTTGCCCGCATACATCATCGTATTGATCGTGCTGGTCTCTGCGGTCTACGCTTTCTCCCCACGTTCGCTGCCGCCGTTTGCGCAGACGCTGCTGCACTCTGATCGCGTGCTGCTCAATGGCGCCGCACAGCAAGGCAAACGACTGGTAGTTGTCGGGGAACAGGGCCGTGTTCTAGTTTCTGACAACGCGGCTGGCCCTTGGCACGAAGGCAATGTTCGTGGACAGCGCGGCTCTACGCTTACGCAAGTTATTTTCGCTGGCAATGGTTTATTGCTCGCCGTTGGCCACGATGGCTGGATCATTCGCAGCCAAGACAAAGGCGAAAATTGGGATGAAGTGCAGTTTGATACTGCACACACCGATCCGCTGCTGGGCATTGCTGGCCCCTACGCTGGCCGCGTGTTTGCCTTCGGTGGTTTCGGTCAGTTTTATATTTCTCATGATCTTGGCAAAACCTGGCAGCGCCATACCGATGCTGCGATTGGCGATCACCATGTAAATGGCATGACGCAAGCTGCGGATGGCACGCTGCTGTTGGTTGGTGAACGCGGCCTCATGCTGCGCTCAAGCGACAACGGTTTGAGCTGGCAGGCACTGCCGAAGGTTTACACCGGTTCGTTCTATGGCGCGTTGACGCTGCCTACAGGCGAACTGCTGGTTTACGGTATGCGCGGCAATGTATTTGTCAGCAGCGATAACGGCGGCTCATGGCGCAAGAGTGAATTGCCTGAAACGATTTCAGTATTTGGCGGTACGGTCGACGCAAAAGGCACTGTAACGCTGGTTGGCGAACAGCAGATGGTGTTGGTCTCAAAAGATCGCGGTGCAACGTTCAAGATTGCATCGAAGGGCGAACGTCATAACCTCGCATCGGTTGTAGCCCTTAAAGAAGGTGGTTGGCTCACTGCCGGAGAAACCGGCGTCACGCTGATGAAGCCTACAGCCGGAGCCAGCAAATGAGCGCAGGAAACAACATGAGCTTTATTGACCGCCTCGTTGCAGGCATTTCCGACACCCTGATCAAGCTGCGTCATCCGCTGTCAGTCGTGTTCCTCGCGATGACTGTTTTCTTTGGTTACAGCGCTACGCATGTAAAGCTGGATCCGGGCTTTCTGAAGCTGATCCCGATCAATCATCCGTACATGAAAACGATGATGGATTATCTGGACATCTCGGGCGCAAACACCTTGTTGGTGAACCTGCGCTGGAAAGGTGAAGGCGATATTTACAACAAGCCTTTCATGGATGCGATGCAGAAAGCGACGGATGATGTGTTCTTCATCCCTGGTATCGACCGCACGCAGGTATCGTCGATCTTCACGCCGAATACTTATTACATCGAAATCACCGAAGACGGATTCAAAGGCGAGCCGGTTGTGCCGTCACGCTTCTCCGCGCAGCCAGAAGAACTGGATCGCGTCCGTCACAACGTTGGTTTGTCGGGTCAGGTGGGTTTGATTGTTTCCAACGATGGCAAGTCCGCGCTGATTCGCGCTGACCTGCAAGAAGTTGATACCGGCAATCCTGAAAAAGCAGAAGTCTTCTATCGCCGCGTGATGGGCAAGCTGGCTGATATTCGTGGCCGCTTTGAGAGCAAGACCAAATACAGCTACAAGATGATCGCGGATCAAGAGCCATTCAAGGCTGGTGATGTGGTCGCTGAAGGTTATGTCGACTACGGTTGGATGAAGCGTTTCCAAGTGTTCTACGCGCAGCCACCTGATGGCAGTGATCCAATCGCTGTGAAGGGCGACGCAGTTTCTGTAGAAGCCGCCGCCAACCCGGATTACAACGCGAATCTGGAAGTGAACATCATCGGCTTCGCACAGTTGCTCGCCGACGTGATCAGCGGTCTCATCGGCGTGTTCGTGTTTTTTGCACTCGCCTTCGTCATCACGCTGGTGCTGTTGTATCTCTACTCACGTTCGGTACGCCTCACCATCGCGGCAATGGTTGTCGCGCTGCTGCCGGTGCTGTGGCTCATCGGCATTCTGCCGCTGATTGGTTTCGGCGTTGATCCAATGTCGATCCTCGTGCCGTTCCTGATCTTCTCCATCGGCGTTTCGCACGCTGTGCAGATGACCAGCGCATGGCGTCAGGAAGTTGCTGCAGGCGCGAGCGCAATCGAAGGCGCACGCACCTCGTTCCGCAAATTGTTTGTGCCGGGCGCTGTGGCGCTGCTCACCAATGCGCTGGGCTTCGCCGTGATCATGCTGATTGATATTCCAATCGTGCATGAACTCGGTATCACGGCCTGTATCGGCGTGTTGCTGATGATCGTCACCAACAAGATGATTCTGCCGATCATCCTGACGCACCTTACGCTGGAAGAATCCAGCCGCGCGTATTCGACCAAGGCCGGTAGCAAGAACAACTCCAAAATCTGGAAGCTGGTCGCCAAGTGCGCCGAGCCTCAGGTTGCGAAGAAAGTATTTATCGTTTGCCTTGTATTGCTCGGCGTCAGCACCTGGTTGTCGCGCGGTCTCGTCATCGGTGACTCCGGCACCGGCGCACCTGAGCTGCATCACGATGCGCGTTACAACTACGACAATCGTCTGATCAACCAGACTTACGACATCGGCACCGACGTGCTGACAGTCATCGTTGAAGCCAAGGATTTCCAAGGCGATTCCTGCTTGCAGTACCCAGTGGTCAATGTGATTGATCGTTTGGAACTATATGTGCGCGGTATCGAAGGTGTGCGTTCGGTGACCAGCGTTGCTGGCATCGGCAAGCTGGTGATCTCCGCATTCAACGAAGGCAATCCACGCTGGCGCGCACTGCCACGTAGCGAAGCCGGTTTGTCGACGGGTTCAAAAGCATTTGATCCAGGCATGGGCCTCAACAACGAAGGCTGCCGCGCGATCAAGGTGATGATCTTCATGAAGAACCACGATGGCGCCAACATCGCGCACGTCGTGGCTGAGCTGAAGAAGTTCATCGCAGCGAATCCAGTGAAGGGCGTGAGCCTGCGTCTGGCCAGCGGCAACGTTGGCGTGATGGCTGCAACCAACGAAGCCGTGAGCGAAGCTGAAGAGCGCATGCTGCTCGCCATCTTCGGTGCATTGGCACTGTTGTGCTTGCTGACCTTCCGCTCCATCACCGCAATGCTCTGCGTGCTGGTGCCGCTCACCATCGTGTCGATCTTCTGCAACGCACTGATGTCGGTGATGGGCATCGGTCTTAAGGTCGCGACCTTGCCAGTGGTTGCCCTCGGCGTCGGCGTCGGTGTCGACTACGGCATCTACCTGTTCGAGCGCATTCAGCACGAGATGAAAGACAACGGCCTCAACTTCCGCGATGCGTTTGAAGAAGCCATGCAACAACGTGGTACAGCAGCAGTATTCACCGCGATCACGATGGCAATTGGCGTCGGTACGTGGACCTTGTCAGCCCTGAAGTTCCAGGCAGACATGGGCATCTTGCTGAGCTTCATGTTCCTCGTGAACATGCTCGGCGCCATCTGCCTGCTGCCAGCATTGGGCGCGTACTTCTACGGTGACAAGAAACTCAAGTAAAGTGGGGGAAAGCGTAAGCAAAACTTAACGCCGCATATCGATGGCGGGTTTTGGTTACTGCAAGTGGTTGTTGGGGAGTAGTCGGGGAGAGAGAACGAATAAGGCGAGCCAATGGGCTCGCCTTTTTCTATGGCGCGACAGAAACGTAGGGTGCGCCGTGCACACGCTTTTCTCTGTCATTCCCGCGTAAAAGGGAATGCAGTTCTTCATGGGGTCAAAACTTTGCGTGAATTCTTTTTCTATTCCTAAGTACGGAAATCGATTCAACGATCGCTTTTGTATGCGCCAAGCAACTCGTCGATTACAGGATCCATTTTGCTTTTGGTGCCAGCCCATTTCGTCAGAGAGAGGCCGCCCTTGCCCTTGAGATGATATTCAGCGTAGGCAACTTGCTTGTAATCCTTTTCGAGTCGTAATTCTGCGTGGGACAGATAAGGGGAGAAGTCCCAAGATCTTAGTGCTGTATACGTGAGTAGATACTCGCAGTTCTGTGGTTGAGCACTGTCAAATACTTGGCTAGAAATGCCATGACGATCAAAGCCGTCCCGAATGACTTCGATGAAGTCATTCACTTGGACCTTGGGATTTTCTTTAATGCAGATATGTTTAATTCCTAGCGATTGATCAACGGGTCTGACAGTTACGGATGTGCAGCCGGCTGTAACGGCAAAGAAAACTAAAGCGAAGCGCTTCATGCAGTCTCCTTCAAATCCTTTTGAATGCGACGAGGTTCGGGAGAGTGGTAGCAATCGCAGTGCGGGGTGATCAATCCGCCAAATAATACTAACCGTAGAAACCGCCCGAATTTGCTTAATCTACGGAGTCATCTTATCCCTATTTTTAAGCGTGAATGGCCTCTGCAGTGCAGGTTTAGTTCTCTCAATCACACTCTTTGAATCTGCCGTAAGCTTCTAGGCAACTACATGCGCTGGACGCCTGCTGGAAATCTTGCTTATTGGAGCCAGCCCCCGGCGCGCGCAATGCCGACGATGCCAACCAGAATCCAAAAGGTGTTGAGCGTGATGTAGGCGCGGTCGCGGCGGAGTGTGGCGCACCACGACAGCAACATGGCGTCGATCGTGTTGAAGACCCACACGAACATGAACGGACTTTGCGGGCCCATCCAGCTGACGAGGGAGAAGCTGAAGATACGCATGAGCACGCCGATCATTTCTAGCGTTTGCATGTTGGCGAGTACAAAACCGTTGAGCTTCTTGATGGTCATTTTTGATCTGCGGGCGCGTGTGGCGCGATGAAGTGGGTGTGTGACAAAGTAGGCTAACTACTAAAACAATACACTAATATAAAACAGTTTCTCTAGGCATTATTACGCGTCGTGGTCTTGCTTGATAGCTAGTGTTTGCCGTCCATGGCGGCACTTCAGTTCTTGTTTATGACCACCGGCCCGGCCGCGCTTGGCTTAACTCGGAATGACATTGAGTCATTCCTCGCTTGGGCCAAGCGCTGGCCGGTCGTTTGAGACCGCAGACGACGCAGTTAGCGTCGTCTAAGCGCGGTCTCTCACCCAAATGCAGCAGGCGCCGTGAGTCTGCCTCACGATAAGGTCAAAACATGATGCCGGGATGCCGTTTTGTCTTCGGTTGGTGATCCATTTAGAGATCGCGATAGGCCGATGCAGCCTCGTTACTACCCATGGAGAAATTTCAGATGAGCGAAACGCTTGCGACTGAACGACTGGTGTCGGTGGACTCGCACGTTCATTTCTCTGATGAATGGGTGAAAGAGCGTCTGCGCAAAGAGCTGCATCAGATATGGGACGCAGCGAACGCGAAGGCTGAAAAGTATGGCGCTGAAGTTTTGCGTGGTGGTCAGCCGCAGCTTCACTTGGAAGATTTCGTTGATCCGGAAGCAGCGAAAGATCCCGGCCATTTCAATCCAGAAGGCAAGATCAAAGCGATGGATCGCGATGGCGTTTATGCCGAAGTGATTTTTCCTGAACTCGCCGGCGCCAAGATCGTCAGCCCGGACATGATGGGCAGCGATTGGAAAGAAGTGTTCATGGGCTACAACAACGCCATGGGCGATTTTGCTGCGCATGATCCGGTGCGTTTGATGACGGCGTATCAGTTGCCCTTGTACGACATCGAATTCGCAGTGAAAGAAGTTGAACGTCTCGCGCGTGACAAAAAAGCACGCTGCGTACAACTCACGCCGTTTCCATCAGACATGGGCCTGCCGGATTTTTACGACAAGCGTTACGAGCGCCTGTGGCACACGATTGAAGATGCGAATTTGACGATTCTTAATCATCTCGATTTGCGTGCTTCGCTGTGGGATGTGTTCCGTCGTGATCCAACGCCGCAGAAAGGTATTTTCACCGCGTTGCCTTGGGCGCCGCTGGCAGAAACAATCTGCATGTGGATTCTTACCGGCACGCTGGAAAAATATCCAAAGATGAAAGTGCTGTTTGTTGAGCCGGGCCTGGGTTGGTTGCCTTGGTTCTTCCAGTCACTGCTCGATCCGCGCATGCACGCGCATTACGAATTCCCCGGCGTTAAGCGTCCGCCGAGCGAAACGTTCCGCCAGCAATGTGGTGCAACGTTTATGTATGAGCCGCAAGGCCTCAAGCAGTGCTACGACTACTTTGGTCCGGACTGCTTGTACTGGTCGACAGATTTTCCACATCCCGCAACCTGCTGGCCTAACTCGCGCAAGCAAGTGGTGAGTCAGTTTGCAGAAGCGAATATTCCGGAAGCGGATCGCAAGAAAATTACTTCGTTGAATGCGCTGAAAACTTTTGGTTTAGGTTAAACAACAAACACGTTATTCCCGTTGTCATAGGGACGACAGAAACAACTTGAAGGTGAAATGATGGCTGGTGTACTGAGTGGTCTTAAAGTTCTCGATCTGACCTGGGGCATTGCTGGCCCGATGACGACGATGGTGCTCGCTGATAGCGGCGCTGACGTCACCAAGATTGAACCGCCCGGCGGCGATCCCTTCCGCAATCAGCTTGGCTATAAGGTCTGGCAGCGCGGCAAAAAGAGCGCAATTCTTGATCTGAAGAATGCAGCGGACAAAGAAGTGTTTCTTGCGCTCGCTAGCAAGGCCGACATTCTGGTTGAATCGTTTACGCCAGGCACCACCGCAAAACTTGGCATTGATCAGGCGACACTCGCCAAGCTCAATCCCCGTTTGATCTATTGCTCCATCACCGGCTACGGGCGTGACAACGCACTGAGCAATCGCCCTGCATACGACGCACTTGTGCAGGCACGCACTGGTTTGATGTTTGAACAGCGCGGCTGGGCAGAAGGCGCGCTCAATCACATGAACGGTCAGCCTGATCCGTTTCCAGATCTCGAAATTCCGCAGGACTGGGTGCAGGGCGCACCGCGTCCAGGTCCGTTGTTTGTAGCTTCGCATTGGCCGAGCCTCGGCGCGTTCTTCACTGCATCGCTGGGTATCTCCGCTGCATTGCGTGCACGCGAACTCACCGGCAAAGGTCAGTGGGTTGAGACGTCATTGCTGCAAGGTTCGATGGCTGGCGCCGCCGGTGTTTGGCAGCGCGCAGAAAAAATCGACGCCGATGGTTTCGATACATGGATTCTCGGCAACCGTTCGCCGAAGGGTCACTTCCAGTGCAAAGACGGCAACTGGATTCACAACTGGGTTCCTAACCCACGCTTCATTCTGCAAGCATCAGAAGGCGACACGCTCAACGCGACGCCGAACCTCACCGTGCAGAACGATCCTGATCGCTTTGGCACCGGCCCAGAAGAAATTCTGGTGATGTCGCATTACCAACCCATCCTTGCTGAAGCGATTGCCAAGTTCACTTCGAAAGAATGGACCGAAGCTGCCGCGGTTGCAGAAATGACGATGCAGCCGATTCGCTCGATTGAAGAATCGCTGGCTGATAACGCATTCATCGAAGATGGTTGCGTCACGGAAACCAAGGACGCTGAACTCGGCACCATCCGCACCGTCGGCAACGCTTACAACATGAGCCTGACGCAAGGTAAGCCTGGCGCTCCTCCTGTGAAGGCTGGTGCCAACACTGAAGAAGTGAAGGCAGAAGCCGCGAAGATTATTGCTGAAGCAAAAGCCGGCACCGCCGCGCAGAACGCCAAAGCAGGCAAGAGCATTAAAGCTCCGCTCGAAGGCATCACTGTTCTCGATCTGGGTCTGGCGATTGCTGGTCCGTTCGGTACGCAGTTGCTCTCAGACATGGGCGCGACGGTGATCAAGGTCAACGGCCTGTTCGACATGTTCTGGCATCGCGTGCACATCGCTTACATGGCGAACCGTGGCAAGAAGAGCATCACGCTCAATCTGAAAGATCCACGTGCGATGAAGGTCCTGTTGGATCTCGTCGCCAAGGCCGACATCGTTCAGCACAACATGCGTTATGACGCAGCTGAGCGTTTGAAGATCGACTATGAATCTCTGAAACAGCTGAATCCGAAACTGATCTACTGCCACACGCGCGGCTTCGAGCGCGGCGTGCGTCAAGGTTTGCCGGGCAACGACCAGACGGGCGCTTGCCTCTCCGGCATTCAGTATGAAGATGGCGGCATGGGCCGCGCTGGCGAGCATGGCGAAGTAGGCCGTCCGCTGTGGAGCTTCACCAGCTTCGGCGATACGGGTAATGGGTTCCTCTCTGCTGTGGCGATGATCAATGCGGTGTATCACCGCGACAAGACGGGCGAAGGTCAGTTTGTCGATACGTCAATCATCAACGCTGCGTTGCTCAACACCAGCTACGCAATCGCAACGCCAGAAGGCAAAGGCTTTGATCGTCCGCGCATCGCAGGTGATCAGGTCGGTTACTCCGCTGGCCATCGCATTTACGAAACCAAAGAAGGCTGGATGTGCTTCGTGTTGGTTGAGCAATCGCATTGGGATGAACTGTTCACCGTGCTGCGCGCACCGCGCCTCACGATTGACGAGCACTTCGCTACGTTTGAAGCGCGTCAGAAGAATGATGCCGAGCTGGCCAAGTTTATTGGCACGCGCTTGAAGACGAAGACCGCAGCAGAATGGTTTGCAGAGTTCGACGCCGCTGGCGTGCCGATGGAAATCGTCGACGAAGAATTCTCCCGCAAGCTGCACGACAACGCCGACTTCCAGAAGAACAAGTGGGTCACTTCGTATCCGCATCCAGTCGTCGGCAAGCTCGACCAGATTGGTTTGCTAGTGACGCTCTCGGATACCCCCGGCGTGATTCAGGGTCGTCCGTTGCTCGTTGGCGAACACACCAAGGAAATCATGTCGGGCATGGGTTATTCCGAAGAAGACATGAAGACAATGGAAGAGCAGATGGCGATCGGTTTCGTCGGCATGCCGCGTATGCCGACGCGTAAGCCGGGCGCGCCGTTGCCGATGTCGCCTTCGGCGGCGCAGACTGACAAGTAGTAGAGGAATGCAACAATAAAAATCCCCGCTTTGCGGGGATTTTTATTGTTGCTTGTCATTCCGAACGCAGTGAGGAATCTTATGTACAGGATGTACGGTATGCCGCGGGCGCAGGTGAGGGCATGGATGCCCGAAGTAGAGCAACGCAGGAGCAGTTGCCGAATGCGCAGGAGCGGCCGTAGTTTGAAAGCAAGATCCCTCGCGATGCTCGGGATGACAGAAGAGCTATTCAGAAAGACAGAAGAATTACTTCTTCTTAGCGAGCGTCTGTGTACCCACCATGATCATGTTGATCATCTCAGTGGTGTCGTCAATCAGTTTGGGATGCAGCGTTGCCGGTAGTTCGACCGCACTGGTCGCCATCGAAAAGACCAGGCGCGTAATCGCTCGAGATACCAGCTCAGCACTATGGATTGGCGTTTTGCTGGCGGTGGCCAGACGCACCAGATCGATCTGCAACTCCTTTTCGAAGAACTCGAGCTGGCGCTCCACTGCATGTTTGAACGCGGCCGAACCGACGGCGCCTTCACGCAGTAACAAATGTAGGTAATGCTGATCGGATTGCAGCTGCTGCAGAAAGGTTTCCACCGAGGTGCGGATGACGCTTTCGCCTTCGGTGATGCGGCTGCGGGCTTTCCAGATAATGTCGCGTAACGACTCGCCGGCCTGTTCGATCAGGGCAACGGCGAGGTCGTCGATGCTCTTGAATTGTCTATAGAAACTGTTCGGGGCGATGTTGGCCGCGCGGGCGACTTCACGCAGGGACAGGGTGGCCACGCTGCGGTGCGGGCCGAGCAGTTTGAGGGCGGCGTCGACGACGTCCTGCCGGGAAATCGCAGGTTTCCGCCCCTGTCCTGGGGGTCTGGATTTCCTAGTGGCAGCGGCTTTTCGAGGCGAGGTCATTAAGGTAAGATACCGAAATAAAATACAGTTGTATATTAATGGCTTATTAAAATTTGTGAGGGGAATGATGCAACCCGAGTCGATCAAGGAAGTGACGCGAGCGCCAATCAATTGGGCGGCGACACTGATGCTGAGTCTGACGACATTGCCGGTGATTTTGGTACTGCCGTTTTATCTCTGGAGCAACGAAGTCGGTGGCGCCGTTTGGATTTGGGCGCTGGTGTTTCTGTGCCTCAACGAACTCTCCATCACTGCGGGCTACCATCGCTTGTGGGCGCACCGCGCTTACAAAGCGCATCCCGCACTCAAAGTTTTCTACGCCGTCTTCGGCG
Organism: Stenotrophobium rhamnosiphilum; assembly: GCF_003052265.1. GTDB lineage: Bacteria > Pseudomonadota > Gammaproteobacteria > Nevskiales > Nevskiaceae > Stenotrophobium > Stenotrophobium rhamnosiphilum. Next base: position 484,308 of record NZ_QANS01000003.1, read on the forward strand.
CGATGGCAGTGCAGAACAGCATTCTGATTTGGGCGACTGCACATCGCGTGCATCACGCGCATGTGGATGACGTTGATCGTGATCCTTATTCAGCCAAGCGTGGTTTCTGGTTCTCGCACTTGGGTTGGATGCTGCGTGATTATCCTGCGGCCAAACCTGATTTCACTCGCTCGCCTGATCTGTTGGCAGACAAGATCGTGATGGCGCAGCACAAGTATTATTTGTTGTTTGCGATGCTGAGCAACTTTGTTCCGGTGTTGTTGCTGGGCGCGCTGTATGGCGACATCGCAGGCTTCGTTCTGGTTGCAGGTTTCCTGCGCTTGTTCGTCAGCCATCACCTCACCTTCTTCATCAACTCGCTGGCTCACTTCTGGGGCCGTCAGCCTTACACCACCACCAACACTGCGCGTGACAATGATTTTCTCGCCGTGCTGACGTGGGGTGAGGGTTATCACAACTATCACCATCTGTTTCAGTGGGACTATCGCAACGGTATTCGCTGGTGGCAGTTCGATCCGACCAAGTGGTGGATTGCTACGTGGGCAAGCGTGGGTCTCGCTTCTGATTTGCGCCGCGTGCCTGAGTTCAAGATTCAGCATGCACGCGTGATGTGCCAGTTTGAACGCGCACGTGCGGCGATGGAAAAAGGTTTGGAGAAGGGCAGCGCACATGCACGCTATCTGGAACTCAAAGCGCAGATGGATCACGAGTGGCATCACTGCACCGAAGCTGCTGCACGTTGGGGCCATCTGCAAAGTGAAAAGCTTGCAGCTGCCAAAGAAGAGATTCGCAGCCGCTGGGAACACAGTGAGTTCAAGCACCGCGTAGAAATGAAAGCGCTGGAGCTGTCGATGAAGCTGCAGCATCGCCGCGTTGGCCTGCTGCGCCGCCAATTTGCTCAGGCGATTGTGCCGGCTTAAATAGATCCGCAAAAGCTGTTTACAGAAAATCCCTCGCAAGGCGTCTTGCGGGGGATTTCTTTTTTATGTGCAGGAAGTACGGTACCTCCGAGGTCGCATGGTGAGGGTATGGATACCCGAAGTAGAGCAACGCAGGAGCAGTTGCCGAATGCGCAGGAGCGGAGGCGTTTATGCAGAGATGCCATCCTTAAAGGGATGCGCAGGAGCGGAGGCATTGGGCAAAAGCCCTTTAGGGCCCGAATAAACCCACGTAAACAGGTTTCCCACTGTCAGAAAGGCCGATTCCGCTCATTTTCATACGGCCTGCGTTGATGCCGCGTAGACTGCGCGACCTTTAAAAGTGAGTCATCCCATGAAGCTGGTATACAAATCGACCAAGAAAGACCGTATCGTCTCCAAGCGTTACGCCATCAAACACCCTGAGCTGGTGACGAGCAAAGAGGCGCATCCTTCCAAGCTTCAAGCTGCGCGCACCGCTCGCCTCGCCAAATAAACCGGCAGGGCCCATTTATTGGGCGAATCGGAAAAGCCTCTGAAAATTGATTTCAGGGGCTTTTGTTTTTGTGGGCTTTGCATATATGAGCGGTGTTACGTTTTCACTCAGTTGGCCGGCATAAGATGCTTTCGAAGATGTTTCCATTTCGTATGGGAATAGGTCAATTTACTGTTTGCACAACAGTCCCCTGCAGGGCATCTTGCGGAGGTGGTTGTGCAGAAGTGCAGTTTTTAGACGAGAGCAGGCGAGGGGAAAAGAATGAAAAAATTATTGGGCTTGTGCCTGTTGGTGGCGGTTGCTTCCGGCTGCAGCAAAACATCGAGCGGCGTTGGCGGCAGTGCTAGCGATGTGATGCCTGCAACGCAGAAGGCAAACGAGGAAATGGCGAAGTCGCTCAATCTCGCGGATCAACGCGATTTTGAAAATGCGGCGCGTGGATTGATCGCCAAACCCACAGGCAAGATTCTCGACGCCGATGGAAAAGTACTGGTAGATTTTTCCGGCTTTGATTTTATTCAAGGCGCAGCGCCAGCCACTGTGAACCCCAGCTTGTGGCGTCATGCACTGCAGAACAAACAAGCAGGCTTGTTCAAAGTGATGGACGGCATCTATCAGCTGCGGGGATTCGATATCTCCAACATGACGCTGATCGAAGGCAAGACGGGTTGGATTGTGGTTGATCCGCTGACGGCGCGAGAAGTGTCGGTTGTTGCAATCGAGTTCGCACGCAAACATCTCGGCAACAAACCGATCTCCGCGATGATCTACACGCATAGTCATGTCGATCACTTTGGCGGCGTGCTCGGTGTGTTGAGTAAAGAAGATGCAGCAGCACGCAAGATTCCGATCATCGCGCCTTCAGGATTCATGGAAGAAGCCACCAGCGAAAACGTGATGGTGGGCGTGGCCATGGGCCGACGCTCGGGATATCAGTTCGGCAAAAATCTTGAGCGCTCTGCCAAGGGTTTTGTTGATGCTGGCCTCGGCAAGAATCTCGCGTATGGCAGCTTTGGTCTTATTCCTCCTACGGTTCTCATCTCGCAGCCCACGCAAGAACTTGAGGTGGATGGCCTGCGATTTGTTTTCCACAACGTGCCGAACACCGAAGCGCCTGCAGAGTTGAGCTTCAATCTGCCGGATATGAAAGCCTATTGCGGCGCAGAAATTCTGGCGCAGACGATGCACAACCTCTTGCCGATCCGCGGCGCGAAGGTGCGCGACAGTTTGAGCTGGAGTCGCTATCTGGATGAGGCAGTGCAAGAGAACGCGACGACGGAAGTGTATTTCGCTTCGCACAACTGGCCGGTGTGGGGCCCTGCAAACGTTACCGAGTTCATCAGCAAGCAGCGCGATATGTATCGTTACATCCACGATCAGACCGTGCGCTATATGAACGCGGGTTACACGCCGAATGAAATCGCGAATATGGTGAAGCTGCCGAAGTCGCTGTCTTCGTACTTTGGTGTGCGCGGCTATTACGGCGATATCCGTCATAACGTCAAAGCGGTTTATCAGTTCTACCTCGGCAACTACGACGGCAATCCGGCGCACTTGAATTCGCTGCCGCCTGCAGATGCTGCGAAGCGTTATGTGGCCTTGATGGGTGGTGCGAACAAAACGATTGCCGCAGCGCAGAAATCATTTGATGAAGGCGATTACCGTTGGGCCGCAGAGTTGCTCAATCATGTGGTGTTCGCCGACGGAAGCAATGCCAAGGCCAAAACCTTGCTCGCGCGCACTTACGATCAGATGGGCTATATGTCGGAGTCTTCGACCTGGCGTAACAGCTATCTCACCGCATCTGACGAGCTACGCAATGGCCCGCCGACCAAGGGCGTCAGCCGTGCGAACTTCCTCGATGTGCTGATGCAGACGCCGGTGGAGCGCTTCCTTGATGCGATGGCGGCGGCGCTGAATGCCGAAGCTGCGGAAGACAAAAACTACAAGATCAATCTGGTCTTCAGCGATCTCAAGGAAACGCATGTGCTGTGGATCGAGAATGCAGTGCTGCATCACCGCAAGGCGCCGGCCGCGTCTGATGCCAACGCAACGCTCCAGCTCACGCACCCAATCTTCATCAAGATGATGGCGAACACGGCAAACATCAGCGACACCTTGCTGAGCGATGACCTGAAGACCAGCGGCAGTCGGATTGACTTGGTGCGCTTCTTCGGCCTGTTTGATAAGGCGCAGGGTACGTTCAACGTGATCGTGGATTGATTCGACTGTTTTATTTCATATAAAAATAACGATGCCCTCCTGAACCCCGACGGTTCGGGAGGCGCTTCGAGCAGAAGCTCATTTAGGCCTCAAAACAACACTACCTCATATGTATCAGGTGGTTGTTGGGGGCAGTAGATAACATCCATTTATCCCATTCCGACTGCGGTTCTGGAACCTATGACTACACCGACTGAAGCGGCACCTGCTGCACCTGCTGCGCCTAAGCCCATCCGCTTGGCGCCTATCGTTACGCCTGATGCCAAAGATTTTTGGGAAGCGGCGGATCGTGAAGAGTTCATCGGTGAAAAGTGCAGCGACTGCGATAAGTTTCGCTTTCCGCCACGTCCAATGTGCCCTTTCTGCCACAGCCTCAAGCGCGAGTACGTAAAGCTCTCCGGCTACGGCACCGTGCATTCATGGACCGTGCCGCGTCATCCACCTCCATTCGGTTTCCGCGAAGCGCCAATCGTTGCAGTGATTGAGTTGCAAGAAGGCACGCGCTTTGTGTCCAACGTCGTCGGCGTAAAAATCGAAGACGTGAAACAGAACATGGAAGTCGAAGTGCTGTTTGAAGCGACGATGGGCAATCACAAGGTGCCGGTTTTCAAACCGCGCACGAAATAAGAGACCAACATGGCCCGTACATTTAAAGAAGCCGCCATCGCTGGCATTGGCGCGACCGAATTCTCAAAAGAATCAGGCCGCACTGAACTGCAGCTGGCCGCCGAGTGTTCACTCGCCGCTTGCCAAGACGCCGGTGTTGATCCGCGCGACATCGACGGCATGATCACCTTCACCATCGACAACAGCGACGAAATCACGCTCGCACGTTGCCTCGGTGTTAAGGACCTCGCTTACACCGCACGTATTCCTGGCGGTGGTGCAGCCGCTGCTGCAACCATCTTTCAGGCCATGGCCTTGGTGAACGCAGGCGTTTGCAAAAATGTTTTGATCTGGCGCGCGATGAACGAGCGCTCGCAGTATCGCTTCGGCCAAAATCCGAACAACACGGCGGGCTACTCCGGCGGCCACGGCACCGGCACGCTGCTATGGAATATTCCATTCGGCGCGATGACCCCAGCCAGTTGGGGCGCGTTGCAAGCACAGCGCTACATGTGGAAGTACGGCCTGACCAACGCTGACCTCGCGCACGTGTGTGTGCAGCAGCGTAAGTACGCCGCCACCAACCCGAAAGCTTGGTTCTATCAAAAACCTATTACGGTTGAAGATCACCAGGCATCTAAGTGGATCATGGAACCTGTTCTGCGTTTGCTCGACTGCTGTCAGGAAAGCGACGGTGGCGTTGCGTTCCTCGTCACGAGTCTCGAACGCGCACGCGATCTCAAGCAGCCGCCAGTTCAGATTCTCGGCGCATGCCAATCGATTCCGTTCAACGTTGAAGTCATCGCCAACTTCCATCACGAAGACATGACCGTGATGCCAGAAGCGCAGGGCACGGCCAAGCGTTTGTATGAAATGACCGGCCTCGGCCCTAAGGACATGCAAGCTGCGATGTTGTACGACGCATTCAGCCCGCACGTTCTGTTGCAGCTCGAAGCCTTTGGCTTCTGCAAGCCAGGTGAAGGCGCAGGCTTTGTGAAGTCTGGCGGCATGGCGATTGATGGCGCGACACCAACCAATACGCACGGCGGCCTCGCAGGTGAAGCGTACATCCACGGTATGAACAGCATGGCCGAAGGCGTGCGTCAGATTCGTGGTACGTCGGTGAACCAAGTTACGAAGAACACTGTGAACAACGTGCTGGTCTCATCCGGCATGGCGGGCGCAATTCTCGCGAAAGTTTAATCGCTGAAATCTGGGTCGCATGGAGTCAATCACGATCAAGCTTCATGTCGACTCGGGCGTTCAGCTCCCGGGCGAAGGCGCGCTGCATATCGCTGCTGAAGTTTGGGCGCCAAATGATTTGGATCGTGATGCGCCAGTGACAGCGTTTGTATCGTTGCCTGGTGGTGGCATGACGCGTCGTTATTTCGATCTCGCGGTTGAGAACGACGAAACGTTTAGCTTCGCCAAGCAGATGGTCGCGCGTGGTTTCGTGGTGATCTTGATTGATCATCTCGCGGTTGGTGAAAGCAGTCGTCCAGTTGATGGTTATGCAGTGACGGCAGAAGTTGTTGCCAAAGCGAATGCACATGCCACGGAGCAGATTGTTGCGAAGCTGCGTGCAGGTTCGCTGTCACCTTCGTTGCCTGCGCTGCAAAATCTCAGCACGATCGGTATTGGCCATTCGATGGGTGCGATGATGACGTTGCTGCAGCAAGCGCAATATCGTCAGCACATTGCAATCGCATTACTCGGATTTTCAACGCGCGGCCTTCCGGAATATGTATCGCCGAAGGTGCGTGAGTTGGCGGCAGACCCTGCAGCAATACGCGCGGATTTGGCCACGCATGCACGCGGTATGTTTGTTCTGCCGTATCCAGTGATTAAGCCAACGGGCCAATCCGGCGGCATTTTTGCAGGCAAGAACGCCGACCCACGCGGGGCTGTGGCGCTCAAGCAAGTTGTGGATGCGCTGCTGCCGATGTGCGCGTTTTTGTCGATGGTTCCGGGCAATGTTCTGCCAGAGGCAAGACAAATTGCCTCGCCAGTCTTCCTCGGTATCGGCGAATTTGACATGGTGGGCCCTACGCACGAGATCCCCGCTAGTTTTCCGGCCAGCCGAGATGTCACACTTCATGTGATCCCCGATACGGGGCACAGTCATTTTCTGTTTCCTTCGCGGATCGAGTTGTTCGATCGACTCGCCGCTTGGGCGCGAACGGTTCCGGCTGCTCGCTAGTTCACCTATTTGCATAAAGAGTTTTTGGAGAGATTTAAGATGGCAAAGACAGCACTGAAAGCAGGCTCACGATTCAAGAGCGCTGTAAGCGACGCACAGGTCATGATCGTGAAAGCACCTGCTGGCGAATTCGAACTCGGCTGCGGTGGCATAGCGATGGTTGGCGGCACGGCTGCTGCACCAGAAGGCGTTGCACTGGCTGCAGGCGATGCAGGCGAAGTCCTGATCGGCAAGCGTTATGTGAACGCTGATGAATCTTTGGAAATGCTCTGCACCAAGGGCGGCAAGGGCACCTTGTCACTCGATGGCGTGGCGCTTGAAATCAAGCAAGCCAAACAGCTGCCATCTTCCGACTAATTAGGCTTCACACATGAATATCGCGACCATCCTCGACATGGCGGCCGAGGCCTTCGGCGACCGCGTTGCCGTGGCGTGCGGCGACAGCCGTTACACCTATGCTGAACTGCGCGAAGCTGCATATCGCGCCGCCGCTGCGATCAAAGCCAGCAACGCTCAGTACGTTGCGCTGCTTGATGTCACCAGCCCTGCTGCGCCAATTGCGATCTTCGCTGCTGCGTTCGCAGGCGTGCCTTATGTGCCACTCAACTATCGTCTGACCAAGCCAGAACTCAACGAGCTGATCGAGCGCGTTGCACCGGCTTATCTGATTACGACGCCTGAATACGCCAAGTTGTTGGAGCCGCGTGAAGGCGTACAGATTGTCGATCGTGAAGCTTTCCTGTCGCTGCCTGCGACCGATGCTCCGCTGCCAGAGATTGGTGATGATCCTCGCGCTGTTGCCGTGCAGCTGTTCACCAGCGGCACCACCGGCAAACCGAAGGCTGCAATTCTTCGTCACGAAAACCTGATGAGCTACATCGTCGGCACAGTGGAGTTTGCTTCCGCTGAAGAAGACGACGGCATCATCGTGACTGTTCCTCCGTACCACATCGCTGGTATCTCAGCGGTGTTGTCATCGACCTACGCCTGCCGTCGCATGGTGCAGCTCGAAGGCTTTGAAGCCAAAGCTTGGCTCGCTGCTTGCCGCGAGCACAAGGTCAGCAACGCTTTCCTCGTGCCGACAATGATTCAACGCATCGTTGAGCATCTGACTGAAATCAGCGAAGACGCAAATCTTCCCGCACTGCGCGCCCTCGCTTACGGCGGCGGCAAGATGCCGCTGAGCACCATTCAAAAAGCGATGTCGCTGTTGCCGCATGTTGATTTTACCAACGCTTATGGTTTGACTGAAACCAGCTCGACCATTGCAGTGTTGGGTCCGGATGATCATCGCGCTGCTGCATTGAGCAATGACCCTGCTATTCGTCGTCGTCTCGGCTCGGTCGGTAAACCCGGCGCAGTTGAACTCGAAATTCGTGACGACAACGGCAAAGTGTTGGGCGCAGAAGAAGCCGGCCTCGTCTTCGTTCGCGGCCCACAGGTCTCTGGCGAATATTTGCAGCAAGGCAGTCAGCTTGATGCTGATGGCTGGTTCCCGACCAAAGATCGCGGCTATCTCGACGCAGAAGGTTATCTGTTCCTTGATGGTCGTTCCGATGACGTGATCGTGCGCGGTGGCGAAAACATTTCGCCCGGCGAAATCGAAGATGTGTTGCTGTCGCATCCAGCGGTTGCGGATGCTGCAGTCGTTGCGATGCCAGACGAGCAGTGGGGCGAAGGCGTTGCTGCTGCCATCGTGCTCAAGCCGGGCGCTAGCGCTGATGTCGCAGAGCTGCAGGAACTGGTCAAAGGCAAGCTGCGTTCTTCGCGCGTGCCGCAGAAAATTATTTTCAAGGACGCATTGCCGTACAACGAACTGGGCAAGATTTTGCGTCGTTTGATTCGTCAGGATTTCATCTGACGTAAAAGGATTAAGGCCACGGCGCGGACAAAGTATCCGCGCCGGGTCGATGCAGTAAGCGGGGAGCCAATCGATGAAATTCAATCAAGCAGCGTTACTGCTCGCTAGCGCATTGCTCGCAGCCTGCGGTAGCTCTTCACCTGTTGGCGGCACCGATGCAACGGCGTCTTCGTATCAGGTGCCTGTGCCCACTGTGACGGGCCCTATCGGCACTGCCGGTATCCACGGTCATCCGTTGTGGGACAGCTCATACAAACTTTCTGACCTTGGCTACGACGAGCAGGAATATTTTGTCTCCGGCACTGCCAAGACTTACACCGAGCCTTCGACCACCGCGCCGTACACCACCCGCATCATCGTACGCCGGCCAATTGATCCGTCCAAATTCAATGGCACGGTCGTGTTGGATTGGGTCAACGTCACCGCGCAATTTGAAAACGCGGTGGATACGCTGGAAGCGCATCAGCTATTCCATCGCGAAGGCTTTGCCTACGTGCATGTCAGCGCGCAGGCTGCTGGTTTGTGCTGCCTGCCAGAGCTGACGCCGAAGCTGTGGGACCCAGTGCGTTATATGGCGATCTCGCATCCCGGCGATGATTATTCGCTGGATATGTTTTCTCAAATTGCGAAGGCAATGAAGTCGCCGCCCGCAGTCGATCCAATGGCAGGCCTGAAGGTTCGCAAGATCATTGCGGTAGGGCAGTCGCAGTCGGGCACACGCATGCGCGACTATCTGAATAAGGCGCAGCCAGAAACAAAAATCATGGATGCATTCCTGGTGCACGCCGATGGCAGTGGAGATAAAACATTTCCCCATGATCCTTTAGTGCCGACGATCCAGTTATACAGTGAGCGCGAAGCTTCGCCCGACGAACCCAACGTCACACGTAACTATCGCTTGTGGGAAATTGCTGGTGCCGCGCATCAGGATTTCTGGATTGGCTATCACCAGATTGAAGGCTCAGCCCTGCGCGCTGTGGCCGACACGCCGCAACAGGCAGGTAGCGCAGATGAAGCGCTGCATGTTGCTGCAGGCAATTACGGTGAGCAGATAGATCCGGCACAGTTAGCTTGCGTTGTTCAGGGCACGCAGTTTCCCTTGCGCTACTCTGTAATGGCGGCCATTCACTACTTAGACCGCTGGGCCAAGACCGGTGCTGCGCCGCCCAAAGGCGAGCGCTTTCAATTCGATGGCAGCGGCAAGTTGGCGCGCGATCAATATTCCAACGCAAAAGGCGGCATTCGTTTGCCGCCGATTGATGTGCCGGTAGCGAGCTACCTTTCGGACCTGTGCAACCTCGGCGGTATAACGCTGCCGTTTACAGACCTGCAATTGCAGGAGATGTACCCTACGCACGCCGATTACTATTGCAAGATGAAGGCCGCAACCAAACGCTCGGTGGACCAAGGTTTCTTATTGCCGGAAGATGCGCAAGACTTGATGTCACGCGTCAACGGTGCAAAGAACCGCTGGCTCATTGATGGCACGCCGGATTGCTGAATCAAGAATTACTGAAGAGAGAAATGAACATGTTCGTAATTGAAAAGATTGTCGAGATCAATGCATCGCCTGAGCAGGTGTGGAAAGTCATCACTGATCTCAAGAGCTATCCAGAATGGAACCCCTTCATGCGTGAGTGCAGCACCACGTTCAAGCCGGGCGCGCCTATCGACATGAAAGTGGCGCTGTTTTCCAAGCCGCAGCCACAGCAGGAAATCGTCAAGGAATACATCGAAGGAAAACTCTTTTCCTACACGATGAAACCAGTAGGCGGCGGCACGGTGTTGTCGAGCTTCCGCTCACACGAAGTCGAAGCCTTCCCGAATGGCCGCACGCGCTATCGCTCGTACTTTTATCTCAAGGGCTGGCTGTCGCCGCTTGTCCGCACATTGCTCGGCTCGCGCTTGGAGAAAGGCTTTGCCGGTATGACGAAGGGCATTCAAGAACGCGCTGAAAAGCTGGCTGCTCAGGGCTGATCTTTCGCGTCACGCTGATAAAAACGCCCCGATTCCGGGGCGTTTTTGTTTATGCGCCGAGCCGGAAGCTGATCTACAGGGCGACACGTTAAACTCTACCTATGGCCACCGCCCTCACAACCAATCTCGCAGAGACATTCGCGAAGCGCTTGCTCAATGAGTTAGGCGCGCAGCCGCTGCGTGATGTGCGAGTGGACGATAGTCACCCTGCATTGATTTGGGCGCGCAGTGGTTTGATGTCGCTGACGGGTTTTGCAGACGGCGCGCCACTGATGTGTCCGCTGCCGGTTGCGGCCTGCGCCAACGGCGCACTTGCTGCGCTCGCGAGTTTGGCGCCTGAAGGCGCACTCAATGATTTGAATGGCGCAGCTTTGCTGGCAGAACGCGGCGCTATTGCTGAACACACGCGCAAAGGCACAACGTCTCCCGGCGGCAGTTGTCGTTTACTGAAGACGCGTGATGGACAGATCGCACTGAATCTCGCGCGTGATGATGATCAGGCTTTGCTGCCAGCGTGGTTGGAAGATGAGTCTGTAGTGGATGAAGCCTCAATGCTCATCGCGATTCAAAAGCAGACGATGCACGATTTGGTGGAGCGCGGACGTTTGCTGGGCCTTGCGGTTGCGCCTGTCGTGCCGCCGCCATCTGCAATAACGCCCTGGCACACGGTGACGCATGTGGGTGAGCGCGCTATGCGTCGTGCGTCTCCGCGTGTTCTCGATTTGTCATCACTATGGGCGGGGCCACTCTGCACGCATCTGCTGCAACGATGCGGCGCAGACGTCATCAAAGTGGAAAGCACGCAACGGCCGGATGGTGCGCGTCGTGGTCCGCCGCAATTCTTTGATCTGCTCAATGCGCGCAAGCGCAGTGTGGCTTTGGATCTCTCTAAGGAAACTGGCCGCGCACAGTTATGTGCCCTGATCGCTCAAGCCGATATCGTGATTGAAGCTTCGCGTCCGCGCGCACTGCGGCAGATGAATATCCACGCCGAGAAACTAATTGATGAAAACCCTGGGCTGACTTGGGTGAGTCTCAATGGTTATGGCAGAAAAGATCCTGAAGAAAACTGGATTGCTTACGGCGATGACGCCGGTGTTGCGGGTGGTTTGTCTTATTTGATGCGTGAGGCTAGTGGCGAGTCTGTGATTGTGGGTGACGCGATTGCCGATCCGCTCACAGGTTTGCATGCAGCACTCGCAGCTTTTGTTTGTCATCGGCAAGGTGGTGGACGTTTGCTGTCACTGGCACTGACCGATGTTGTTCGACACTGTGTTCAGTTTGATCGGCCAACAAATGCTGAGTCGCTCAAACAACGACAGCGCGAATGGACTGAGCTCGCGCAAGGAAATATTGGCGAGCCACAGATGCGCGCGGCGCCTGTGCAAGCTAGAGAATTGGGTGCGGATACCGTGGCAGTATTGGCGAGTTGGGGCATCGCATGTTGATACGCAACGCCGAGATCAATTTTGATCAGGGCGTTGATGTGCGGATAACGGGCGAGCGCATTTCAGCTATTGAGTCCTCGTTGCTGCCTCTGCCCGAAGAAGAAGTGATTGATGCCAACGGTGGCGCACTGCTTCCCGGCCTCAATGATCATCATGTTCATCTCTACGCCTTCGCCGCTGCACAGGCCTCTGTGTCGTGTGGTCCGCCGCAGGTGCGTGATGCAGAAGCTTTGCGAGAACGCTTGCGTGCTGCGGCCGCGACGTTAAGTGATGGCGCGTGGTTACGCGGCATTGCGTATCACGAGTCAGTTGCTGGAGAGATTGATCGCGATTGGCTGGATGCAGCTGTGCCGAATCATCCCGTGCGAGTTCAGCATCGCAGCGGAAGATTATGGATTCTTAATTCCAGTGCACTGAAAACAATTGGCGCTGAATATGATTTGTCGGCGCCGTTAGAGCGTGTTGATGGGCGCGCGACCGGACGTCTCTACGACAGCGACGCATGGCTACGCACTCGAACGAGTGCAACGCGGCCCGCGCTGCATCAAGTCAGTCGCTTATTCGCAAGCTATGGAATCACAGGCCTAACCGACACCAGCCATCAAAATGGCCCCGCCGAATTTTCTGCTTTCGCAGAGGCGCGCTCACGCGGCGAATTACTGCAAGCACTGCGAGTGATGGGTGACGCGCGGCTTGATGCTGTGACCGATGTTGCTGGCGTAACACGAGGCGAGCACAAGTTTCATTTGCACGATCACGAACTGCCTGAGTTCGATGCGCTCTGTGCCGATATTCGTCGCAGCCATTCAGCGAGCCGTGCTGTCGCTTTTCACAGCGTGACGCGAACGGATTTGGTGTTTGCACTCGCCGCTTTGCGAGAAGTCGGCAGCATCAAAGGTGATCGTATTGAACACGGCGCTGTTGTACCGCCAGAGCTGTTAAACGATATCTGCGAGCTTGGACTCACGGTGGCGACGCAACCACACTTCATTTCAGAACGTGGCGATGCTTATCTGCGTGATGTCGCCGCAGAAGATCAGCCATGGTTGTATCGCTTGCGCGCTTTTATTGATGCGGGAGTTCCGCTCGCTGCAGGTAGCGATGTGCCTTATGGCGATGCGAATCCGTGGGCGTCGATGCAAGCGGCAGTCAGTCGGCGTAGCGAAAGCGGTGTGGTGATGGCGCAGAATGAATCGCTGACGCCTGAGCAAGCCTTGGCTTTGTTCTTGTCGCCATTGGATGCGCCGGGTGCAGCGCCACGAAAAATTATCGTGGGCGCAATCGCCGATCTTTGTTTGTTAACGACGCCATGGCGCGACGCCCGGATTGATCTGTCGACGGTTCGTGTACAGCGCACATGGGCCGCTGGCCGTTCAATCTGGAAGATGTAATCGAATTTATTGCGCGCAACAAAAAGCCCGGCAGTGCCGGGCTTTTTGTTTAATGCGTGAAGTCTTACTTGCCGCTGGTGATGACCAAGCCTTTGAGCAGGTTGAGTGCTTCATAGAGCTGGTAATCGCTTTCAGCGAGTGACTGCTGTTCTTTGCCTTTCTTATCGGTGTCTTTGTTCTTTGCGTTGGCTTCAGCTTCAACTGCATTTGCTTCAGCAGGTTTGTCCGCGTCCTTCTTCTCTTTCAGCTTTTCTTTCTCGTTGTGCAAGCTGCCCTTCAGGTCAGATTCTTTGACCATTTCGAAGCCTTCTTGCTCATCTTTGCTGACTTTGAGAATGCGCAGCGCAATGTCTGGCTCAATGCCTTCAGCCTGAATCGAGCGACCGGATGGCGTGTAGTAACGCGCGGTGGTGATCTTGATTGCGGTGTCGTTCTGCAACGGCATGATGGTTTGCACCGAGCCTTTGCCGAAAGTGCGTGAGCCCATCAATACAGCGCGTTTGTCGTCTTGCAGTGCGCCAGCAACAATTTCAGAAGCGGATGCCGAACCGCCGTTGACGAGCACGACCAGCGGATGACCGTTGAGCAAATCGCCCGGCGTTGCGACGAACTCGCGCGTGTTGCTCGGATCGCGGCCCTTGATGCTGACGATCGTGCCCTTCTCAATGAAGGCGTCTGACACTTTCACTGCGGCATCCAACACGCCGCCTGGGTTGTTACGCATATCCAGTACGAGACCCTTCAGATCGCCACCGGCTTCTTTCTTCAGCTTGTTGAGTTCTTTGTTGAGATTCTCGCCGGTGTCGACGTTAAAGCTGCTGATGCGGATGTAGCCCATGCCCGGATCGAGCATGCGGCTGCGCACGCTGGCGACTGCAATGATGTCGCGCTTGAGTTCAACGATCAGTGGTTTGTCAGCGCCTTCACGTGCAATCGTCAGCGTGACTTTTGAACCCGGGTCGCCGCGCATTTTTGAAACGGCGTCGGTCAGCGTCAGGCCTTTAACTGGCGTGTCATCAATCTTGACGATCAAATCGCCCGGCTTGATGCCAGCTTTGGCGGCTGGCGTGTCATCAATCGGCGAGACCACGCGCACGTAGCCATCTTGCATCTGCACTTCAATGCCGAGGCCGCCGAACTTGCCGGTGGTTGCGACGTTGAGATCTTTGAATTCGTCTTTGTTCAGATACGACGAGTGCGGATCGAGGCCTTCGACCATGCCGCGCGTCGCGTTTTCGAGCAGCTTTTTATCGTCTACCGGCTCAACGTAATCGCTCTTCACGCGGTTGAGAATTTCGACGAAGGTCTGCAAATCTTTGACCGGAATGTCGCCGCCAGCAGATTGGTCTTTGTCAGCCAAAACGCCGTGGGTCAAGGTCAGGGAGACGCCAATAATTGCGCCGACGGCAACCGCTGCAGCGCTAGTGCGAGAGATAAGGGGCATGGAATAAATAGATTTTTTAGTAGAGAAATTGAAGATATCACATAGACCATGCGTAACTGTGCGCGTTCAATGCGGGGAAAATGAGGGCTTTGTCGCTGGCGATAAAAATGATTCTTTTAATTTATATTTAGATCAACTATCAACATAATAAAACAATCTAAAAACGGCGCGGTCGAGCTTATTTTGAAAGCCAAAGCTTGGGGTTAATCGGCTGTGTGCCTTTGCGGATTTCAAAATAAACGCCGGTTTGATCGTAGCCGCCGGTAGAACCAGCTTTGGCGATGGTTTCACCAATACGTACGGATTCGCCGCCGGTAAGATCAACGCTGTCATTGTGGCCGTAGAGCGAAAAATAACCGCCTTCGTGCTCAAGAATGATGATCAGGCCATAACGCTGCATCCAGCCCACGTAAGCGACGCGACCGTTGGCGACCGCGCGCACCGGCGCACCATTGGGTGCTTCAATCCAATAGCCGTTCCAGCTCAAGTGGCCACCGGCTTTGGAGGTGCCAAAACTCGCCAGCAATTTGCCGCGGATGGGCCATGGCAATTTGCCCTTCATTTGCGGGAAAGGCTTGGCGTCGCGGATCACATCCAGCGGGATGTCCGACAGCGTGTCACGCAGCGATTTCAGCAAGGTTTGAATCGAGCGTTCGTTAGCGCGTAGCTGCTTGATTTCGTCGAGATCGCCGCTGATGCGCTCGTCGATTTTGCGGATGGTTTCGCCGCGTGATGAGCGCTTGGTTTCGAGGGCAGACAAAGCGCGCTGCTGCTTGTCTTTAAGCTTGAGCAATTCGCTGTTTTGCTGGGACGCTTTGTCCTGAATTGCGTTGATCTTTTCTAGCTGATTGCGGATGTTTTCAGCGTAGTTGGCGCGCGCGCGATTGAGGTAGTCGTAATAAGCCGTGACGCGGTCCATCTTTTGCGCGTTGTCCTGATTCAGCAGCAGGCGAATTTGGCCGCGTTCGCCAATCAGGTAGGCAGCGCGAATCTGCTGCGCCAGCGCCTTTTTCTGCTCGGCAAGCCGGGATTCCGCCCGGTTTTGATCGTCTTGCGTGGCGCGGATTTTGCGTTGCTGTGAGGAGATCATGCCGCTGATTTCCTTAAGGCGGCCGGAGGTGTCGGCAATCTGCTTTTCGGTGCCTTGGAGCTCTTCACGCAGGCTGTCCTGCTTGTCGCGCTCTTTATCGACCCGCTGATTCAGCGCTTCGATACGCGTTTGCAGCTTTTTGAGATCCGTATTGGATTCTTGAATGCGGGTTTCGTTGGGGGCGGCATCGCCGTCAGTGGCGTCCTGCGCCAGAACGGGCAGGGCCAGCAGTGCGGCAAGCAATAGGGAAAAGCGGATCATGCGATAATGGTAGCGGATGTTTTGGACTAAAAAAGGCAATGGAACAACTTCTTCACTTTGTAGCAAATCACCCTATTTTGTTTGTGCTGTTCGGCGCAGTGCTCATCGCACTCATCGCCAATGAAGTGCACGGCAACCTCACCGGTGGCAAACGTTTGGGTACGGCAGAAGCCGTGCGCCTGATCAATGATCGCGAGCCGCTGATCGTTGATGTGCGCACCAGCGCCGACTTTAAGCGTGGCCATCTTCTCAATGCGCTGAATCTGCCAATCGCCAAGATTGAAGAACAGATCGGCGTATTGGGCAAAGACAAGTCGCGACCCGTGCTGGTTTATTGCGCGCTGGGTTCCAGCAGCGTGGCGGCGGTGGATAAATTGCGCAAGAATGGTTTCACCGAAGCGTATCCGCTCCAAGGCGGCATCAATAATTGGCAGGCCAGCAACCTGCCGGTCACCGTTAAGTAGGAAAGAGGCGCACATGAAACGTGTGCAGATGTATTCGACTGGGATGTGCCCCTTCTGCGTCATGGCCAAGCGCCTGTTATCGCAGAAAGGAGTTGCGGTCGACGAAATTCGCGTCGATGAAGATCAATCCCGTCGTGAAGAGATGATGCGTATCACTGGACGTCGCACCGTGCCGCAGATTTTTGTTGGTGAGACTCACGTTGGTGGTTATGACGATCTCTCTGCAATGAATAGTGCTGGCAAGTTAGACCCGCTGCTCAAAGACTAAAATCAATTTAAAGAAAGACCATGGCTGAACAACAAACTCCTCCGGCAGGCCGTCAGGTTCTGCTGCAAAAAATGTACGTCAAAGACGCTTCTTTGGAAGTGCCACAGGCGCCGCAGATTTTCACGCGCCAATGGCAGCCTGAGACCGATGTGCAGGTCAACACGCAGTACACCAATCTCGGCGACAACAACCATCAAGTGATGTTGTCTGTGACCGTGACGGCGAAAGCAGGTACTGATGTCGGCTTCTTGGTTGAAGTGCATCAGGCCGGCATCTTCACCATCACCGGTTTCGATGAAGTCGAATTGGGCGCAGTGCTGGGCGGTTACGCCCCAGGCCTGCTGTTCCCATTCGCACGCGAAGCGGTAGCTGACCTCGTGCAGCGCGCCGGATTCCCGCAGTTGTTGCTGCAGCCGATCAATTTTGACCAGCTCTACATTGATCATCAGCAGCGCGCTAAAGCCGAACAAGCAGGTCAGGCAGAAGGCAGTGGAATCATCCTCCCCCCAACCCTCAACTGAGGCCGCTATCGCGGTGCTCGGTGCCGGTTCTTTCGGCACCGCACTCGCGGTACATCTCGCACGTCGCGGATCGCCGACGCTGCTGTGGGGTCGAGACGTCGCCAAGATGCAGGCGATGCAGGACGCGCGCGTCAACGCGCAGTACCTGCCGGACTGTGCCTTTCCGGTAAAGCTCACAGCAATTTCAGATTTGCAGTTGGCTGTGACCAGCGCAGAAGATTTGCTGATCTCCACGCCCAGCCACACCCTGCGCGAAACACTAACCACGCTTAAACCTTGGCTGCGTCCGGGTCAGGGTGTTGCTTGTGCGTGTAAAGGTCTTGAACCGCAAAGCGGCAAGCTTGTGCACGAAGTGATTGAAGACGTGCTCGGCACGGCGCATCCGCTGGCAGTGGTTTCTGGCCCGACGTTTGCCAAAGAACTGGGCATTGGTTTGCCGACGGCAGTCACCGTCGCATCCACCGACGAAGCCTTCGCAGCAAAAATTGCGGATCGCTTACACGGCGATGGTTTCCGCGCTTATACCGCCGACGATTTGCCGGGCGTTGAGATTGGTGGTGCCGCTAAAAACGTGATGGCGATTTGCGTTGGACTCGCGGATGGTTTGAGCCTCGGCGCCAACACGCGCGCAGCAATCATCACGCGCGGCCTCGCCGAAATCATGCGTCTTGGCGAAGCACTTGGTGCTAAACCTGAAACCTTGATGGGTTTGTCTGGCATGGGTGACTTGGTGCTCACCTGCACCGACAACCAATCACGCAATCGTCGAATGGGTTTGCTGTTGGCCGAAGGCAAAACTGTGCCAGAAGCGATCGCGGAAATTAAACAAGTTGTAGAGGGCGTCAAAGCTGCGCCGGAAGTTCTGCGACTTGCACGCCGTCTTGGCGTGGATATGCCGATCACGGATGCTGTTACTCGTGTGTTGAGTGGGGAGATCACGCCGGTGGAAGCGGTGCGTGTACTCGCAATGCGACCGAAGAAGGCTGAGTCGGAATAATCGTAGGGTGGGTTAGCTGCAACGCGGCGTAACCCACCATTCTTTGAAGGCTTACACGCGCTTCGCGGGGCTACTGCCTGTTCTGATTGAGGTGGCGTGTTCCGCACTGTGGTGCGGGTTACTTTCTTTGCTGGTGCAAAGAAAGTAACCAAAGAAAGCACCTCAATCCACTTTTGTTGTTATTAAGAACAGGCCTGATACGTTCGCCATTCAATTTCTCAATGTGAGAAACAGGTAACCGCTTCAGCGTTTGTACGAGCGATGAATGCTCGCGGCACATTCGTTATAAGCGGCAACCAACTAAGGTTTGTCATCCCGAACGCAGTGAGGGATCTTGCTTTGAGAGCTACAGCAAGATCCCTCACTGCGTTCGGGATGACATAGGTCTGCGGTGTCGAATCGAATGAGCCGAACTGCCGCGATTGTTAAGACCAAATGGTGACGCGGTTACCTGTTTCTCGCATTGAGAAATTAGCTAACAAACGTATCAGTCTCATTCCTAAGCTCCGTAAAAGTGGGCTTGTGATGTTTCTTTGGTTACTTTCTTTGCGCCAAAGAAAGTAACCCGCGCCACAGCGCGGAACACGCCATCTCAATCAGCGCAGGCGGTAGCCTCGCTCCGCGCGTAAAAAGCTAAAACTGGATGATTCGCTACGCTCACCCTTCGGGCGCTCACAAGTGAGCGTGCAACGCGCGATGCGCGTTGTCCCGCCTTCGCGGGAATGACAAGAAGAAATGCGCCGCGAGCGCACAGCGCACCCTACGTGAGATTAAATCCCGCCTGTCGCCACGCTTCATAAACGGCAACCGCGACCGCATTCGACAGATTCAAACTCCGATTCCCCGGCCGCAACGGAATCCGAATCCGCTGCTCCTCCGGTACGGTCGCCAACAAATCATCCGGCAATCCCCGAGTCTCAGGCCCGAATAACAAAATATCGTCATCGCGATACTGCCACTCATGATGCGCAGTCCCGCCTTTGGTGGTGAATGCCAGCAAGCGAGATGAGGGCAGGGTGGCGAGAAAATCCGGCAGCGAATCATGCTGCTTCACATCAACAAACTCGTGGTAATCCAGCCCCGCTCTTTTGAGCGCGCGGTCGTCCATGCTGAAGCCCAGCGGGTGGATCAAATGCAATTGCGCCCCCGTATTGGCGCAAAGGCGAATGATATTGCCGGTATTCGGCGGGATTTCAGGCTGATAGAGAGCGACATTGACCATAACGACATAATAAATCGGGAGATGATCTGATTGACAGCTTTGAGGATGCTGCCTAAGCTCCTGAGACGCTTGGGAAAGTCGGAAGAGACAACATGAAAATTACTACCTTGATCGCCGCTGCTGCATTTGCCTTGACTGCCATGACGGCACAGGCCAGTGAATATGACGGCGTTGATGAAACTCCATCGGCAATGGCCATGGGCGCAGACCTGCTGTTCGTTCGTCCGTTAGGTCTGGTTGCAACCGTGGTTGGTACGGCACTGTTTATTGTGCAGTTGCCGCTGTCGCTGATTATTGGTGAAGCGCCAACCGGTCCAGCACAGCGCTTGGTCGTTGAGCCTGCGGCATTTACGTTCCGCCGCCCTCTGGGTCAGATGGATTAATTCCGCGCATTTAATTGCGTAACAAAAAAGCCGCCGGGAAACCGGCGGCTTTTTTTATGTGCAGGATGCACGGTACCTCCGCGAGCGCATGGATGCGCAGGAGCGGAGGCGTTCGTGCAGCGAGAGATACGCCAAGCACTGCAACACTGCAATGGTGACGCTTAACGTAGCTTGCGACCTTCGGTATCCAGCACTGTCACTTCACCCAGATTGAGCTGACGCACCGGTGCTTCAATCTTGCTGAGATCACCGACCACAATCCAAGTCAGCGCATCCGGATGAATCAGTTTATGAGCCGCCGCCGCCAACTCTACTGGTGTTAAGGCATTCACCTTGCCGACGAGATCGTTGTAGTAACTGTCGGGCAGACCGTAAACCAGAATGTTGTTGTAAGAACCTGCGACTTCGCCAGCAGTTTCGTTTTCGCCGGGCAGGCTCAACACAATGCTGTCTTTGGCGAATTTAATTTCGTCATCGCTTAGCGGGCCTGTGCTTAAAAGATTACGCAACTCTTTGAGTGTTTCCTGCATCGACTCCGCAGTCTTGTCGGTTTGTACCGGTGCGTAGGCAAAGAACGGGCGCTGTCCCTTGGCATTGGTCAGCGAGGTGAACGCGCCATAAGCCCAGTGTTTGTCTTCACGCAGATTCATGTTCAAGCGCGAGACAAAGTTGCCGCCGAGTGCGGTGTTCACCGTCAGCATCGCGAGATGATCTGGATCGTTGCGTGGCGGGGCGACGGCCGCAGCCAGAATTAGCGATTGCTCGGAGCCAGTGCGATTGATCAAAAACACGCGTGGCTTGCTGGGCAATGTTGCGGTCGCCAGATTCTTCTGCGGCTTGGCTTCTGTTGGCGCTTTCCATGAAGACCAGCGCTGTTCCAACAAGGGCTTGATCTGCGCCATCGTGGTGTCGCCAACAATCAGCAGCGTGGCGTTATCCGGGCGCACCCAACGTTTGTAGAAAGCCTGCAACTCATCGCGCGTCATCGACGCAATGCTGGATTCCGTGCCGTTGCCCGACAGCGGATTGGAGTACGCATGGCCTTCGCCATAAATCAGCTTGGGATAAATCCGCGAAGCGATGCCGTAAGGCTGCGAACGTTCTTGCTGAATCGCAGCCTGCATTTGCGGTTTGATTCGTGCGAGTTCGCTGTCTGGGAAAGTGGGGTTGAGCAGCAGATCGGTGAACAGATCAAGCGACTCAGGCAATTTCGATTTGAGCGAATTGAGCGTGATGTACGAAGTATCCAGCGTTGAGCCGCTGCCGATGCTCGCGCCCAACTCTTGCGAACGTTTGGCGATCTGTAGTGAGTTGAGCGACTTGGTGCCTTCGTCAATCATGCCGAGCGTGAGTTTGGCGGTACCGGGTTTTGCCAGACTATCTGCGGCATAACCGGCATCAACAATCAGATTCATCTGCACCACCGGCACATCGTGTCGCTCAGCGAGCACGATCTTGAGTCCGTTGGAGAGCGTGTCACGCGTTAACGATGGCAGCTTCAATGCAGGCGCAGTGCCGGGCACAGGCATCTTGCTGCGATCTGCGCCGCTGGTGGCAGCGGTATATTCAGGGAAGGGATGCACTTCGAGTGCGAACACGCCGTCAGACAACCACTGCTGCGCAGATTTGCGTACATCTGCAGCGGTGGCTTCGCGCGACCATTTCTGCATGCGCTTGTACTGCTGTGGATCGTCGGCGTAAACCTCGCCTTGTGCCAGCACATAGGACTTGCCGCCAGAGCCGTCGATGCGCTCAACACTGCGCACCCAGCTGGCGTAGTTCATGGTTCTGATGCGATTCAGTTCTTCTTCGGTCGGGCCGTCTTTCAGAAACTTCGCCAGCTCTTCATTCACTGCAGCTTCAACGCGGGACAAGGCAACGCCCGGTTTGGCAGTGGCGCTGATTTCAAACTGCGAACCGATTTCAAACGGGCCCATCGATGCCGAAACATCGGTCGCGATCTGATCGTCGTAAACCAGACGCTTGTAGAGACGGCTGTTCTTGCCGCCAGTCAGCACATCGGAGGCGATATCCAACAAGATGAAGTCACGCGTGGTGATGCCGGGAATATTCCAGGTTTTGTAGATGCGAGCCTGCGGCACGCGATCTTGCATGACGGCGCGGTGCTCACCGCTCATTTTGGCGATCCAGGCTTTTTGATGTTTAACCACTGGGCCCGGCGCAATATCGCCGAAGTAATACGTCACCTTCTTCAGCACTTCCGCAGGATCAACATCGCCAGCAACGACCAGCGTTGCGTTCGCGGCGCCGTAGTGGCTCTTGAACCATTCTTTAACGTCGTCGAGTGATGCGGCGTTGAGATCTTCCATCGAGCCAATCGTGGTCCACGAATAGGGGTGGCCTACGGGATAGGTGTTGGTGGCAATGATTTCGTCGACCTTGCCGTAAGGCTGACTTTCGCCCTGACGCTTTTCGTTTTGAACGACGCCACGTTGTTCATCGAGCTTTTTCTGATCGATGGCGCCGACTAGATGGCCCATGCGATCGGATTCCAGCCACAGCGTCATATCCAGCGCTGAGGTCGGCACGTTTTCGTAATAGTTGGTGCGGTCGAGCCAAGTGGTGCCGTTCATCTTGGTGGCGCCAACCGGTTCCATCGCGCGGAAGAAATCGTCGTTGTAATGCTCAGAGCCGTTGAACATCAGATGCTCGAACAGATGCGCAAAGCCCGTACGGCCCGGGCGTTCATCTTTGCTGCCGACGTGATACCAAATATTGACCGCGACGATGGGCGCTTTATGGTCTTCGTGAATGATCAGCGTCAGCCCGTTGGGCAGCACGTGTTTGACGTACGGGATATCAATATCGGGGTAGGTCTCGCTGGTGCTGGATTTGGCAAAAGCAGGGGCGCTCAAAAGGCTGGCTGTGGCCAGAACAGCGAAGAATATTTTTTTCATTGGTGACTCGAACGGTAATGCCCCAGAATATATAGGCAATGACTGCTCAGACGCTAAAAGCCGCCCGTGGTTCCGCAACGCCCGCCAGTGTTGATTCGCGCACGGGTCGTTTGCAGCGTGCGCGTTGGTTGCCGTCACCCAATTTTGACGAGCGTCCGGACGGTAGTGGCATCAGCCTGCTGGTGATTCACAACATCAGCCTGCCGCCAGATCAGTTTGGCGGCGGATGGATTGATGATCTGTTCCTCAATCGCCTCGATTTTGATGCCCATCCTTATTTTGATGGGCTGCGCGAGCTCAAAGTCTCGCCTCACTGCTGCATTTTTAGAGATGGCCGCCTGACGCAGTACGTTTCTTTCAATCAGCGCGCCTGGCATGCCGGCAAGTCGCAGTTTGAAGGTCGCGAGCGCTGCAATGATTTTTCGATTGGCATTGAACTGGAAGGTTGCGATACCAAACCCTTCACCAAGGCGCAGTATCAGCGCCTGTTACGGGTAACGCGTGCGCTGCAGGTAGCTTATCCAGCGATAACTGCTGGCAGAATCGTGGGACACTCCGATATCGCGCCGGGACGTAAAACCGATCCTGGCCCGCATTTCGATTGGACGTATTTCAAGGACGAGTTAGGTCGATGACTTTACTAGGCATTCTGCTGGCGTTGGCTTTAGAGCGCGCACTCGGCCACTACCGCGGCTGGGGTCGCCCGGTGTTGTATCTCGGCTACGTCAACACCTTGAAACGTGTGATCACGCTGCGCGTCTTGTGGACGTCGTGGTTCGCGCCGCTGATGTTGTTGCTGCCACCCGTACTCGCGGTTTATTACGTTCACGATATGGTCTCCAGCCCATTTCTCGATGTGCTGTTGTCGGCTGCCGTTTTGTTGCTGTGCTTGGGCCCACGTGATTTGGCTGAAGACGTGCACAGTCTTTTGGAAGCGCGCGCACGTGGCGATAGTCACGCCGCCAATCATTTGTCGCGTGCACTTTTGCGCGGACCACATTCAGGCGATACGCGCCGCACCTTGATTGGCGCGCTGTTTATTCAATCGCATGAACGACTGTTTGGCGTGTTGTTCTGGTTCTTTGCTGCTGGCCCGACGGGCGCGGTGTTGTATCGCTTGGCGAGTCGCTTGCCACGCGCGCTCAACGAAATCTCACCCGACTCGGTTGCCGCGCGACTGGCAGAAACCATTCACGATGTTCTTGCTTGGGTGCCGGGCCGCGCTACGGCATTGCTCTACGGATTGGCCGGCAGCCTCGACGACGCGCTCAGCGCTTGGCGTGATCTTGGCTTCACCACAGGCCGCGAATGGCGCGCTGGAACTTGGGCCGTGTTGGCGACGATTCCCGCTGCATCGCTGAACATCGAAGAAGCCGATGGCAGTCCAGCGATGCCTGCGACTTTGGATGACAGCCTCGATGAAGTGCTGAAGATGCAGGCGCGCGCTTTGCTGATTCTGTTGGCGTTCTTCGGCATCTTCACCACCGGCGCGTTGATGCAATGATTCGCGTCGCGCTGATTATTGCAGCCAGCCTCTATGCGGCAGCAGGCGGCGCGGCTGAACGCGTTGTTGCGCTGGCACCGCATCTGGCTGAGTTGAGCTGCGCAGTTGGCGGCTGCAATAAATTGGTTGGCGTCGCCAACTACACGGATTTTCCTGCGCACTTAGAAAAGCTACCGCATGTCGGCGATGCCTTTTCGGTAAATGTCGAAGCGCTCATCGGACTCAAACCTGATCTGGTTTTGGTGTGGGATGGCGGCACGCCACCTGAAACCACTGAGCGTCTTGCAGTGCTGGGTTTGCGCGTTGTGCCGATCAAAGTGAACAAGCTCGCCGATGTGGCAACAGCCTTGGAGCGTGTTGGCCAATTGCTTGGCACTGCTGATGCTGGGCGTGCTGCCGCCGCGGCGTATCGCAAACGTTTGGCGGGTTTGTATGAACGCTATCGGGGCGTCAAACCTTTGCGTGTGATGTATCAAATCGAAGCGAATCCTGCGTTCACGATTAATGGACAGAGTCCGATCAGTGAAGCGATGGCGGTGTGCGGCGGCGTGAATGTTTTTGCGGGTTTGTCGCAGCTCGCGGCGCCGGTGACCAAAGAGTCCGTGCTCGCGGCGAATCCTGATGTGGTGATTTACGGTGAACAGGATATGGGCGCTGAGATTCGTCACTACTGGGCAGCATTCCCGCAAGCCAAAGCGCAGAAGAACAAAAATATTTACTCGATGGACGCGAGCCTGTTGGGCCGCTATTCGCAGCGCATGCTCGATGGTGTCGAACAGCTCTGCAGCGCACTGCAAACCGCGCGTAGCAAACCGTGAGCACGCAAGTTGATGTGATCGTTCTTGGCGGCGGTGCTGCAGGTTTGATGTGTGCGATTGAGGCGGGCAAACGTGGCCGCAGCGTGCGTGTGATTGAACACGCCAATCGTGTCGGCAAAAAAATCCTGATGTCGGGTGGTGGTCGCTGCAACTTCACTAACCTGCATGCCACGCCTGCAAACTTTCTCTCAGAAAATCCGCACTTCTGTAAATCCGCACTCGCGCGTTACACGCATTGGGATTTCATTGCGATGGTGGAGCGCCACGGCATCAAGTATCACGAGAAAGAACTCGGGCAGTTGTTTTGCGATGAATCGTCCAAGCTGATCGTGCGTATGTTGTTGGATGAATGCGAAGCGGCTGGCGTGCAGATTGATGTGGATCGCGAAGTCAGCGAAGTGCGTCGTGATGAGACTGGTTTTGCACTACGCACGTCGCAAGGCCCGATTCATTCGACATCGCTGGTTGTTGCAACCGGCGGCCTATCGATTCCGAGTCTGGGCGCGAGCGGTTACGGCTATCAGCTCGCCAAACAATTTGGCCACACTGTTCTGCCGACACGTGCGGGTTTGGTGCCGCTGACTTTGAGCGGCAAGCATCTTGATGACTATGAAGGCCTCAGCGGCGTTGCTTTGCCTTTGGTCGAAGCGAGTTGCGGCAAGCAGAAATTCAAAGCGGGTTTTTTAATCACGCATCGCGGCATCAGCGGACCGGCGATTCTGCAGATTTCATCATTCTGGCAACCGGGCGCGGATCTTCGGATTGATCTATCGCCAGACCGCGACCTTGAAGAGTATTTGCGCGCGCAGTTGCAGGAGCGTCCCGCTTCCGAGCTGAAAACCGTGCTCGCTGATGTGTTGCCCAAGCGACTCGCGCATCGCCTTTGTGAGCGTTGGTTTGAGAGCCGCCCGATGCGTCAGTACAAGGTCACTGAACTGCAGGACTTTGCGAGCCAGCTCCATGCCTGGCCGATCATCGCCAGCGGCACTGAGGGCTACCGCACTGCGGAAGTGACCTTGGGCGGCGTTAGTACGGACGAGGTTTCCTCGTCGACGATGGAATCCCGCAAAGCCTCCGGCCTGTATTTCGTCGGCGAGGTGCTGGATGTGACCGGCCACCTCGGCGGCTTCAATTTCCAATGGGCTTGGGCCTCGGGCCACGCGGCCGGAAAAGTCGTTTGATGTCAGCGTGGCTTGGCTTTGAATTTTTCCGTGAATTTTTCGACGGTCAAAGGGCGACTGAATAAGTACCCCTGCATGTAGTCCACGCCCAAACTCTTGATGAACTGGGCTTGCGTTTCGATCTCAACGCCCTCGGCGACGACTTTAAGTTTCAGGTTTTTACAGAGATCCACGATCGCTCGCATGACCATTTGGTTGTCATGCGCTTCACTCTGCACGAGAGACCTATCAATTTTGACGATATCCGGATTCAGATCGGTCAGATAGGTGAATGAAGAATAGCCAGTGCCAAAATCATCCAGAGCAATTCTGACGCCCATAGCTTTAAGTTTGCGAATGCTCAGGCGTGCATCCTCGATGTTGTCGACCACAGTTTGTTCGGTGACTTCGATGCCAATTGAACCGGCTGGGCAGCGTTTTATCTGCATCAAGAAGTAGTCAAAAGTTTCTTTATCGCTGAAAAACAGAGGCGTTACGTTAATGAATATCTCGACGGAAATGCCTAGCTGATGCCATCGGGATGCTTGCGAGCATGCGCTGCAGATGATCCAGCGCTCAAGCTCGGCCATGGCCGCCGGATATTGGCGTAGCACTTCGAGAAAGGCGGGGCCTTGAATCGTGCCATCGACGTCTTTCAGGCGCAGCAGCGCTTCGGCATGTATTGCGCCTTCGCGTTCTTGATAAAACGGTTGATACATCATGAAGAGTTGTCCCTTCTTCACCATGCTCAGCGTGCGATGGACTTTTTCGTGTCGCATATAGCGATCTGCGGTATCGCTCACTGCGACTAGATCCCAGGCATTGACGTCTACAATCGCTGAGACTTCAGAACTCTGATCATTATTGTTGGTGGATATATCTGGAAGGGTGCGTGTAGTGCTCGTCACGCCAAATCGGCGCCACGCATAACCATAAATGGCAATGCCGGTTAGCAAGCAAATGAGCTGCAACGTCATCGACATGACATTGATGCCGCCGAAGGCGTAGTAGCTGTTGAGAAAAATCGGGACAAACAGGTCCACTTTGTTGATCTGCTCAGGGACCCAGCCCATTTCCAGAAAGATCATTGCGGTGATGGTGTTCACCATCGGCACAGAGATGTAGGCCGCGACCATCCTTGGATTGAAAACGATGGGGATGCCGAAGATCAGAGGTTCGCTGATGTTGAACAAGGTCACCGGCGACGACACCAGTGCCAGCTTTCGGTGTACAGCGGTGGACCTGGAAATGAGAATGACGATGAGCAAGCAAAGCATTGCACCGGACCCGCCAGGCACGGTGTACAGGGTCAAAAAGCCCAAAGAATATGAACCCAGCGCGTCGCCCTTCTCGCCGATCAAGAAATAGAGTGATGCGAGCGTCCAGTAGCCGTGTATGGCGAAAAACCACAGTACATGCAGTACGAATACAAAGATCAGGATGTCCAGCCAATAAGGGAACGCGTCTAGCAGGCCAAAAACCTTAGCGGCATTGATGTGAACGCCGAATTCCTGAAAAAGCATGCGCAGCCCAATGGCCGCTATGACGGTACAGATCGCGGGTAGCAAATAGCGAATATTCGCGGTCAATACTTCGCCCAAGACGGCGATATGACTTTCTTTGGCCTTGAAGTGTCGGCACCAGCGAACAAAAGTGAATTGTGTGAAAGCAATCGATGGGTAAACGGCCCACGTTGCTTCCAATCCAAGCGAGACGTCGCTGTGTGCCAGAAGAATTTTTTCCCAACCTGAAAGCACCCAGAAAACCATCAGGGTGACGAGGCCGACCACTGCGGTCTCGGATTTCTCACGCCGATTCAAATGCCAGGCGAGTGATAACACCATGACATGAGGAAACATCACCTGAAACACGTAAGACAGGTTTTTGAAGATCAACTCGAAATGGGTGCCAAACCTAAATAATTGGCCGGTTGCTTGCATGAAGACTGCAAAGCCCATGACCAAGACATAGGGCAGCAAGGCCATTTGTCCATTGCGTATCGCGATCATGGTGGGGTGGTGAGACAGCGATAAGACCCCGATGACGTGTTCCCGGAATTTCCAAGCGATGTTCTTCATCTAAACCCCCTGACAAGGGCCAAAATCCAGTGACAGGAACGCTGAAATTCGGGCGCAAGATTCGGTCATCCTCGTCCTGCCAGAGTGGCCGTACGAAGGCGCGGAGCTATGAAAAGTGGAAATTCTTATTTTTTATGATCCGAGCGTGCTGGGCAGGTCGTCAATCAACAAAAGGTACTAATCCCCTCTTGCGGCCAGCCACCATACGGTCAGGAATGGTCACGCTAATCTGTTTGGGGTAGCCTTCGCTCGCCAAATTTTATGGGCGCCTCGTGCGCATCCCTCTTTTTTGATCTTTACGGAGAGTTTTTATGGGTCAGTACACCGCCCCCCTGCGTGACATGCAGTTCGTTTTGCACGAGCTTTTGGGTATTGAGCAGGAGTTCAAAACCCTGCCGTCTTATGCCGAGCTGGATGCCGACACGATCAACTCGATTGCTGAAGAAGCTGCCAAGTTCAGCCAGAGCGTGACCTTCCCGCTGAACCAGTCGGGCGATGAAGAAGGCTGCCATCACGACAAAGCCACCGGTGCCGTTACCGCGCCCAAGGGCTTTAAAGAAGCCTATACGCAGTTTGTTGATGCGGGCTGGCCGGCACTGTCTTGCGACCCTGAGTTCGGCGGCCAAGGCCTGCCAGAAGTGGTCAATAACGTGCTGTACGAAATGCTCAATTCCGCCAACCAGTCTTGGACCATGTACCCAGGCCTGACCCACGGCGCCTACGCCGCGCTGCGTGTGCACGGCACGCCAGAGTTGAAGAAAACCTATTTGCCGAAGATTGTTTCCGGCCATTGGACCGGCACGATGTGCCTGACCGAATCGCATTGCGGTACCGACCTTGGCCTGCTGCGCAGCAAGGCTGAACCGAACGCCGACGGCAGCTACGCCATCAGCGGCACCAAGATCTTTATCTCGGCCGGTGAACACGACCTCGCCGAAAACATCATTCACCTTGTGCTCGCACGTCTGCCAGATGCACCGGCCGGCACCAAGGGCATCTCGCTGTTCGTCGTGCCTAAGTTCATCCCGAACGCAGACGGCACGCTCGGCGCGCGCAACGGCATCAAGTGCGGCTCGATCGAACACAAGATGGGCATTCACGGCAACGCCACCTGCGTGATGAACCTCGACGGCGCCAGCGGCTGGCTCGTCGGAGAACCGAACAAAGGCCTCAACGCCATGTTCGTGATGATGAACGGCGCGCGTTTGGGCGTCGGCATGCAGTCACTGGGTTTGGCTGAAGTCGCTTATCAAAACTCGCTGGCTTACGCGAAAGACCGTTTGCAGATGCGCTCGCTGACCGGTCCTAAGTTCAAGGACAAGCCAGCTGATCCGATCATCGTTCACCCTGACGTGCGCCGCATGTTGCTCACGCAGAAAGCCCACGTTGAAGGCGGCCGCGCGTTCGCCTACTGGTCGGGTTTGATGATCGACAAAGAACACAACCATCCAGATGAGAAGGTCCGCAAGGAGGCCGCTGATCTGATGGCGCTGCTGACGCCAATTGTCAAAGGCTTCATCACCGAAATGAGCTATGTCAGCACCACGCTCGGCATGCAGGTGTTTGGTGGCCACGGCTTTATTCGCGAGTGGGGCATGGAACAGTACGTTCGTGACGCCCGCATCAACATGATTTACGAAGGCACCAACGGCATCCAGGCACTCGATTTGCTCGGCCGCAAAGTGTTGTCCGACGGCGGCGCCAAGCTGATGAAGTTCGGCAAGATCGTCACCGACTTCGTGAAGTCAGAAGCTGGCAACGAAGCGATGAAAGAATTCACCGGCCCTCTCGCAGAGCTCGGCACGGAAGTGCAGAAAGTGACGATGGAAATCGGCGCCAAGGCAATGAAGAACCCAGATGAAATCGGCTCCGCATCGGTGCCTTACCTCAACCTGATGGGCCACTTTGTTTACGCCTACTTCTGGGCTCGCATGGCCAAGATTGCGTTGGAGAAACAGGCTGAAGGCGATTTCTACAAAGCCAAGTTGCTCACCGCACGCTTCTACTTCGCCAAGCTGGTTCCAGAAACCGCAACGCACCTCAAGCAGATTCGCGCTGGTGCGGATTCATTGATGGCGATGGATGTTGAGTTGTTCTAAACATCTGCTGTAACGAGTACAAAAAAGGCCGGATGAAAATCCGGCCTTTTTGTTGCGTGAAGTTTTTTTGTAGGAGCGCCTCTTAGGCGCGATTGCTCAATCGCCAATCGCGCCTGAGAGGCGCTCCTACAGGTTCATCAATGCGACCAGCTAACTTCCTTGCCACCATTCGCACGCGCCAGTTTGCGAGAGATCACGAACAACAAATCCGAAAGCCGATTGGCATAACGCGGCGCAAATTCATTCAGCGGTTCTTCTGCGTGCAACGCCCACAGCGAACGCTCAACGCGACGCGCAACCGCACGCGCTAAGTGCGCAGCCGCAGCAGGCGGATTTCCGCCCGGCAATACAAACTCTTTAAGCGGTGGCAGATCAGCGTTGAGCGCTTCGACGTCTGCTTCGAGCCTTTCAACATCTACTTCTTTGATCAGCTCTGCAGGCGGCATCGCCAACTCGCCACCCAGATTGAACAACTCGTTCTGAATACGTGCCAAAGGCGCGCGAATGTCGTCAGACAATTCATGCGTGAGCACGATGCCAAGATGACAGTTGAGTTCATCCACTTCGCCAATCGCATTGATGCGTGCCGAAGATTTGTTAATGCGATCACCCGTGGCAAGGCCGGTCGTGCCTTTGTCGCCGGTGCGGGTAACGATTTTGCTGAGGCGGTGGCCCATGATGTTTCTACCTAGATGTTTAGTGCAGTTTACATCTGCGGGCTCTTCGGCATCCTGCCGCCGCCCGCATACCGCACATCGTGTGCATAAAAAAAGCCGCCCGCATCGTCTTGATGCGGGCGGCTTTTTAAAAGTTAGAACGCGAAGCGCAGAGTGAGGTAACCGTTGGTTCCCGGCTGGTTATAGCCATAGACGGTTTCGTAATCTTTGCCGAGCACATTGTTTACGCGAGCCTGCAAGCTGAGATGGTTATTAATATCGTAGCCGCCAGAAACTGCCAGCAATCCGTAACCGCCAACTTTCACCCCGCCAAAGTCGCGGGTCTCGCCGGTGCCCGAGGCATCAATGGCGAGATAGTGCTTGCCAAAGTGACGCGTGATTTGGCCGGTGATGCTCTGCTTGGCGCGGCGTAATAGCGTTGCGCCGGTGACCCGGTCGATCGGATTTTGCGAGATAGCGGTAATGCGGCCCGACCATTCTGCAACTGCAATGTTGTAGCTCAGTTCTACACCTTCATTGCGATAGCGATTGACGTTCACTGCTTGGTAAACGGCCAGCATCCAATCGGCGCAGTCCGAAATACACTCGACGCTGATCAGATTTTTGACGTCGGTACGGAATACACGCAGATCCAGCGTTTGATATTTGCCGATGCTTTGTTTAAGGCCCAATTCATAGTTCAGTGCTTCTTCTGGCTTGAGTTCAGTATTGCCGCCAAAGCCAAAGCGATCATCCGCCGTTGGTGCGTGGAAGCCACTGCCCGCTGCAGCAATTAACCGTGTTGATTTGAAGAGGTCGTAACCGTATTCAGCGTTCCACGAAGCGCGATTGCCGAAGCTGCCGTAGTGACCAAAGCTGCCTGCGATTAGCGCGTGGTGTGCGCCCGCGTTGAATTCATCTTGAACAAAAGCGGTGTAAAGGTTTTCGCTGCTATCGAACGACAGCGATTCAGCGTTTTCATGTGCTGCCGTCAGGCCAAAGCTAAAGCGATTGGCTTGGCCCAAAGAAAGAACGTTGTGCCAGTCTGCTTGTGGACGCGTGGTGCGAACAAAGGCGGTAGATGCCGTCTGTTCGATATCGTCAGTCATGCGGCTGAGGCTCAGCGTGCTATCCCAGTTACTGGTGGGCTTGAAGGCGGCATTTCCCTCTATTACTTGGTTGTGAAAATCCTGCGATTTTGGGCATACAACAAAACCGCAATAGCCCATGTATTGGGAGTTGCCTTGTGTATTCCAAACGCGGCCTGACAGTTCTACTGCCCCAACGTGAGTGCCGCCTTTGAGATTGATGGTGCTCTGACGGTAGGCGCGATCCGGGCCGCCGGTGTTGAATGCTGGAATGCCGTCGGTGCTGGTGTGCTGTGCATACAGCGACACGCTATTACCTTTATCGCTGTAGCTGACGTTGCCCGTGACCTCTCGGGTATTTTCGCTGCCACCACGTACGCTGACATCTGCGCTATTACCGCCAGCGCGCGTGATGATGTTGATTACGCCGCCGATGGCGTCCGATCCATAAAGCGTAGAGCGTGGGCCTTTGACGATTTCAATGCGCTCAATCATTTCTGGTGCAATGTTCTGCACTGCTGCGCCGCCTGCGGTGGACGGGTTTACGCGCACGCCATCGACCAATACGAGGGTGTGATCGCTTTCGCCGCCACGGATAAATACAGAGGTTTGCGTGCCTGGGCCGCCGCTGCGAGCGACATCAATGCCTGCGGTATAGCGCAATAGCTCGGCAACGTCGGTAGCTTGTGCGCGCTTAATCTCTTCGCGATCAATGACAGTGACGGCGGCTAGTGTTTCTGCGGCGGTCGTTGGCGTGCGCGTGGCGGTGACAACGACCGGATCAAGTGGGGTTGGTGCCGTAGTGGTGTCATCGGCGTTTGCCGAGATTGCAGGTACGGAAAAAAATGCAGCCAGAATGGCCGCGCGTAGCGGTGCTTTCATTGTGTCTCCCTCGCCACGTCCCCGTGGCGCTATGTAACGGTAGGTGAACACAGGCCGGTCTCCGGGCTCATGGACATTTCCCTAGCGCCTTCCCGGATTTCTCCAGTGGCTTTGTGCCAGTTCTTTCCATTTACCGTTGCGGGGGCAGCGCGAGCATTGAACTCGCTTCCCGTTTCACCTCGTCATTACGACGAGACACCTGTGGCGCGCGGATTGTACGCGTTTAGGCCCCGGATTTGAGCGCTACATATGGGGTAGATATCGGCTTTGCGCCTCAAGGCCGGTATGATTCGCACCTGCCTTTTGAGTACGTGCCATGTCCAGCGAATTCCTTACCGCCGCCCTCGACGCCGCCCAAGCTGCGGCAGACGTCATCCGCAAAGCCTATCGGGGTAATTTCGAGGTCAGCTACAAGGCTGACGCGAGCCCGGTGACGGAAGTGGATGTGGGCGCGGAGAAGGCGATCAAAGCGGTGTTGCAGTCGCGTTTCCCGGCGCATGGTTTCTACGGAGAAGAAACCGGTAAGAGCCAGCAGGACGCTGATTATCTGTGGCTGGTCGATCCTATCGATGGCACCAAGGCTTTCGTGCGTGGCTATCCGATGTTCTCGGTCCAGATTGCGCTGATGCATAAGGGTGAACTGATTCTGGGCGTGTCGTATGCGCCGTGCTGGAACGGTGGTCGTGGCGAAATTATTTTTGCAGAAAAAGGCCGTGGCGCTTGGTTGGGCGAAGAGCGGTTGGAAGTGAGCGCGGTCAACACGGTGGCCAAGGCCACGCTTTCTACTGGCAATCTGGCGACGCTCGCCAAGACGCCGCAGTGGGTTGAGTTGGGCAAGCTGATTCCGCAGCTGCACCGCATCCGCGGCTACGGCGATTTTCTGCATTACCACATGCTCGCCAACGGCAAGCTCGATGCCGTGGTGGAGTCGGATGTGAACATTCTCGACATCGCTGCGCTGGTGGTGATCGTGCGCGAAGCGGGCGGTACCTTTACCGATCTTAACGGCGGCCCGATTGGCCTCGATACGACGACGGTGCTCGCGACCAACGGCAAGCTGCATCACTGCTTCTCGCAGCTCGCGCTCGCTTAACCGTCATTTACACAACGTAAGGACTGATCAGTGGTCACAGGCTTTGGTGATATCGTCACCGTCTCGACTGCTACCCTTTTCGTATGACTGACAAACACGATCACTCATCCCACGATTATGACCATGACGACCATCATGGCCACGATCATTCGCATGGTCACGATCATCACGACCATGGCCATGGGCATTCCCATGTTCACACTGGGAGTGAGCGACGCCTCCTAGCCGCGTTGGCGCTGACCGGTTTATTCATGGTCGCGGAAGTGATTGCCGGTTTTTACTCGCAATCGTTGGCGCTGCTGGCGGATGCAGGTCACATGCTCACCGACACGGTGTCGCTGGGTTTGGCTTGGATGGCGATTCGCATCAGCCGTCGCCCAGCCGACCATCTGCGCTCTTACGGCTATGACCGCGTGCAAGTGTTGGCCGCGTTTTTGAATGGCGTCACGCTGTTTGCGATCTCGGGTTGGATCATTGTTGAAGCGGCGTTGCGCCTAATGAATCCAGTGACGGTGCAAGGCCAGCCGATGTTCGTCGTCGCGGTGCTCGGCTTGGGTGTGAACATCGCGGCCTTCGCGATTTTGCACGGCGGCGCCAAAGAAAATCTGAATATGCGTGGCGCGTTGCTGCATGTGCTGGCGGATATGTTGGGTTCAGTCGCAGCCATCGTTGCGGCGCTGATCATTCTCTTTACGGGCTGGATGCAGGCTGACCCGCTGCTGTCAGTGCTGGTTGCGGCGCTGATTCTTCGCGGTGCTTGGCAGATCACCAAGCAGTCTGGCCACGTTTTGCTCGAAGGCGCGCCAGAAGATCTGAACATTGTGCAGCTTCAGGCTGAACTGCCTAAGGCCGTTGCGGGCGTCACCGATGTGCACCACGTCCACGCTTGGATGCTGAGCCCTGAGAAAAAGATGCTGACTCTGCACGCGCGTATCACTGGCGAGTGCGATACAGATCAGGTCACGCGCGAGATTGGCGAGTTCTTAAGCCAGCAATACGGCATTGCGCATGCGACGGTGCAAATCGAACGCGATGCCTGCGCTGAACCGCATCACTAAAATTACAAGAATCAGCGGTAAAACCGCGGGCTGATCGCGTTAACATGGCGCATCAGGCATGTGCGCCGGTGTTTATCGAGGTCTGTCGTGAAAAGCTTACCCAAACCATCCTTGACCAATTCTCTGGTCGGAAAGCTGTTGCAGCGTGTGCCGGGCGGCGAGTTTGCCCAAGAGCAGCTCGAGAAAATCGAGAACCGCGTTTTGCAGGAACTCAAAGGGCGTCTGGATCAGGTTGATCGTGGCCCGTCGGTCGCGGTGCTGAATTTATCGGTGACGCAGAGGGGGCGCGGCAAACCGCGTGCGCCGTCGGACCTGCTGCGGGATTTGCTCGACGCCTCCAATACACAGTCCCGCGACGAAGCGCTGACCGGCTTCCATGCCCGCGTTCTGGCCAGCCTGCTGCCGGATGAGGCGCGCATTCTTTCCCTGCTGTCGGATGGTCGCAGTTTTCCGCTGATCAATATCTCAGCCGGCACGCTGATGGGCTTTTCGCCCCGCACGGTGGAAGAGGGGATTAGCAGCCTTGGCAAATACGCTTCCGTGCGTTGTCCTGAGCTGGTGCCTGTCTATATTCAGCGCCTCAAATTCTGGGGGTTGGTGCAAATCGAGGCGGAAGACAGCGATCAGGAAACCGAGTACCAGATGCTGGAAGCAGACGACGTTGTCCGCAAAGTCATTGCGCGAATCGAAGAAGGCGGCGAACGTGCGCGTATTGCACGCCGGGCTCTGAAGATCTCCGATATCGGCCGCACGCTGTGGTTTGAGTCTAAGGTGGCGAAGGAATAAAGGATCTGTTGCATGCGTGCGGCAGACCAACGATAAAAATCAGGGAAAGCACACATGCTCGATTGGCAGGAAATTTTGCTCGATGTGCAGCGTAATTGGCTGCTCTATCTGTCGATGCCATTCGTGGCTGCGGCGATTGGTTTTGTCACTAAGATCGTTGCGATCAAGATGATGTTTGAGCCGATCGAATTCATCGGCATCAAACCTTATCTCGGTTGGCAGGGCATTGTGCCGCGCAAGGCGGCGACGATGGCGAGCATCGCTTGCGACACGATGACCTCCAAGCTGATCAAGCCAGAAGACATTTTTGATCGACTTGATCCGGATCGTATTGCTGAAGTGATTGAACAGCCGATGTTGCGCGTAGTTGAAGACATCACGCGCGAAGTAGCGAGCCATTATTCGCCCGGGCTGTGGGAAGTCGCGCCAGAGTCGGTGAAGAAGTTGATCATCAACCGTATTCAGGCAGATGCGCCCAATATGATTCGCCAGATCATGATCGACATTAAATCGGACATTCGTTCGGTGTTCGATCTCAAAGACATGGTGGTGTCGAATCTTGTCCGCAACAAGCCTTTGCTGAATCGTATTTTTCAGGAAGCAGGCGACAAGGAATTCAGATTCATCCGCAATTCCGGTTTGTATTTCGGCTTCATCATTGGCTGTGTGCAAGCGCTGACGTGGGCGGGAACGCACTCGCCATGGGTGATGCCACTGTTCGGAGGATTCACTGGCTGGTTCACAGATTGGCTGGCTTTAAAGATGGTGTTCAACCCTAAGCAGCCGACGCGTTACCTGGGCATTTTCGAGTGGCAGGGTTTGTTCTTGAAGCGCCGCAAGGAAGTGTCTGCGCAATACGGCCGTTTAATTGCCAAGGAAATCGTCACGTCGAAGCAAGTGATTGCTGCTGTGCTGCGTGGCCCTTTGTCAGATCGTTTGTTCAACTTGATTCAGAAACAAGTGCAGCGCGTGATTGATGATCAGGCGGGTATTGCCAAGCCCTTCGTCGTGTTCGCAGTCGGCAGCAACAAATATCAGGAGATGAAGACCGTCATCGCCGAGCAAATGATGGAGCGCATGCCGGAAACGATGGCGCACATCGAAGCCTACGCTGAGCAGGCGATGGATCTTGAAAACACGATGGCGACAAAAATGCAGGAGCTGACGCCAGAAGAATTTGAAGCGCTGCTACGTCCTGCGTTTCAACAAGACGAGTGGATTCTGATTACGGTCGGTGCGGTGCTCGGGTTCATGGTGGGTGAAATGCAGGTATTTGTGATGGAGCATTTCGCGCGGTAAAGAGGCCTGCCGCTCCTGCGCATCCATGCGCCTGCGGCATACCGTACATCCTGTACATAAAAAAAGCCGCCAATAACTGGCGGCTTTTTTGTTAATGCGTAACGCTTAACCCGGCGACGGCAATTCGCCCATCGCAGACTGCGAGTAGTTCTGAATGCCCAGCGTCTCGATCAGACCGAGCTGCTCTTCAATCCAATCGATGTGCTCTTCTTCGCTGTGCTGAATTTCCAGCAGCAATTCGCGCGTCACGTAGTCGCGCACGGATTCGGCGTGAGCAATCGCTTCGGTGTAGAGCGGGTGTGCTTCGTGCTCAAGACGCAGATCGCATTGAAGTGCTTCTTTGACGTCTTCGCCGATGTAAATCTTGCCGAGGTCTTGCAGGTTCGGCAGGCCTTCGAGGAATAGGATGCGTTTGATCAGCTTGTCCGCGTGCTTCATCTCGTCGATGGATTCCGCGTACTCGAGCTTGCCGAGTTTCTTCAGGCCCCAGTTATCGAACATGCGCGCATGTAGAAAGTACTGGTTGATTGCGCCGAGTTCGTTCTTTAGAGCCTTGTTGAGGTACTCAAGGACTTTTGCATCGCCTTTCATGGGTGTTCCGGTTTGAATTATGCCGGCAGTGTACCTGCCGAAATCACGGAAGACCAGCGTAAGTTATTGTTACGTAAGGAAAATTAAATGATTATGCGACTGATTCGCAGCGCCTTTACAGCTTAGCGTGCAGCGCTTGCCCAAATTTGCGTAGCTGGGGCTGTGTCTGGCTGCTGCTGCGCTGAGGCTTGGCTCATGAGGCAGGCACCAAGTACTTCGCGTGCAGCTGGTACGCATTTGCCGCAGCCGGTGCCTAGGCCAAGCTCACGCGTGAGGTCACGCAAGCTGCACGCGCCTTCGCTAGCGGCCTGTTTGATCTGTCGGTCGGTGACCGCTTTGCATACGCAGATGTACATGCGGCAACGTTAAATTGAATGCGAATGATTGTCAATAAAGAAGTGCAATAATTTTCATCTACTGCTTGGAATCGGATTTGTTGCTTGGAATTGAGCGCATCTAGTGCGCCTACCGCGTCGCTCCTGCGCATTCGGCAACTGCTCCTGCGTTGCTCTACTTCGGGCATCCATGCCCTCACCTGCGCCCGCGACGTACAGGCCATCCATGGCCATAAAAAAAGCCCGCTGACATCACTGTCAGCGGGCTTTTTGAACTGCGACCAGCGAGGTCAGACGGTCTTTTTAAGGATCGCCACAATCTTCTTGGTGGTGTTGGTGTACGGAGGGAAGAACATCGGCGCCAGTGCGATGCGCGTGCGCAGGACAGCGCGCTCGTGCGTGAACGCCATAAAGCCGAAGTGGCCGTGGGCGCTGCCGATACCGGAGTTGTTGACGCCACCAAACGGCAGGCGACCATGCAGGAAGTGCGCAACCGTGTGGTTGATGCACGTGCCGCCGGCGCTGGTGCGCTGAAGCACGGTCTGAATGTTCGCTTCGGTCTTGCTCCAGATGTAGAGCGCGAGCGGCTTGGGCTGATCGTTGATCGCGTTGATGACTTCGTCGAGCTTGTTGTAGCTGATGATCGGCAGGATTGGCCCAAAGATTTCTTCGGTCTGAATCTTGGCGTCAGCAGGAATGTTCTCGATCAGCGTCGGCGCAACAAAGCATTCTGTTTCGCTGACGTCGCCGCCGAACAACACATTGGCGCCACGCTGTTTGGCGTCTTGCAGCAGTGCGTTAATGCGGCCGGTGTGACGCTGGTTCACAACGCGTGAGAGGTACGGGCTGTTCTTCTGTGCGTCGCCGGTGGTGCCGTAGGTGTTGGACAGGATTTCCTGACAGTTCTTGACGAACTCGGCCTTCACCGACTCGTGCACAAACACATGGTCAGGCGCGATGCAGGTCTGACCGTTGTTGGTGAACTTGCCCCAGAGGATGTTGCGCGCAGCCATTTTCAGATCGGCGCTTGCATCAACGATGGTTGGTGATTTGCCACCCAGCTCCAACGTCACACTGGTGAGGTGCTTAGATGCAGCGGCCATAACAACCTTGCCAATAGCCGGGCTACCGGTGAAGAAGATGTGATCGAACGGCAGCGACAACAGCGTCGTCGACACTGAAGCTTCGCCTTCAAAAATAGCGATTTCATCTTCGGGGAAAATTTCCTTAATGATCTTCACCATCACAGCGGTGAGGTGCGGCGTCATTTCCGAAGGCTTGAGAATGGAAGTGCAACCAGCAGCGATTGCCGAAACTAGCGGACCAAACGTGAGATTGACCGGGTAGTTCCATGGCGAAATGATCAGGCTGCGGCCCTTAGGCTCGTACTGCTTGTAAGCCTTGGTGCCAAACATCAACGGGGTCGGCCAGACGCCTTTAGGCTTCATCCATTTACGGATGTGACGCACAGCGTCGTTGGCTTCCATGATGATCGGCAGAATTTCGGTGAGATCGACTTCTGCTGGCGGTTTTTTGAAATCCTTGTCGCCAGCGTCATAGAACGCTTGCGTGTGAGCGATAACGGCGTCGCGCAGGCGCTTGATTTTGGCAATGCGCTCTTCAGCGGAGCTGGCGCGCAGGCGCAGCGCGGTTTCGCGCTGGCGATCAAACACGCGCCGAATTTCGGCATCCGATGAGGCGGTGTTGGCATTCGGCAAATAGGAAACGGCGGTGTTCATGGAGACTCCTCCAGTAGCTGGGGAACAAGATCAAAATTTAGAGGGCAAGTATAAGCCCCTTTTTAGGCCTAAAGCCCTAGGTAATGGCGAGTGTTACGTAGCTAAAACGAGTAGTGCTTTTTATAAAAAGTAAAAATAATTTATTAATAAAATATAAATTAAAACAGCATTGGAAAGTTTTGAGACCGCGATCAATGCAGTAATTCATATGGTATAGAGCGGAGTCTGCTGGCATTGAGTGCTTATAATGTGTGTCCTTCCCTCGCACAGCGCAGAGCTTCCAAGTCCATGAGTGCCCAAGGTATTCGCCTCACAGTTCTGCAGGACGTTATGTCCTTGCCCGCGGCATGAACTGGGATTCGGACAATGAAGCGCCCGCGCCTGCGGAAAGCCCTTGGCTTGCCGGCTCGATCTCCAAGCGCTTGAGTGCAGGTGCGAAAGAGCTGGGCCTGGATTTGCCAGCGCCGACGCTCAAGCTTTTGCTGGCCTATCAGGCCGAGTTGTTGAAGTGGAACAACGCTTACAACCTCACGGCCATCCGTGATCCGCAAGAAAGCGTGACGCGCCATTTACTCGATTCTTTGAGCGTGCTGCCGCTGCTGAACGATCCTGCGCTAGCCATTCCGGGTCCGCGGCTGTTGGATGTCGGTTCCGGTGCGGGTTTGCCGGGCTTGGTGTTGTCGATAGCCAAGCCTTCGTTGCGAGTCACCACGCTGGATAGCAACGGCAAAAAAGCCCGTTTCATGCGCCACATCGTGCGCACCTTTAAGTTGGACAATGTTGAAGTGATCGAAGATCGCGTTGAGGCTTTTCAGCCCGAGCTAGGCTTTGATTGCGTAGTCAGCCGGGCCTTTTCATCGTTGAACGATTTCTTCGATAAAACCACACATCTGCTCGCAACTGGTGGCGTATGGGTGGCAATGAAAGGCAAACTAGACGCCAAAGAAGCTGCCGATATTCCGGTGGACGTTGAAATTAGGGGATCGCACCGCCTGCGCGTGCCCGGTCTGAATGAAGATCGCCATGCCGTGGTTGCTACGCTAAAAAAATGACTTACATCATCGCAGTCGCGAATCAAAAAGGTGGTGTGGGCAAAACCACCACGTCGATCAATCTTGCTGCCTCATTGGCGGCAACCAAGCGGCGCGTGCTGCTGGTGGACCTTGATGCTCAGGGCAACGCGACGATGGGCGTCGGTGTCGACAAGAGCGCGGTCAAGCTCACTGCGCGTGATGTGCTGCTGGAAAAAGCCAAACCTGCCGATGTGATTTTGCATCTGCCTGAGATCGGCATTTCCTTGATGCCCGCCAATGGCGACATGACGGAAGCCGAAATTAAATTGCGTGATGTGGCCGTGGGTGATTTCGCACTCAAGGCAGCGCTCGCTGAAGTTGCTGATCAGTTCGATTACATCTTGCTCGACTGCCCGCCTGCGTTGTCCAAGCTCACCGTTAACGCACTGGTTGCGGCGGACGGCGTGCTGATCCCAATGCAGTGCGAGTACTACGCACTAGAAGGGCTCACCGCGCTGATGGACACCATCGGCAAAATCAAACGCGTGATCAATCCCAAGCTGGAAGTCGAAGGCTTGCTGCGCACGATGTTTGATCCGCGCAACAACCTCGCGAATGACGTGTCGGCGCAATTGCTTGAGCACTTCAAAGAAAAGGTTTACCGCACGATCATTCCGCGCAATGTGCGTCTTGCCGAAGCGCCGAGTCATGGTCTGTCGGTGATGGCTTATGACGCGCAGTCTTCTGGCGCCAAAGCTTATCTCGCACTAGCGGGCGAGGTTCTGCGTCGTCACGACGGCGGCCAGCTGCGCTTAAGCGCCTGACGCTACGGCGTCGCGGCACACCATGAAAATTATCGTGCCGCTGCCGCGCCGGGATTTTGATCCGACTGAAGCTGCGGTGAGCTGGCGCATTCTGAAAGACGCCGGACACGAATTATTTTTTGCGACAGCAGATGGCAGCGTCGCTGCGGCAGATCCGATGATGATCTCGGGCGAAGGGCTCGATGTTTGGGGCTTCATTCCGGTTCTACGCAAATTACCTTTGTTCGGTTTGATGTTGCGTGCGCAAAAGCCTGCTCGTGACGCGTATCAGCAGATGTGCGCTGATGTGAATTACACACGGCCGCTGAGCTATTCAGCGCTACGCGTAGAAAACTTCGACGCAATGTTGTTGCCCGGCGGCCATGCGAAAGGCATACGCGAGTATTTGGAAAATGCGGAGCTTCAGGCTTTCGTTGCAGATTTTTTTGATGCAGATAAACCGGTGGCTGCGGTTTGTCATGGCGTGGTGCTCGCTGCACGTAGCATCTCGCGCAAAACCGGCAAGTCGGTATTGCACGGACGCAAGACGACAGCGCTCACGTGGAAGCTGGAGAAATCTGGCTGGATGCTGACCAAATATTTCGCGCGCTTCTGGGATCCGGGCTATTACCGAACCTACGATGAAGCGCCGGGGGAAGTGGTCGGCTATCGTGGCGTGCAACAAGAAGTGACGCGTGCGCTCGCAAGTCCCGCAGATTTTCTGGATGTGCCAGCCGATGCGCCGAATCAGTTTTTAAAAACCGGCGGCATGGCGCGCGATACGCTGAATGATTCGCGAGCTGCTTGGGTTGTGCGCGATGGACGTTATGTCTCTGCGCGCTGGCCGGGCGATGTGCATACTTTTGCGCGGACATTTGCCGCGCTGCTGAACGAAAGCCGTTAAGGCAAAAGATACGTAGGGGAATGAGCGTGAGCGTAAAGAAACGTGGATTGGGTCGTGGTCTTGATGCGCTGTTGAGCAGCGTAAGCTCCGAGCCTGTGAGCGAAGTTGAAGCGGGCGACGATCAACGCGAGTTGAGTCTGGCCAGCATGGGGCCGGGCAAACATCAGCCGCGCCGTCATTTCGACGAGACCTCGTTGGCGACGTTGGCCGACTCTATTCGCGCTCAAGGCGTTGTACAGCCGATTCTTGTGCGCCCTGTTGGCGGCGATCGCTACGAAATTATTGCTGGTGAGCGTCGCTGGCGCGCAGCCGGTATTGCCGGGCTCAAATCAATTCCTGCTGTCGTCCGACAGATGGATGACCGCACTGCGCGAGCAGTGGCGTTGGTCGAAAATATTCAGCGCGCCGATTTGAACCCGCTGGAAGAATCCGAAGCGCTGCACAAACTCATCGAAGAGCATGGCCTCACGCATCAGCAGTGCGCAGAATCCGTAGGTCACTCGCGCGCAACTGTCAGCAACTTGCTGCGCTTGATGGAGCTCAATGCCGATGTGCAGGATTTAGTTCGCACCAATCAGATCAGCCTTGGGCATGCCAAAGTGTTGTTGGGTGTTGAAGGCGCAAGACAGTCATCACTTGCCAAGCTGGTGGTCTCTGGCCAGCTGTCAGTGCGCGCAACCGAAGCGCTGGTGCAATCCAAACCTGCTGCGCCAACGGCAAAGCCAGCCGCAACCGCGCCATCATCGTTGGAGTCCGATCTGCGTCAGCGCATTGGCTTGCCGGTCACGCTGCAGCAAAACGACAAAGGTCGCGGCAAGCTCACGGTTGCGTTCAAAAATCAGGCAGAGCTCGACAAGCTGCTTAAAGCGCTGAAGTAAGCAGAAACTCAAAATGCAAAAT
The DNA here is from genome assembly GCF_003052265.1 of Stenotrophobium rhamnosiphilum. Classification (GTDB taxonomy): domain Bacteria; phylum Pseudomonadota; class Gammaproteobacteria; order Nevskiales; family Nevskiaceae; genus Stenotrophobium; species Stenotrophobium rhamnosiphilum. Next base: position 527,801 of record NZ_QANS01000003.1, read on the forward strand.
TACAAAGCGGCACTAATCACGGGCGCGTCATCAGGTATCGGCGAAGCATTTGCTGACGCCTATGCGAAGCAAGGTTTGGATTTGGTGCTGGTTGCGCGCTCCAAAGACAAATTGGATGCGATTGCTGCACGGCTCGCAAAAACTTATAGCGGCCGCCGCGTTGAAGTGATCGTTGCTGATTTGTCGCTGCCGCAGCCTGGCGCTGCGCTGTTGAAGCAAGTGAAAGCCTTGGGCATTGATATCGATGTTCTCGTGAACAACGCTGGCTTTGGCCTCGCCGCGAACTTTCATGAAGATGATCCTGCGCGTCAGCGCGAAATGATCGCGCTGAACGTGAGCGCCGTGGTTGATCTGGCGCAGACATTTTTGCCGCCGATGCTGGAGCGTGGAGCGGGCGCGATTATTAACATCGCTTCAGTCGCTGGGTTCCAGCCGACTCCCTATATGACGATTTACGGCGCGACCAAAGCCTTTGTCCTGTCGTTCAGCGAAGGACTGTGGGCTGAATATCGTAAGCAGGGCATCGCAGTGATTGCGGTTTGCCCCGGCCCCGTGGATACCGGTTTCTTTGCCGCAACCGGCAATGACGCGCTGCTCAAGGCAATTCCTAAGAGCACGATGCTCAAGGCAGAAGATGTCGTTGCCGTCAGCCTAAAGGCGCTTAGGCAGGGCAAGAGCTTTATCGTGCCGGGCATAGGCATCAAGCTGGTAAGCCTGATGCCGCGGTTTATGCCGCGCAAAATGATTGCGCTGGCAGTCGCTAAGACGATGAAGCGTTAAGCCTCTAAATAAGAGGTTCCTTGCCTTCTGAGTGTCATGTAAATGTTGTATAAAAATTGATTAATCAAACAATTTACATTTTTCAAAACAAGCACCTGCGCGCGAATAACGCAGACGGGTATTGGGATTAGCCCGTTTACGCACTAATTGCCACCGCAGTTAATGCAGCGCCGCAAAATGCGTTGACCTAAAGGGGGGCAATCAGTAAACTGCGCGCCCGCTGATAGGCCTGTCTTGTCCGGTTTCAAAAAACGCTCGGGTAGTTCTTAAAACAATGACCCAGATGACCGGATGGAAGAACACAGTCGGTACCGCCATTGCGCTGCAATGGGCTTTGGTACTGATCTTCGCCGTCGCAGCGTGGTTGCTTATCGGTAAATTTGGGGCGCTGTCTCTGTTTCTTGGAGGCGCGGCAGTAGCACTGCCAAATGCAGTGTTGGCACTGTGGTTGACGCTGAGGTTGCGTAGCAAGGGAGCAGTTGGGGCGGTCGGAATGATGTCCGGCGAATTGCTCAAGCTGGCTTTCACCCTCGCCGCCATTGTGCTGGTAGCAGTAAAGCTCAAGCCCGAACTGTCGTGGCTGGCGATGCTGATCGGAGTTGTAGTTGCGCTGAAGGCGCAATGGCTGGCTCTCTGGGTTACTCGTCGCTACTAGATAGATTAAGACTAAGGTTTAAGACGAAATTAATATGGCCGTTGAAAACGCAGATCATGCAGCAGCAGGCGCGGAACACGCGCTAACGCCCGCGACGTATATCGGGCATCACCTGTCGTTTTTAAAGCACTCTGTTAATCAGGGTGGCGGTTTCTGGACTCTGCACCTTGATACGCTGATCACCTCGATCATTCTCGGTACGGTTGTATTTGGTTTTCTTGCTTGGGTTGTACGCGGCGCTACCGCCGGCGTTCCGGGCAAGCGTCAGGCCTTTGTTGAAGTCTGCGTCGATTTTGTTAACGACCAGGTTAAAGGCATCTTCGACAAGAGTTTCTCCTTTGTTGCACCACTGGCCCTCACCGTATTCGTGTGGGTATTCGCGATGAACGCGATGGACTTCCTGCCGGTCGACATCATTGCCAAGGGCCTGCACATGGTCGGCGTCAATGAATTCCGTATGGTGCCTACCTCCGACGTCAACGCTACTTTCGCGCTGGCCCTGTCGGTTTGGTTCCTGATGATTTTCTTCGCGATCAAAGCCAAGGGCTTTGGTGGCTTTGTTCACGAATTGTTCTTTGCCCCATTTGGCGCACCTAAGCTTTCGGTTAACCCGATCAGCTGGATTCTGGTGCCGCTGGCGATGTCGGCAAACTTCCTGTTTCAGATGATCGAGTACATCTCGAAGCCGCTTTCGCACAGCCTGCGACTGTTCGGCAACATGTACGCCGGCGAAATCATCTTCCTGCTGCTGTGGATGCTGGCTTCAACCGGCCCCCTCGGCGCTTTCTTCGGTGCTCTGTTCGGCACCGGTTGGGCGATCTTCCATATTTTGATCGTTGCCCTGCAGGCTTACATCTTCATGATGTTGACGGTTGTCTACATCGCGATGGCTCACGAGCATCACTAACTTAATTTTTTAACCAGTCGTTTAAAGAGGAATTGCAAATGGATCACGTCCAACTTCTCGCCATGATTCAGGCTAGCACCAGCATCGGCATCGGCCTGATCATCGGCCTCGGCGCTCTCGGCGCTTGCGTCGGCGTAGGCATCATGTGCTCGCGCTTCCTGGAAGGCGCTGCTCGCCAGCCAGAATTGGCTCCTATGCTGCAGGCTAAAGTGTTCCTGCTCCTGGGTCTGATCGACGCTTCCTTCATCATCGGCGTTGGTCTGGCCATGATGTTCGCGTTCGCAAACCCGCTGCTGTCTGTCATTCCTCAGTAAGATTTTTGACAGAACCGCGATTACGGAACAGGTGTAGGTATGGATATTAATCTGACCTTGATAGCGCAGGCGGTTGTTTTCGCCGCGTTCATCTGGTTCACCGCAAGGTTTGTTTGGCCGCCGTTGATGACGCTCGTAGAACAGCGTCAGAAGACGATTGCCGATGGCCTCGCTGCTGCTGAGCGCGGCATGAAGTCGCTGGAAGATGCATCGTCGCGTAGCGACGAAGCACTGAAGGCTGCTCGTGCTCAGGCTCAGGACATTCTCGCTGCTGCTAACAAGCAGGCCACGCAGATTGTTGAGCAGGCAAAGACCACGGCAAAAGGCGAGGGCGATCGCATCGTCTCCGCTGCACGCGAAGAAACCACGCGTGAAGTGAACTCGGTCAAGGAACAGCTGCGCAAGCAGGTTGGCGAACTGGCTGTTGCTGGTGCGTCCAAAATCCTTAAGCGCGAAATTGATGCGAAGGCTCACGCCGACGTCCTCAACGACCTCGCAGCTCGCGTCTAAGCGCCATGGCCGATCTCAGCACTCTTGCACGTCCTTACGCCAAAGCGGTTTTTGAGCTGGCGCGTGATGGCAAATCGCTGAAAGAGTGGTCTGCACAACTTGCAGCCATCTCCGAAGCGGTTGCGAATCCGCAGCTCTCGCAGCTGATCGGTCACCCAGCATTGTCGCGCGCAGAATTGGCCGACGTGTTGGGCAAGGCGCTCAGCAAGGATCTCAACGCTGAAGGCCAGTCGCTGATCAAGCTGCTGACCGATAACGGCCGTTTGAAGACTGCTGCTGCGATTGCCGAACAGTTTGAAGCGTTGCGCGCTGAAGCCGAAGCCCGCGTCGAAGTGGAAGTGACCACTGCGACCAAGGTTGAAAAAGCTCAGCAAGACGCACTCGCTTCAGCGATTCGCAAACGCCTTGATCGTGACGTTGCCATTGCTTGGAACACCGATGAGTCCTTAGTAGCAGGTGCGGTGATCCGCGCTGGCGACATGGTCATCGACGGTTCCGTTCGCGGCGAGTTGGAAAGACTGCAAACCGCGCTCACGCGCTAAGCAGAAAAGAACATTCAGGAATAGCTTCCCATGCAATTGAATCCTTCGGAAATCAGCGACCTCATCAAGAGCCGCATCAAGAATTTTGATGCAGTGACTGAGGCCCGCAACACCGGCACCATCGTTAGCTTGCAGGACGGCATCTGCCGCGTGCACGGCTTGTCCGATGCACTGCAAGGTGAAATGCTCGAATTCCCCGGCAACACCTTCGGCCTCGCTCTGAACCTTGAGCGTGACTCTGTCGGCGCCGTTATTCTCGGCGACTACAAGCACCTTAAAGAAGGCGACACGGTGAAGACCACCGGCCGTCTGCTCGAAGTGCCAGTTGGCGAAGCACTGCTCGGCCGCGTTGTTGACGCGCTCGGTCAGCCGATCGATGGCAAAGGCCCGATCGCAGCTTCCGGCACCTCGCCAGTTGAAAAGGTTGCACCAGGCGTTATCGCTCGTCAGGGCGTTAGCCAGCCAGTTCAGACCGGTTACAAGTCGGTCGACTCGATGGTTCCAATCGGTCGCGGTCAGCGCGAACTGATCATCGGTGACCGTCAGACGGGTAAAACCGCGATGGCTATCGACGCCATCATCAACCAGAAGAACTCGGGCATTAAGTGCGTTTACGTTGCGATTGGCCAGAAGGCCAGCTCTATCGCTAACGTCGTACGTAAGCTCGAAGAGCACGGCGCCATGGCTAACACCATCGTCGTCGCCGCTTCGGCTTCCGAATCTGCAGCGCTGCAGTTCATCGCACCGTACTCCGGTTGCTCGATGGGCGAATACTTCCGCGATAAGGGTGAAGACGCGCTGATCATTTATGACGACCTCTCCAAGCAGGCCGTTGCTTACCGTCAGGTTTCGCTGTTGCTGAAGCGTCCTCCGGGCCGCGAAGCCTATCCTGGCGACGTGTTCTATTTACACTCGCGTCTCCTTGAGCGTGCAGCCCGCGTTAATGCCGACTACGTCGAGCAGATGACGAAGGGCGCAGTGAAGGGCAAGACCGGTTCTTTGACCGCTCTGCCTATCATTGAAACGCAGGCTGGCGACGTTTCGGCATTCGTTCCGACCAACGTGATTTCGATCACCGACGGTCAGATCTTCCTCGAAACCGACATGTTCAACGCTGGTATCCGTCCTGCTATGAACGCCGGTATCTCGGTGTCACGCGTCGGTGGTGCAGCGCAGACCAAAGTTATCAAGAAGCTCGCCGGTGGCGTGCGTACCAACTTGGCGCAGTACCGCGAACTCGCGGCCTTCGCACAGTTTGCGTCCGACCTCGACGAAGCAACCCGTAAGCAGCTGGAACGCGGTCAACGCGTCACCGAGCTGATGAAGCAGAAGCAGTACGCTCCTATGTCGGTTGGCCAGATGGCCAGCACCTTGTACGCCGTTGAAAAAGGCTACATCGACAAAGTTGACGTCACCAAGGTTCTGGCTTGGGAAGAAGGTTTGCATCAGTACCTCGCTACCAGCCAGAAGGCTGTGCTCGACAAGCTGAACACCGGTGACTGGAGCGACGCTATCGAAGCCGACCTCAAGGCAGCGATGGACGCTTACGGCAAGCAGGCTGCGGTTTAATTTCTTAAGAGATAGACAGTGGCCGGCGCTAAAGAAATACGTACCAAGATCAAGAGCGTAAAAAATACGCAGAAGATCACGCGCGCGATGGAAAAAGTCGCCATGTCGAAGATGCGTCGTGCGCAAGAGCGTATGTCGCTTGCCCGCCCGTACGCCGAGAAAATTCGTCGCACGCTGGGACATCTGTCGCAGGCAAACCTCGAGTACAAGCACCCGTTCACGGTTGGTCGTGAAGTGAAGAAGGTTGCTTATCTCGTGGTCTCGTCAGATCGCGGTCTTTGCGGTGGTCTCAACGTCAACACCTTCCGCGCCGTCACTCGTGATGTGCGCGAATGGAAGGCCAAGGGCGTTGAAGCTGAATTCGCACTGATCGGCAACAAGGCTCAGGCATTCTTCAAGCGCATGGGCGGCAAGGTTCTGGGCACCGTGGGTAACCTCGGTGACAAGCCAACGATCGAACAGCTGCTCGGCACCATCAAGGTGTTGTCGGACGCTTATCGCAATGGCGAAGTGGATCGCGTGTATCTCGTGTCCTCGAAGTTCGTGAACACGATGACGCAGCAGTCGACGATTCAGCAGTTGCTCCCTGTTGAGCCAGTCAAGACCGATGGTCTGCTGAGCCACTGGGATTACCTGTATGAGCCAGACAGCGTTGAGCTGATGGACACCGTGTTGCAGCGCTATATCGAATCGCAGGTCTACCAAGGCCTGATCGAGAACGTGGCATGCGAACAATCTGCACGTATGGTCGCGATGAAAGCCGCTACCGACAACGCAGGCAAAATTATTAATGGGCTGCAGCTCGTCTATAACAAGGCGCGTCAGGCCAACATCACCAAGGAACTGTCCGAAATTGTCGGCGGCGCCGCGGCTGTTTAAATAAATTTTTATGTACGGGGCCGTTAGGTCTCGTTTGAAAGGTAAGTGAGAAACTTATGAGCTCCGGCAAAATTGTTCAGGTTATTGGCGCAGTCGTCGACGTTGAATTTCCGCGTGACGCGATCCCAAAGATTTATGACGCACTCAAGGTCGAAGGCATTGAGCTGACGCTTGAAGTGCAGCAGCAGCTTGGCGACGGCACCGTCCGCGCTATTGCTCTGGGCTCTTCAGAAGGTTTGAAGCGCGGTCTGGTTGCCAAGAACACCGGCGGCCCGATCTCGGTTCCAGTTGGCCCTGCAACGCTCGGCCGCATCATGAACGTGCTCGGCGAGCCAATCGACGAAGTCGGCCCGGTCACCGCCAAGGAACATTGGGCGATCCACCGCGCTGCACCAACCTATGAAGATCAGGCTGGTTCAACCGAACTGCTCGAAACCGGCATCAAGGTTATCGACTTGCTTTGCCCATTTGCTAAGGGCGGTAAGGTCGGCCTGTTCGGCGGCGCCGGCGTAGGCAAGACCGTTAACATGATGGAACTCATCAACAACATCGCGAAGGCGCACTCGGGTTTGTCCGTGTTCGCAGGCGTCGGTGAGCGTACTCGCGAAGGCAACGACTTCTATCATGAAATGATGGAATCAGGCGTTATCGACGAGAAGAACCTCGGCAACTCGAAAGTGGCCATGGTGTACGGTCAGATGAACGAGCCCCCAGGCAACCGTCTGCGCGTTGCGCTGACCGGTCTGACCATGGCTGAGTACTTCCGTGACGAAGGCCGTGACGTTCTGTTCTTCGTTGACAACATTTACCGCTACACGCTGGCTGGTACCGAAGTGTCCGCACTTCTCGGTCGTATGCCGTCAGCTGTGGGTTACCAGCCAACGCTGGCCGAAGAAATGGGCGTTCTGCAGGAACGTATTACTTCGACCAAGAAAGGCTCGATCACCTCGATCCAAGCCGTTTACGTTCCGGCCGATGACTTGACCGATCCTTCGCCTGCAACCACGTTTGCTCACTTGGATTCGACCGTTGTGTTGTCGCGTGACATCGCATCGCTCGGTATTTATCCAGCTATTGACCCGCTCGACTCGACTTCACGTCAGCTCGACCCGAACGTCATCGGCCATGAGCACTACAACACCGCCCGCGATGTGCAGGGCGTGCTGCAGCGCTACAAAGAACTGAAAGACATCATCGCGATTCTGGGTATGGACGAACTGTCGGATGACGACAAGAAAGCCGTTGCCCGCGCTCGTAAGATTCAGCGTTTCATGTCGCAGCCCTTCTTCGTTGCACAGATCTTCACCGGCTCGCCTGGTAAGTACGTGTCACTGAAGGAAACCATCCGCGGCTTCCGCGGCATCGTCGACGGCCAGTACGATCACCTGCCTGAGCAGGCGTTCTACATGGTTGGTTCAATTGACGAAGCCGTTGAGAAGGCGAAGACGCTTTAATCGATCATGTCTGCCATCCACGTCGACATCGTCAGCGCCGAAGGGCACATCCATTCGGGCGAAGCGACCATGATTTTCGCTCCCGCCAAAATGGGTGAGCTGGGCATTGCGCCGCGTCACGCGCCGCTGCTGACCAGCCTCAAGCCCGGTACGCTGCGTGTGCAGCAAGCCGACGGCACCGAGCTCGCATTCTTCGTTGGCGGCGGCATTCTCGAAGTGCAACCGCACCTCGTGACCGTGCTGGCTGACACCGCGCTGCGCGCTAAAGATGCTGACGAAAATGCAGCATTGAAAGCCAAGCAGACTGCCGAAGAGAAACTCGGCAAAGCGGCAGGTCCTTTGGATCTGGCCAAGGCACAGAACGAGCTGGTTGAAGCTGCTGCCCGTCTCGAGTTCGTACAGAAGATCAACAAGATCACTCGCTAAGCTGCGCATCAGCGCAGCGTTGTGAGACGCGTATTAGAATCCCGCTCATGCTCAGCATTAGCGGGATTTCTTGTTTAGGACGTCATTCCGAATGTAGTGAGGAATCTCGCTTTGAGTCTTACAGCAAGATCCCTCGCGATGCTCGGGATGACATTAAATAATTTACGCGAAATTTGGTAACCCAATGGCCAAGAAAGCAACAGCGAAAAAAGTGACGACTGCTAAAACTGTCACCGCAGTGATTCATACTGTCATCCTCGCTGCCGGCAAAGGCACGCGCATGAAAAGCGCTGTGCCTAAAGTACTGCACCCGATTGGCGGCAAGCCCATGCTCGGCCACGTGCTTGATGCCGTTGCTAACATCGGGGCAGAAGCCTCACACGTCGTGCACGGACACGGTGCGGAACAAGTGCGTGAATGGCATGCGAGCGATCGCGCCAAAGAAAAATCCGTGCAATGGGTCTTGCAGAAAGACCAACTCGGCACTGGCCACGCTGTGCTGCAAGCCATGCCAAAGATTCCTGACGATGCACTAGTGCTGGTGCTCTACGGTGATGTGCCATTGATCTCTGTATCGACGCTGCAGAATCTGATTGCCGCCGCGGACAAAGGCCTCGCAGTTCTCACAGTCGAACTCGATGAGCCAACTGGCTACGGCCGCATCGTTCGTAACAAAGCAGGTGCAGTTACCGGCATCGTTGAAGAGAACGACGCCAATGCGCGGCAGAAGAAAATCACAGAAGTGAACACGGGCCTGCTCGCCGTGTCGGCCAAGCGTCTGAAAGCCTGGCTCGCGAAAGTGAAGAACAACAATGCTAAGGGCGAGTACTACCTGACCGATATCGTCGGCCTCGCTGTAAAAGATCGCACTCGCGTCACAGCAGTTTCTGCCGCAAGCCCGGATGAAGTTGAAGGCGTAAACGATCGCGTGCAACTTGCACGCATGGAGCGCGTCTACCAACGTACGCAAGCCGAACGGCTGATGCGCGAAGGCGTGCACATGGCCGATCCATCACGCTTCGATCTGCGCGGCATCTTGCTGCCGGGCAAAGACGTGAAGATTGATGTCGGCGTGATTATTGAAGGCGTTGTCGAGCTTGGTGACAACGTCAGCATCGGCCCTTACTGCGTGCTGAAAAACGTCAAGCTCGGTGCTGGTAGCGTGGTTGAAGCGCACAGCCTTCTTGATGGCGTGAAAGGCGCACGTGATCTGCACATTGGTCCCTTTGCGCGTCTGCGTCCAGGCACGGAATTGGCGGATGGCGTGAAGGTCGGCAACTTTGTTGAGACCAAGAAGAGCAAGGTTGGCAAGGGCAGCAAGATCAACCATCTCAGCTATGTCGGCGATGCCGTGCTGGGCGAAGACGTCAATGTTGGCGCAGGCACCATCACCTGCAACTACGACGGCGTGAATAAGCACCAGACCACAATCGGCGATAACGCCTTCATTGGCTCGAACAGCTCTCTGGTTGCACCGGTGGTGATTGGCAAGGGTGCCACCATTGGCGCAGGCTCCGTCATCGGCAAAGATGCGCCAGATGATGCGCTGACTGTCGCGCGAGCCAAGCAAGTGACCTTGCCGGGCTGGAAACGCCCGACGAAGAAGACCTGAACGGGATAAAATTATGTACAGGATGTACGGTATGTGGACGGGCGCATGGATGCGCAGGAGTCCACAAGCATAATTTCCGTAGGAGCGCCTCTTAGGCGCGATCGCTCAAGCGCCCATCGCGCCTAAGAGGCGCTCCTACAAAAAAAGTAATAATTTTGAGGTCAGCACCATGTGCGGAATTGTTGGCGCCGTCGCGCAACGCAATGTCACCCCGATTCTGGTCGAGGGTTTGCGACGTTTGGAATATCGCGGCTATGACTCTGCAGGCGTTGCTGTCGTGGATGCCGGGAAGAAACTGCATCTCACGCGCGCAGTTGGCAAAGTTTCACAACTCGCCGAAGCACTTGCTGCACAACCGCCACAACCAGGCAGCGGCCGTATTGGCATCGCACACACACGCTGGGCCACGCATGGTGTTCCCGCTGAGCGCAATTCACATCCGCATGTGTCACGTGATGTCGCGGTGGTACACAACGGCATCATCGAGAATCACGAAGAGCTGCGTGCTGAGTTGACCGCCGCAGGTTTCAAGTTCAATTCTGAAACCGACACTGAAGTTGCTGCGCATCTGATTCAACATCTGATTGATCAAGGTCAGGATCTGCGCACTGCAGTGCAGAACGCGATCCGCCGTTTTCACGGTGCTTATGCGCTTGCCGTGATTTCAGCGACTGAACCGAATCACTTGCTGCTTGCACGCAAAGGCAGTCCTTTGTGCATTGGTCTGGGCATTGGCGAAACCTTTGCTGCCAGCGACGCAACCGCATTGCTGCCGGTGACCAATCGCTTTGTGTATTTGGACGAAGGCGATCTCGCCGAGATTCGCACCGACGGCTACGAAATTTTCGATGCCGATGGCAAAACGGCTCAGCGCGAAGTGCGCATCTCTTCGCAGAGCGCAGACGCCGCAGATCGCGGCCCTTACCGTCACTACATGCTCAAGGAAATTTTTGAGCAGCCGCTGGCTTTGGCGAACACGCTTGAAGGCCGCATCAGCGAAGGCCACGTGTTGGAATCATTCCTCGGCCCTAAGGCTGGCGAACTGCTAGCCAAAGTTGAGCGAGTGCAGATTGCCGCTTGCGGCACTTCCGCACATGCGGGCATGGTTGCGCGGTACTGGATTGAAGAGATTGCACGCGTGCCTTGCGCAGTCGATCTTGCCAGCGAATTCCGCTATCGCGATCCGGTGATTGAAGCCGGTACGCTATTCATCACCATCTCGCAGTCGGGTGAAACCGCCGACACGCTGGAAGCGCTGCGTCACGCCAAGACCAAGAAAATTGCGGCCTCAATCGTGATCTGCAATGCGCCGGAGTCTTCATTGGTGCGCGAGTCCGATATCGCATTGATGACGCACGCTGGCCCCGAGCGCAGCGTTGCATCGACCAAGGCTTTCACCACGCAGCTGATGGCGCTTGCACTGGTAACTCTGCTGCTCGCGCGCCGTCGTGGTCTGACGGCTGAGAAGGAAAAGCACTACGTCAAATCGTTGCTTTCGGCTTCGGCCAAGGTAGAGCAGGTGCTCAAGCAGGATGATGTGCTCAAGAAGCTGGCTGAACGCTTGATCCATAAGCAACACGCACTGTTCCTCGGTCGCGGCACGATGTTCCCGGTCGCACTCGAAGGCGCGCTGAAGCTCAAAGAAATTTCATACATCCACGCCGAGGCCTACGCTGCTGGCGAACTCAAGCACGGCCCGCTCGCATTGGTTGACGAACACATGCCGGTCATTGCGGTGGCTCCTCGCGATGAGTTGCTCGAAAAAGTGAAATCGAATCTGCAAGAAGTCCGCGCACGTGGTGGCGAACTCATTGTGTTCGCAGATCAAGATGCTGGCTTCCAGAACGGCCCCGGCGTCACGGTAATCGGTATGCCGCACGCTGACGAGTTGATTGATCCGATGATCTACACCATTCCGCTTCAGCTTCTCGCGTATCACGTCGCGGTGCTCAAAGGTACCGACGTTGACCAGCCACGTAATTTGGCCAAGTCGGTGACTGTGGAATAGCTCAACTACTTTCTAAATGCGAAAGTATTGAAGCTTGTGGCACTAGATCGTTGTACCTGTACAAACATTGCTTGTCGAAAAGGAATTCGAATGAACGCCATGAAACTCTGCGCAAGCTTTTTGCTGGTACTTCTTGTTTCTGCTTGTGCGACGTTTGCGCAACCAGTAGTTGTTCGCCAAGGTGTTTCTGAATTGGAGGTCTCTCGATCCAAATTATTGGATGAGACAAACAGCACTCTTCAGTATGTGAACTCCAACAAAGATGCTTTGTATTTTCAGACTGACGATGGCACCGGATCGGATGCCTTCGCTTCATTTGGCGCGATAGTGGCCGCAGAAAATATGGTCGCGATCGATGCAGTGACGCAGGCAGATGCGGCTCAATTGATGGACAAAGTTCCGGTTGATCCCGCCAAGGCTTTTACGAAGGCGGCGACAGGATCTTCCATTCGATTGGCCGCTGGCTCAGCAGTTAAGGTTTCCCCATATTTGTACATTTCAAAAGCGGAGCCAGAAGTTCTTCTGCTTGCGGCGGCTTTGATTGTAGAGGGCTCAGGCCCGAGTGAAGGTCTGCAGAATAAGTACATGTATCAAATTGCTGGTCAGTACAGCCCCGCAGATTTAGCTTCATTGAATGATGCAGCGGCTGCGAAATTAAACAAACAAATTGAAGATGGATATTCTCAAATACTGAAGAGAATTGCCGCTGACGCCAAAGGCTCTGCCTCTCTTGAGAAAACGATCAATTTCAAATCTCCATTCCTCACCCCTCGCTTTGATTATGCGCTGACCGGAACGATCGTTGCCGATGATGCTGACGTCACATGGGTTCGCGTTGCTGGCGGCATGTTCGCGCTGCAAAAAGAATCCATCATCGCGACTGTGCAGGCATTGCCTGTCGTAGCGGCAGCGCCTGCTGCAGAAGCGTTACCTCCGCCAGCACCAGCAGCAGCTCCTGCTTCGGTAGAGCCGTCGCCGGAGACTGTGGAAGCAGTGCCTGAAATTCCTGCTGCAGTTCCTGCGGTACGGGCTGCTGTAACGCCCACTCCAGCGCCGGCTCCAGCACGAGTTGCAGTAAAGCCCGCCGCTCCTGTTGTGGCAGTAGCACCACAAGCGACTCAAGCGAACGCGAAAGACGGTGCGTCATTGCGCGCCACGCCTGCACTGGCCAGTGCTGGTGGAAAGATTGTTGCAATCCTAGCCGCAGGCACGCCGGTGATCTTGAAACAAAAGATCAGCAATGGCTCAGGTGTTTGGTGGAATGTCAGCGCCGCAGCAAAGGGCGAAGGCTGGATCCGCGAGCTGGAGCTTGATCAGATCAAGCGCTGAGCTTTTCAGAAAGTTAATGCTGGGCCTTAAGTGGCCCCTGCATGGACTGTGGCGAGCGTTTAGAATTCATTATCTGTTCCTCGCATTGTTAGAAGACCGCCCTACGCATGAATCGCGCCTTGGCCTTAGCTATCCTCTTTGTACTGCGCCTTAGTGGGCGTGGAGTGAGGCTATGAGCGCTTTGGTTCTGCTGGTTGCTTGCTTGGCGTTGGGTGTTGGCGCCGCACGTTTTGCACGACCACCGATTGGTTTGGCGCAGGCACTCAACTGGTGGGTGATCAACCTCGCTTTGCCCGCCATGATTCTTGAGCTGATTCCCACGCTCACTTTCAACTCACATCTGTGGTTGTTGGTGGTGTCGCAGTGGATTGTCTTCGGTGGCGCCTTCGTGCTGTTCCGCGTGCTCGGTCGCAGTCGTGGCTGGACTGATGGACGCATTGGCGCGCTGACGCTTGTGTGCGGTCTTGGCAACACCTCATTCCTTGGTTATCCAATGATTGCTGCATTACGCGGGCAAGAAGGCCTCGCGCTTGCGGTCGTAGCGGATCAGTTGGGATGCTTCATCATGCTCACACTCGGCGGCGTGTTGGTTGCCGTGGTTTATGGCGGCGCAAAAGCGCATCCGCGTGAAATTGCCAAACGCGTGTTGTTATTCCCCGCATTTCTCGCGCTGGTTGCAGGCGTGGTCATTGGCTTCCTCGGTGGTTGGCCGCCGATTGCGAATGACATTCTGCATCGCATTGGCCAGACGCTCGTTCCACTAGCCCTGTTCTCTGTTGGTTTACGTCTGCGTTTGAAACTCACACGCGATCAGATTGGTCCTGCGGCGATTGGCTTGTCGTGGAAATTACTGATCGCACCCTTGCTGATTTACGCCTTGGGTTTGGCAACCGGCGCGAGTGGTTTGGTGCTGACGATCGCGGTGCTGCAGTCCGCGATGGCGCCGATGATATCTGCTGCAATTCTCGCGGATCAGTATCACCTTGAGCCGCCACTCGCCAACACAGTGCTCGGTTTCGGCATTCTGTTGTCACTGATTACGGTGCCGCTGGCGAGTCTGCTGCTGTAACTATTCGTGTAGCTGTTCCTCTGCACTGAGGGTTATGTTGGATAGGAGTGTCCGCATGTCTCAGAACCAATCGACGAATTCAGTGATCCACGCGCGCTGCTGCATTGCTGGCGGCGGCCCTGCTGGAATGATGCTTGGCTACTTACTCGCTCGCGCAGGGATCGAAACAGTAGTGCTGGAAAAGCATGCTGATTTCCTACGCGACTTTCGCGGCGATACGATTCATCCCTCAACACTTGAAGTGATGCACGAGCTCGGTCTGCTCGAAGAATTTTTGCAGCGCCCGCACGATCAGATGCGACAAGTTGATGGACAAGTCGGCGACGAACGATTGACGATGGCAGATTTCACGCATCTGCCGACGCGCTGCAAGTTCATTGCATTCATGCCGCAGTGGGACTTCCTTGATTTCCTCGCTGGTAAAGGACGCAGCTATTCCAAGTTTCATCTGCATATGCAGAGCGAAGTCACCGCGCTACTGCAAAATAATGAACGCATTACCGGCGTGCGCGTGCAAACGCCGCAAGGTGAATTAGAGATTCACGCCGATCTCGTGATCGGCGCAGATGGCCGCAGCTCCATCGTGCGCGAGCAGGCGCAACTACAAGTGTTGAATATCGGTGCGCCGATTGACGTGCTGTGGATGCGTATCTCGCGACAAGAAGGTGATCCACCGCAAACACTCGGACGCATCGACAATGGCCACATCATGGTCATGCTCAATCGTGGCGACTACTGGCAGTGCGCCTACGTGATTCAGAAGGGTGGCATCGATGCGATTAAGGCGAGTGGACTCGATGCATTTCGCAAAGAGATTGCGGGCCTCGCGCCTTATCTGAGTGAGCGTATCTCTGAACTCAAAACTTGGGATGACATCAAGCTGCTCACCGTTACGGTGGATCGTTTGCAGCAATGGCATCGTCCCGGTCTGTTGTGCATCGGTGATGCGGCGCATGCGATGTCACCGATTGGTGGCGTCGGCATTAATTTGGCGATTCAGGATGCAGTCGCAACGGCGAATGTTCTGACGCCTGCTTTTTTACGTGGCACACCGACACAAAAAGATTTGGCAGCTGTGCAAGAGCGACGCACATTTCCCACACGCGCAACACAGTGGATGCAGGTGCAGATTCAGAATCGAGTGATTAGCCGCGTGCTGGCTAGTGCACAACGCCCAACATTGCCGTGGCAACTTAAACTACTACGCGCATGGCCATTTCTACGGCGCGTGCCTGCGCGCTTTGTTGGGATGGGATTTCGACCAGAACATGTGTCGAAGTTGCTAAGAGAAGCACGCGGCGGCGATTGATTCGCCGCCACGGTTTAGTCTTCGAACACTTCCACGTTGAGATCGTAAGCATCAGCCTGAATCACTCGGCCGCGCACGATCTGACCGACTTTGAGCGGACGATCGCAGCTTAAGTAAACCTTGCCATCAATTTCCGGTGCGTCTGCCCATGAGCGGCCGAGTACAGCTTCGCCACCGATTTCGTCCACCATCACTTCAATGACTTTGCCGATCTTGTCTTCGAGCTTGTCGGCACTAATGCGGGCCTGCAATTCCATGAAGCGGTTGTAGCGGTCTTCCATCACGTCATCAGGCACGGCGCCGTCGAGCTTGTTCGCGGTGGCGCCATCGACCGGTGAGTACTTGAAGCAGCCCACGCGATCGAGCTGTGCTTCTACGAGCCAGTTCAGCAGCTCTTCAAAATCTTCTTCGGTTTCGCCAGGGAAGCCGACGATGAAGGTGCTGCGGATGGTGATGTCCGGGCAGATCTTGCGCCAAGCTGCGAGACGCTTGAGCGTGTTCTCTGCAGCGGCAGGACGCTTCATCGCTTTGAGTACGCGCGTGCTGGCATGCTGGAAGGGCACATCGAGATAGGGAAGGATTTTGCCTTCGGCCATCAGCGAAATAATTTCGTCGACGTGCGGATACGGATACACGTAATGCAAACGTGCCCAAGCACCAAGCTCGCCAATGCCTTTGCAGAGGTCGTACAGATTGGTGCGGTATTCTTTACCGTTCCAAGTCGCAGGTGCGTACTTGAGGTCAACGCCATAAGCGCTGGTGTCTTGCGAGATGATCAGGATTTCTTTGACGCCGGCTTTCACCAACTTCTCGGCTTCACGCAACACTTCATCCACCGGACGGCTGCGCAACTTGCCGCGCATCGAGGGGATGATGCAGAAGCTGCACTTGTGGTTGCAGCCTTCAGAAATTTTTAAGTAAGCGTAATGCTTGGGTGTCAGCTTGACGCCTTGTGGCGGCAGCAAGTCGATGAAGGGGTCGTGCTTGGGCGGAACGGCTTTATGCAGCGCGTTCATCACGGTCACGTAATCTTGCGGGCCGCTGATGGAGAGTACGTCCGGATACTTTTCGCGGATCATGTCGCCTTTGGCGCCGAGGCAGCCGGTGACGATGACCTTGCCGTTTTCCGCCATGGCTTCGCCAATTGCATCGAGCGACTCCGCGACCGCGCTGTCGATAAAGCCGCAGGTATTGACCACTACGACATCGGCCGCTTTGTAGGTCGGCACGGTTTCATAGCCTTCCGCACGCATCTGCGTGAGGATACGTTCGGAGTCCACCAGCGCTTTGGGGCAGCCAAGGGACACAAAACCGACTTTGGGGGCGGCAGACTTGCGGGGGCGGGTGGTGGTGCGGACAGTGGACATAACGCAATACGGCTGAAACGGTGCGCTAGTTTACCAGCCTATGGCCTGAGGCCCCTGCGTGGTGGCCTAGATGAGACTGAGTTGCAGGAACGCGCCGGCTTCAGGCATCTTGCGCGCGGTCTTGGCTATTGAGCTCCCTGCGGTTGAAAAGCCCGCCACCGGCCCCAAACAGTGCGGCAGCGGTCGCCGCAACGTCGGCTGCAAGTAAAAGAATTCAAAAGGTCCGGCGCTGCCGGTCATTTAGGTTTTGGAGAAGCAAATGTCTATTTCAATGCATCAAGCCTCGGTTCCAGTTCTGGCTCGCACGCTCAACAATCTCATCCACATTCTCGAAAAAGCTGCGGCACATGTCGAAGCCAAGAAGCTCGACGCTTCCGTTCTGCTCAACAGCCGTCTGTTCCCCGATATGTTCGCGCTGACGCGTCAGGTGCAGATCGCAACCGATATGGCCAAGGGCTGTGTCGCACGTCTTGCTGGTGATGAGCCGGTGAAGCTGGAAGATGGTGAAACTACTTTTGCTGATCTGATTGCGCGTGTACGTAAAGTCATTGGCATCGTTGAAGGCTATAAGCCGGCGCAGATCGACGGCTCAGAAACGCGTGACGTCGTACTGAAGAGCCCTCGTGGTGATATGAACTTCAAAGGCCAAGCTTATCTGCAAGGCTTCGTACTGCCGAACGTGTATTTTCACGTGACAACGACGTACAACATCCTGCGTCACAACGGCGTTGAACTTGGCAAGATGGATTTCATCGGCCAGCCATAACGATCAAAGCAATGCGCCTCAACAAGTTCATCAGCGAAACCGGCGTTTGTTCGCGCCGTGAGGCGGATGCGTTCATCGAGCAGGGCCGTGTCACCGTCAATGGTGCACGTGCTCTGCTGGGCACGCAGGTGAATGATGGCGACGAGGTCAAGCTCAACGGCAAGCTCGTCAGCGCTGCGCAGAAAAAAGCTCGCGTCTATATCGCACTCAATAAACCGCGTGGCATTACCTGCACGACGGAGCGACACATCCAAGGCAACATCGTCGATTTTGTTGGCCATCGTGAACGCATCTTTCCAATTGGCCGACTCGACAAAGAATCTGATGGATTGATTCTGCTCACCAGCAACGGTGACATCGTCAACGAAATTCTGCGTGCGGAAAATCAGCACGAAAAAGAATATATGGTGACCATCGATAAGCCTGTCACCGATGAATTTATCGCAGGCATGTCGCGGGGTGTTTTTCTGCCAGAGCTGGAAGTAAAAACACAGCCTTGCAAAGTGACGCGTACTGGCACCAATGCATTCCGCATCATTCTGACGCAGGGTCTCAACCGTCAGATTCGCCGCATGTGCTCAGAGTTTGGCGCCAATGTGCGACAGCTGCGCCGCGTGCGCATCATCAACGTCAAACTCGGCACGCTTGCCGTAGGCAAGTGGCGTGATTTAACTCAAGAAGAACTGAACGGACTGTTGCCGAAACGAACAGAGTGGTGAGCGCTACAAGCTTTGTTGGCTGAGTTAAGACTCGTCTTGCGAATTCGGTG
This sequence comes from Stenotrophobium rhamnosiphilum, assembly GCF_003052265.1. GTDB lineage: Bacteria > Pseudomonadota > Gammaproteobacteria > Nevskiales > Nevskiaceae > Stenotrophobium > Stenotrophobium rhamnosiphilum. The sequence continues at coordinate 546,066 of NZ_QANS01000003.1, forward strand.
GTACCGGCAGTTTCAGCAAAGGTTCAGTGGTATCAGCGGACAGAGCTTCCACATTGCGCAACTGTCGCTCAATGGCCCTACTGCGCACGCCTGCGTCGCCAATCGTATTGCTTGCTTGCTTGAGTTTGTCCTGAACCTTGTCCAGAACATCGCCAAACTTTCCAAACTCTGTTTTGACGGCACCAAGCACTTTCCAAACTTCGCTGCTGCGCTTTGCGATCGCCAGTGTGCGAAAACCCATTTGCAGACTATTGAGTAGTGCGATGAGTGTGGTTGGCCCAGCGAGTACCACGCGGAATTCACGTTGCAGGCTATCAACCATATTGGGTCTGCGAATGACTTCCGCGTATAGGCCTTCAGTCGGCAAGAACATCACGGCGAAGTCCGTAGTATTGGGTGGCGCGATATATTTCTCGCTGATTGATTTGGCTTGAATGCGAACTGCGCGCTCCAATTGTGAGCCGGCAGTTTTTATCGCTTCTATATCGGCGCGCTCTTGCGCATCGAGCAAACGTTCATAGTCTTCGCTCGGAAATTTAGCGTCGATCGGTAGCCAGCACGGCGTTTCATCATTGCTGCGTCCGGGCATGCGAACAGCGCAGTCGACCATGTCGCGACTATCTGGGTTTACAGCGACTTGTTTTGCGAATTGCTCAGCCGTGAAAATCTGCTCAAGAATACTTTCGAGCTGAACTTCACCCCACCCGCCGCGCGTTTTCACATTCGTCAGCACGCGCTTGAGATCGCCAACTCCGGCGGCCAGCGTCTGCATCTCGCCGAGGCCTTTGTGCACCTGCTCCAGGCGATCGCTCACCAATTTGAAACTCTCGCCCAAGCGCTGTTCCAAGGTGGCGTGGAGTTTCTCGTCGACGGTTTTACGCATCTCTTCAAGCTTGGCGGCGTTGTCGGCTTGGATATCTTTGAGCTTGCCTTCGAGCGTGACGCGCATTTCATTCATGCGTTGAGCATTGGACTCGGTGAGCGCTGAAAGCTGCTGAGTGAGGCTGCCAGCAAAGCGTTGCAGGCCTTCGGCAGTCTCACGGCGGCCGCCACGGGCGTCTTCTAAAAACCCTTTGAAACGCTCATCGAGAAGTTGGCGAATGGCTTCCAGATTGGCGCCAAGCTCTTGTCTCTGCTGGCGATTCATCTCGCCAATCTCGCTGCGTAGGCGGGTTGTTTCACCGCGCAGCAGCGCGTCGATCTTCTCAGCCGCCCCATCGTCCGCTTTGCGACGACCACGCCAAAGCAAGGTCAATTGGAGAAGAAGTACCAGTGCCGTTCCGGCGAGGATCAGTGGGCTATAGTTCATCGCTGCAGTTTAGCCGAGCTGCTAGCTCACTCGGCGAGCTTGTGTGCAATCGGGGAAGGATGCCCCTTGGCGGCGACGGTTAATTATTTGACCCGTATACCGTTTTGGCGTTTAGAGCCCCCCGAGATGCAGCGCGGTAGTTTGAGTCACACAGGCAATTCATGAATATGTCCATCATCAGCTGGCTGAGTAGCACCGGAGACGGCTCGCTTGATCATTGGTTGTTTTGGGCGCCATTGCTGATGTGGGCCCTACTGGTGGTTGTTGGCGTGCTGGTGTTGTCGTCTCAGCGGAGAAAGACTCAATCGCTCGCCATGCTGCGAGCTGTCGGTGAGCTCACTGAGTTAACGCTCTCTAACGTCAGTGATGGCGTTATCCATACGGATGCCGATGGCATCATCACCTTCTGCAATACGGCTGCGGCCAAAATTATTGGCGTGCCAGCGACGCGGCTTGTTGGCCAACCCTTCAAATTAGGCGTTCGGGTTTACAAGGGCGAGGCCCAGACCTTAGTCGAGAATCCGGCGTCATTCATGCTGACTACAGGCGCGGGTGTTTATCTCGATCCTTACAGTGGGTTGCGGACAGCCAATGGCGAGATTCGACCGATCTCAGAAACGATATCGCTGGTGCGCGACGCGAGTGGCAAAGTTATTGGCGCGGTATTCGTGTTTCAGGATGTCAGCGATGCGCGCGACTTGAGCGATCAGCTGACTTATCAAGCGCGCCACGATTCATTAACCGGCTTGCCGAATCGTTTGGCCTTTGAAGAATCAATAAAAGATTTTGTTAAAGGACCGCGAGAAGGCCACCAGAAAAAATTCCTGATGTACCTGGATCTTGATCATTTCAAGATGATTAACGATGTCTATGGTCATGCCAATGGCGATCGGTTCTTGCGTGAAATATCAGCGCTGCTGCGTGCGCTTCTTCGCCCTGAAGATGGCTTGGCTCGACTCGGCGGTGATGAATTTGGCATCACGTTGTGCCTTGCCGATGCAGAGAAGGCACAGCAGGTGGCGGATAGCTTGATTGCTGCAGTAGGCGCGTTCCGACTGGATGTGGGCGATCAGCAGGGCGAGGTTGGGTTAAGCATCGGCATCGTCGGCATTGCTGAGGATCGTTGCGATCCTTCAGTGCTGATGGCGCGTGCGGATACGGCTTGTTATGCGGCCAAAGATCGCGGACGTGGACGCTGCCAGTTGTATCTGCCGGATGATCCGCACATCTTGCTCGCAGAGAGCACGCTCGACTGCGCCAATATGATTCAGCGCGCATTCGATGACAATCGTTTTGAAGTCTACCTGCAAGAAATTGTGGGGCGCGATCGTAAAGTGCTCGGCTACGAATCCCTGATCCGCATGCGTAGCGAGACAGGCGCGCTAGTGATGCCCGCTGAATTCATGCCCGCTGCGCAACGCATGGGATGGATGACGCGTATCGATCAATGGATGCTGCAGAATGTTATTGCGCTGACGCGTAATTGGCCTAAAGGCAAAGGGCAGCAACCCTATATTTCATTGAACCTGAGCGCTCGCAGTTTTGGCGATGCGACTTTTGGCGATGGCATGTTGGCTTTGTTGGATGCCAGCGCTGTTCATAAACGTATTCTGCGTTTTGAAATTACTGAGACCGATCAACTGCAAGCCAACGCTACTGAAACACGTTTGATTAGTGAGCTTCATCGTCGTGGTTTTATGGTTTGGCTTGATGATATGGGCACTGGCTATAATTCCTTTGATTTGCTCAAACGTCTACGTATCGACGGCATCAAGATTGATCGCTCCTTCACGCGCTCTTTATTGATTAGCCCGATTGATCGCGCTCTGACAGAAGCACTCGTTTCCATCGGAAAGGTCATGCATCTGGAGATTATTGCTGAAGGCGTCGAAGACGAAGAAACCTATCAAGCACTGCTGGGCATGCATGCAGACGCCTTCCAAGGGCACCGCTTTCATCGAGCGGAGTCTGCTGCCAATGTGATGTTGCACCAATCTTTTGCAACGGTATAAAAGCTGCACATTGAGCAGCAGCATTAAATCTTCTCGTAAAAAATATTTGTAACGCAGCCGGAATGAATCTGGTTGCGAAGCTATCGCAGGAGCGACAGCTTTCATAGGCAGGATGCCAACGTACGACCCTATGAGTGCGTCACTTAACGGTGGGCTTGGAAGTCTAATGGCGTCAGCAACTTATAGAAATTCAGGGCATCGTGCGGGCATAGGCACGCCCGATAGATTAGGTTTTCCGGCGCTGCTGTCTTTGATTGTCGCTTATGTATTAGGCGGCAAGTTGAGCATGGCGTTGGTGGTGGCGCCTGGTTTTGCGGCAGCGATTTTTGCGCCAGCAGGTATCGCAATCGGGGCCGTTCTCATCGGCGGCTACATGACGCTGCCGTGGATTTTTGCAGGCTCTATTCTGTTTTGTCTTTGGAATGGCGCTGTCGTCAACGGCCATTTGGATGCACACGCAATTTATGCAGTGCTGTTGATGTCGTTGGCGGCCGTTGCGCAGGCAGCAGTAGGTGGCGCTGTTCTCCGTAGAGCCCTAGGACCATCAATCGCAATGGATCATGGCCGGCCGTTGATCCGATTCGCAATTTTTACCCCACTGATTTGCACAATCAGCGCCAGCCTTTCCTTGGCCAGCTTGTTTCTGCTTGGCGCGATTTCGCGTGAAATTTTGGTTTCCAGTTGGTTCATTTGGTGGATCGGCGATTCGCTAGCGGTTCTGCTCGTGGTTCCGCTGACCCTCATGCTGTGTGGAGAGCCTCGCCAGCTTTGGCGCCGTCGTTTAATCACGGTGGGCATTCCTATGGTCGGTGGCCTGCTGTTGTTTGTGGTGATTTTCCTGCGTTTTGGTAGCTGGGAGAAACGGCAGGCATTGCTCGAATTTGATCGTCTCTCGCAACAAGTCTCCGACCGTATCCAGACGCGTTTTGAAGGGCAGGAGATATTCCTGCAACAGGCCGAAGCGTTCTTGAGTAGTGGCGATGCGGTGACGGAGGAAAGCTTTAAAAATCGCGTCGGCAGGATCTTCATGCGCTATCCATCGGTGATGGCAGTCGAGTGGGCGCCGCGCGTGATGGATAACGAGCGTCAGGATTTTGAAGCGCGAAACAATCTGCGTATCCGCGAGCAAAGTGCAGATCGAAAGACGTTCGTGACCGCACCTGAGCACAAAGTCTATTACCCAATAAATTTTATTGAACCGAGGAGCGGCAATGAAGAAATGCTCGGGTTCAATTTGGCAGATCAGCGAATTCCTTTGGCTGTTCTGAATGCGGCCGCAACTGCTGAACGCACGCTAATTTCTCCACCGATAACTCTATTGCAAGATCGAGGAAAGGAAGGTATCCACCGTGGTCTTTTGGTGCTTTACCCGGTGAGCAGCGGTCCTGAGGGGCCTGGCTTTGTGGCCTCAGTGATTCGCGTCAATCAATTCATGAACAATGCGCTGCCGTTTTTAAAGGGTCAGTTGTACTTGCGCATTGTGGATCGCGAAGCGACGGTTACTTTATTCGACAATTTTCAGGCCGGGACCAAGACAAGCTTTGAAGCAAGTTTGCATTTTGGTGGACGCGACTATCATCTGCAGACGGCACCTTCAGCGGAATATTTTCGCTCGCATCGTGCATGGCAAAGCTGGGCTATCTTGGTTGTTGGCTTGTCATTTACGGCTTTGTTATCGATGGCTTTGTTACTGAGTACGGGACACGCTGCCCGCATCGAGGCCTTAGTAATTTCACGCACTGCGGATTTGAATGATGAGAAGAATTTTTCAGAAACCGTGATCAATAGTTTGCCCGGTGTTTTTTACATGCTGGACAGAGCAGGCGATCTGACGCAGTGGAATAGCAACTTCGGCAGAGTGTTCAGCTTGGGCGAAAGCAATGTAAAAACTGAGGATGTGCTCAAGACCATCGTCAAAGAAGATCATGCCTTGATCGAAGAGGCCATCCGCCGTGTGTATGCGACGCGGGGTTATGCCGAGGTCGAAGTGCGTCAAGATATGGGTGATGGAAAGCTGCGCCATTACTTGGTGAATGGGCAGTACACAAAAATTGCTGGACGGCATTACATGTTTGGCACGGGTATGGATCTCACCGAAATTCAAAATGCACGGGCGCGTTTGCATGGCGCCAACGTAGAGCTTGAGCGGCGCGTTAAAGAAATTCATGCGCTGCAAGCGTTGCTGCAAGAGCAAGCGATACGAGATCCCTTAAGTGGCCTATACAACCGGCGCTATCTCGACGAGACCTTGGATCGTGAATTGTCCAAGGCGCAGCGCGAGGGCTATCCGATCAGCATCGTGATGGGCGATATCGATCACTTCAAGAATTTGAATGACACTTATGGGCATCAAGCGGGTGATGCGGTCATCCGTTTGTTGTCGGGCTTACTGCGCGACCATGCACGCGCCAGCGATATTTTGTGTCGATTTGGCGGCGAGGAGTTTCTGCTGGTCATGCCCGGAATTGGTATGGATGATGCTTATGTTCGTGTTGATCAATGGCGTGCTTTGTTTGCACAGCAGCGCCTGAGCTTTGGGGTGTTTGAATTGTCGGCGACGGTTTCGTTCGGCATTTCGGCCTACCCAGTCCATGGTAAAACTGCTGAGCGCCTAATCGCGGTGGCGGATGAGGCCCTGTACCTAGCCAAGGCCAATAGCCGGAACCGCGTTGAGTGCGCATCGCCATCAGAGGGCTGGCCGCCGCCTAATTTGTAGGAAAATTCCCACAAAATTGGCGATCCGGTTTATCCTTAACGCAGGGAAATCGGGTCATGGATGACTAGCGCGGCAACAACAGGGGCACACGCTTTGCCCGGAGCTTTGACTCCGGCTCGGTGGCGGCTGCCTGCGCTTTTTGTTTTAACGCTGGCTTATGTTCTGAGTGGAAAGTTGGGATTGTTGTTGGCGATTCCACCGGGCTACGCCACTGCGATTTTTCCTCCAGCCGGTATCGCCGCATCAGCTGTTTTGGTGGCCGGGGCCTCGACCCTTCCTTGGATTTTCGCGGGCTCTCTCATTCTGAATTTGTGGGTGGGCTTTGACGCGGCCAACCAAGCCAATGTAATCGGCATCGAAGCGGCGCTGTTGATCGCCGCGGTTTCCACGCTGCAGGCGGCAATCGGCGGCACGGTTCTGCGTCGCGCCTTGGGTTGGCCAGCGGCGATGGACCATGAAAAGCCATTGGGCCAATTCGTATTGCTCACGCCGCTGATCTGTCTGATCAGTGCGAGTGGCTCAATCTTTGGGCTTAAATCTCTCGGATTGATTTCGGAAGATTCAATCGTCTCCAGCTGGATTACCTGGTGGATCGGCGATTCGCTTGGCGTGTTGGTAATGCTGCCGCTCTGTTTGATTTTGACTGGCGAGCCGCGTGCGTTGTGGCGCAGTCGCGCTGCTCCAGTGGGTCTGCCAATCGTGATTGGCCTGATTCTGTTTGTCGTCATTTTTGTGCGTTTCAGCGCATGGGAGCGAGGCCAATCGTTGCTTGAATTCAACATGATTTCTCAGCAGGTTTCAGATCGCGTGCAGATGCGGCTTGAAGCGCAGGAAGTTTTGCTGGAGCAAGCAGAGGGTTTTCTCGGTGGCGATGAGCCGGTGACGCGCGAGAGTTTCAAGCGCTACATTGAGAAAACCTTGGTGCGTTACCCGATGGTCAAGGCGATGGAGTGGGTGCCGCGTGTGACGGCGGTAGAGCGCAGTGACTATGAATCTCATCATGGCTTGGAGATTCGCGAGTTCCCGAATAACAGCCTCCGCTCCAGACGGGCACTGGATCGCGCAGTGCATTACCCCATCACTTTTATCGAGCCCCAGTTTGGCAACGAAACCGTGCTGGGGTTTGACTGGGTAACGCGCATTGGGCTGCCCGCGCTCAACGCAGCAACAAGAGCTCAGCGCGCCTTCATCACTGCGCCAATGCAACTGATACAAGACAAAGGCCGTGCAAATGCTAGTCCTGGCGTTTTGATCATCAGCCCCGTTCGCGGAGGCGCCAATGGTCCCGGATTCGTCGCGAGTGTTTTACGCGTACATGAATTCATCGAGAGCGCATTGCCAGCGGCGGCAGATCAGCTATCGCTACGCCTGATCGACACGGACGCAAAATCGTTTCTGTACGACAGCATCGGAAATGCTGAAGCCGTATTTGAAACAGAATTAAATTTTGGCGGCCGACACTATCTGTTTCAGACCATCCCGACGCCAGCCTATCTACAGACCCACCGCGCTTGGCAAAGCTGGGGCGTTCTGGTTCTCGGATTAATCTTCATTGCGTTGCTCGCTTCAGCTTTGCTGTTGAGTACGGGTAATGCGGCGCGCACCGATGCTTTGGTCATTGCGCGAACCGCAGATCTTCGTGATGAGAAATACTTTTCCGAGACGGTGATCAACAGTCTTCCTGGCGTGTTTTACATGCTCGATGAAACTGGCGCGGTGGTTCAGTGGAATCGAACTTTCAAAAAAGTTTTTGGGAAGAACGACGAAGAGATTAGGGTCGGCGATATTCTGCAAACCACGATGCGAGAAGATCGCAGCTTGGCCAGCGATGCCATTCGGCGTGTTTTTGTAACACGCGGATACGCCGAAACAGAATTAAGACAGCGAGTGGCCAATGGCGAAATGCGACGCTATTTGGTGAGCGGGCAATACATCGAAATTGCAGGCAAGCCTTATCTTGTAGGTACAGGCATTGATGTGACCGAACGACGCGAGATGGAGCAGGAAGTGCAACGCGGCCGCAAAGTTTTACGCACGCTGATTGACGCGGCGCCAGCGTGGATCACGATGATTGATCGTGAAGGTCGCATGGTGATCGCCAATCGTCGCTACTCAGAAACTTTTGGACTGCAGCCTGCATTCATTGAGGGGAAACACTATTCGGCGGTATTGCCGACTGAAACCAGCATCCGTTTAGAGTCTTTGTTCGACCAGTGCTTTGCTGGAAAACAAATGGAGTTCGATGACGAATGGAATGTGCGCAGACAAGCAACCATGTTTGTGCACGGCAAATGCGTGCCGATTTTCGAAGGAGATAAGGTCGTCAGTATCGTGATGGCGATTATGGATCTCACTGAAATTCAGAACGCCCAATCGCGACTGCGTAGTGCCAATGCGGAATTGGAGCGGCGCGTTGAGGAAATTCGTGCACTGCAAACGATGCTGCAAGAACAGGCGATTCGGGATCCGCTGAGTGGCCTCTACAACCGTAGATATCTCGATGAGACCTTGGAGCGCGAGCTGGCCCGAGCGCAGCGCGAAGGGTATCCCGTCAGCATTGTGATGGGTGATATCGATCACTTTAAGAAATTGAACGATACCTATGGGCATCAAGCAGGTGATGAAGTCATTCGCATGGCCGCGCGTTCTTTACGCGAGCAAGCGCGCACCAGTGATATTTTATGTCGCTTTGGTGGCGAGGAATTTTTGCTGGTGTTGCCCGGCATGGCGCCTAGCCATGCAATTGAGCGAGTCAATGCTTGGCGTCAGAAATTCTCTGAAGAGCGTCTCAGCTTTGGTGGGTTCAAACTATCCGCCACGATGTCATTTGGCATCTCGTCATATCCCGCACATGGCCAGACCCCCGAGCTTTTAATTTCCGCTGCGGATCAAGCACTTTATCTGGCCAAGAAAAATGGCCGTAATCGCGTTGAACATAGCCCGATTTAGGCGCTGCCTTGAGTGCTTGCGGGCGAGTATCATGCGGCCATGGATAAGACTGCAGATATCGTAAATTGGGATCAGGTCGAGTGGGTCATTCTGGATATGGATGGCACCATTCTTGACCTGTCCTACGACAATTATTTTTGGCGCCAACTCGTTCCAGAGCGTTATGCCCAAATCAATGGCATCAGCTTGGAGCAAGCACGCGCAACACTGACGCCAAAATTTATCGAAGTGCAGCACACGCTGCCTTGGTATTGCACCGATTACTGGAGCGATATCACCGGCATCAATATGGCTGAACTCAAGCGCGAAATTCGACACATGATTGGCCCGCTTGAAGGCGCGGTCGATTTTCTGCATGCGGTGCGCGCCAGTGGTCGTCAGCTATGGCTGGCCACCAATGCACATCGCGATAGTTGGTCACTCAAGCTTGAACACACCGGTCTTACGCCGCTGTTTGATCTGATCGTTAGCTCGCATCAATTCGGTGCGCCGAAAGAGGATCAAAACTTCTGGCAGCGCTTTGTCGCCCAGTATCCATTTGATCCCAAGCGCGCTTTATTTGTCGATGACAGCCTGCCGGTGTTACAAGCTGCGCACGAGTTTGGTGTGGGGCAGGTGGTAGCGATTAGTCATCCCGACACTTCGCAGCCGCCACGGACGATTGAAGGTTTTCTTGCAACGCCGCGTTTGGGCGCTTTGGCTTCGCGCTTATCAAACAAAATTTGAGCAAAGTCTGATTCGGGAGAACGTAATGATTTTTCTGACTGTAATTAGCTTGCTGGTTTCTGTTGGGCTGCTCGCATGGGTGCTAAAGCTGCGTGCACGTTTGGCGATATTGGAAAAACAATCGAGCGCTTTGGCGAGCCGGCTTGGCTCCACGCCTGTTGCGATGCGTGATACCGCGGGCAAGCCGATGCTGCTCACCATTGAGATTCTCAATCCGGTGGAGTTGGCGCGCAAAGAATCTTGGTTTGCTGGTGCGTTCGGCAGTCTCACGCCGACGCTGCTCAGACGTATTGTTTACGCGCGAACACTGACGATCATGCAGGACCAGTTGCTGCAGTTTGATGTGAAAGCGGACGTGCAATTGTTTGGCGATGCCTAAATGATCATCGCTCTGACATTGTTGGCGCTGGTGATTTCAGCGGCGCTCGTCGTGAGTCTGCAACGTCGCATGCGCGCAGCGCAGCGTCTGCAGCGACGCAATGAAGCGGCTGTGGCTGAGTTGCAGTTGGTCACGCAAATACGCGGGCAGATTAGTGCGGGGCAGTCGGTTGCAGAAAATGTTGTTGCCGGTGGAACCAACACTGTTCGCGCGGTGCACAAGGGCATTGCAAGTATTCCCTTTGGAATTCTTGAAAGTATTCCGGTCACTCGCGACACCACGCGTGTTGTTCGACTGATTCACGACGCCATTTCTGATGGTGTTTATGGCGGTATCTCAGCGACCAACAAGGTTTTGCACCAAGTTGCGCGCAATGCGGCGAGTTCTGCATTGAAGTCGGATGGTGCAAGTGGGCCCAAAGAATTGCCCAAAGATCCGACGAACAAGTCCAAATAGAAAAGCCCCGCATTGCGGGGCTTTTCACATCAAGCAGAACTCAAGCTTCGATCTGTTTGCGTAGTTTCTTCATCGCAGCCGCTTCGATTTGGCGAATGCGTTCGGCAGACACACCGTACTCATCAGCCAATTCCTGCAAGCCAGCCTTCTCGCCTTCACTGAGCCAGCGACGATTCAGAATGTCGCGCTCGCGATCATTAAGGGCTGCAAGGCCAGTGCGCATTTTCTCTTCACGCTCTTCCTGCCACTCGGCTTCTTCAATCGCAGCGAAGCTGTCGTTTTGCGCAGCCAAATAATCTTCTGGCACGTAGCTTTCTTCGCCATCCGCTGGCGTCGCGCTAAAGGAAACATCTTGGCCGCCCAAGCGTGATTCCATCTGCAGCACTTCTTCTGGCTTCACTTTGAGTTCAGCCGCAATGCGTTCTACTTCGGCCTGATTCATCCAGCCAAGGCGCGTCTTGCTTGAGCGCAGATTGAAGAACAGTTTGCGCTGCGCTTTAGTCGTGGCGATTTTGACGATGCGCCAGTTCTTCAGCACGTACTCATGAATTTCGGATTTAACCCAATGCACCGCGAACGAGATCAGTCGCACGCCAACACCCGGGTCGAAGCGCTTCACGGCTTTCATCAAGCCGATGTTGCCTTCCTGAATAAGGTCCGCAAGTGGCAGGCCATAGCCCATGTAACCGCGTGCAATGTGCACGACAAAGCGCAGGTTCGACAGAACCAGTTGCTGTGCGGCGGTGACATCGCCTTCGATATGTAGGCGTTCGGCCAGCAGCTTTTCATCTTCCGCGCTTAGGAGCGGAATCTGGCCAACGGACGCGATATAGGCATCGAGGCTGCCGCTTAGCGGTGCCAGCATGCCCGGTTGCCTCAGGACAATAGCCTTACTCATCTGTTTACTCTCCATTGGACTCAATATTAGCAGTCGTGGAATTGGAGTGCTAAATACCCAAAAAGTTGCGCCATAGATGAAATTGCCTTATAAAATATAAAGTACTGATTAAATTATAAATTTTAAAGGAATGGCCCATGGTAATTACCACCCGCGACCGCGTCCACGCCGGCTTTATGGTGTTCACAACGCTGGCTACCCTGGCCTATTGGCTGGTCTATTTCATGAGCGGCGCCACCATGGTCCGCACGGACAACGTCTACACCAGCTTCGAAAATGCTTTTCCGCTGGCGGATGCTTGGATGGCCGTGGGCTATCTGCTGGCGGCGAGCTTCTTGCTGAAGGGCGACCGCCGCGCCGTGCTGTGGGGCATCTGCGCCGGCAGCGCAATGATCTTTCTGGGTGCCATCGACATCCTGTTCAACATTGAGCAGGGACTGTTCACTCACGGCAGCGCCGAGATGGCCGCAGAAATCGCAATCAATATTTACTGCTGGACCTTTGGCCCCTTCACGATCTGGCGCATGTGGAAGCATCCGTTGCTGCATATCAAGGGCTGAGCCTGCTCGCCTCAATCGATCTGCCTCGGGCAGCTTCGCGCCACTTGCTTGGCAATACGTCGTCCAATCTCAGCAGAGAGCATTCGCTCACGGCGGATGATCGCCACAGGCTTTGCTTGCTGAGCTGCGCGGCGTCTTCTGAACAACCACAGCGCGCACGCAGCAGTGATGATCGAAAGCTCAACCAAAGCCGTCCAGTGAAAAACAAAATTCAGCAGCCACAAACGTTGGTTATGCGGAACGCTAACCCACTTCATTAGTGTGGGATCAAATGGCCAAGCCCAGGCGATGCTGCCCCACGGCGTGTCCAGCAATAAATGCAGCAAGCCGTTAGCGGCAAACAGCAATACACCCAGTGCTGCATTGCGTTGGCCCAACACCAGACACACAAGCAAGGCGATGCTGCTGGGCAGCGCCCAAGCGAATGGATAGTGCGTCCAATACAAATGATGGAACACAGGGTGCGGATCGAGGAATGCGTGCCAGATAAAATCCAGATCAGGCGCAATGCTGCCGAGCATTCCAAGCGCAAGATAAGGCCGCAAATTGCGTGGCGGATTTTTGCAGGACGCGAGTATCGCGTGGCTGCACAAATAGCCTGCGGGTAAATGAGCGAGGAACATGGTGATGTTTCCTTCTAGAGATTTATGTTGACGACAGCCCAACACGCAAGCGCGTGTTGGGATCAATGAAAAACATTCGATACCAGCCTTGCACTTGCGTGGTCGCTAACCAGGGCAAAGGAATGAGAGAGCGAATGGCGTAGTGCAGATGTGGTGGTTTTCCTGCTGCGTTGCCGCTGCTACCAACGCGACCGATGGGCGCGCCAATGTGCACGAGCTTGAAGGCGCTAACGCTCGAATCGCTCAGGTGTGCGTAATAGTGCAAACGCCATTTCGGGCCTAACACCCACACCACGTTTCCGCCCATGCCGTAGGGTCCGCTGTAGAGCACGAGGCCCTTCGTTGAAGACAAAACCGGCGTGCCGTTCTTGGCAAAAATATCGATGCCCTTGTGCACGCCTGAGCGTCCCCAGGGCGTGTACCAGAAGGACTGCGGATTCCAGTCTTTGGGCGTCGCGCCGTCAACTGGAATCACGCAGTCGTCCCGCAAGATCATGCCGATGATAAAAACCGGTACGCAAAGCGCGAACAGCCACTTCATCACTTTTCTTTTCATGGCGATGGATCTCGTTCGGCAGCAGCGATCAGCTTGCGTCGCTACTACGCGTCCAATCGATGCGACGCGTTAACCACATCGCGGCAGCCAGTGCTGCGAACAAAGCGAGTGAACCACCCATCAGTGCGTAGTCTTCAGCCTGCAGGATCATGTAGAGATAGCCATACAAACCGCTCAATACACCGCCGACCAACAACGCGCGACCTGTACGTTTAAGCGCGGCGCGGCTGTAGAAAGTGACCATGCTTACGACTGCTGCCGCACTCACGCCGAACGCTGCATTAAAACCAAAGTGTTCAGCAAAGCTGAGTTGCAACAGTGCGAACAAACATAGCGCTGCACCGATAAATCCATATTGAATCGGATGCAAGCGCACGCCAGTAAGAACTTCGGTGAGCCAGATCACCCCAAAGGTAAAGACCAATGTGAGCAAGCCGTATTTGGTGATGCGCTCGGCCATGCTGTAAGTGTCGACAGGCGATATCAGGCTCACGCCAAAGCTTTGCGTGGACTTACCCTGTATCTCATTGTTGTTGATGCTGGGGTTGATGTCGCGCCACTGCTGCGCGATGTTGCGGCCCAGATAACTCACCGACCATTCAGCGCTAAAGCCTTGCTCATTGATATCCCGTTTTACGGGGAGCCAATCGCCATTAAAGCTTGGATGCGGCCAGTTGCCTTCGAGGGTGACATGCGTTTCTTCCGCCATTGGCGCAAAGAACAAGCTATCGGAGCCGTTGACGCTGAGGCTGATGTCATAGCGCATGCCTTCCCACAACTTGTCGGCAGTGATGACGTCGCCGATGGTTGCGCGCAAGCCGTTGATGGACGTGCCTGCGGGTCTCAGAATAAAAGGCTTGCCATCGATGCTTAGACTTGCGCCAGCCTGCAAAGAGCGCGAGTCGCTAAGGCCGATCAGCAATTCTGCATTCGCGAGATCAAGCACCGCATCGCTAGCGAGCAACTTAAGTTCAGAGAGTGAGGGCACAGCAAAGTTGCCGCTAGCTTTGATGTGCGTACTAAACACGGGTACCTGAAAAATTCCGCGTGAACGTTGTTGCACCTGTTGGCGCGCCGTGATGTTGAGTGTGCGCGGCAGAAAATAGGCGTATTCAACTTCGCTTAATCCTTCAGTTCTGACGCCGTTTCTGTCGATGTCGGTTTGGCGCAATTGATAAGGCACTCGCAGTACGGGTGCCACCAGCGTTTGCGCGCCTCCCCATTTGCTCGTCACCTCTGCCACTGCTTCAGCGCTGCGCTGACTACGCTCGGAAATCACACCGCTAATCTGGCAAGAGGGAATCATCAAGATCGCAAGTAACAAGGCAATCAACAGCAAGCGCGACAGCGGAGACTGAAACGAAAGCCGAAAGGCCGGGCGTGCTGCAGGCGGTAACGGCGGAGGAAGTGAATGACTACCAGATTCGTTGTGCATCGATGGGCTCCTTGGGTGTTAGTGGGCCCAGTTTGCAAAGTCACTGTGCAGGGGCCGTCGCCACGCCGTGCAAAGGCCGCGGAAGATTGTGCAAATGTTGTGCAAGGTTTTGGGCTTGCAGCGCTTTGGCCTTAAGCTCTGTCCATGCAAAAAATTCTGGTAGCCGACGACGACCCTAATGTGCGCGAGGTCATTCGCTTTGCTTTGAGCAAGGCGGGTTATGCCGTGGTGTTGGCGGATAACGGCGCTATAGCGCTGAGCCAGTTCGCGCGCGAGCAACCCGCGCTACTGGTGCTGGATATTCTGATGCCAGAAATGGACGGGCTGGAAGTTTGCCGTCGACTGCGCGCAGAGCCACGCTCGGCCGCCACGCCGATCTTGTTCGTCAGCTCGCGTGATGACGAGGTCGACAAAATCATTGGTCTTGAGATGGGCGGTGATGATTATCTCGCCAAGCCTTTTTCTCCACGCGAGCTAGTCGCGCGAGTGAAGGCGATCTTGCGCCGCAGCAGCGCGCCGCGTGTGGCTGCGCCGCTGCAAGTGCACGGGCGTTTGAGTTTGAGCAGCGAACACTATCAAGCGTTTTGGGACAATCAAGAACTGGTGCTCACGCTGACTGAGTTCGGTCTGCTGCGCACCTTGCTCGCACGCCCCGGCAAAGTGTGTTCGCGTGATCATCTGATGAATGAATCTTATGAGCTGCACAAGATCGTCTCTGATCGCACGATCGACAGCCATGTTCGACGCCTGCGCCAAAAGTTTGCTGCCTTGGGTGTGGAGCCGATCGAAACGCTGCATGGCGTCGGTTATCGCTTGGGTTCTTGCACATGATGCGTCTACGACTGCGCACGGTATTGGCGAGTGTGTTCTTGCTCATCCTTGCGCTTCCGCTGACAGGTTTTCTCGCGCTGCGTATTTATGAAAGTGCGCTGGTGCGACAGACCGAGAGTGAGTTGATTGGCCAAGGCGCCATTCTGTCTGCTGCTTATGCCGCATTATTTGATCGTCACGCCACTAAAAATTTTGATTGGACTCAATACGGATTGCCGCTGCCGGTACAAGGCAAGACCAAGGCTAGCGATTACAGCAGCACGGACCCTGATCTTGCTGTGCCGACTCGTGTGTATGTGCCGCACCCTGCCAAGTTAGACCTGGCTCGTGACAGCGCACTATCGCCTGCGCCCGATCCACTACCCGCACTCACTGCGGCTGACGCACTCGCGCGTGTCACCGGCAAAGAGCTGGAGCCGGTGCTCGATCAAGCACAGCAAGTCACCCTTGCAGGCTTGCGCATCATTGCGCCCAATGGCGTCATCGTTGCGAGTACGGGTGATGACTTGGGCTTGAGCTTGCTGCAACAGCAGGAAGTAAAACGCGCACTCGCTGGTGAATTTCTCACGCTGCTGCGCGAGCGCAAACCCAGCAGCACGCCACGGCCGGGGATTGCTTCAATCAGCCGCAACACCGCGCTGCGCGTCTTCGTGGCCATGCCGATTACTCATCGCAACCGTGTGATCGGCGCCGTACTGCTCACTCGCACGCCGTCCAATCTCACCAAGGTGGTATGGGCGCGACGTGTGAAAATCGCGCAAGTGGGTGCGCTGCTATTGCTCGCCACATTAGCGCTGGCGTGGCTCACAGCCACCACGATCACTCAACCGCTGCGGCGACTTTCACAGCAAGCGCAACGCGCCCATGCAGGTGAGCGCAACGCTGTGCAACCTGCGCGGCGACGCGTGGTGCAAGAAGTGGCTGAGCTCAGCGAAACTGTTGCGGGCATGGCCGATGCGCTGCAAGCGCGCGCCGCTTACATCAAAGATTTTGCAGCTCATGTTTCTCACGAATTCAAAACGCCGCTCACTGCGATTGGCGGTGCAGCTGAGTTGTTGAAGGAGCACGGCAGTGCGATGAGTGAGACCGAGCGTGCGGGCTTTCTGAATATTATTGCCAAAGATACAGCGCGGCTCGATCAACTCACGCGTCGCTTGTTAGAACTCGCTCGTGCCGACATGGCCACGCCCAGCAAGGAGAGTTGTCTTCTCGCGCCTGTGCTGCGCACCGCTGTGCACCGCGCGCGTGAGAGCGGTCAGTTGATTGAATTGCTTGAGCCCTTGCCAGAGCAAGCCAGCTTGCCGATGAGCGCAGAATTGTTCGATTCAATTTTATCGGGCTTGTTCGACAATGCTCGTCAGCATGCGCCGGGTGCTGTGGTGACTTTGTCGTGTGAGCAAATCAAGGGGCAGCTTAATTTATTGGTGAGCGACAACGGCCCCGGAATTTCGACTGGCAATGTTGACCAAATCTTTACGCCTTTCTTCACGACGGCGCGCGCTCAGGGCAATACGGGTTTGGGTTTGGCGATTATTCGCGCGGTACTCGCCGTGCACGGCGGCAACATCGCGTTGCAGCCGGGTGATGGTGGCACGAGGTTCAAGCTGAGTTGGGTGATCTAGCGCTTCGTGATTCTCGCGAAGATGACAGCGCGCACTAATTAACTTTAGTGCGGCTCAATCTTGCTGAGATGGCGGCTCACCGTCAGGAAAGCGCCAAGCCAGCCCAGCACGATGCCAGCGCCAAACACTTGCAGCACGGCGAAGAAGGACAGACCGGAGAGCGAGAAATTGCTTTCGTAGAGTCCTGCCAAATTCTGCACAGGCCCAGTCAGTGCGGCCATGCCGACACCAACGAAAATCAGCGCGACCACGCTGCCGGTGAAACCGTACCAGAGTCCGGTATACAGAAACGGGCGACGAATAAAGCTGTTGGGTGCGCCGATCAACTTCATCACAATGATTTCTTCGCGGCGCGCTTGGATGTCGAGGCGAATGGTGTTGGCCACCGTCACAATCACGGCAAGGCTCAGCAGCACGGCAATCACCATCACGCCGCGCTGCAATAAATCGATGATGCCGTAGAGCCGCTCCAACCATTTCTGGTCGAGCTTGGCCATATCCACTTCGGGCAGATTCGACAGATCAGTCACCAGCGCATTGATCTCGTCGCGCGACTGTTTGTGCATCGGCGTTACGGTGATCACAGCTGGCAGCGGATTGTTATCGAGAATATCCAGCGCCTCGCCAAAGCCGGAGAGTTTGCGGAACTCTGCTAATGCTTGATCGCGCGAGATGTAGGTGGTGCGTGCGACGCCTGGTCGCGCATTCAGCTCACGAGCCAGATCTTTGCCGCGTTCGGCGCTGACGCTGTCTTTGAGAAATAGCGAGGACTGCGCTGCGCCTTCCCATGAATAGCTGAGCTTGTCGACGTTATTGATCAGCGCATGCAAGCCCGCGGGCAGGGCCAGTGTGATGCCGATGACCAATGCGGTCAGCAGTGTGCCTGCGGGGTTTTGCCAAAGTTTGCCGAGCGAGAAAAAGAACACGCGAGCGTGTTCTTCCAGCAGGCGCGAGAAAAATGTTTGACGACGATCGCTGCTAGCGGCTGCTCTAGGCATACGGAAAATCTCCCGCGTGGCGAACGCTGAGAGGTACCTTCATGCTGATGCGACCATGCTCAAGGTGAATCATGCGATGGGGCATTGCCTTAATCAGATCGATCGCGTGCGTTGCGACCAACACGCTGACGCCGACTTGGTTAAAGCGCTCAAAAATGCGCATCACTTCATGCGCCATTTCCGGATCGAGATTGCCAGTCGGTTCGTCAGCCAGAATCAAATCTGGCTTGGTGACCACAGCGCGTGCAATGCCGACGCGCTGTTGTTCGCCGCCGGACAGAGTCAGCGGATAAACCTTTTCTTTGTTGAGTAGATCGACCTGATCGAGCGCGGCGCGTACTTGGCGGCCGACATCACGATGCGAGTGGCCGCGAATGATCAGCGGCAATGCAACGTTGTCGAACACCGTACGATCGTTGAGCAGGTTGAAATCTTGGAACACCAAACCAAGGCGCTGGCGATAAGCCGGAATGTGTCGCGGCTTCACGCTCGCCAATGTCTGGCCGTGCACATGAACCTGTCCACGCGTGGCGCGTGCGATCAGTGCAACCAAACGCAGAATCGTTGATTTGCCTGCACCGCTGGCGCCGGTGAGAAACACCATCTCGCCCTGCTTCACGCTAAAGCTCACATGCGACAGCACATCGTGACCGCCTTCATAGCGGTGGCTGACGTCGTGAAATTGAATGATGTCCGTCATGCGTGGTGAGGTTTAGCTCAAGGGTTGATCAGTGCTTCGGCGTAGGCTTCTGCATCGAAGGGTTCAAGATCTTCGACGCCTTCACCCAGGCCAACAAATCGTACCGGTAACGCCATGCGCCGCGCGATAGCCAGCAGGATACCGCCCTTCGCCGTGCCGTCCAACTTGGTGATGGCGATGCCGGTCAAGCCGATTGCTTCATGAAACTGTAAAGCTTGCGTCAAGGCATTGCCGCCGGTGGTGGCGTCAACCACCATCAGCACTTCATGTGGCGCGTACGGATCGTGCTTCTGCACCACGCGTTTGATCTTGCGCAGTTCTTCCATCAGATGCGCTTGCGTGTGTAGACGGCCTGCGGTGTCGGCGATGACGACATCAATGCCGCGCGATTTGGCCGATTGCACGGCGTCGAAAATCACGCTGGCGGAATCGGCGCCTTCACCTTGCGACAGGATCGGTACGTCAGCGCGCTCAGCCCAAGTCGTCAGCTGTTGCACGGCGGCCGCGCGGAAAGTGTCGCCGGCTGCGAGCAGCACGGTTTTGCCTTCTTTCTTCAAGCGCGATGCGAGTTTGCCGATGGTGGTGGTTTTGCCAACGCCATTCACGCCCGCAACAAACAAAATATAAGGCTTGATGAAAGGCGGAATCACCAGCGGCTTGCTGACTGGTGAGAGCAGTTCAACCAAAAATTTCTTCAGCACTGCGCGCAACTGCTTTTCGTTTTTAACGCGACCTGCGTTGACTTCGGATTGCAGGCGTTCGATCAACCAAGTGGTGGCTTCGATGCCGGCATCAGCCATCAGCAAACGGCTTTCGAGTTCTTCGATGGCGTCATCGCGCAGCTTGTCGCCGCTGAACAAAGTGCCAAGATCGCGCGTGAGAAACGAGTCGCCCTTGTTAAGGCCCGCGCGCAGCTTGGTCAGGAATCCGCTGTTCTCAGACATCGCTTATGCAGCCTTGCATAGCGCGAAGGCTTCGCGTGCAGCATTGATCGTGGCGGTGATTTCCGCTTCGCCGTGCTTGGCGCCGACAAAACCTGCCTCAAAAGCGGAAGGTGCGAGATACACGCCGCGATCCAGCATCGCGTGGAAGAAAACTTTGAAACGATTCGCATCGCACTTCATCACATCGGCTAAGCCGCGGATCGGGCCTTCGCCGAAGTAGAGGCCGAACATGCTGCCGACTTGCGTCGTAGTGAAAGCAACGCCCGCATCTTTCGCAGCGGCTTTGAGGCCGTCAAGCAATTGCGTGGTGCTCGCTTCGAGTTGTGCGTAGAGCATGACGTTGTCGAGTTTGCGTAGTGTCGCCAAGCCGGCTGCCATTGCCAGCGGATTGCCGGACAGCGTACCTGCTTGATACACCGGACCCGCAGGCGAGAGTTTTTGCATGATGTCTTTGCGACCGCCGAAGGCACCGACCGGCATGCCGCCGCCGATGATTTTGCCGAGCGTCGTCAGATCAGGCGTGACGTCGTAGAGACCTGATGCGCCGCGAATACCCACGCGGAAGCCGGTCATCACTTCATCAAAAATCAAAACCGCGCCGTGCTGTGTGCAGAGATCGCGCAGACCTTGCAGGAAGCCGGGGGCAGGGGGAACGCAGTTCATATTGCCAGCGACAGGTTCAACGATGAGACAAGCAACGCCATCGCGATTCGCGTTGAACAGTTGAGCAACGCTAGCGAGATCGTTATACGTCGCGGTCAGCGTATGACGCGCAACATCCGCAGGCACGCCGGGTGAAGTCGGTACGCCAAACGTCAGCGCGCCAGAGCCCGCTTTCACCAGCAGCGCATCAGCGTGGCCGTGATAGCAGCCTTCAAATTTGATCAGCTTGTCGCGGCCGGTGAAGCCGCGTGCGAGGCGAATCGCCGACATCGTCGCTTCGGTGCCGCTATTGCACATGCGCACCTGTTCCATGCCTGGCACGCGATTGCACAGCAGCTCCGCCATTTCGATTTCGAGTTCAGTCGGCGCGCCGTAAGACAGGCCAATGCCGAGCTGCTTTTGCATGGCGATGAAAACATCAGTGTCCTGATGGCCGAGAATCATCGGGCCCCATGAGCCGACGTAGTCGATGTAGGACTTGCCGTCGACGTCGATGATGCGTGCGCCGAGTGCGCCTGCAATAAAGCGCGGCGTGCCGCCAACTGACTTGAACGCGCGAACCGGCGAATTAACGCCGCCCGGAATGTATTGCTGGGCGTAGTCGAACAGGGCTTCGGAGCGAGTGGTGGTCATGGCGACTGATTTGCGACAAACGGAAATGAGGCGCGATTTTACGCGCCGCGCGGGGGTAGCGGGGGCTTAAGGCTGAAACAGTTGTGCGTAATGTCGCGCTGCGGCTTCGATGTCCTTGTCGCCAAACACACCTTCAACCGCCGCCACCATGTCGGCACCGCGTGCAATCAGATCGCCCGCGTTGTGCGGCGTGACGCCGCCAATGGCGCAGATCGGAATCTGCAACTGCGGCCGCGCCAGATTGAGCAGGCTGGGCTCAGCGCCGGGCGCGTTGGGTTTGGTGCGTGAGTCGAAGAAGCGCCCAAAGGCGACATAGCTCGCACCACCGGCTTGAGCGGCGAGTGCGCGCTCAATCGAGCCCGCGCAGCTGACGCCAATCACGGCGTGGATGCCCAGCCGTTCACGCGCTGTAGCGAGTGAAGCGTCGGTATTACCGACATGCACGCCATCAGCGCCGCAATTCAACGCAAGTTCGACATCGTCATTGATGATGAACAGCGCGCCATGTTCATGACAGAGTCCGAGCAGGGTGTGGGCGTGGTTGGCGCGTACTGCGGCGCTGTTCCACTTGTCGCGGTATTGCAGCAGCCGCGCGCCGCCAGCAAGGGCTTCTTCTGCAGCAGCGAGCAGCGTTCCACCGCTGGCGCAGATTGCTTCGGAAGTAATCGCGTAGAGACCGCGCAATGCGGCCGGCGTTGGATGTGGGTGCGATGATTTCACAGGAGCCTTCCGGGAATGCTGCGACCTTGGCCGGTGCGCTGCGCGTTCTGTAGCGCGCGTTGAGTGTAGGCCTGGGCTTCGGCCAGCGCGTCGCCAACTTCGCGTCCCTGTGCCAGTAGCGCAGCAATAGACGCGGCCAGCGTGCAGCCTGCGCCGTGAAAGGTTTCAGGCAGGCGCGGCCAGCGGAAGGTCTGCGCTTCGTGCCCGACGCGGTGCCAGCTATTGACGACGTCGTCACTGGGTTCGTCGCCGCCGGTGATCAGCACATTGGCGCAGCCGGTCTCCAAGAGCGCGTCTGCGTTTTCAGCCGCGGTATCGCCAGGCGCAAGGCGACGCGCTTCTGCGGCATTCGGCGTTAGTACCGTAGTCAGGGGAAAGAGCTGGGTCTGCATCGCCATGATCGTGGCTGTGCTTGCCAGATTGCTGCCGCCGCCAGCGCGCAGGATCGGGTCTAGCACCAGCGGCACGCCAAGCGCCTGCGCAGTGCGGGCAATCACTGAAATCTGCGCCGCTTCGCCCAACAGGCCTACTTTAATCGCGCTGATCACGCTATCGCTCGACAGGGCCACGATCTGCTCGGCTAGCAGCGTCAGATCCGTGGGCACCACGCGCTCGACATTGCGGGTGTCCTGCACGGTGTGGGCCGTGATGATGGTCAGCGCGTGGCCGCCGAGCGCACCAATGGCTTCGATGTCTGCGTGGATTCCTGCGCCACCACCGGGGTCGTGACCGGAGAAGCAAAGGACGATGGGGCGTTGTGAGTGAGTTGATGACATGGCGTGAGTTTAAGGTCTTGACAGCGTCAAAAATTTATATGCGGGGTTCTATGCTTATGCACAGTAGTGGGGCGATGCCTTCAGAAACCAAGTAAAACCGACATTTTTCTGCAAGAATGCTGCAATATTTCAGTAAGTTAATGATTCCATTAACGAAATCGGCCTGATTATAAACTGGCCTCGGCGGAAAAAAGTTCGACGCAGCCGCTACTTAGCGAATTCTGCTCATCATTGTCCACACAGTTATCCACAGATTTTGTGAATATTGGCACCTTTCTTATACCTGGCATGCACTTAGCGTTAATTCTTAAGGTAAACGAGAGCTTTTGACGCACGCTTTTTGGAGGAGCCGCATCGGGTAATTTTGCGCAGTTAGTTTGTGGGTTGTGGGCGCAGCAATACTTTCAATAGACGTTTTGCGGTCGGCAGTGATGGCGCGGTGTGCCCACCCAGCAAGCTCCCAACCAGGCGCATTTTCAAATCAGGCCGCGCCATCGCGCCCAGCGCCAAGGTCGAAACGCCCCAAGGCGTGCGACACCAATCGCGCAGGCGTTGGCTGAACAGAAAGAGTTTGTCGTATTCGGCATGCAGTGCGGCGGCATAGGCGGCCGAATCTTCCACGCCCGTTTGCAGGGCGCGGATCGCGTGGGTGGCGGCGACATGGCCGGATTCCAGCGCGTAATCGATGCCTTCGCCGGTCAGTGGGTTCACCAAGCCTGCGGCTTCTCCCGCAATCAGCATGCGCGGGGCGCTGAGTGGCGACTGCAAGAAATCCCAACGGAGCGGAAAATTCTTGGGTGGCGCGATGGGTTTTGCACCCTTGAGGATCACTTGCGCGGGCTTGCTCGATAAATAGCGCGCTAGGTCTTCACTGAGCGACTGATCACGACGGCGATGCTCTAGCCCGATGCCGACATTGGCCAGACCATTGCCCGCAGGGAAAATCCAGCCATAGCCCGGCAGCGTGCTGCGGCCAAAATGCAGATGCCAGGTGTCTTGCTGATCAAGGCCTTCCAGATACTGGCGCGAGGCCACCATCATTTCCGGCTTGCGTGCGAGCAGACGCATGCGTTGTGCGAGTGCGAGATGCGCGCCGGTGGCGAGAATCGCGAGACGCGCGCGCAGTGATTGCTCACCGCTCGATGTTTTGATTTTCAGCGTGATGCCACTGTCATCGGCATCCCAGTGCGTGACTTCCTGCTGTGTGCGCAACTCAGCACCAGCCGCGACCGCGCGTTCAACCAGCAGCATGTCCAACTGCAAACGTGGCAGCACATAAGCGTAATCCGGAAATCCGGGCGCGCCTTTGAGTTGTGCGACAACGCGACCGAGTGGCGCGGTCATTTGGAATTGATGAATGCGCGCGCCGCGCTTTTGCACTTCTTCTTCAAGCCCAAGCTTTTGCAACTCAAGCACTGCGCGCGCGGTCAGGCCGTCGCCACAAATTTTGTCGCGAGGAAATTCGGATTTATCGAGGAGTACAACGCGCAAGCCTGCGCGCGCAGCGTGAAATGCCGCAGCAGCGCCGGCTGGGCCGGCGCCGATGACGGCTAGATCGTAAGTGACTGCAGCGTTGCTCAAGTGTTTGCGGAAGTGACTGGAACGGGAAGTCCCAGATTCTTCCACAAACGCAGCGTGGCTTCAGATTGATTGAGCGTATAGAAGTGAATACCGGGGCAGCCGTTGTCGAGTAGCGTGCGCGACAAGCGGGTGACGACATCCAAACCAAAATCCTGCAGCGCCTGCTTGTCGTCCTGATACTGCTCAAGACGCAAACGTACCCAGCGCGGAATCTCAGCGCCGCAAGCGGCAGAGAAACGCGTGAGCTGCGCATGGTTGGTGATCGGCATGATGCCGGCCACGATTGGAATCTTGATGTTGGCTTTCTGGCAGCGCTCGACGAAATCGAAATAGCTGTCGGCGTTGTAAAAGTACTGCGATACAGCAACGCTTGCGCCTGCTTCCACCTTGCGGCGGAAGTTTTCGAAGTCGGCTTCTGGGCTCGGTGCTTGCGGATGCGTTTCCGGATACGCAGCAACTTCCAGATGAAAATAATCGCCATGCAATTCACGAATGAAGCTGACCAGTTCATTGGCATAACGCAATTCGCCCGGTGCGCTGGTGTCCATCGCGGTCGCAGGCAAATCACCACGTAGCGCAACGATGCGGCGAATGCCCGCAGCGCGATACTTGTCGAGCAGTGATTTGATGTTTTCGCGTGTGGATCCAACGCAGGTGAGATGCGGTGCGCCTTCAATGCCGGTCTGCTTGATGACGCGCATTACGGTTTCGTAGGTGCCGTCTTGTTCAGAGCCGCCAGCGCCGTAAGTGACCGAAAAATATTGCGGCTTGAGTGCAGCGAGTTTTTCGATAACCGCAGGAAGTTTCGCCGCGCCCTCTGGAGTGCGCGGTGGAAACAACTCGAATGAAAATGAAACTTCTTGTGTCATCGCGACAAACTCAATCGTAGGGTGGGTTAGCCGCATCGCGGCGTAACCCACCATCTTCACGAAAGGCGGGCTACGCGACGAAGCCGCTAACCCGCCCTACATTTCCTATTCGTCATCCCCGCCTTCGCGGGGATGACGTTATTGCTTAGTAACGATAATGCTCAGGCTTGTACGGGCCTTCAACTGGCACGCCGAGGTAAGCGGCCTGATCTGCAGTGAGCTTGGTCAGCTTCACGCCGATCTGCTCAAGGTGCAGCGCGGCGACTTCTTCGTCGAGCTTCTTCGGCAAGCGATACACGGTCTTTTCGTACGTGTCCTTGTTCTTCCAGAGGTCGATCTGTGCAAGTGTCTGGTTGGAGAAGGAGTTGCTCATCACGAACGCCGGGTGACCGTTGGCGCAACCGAGATTCACCAAGCGACCTTCAGCAAGAATGTAGATGCTCTTGCCGCCGGGGAAGGTGTAGTGGTCGACCTGTGGCTTGATGTTCATCTTGACCACGCCGGCTTCGGCGTTCAGACGATCCATCTGAATTTCGTTGTCGAAGTGACCAATGTTGCAGACCAGCGCGTTGTGCTTCATCGCCTTCATGTGATCGAGGGTGATGATGTCTTTGTTGCCGGTGGTGGTGACGTAAATGTCAGCCAAGCCGAGCGAGTCTTCAACGGTGGTGACCTGGAAGCCTTCCATCGCAGCCTGCAGCGCATTGATAGGATCGATTTCCGTGACGATCACGCGAGCGCCGAGGCCGCGCAGCGAGTGCGCAGAACCTTTACCGACGTCGCCGTAACCGCAAACGACAGCAACCTTGCCAGCGATCATCAGATCGGTCGCGCGCTTGATGCCGTCAGCCAGTGATTCACGGCAGCCGTAAAGGTTGTCGAACTTCGACTTGGTAACCGAGTCGTTCACGTTGATGGCAGGAACGAGCAGCTTGCCCGCTTCCATCATCTGATACAGACGATGCACGCCCGTGGTGGTTTCTTCCGAAACACCGCGCCAGTCTTTAACCACGCGCGTCCAGAAGCCAGGACGTTCCTTGGCGACTTTCTTCAGCAGGTCTTTGATGACTTTGATTTCGTGGTTGTCGCTAGGCGTATCAACCCACTTGTCGCCGTGCTCCAACTCGTAGCCTTTGTGAATCAGCAAGGTCACGTCGCCGCCGTCATCAACAACGAGTTCAGGGCCGGTGAGCGTGCCATCAGGCAGCGTGTGCGTGATGCTGTCGAGTGCCAGATCCCAATACTCTTCCAGTGACTCGCCTTTCCATGCGAACACTGGCGTGCCAGCGGCAGCAACCGCAGCAGCAGCGTCATCAGAGGTCGAGAAAATGTTGCAGGAAGCCCAACGCACGGATGCGCCGAGATGGCCGAGCGTTTCCAGCAGCACGGCGGTTTCCTTGGTCATGTGCAGCGAGCCGGTCAGACGCACGCCTTTCAGCGGCTTCAGCGGTGCGTACTTGGCGCGGATCGACATCAGGCCTGGCATTTCTTCTTCTGCCATGACGATGCGCTTGCGGCCGAATTCGGCCAGAGAAATGTCACGGACCTTGTAGTCGGTGAAGTTAGATTTAAGAACTGCGTTCATGCGATCGCTCCAGAGTTTTCAGGAACGGGCGCCGTTACAACGGATTTGGGAAAACCCCGTCGAGCCTGGCCCACCTTGCGTGGGTCGCAGCGCCCCTCGACGGGGTCACTTCATTGCTTACTTAAACTTTTTTGCGTCGGCTGCGAGCGCTTCGGCCTTGTCCGTCTTCTCCCACGAGAATGCGGTGTAGGTCTTGCCGTCAGCGCCTTTGATCTCAAACGGCTTGCGGCCGAAGTGACCGTAGGAAGCCGTCATCTGATACATCGGGTGGATCAGGTCGAGCATCTTGATGATGCCGCCCGGACGCAGGTCGAAATTGCGACGCACGAGTTTTTCAATCGCGGTGTCGCTGATCTTGCCGGTGCCGAAGGTGGTGACCATGATCGAAGTGGGTTCTGCAACGCCGATGGCGTAGCTGATCTGAACTTCGCAACGATCTGCGATGCCGGAAGCAACGATGTTCTTGGCAACGTAGCGCGCAGCGTATGCAGCCGAACGGTCAACCTTGGAAGGATCCTTGCCCGAGAATGCGCCGCCACCGTGACGTGCCCAACCGCCGTACGAGTCAACGATGATCTTACGGCCGGTGAGACCGCAATCGCCCACTGGGCCGCCGATCACGAAGTTGCCGGTCGGGTTGATGTGGAACTTGGTCGCCTTGGTCAGCCACTTTGCGGGCAACACAGGCTTGATGATTTCTTCCAACACGGCTTCGCGCAGATCTTTCAGCTTGATGTCTGGATCGTGCTGCGTCGACAACACAACGGCGTCGATGCCGACGACTGCGTCATCTTTGTAGCGCAGCGTGATCTGGCTCTTTGCGTCTGGGCGCAGCCATGAAAGGCCGCCCTTCTTCGCTTTGCGAATCTTGGCCTGCTGCTCAACGAGGCGATGCGCGTAGAAAATCGGCGCAGGCATCAAGGTGGCGGTTTCGTTGCAGGCGTAGCCGAACATCAGGCCCTGGTCGCCAGCGCCGATGTCTTCAGCTGCTTTTGCTTTCTTGCTGGTGCCGTCAACGCCCATGGCGATGTCAGGCGACTGCTTGCCGATGATGTTGATCACGCCGCAGGTGTGGCCGTCGAAGCCGACTTCGGTGTTGCTGTAGCCGATGCCATTGATGACGCCGCGCGCAATCGCGTCAACGTCAAAGTTGGCGGTGGTGGTGACTTCGCCAGCGAGCACGGCAACGCCGGTCTTCACCAACGTTTCGCAAGCAACGCGTGCACGAGGGTCCTGCGCAAGAATCGCGTCAAGAATCGCGTCAGAAATCTGATCCGCCATTTTGTCCGGATGGCCTTCGGAAACGGACTCGGAGGTAAAGAGATATTCGCTCACGGCATGAACCTCAAAAATAAGGATTGAAGAAAGCGCGCCGGACGGATGTTCCCTTGCGCTGATGATCTGTCTATACGGATGAACGGATATTCTAGATGAATCCCCGGGCCGGGGCCAGACTTTTTAACGGTGCTTAACCTAGCCCATCTCCAGCCTTTAAGCTGGAGCCTCAAATCTTTAGGGCCCCCTATGCCAACCCCTTCAGCGATGCTGCCTTTGGGCACTTTGGCCCCTGATTTCCAGCTGCCAGACACGGTTTCGGGCCAAAACTTAAGCCTTGCGGACGTGCGCGGCAGGCAGGCCACCGTCGTCATGTTCACCTGCAATCATTGCCCTTATGTGAAACATGTTGAGAGCGAGATGGTTCGGCTGGCTGCGGACTATCAGCCGCGCGGAGTGGGATTCGCCGCGATCAGTAGCAATGACGTCACCCGTTATCCCGAAGACGGCCCAGCAGAGATGGCCGAAGTTGCTCGCCAGCAGGGCTATACGTTTCCGTATCTCTACGATGAGTCGCAGGATGTGGCGCGCGCGTATTCCGCAGCCTGCACCCCAGATTTTTATGTTTTCGATGAGCAACTGCGCTGTGTCTATCGCGGTCGGCTTGATGATTCCACGCCGGGCAATAAAAAGCCCTTAAGTGGCGCAGATTTGCGCGCGGCGCTCGATGCGGTACTGGGTGACGGTGTTGTCTCTGGTGATCAATTTCCGAGTTATGGCTGCAGTATTAAATTCCGCTGAGAATCGGATCGGTTGGCCCGGAACCTAGGTGCACAAAGGCACGCAGGGCATGCGCAATGTTTTATTTATAATTCTTAAGAAAAATAAATTAAATAATTAATCACTATTCTGGATTAGTAAAAATGCGGACTAATTCACGTGTTCCTTGCTCCCGAGCGCCTTAAAAAGGAAAATACGCGCCCTTATTTGCCGCCTCAGCACCGAGCCATAGCCCGATGCATACCCGTACTGACCTCGCCAACGCGATCCGCGCCCTTTCAATGGACGCAGTCCAAAAGGCCAATTCTGGCCACCCCGGTATGCCGCTGGGCATGGCTGATATCGCGGAGGTTTTGTGGAACGACTTCCTTTCGCACAATCCAACGGACCCAACCTGGGCTAACCGCGACCGCTTCGTGGTCAGCAATGGTCACGGTTCGATGCTGGTGTACTCGCTGTTGAATCTGTCTGGTTATGACTTGCCGATGGAAGAGCTGAAGAACTTCCGTCAGCTGCACAGCAAAACCGCAGGCCATCCGGAATACGGCATCACGCCGGGCGTTGAGACCACCACCGGTCCACTCGGTCAAGGCATTGCGAACGGTGTCGGCATGGCGATTGCTGAACGCGTGCTGGCAGCAAAATTTAATCGCGATGGTTTGAACATCGTTGACCATTACACCTACGTCTTCACCGGCGATGGTTGCTTGATGGAAGGCATCAGCCACGAAGCTTGCTCGCTCGCAGGCACGCTTGGCCTCAACAAACTCGTCGTGCTGTATGACGACAACAACATCTCGATCGATGGCGAAGTGCACGGCTGGTTCCGTGACAACACGCCAGATCGTTTTGAATCCTACGGCTGGCAGGTTGTGCGTAATGTTGATGGCCACAAAGCCAAAGACATTAAGGCCGCTATCGAAACCGCACGCGTTTCGAAAGACAAGCCAACGCTGATCTGCTGCAAAACCGTGATCGGTTTTGGTTCGCCTAACAAGCAGGGCAAAGAAAGCTCACACGGCGCTCCGCTGGGCGACGCTGAAATTGCACTCGCACGCGCACAGCTCAACTGGCCGCACGCGCCGTTCGAAATTCCTGCTGATATTCGCAAGGGTTGGGATGCACGCGAGAAAGGCAAAGCTGCGCAACAGGCTTGGAACAATGTGTTCAAGTCCTACGCCGCCAAATATCCAGAAGACGCCACAGAATTCACGCGCCGCATGAAGGGCGAGCTGCCGGCTGATTGGGCTGACACTGCCAAAGCGATGATCGCTGAAGCGGCTGCTGCTGATAAGCCAGTCGCAACGCGTAAATCATCCAAGTTCGCACTCGATGCAATTGCCGCGAAGTTGCCAGAACTGTTTGGCGGTTCGGCAGATCTCACCGAATCCAACTGCACGGATTTCAAAGGTTACAAAGTCATCAAGCCGGGCGATTTCTCGGGCAACTACATCAGCTACGGCGTGCGCGAGTTCGGCATGTCGGCCGCGATCAACGGCATCGTGTTGCACGGTGGCTTGCTGCCATTCGGCGGCACCTTCCTGACCTTCTCCGACTACGCCCGCAATGCACTTCGCATGGCGGCGTTGATGAAGATCGGCAGCATCTTCGTTTACACGCATGACTCGATTGGCTTGGGCGAAGACGGCCCGACGCACCAATCGGTTGAGCACATTTCCAGCCTGCGCTTGATTCCGAATCTGCAAACCTGGCGTCCAGCCGATCAGTTTGAATCGGCGATTGCCTGGGCTTGCGCAATTGAACGTCGCAACGGACCAACCGCATTCGCGCTGTCACGTCAGAACCTCAACCCGCAGCCCCATCCGCAGGCGCATTTTGAAAATGCACGTCGCGGTGGTTACGTGTTGCTGGAACCAGCAACCGCGCCGAAGGCCATCATCATCGCAACGGGCTCAGAAGTTCAGCTCGCTGTTGATGCCGCCAAGAAATTGATTGAAGCCGGCACCGCAGTTCGCGTGGTGTCGATGCCTTGCGCTGAATTGTTCTTGCAGCAAGACGCGGCGTATCGCGATTCCGTTCTGCCGAAGGGCAGCAAGCGTCTCGCTGTTGAAGCAGGCGTGAGCATCTACTGGCGCGGCTTTGTGGGCGACAATGGTGACGTGCTCGGCGTAGACACCTACGGCGAATCCGCACCCGCCAGCGCAGTGTTCAAGCATTTTGGTTTTACCGTCGACAACGTGATCGCGAAAGTAAACGCGCTGATCGGCTAATTCGATTTATCACACCCAGGCATCTAGCTCTTTTGAGGAAACGACAATGGCAGTGAAAGTAGGTATCAACGGCTTCGGCCGCATCGGCCGCAACGTGTTGCGCGCAGCAGTTCAGAACTTTGCTAACGACATCGAAATCGTCGCGATCAACGATCTGCTCGACCCTGACTACCTCGCTTATATGCTGCAGTACGATTCCGTACATGGCCGCTTCAAAGGCGACATCGCTGTGAAAGACGGCGCGCTGTTCATCAACGGAAAGAAGATCCGCCTGACGCAGGAACGCGATCCTGCAAACCTGAAGTGGAACGAAGTCGGCGCCGATATCGTTATCGAATCGACCGGCCTGTTCCTCGACAAGCCAACCGCGCAGAAGCATCTCGATGCAGGCGCGAAGAAAGTCATTCTCTCGGCTCCTTCGAAAGATGACACCCCGATGTTCGTCTACGGCGTTAACGACAAGACCTACAACGGCGAAGCGATCATCTCGAACGCTTCTTGCACCACCAACTGCTTGGCGCCTCTCGCTAAAGTTCTGCATGACAAGTGGGGCATCAAGCGTGGCCTGATGACCACCGTGCACGCCACCACCGCAACGCAGAAAACGGTTGACGGTCCTTCGGCAAAAGACTGGCGCGGCGGCCGCGGCATTCTGGAAAACATCATTCCTTCCAGCACCGGCGCTGCCAAGGCTGTGGGCGTGGTGATTCCTTCACTCAACAAGAAGCTCACCGGTATGTCCTTCCGCGTGCCGACTTCCGACGTCTCGGTTGTGGACCTCACCGCTGAACTCGAAAAGCCAGCAACGTACGAAGAGATCAAGGCCGAAATGAAGGCGCAGTCGGAAGGCGCACTCAAGGGCATTCTCGGCTACACCGAAGACAAAGTGGTCGCTACCGATTTCCGTGGCGATGCACGCACCTCGATCTTCGATGCAGACGCAGGCATCGCGCTCGACGGCACCTTCGTCAAGCTGATCAGCTGGTACGACAACGAGTGGGGCTACTCCAACAAGTGCCTCGAAATGGTACGCGTGGTTGCCGCGAAGTAATCGCAGCAAAAATCTGGAAAGCCCCGTTGATTCGGGGCTTTTCACTTTCTGTAATTCGTAACGGATAAATGCAATGACTGTTTTACGCATGACTGATTTGGATCTCACTGGCAAACGCCTGCTGATCCGCCAAGACCTCAACGTGCCAATCAACAACGGCAAAATCACTTCGGATGCGCGTCTGCGTGCATCGTTGGCAACGCTGCAGCTCGCGCTGGAGCGCGGCGCTTCGGTGTTGGTGATCTCGCACCTTGGCCGCCCTAAGGCTGGCAAGTTCGACCCGGAAGCATCGCTGACTTTGGTTGCTGCATGGTTGTCAGAAAAGTTGGAGCGCACGGTTCCGCTCGTCACCAACTGGATCGACGGCATTGCGATGGAACCGGGCCAGATTGCACTTGGTGAAAACACGCGCTTTCTCAAAGGCGAGAAAGACAACGACGAAGCGCTGTCGAAGAAAATGGCTTCGCTCTGCGATATCTATGTGATGGATGCTTTCGGCACTGCGCATCGTGCAGAAGCTTCTACGCATGGCGTTGCCAAGTTTGCACCAGTTGCGTGCGCAGGCCCGCTGCTCGCTGCAGAACTCGATGCGCTCAGCACTGCGCTGGCTAATCCGAAGAAGCCATTGGCTGTGATCGTTGGTGGCAGCAAGGTTTCGACCAAGCTCGATCTGTTGGAAAATCTTGCCGACATCGCCGATCAGTTAATCATCGGCGGCGGTATCGCCAACACCTTCCTTGCTGCAATGGGCAAGCCAGTTGGCAAGTCGCTGCACGAAGCCGACATGCTTGATAAGGCGCGTAGCATTCTCGCCAAGATTCAGGCGCGTGGCGGTGATATTCCATTGCCGGAAGATGTCGTCGTTGCTTCCGAGTTCTCGGCAGAAGCGCATGCAGAAGTGCGTTCAGCTGATGAAGTCGAATCCGATGAAATGATCCTCGACATCGGCCCGAAGACGCGCAAGAAACTTGCAGCGTTGCTGAAGTCTTGCGGCACCATCGTCTGGAACGGCCCGGTCGGTGTGTTTGAGTACGACAGCTTTGCCGGTGGCACCAAGGCGATTGCCGAAGCGATTGCGTCTGCTGACGGTTACACGCTGGCTGGCGGTGGCGACACGCTCGCTGCGATCGACAAGTTCAAAGTTGCCGATCGTATCGATTACATCTCCACTGGCGGCGGCGCTTTCCTTGAGTTCCTGGAAGGTAAGAAGCTGCCTGCAGTCGAGATTCTGGAGCAGCGCGCTAAAGGTTAATTAGCCTTTTAGCCATTGAAAACGCTGAGGCCGTGCATACATAGTGTGCACGGCCTTATTTTTTGCTGACTTTAATTGCGCACGGAGTATGTGATGAAACGTTTACTGACCCTGATGGTGATGTCCAGCGTTCTGTTCCTCAGCGGTTGCGGCTACAACAGCCTGCAACAGCAAGACGAAGGTATTAAAGCTTCGTGGGCCGAAGTGCTCAACCAATATCAGCGCCGCGCTGATCTGGTGCCGAACCTCGTGAATACCGTGAAGGGTTACGCGCAGCAGGAAAAAGATGTGCTGCTCGGTGTAACCGAAGCGCGCGCCAAAGTTGGCAGCATCAACGTCACGCCAGATATGGTGAATGACGAAGCCAAGCTCAAGCAGTTTAGTCAGGCTCAAGGCGAACTCAGCGGCGCGCTGTCGCGCTTGTTGGTCGTCACCGAAAATTATCCGCAGCTCAAATCCGACACGCTGTTCCGTGATCTGCAGGCGCAGTTGGAAGGCACGGAAAATCGCATCACCGTTGCGCGCAATCGTTATATCGAAGAGATCAAGGTCTACAACACAACGGTGCGTTCGTTCCCAACCAATCTCACTGCCAAGATGTTTGGCATGGCGGTGAAACCGAACTTTACGGTTGAAAACGAGAAAGCGATTTCCGCTCCGCCGAAAGTTGATTTCGGCAACGCGCCAGCGAAGTAATCGGACGCTTTGATGTTCCGTCGCCTACTGGCGATCGTACTGTTGCCCCTGTGCGCAAGCGCATGGGGCGCAGACGGCGGCTTGGTACCCGTGCCTGCGTTGAAGGCACGTGTCACCGATCTCACGCAAACGCTGAGCGCCGCGCAAGCCAGTGCACTGGAACAAAAACTCGCAGCGTTTGAAGCGCAGAAGGGTAGTCAGATTGCTGTGCTGATTGTGCCGACGACGCAGCCGGAAGAACTTGAGCAGTACAGCATTCGCGTCGTTGATGCGTGGAAGCTGGGCCGCGCAAAAATTGATGATGGTGCGCTGTTGATTCTGGCCAAGAATGATCGTCGCATGCGCATCGAAGTTGGGCGTGGACTGGAAGGCGCAATGCCTGACGCCATCGCCAAACGCATCATTGCTGAAAGCATCGCACCACATTTTCGCCAAGGTGATTTTGCCGGCGGCATTAATGCGGGTGTTGATCAAATGATTGCCGTGGTGAGTGGCGAAGCATTGCCGCCACCCGCGCAGCGTGCGAACCGTCAGGGCGGCAATGGCGACAACAAACTCGGCGCGCTGCTGGTGCCGTTCTTCATCCTGTGGGGCTTGGGCCACATGCTCAAGCGCGCATTCGGCACATTCCCCGCGTCAGGTTTGGTGGGGGTTGGTACAGGCCTCGTCGCGATGCTGGTGATTGGTTCGCTAGGCTTTGCCGCACTGGCTGCGGTACTCGCCATGTTCGCTTCGTTGGTGATGTATAGCGGCGCTATTGGCGGCCTGCCGATGGGTTATGGCGGTGGTGGCGGAGGCGGTGGTTTCGGTGGTGGAGGTTTTGGCGGCGGTGGCGGCGGCTTTGGTGGTGGCGGCGCGTCGGGAGATTGGTGAGATGAATATCCGTCGATTCTTCAAGCACGCGAGCACGGGCCAATGGCTGGTTCGCCGATATTTCTCGCAAGCTTCGCTGCAAGCGATTGCGAAAGCGGTGAAAGACTGCGAGCAGCTGCATCCGGGCGAAATTCGCTTTGTGATTGAAGCGGCGCTATCGCCTACTGAAGCGGGCGCAGGCGTCACGCCACGTCAGCGCGCGGTCGAGGTTTTTGCGCAGCAACGTGTTTGGGATACCGAGCACAACAACGGCGTGCTGATTTATCTGCTGCTGGCCGATCACGCGATTGAGATCGTTGCCGATCGTTATGTGGCGCGCGGACGCGTGCCGCAGGCCGAGTGGGATGCAGCCTGTCGCGAACTGCAAAAGCATTTCAAGCTGAGCAACTATGAAGCGGGCGCGATTGCCTGTGTGCAGGCGGTGTCGGCGATTCTCGCCAAGCATCCGCCGGGCCCGCGCGATGTCGGCAATGAGATGCCGGATGCGCCGCTGTTGCTGTAATCGCTCTTACGCGTCGCATAGAAGCGTAGAAACCGTTAAATTGCGTCTCCCGCACTCGTTTTCGAAAAGCACGGGTTGTTTTTAAATATTTAATTAAGTTTTACTAAATAATATTTAAAAACAAAGTCGTCTACGCCGCAGCAACCATGCGCGTGATCGATTTTTCGAAATTGAATTGCTATCGAGGATGACACCGTGCGTTTTACTGGCACCGAAGATTACGTCGCAACAGATGATTTAACGATGGCGGTTAATGCCGCTGTGACTTTGCAGCGTCCGCTGCTGGTGAAGGGCGAGCCGGGCACCGGTAAGACGCGCCTCGCACAAGAAGTCGCGCGTGCGCTCGACATGCCGTATTTCGAATGGCATGTGAAATCGACCACCAAAGCGCAGCAGGGTCTCTACGAATACGACGCGGTATCGCGTCTGCGTGACTCGCAGCTGGGCGAAAGCAAGGTCAAGGACATCAGCAACTACATCGTCAAAGGCAAATTGTGGGAAGCCTTTGAAGCGGGCAAGCGTCCGCTGCTGCTGATTGACGAAATCGATAAGGCCGACATCGAATTCCCCAACGATTTGCTGCGCGAACTCGATCAGATGGAGTTCTACGTTTACGAGACGCGCCAGACGGTGAAGGCCTTGAATCGTCCGGTGATCATCATCACCTCGAACAACGAAAAAGAATTGCCGGATGCATTTTTGCGCCGTTGCTTCTTCCACTACATCCGTTTCCCCGATGCGCCGACGATGCAGAAAATCGTCGACGTGCATTTCCCTAAGCTGAAGCAAAATCTGCTGAAGGAAGCGATGGAAGTGTTCTTTGGCCTGCGCGAATTGCCAGGCCTGAAGAAAAAACCATCGACGTCGGAACTGCTCGATTGGCTCAAGCTATTGCTGGCTGAAGATATTGATCCAGCGGTCTTGCGTGAAGCCAGCACCAAGAAGAGCTTGCCACCGCTTTATGGTGCCTTGCTGAAGAACGAGCAAGATGTGCATTTGTTCGAGCGCATTGCCTTTATGGCGCGTCGTAACTAATTTCTACAAAGACGAATCGATCACTCAGAATCGAGTAAATAACCAATCAAGATGAGCACAGAAAAAGATCCATTTGAAGCCTTGCTGGAGCGTCAACTCCAAGGCATTCGTTCGACCCGCGCAGAACTAGAAAAGGAAGTCAGTCATCGTTCGGTTTATCTGGACGTTGAATGGAAGAAGGTCGTCGATTCTGTGCGTAATTTGCAGAATCGATTGCAGCGGCACCCGAAGGTGCAGCACTTCGTCATCAGTAAAGATGACACTGAAATCACGATCAAGATCATCGACAGCCACGCGCGTCGAAACTACAGCTACTTTATTTTGAGTCGCAATCATCCCGAGAAGAAATTCCCGGGCTTGGATGTGGTGTGGCTCAGTGAATTTGGTGAGGACGACCGCAACTTCCGTGAGCCTTCTGATGCGCTGGCGACATTGGTTCGCGCGATTGCGCCGAAGTTGGCTTGAGTAGATTCAAGAATCTTCAGAAATAAAAAAACCGGCCAAGGCCGGTTTTTTTATGAACGCGTGTCGATTAAGACTCGCGTTGTACGGCGCGATAACCAATGTCCGTCCGATGTTGTTCGCCTTTCCAGCTAATGCCTTGCATCGCTGCATAAGCGCCCGCTTGCGCAGCGCGCACCGTGTCGCCGCTGGCAACAACGCAGAGCACGCGGCCGCCGCTGGTGACCACGTTGCCATCCTGATCTGTGGTGCCTGCGTGAAAAACTTTTGCCTTGCCGAATTCGCCATCGAGGCCGCTGATTGCGTCGCCTTTGCGAATCGTGCCGGGATAACCTTCAGCTGCCATCACGACGCCGAGCGCAGGCTGTGGGTTCCAGCGTGGTGGGTTCGAGGGGAGCGTGCCATCAATCGCAGCTTCCAATAGATCCAGCAAATCGGAATCGAGGCGGAACATGATCGGCTGCGTTTCAGGATCGCCCATACGCGCATTGAATTCGATGACGAGCGGCGCGCCGTCTTTGCGAATCATCAAGCCAGCGTAGAGAAAACCCGTGAACGGCGTGCCTTCTGCGGCCATGCCTGCAAGCGTTGGTTCAATCACTTCGCGGCAAGCGCGTGCATGCACTGCTGCTGTGACCACAGGCGCAGGTGAGTACGCGCCCATGCCGCCGGTGTTCGGGCCCTGGTCGGCGTCGAAGATGCGTTTGTGATCTTGCGCGCTAGCGAGCGGCTGATATTGCGGTTGCTTGCCGGCTTTGCTGCCAGCGACAACGATAAAGCTGGCTTCTTCGCCATCGAGAAAATCTTCGATGACCACGCGCGCGCCCGCTTTGCCGAGCATCTCGCCCGAGAGCATGTCGCGGATGGCGTTTTCAGCTTCATCCAACTGCATTGCGACGACAACGCCTTTGCCTGCGGCGAGGCCATCAGCTTTGATGACGATCGGCGCGCCGCGCTCGCGGACATAGGCCAGTGCTGGGTCGATATCGGTGAACACGCGATATTGCGCCGTCGGAATGTTGTGACGAGCGAGAAAATCTTTGGTGAAGGCTTTGCTGGCTTCAAGCTGCGCAGCAGCGCGAGTCGGGCCAAACACGCGCAGACCGGCGGCGGTAAAAGCATCGACGAGGCCGGCGGCCAATGGGCCTTCTGGACCGACAACGGTGAAGCCGACTTGCTCGTTTTGGACCAAGGAGATCAGTCCGGGGATATTTTCTGCGGCGACGTTGACGTTGCGAACGCCTTTTTCGCGAGCGGTGCCGGCGTTGCCGGGAGCCACCAATACCTCTGAAACCCGTGGCGATTGCGCTAATTTCCAAGCCAGAGCGTGTTCACGCCCACCGCTACCGACTACCAATACTTTGATTTTCTTAGCCATCACTCAAGCGCGCCGCTTTTTGGGGGCGCTAGCGTAGCGGAAAATGGCTATCGATTGCTTGATTGGGGCATCTCTGCACAAACACCTCCGCTCCTGCGCATCCATGCGCCCGCGAAGGTACCGTACATCCTGTACATAAAAAACCCCGCGGCCTTGCGGTCGCGGGGTTTAGATACTGCGAGGCTAACTTAGCCGCGTGGCGAGATGGTGTCACCGTCAACGCGAACCTTGCTGCCGACCGTCAGAGTGCCTACATCCTTAACGGTGATGCTGCGGCTGCTGCCGTTGTCCAGCTTGATGTCGACCGTGTAGACGGTTTCAGCGCGGACAGCTTTTTCAGCCTGGTTACCAGCATAAGCACCAGCCAGCGCGCCGAGCACGGTGGCAACGTCCTTACCGCGGCCGCCACCAACCTGGTGACCTGCAACGCCACCAGCAGCTGCGCCGAGCACTGCGCCAGCGCCGCTGCCATCAGGCTTCACTTTCGAAGCGGTGATCGCGGTCACGGTGCCGCAAGCTGCGCAAATGGTTGCCTGAGGCTTAGACGAAGCAACGGTGTTGCGTTCTGCACGTGCAGCGCGCTTTTCAGCGGCGGCAGCATCCTTGCGAGCTTGTTCAGCGGCCTGCTGAGCATCTTCAGCAGCTTTCTGTGCATCAGCCAGCTTCTGCTGGGTGTCGGCAGCCTGCTGGGCAGCAGCGGCTTCAACAGCAGCGGCTTGTGCAGCAGCGTCAGCGGCGGCGGTGTCTTGTCCCTTCTGGCAAGCGGTGAGGGCGACGCCAAGCATTAAAACCAGTGCGAGGTTGCGAATCTTCATGTCAAAACTCCTAATAGGTATAAGAAACTGTTTTCCCCGGATGTCGCTTGCTCTCCGGGCTGCCATTGTTATAGCAGCGAGCGGGTAAGCAAAAGACCAATGAATAACGCACCGGTGTAGAGCAAGTTAACACTGAGGGCGCTGAACACCTGCTGAATGATGCCGCTGCCGCGAGTGTTGCGATAGGCATGCAGAGTGGCCAAGCCCAGAATTACTTCTGGAATCAACACATAGATGGCCACGCCAGCGATCGTGCGAACGTTCTGTGGCTGCCAAAGCTGCAAGGGTTGCGCAGCCCATTCCCAGAATGCGAACAATACGAGCGACAACACCCCCATCGTTATATAGCGCGAGCGTGTGCTGTCGCTGATGAGGGTGACGGGGAATAACAGCATGATCCAGAGGCCCATGAAATAGGCCGGCACAGCGCCGCCAATGCGCCAAATGCCGTGATCAGGGAAATGCAGCACGCCAGCAATTTGCACCAGTGCCCAATCGGGCAGCACTTGTCCGCAAGACAGCGGCAGTAGAAACATCCAGAGCTTGAGCCATTCGTTATGGCCACGGGCAAGCGCATAAAGCGGCAGCACGACGTTGTAGCCGATGGTGAGCGCCAGCAGACCTTTGCCCAGCATCTCGCCATGTGCAAAGTACAGCACCGGCGTCGATACGACGAAGAACAGAACGTGAAACCACAGTGCTTCGCGTATCGATACTTTCATGCTTTAACCCCGAATCAGTGTGCCGATACCTGCATCGGTGAACAGCTCCAACAACACGGAGTGATCAACGCGACCATCAATGATGTGCGCAGATTTCACGCCGCTGTTCACGGCATCCAGCGCGTAACGCACTTTGGGAACCATGCCGCCGTAAATGGTGCCGTCGCTGATCAAGCCTTCTACTTGTGGCACGGTAAGGCCGGTCAGAATTTTGTTGTCCTTATCGAGCACGCCTGGCGCGTTGGTGAGAAAAATCACTTTCTCGGCTTGTAGCACGGCTGCGATTTTGCCTGCAGCAACGTCGGCATTGATGTTGAACGCTTCGCCGTTTTCACCAGCGCCAACCGGTGCGATGACGGGAATAAATCCGCCAGCTTCTAGATGCGTGATCACGCGAGGATCAATTTTTTCGATCTCGCCGACCTGACCAATATCTTTGCCACCGACCAGCATTTTCTTGGCGCGAATCAAGCCGCCGTCTTTGCCGGTGAGACCCACAGCGCGACCGCCTTGCTGATTCAGCGCAGCAACCACGGCTTTATTGACGAGACCGCCGAGCATCATCTCGACGACGTCCATCGTCTCTTCATCAGTGACGCGCATACCTTCAATGAACTCGCTTTTCTTGCCGAGTTTTTCGAGATGCGCACCAATCTGCGGGCCGCCGCCGTGGACGACGACTGGATTCATGCCGACCAGTTTCATCAGCGCGATATCGCGCGCAAACGACGCAATCATGCTGTCGTCTTTCATCGCGTTGCCGCCGTACTTCACGACAATGGTTTTGCCCGCGAAGCGGCGGATATACGGCAGCGCCTCGGTGAGAACTTGGGCGATGTTCTGTGCGTTGGAATGATCAATCGGCATGACGATACCTTCAGCTCTTACCAGTGCTGCCAAAGCCGCCCGTGCCGCGAGCGGTGGCATGAAATTCGTTAACGGTTTCAAACTCGGCGCGAATCACTGGAATAAACATCAACTGCGCGATGCGTTCGCCGGGGTTAATGGTGAACGCGGTTTGGCCGCGGTTCCAGCAGCTCACCATCAGCTCGCCTTGGTAATCGGCGTCGATCAAGCCAACCAGATTGCCAAGCACGATGCCGTTTTTGTGGCCGAGGCCTGAGCGCGGCAGGATCACCGCAGCGATGTGTGGATTGCCGATGTAAATCGACAGGCCGGTTTTGAGCAGCGTGGTCTGGCCGGGTTCGAGCACTTGCGGCGCATCGGCAATCACACGCAGATCAAGGCCTGCGGAGCCGTCAGTGGCGTAGGCCGGCGCTTGCGCGCGGGGGTCGAGAACTTTGAGTTGAATCTTGTGCATTTTGATAGGCCCGCGTTGGCGAGCATCCCCTGATAATTGTTATTAAAGCTAAACTAATAAAAAATTGTTAATCAATTATTAACATTCTAGGTTGGCTGTGTTTCAGCCATCTGAGCGTTAGATGCCGACTTTGCTGCGATATCGCGAGGCAATCACCTGCGCCAGTTCACGCGCCAGTGCGGTCTTGCTGGCAGGCGCGAGTTCCTGATCGCCGCCGGGCCAGAACAGATGTAGTGCATTGTCTTCGCGATCAAACGCGCGGCCGTTGCCGACCAGATTGGCTGCAATCAAATCTAGCTTCTTGTTCTGCAATTTGCCTTGCGCATGTTCGGCGAGCTTTTCGGTTTCAGCCGCAAAACCCACCATAAACAGCACCGGATATTTTTCGCGAACGGCTTTGAGTACGTCGGTAGTGCGCTCCAAAGGCAGCGACATCTCGGCGTCTTTCTTCTTGATCTTCTGCATCTCGGCTTGCGCCGGGCGATAGTCAGCAACCGCAGCCGTGCCGACAAAAATATCTGATTGAGCGGCTGCGGTGAGCGAGGCCTGCAACATGTCTTGCGCAGTTTCGATGTCCACGCGCTGCACGCCGGGTGGCGTTGCCAACGCAGTGGGGCCGGAGACCAGCGTGACACTCGCGCCCAGCGCGCTCAGCGCCTGCGCAACCGCATAGCCTTGCTTGCCGGACGAACGATTGGTGATCACGCGCACCGGATCAATCGGCTCGCGCGTAGGGCCTGCGGTGACGACGGCGCGCACGCCTGCGAGCGGGCCTTGCTCAAACATATGCGCAACCGCGGTGCGAATTTCGGTGGGTTCCAACATGCGGCCATCGCCCACTTCGCCGCAGGCTTGCGAGCCTGCACCGGGACCAAAGATATGCACGCCGCGCTGACGCAGCGTTGCGACATTGGCTTGCGTGGCGGCGTTGCTCCACATCAGGCGATTCATCGCTGGTGCAATCGCGAGCGGGCGATCCGTCGCGAGGCACAGCGTGGTCAGTAAATCACTCGCGCTGCCTTGCGCAATCTGCGCAATGAAGTTGGCGCTGGCAGGTGCAATCACGATCACGTCGGCCCAGCGAGCGAGCTCGATGTGGCCCATCGCGGCTTCGTGTGCAGCATCAAACAATGCGCTGCGCACTTCGCGGCCTGAGAGCGCCTGAAAGGTGAGCGGCGCGACGAATTCAGTCGCGCCCGCAGTCATGACGACCTGCACGTCGGCGCCGACTTCTTTGAAGCGGCGCGTGAGATCGGCAGCCTTATAGGCCGCGATGCCGCCGGTGACGCCGAGCAAAATGCGGCGTCCGGCCAGAGTTGTGAGCGAAGTCTGCATTTGGGCATTTTAGCCTGATTAAGCTCCGCCAAGACGCAAAGTATTGAGAACGCAGAGATGGCGATTACAGATTGGCCTGAAGACGAACGTCCACGAGAAAAATTACTGGCGCGTGGTGCGGCCGCTTTGTCTGATGCCGAACTGCTCGCCATCTTTCTGCGAACCGGCGTGCCCGGCAAAAGCGCGGTGGATATGGCGCGGGATTTGTTGAGTAACTTTGGCAGCCTGCGCGCGCTACTGAAGGCGTCGAAAGCGGACTTTTGTGCGGAGAAGGGTTTGGGTCCGGCGAAATACGCGCAGCTACAAGCGGTGCTGGAAATGGCGCGTCGCCATTTGGCTGAAGAATTGCCCGAGCGCGATGCTTTGAGCGATCCGCGTGCGGCGCGCGACTATCTCAAATCACGCTTGCGGGATCTTCCGCATGAGGTCTTTGCGATTCTGTTTCTGGATACGCGACATCGTGTGATTGCCTTCGAAGAGCTCGCGCGTGGAAGTCTTGATGGCGCGGCGGTTTATCCACGCGAAGTATTGAAAGCCGCGTTAAAGCACAACGCGGCGGCGGTGATCCTTGCTCATAACCATCCGTCTGGTGTGGTTGAGCCAAGCGCGGCAGATCGTGTACTGACGGCCAAGTTGCAGGCCGCACTGTCGGCAGTAGACATCCGCGTACTCGACCATCTGGTGATCGGCGAAGGCGCGTCGGCTTCATTTGCCGAGCGCGGTTGGATTTAGCTCTTTTTAGCGACGCCGGCTTTCACTTGGTGCGTGTAGAAGCGTGCGATGTCCCAGATTGCCTCGCGGACATAAGCCAGCGCTTCGCCCTTGGGTTGCTCAAGGCGCGCAGCTTCTTGGATGGAGGCCAGATAGAGCCGTGCTGCAGCGAGTGGAT
The DNA here is from genome assembly GCF_003052265.1 of Stenotrophobium rhamnosiphilum. Lineage (GTDB taxonomy): Bacteria > Pseudomonadota > Gammaproteobacteria > Nevskiales > Nevskiaceae > Stenotrophobium > Stenotrophobium rhamnosiphilum. Next base: position 589,224 of record NZ_QANS01000003.1, read on the forward strand.
AAGGCCAGCCGAGTGCATGGAATTCCGTCGAGATCACCAAGGCAAAAGAGTGATTCTGGCGCCGCAGGCCTTCAGCCAATTGCGGTTGTTCGCGGCGCGCCTGTAACAGCCAGACGCGCAGGCCGCGGCGCTGCAAGGAGTGATCGAGATAAACCTTGGTCGCGGTGCGCACGCGCTCGAGTCCCGGCGGCAAATGCGCGGTGGCGTCGATCACGTGGTCGCGCAGTTCATCAAGGATGAATTGCTGAACGGCGATCAGCAGATGGGTGAAATCGACAAATTGCGTTTGTAGTTGCGAGACGGGCACCTTGGCGGCCTTGGCGACGCGCGCAAGTGTGGCGTCGTTATAGGGCACGGCATCCGCGATCTGAATAACGGTTTTGAAGATCTTCTGCTTGGTGACGGCAGTCATTTGTTTCTGTTTCGTAGGCATGGCTGTTCTCACGGGCCTACAAAATAAGCGTCTAGGGTTAATCGGTATTCAGGCAGCGCGCGGCGTGCCTCAAATTCTGCGTTGGCAATCTCGAACAACATCGCCATGCCCAAACGGCCCAGACCTTCGTAATTCGGAACGCCCGCCATTTTGAGTTGCAGGGTGCCGAGCATCACCATGCTGTTAATGCGCTCGCGCGTGACTTCTTGGCAAGCGGGGTCTGCGCGCATGGCCAGCGAGATTTCCGGCAGGGCCGGGCGGCGCAGGATGGCGTCCAGATAGGCCGTAATCGCTTTGCGGACCAAATCGCGGCTTGGAGCCTTGCGGCCAATGGCCTGCAAAGTCTCTGCGCGGACCTGATCGCTGAGTCTGCGCAAAATGCTGGCCAAAAAGAGCGGAAGCTCTGGAAAAACCTTATTGAATTGCGGCGTTTTGAGGCCCGCTTCTGCCGCGACAACGCGAGCGCTCAGCTGGATAGAGGGCAGGCCATCGGCCAACAAGCGCAAACCAGCTGCAACTAAGGCCTCACGAGGCTCTAACGTAGCGATTTTCGCAGGACTTTTACGCGTGGGGGCTTTTTTAACGGGCATTCTTCCTTGAACGACACGTATAATAGGTGAGCGGTTAAGTTACATTTTGCACGGTATTCCCCCTCCCGCCCAGTTACGCGGCGCTTGCTTCAGTTGCTTCAAAACTGGTATAAAGCGCGCCCTTAAGCGCCAGCCATCGGGCTGGTTTGCCTGTTTTTGAGGTTTCAATCATGTCTAAAGTCTGTCAGGTCACCGGCAAACGTCCAATCGTCGGCAATACGGTTTCGCACGCGAATAACCGTCGCCGTCGCCGTTTTGAACCGAATCTTCATAAGCACCGTTTCTGGCTCGAGCCAGAGAAGCGCTTTGTATCCCTGCGCGTTTCTGCCAACGGCATGCGCATCATCGACAAGAAGGGCGTTGAAGCCGTAGTGGCTGAAATCCGCGCCCGCGGCGAGAAGGTGTAAGCCATGGCATCTAAAAAGAAAGACCGCGAGAAGATCAAGCTGGTGTCGACTGCAGGCACGGGCTACTTCTACACCACGACCAAAAATCGTAAGAACACCCCGGACAAATTCGAATTCAACAAATTCGATCCGGTTGTACGCAAGCATGTTGCGTTCAAGGAAGCCAAGATCAAGTAAGGCTTTGGCGCAAGCCAACTCAATGCTATGACAAACCCGCCGCTCGCCGCGGCGGTTTTGTTTTGAGAGGGAAGGTCCTAGAGACTTTCACTAAAGAGCCCGCACACAGCGGGCTTTTTGTTTTTATATGCAGGATGCGTGGTACATCGTGGGCGCATGGAAGCGCGGGAACGATGCAATGTCACATCCGCAGCCTAGAATGACCGCAATCTTAGGGCCGAGAAGATGACGGAAACCAGCGCTAACCAGAACAGCGAAGGCCGGGTGCATCACCGGCATCTCGAGCAGTCGCGTGAGCAGATCATTGAACTGCTGTCGCGGCAGGCGCTTGAGCGCGAGTTGGTTTCTCGTACCGATATCCAGAATCAGGATGTCGCTTCGCAGTTGCTGGATCGTCAGCACCATGCGCAGTTGGCGCAACGTCTCGCCAGCTTCCATCCTGCTGACATTGCCTTTGTTCTAGAAAGTCTCGCGCCTGAAGCGCGCGAAATGGCTTGGCATTTGGTTTCGGCCGAACAACGCGGCGCGGTGTTGTTGGAAATTTCTGATGCTGTATTGCCGACGCTGGTCGGCGATATGCGCCCTGATGAAATCGTCGCCGCGATTCGTGATCTCGGCCCAGACGAAATCGCCGATCTTGTCGCCGAACTGCCGGATGACGTTGCGCCAACGGTGCTCGCCGGTCTTGATCGCGCCGAACAATTTGAAGTGCGCTCGGCACTGTCATTTCCCGAAGGCAGCGTCGGCGCGATGATGGATCTGCACTACGTCAGCGTGCGCGAAGACGCGACGCTGGAAGCGGTGCAGCGTTTGCTGCGTCGACTCAAGCACGATCTGCCTGAAGAAAATACCGATATTTTTGTTGTCGATCGTAGCAATGAGCTGCGCGGCAAGTTGTCGTTGGAGCAGTTGGTGCTCAACGAACCGGAGCAATCCGTTAACGAAGTAATGACGCGCGCGCCGACGTTCTTCTTTACCGATGACCCGATCAAAGACGCAGTGGCTGCGTTTGAGAAATACGATCTGTTGTCTGCGCCCGTAGTGAATTTGCACCAGCAGGTGGTCGGACGTATCACTGTTGACGCGGTGCTCGATGAAATCAACGAGCGTGCGCAAAGCGAGAGTTTGCGTCAGGCCGGTTTGTCGAAAGAAGAAGATCTCTACGGCCCTGTTTTGCAGAGCAGCCGCAACCGTTGGCCGTGGTTGGGGCTCAACTTGCTGACCTCGTTTGGCGCATCGCGTGTAATCGGTGTATTCGATAACGTCATCGTGCAGTTCACTGTTCTGGCAACGCTGATTCCAATCATTGCTTCGCTGGGCGGCAACACCGGCACGCAGACAATGAGTCTGGTGACGCGCGCGATGGCTTTGGATCAGCTGCGCTCTTCGCAGTTGCGACAAACGTTTATCAAAGAATTTTTGGTCGCCTTGCTCAACGGCAGCTTGTGGGGCGCTGCGCTCGCTCTGATGACATACGCGATGTATGGCAAATGGGAGATCGCGTTGGTGATCTACGGCGCGATGATTCTGCAGTTGTTGCTGGCAGCGATGGTGGGTGTAGCCATCCCTGTTGTGCTCAGACGCATCGGCAGAGATCCCGTCATGGGCTCTAGCGTTTTGCTGACCGCGACGACCGACGCAATGGGCTTCTTTATATTCCTGGGCCTTGCAGCCATATTCCTATTGTAAGCAGTGCGTTGCTCAGCGCAGTTGCTTGCCGTAGATTGCCGTCCGATATGAACGATAACGCTAAACAAATTGCGCTCCACACGCAGGCCATGATTGAGGCCGGACGTATGTTCCACAGCCGTGGCTGGGTGCCTGCCACGGGCGGAAACTTTTCCGTCAAGCTTTCGTCGGATCAAGTGTTGATCACGGCATCGGGCTGGCACAAAGGCGAGTTAGCGGCAGATGGTTTTTTAGTGGCAGGGCTCGACGGCAAACCGTTGGACGCTACACGCAAAGCGTCTTACGAAACCTTGTTGCACATGCAGCTTTATCAACACGATTCAAAGATTGGTGCTGCGCTACATACGCATTCAATTGCCAATACTGTGTTGTCACGTCGACATTCAAAAATACGTTTGGCCGGTTATGAATTGTTGAAGCTGTTGCCGGGCATTAACACGCATGATGCAGAAGTCAGCGTGCCAGTTTTTGCAAACGATCAAGACATCGCACGCCTCGCCGCACATGTTGATGAACACATGAAGCAGCACCCCGAAACGCCCGCGTATCTGATTGCTGGACACGGCCTCTATGCATGGGGCGCAAATGTGGCACAGGCACGACACCGAGTAGAAGCGCTCGAATTCATGTTCGAGTGCGAGTTATGGAGCGAAAAGAAATGACGACGTTGACGATTTATGCCAACAACAATGGCAAACAGCCCCTTCAGACTTTGACTGCGTTCGACGATATCCGCGATGCGCTGGCTGGCATTGGCGTTGAGTTCGAGCGTTGGGAAGCCAATCAACCTTTGAGCGAAAAAGCAGAGCAGGAAGAAGTCATCGCTGCGTATCGCGAACCGATTGATCGCCTCAATAAAAAGTATGGCTTCCAGTCGATCGACGTCGTCAGCATGTATCCGGATCATCCGCAGCGAGAAGTCGCGCGCGGCAAGTTTCTGGCGGAACACACGCACGCAGATTTCGAGATTCGCTTCTTCGTTGATGGTGCGGGCATGTTCTACATCCACAGCGGCGGCAAGGTTTACGCCACGCTCTGCACCAAGGGCGATCTGATCAATCTGCCAGCCAATCTCACGCATTGGTTTGATATGGGGCCGCAGCCTAATTTCAAAGCGATTCGTTTGTTCACCACGCCAGAAGGCTGGGTCGGAAATTTCACCGGCAATGACATTGCAGATAGTTTTCCGCGCTTCGAGGCGGCAGCGTGATCAAAGTAATTCTCACCGATATTGAGGGCACGACTTCCTCCATCGATTTCGTGCATCAAACGCTGTTCCCTTACGCAAAAGCGCATATGCGCAGTTTTTTGCGTGAGAACGCTGACAGCGAAGAATTGCAGCAGCAGTTGTTTGAGATTGAGCGCATCGAACAAGACGCGCTGTCGTTAGACGCGGCCGCTGATGTGCTGGAACGCTGGATCGCAGAAGATCGCAAGGTCACGCCGCTCAAAGCTTTGCAGGGCATGATCTGGCGTCAGGGTTATGAAGCAGGCGAGCTCAAAGGCCACGTCTACGCAGACACGCCGGAATATCTGCGCCAGTGGCATGCGCAGGGACTCAAGCTCTATGTCTATTCGTCTGGCTCAGTCGAAGCGCAGAAGCTAATTTTTGGGTACACCGCTTACGGCGATCTGACGAAATTGTTCTCTGGTTATTTTGATACGCGCGTTGGCGGTAAGCGTGACGTGGCGTCGTATCAGGCGATCGTGAAACAGATCGGCGTTCCGGCGTCAGAGGTTCTGTTTCTGTCGGACGTTGGTGAAGAGCTCGACGCTGCACGCGCAGCGGGCATGGCGACTGTGCAGCTGATTCGCGACGCCAAGGCTGTATCGTTCCCAGCCCACGCACAGGCGAGTGATTTCTCGAAGATCGTAGTGCCTGCTTAATTGCAATCCGTGCAAATGCACGGGTTGACCTGCGTAGTGCCGCCGCACAGACTGCGTGCACTAAATTTATCGCAGTATTCCCATGATCAATCTCAAGTGGTTTCAGTTTCTCAAGGTAAAAGTTCCTGCGCGTCTGGGCGGTGTGATAGACGTCAATGAAGCCACCGAGCGGCCGGCCGAAGATGGCGATCTTTCGCAGAAAGACGTCAATGAGATTTGGAAAGCAGTCGAAGATCTTTATCGTAGCGGTGCTTATCCCGGCGTAAGTTTCTGTCTGCGCCGTCGCGGCGTTGTATTGCTGGATCGCTCCCTTGGACATGCCAGCGGCAATGGTCCGCTTGAATCGGTCCGCGCAGAAAAGCATCTGCTGAAAACCGACACGCCAATTTGTTTGTTCTCCGCATCGAAAGCGGTCACTGCGATTCTCACGCACATGCTGGCTGAAGACGGCAAGATTGATTTGGATGCGCCGGTGGCGCGTTATCTGCCGGAGTTTGGCGTTGCAGGAAAAGGCAGCACGACGGTTTCGCAAGTGCTGTCACATCGCGGCGGATTCCCCACGCTTGATCTGCCTGTCGGCGATCTTGATCCCGCGTTGTTGCTCGATTGGGATCGCATGATCAAAATGATTTGTGATGCGCCGCCCACACCTGGTCGCGCCAATCGCATGTCGTATCACGCGATCACCGGCGGGTTTATTTTGGCCGAGATTATTCAGCGCGTAACCGGTGAGTCGGTGAAGAAATTCCTCGATGAGCGCCTGCGCAAGCCATTGGGCATGAAGTATTTCCAATACGGCCTTGAGCCGCAGTATCGCGATCACGCGGCGCTGAACTACGCGGCGGGAACGCCGGTGCGTTATCCGATCTCGAAAATTCTTGAGCGCGCGCTGATGGCGCCGATCGACAAGGTGATCGAAGTTTCTAACTCTGACGTGTTTATGGACGCGGTGATTCCTGCGGGCAATATCTATGCAACAGCAGAAGAGCTCTCACGCTTCTATCAAATGCTGCTGGATGGCGGCACATGGAATGGGCAGCAGGTGATGAAGCCAGAGACTGTGCAGCGCGCAGTGCGTCCTGCTAGCGGCCTTTCGTTTGATCGCACGCTGAACATTCCAATGATTTACAGCGAAGGCATGATGCTCGGCGCAACGCCCGTCGGCATTTATGGCCCGATGACGGCCGGTGCGTATGGGCATCTCGGCTTTATGAATATCTTGGGCTGGGCCGATCCCACGCGTGATATTTCGGTGGGCTTGCTGGTCACTGGCAAAGCGGTGCTCGGCTCGCACCTGATTCCCTTCGTCAAATTGATGACGACGCTAGGTTTGCGCTGCCGTTAAAGCGTGGCCTGATCGCTACGCTGCTTGCTCGCGCGCTTGATGGTGCGAGACCTTCTGCCAAGTCTCACCGGTAGCTAACTGATCTTCAGCGCTGTGCTGCGCGTAGAAGTGGATCCCTTGTGTCAGCAGAAAGACGACCTGCTGCTCTGAGAGATCCGGTCTGATTAAGCGGATGCCGCGCGCGGCGCGGAAAATAAATTCTGAGCGCCAGTGAGCTGTCGGCAGTCGCGTGCTCACCGGGGCAATGATCGCGTGATGCCCATTTTGCAGCGCGAGCGTCACGATGCCAGCGCGCAATACGCTGGAGCGCATTTCACTGCAATGCAGATCATCGAAGTGGTAGATGCAGCTGATGATTCGCGGCTGTTCTTGGAGCAGCGCATCCAGAACCTTGCCTGCATGCTTGACCGAATCAATATGCGGAATGCTGTTGCGGAGATTGACCGCAAGAATGTTAGCGGCGGTCAGCACGTCTGAATCGAGTACATCGTCATGAGTGATCAGCATGATTTCGCTGATGTCTGACTGCATCCCTGAATCGTCAGTTTTTATCATTATCATTCCCCCGATGTTGCTGGCCTGCACTTAGCACCAGCGACCTCCATGTAGGAATTAGCTTACATGATGTAAGCGGCAGAAGAACAGTGCTGAGCCGTGAGCCGCAAAATAAAAGCGCCCCTGTGAGCCCGGAATTTTTCCGATTTCACAGGGGCGCTGCGGTCTAGAGTGTTCTTTTAAGAAGCTTTTTTGGCTTCGTGCTTGCGCTTGCTAGGCAGGATGCCCATCAGCTTGCTGATGATGCCGAGCATGATTTCGTCAGCGCCACCGCCAATCGAGATCAAGCGCGTGTCGCGGTAAGCGCGGGAGATGTTGTTATCCCACATATAGCCCTGACCGCCCCAGAACTGCAGGAGTGAATCGGTGACTTCACGACCCACGCGGCCCGCTTTGAGTTTGCACATTGAAGCCAACATGCTGGCATCGCGACCGGCCACATATTCTTCAGTCGTCTGATAGACCAGTGCCTTCAATGCTTCGACTTCAGTTTTGAGTTCTGCAAGGCGGAAGTGCACGTATTGATTGTCGAGCAATGACTGACCAAAGGCCTGGCGCTGACGCGTGTACTCAATCGTTTCATTGATCAGATTGGTCAGGCCATCGATGCCGCTGGCGGCGCCGAACAAGCGCTCTTCTTGGAACTGCATCATCTGATACATGAAGCCCATGCCTTCGGTGCCAATCAAATTGCGCTGCGGCACACGCACTTCATCGAGGAAAATCATTGCGGTGTCTGAGCCGCGCATGCCGAGTTTGTCGAGCTTGGTTTTGCGATCAATGCCCTTGGCATCCATCGGCACCACGATCAGTGATTTGTTTGCGTGGACTTTGCCTTCGCTGGTGTTGACCAGCATGCAAGCCCAATCAGACTGCGTGCCGTTGGTGATCCACATCTTCGAGCCATTGATGACGTAGTCGCCGCCTTCTTTGCGTGCGGTGGTTTTGAGGCTCGCAACATCGGAGCCTGCGCCGGCTTCTGAAACAGCAATCGACACCACCATGTCACCAGCGATGGCAGGTGCGAGATATTCTTTTTTAAGTTCGTCAGAACCAAAGCGTGCAAGTGCTGGCGTTGCCATGTCGGTTTGCACGCCGATGCCCATCGGAATGCCGCCGCAGGTGCAGTTGCCGAGTGCTTGTGCGAAGACCACTTCATAGGAGTAGTCGAGACCCATGCCGCCATAAGCTTCTGGTTTGCTGATGCCGAGCAAACCGAGGTTGCCCATTTTCTTCAGCACTTCATGTGCGGGCCAGATGCCTTCTTTTTCCCATTCGGCGACGTGAGGGTTGAGCTCATCTTCAACGAACTTTTTAACCGTGCGGTACAGCTCCTTATGCTCATGGGTAAGAATCATTACTAAACTCCAAGAAATAAAATGCTTGGACTGTTTATACGGGGCGTAATGATCTAGGTCAAATGATGGCTACACCACGCAGACGTAAAGGTAATGACTGTTACTTTGAGGCCATAATTTATGACTGTAGCGCCACTTAATGACGGCGCTGGGGCGGGTCAATTTTGATTTCAAAAAGTGCCGGCCAGCGTTTGCCGGTGACATAAAAATGGCCTGTCCGAGTGTCATAGGCGATGCCATTGAGAACGTTGTCGAGCTCGTTCCACTTTGCTGGTTTCTTGAATAGCGTTTGCAGGCGCGATAGATCCAGCCAGTTCACAACGCGACCATCTGCGGGATCAATCACCGCGATCTTGTCGGTGAGCCAGACGTTGGCGTAAATAAATCCATTGGCTTCCTCGAGCTCATTGAGTCGCATGATCTCTTTGTCGCCATCACGCACCGTGATTTGTCTCAGGAAGTGATAGTCGCTTCCGTCAATAAATCGCAGGATCGGCGAGCCATCGCTCATCACTAATTCCTGATCGTTATTGAAGCTCGCAAGGCCCCAGCCCTCGGTGTTGTAGTTCAAAGTGCCGAGTGGATTAAAGGCGAGGTCATAAACAAATGCAGTGTTTTCGCGCCACGTCAGTTGCACGATTCGGTCGTGGGCAACCGCTAGGCCTTCGGCAAAAAACTGCGGTTCAATCGTGCGCGAACGGAGTGTTTTTCCAGTTTTGAGATCTTTTTCATAAAGGGCCGATTCGCCGTATTCGCCTGCACTTTCCAGCAATTTCCCTTTGTAAAAAACCAAGCCTTCGGTGTAGTGCGCAGAATCGTGTGGCAAGGTCTGGATGACCTTGAAACCCAATAACGGCGCGGGCTTAGGTGCATCGTCGGTTTTCGCTTGAGCGGAAATTCCGAATGAAATCAGCGCTACAAAAAGCGCATTTCGCAGCATTTGTTTTTTTAGATTGAACACGGTGTTTATATCCAATAATGCCAAAGATGTTGATTTTCTCACTTTTATAAGCAAATATTCACACCCATGGAAATACAGCGACGTCGTGTTTCCATCGGAGCGGAAATATTTTCCGCACTTCGATTGAACATTGGAGGGCTGTCAACATGGTTGCTAAGAAGAAAGCCGCTGCAAAGAAGAAACCCGCTGCTAAGAAGGCTGTTGCCAAAAAGGCAGTTGCCAAGAAGAAGCCTACTGCGAAGGCCACGGTGAAGAAGGTTGTCGCCAAAGCTAAGAAAGCAGTTAAAAAGCTGGTCAGCAAAGCTAAATCCGCAGCCAAAAAGAAGTAAGCGGATTACTGATTCTGGAACGGGCGGCCACTGCCGCCTGACTCCAAAGAATCTCGCCGTACGCAGTTTAGCGTCGGCATACCAGACGGCTACCGGTTTAACGACCGCGTAGCCGTTCTGCATTAAGCGGCCCTTGGCTGTTTCAACACTCATATAGAGAGCATGGCACTCCTGCGGTTTTCGCTGGCGGCTTACAATGCGCGCCTATCAACACGGGAAGTATTCATGATTCGCAGCATGACGGGCTATGCCCGCGCCGAGACACAAGCACCCTGGGGCCGGATCAGCTGGGAGCTGCGTTCAGTCAATCATCGCTATCTTGATCTGCAGCTCAAGATGCCCGAAGAGTTTCGCGCGCTCGAAAGCGAGTTGCGTGTGCAGGCTGGCGCAAAAATGTCGCGCGGCAAGGTCGAAGCCGGACTACGTTACACCCGCGAAGGCGTCAATGCGGATGCCTTGGAACTCAATCTTGATCGTCTGCGTGGCCTCAAAGAAGCCATGGATCAGGTCACTTTTGAATTGGGCGCGACCACCACGCCGGATGCTTTGCGTGTTCTCGGGTTTCCCGGAATCGTGCGCCAAGAGCTGGCTGACTTCACGCCGCTGTTGGCCGAGGCCAAAAAACTATTTGAAGCTGCTCTGGAAGATTTCTCTCAAACCCGCGGCCGCGAAGGCGAGCGTTTGGGCCAATTCTTAATCGAACGCTGCGTTGCGTTGGAAGGCTTGGTCAAGAAAGTGCGCGAGCGTTATCCGCTGGTCCGCGATCAGTGGGTCGAAAAGCTCAAAGCCCGCTGTGCCGATCTCGGTGTTGATGTTGAACCGCAGCGTTTGGCGCAAGAAGTTGCCATGGCGTCTCAGCGTCTCGATATTGAAGAAGAGATGTCGCGCTTGATCAGCCATATCGCTGAAGTGCGCCAAACTTTGGCTCGCGGCGAGTCGGTTGGTCGTCGTTTGGACTTCCTGATGCAGGAACTCAATCGCGAAGCCAACACCATGTCGTCCAAATCTCAGGATGCTGAGATGACCCGTTGTGGCGTGGAAATGAAGGTCATCATCGAGCAAATGAGAGAGCAGGTTCAGAACATCGAATAAGCTATTTCCCTAGGGAAATTCCTCGCTCCTGCGCATCCTGCGCCCGCGAGGTACCGTACATCCTGTACATAAAAAAGGCCTGAGGAAATCCTCAGGCCTTTTAATTTTGAAGCGCTACTTATTTCTTCTTGGCAGCTTTCTTAGCAGCTTTCTTCTTTACAACTTTCTTAGCAGCAGCTTTCTTAGCTGGAGCCTTCTTCGCAACTTTCTTCACGGCTTTTTTCTTAGCAGCGGCCTTCTTTGCAGGGGCCTTCTTCGCAGCTTTCTTCTTAGCAACCATTTTCGAACTCCCATTGTGATGGAGATTTGAATCTACTCCATGTTTAACAAAGAATTCAAATCGTCAAGATTTGGCGCTTCAAAATTTTCTAAAAATTATTCCGTTCAGATGTGTTGTTCAGTGTTCATACCGGTTCAATGATGACGAGCAAATCTTTAGCAGCAATGGTGACGCCGGCGACGACAAGAATATCTTTGATGATGCCTTCGCGCGGTGCCGCAACAATTGTTTCCATCTTCATTGCTTCGATTGCAACGAGCGGTTCACCCTTTGCAACGCGACTTCCTTTTTGCGCGGCGATGCGAACCACCATGCCCGGCATCGGCGCGCCGATATGTGCAGGATTTCCCTCATCTGCCTTCGCACGAGCGGCTTTTGCGCCTGCTGCTCCTGCTAATGGAATGCGCACCATGCGCGGCTGTCCATTGAGTTCATAGAACAGTTTTGCGATGCCTTCTTCTTCAACATCGCTGCTGCCTTGCAGTCGAATCACGAGCGTTTTTCCGCGCTCAATATCAACACTGATTTCTTCGCGCTCGCGTAAGCCATAGAAGAATGCAGGTGTCGGCAGCGCGCTCAGTTCGCCATAAGTTTTGCGATGTTCAACGAAGTCGCGGAACACTTTTGGATACATCAAATGCGATGCGAGGTCGGTATCTGAAAGTTTCTCGCCAAGCGCTTTTTGCGCATCATTGCGCGTCTTTTCGAGATCAACCGGCGGCAAGCTGGCGCCGGGTCGGCCGACCAGTGGTGGCTTTCCTTTCAGAATTTTCTGCTGCAACTGAGCAGGAAAACCTTCCGGTGGAAAGCCGAGTTCGCCGCGCATGAGTGAGACCACGGACTCTGGAAAATCGACCGAAGTCTCTGGGCTCAACACTTGTTCAGGTGTGAGGTTGTTGCCAACCATGAACAGCGCCATGTCGCCGACCACTTTCGAAGTTGGCGTTACTTTGACGATGTCACCGAAGAGTTTATTGACATCGGCATAGGCCTTAGACACTTCTGGCCAACGCTGCTCTAAGCCGAGTGAACGTGCCTGCTCACGCAGGTTGGTGTACTGACCGCCTGGCATTTCATGGCGATAGACATCGGCGGTGCCGGAGCGGATATCCGCTTCGAACGGTGCGTAATAGCGACGCACGCCTTCCCAATAGTTCGACAACTGTTGCAGTGCATCAAAGTCGATGCGTGGATCACGATCGCTGCCCGACAAGCTGGCTGCGATAGCGCCGAGATTCGGCTGTGAAGTGAGACCCGACATGCTGTCGAGTGCGCCATCTACGGCATCGCAACCCGCTTCAATCGCTGCCAACACGCTCGCGGCGCTGATGCCGCTGGTGTCATGCGTGTGGAAGTGAATCGGCAGGCCGGTTTCTTCTTTAAGTACACGTACCAGCTCACGCGCAGCGCGTGGACGGCAGATGCCGGCCATGTCTTTGATGCCCAAGATGTGCGCGCCGGATTTCTCCAGTGCCTTGGCCATCTTCACGTAGTACTGCAGGTTGTATTTGGGGCGTGCGCCGTCGAACAGATCGCCGGTGTAGCAGATCGCGGCTTCGCAGACTGCGCCGGATTCAATCACTGCATCCATCGCCACGCGCATATTGTCGACGCTGTTCAGCGAGTCGAACACGCGGAAGATATCGATGCCGTTCTTGGCCGCCTGTTGCACGAAGTAGCGGACGACGTTGTCGGCATAGTTGGTGTAACCAACAGCATTGGCCGAGCGCAGCAGCATCTGGAACGGAATGTTCGGAATGGCCGCACGCAGCGTGCTCAGACGCTCCCATGGATCTTCCTTGAGGAAGCGCATGGCGACGTCAAACGTCGCGCCGCCCCAACATTCAACGGAGAACAACTGCGGGGCCAGACGCGCGTAATAAGGCGCAATCGCTGCCATATCGGCGCTGCGCATGCGGGTGGCGAACAGCGACTGATGCGCGTCGCGCATCGTCGTATCTGTCAGCAGTACTTTCTTCTCAGCCTTCATCCATTGCGCAAAGCCTGCTGGGCCACGTTCAATCAGCTCATCACGCATGCCGCGCGGTGGTGGCAGGGCAAGGCTGATCGGTGGCAAAGGCGGTGCAACAAAGGCGGTGTCGGGAATCTTGCGGCCCTTCATCTCCGGATTGCCGTTGACGATGACCTCGCCAATAAAGCGCAGTAGCTTGGTGGCGCGATCGCGACGCGGTGTGAAGCGGAACAGCTCCGGCGTGTTGTCGATGAATTTGGTGATGCAGGTGCCAGCGCGGAATTCTTCGTGACCGATAACGTTTTCGAGGAACTGCAGATTGGTCGAAACGCCACGGATACGGAATTCGCGCAGTGCGCGATCCATGCGATTCACGGCTTCGTCTGCGGTTGGTGCCCAAGCGGTGAGCTTGACCAGCATCGAGTCGTAGAACGGCGTAACGATAGCGCCGCCGTAAGCGGTGCCACCATCAAGACGAATGCCAAAGCCAGCTGGGCTGCGATAGGCGGTGAGGCGACCGTGATCCGGCGTAAATCCATTCTCTGGATCTTCCGTCGTCACGCGACATTGCAGCGCGTGGCCGTCGAGTCGCACTTGATCTTGGGTTGGCAGGCCACCTTCACCGAGCTTCAAGCCTTCGGTGACGCGGATCTGTGCTTTAACGATATCCACACCGGTGACTTCTTCAGTCACCGTGTGTTCCACCTGAATGCGTGGGTTTACTTCGATGAAGTAGAACTCGCCAGTGTCGGCGTCCATCAGGAATTCGACGGTGCCTGCATGGGAGTAGCCGACCTGCTTGCACAGACGCAGCGCTGAATCGCAGAGCATCTGGCGACGTGCTTCGTCGAGATAAGGCGCAGGTGCGCGCTCAACGACTTTCTGGTTGCGGCGCTGCACCGAGCAATCGCGCTCGAACAGGTGCATCAAGTTGCCGTGCGTATCAGCCAATACCTGCACTTCAACATGGCGCGCGCGGCGAACCAGTTTTTCAACATAGACCTCGTCGTTGCCGAAAGCGGATTTGGCTTCGCTGCGTGCCGATGCCATCTGTGGACCGAGTTCAGCTTCATTCTCAATCACGCGCATGCCACGACCGCCGCCGCCCCAGCTGGCTTTCATCATCACCGGGTAACCGACCTTGGCGACGATGGGTTTGCAGGCTTCTACATCCTGAGGAAGTGCGCCAGATGCCGGCAGCACCGGCACTTTCGCGGCGATGGCCGCGGTCCGCGCTGCGACCTTGTCACCGAGCGTGCGCAAAACTGTGGAGTTCGGGCCGATAAAGCGAATGCCAGCTTCAGCGCAGGCATCGGCGAGATTGGGGTTTTCTGAGAGGAAACCGTAACCCGGGTGAATTGCATCGACATTCGCTGCTTTGGCAACGCGAATGATGTCGGCGATATCCAAATAAGCCGCAATTGGCTTCTGACCGTTGCCGACCTTGTAGCTTTCGTCAGCCTTAAAGCGGTGCAGCGCAAAACGATCTTCGTAGGCGTAGATCGAAACCGTGCGGATATCCATCTCGGCAGCGGCACGCATGATGCGGATCGAGATTTCGCCACGATTGGCTACGAGAATTTTTTCTATTTTTTTTGACGACATGCCGAGCTCCACCCGTTGAACGCTTTACCGCTGCAGCAAGAAGGGTGCCGACTCAGGCGAGTCGGCACCTATTGAATTAAAACGAATCGCCGGGAACGCGGACGAAGCCTTCCATCAACACGCGTGCAGAACGCGACATGATGGCTTTCTTCACGACCCACTGGCCGTTCTCCTGCGTCGCCTGTGCGCCGACGCGCAGCGTGCCAGACGGATGGCCGAAGCGAACGGCTTCGCGAGCGCCACCGCCAGCAGCGATGTTCACCAGCGTGCCGGGAATCGCTGCAGCGGTGCCGATGGCGACCGCGGCGGTGCCCATCATCGCGTGATGCAGCTTGCCCATCGACAACGCGCGGACGTGGAGATCAATCTCCTTGGCTTTGATCTGCTTGCCGCTAGACGAGGTGTAGTCCGTTGGTGGCGCAACAAACGCAACCTTCGGCGTGTGCTGGCGCTTGGCGGCCTCCGACACGTCTTTGATCAAGCCCATCTTCAACGCGCCATACGCACGGATCGTTTCAAAGCGAGCCAGTGCTTCAGGTTTGGTGTTGATCGCTTCGCGCAGTTCGGTGCCGGTGTAACCAATTTCGGCAGCGTTAACGAAGATGGTCGGGATGCCCGCGTTGATCATCGTTGCCTTGAAGGTGCCGATGCCCGGCACTTCTAAATCGTCTATGAGATTGCCAGTAGGGAACATCGAACCACCGCCGTCACCATCGCCTTCATCTGCTGGATCAAGGAATTCGATCTGCACTTCAGCAGCAGGGAAGGTCACGCCATCGAGTTCGAAGTCGCCGGTTTCCTGCACGGCGCCATTGGTGATCGGCACATGCGCGATGATGGTTTTGGAAATCTGCGTCTGCCAGATACGCACGGTGCAAATGCCGTTCTGGGGAATGCGCGAAGCATCAACCAAGCCATTGCTGATCGCGAACGAACCAACAGCGGCAGTGAGGTTGCCGCAGTTGCCGGACCAATCCACGAAGGCTTTGTCGATCGAGACCTGACCAAACATGTAGTCGACGTCGTGGTCAGCTTTGCTGCTCTTGGTGAGGATGACGGTCTTGGAAGTCGACGACGTCGCGCCGCCCATGCCATCAATCTGCGCGCCGTAAGGATCCGGCGATCCGATGACGCGCAGCAGCAACTTGTCGCGTGCTTCGCCAGCTACCTGGCAACGCTCAGGCAGATCGCTGAGCTTGAAGAACACGCCTTTGCTGGTGCCGCCACGGATGTAGGTAGCGGGGACTTTGATTTGTGGAACGTTACTCATCGCATTTCTCGTAATATTTTTTAAGCGCCGTCAGGAATTTCTGGATTAACCAGTTGCGCCAATAGCGTCAGCGATTCTTGCCAGCCGAGATAACAAAACTCGACGGGAATCGCATCCGGAATTCCTTCTTGCACGATGTTCAGTTCGGTGCCGCAGGCGACTGCCTTCAGCGTGACGGTGACTTGCATTTGACCCGGCAGATTCGGGTCGTCGAACTGATCGTTGTAACGAAGCAGTTCGCCCGGAATCAGTTCAAGGTAAGTGCCGCCAAAGGAATGACTGTTGCCGGTGCTGAAATTGGTGAACGACATCTTGTGGCCACCACCAACGCGCGCATCCATGTGATGCACTTTGCCGGTGAAGCCATGCGGTGGCAGCCACTTCACCATCGCATCAGGATCAAGGAAGGCTTTGTAAACGCGTGCGGGCGGTGCGTTTAAAACGCGGTGGAGTTTAACGGTGCCGGTCATATTCAATCTCCGTCTAGTTACGTTAAAACCTAAAACCGTAGGGTGGGTTAGACGCGCTTTATGCGTCGTAACCCGCCGTTTGCGAAAGGCGGGTTACGCGATGAAGCCGCTAACCCGCCCTACGTTTTTACTTATGCCGCCTTTGTTGAAGCCAAGAAGTCCATCGCAAAACGCTGCAACACGCCGCCTGCTTCGTACACCGACACTTCTTCGTCGGAATCCAAACGGCAAGTCATTGGGACTTCGACCTTCTCGCCGTTCTTGCGCGTGATCACCAGCGTCAAATCTTTGCGTGGCTTGCGCACGCCGACGACGTCATAGGTTTCGGTGCCGTCGAGGCCCAGCGTCAGGCGTGTAACACCTGCCTTGAACTCAAGTGGCAGCACGCCCATGCCGATCAGGTTGGTGCGGTGAATGCGCTCGAAGCCTTCAGCTGCAATCACTTCCACGCCTGCGAGGCGAACGCCCTTGGCTGCCCAGTCACGCGACGAGCCCTGACCGTAGTCAGCGCCAGCAACGATGATCAGCGGCTGCTTGCGATCCATATAGGTTTCGATGGCTTCCCACATGCGAACGACTTTGCCTTCTGGCTCGACGCGTGCGAGTGAACCTTTCTTGACCTTGCCATCAACGACAACCATTTCGTTGATCAGCTGTGGGTTTGCGAACGTTGCGCGCTGTGCGGTGAGGTGATCGCCGCGATGAGTTGCGTAAGAGTTGAAGTCTTCTTCCGGCAAACCCATCTTGTGCAGATATTCACCGGCAGCGCTGTCCATCATGATCGCGTTGGATGGCGACAGGTGATCGGTGGTGATGTTGTCTGGCAGAACGGCGAGTGCGCGCATGCCTTTCATGGTGCGCTCACCAGCCAGCGCGCCTTCCCAGTACGGCGGACGACGAATGTAGGTGCTCATCTCGCGCCAGTCATACAGCGGGCTGATTTTCTCGCCGTTGTCGGCGATTTTGCGGAACATCGGCTCGTACACAGCGCGGAACTGCGTCGGGTTGACGCTCTTGGAGACAACGGCGTCGATTTCAGCGTCCGTCGGCCAGATATCTTTCAACGTGACTGCATTGCCGTTCTTGTCGGTGCCGAGCACATCTTTCTCGATATCGAAGCGCACGGTGCCGGCAATCGCGTAAGCCACAACCAGCGGCGGCGAGGCGAGGAAAGCCTGCTTCGCGTACGGATGGATACGGCCATCGAAGTTACGGTTGCCCGACAACACTGCGGTAGCATACAGATCGCGATCAATCACTTCTTTCTGAATCACTGGATCCAGTGCGCCGCTCATGCCGTTGCAGGTTGTGCAGGCGAAAGCGACGATGCCGAAGCCGAGTGATTCCAGTTCTGACAACAAGCCAGCTTCTTTCAGATACAACTCAACCGTCTTCGAGCCAGGTGCGAGCGAGCTCTTCACCCAAGGCTTGCGCGTGAGGCCGCGAGCGTTGGCGTTGCGCGCGAGCAGACCAGCTGCGATCACGTTGCGAGGGTTGGACGTGTTGGTGCAAGACGTGATGGCAGCGATGATCACTGCGCCATCAGGCATCAAGCCTTTTGCTTCTTCAGCTTTGGCGCTGTCGAGGTTGCCGGAGATGCCGCGCTCTGCAAGTGCCGAAGTGGGCAAACGCTTGTGCGGGTTGCTCGGGCCAGCCATGTTGCGCACGACGGTGTCGAGATCGAACTTCAGCACGCGCTCGTATTCAGCATTCTTCAGCGAGTCAGCCCACAGGCCGGTGTGCTTGGCGTACAGCTCAACCAGTTTCACCTGCTCGTCATCGCGGCCGGTGAGTTTGAGATAGTCGATGGTGTTCTTGTCGATGAAGAACATCGCTGCGGTGGCGCCGTATTCCGGTGCCATGTTGCTGATGGTGGCGCGGTCGCCGAGGGTGAGCGCTGCTGCGCCTTCGCCGCGGAATTCAAGGTAATGGCCGACGACCTTTTCCTTGCGCAGGAATTCGGTGAGTGCGAGTACAACGTCGGTGGCGGTAATGCCTTCGCGCGGCTTGCCGCTGAGTTCAACGCCGGTGATGTCCGGCAGACGCATCCACGAAGCGCGGCCGAGCATGACGTTTTCAGCTTCCAGGCCGCCAACGCCAATCGCGATAACGCCTAGTGCGTCAACATGTGGCGTGTGGCTGTCGGTGCCGACGCAAGTGTCAGGAAATGCAACGCCGTCTTGCACGTAGATCACCGGAGACATTCTCTCCAGATTGATCTGATGCATGATGCCATTGCCGGGCGGAATCACTTCCATGTTCTCGAACGCTTTCTTCGTCCAGTTGATGAAGTGGAAGCGGTCGTCGTTACGGCGATCTTCAATCGCACGGTTCTTCGCGAACGCATCTTTCTCAAAGCCGCCATGTTCAACAGCGAGCGAGTGGTCAACGATCAGCTGAACTGGAACGACTGGATTTACTTTTGCTGGATCGCCGCCCATATCGGCAATCGCATCACGCAGACCAGCAAGGTCGACGAGAGCGGTCTGGCCGAGGATGTCGTGGCAAACCACACGAGCCGGGAACCAGGGGAAATCGAGTTCGCGTTTGCGCTCGATGAATTGTTTGAGCGATTCGGTCAGCGTTGCTGGATCGCAACGGCGCACGAGGTTTTCGCAATGTACGCGTGAGGTGTACGGCAGCTTGTCGTAAGCGCCGGGTGCAATCGCATCAACTGCAGCGCGTGTGTCGTAGTAGTCGAGTTTGGTGCCGGGCAGTGGTTTGCGGTTGGCTGTGTTCATGAACATGGCTCGTTAGAAATAGTGAAGCAAAGAATCAAAACTTTTCCTGTCATTCCGAGCGGAGAGAGGAATCTTGCAGTCACGCTTTTAGGTGGACTCGAAGCAAGATCCCTCACTACGTTCGGGATGACAGAAGAATGCGCGGCTTTAACGCTGGTCGATCGGCACGAACTTGAGATCTTCCGGACCGGTGTAGTTCGCGGTCGGGCGGATGATCTTGCCGTCGATGCGCTGTTCAATCACGTGTGCGGCCCAGCCGGTGGTACGTGCAATCACGAACAGCGGCGTGAACATTGCGGTCGGCACGCCCAGCATGTTGTAGCTGACGGCGCTGAACCAATCGAGGTTGGGGAACATTTTCTTTTCGCGCCACATCACCGTTTCCAAACGCTCGGCGATGTCGAACATCTTGCTGCTGTTCTGCTCTTCCGAGAGCTGACGAGCAACTTCCTTGATCACTTTATTGCGTGGATCGGCGATCGTGTAAACCGGGTGGCCGAAGCCGATGACGACTTCCTTGTTGGCAACGCGACGCACGATGTCTGCTTCTGCTTCGTCAGGTGAGTCGTAGCGTTTCTGGATTTCAAACGCGACTTCGTTAGCGCCGCCGTGCTTAGGACCGCGCAGTGCGCCGATGCCGCCAGTGATGGCCGAGTGCATGTCCGAGCCCGTGCCTGCGATCACGCGGCAGGTGAAGGTCGAAGCATTGAACTCGTGTTCTGCGTACAGCACCAGGCTGGTGTGCATCGCCTTGACCCACGAGTTGCGCGGCGCTTTGCCGTGCAGCAGATGCAGGAAGTGGCCGCCGATTGAATCGTCGTCCGTTTCCACGTCAATGATGTTGCCGTTGACGGCGTAGTGATACCAATACAGCAGCATCGAGCCGAGGCTGGCGATGAGCTTGTCAGCGATGTCGCGTGCGCCCGGGTGATTGTGGTCATCCTTTTCTGGCAGTGCGCAGCCGAGTGCGGAAACGCCGGTGCGCATCACGTCCATCGGGTGCGATGCAGCTGGCAGTGATTCCAGCGCGCTCTTGACTGAAGCGGGCAGGCCGCGCAGCGATTTGAGCTTGGTTTTGTACGCGGTGAGTTCCGACTTGGTTGGCAGCTTGCCGTGAATCAGCAAGTGCGCAATTTCTTCGAACTCGCACTGGTCGGCGACATCGAGAATGTCGTAGCCACGATAGTGCAGGTCGTTACCGCTACGGCCGACGGTGCACAGCGCGGTATTGCCCGCGGTGACGCCTGACAGTGCGACGGATTTTTTAGGCTTTGGGCCGGTAGCGGCTGGTGCTGTTTCGCTCATATATTCCTCTCGAGGTGGCGTATTTTCTAAAGATTACTTTTTAGCTTTGGCAAAGAGCGCGTCAAGCTTGTTCTCGAACGCGTGATAGCCAATGCGGTCATACAATTCAGCGCGGGTCTGCATCAGTTCGAGTACTTCTTTTTGATGGCCGTTTTCGCGGATCGACGTGTAGATGGCTTCTGCAGCTTTGTTCGCTGCGCGGAAAGCCGACAGCGGATATAGCTGGATGCCAACGCCGACTGAAGCGAGTTCGTCACGCGTGAACAAAGGCGTTGCGCCGAATTCGGTGATGTTGGCGAGTACTGGAACTTTCACGGCGTCGACAAACTTCTTGTAGGTCGGCAGATCGTAAGCGGCTTCAGCAAAGATGCCGTCAGCGCCCGCTTCAACGCAGGCGATGGAGCGTTCGATGGCAGCTTCGACGCCTTCAGCCTGAATGGCGTCGGTGCGGGCGATCAGGAAGAAGTTAGGATCGGTTTTGGCATCGGCAGCAGCCTTCACGCGATCAACCATTTCGCCCTGCGTAACAATTTCCTTGCCCGGACGATGACCGCAGCGCTTGGCGCCGACTTGGTCTTCGATATGGCAGGCAGCAGCGCCAGCCTTGATCAGTGCTTTAACCGTGCGCTCGATGTTGAAAGCGCTGGCACCGAAACCGGTGTCGATATCGACGAGCAATGGCAGGTCGCAAACGTCGGTGATGCGACGGGTGTCGATCAGCACGTCATCCATCGTGTTGATGCCGAGGTCCGGCAGGCCCAATGAGCCAGCGGCAACGCCGCCACCGGAGAGATAAATCGCCTTATAACCAGCGCGCTTGGCCAGCAGCGCATGGTTGGCATTGATCGCGCCGATGATCTGGAGCGGTTTTTCGGCGGCAAGGGCAGCGCGGAAACGGGCGCCAGCAGAAGTCGAAGTAGTCATTTATATAGTGCTCTGGTTGGAACGTTCGCAGTGATAAGACCAAGTTGCGTGCCAACCCTACGGCTCGCGCCGAATAAGCAACATACCCGCAGGGGTGGGAAGTCTAATCCAATGAAGCGATAAGGATTTAGCTTTTTGCCAGCTTCTTTGGGTGTTCCCACAGTGTGGGTGGTGAAGGCTGCAAATTTGTTTCATAATGTTTCAATGTTCCAACGTGAAACATCAGGTGAAACATGCCGCTGAACCGTCCCGGTTCTGGTGGCGATGGCCGACTGCCTGTGATTTGGGTGGTGACGGTGTCGCGCTTGTCGCGACTCGTGCATGACGTGACACCGGAATTCGATGCGCGAGCGCGGATTGAAACCATCCATCTGGGCTTTGAAGATGCGGCGCGAGAATTGCGGCGCCGCTTGCAGACTGAGCACTGCGATGTGCTCGTCGCCGCCGGTTCCAACGGCGCGTATCTGAAGGGCCGCATTAATAAGCCGCTGGTGCTGATTCGCCCGAGCGGATTCGATTTGATGCAGGCGCTGAGCAGCGCGCGACGCGTGTCGCCGAGCATTGGCGTGATCACTCATCAGACCGAGTTGCCCGCGTTCGCGGAATTTCAGAATTCGTTCAAGCTCAAGATTGAACAACGCGCTTTTGTCACCGAGGAAGACGCACGCAATCGCATTGCAGAGTTGGTGACACAAGACGTGAAAGTCATCGTCGGCACCGGCATGGTTGCGGACCTCGCGGAAGAAGCCGGCGTGAAAGGCGTGTTGATGTACTCGGCGGATTCGATTCGTCTCGCATTCGAGAACGCAATTGATCTTGCAGGGCACATCGATAACGCAGATCAAACGGATCGTCTGGGTAGTGGTTTTGCCGCACGTGCCACGCAACGTCGCGCGCCAACGGCACATCGTTATTCAGTCACTGATTTGATCGGACACAGTGCGCAGATGCGCCAGTTGCGTGAGCGCATTGGTCTGTATGGAGCGAGTGACGCGACCGTGCTGATCAGTGGCGCGACCGGCACCGGCAAAGAGCTCGCGGCGCAATCGCTGCATGGATTGAGTGCGCGTAGCAAAGGGCCGTTTGTGGCGATCAACTGTGGCGCGATTGCGGAGTCATTACTGGAGTCGGAACTGTTCGGCCACGACGAAGGCGCATTCACCGGCGCGCGACGTGGCGGCCGTATTGGTTTAATTGAAGCAGCCAAAGGTGGCACGCTTTTTCTAGACGAAATTGGCGAAATGCCATTGCCACTGCAGACGCGGTTGCTGCGTGTTCTGGAAGAGCGAGAAGTCACGCGTGTGGGTTCATCCACCCCAATTCCTGTCGATGTTCGCGTGATTGCCGCCACGCATACGGATCTCGATTCGATGACGCGTGAGTCGCGCTTCCGTCGCGATCTCTATTACCGCCTGAATGTTCTGCGTCTGGAAATTCCTGCGCTGTATGAACATGCCGAAGACATTGCTGAGTTGGCGCAATTCTTCCTGCGGCGCGCTTCCGGCGATAAAACTGCTGTGCTGGATGCTGACGCGCTCACATTGCTGCGCGCCTACGCATGGCCGGGCAATGTTCGCGAACTGCGTAATGTGATTGAGCGTTTGCCGATTCTCTCCAAGAGTGTCCGCAACATCGGCGCTGAGTTGCTGAAGTCATCTGCACCTGAGCTCACGCGTTCGGTGCTGGTTGCTGCGCCGCCAAACACGAGCATGGAAATTCCAGTCGCAACGCCAACGCGCCAGCAACTGGCCGAAGTGATGGCGCGCGCTGGCGGACATCGCGGCCGCGCTGCTGCGCTACTCGGCGTTTCGCGCACGACGCTGTGGCGTTGGTTGCAAGCCCAAGGTGTCACATGAGCGCGCGGGTTAGAATTCGCGCTTCGCAGCACCTTCATCGAAACGGCAATCCAGCATGACGCGCGGCAATCTCTATGTAGTCTCGGCACCCAGCGGCGGCGGCAAAACCAGCCTCACGCGTGCGCTTGTGCCTTTGCTGGCGGAGCAGGGCATTCGCGCCGTGATCTCGGTTTCGTACACGACGCGCGCGCCGCGTCCGGGTGAACAAGATGGCGTTCATTATCATTTTGTGACTGAGCAGCGCTTTGTCGAAATGATTGAGCACGGCGATTTCTTCGAGCATGCCCATGTATTCGGCCGCCGCTATGGCACCGGTCGGGCCAAGACCGAAGAGTTGTTGGCCGAGGGTGCCGACGTGATTCTGGACATCGACTGGCAGGGTGGCCGACAGGTCCGCGCGCTGGCCCCGGATGCGCAGGGCATCTTCATTCTGCCGCCGTCGCTGGCCGAGTTGGAGCGCCGTTTGCGCGGACGCGGACAGGATAGCGACGAGGTCATCGCCGGTCGTATGCGCGAGGCACAGGACGAGATTTCGCACTTTGACGAGTACGGGCACCTTGTTGTTAATGAGGTTTTTGACCGGGCGCTGGCCGAACTGGCGGCGATTTTTAGCCGGGTCCGACAGGGTGACCGGACGCCTCGCAACGCCGTCCCAGCGGGTCTGACCACGGAACTTCTGGCTAAAAAAGGTCCGATTGGCTAAACTTGCCGCCCTTTTTGGGTTTGTCGCAGGGTGTTTCCATGGCTCGTGTAACCGCTGAAGATTGTCTCCTGAAGATTCCTAACCAGTTCGAACTGACCCTGGTCGCCGCTAAGCGTGCACGCCAGCTGGCTCGCGGTTCCGAAGCCAAGTTGCCTTGGGGCAACCACAAGTCGACCGTGCTCTCGCTCCGCGAAATCGCTGAAGGCCACACCACCCGTTCGGTTCTCGAAGAGCAAGACCTGCCGGCCGTGCAGCAGCCGAAGGTTGAACTTGAAGCGTTGGATCCTAGCTTCGATATGTAATTCCACTGCTTCGGCAGTGAAACAAAAAGCCCGCCTAGTGCGGGCTTTTTTTATGTACAGGATGTACGGTATCCCGCGGGCGCATGGATGCGCAGGAGCGGGACTCTCGCCAATTGTGATTAGTGTTACGGCAGGTGAGTAGGTGCCATGCGCACCGATTGTTTCGATAACTTCAAATAACAATTGCGCATGGCTCTCCCTACAGCGCTTCGCGCTTATATACTCAAACCATGGAACTCCCAGTCATCCACCGCATCAGTACTGCCCTGCGCACGCAGCGGGTCGCGCGCGAATTTGGCATTGAGGCGCTGAGTCGTGTGCTCGAGGAGTACATGCCGGAGGAGCAGATCGCCGAAGTGCGTCGCGCGCATGAATTCGGCGCGCGTCTGCACGCTGGCCAAGCGCGCTCCAGTGGTGAGCCTTACATTTATCACCCGCTCGCTGTTGCGCGAATTCTCGCGGGACTGCGACTCGATCACGTCACGCTGATCGCGGCGATTCTGCACGACGTCATTGAAGACACCGGCATCTCGCGCGATTCACTTGCGTTGGAATTCGGCAAAGACGTTGCCGAGATCGTTGATGGCGTCAGCAAGATCGGCAAGATCGAAGGCATGACGCGCGCTGAGCGCCAAGCCGAAAGCTTCCGCAAATTATTGTTGGCGATGGCGCAGGATTTACGAGTGATCTTGGTCAAGTTGGCCGATCGCTTGCACAACATGCGCACGCTGGGCTCGATGGAATCCGCCAAGCGTCGCCGTATTTCGCGCGAGACGCTGGAGATTTACGCGCCGATTGCGCAGCGCCTCGGCATTCACACCATTCGTATTGAGCTTGAAGATCTCGCTTTTGAAAATCTCTACCCGAAGCGCTATTCGGTGTTGGAGCGCACAGTTAAAGAGCAGATGGGCGATACGCAAAAGCTGATTCGTGAAGTCGAACAGAAAGCTTCTGCTGCGCTCAAGGCTGAAGGCATTGGCGCATCAGTTGTGGGTCGCGAAAAGAATATTTACAGCGTCTATCAAAAAATGCGCCGCAAGAAATTGCGATTGCTGAAAGTGATGGACTTGCTCGGCTTTCGCGTCATCGTCGGCAAGCTCGATGATTGTTATCGCGCGCTCGGCATCGTGCATCACGTCTACAAGCCGGTGCCGGGTGAGTTCGACGATTACATCGCTAACTCAAAATCCAACGGTTACCAGTCCTTGCACACGGCGTGTATCGGACCGGGCGGCCACAAGATTGAAGTGCAGATCCGCACGCGCGAGATGCATCACATCGCCGAGAACGGTATTGCCGCGCACTGGCAATACAAACTCGGTGATCGCAACGCCAACACCGCACCGCAGGCGCGTGCGCGTGAATGGCTGAATAATTTGTTTGATTCGATTGGCGGCAGTTCCTCGATGGATTTCATCGAGCACGTCAAAGTTGATTTGTTCCCGGACGAAGTTTATGTGTTCACGCCCAAGGGCCAGATTCGTCGCTTGCCAAAGAACGCATCACCAGTTGATTTTGCCTACGCCGTGCACTCGGAGTTGGGTGAACGCTGCGTCGCCGCACGCGTTGATGGTGTGTTGGAATCGCTGAGCACGCCGCTGCGCAATGGCCAGACGGTGGAAATCATTACCTCGCGTCACGCACGCCCGAATGCGGCGTGGCTCAATTTTGTGAAGACGGCGAAGGCGCGTACATCGATTCGCAGCTTCCTCAAAGATCAGAAAGAAGACGAAGCAATTCGTTTGGGTCGTCGCATGCTCGAAATCGCATTGCGTGATCTGAAAATTCCGCCGCACGTTCTTAAAGATGAATCCACTGCGCCGGTGCTTCATGCATTGCAGCTTAAGGATATGGAAGAGGTCTACGTCGCAATTGGTACGGGCGAACGCCTTGCCCCATTGGTGGCACGTTACTTCTTGGGTGAAGGCGATAATTCAGTGGCATCGGCAGATGGTCGACCACTAGCGATTGAAGGCACCGAAGGTTTGGTGCTGGATTACGCACGCTGCTGCTATCCGCTGCCGGGTGATGAGATTCGCGGCAATGTCAGCGTGGGTCGCGGCATCGTCGTGCATCGCGTTGATTGCCGGCAGGCCAAAGCGCGTCCGCAGGATTGGGTGCCCTTGGCTTGGTCTGAGAATGTACTCGGCGATTACTTCACCGAAATTCGCGTCAAGGCCGAGAACCGTCGCGGCTTGCTCGCAGAAGTCACCGCCGAGATTGCTGGCGCTGAGTCCAGTATCGAGAACGTTCAGATGCCAGACCGCGCAGGTGGCGAAGCAATTGAAATGCGCTTTGTGCTTTCGGTAAAGAGCCGTATTCATCTTGCACGCGTGCTGCGCCGCATTCGCCGCATTGGTAGTGTCGAACGCGTCACGCGTGGCGGATAAAAATTAAAAGTCGTTGCGGGTTTCTGAAATAAAGAAATCCGCGTTCATCACTTTCAGCATCATCAGGATTTTTCATGTCGCGCCAGATCATCTCTACTCCAGACGCTCCCGCTGCCATCGGCACTTATTCGCAGGCGGTGAAGTGCGGCAATACTGTTTATCTCTCAGGTCAGATTCCGCTCGATCCGGTGACGATGACGATGCTCAACGCCACCATCGAAGATGAAATTCATCAGGTCTTCAAAAATCTTTCAGCCGTGGCCAAAGCCAGTGGCGGCAGTCTGGCGGATATCGCCAAGCTCAATATTTTTCTCACTGATCTTGGCCACTTCGCCAAGGTTAACGAGATCATGTCGCAGTATTTCCAGCAGCCTTATCCGGCGCGCGCCGCCGTAGGTGTTGCTTCTCTGCCGCGCGGTGCGCGCGTGGAAGCAGACGCCGTCCTCGTGCTTGGCTGATAAAGCGCCGCCCATGCGGCCGCGTCAGGCTGTTGCGCTGACGCTGCAATCCGCCGCTACGTATTTGAAAGGCGCTGGCCCTGCGCTGGCGATGCGTTTGCGTGCGCTCAACATTGAGCGTGTGCAGGATTTGTTATTTCATCTGCCGACGCGCTACGAAGATCGCCGCAACGCAGTCGCGCTCAACGCACTGAAAGATGGCGAAGAGATGTTGGTGCGCGGTCGCGTCAGTCAGGCTGACGTACGTTATGCCGGTCGCCGCAGTCTGCGAGTGCTGTTGGATGACGATAAGGGCACGCTGTTACTGCGTTTCTTTCATTTCAACGAGCAGCAAAAAAAATCATTTGAAGCGGGTCGATGGGTGATGGCCTACGGCACTGTGCGCTTTGGCTCGCAGGGCTGGGAGATCGTGCATCCGCAGTATCGCGTTGCGGAGAGTGCGGAAGCGTTGAAGTCAGAAGATAAACTGACGCCGATCTATCCGCTCACGACTGGTATCACGCAAGCCAAGTTGGGCACGCTGGTCGCGCAAGCTTTGGATGTGGCGACGCGTGATCTTGCATTCAATCTCGCACTGCCGGGTCTCACCGGCCCCGATACGCTCGCCGCACTGCGCGCGATTCATCGTCCCGCTAGTGATGCCGATGCTGCTTTGTTGTTGCAAATGCAGCATCCCGCGCAAAAGCGTTTAATCCATGAAGAACTGCTCGCGCATCAGCTGTGCATGCGCATGCTGCGTAACGCCGTGAAGTCGCGACCCGCGCAGCCACTGAGTGCTGCGGCAGTAGCGCAAAAACATTTGCAGGATGTACTGCCGTTTAAATTTACGGGCGCGCAGGAGCGCGTGATGGGCGATATCGCCAAGGACATTGCCGCTAAGCGTCCGATGCTGCGTTTGATTCAAGGTGATGTTGGTTCAGGCAAAACCGTTGTAGCCGCTGTGGCCATGCTGGCCGCCGCACGCGCAGGTTGGCAGGCCGCATTAATGGCACCAACGGAATTATTGGCTGAACAGCATTACATCAACTTCACGAAATGGTTTGGACCACTCGGATTCGAAGTGGTGTTTCTCGCTGGCAAGTTAAAGAAATCGCAGAAAGAAAAATTGCTCGCACGTGTTGCTGCTGGCGAAGTGCCGTTACTGATTGGTACGCACGCTGTGTTTCAGGACACGGTGCGTTTTCAAAAGCTCGCATTAGTGGTTGTGGATGAGCAGCATCGCTTTGGCGTTCAGCAGCGTCTTGCGCTACGCGATAAAGGGCCAAAGATGCTGACGCCGCATCAGCTGATCATGTCCGCCACGCCGATCCCACGCACCTTGGCGCAGACGCTTTACGCTGATCTTGATGTGTCCGTGATTGATGAGCTGCCGCCGGGCCGCACGCCCGTCGTGACGGTCGCGATGAGCAATGAGCGTCGCCCCGATGTGCTCGCGCGTATTGGTGAAGTTTGTGCGCAGGGCCGTCAGGCATATTGGGTTTGTACACTCGTTGAAGAGTCTGAACATCTCGAAGCACAGGCCGCTGAAGAAACTGCCGAGACGCTTCGCAAGGAATTGCCACAACTCAAAGTTGGCCTTGTGCATGGCCGTATGAAGCCAGACGAGAAAGAAACGGCGATGCGCGCCTTTAAACTTGGCGAGACGCAGCTACTGGTGGCAACGACTGTGATCGAAGTTGGTGTCGACGTGCCCAATGCCAGCATTATGATTATTGAAAACGCTGAGCGTCTCGGCCTCTCGCAGTTGCATCAGTTGCGCGGTCGTGTTGGCCGCGGTGCTGTCGAGTCGCAGTGCGTGCTGATGTATCAGTCGCCAATTTCGAATAACGCGCGTCAGCGTTTGGCGGTAATGCGCGCAACCAACGATGGCTTCCAGATTGCACAGCAAGATTTAGAGTTGCGCGGCCCCGGCGAAATCCTGGGCCGTCGTCAAACTGGATTGATCGGCCTCAAGGTTGCAGATCCGGTAAGAGACGCTGCACTGATCCCGGCGTTACAACAGCTCGCTGACGACTGGCTCACGCAATATCCGCGTGAAGCGAAGCAGCTGATTACGCGCTGGGTTGGCGATGTTGAGAAATACGCGCAGGTTTGAGCACTGCTTTTTTGCGGCTGTCTTTTCGTGTTTTCGATCAAGGCTGGTCTGAATCAACCTTGGCGATCGCACGTTTCCACGCTTCGTTATTAATGGCCTGGAGTGATTCTAGTTTGGCGATAGTCTCGCTTATGATCGTTCCGCATTGTTCAGCTGTAGCTGACTCTAGGCGAATCGCCGATTCCATCAGGCCATTTAGACCTTTAACTTTGGCATCGCTCTCCCACTTCAGATCAAATCGACTTAGCATCTGCGCCTCGTAGTCGGCCTTCTGCTTTGCTGTCCAGCGTTTTGACCCCGCAAGGTAATCCACATGCGCCTGGTAGGCCTTCTGGTTGGCGGCTTCCTCTGTCGTCGACCGATCTTGGACTGCCTTCACTCGGGCATTGAAGTCATCCATATTGCAAAGAGATTTCTTCGCAGGGCGAGTGACTTTTTCCGGCGCCGCATTCACGTTGCCAGAGTTCGCCGAAGTGCAGGGATACTGATTCACGAATCCCTTCAGCACGATGGCTTCGACGGGCATCGTTTCCGCGTACTGCCGGGCCGCAATTTCACGATCAAGAATGCCGTGAATGATGTCGGCATCCAGTTTGATCGTTGGCGGCATACAGAACATTAGCTTGCCGCCTTGAGACTGCAGATATCCGTTAGACCACTGTAGGCCCCTAGCGAATCCGGTGAAGTAGTTGCTGATTATCTGCGCGCTGGCTGGATCACTCTTTATGAGTTTGTAGTCCTTGAGTGGGATATCGGCAACGGCTGGCGAGGCGATGGCCATTACAACGGATGCAATAAGCAATCGAAAATTCAGCATCACACTCTTCCTCAAGGATTTACCGCGAGTTTGGATTTAATAATCAACGACACACAATTTCTGCGTATTAGAAACTGGAAATACCAATAAGGAGTCAGGTCGGACTGGCCCAGTGATTCTGAGCCTTACTTCTTGCTTGGCTTCTCATGCAGGTGCTCAAACATATGGCCGAGCAAATCACCGAGGTATTGGTTGATGGCTTTATCCATCGCACGCGCCACTTCGGTTTCTACAGCCATGTCAGCTAGCGGGCGCAGTTTCCAAACGCTGTCAGCGAGTTTGGGCACTTCTTTTGCGGGCGGCAGGTCGCCTTTGCTGTACGGCGCAAAAACATGTTTGACGATCAGCTGCACCAGTTCATTCGCCACACGTTCCACATTGCCGCGCAGCATACGAACGATGTCGAGTAGCTCGGTGAGTGGAATGCCCATCTGCACCAGCTGCACGCCGGCATGTATGAATTGCGGACGCGGCGCGCGTAAACGCAGGCCTTCCATTTGCAACACTTCGAGTTCTAGTGCTTTGCGAATCGCTTCTGGCGTGGCGGATTTTCCGAACATCTTCAGCAGTTCGGCCATCGAGAAGTAGGCGGGTAATTCTTCGGCCCATGGCGTGGTGAGCGCGCGTTCAAGGCCGAGCAGATCACGCAGATCCTGACCCTTCTCCCAAGCATTAATCAGCTCGCCAATATTGCCAAGCGTGTAGCCGCGGTTGAGCAACTGACCAATCAGGCGCAGACGCGCCAGATGCGCTTCGGTGTAAATGCCCGAGCGACCACGGCGTTCTGGCGGCGGTAAAAGTCCGCGATCCTGATACGCGCGCACATTGCGCACCGTGCTGTCGCCAACGCGCGCGAACTCGTCAATCGAGTATTCCTTGCGGTCTGTATTGGCCTTGCTACTGCGTGCAGTTTTCTTGGCCGGCTTGGCGGCCGAGGGGCGGCTGGTCTTTTTCATGTCTCGATAATAGCGCGGTCAGGTGCCGACTTCTTCCCCCGAATGTTGCGGTATTCCGGCGGTCATCAGAATCGCGTCTAATACGCACATGACGTACCGAGAAAAACTGAACGACTACTGGCAGCTGACCCGCATGCATCGTCCCATCGGCATTTTTCTGCTGCTGTGGCCGACGCTTTGGGCGCTATGGATTGCGGCAGGTGGGTTTCCGTCGCCGCATGTGTTGCTGGTGTTTGTGCTCGGCACCGTGCTGATGCGCTCGGCCGGCTGTGCGATCAACGATTTTGCAGATCGTGATTTCGATCCGCATGTGGCGCGTACCAAAGATCGCCCGGTGGCGTCTGGACGCGTAACGCCAGAAGAGGCGGTGCGCCTGTTTGTGGTGCTGTCTTTGATTGCTTTCGGGCTGCTGACTTCGCTCAAAGACGTGCCAACGATTTTGCTCGGCATTCCGGCTGCGATATTGGCCGGCAGTTATCCCTTCATGAAACGCTGGATCAGCATTCCGCAGGCGTATCTGGGGCTGGCGTTTTCTGCCGGCATCCCGATGGCGTTTTCAGCGATCCAACATCAAGTGCCATGGGCCATCGTGCTGCCCTTGGTGATTGCCAATGTTTGCTGGGTGGTCGCTTACGACACGCTCTATGCAATGGTCGATCGTGAAGATGATCTGAAAATTGGCGTGAAATCTTCGGCGATTTTGTTTGGTCGCCATGACCGATTGATTGTTGCG
Organism: Stenotrophobium rhamnosiphilum; assembly: GCF_003052265.1. Classification (GTDB taxonomy): domain Bacteria; phylum Pseudomonadota; class Gammaproteobacteria; order Nevskiales; family Nevskiaceae; genus Stenotrophobium; species Stenotrophobium rhamnosiphilum. The sequence continues at coordinate 620,924 of NZ_QANS01000003.1, forward strand.
TTGCTGCATGCGACTTCGTTGTTGCTGCTGATTCAGCTTGGCCTGAATGCTGAGCTGGGCACGATCTATTTTGCTGGCATAGCTGTTGCAGCTTGGTTGGCGGCCTATCAGCAATGGATCACGCGTGATCGTGACCCGCAGGCCTGCTTCCGCGCTTTCCTCAACAACAATTATTTTGGCGCGGCGATCTTTATCGGCCTGCTGCTTGATTTGAGTTTCTAAGCCTACGCATCCAATGCCCATTGCCAAACGTAATTCTGGCCAGGCATTCAGAAGCGAGAAGCGCGTGCGCAAAATGTTTTTCTGGTCTTGGGCAGCATTGTGGGCAGCGGCTTCCAGCGGCTGCGCAGTGACGCATAGCGGCGGGCCTGAAAATATTCAGCCCTTGTCGCCAGCCAAAGCTTTCGATGTGCAGAAAAATATTATCTACACGCCGAAGGATTGGGCCGTCGCGCAGCAAGCCGATGTATATACGCCGCGCGGTGCCGGTCCTTTTCCTGCGGTGCTGGTGGTACACGGTGGTGGTTGGGCGCGTGGTTCGCGTTATGAGATGGAGCACATCTGCAAACGACTCGCCGAGCAGGGTTTTGTCGCGGTGAATATCGACTACCGACTCGCGCCAGCCCACATTTTCCCTGCGCAATTGCAGGATGTTCAGCAGGCCATGTTGTGGATGCATGCGCAGGCCAAAAATCAAAAGATTGATACGCAGCGTCTCGCGGTTTGGGGCTACTCTGCTGGCGCTCAGTTGGCCGCGCTATTGGGCGCATTGAGCCCCGGCGATCCGAATTTTGTAGAAGGCACGCGCGTGCAGGCGGTGGTGGCAGGCGGCACGCCGGTGGATCTGCGCAAAGGTGCGGACAGCAAACTCATTCGCCAATACATCGGCAAACCCATCGCGGAATTGCCGGAGCCTTATCGTAAGGCGTCGCCCATCGCTTTCGTATCAGCGGATGACCCGCCGACGTTTCTCTATCACGGCAGTATTGATTGGATAGTGGCTGAGATTAACGCTACGCGCATGCGTGATGAATTGGAGCGTGTGGGCGTGCCGGTGGAGCTGTATATCGTCCACGGTGTTGGACACATCGGTGCGTATTTCAATCGCGGCGCGACTGATGCCGGCGTGGACTTTCTGATCCGGCGATTGCGCTAAGGCACTCGCGCGAGCGCCCACGCTTCAATCCGCACTGCGCCAGCCTTGCGTGCAGCGCGCGCCAATTCGGCCAGCGTTGTCCCCGTCGTCATCACATCATCAAGCAGAGCAATGTGTTTTCCAGCGACGCGCGCATCCACTGTAAAAGCGTTATGCAGATTGCGTCGGCGTTGCGCGGCGCTCAAACCAATTTGATCGGGTGTCGCGCGTATGCGCTTGGCTGCGTTTGCATCAATCTTGAGTGCCAGTGTACGCGTGAAGCTCTGTGCGATTTCCAGTGACTGGTTGTAGCCGCGCAGCATCAGGCGATTTCGATGCAGTGGTACCGGAATCACAAGTTCCGGCAGCGGCAGTGCGCGCCGCCCGAGTTTTTGCGCCATCAATTCCCCAAGCAGGCGTGCCTGCAGAAATCCGGCGTGATATTTCACATCATGGATCGCTTGCTGCACTGGCGCATCAAGCCGGAATGCCGCCCAAGCCGCATCAAACGGGCGCGGCTTTTTCAGGCAGCTTGAGCACAGCGCTTTGAAGTTTTGCGGCCGAGCGCAGCCGGGGCAAGCCTCGTCAATCCACGGAAGGCTGGCCGCACAGCCCTCGCATAGCGCGATCTTTGAGGATAGGCCGCCACAGTAGACGCAGCGGCGCGCGGGCCAAAAGTTGTCAACCATGAATTTGTTTTTGAGTTGACATAGAGCGGTGGACTGGCAAAACTGTGAGCTAATGAACCGATAGTGCCGTAGCCGCTGCCGTCTTTTTGTGAGCTATTTCAGTGTTTATTATTTGTCTATTTAATTAAAGATAAACAATTAATCACAAAATATTCACGAAGCGGCACCTTATATATAGAGATGATTTCGATGACCACCAGCTCCATCCGTAACGATTGGACCCGCGATGAAGTGCAGGCCCTGTTTGATCTGCCTTTTAATGACTTGCTGTTCCAGGCGCACACCCTGCACCGCGAACACCACAAGCCAAACACGGTGCAGCTCTCGACCTTGCTGTCGATCAAGACTGGCGCTTGTCCGGAAGATTGCTCGTACTGCCCGCAGTCCGTCCGCTTTGAAACCGGCTTGAAGAAAGAGCCGCTGATGGAACTCGAAGCCGTCGTTGAAGCGGCGCGCGAAGCCAAGGCTAATGGCGCGACGCGCTTCTGCATGGGCGCTGCATGGCGCGCGCCGAAAGATCGCGATCTCGACAAAATCGAAGCGATGGTGCGTGAAGTGAAATCGCTCGGCATGGAAAGCTGTATGACACTGGGCATGCTCAAAGAAAATCAGGCGCAGCGTCTCGCTGATGCCGGCCTCGATTACTACAACCACAACCTCGATACCTCGCCAGAGTTCTACGGCAAGATCATCACCACGCGCACGTATGAAGATCGTCTCAACACGCTTGAGAACGTGCGCAAGGCCGGCATGAAAACCTGCTGCGGCGGCATTGTCGGCATGGGCGAACAGGAAACTGATCGCGCTGAATTGCTGCGTCAGCTCGCAACGTTGCCTGCGCATCCGGATAGCGTGCCTATCAACAACCTCGTGCAGGTTTCGGGCACGCCGCTGCAAGGCGCAGAAGAATTGAACCCGATTGAATTCGTTCGCACGATTGCGGTTGCTCGCATCATCATGCCGAAGACGCAGGTACGTTTGTCCGCAGGCCGCACAGAAATGACGGACGAGATGCAGGCGCTGTGTTTCTTTGCAGGCGCCAACTCAATTTTCTACGGCGACAAACTACTCACCACGCACAATCCGCAGAACGAAAAAGATCGCGCGCTGCTCGCACGTCTCGGTATTCAGACTGAAGGCGGTAAGCCCGGCAATGTTCACGGACCCGCAACGCACACGCATGACCATTCACAGGCTGATGCTTGCTGCCCGCCACCTGTGATGGCTGAAGCGCCTCATCAGCAGGCTGCCTGCTGTAACGATTAATGTCTGCGCCCGCGTCACACGTGTCGACGCTCGATCAGCGACTCGGCGCGGAGCTTGAGCGTATCCGCGAGGCGCAGCTTTATCGTGTGCGTCGCGCGGTTGATGGCGCCCATGGTGTTGCGATCACGGTCGATGGCAAACCCTGCATTAATTTTTGTAGTAATGATTATTTGGGGCTAGCCTCGGATTCGCGCGTTGCAGAAGCTGCGCGCAAATCATTAGCGCTCACAGGCACTGGTAGCGGTGCCGCTTCCTTGGTGTCGGGCTACAACCGCGAACACAAGTTATTGGAAGAAGCGTTGGCGGCGTACTTGAATCGCCCACGTGTTTTGTTGTTCTCAACCGGCTGGGCCGCCAATCTCGGCGCGCTGCGTGCGCTGTTGGGCAAGGAAGATCGCTTGCTCGCAGATGAGTTGAATCACGCTTCGTTGATTGATGGCGGACGTTTGAGTGGCGCGCGCTATGTGCGTATTGCACATGCGGATGCACCAGCGTTTGCGCAAGAACTCGCAAAGCCACATGCCGGTCAATCTTTAGTCGCGACGGACAGTATCTTCAGCATGGATGGTGATTTGGCGCCGCTCTCCGATCTCATCGCAACGACGCAGCAGCATGGCGCGACACTGATGGTCGATGACGCGCATGGCTTTGGCGTCACCGATTGGAAACCATCGGTTAATGACGTGCCGGTGTATGTCGCGACTTTGGGTAAATCGTTGGGCTGCTCTGGCGCATTTGTCGCGGGCAGTGAAACGTTGATCGAGTTTCTGATTCAGCGTGCGCGTAGTTGGGTTTTCTCCACCGCAACGCCACCTGCAATTGCCGCTGCTGCGCGTGAGGCTTTGCGCATCGTGGTGGCTGAGCCGCAACGGCAACAACATTTGCAGCGACTGGTGCAGCGTTATCGCGCAGGTGCGCAGCAGTTGGGTTTGCCCTTGTCGAATTCGCAGAGTGCGATTCAGCCGCTGGTTGTTGGCAGTGAAGCGCGTGCGCTGCAACTGTCGCAATTTTTAATGCAGCGCGGTTTGTGGGTGGCAGCGATTCGTCCGCCGACAGTCCCGCAGGGCACCGCGCGTTTGCGCATCACGTTTAGTGCGGCACACACAGAAGCACAGGTGGACACCTTGTTGTCTCACTTGGCAGATGGATGGAAAGCTATATGCACTTGATCCAAATTATTTCGCTTGCAGGCGCAGCGTTGATTCTGGTGGCTTTTACTTTGCAGCTTCAGGGCAAGTGGAGCGCGCAGGATTTGCGCTATCTCGTCTGTAACGTCATCGGCGCTTTGACGCTGACAGCCGTGGCGTATATCGAACAACAGTGGGGCTTCCTGTTGATGGAAAGTGTGTGGACGCTCGTGAGCATCTACGGTTTGATTAAACGCAAAGCGGTGACGCACTGATGCCAACGATTTTTGTCACTGGCACGGATACCGGCGTCGGTAAAACCAGAATTAGTTGCGGGCTGTTGCAGCAATTGCGCGAGCAGGGCTCAAGCGTCTGCGGTTACAAGCCGGTGGCTTCAGGCTGCGAAAAAACGCCTGAGGGTTTGCGCAATGAAGATGCGTTGGCGCTACAAGCAGCAGCGCAAACCAACGAAGCTTACGGCTGCATCAATCCTTACGCGTTTGTGCCGGCGATTGCGCCGCATCTTGCCGCGAAGGAAGTTGGCGTTAATCTCAATCTCACGCTGCTCAATCAAGCGCACGATGAACTTGCAGCGCAGTACGACTGGATTGTGGTGGAGGGCGCGGGTGGATTTTTGGTGCCACTCAATGACGAGCTGACATTTGGTGATTGGGCGGGGCAGCGCCAATGGCCGGTCGTACTGGTTGTCGGGATGCGCTTGGGTTGTATCAATCACGCCTTGCTGTCTGCAGAGGCGATTGCGCGGCGCGGGCATTTGGTGGGGTGGGTGGCCAATGTTTTGTCAGCCGATATGCCTAACCTTGAGCAGAACATTGATGACTTGCGAGCCAGAATCGCTGCGCCTTTGTTAGGAGTGGTGGCTTATGGTGGTGCGGTGCAGCTGAATATTGATGCGCTGAAGGTGCGACTACAGCCGTAACTTAATGAAAACAGTTCTCATTTGGGCGTTAATGCAAATGAATTGCTTTGCGCCTGTAGGGTGGGCTGCACTACAATTCCGCCGCTGGAAAGCCCGCCAAGGGCATCCCCCTTACCCGTTCTGATGAATAACAGTGCCCAACTCTTGAGGCGCGGCTAGAACTATACGGGTGGGGTGTTGCTGCGGGTTTGGCGTTGTGAAGTAATCAACGACGGATCTGGCCAGCACCAAATATGGGCTGGGGAGAGACGCGGCGCAGCTGTCGCGTATTAAAGAATTATTGTCGAGGCCCGCGTGGCGCGCGGGTTTTTGCGGGTGTTAAGCCCGCCGCAGAGTGCCATTGGGAGATGCATGATGTTGAGCAAAAGTGGACTTCGGGGATGGTTGGCGCGTAGCGCCGCATTGATGACGTTGTGGTCCCTCGCGAGTGAGGCAGTAGCCTTTACTGGCGAAAAGTGGAACATGACGCAGGGCGTAACTGCGATCAGCCATGAGGTCTACAAATTGCACATGGCAGCGTTCTACGTCTGCTGTGTCATCGGCTTCATCGTGTTTGGCGCGATCATCTACTCGATCATCAATCACCGTCGCTCGAAGCATCCGAAGCCGGCTGATTTCCATGAATCGACGCTCGTCGAAATCATCTGGACGGCGATTCCTTTCGTCATCCTGATCGGTCTGGCGATTCCTGCCGCCGGTACGCTGATCAAGATGGAAGACACGCGTAACTCCGAGCTCACCGTCAAGGTCACTGGCTTCCAGTGGAAATGGCAGTACGAATATCTCGGCGAAGGCGTGAGCTTCTATTCCACGCTCTCACAGGAATCCAACGTTGCACGTCAGCTGGGTTCCGGCATCGACGTCAACACCGTTCCTAACTATCTGGTCGACGTCGACAACGAACTGGTTCTGCCGGTTGGCAAGAAAATTCGTTTCGTCATCACCGCCAACGACGTGATTCACGCGTGGTGGGTACCTGCACTGGCGATTAAGAAAGACGCCATCCCTGGCTACGTGAACGAAGTCTGGACCAAGATTGACGTCCCCGGTACCTACCGTGGCGTTTGCGCTGAACTTTGCGGTCGCGATCACGGCTTCATGCCGATTGTTGTTCGCGCAGTTTCAGAAGCCGAGTACAAAACTTGGCTCGAAGGTAAGAAGAAAGGCGCTGGCGTTGAAGTCGCTCCAGCCGCTGCTGCACCGGTCGCTGCTCCAGCAGCCGAAGCCGCTCTTCCAGTCGCTGCTCCAGCTGCTGCTAAAGAGCTGAGCAAGGATGAACTGGTTGCAGCTGGCGAAAAGGTTTACACCGCAAATTGCGCGGCCTGCCATCAGGCTACTGGCGCAGGTCTGCCACCTAACTTCCCAGCACTCAAGGGCGACAAGGTTGCCAATGGCCCGGCTGAAGGCGTCATCAAGCAGGTGCTAAATGGTAAAAACTTGATGCCTCCGTTCAAGCAGCTCAGCGATCAAGATATCGCCGCCGTAGCCAGCTATGTGCGCACGTCGTGGGGCAATAAGGGTAGCGTTGTTACGGCTGAAGCCGTCGCTGCCGCACGTAAGTAAAAAGAACAGTAAGGTTTAGGAGTAGCCATGGCTCACGCTCACCACGATCACGCAGATCACGGACACGACGATCACGCGCACGGCCCCGATAAGGGCATCATGCGTTGGATCAAGACCACCAACCATAAAGATCTGGGTACCTTGTACCTGTTCTTCTCGTTCACCATGTTCTTCATCGGCGGCTTGATGTCGCTGGTGATCCGCGCTGAACTGTTCCACCCGGGCCTGCAGTTCGTTGATCCAGAACTGTTCAACCAGATGACCACCATGCACGCGCTGGTGATGATCTTCGGCGGCGTTATGCCGGGCTTCGTTGGCCTTGCGAACTGGATGGTGCCCATGATGATCGGCTGTTCAGATCTGGCGCTGCCTCGCGTTAACAACTGGGGCTTCTGGCTGCTGCCGTTCGCCTTCACCATGCTGATCTCGACCCTGTTTCTCCCAGGCGGCGCGCCTGCGGGTGGCTGGACGATGTATCCGCCCTTGGTTCTGCAAACGGGCGATGCATTCCCGCTGTTGATCTTCGCAGTTCACTTGATGGGTATCTCCTCGATCACCGGCGCGATTAACGTCGTTGTGACGATTCTGAACATGCGCGCGCCCGGCATGTCGCTGCTGAAGATGCCGCTGTTCGTCTGGACCTGGCTGATCACCGCGTACCTGCTGATCGCAGTGATGCCAGTGCTCGCCGGCGCCGTGACGATGTTGCTGACCGACAAGTACTTCCACACCAGCTTCTTCTCGGCTGCAGGTGGTGGTGACCCGGTGATGTTCCAGCACATCTTCTGGTTCTTCGGCCACCCCGAGGTTTACATCATGATTCTGCCGGCGTTCGGTATTGTCAGCACGATCATCCCGACCTTCGCTCGCAAGACCTTGTTCGGTTACGACTCGATGGTGTACGCCACCGCGTCGATCGCATTCCTCTCGTTCATCGTTTGGGCGCACCACATGTTCACCGTCGGCATGCCGCTGGCTGCTGAACTGTTCTTCATGTTCGCCACCATGCTGATCGCCGTGCCTACGGGCGTGAAGGTCTGCAACTGGATGGCCACGATGTGGCGCGGTTCGATGACTTTCGAAACGCCGATGCTGTTCGCCATCGCGTTCGTGTTCCTCTTCACCATCGGCGGTTTCTCAGGCGTGATGCTCGCGCTCACACCTGTCGACTTCCAGTATCAGGACACCTACTTTGTTGTCGCTCACTTCCACTACGTGCTGGTGCCGGGCGCTGTGTTCTCGATCATCGCCGCTGTGTACTACTGGATCCCGAAATGGACTGGCCGCATGTACAGCGAAAGCGCTGGCAAGTGGCACTTCTGGCTGTCTGCAATCTTCATCAACCTGACCTTCTTCCCGCAGCACTTCGCGGGTCTGGCAGGCATGCAGCGTCGCGTTCCGGATTACGCCGTGCAGTTCACCGACATGAACGTGCTGTCGACCGTCGGTGCATTCGGTTTCTTCCTTGCTCAGTTCATCTTCATCTTCAACATGCTCGGTAGCTGCTACGGCTGGTTTGGCCGTCAGCGCAATCTGCCTGATCGTGTTTGGGAAGGTGCCAAGGGCTTCGAGTGGATCGTGCCTTCACCAGCGCCGTACCACACGTTTGAAGATCAGTATCCGCTGCCGGATGCTGAACTCAGCGTGCATCACGACGCCAAGCATTAATCCGACTTCAATCATGTCCCTGCGCTGCTAACGTGGCGCAGGGCATTTGAGTAGAGACAGACACATGACGACATCAGTAAAGCAGGGCGCCAAGACGGTAATGACTCCGGAATTGGCTAAGCGCAATGTCATTGTCGCGCTGGTTCATCTCGCGATTGTTCTGGGAATTCTCGGTGCCTTTTTTTGGTCCGTTAGCCACCGCTAATGACTGACGAGGGCAACCAGCAGCAAGAGAAGCGTCAGCATTTATCGCGACTGCTTCTGTTGGTCGCTGGCATGTTTGGGTTCGGCTTTTTGCTCGGACCGTTGTACACAGCAATTTGTGAAGCGACCGGTGTTAACGGTCGTATGAAGGTTGAAGCAAGTCAGGTGCAAGCCGGTGTTGTTGATACCAGCCGCACGGTGACAGTGGAATTTGTAACAACGGTGAATGGAAGTCCGCTGTGGAAGTTTTCAGCTGAGCAGCCGAGCATCAAAGTGCATCCGGGCCAGTTGTACACAGTGAATTTCTACGCCAAGAACACGCAGAACATGGATTTGGTAGCGCAGGCGGTGCCGAACATTGCACCAGGATCTGCGGCGCCACATCTGAGAAAGACGGAATGTTTTTGCTTTAACCAACAGCCCTTCAAGGCCGGTGAAGAAAAACATATGCCGGTGAAGTTTATGTTGGACCCGGCGTTGCCGAAATCGATTGATACGGTAACGTTGTCGTACACGTTTTTCGATGCGACGCATCTGGCCGCGCAAAGCGCTACCAAGCCTCGCAGTTAAGCTAAAAAAATTAAGTTAAATCAGATTTAAAGAGGGATAAAAATGGCGAACCACGCTGCGGCTCCTGCCCACTCCGATAATCCACGCTATTTCGTGCCGGCGCCTAGCGCTTGGCCGTTCATGCTGACAATAGCGCTGGTCGCCATTGTTTATGGCTTTGGCGCTTTCCTTGAAGAACGCGCGATTCCGACTCAGCCGCTGATCATCGGTGGTTTTGTGCTGGCGATCTCCGTGATCTATCTCTGGTTCCGCGGCATTGCACGCGAGAGCGAAGGCGGCATGTACAGCGCGCAGGTTGATCGCACCTACCGTTGGGGCATGAGCTGGTTCATCTTCTCGGAAGTCATGTTCTTCGCTGCATTCTTCGGCGCACTGTTCTATGCACGCGAACTGTCGCTGCCTTGGCTCGCTGGTATCGGCGCCAAAGAATCGACCAACGTGTTCCTGTGGCCGGGCTTCGAAAATGTTTGGCCTTCCAACGGTCCAGCAGCACTCGGTGGCAGCTTCAAAACCATTCCTGCATTCGATGTGCCTTTGGTTAACACCATCATCCTGCTGACCTCCGGCGTCACCATCACCATGGCGCACCACGCGCTGAAAGAAGGCAAGCGCACCGCATGCATTCTGTGGATGTGGGCAACGGTTGCTCTTGGCGCTGGCTTCTTGTTCTTCCAGGCTGAAGAATATATTCACGCTTACACCGAACTGAACCTGACGCTCGGATCGGGCATCTACGGCTCCACGTTCTTCATGCTTACCGGCTTCCACGGCATGCACGTGACGCTCGGTACGATCATGCTCGCCGTGATCACGATGCGCCTGATGAAAGGCCACTTCAAACCAGACAGCCACTTCGGCTTTGAAGGCGTGGCTTGGTACTGGCACTTTGTGGACGTGGTATGGCTCGGTTTGTTTATCGTTGTTTACTGGCTGTAAAACAACGCGCAAGAAAATAAAAAGGGCGGCCAATGGCCGCCCTTTTTTGATGGGCAGGATGCCCGAATGTCGCGGGCGCAGGATGCGCAGGAGCGACACATTGTCATTTAAGGTTCAGTGCATTGAAGGCGCAGCGTGCGGATGAATCCAGCCCATGCTGTAGGCCACGACCACAAAGATGACCAAGGTGACCGACAAGGCCACGCGCAGCTTGAGCAGCATCAGCGTGCGACGCTTGCTGCTTTCGTCCTTCACTAGAAAGAAGACGCTGCTGAATAAGGTGGCGAGGACCGCGAGAAGTAAGGCGATCACGACAATTTTGGTAAGCATGGGCGTCACAGTGTCAGGCGGGCAGCGATGATAGCCCGATGATGGTTTGAACTGAACTTGTGTGATGCCTACGGCTCCAAGCGGGCAGATCGATTTAATGGAAACGATGCTGTTTTAATTGATTGTGCAATATTTAAATAAAATGTCATTAACTCACAATCTGCAGGGCCGAATCATGGCCTGCGGGTGGCTGCGCTAATGGCCCGCCGGCAATTTCGACCGCCGCTATGGGCTGTGCTGGGCATGGTGCCTGGGCTGGCTTTGCTGGTGTCGCTGGGAACCTGGCAGTTACATCGCGGACAAGACCGAGCCGCGATGCTGGCGCAGTACGCCAGCGCGGGAGAGCAGGCGGCAGTCGCATTCGACCCGCATCAGCCTGCAACCAAGCAGCCGGTGCATGTGCAATTGCGCGGACACTTTGAAGATCAACGCCAGCTCTTGCTCGACAACCAATCCAATCAAAAGCGCCCAGGCTATGAAGTGCTAACGCCGCTGCGCTTGGCAGACGGCACCTTGCTGCTGGTCAACCGCGGCTGGATTCCGCAAAGCGGCACGCGCGATCAACCGCCATCGCCAGCTGCACCGCAGGGCGAGCAACAAATCAGTGGCTATTGGCACGCGCTGCCTGAACCCGGCATGCGCTTGGGCCAGCCCGCTTGCGAGAAGGCCACTCGTTTTCCGCAGATCGTGAATTATCCAAATGTCGCTGAGCTGCGCTGTACGCTCGGCGAAGCCGTACTCAATGGCGATGTGTTGCTCGATGCCAACGTCGAAGGCGGCTTTGTCCGTGAATGGAATTTCGACAATGGCTTTCCGCCTTCCCGTCACTATGGTTACGCTGCGCAGTGGTACGCGCTGGCGTTAACGCTCATTGCCTTCTTCATCAAGCTGAACCTGAAACGATCTCATGACTGAACCAACTGCTAATCGTCCTGCTACGCCCGGCCGCGGCCCGTTTCTATTGCTCGCTGCGCTGTTCTTTGTGCCGCTGTTTACGGCGTATGCGCTGTATTTCGTCTGGCCTGAATTCCGCCCCAAGAACACCACCAACTACGGTGTATTGGTGGTGCCCGTGCACGCGCTGCCGGCGATGACCTTTACCGACGTAGATGGCAAAGCGCAGAGCGAGACGCTGTTCAAAGGCCACTGGAGCGTGGTCTATATGGCCGGTGCAAGCTGCGACAACGCCTGCGTTGCGCGCGTCATCATGGTTCGTCAGATTCGCCTGCTGCTGGCCAACGAGCGCTCACGCGTAAAGCGCGTCTACATCACGGCCGACGCTAACGCGCTGCAGGCTGCGAAAACCCAGTTTGGTAGCGAGCAGCCTGATCTGGAGTATCTGGTCGATAGCGGCGCTGCTGGTAGCCGTGCAGCGGACGTATTCAAGCCGACGGATCCCAATGCCCTGTACCTGATCGATCCACTGGGCAACTGGTTCATGGTGTATCCGTCCAGCAAGGACGACTACAAGCTGATCCTCAAAGACATCAAACGCCTGCTCAAACTATCAATGATCGGCTAAGCCGATGATCGGTTAAAATTCGCGCCCGCAACGCATCCGCCCCATATCGGTCACCGTCATGCTTTGGTTCCGCCGCATTACCTCATTCGCCTTGGCGCTCTGTTTCGTCGTGATCGTGGTGGGCGCTTATGTGCGCTTATCCGACGCGGGTCTTGGCTGCCCTGATTGGCCCGGCTGTTACGGCCATCTTGGCGTGCCTGATGCACCGCATGAAGTGGCGCATGCCGAACAACAGTTCGCGCAGCCAGTTGAAGCGCATAAAGCGTGGAAAGAAATGTTCCACCGTTACATCGCATCCACACTCGGCGCATTGATTGTGCTGCTGGCCGTGATGAGCGTGTTCCTGCGCAAACAAGGTGTGCCGCGAGTGCTGCCCTGGTTGCTGGTTGGCGCGGTACTAATGCAAGGCGCACTCGGCGCATTCACCGTGCTGTGGAAAGTAAAACCGCTCACCGTCAGCGCGCACTTGTTGATGGGTTTAATGACCTTGTCGATGTTGCTGTGGCTGCGCTTGTCTCTCGCGTTTGCCAAGCCTGAAGAGTCGCCCGCAAGCGCCGATCGCGAACTGCGTAACGAGCGTCATGCTTGGAGCGCGATGCAGGAAAAAGGCAGCGCTGTATTGTCAGCTGTTGCGCCACGTGGATTGCGTCGATTCGCTGCGCTCGCAACCGTACTCGTCGTTTTGCAAATCTTTCTTGGCGGCTGGACCAGCAGCAACTACGCTGCGCTCGCATGTCCAGATTTCCCAACCTGTCACGGCAGTTACTTGCCTGAAACCGACATCAAAGAAGCGTTCACGATGTGGCGCGGTCTTGGCGTTAATTATGAAGGCGGCGTGCTCGATAATCGCGCGCGGGTGACCATTCATTATTTCCATCGTGTCGGCGCACTCGCCGTAACGATTACCTTGTTGGTGCTGGGCGCTTGGCTGCTGCTGCAAAAGCATCCCCTGTGGCGTCGACTCGGCGCAGTCGTCATTGCGGCGCTCGTGCTGCAAGTATTGCTCGGCATCACCATCGTTAAATTGCAGTTGCCTTTGTTCCTTGCGGATATGCATAACGCAGGCGCGGCACTATTGTTGATGACGATGGTGACGCTCAACTTCTTTGTGCGCAGGGCGGAGCAACAGTGACAACAGTGGACACGCCCAAGCAGGCTTCACGCCTCCACGAGTATTACGAGCTGTGTAAGCCGCGCGTAGTCATGTTGATCGTGTTCACCGCGATCATCGGTATGTTCCTCGCAGTGCCCGGTATGCCACCGTGGAGTGCGTTGATCTGGGGCACGGTCGGTATCACGCTGCAAGCTGCTGCGGCTGCTGCGGTGAATCAAATCATTGATCGCAACGTTGACGCACGCATGGCGCGCACCTGCGGCCGTCCCTTGGTAACGGGCACGCTCGGCATGACCGAGTCGATTGCCTTCGCAACCATCATTGGCCTCATTGGTTTCGCAGTGCTGTGGTTCTTGGTCAATCCGCTCACCGCTGTGCTGACGCAGTTCACGCTGATTGGCTACGCCGGTATTTACACGCTGTATCTGAAACGCGCGACACCGCAGAACATTGTGATTGGTGGTGCGGCTGGTGCGGTTCCACCAGTGCTCGGTTGGGTTGCAGTAACAGGGCAGGTTGATCCGCATTCACTGCTGTTGTTCCTGATCATCTTCATCTGGACGCCGCCGCATTTCTGGGCGCTCGCCATCGAGCGTCGCGATGAATACGCTAAGGTTGATATCCCGATGCTGCCGGTTACACACGGAATCGAATACACACGTACGCAGGTTTTGCTCTACACCGTGCTCTTGCTGATCACGAGCATTCTGCCGTTTGTTTTTGGCATGAGTGGGCTGATTTATTTTGTTGGCGCGATGGTGTTGAGTTTGATCTTTTTGTACTACGCGATCTTGCTCAAGTTTGCGCCGAAGCCGGGTTTGCCGATGAAGACGTTCGGTTATTCGATTGTCTATCTGATGGGCATTTTCTCGCTGTTGTTGCTGGATCATTACGTCCGCTTTTAGCGGCCGTTTAGCTACTGCCTGCTCTTCTTTGCGGCGGCGTCTTTCGCGCTGAGGCGCGAGTGACTTTTCTTTGCGTGCCCAAAGAAAAGTAACCAAAAGAAAGGGCACCCTGCGACTACGCCGGAACAAAAAGCGTTCCGGTTCCCTGCGCTTCTCGCACTGATCGGGGTGCGTGACAGGCCATCCATGGCCTGGCACGCACGCTCGCTCGGCTCCTGCCTCGCCCGACGCAAAGCGTCGGCAATATCCGATCAGTGCTGTGATGCTCGGCGTTGTCGAAGGGAACCCGGCAAAGCAAAGCCACTTGTACATCTCATTAGCTAGCGAGCGAATGTGCCGTGATGAAGTGATTGATGTGATCAAAAGTGCTGCAAACACTTTTACTGTTCTCAAGAACCGCTCAAGCCTTTGAGGAGATCCCCGCAACATTCACAGCAAGAGTCGCTTTGCTTTTGATGTCGGGCCCCTTCGGCAGCGCCGAGCATCGCAGGCTTGGTCGGTTAATAGCCGCGCGAATAGCGCGGGCGAAGGCAGGATGCCGAAGCGTGCGTGTCTGGACAGGGATGTCCTGTCACGCACCCAGGCCAAGACGAGAAGCACAGGGAATCGGAACGGTTTTTTGTTCCGACGCGTACGCAGGGTGTGTTTTCTTTGGTTACTTTCTTTGCACAAGCAAAGAAAGTAACTCGCACGGCGTGCGAAACACGTCACCTCAAAGAACAACAGACAGTAGCCTCGCGAAGCGTGTGCTGCACTTTAAGAGATTGCATCTCAGCGCGAACACCTCCGCTCCTGCGCATCCATGCGCCCGCGAAGGTACCGTACATCCTGTACATAAAATCGGCGCCGAAGCGCCGATTGATTAAAAGCTTTTAACGTCTACGCGGCGGACCACCGCGACCAGCTCCCGGACGCCCAGCGCCAGGACGGCCTCCACCAGGCCCCCCACGACGCGCTCCGCTAGGCGGACGACGCTCTGGACGCGCGCCCTGAACGAAGTTTTCCTTCTCCATCAGATCGCTGGCATCGTGGTCAACCGGAATGCGCATGCCGATATAACGCTCGATATCCGGCAACGAATACACATAAGTTTCGCAGCAGAATGAAATTGCATCGCCCGTCGTGCCTGCGCGTGCAGTACGACCAATACGGTGAACGTAATCTTCCGCATCTTGCGGCAAGTCATAGTTGATGACGTGCGACACGGCAGGAATGTGCAGCCCACGTGCAGCAACGTCAGTCGCAACGAGCACCGGCAATTTGCCGTCTTTGAAATCCTGCAGCAGACGTTCGCGTTTATTTTGCGCAACGTCGCCAGAAAGAGTCGCCGCTTCAAAGCCATTGGCCTTGAGCGTGTTCTCAACCTGTTCGGCATCGCGCTTCATGTTGACGAACACGAGCGTGCGCAGTGGATCGTGATGGCGCAGCAGGCCGATCAGCAGGCGCTGTTTGTCATCGTTGGCAACGTGCACCAATGTCTGACGTACACGCTCAGCGGTGACTTGGTCCGGCTCAACCTCGACCTTGGTCGGGTTGTTCATGTGTTCATACGCAAGCTCCAACACGCGGTGCGACAGCGTGGCGGAGAACAGGTAGTTTTTGCGTGCGGCAGGCGCAGGCATTTTGCGGATCAGATAACGGATATCGGCAATAAAGCCGAGATCAAACATGCGATCCGCTTCGTCCAACACCAGCACCGCAATCTGTTTGAGATTGAAGATGTCTTGCTTAAAGTAATCAATCAAACGACCCGGCGTGCCGATCAGAATGTCGAGGCCGTTGGTGATTGATGTGCGCTGCGCGTCATAGCCAGTGCCGCCGTAAACCACCGACATGCGCAGGCCGGTTTCAGAACCGAGCTGTTCAGCGTCTTTGAAAATCTGAATCGCGAGTTCACGTGTCGGTGCGAGCATGATCGCGCGCGGCTGATTTACGTCGGCGCCTTCGGCGCGCGGGGTATTCAGCAGATGATTCATTGCGGCGAGCAAGAAAGCGGCAGATTTGCCCGTGCCGGTTTGTGCCTGACCTGCGAGATCTTCGCCATTGAGCGCGCGCGGTAGCGTTAGCGCTTGAATCGGCGTGCAGTTGGTGTAGCCGAGTTTCTGGAGTCCTAACTGTAAGGAAGGGTGCAGAGGTAAATCGGCAAAAGCGGTATCACTAAGATGAGCAGGTTGCATGGATTCAACAATAATAAAAGGTGGGAGGAACGGCGGCGCTTGCATTCGGCATTGACTTAGTGCTGAAATAGCACCCATACAAACGGCTGCATGGCGCTGATCGACGTTTAATCGATATCAAGCCCTGACTTAACAGCCCCGCGTCAGTTCCCCGCGAACAAGCCATCATAACCATCTAAGTGCATTTTTGCCCGCTTGATTGGGCATGACTTAGCCCCATCTTCAGCAAACGCGCGTGCCTTCGCGCTATCAACTCTCCCACGAGGCCCACCCATGAGTGAAAATATCAGCGCTGTAACCGATGCCAGTTTTGAACAGGACGTGCTCAAGAGCACTACGCCGGTTCTGGTCGATTTTTGGGCAGAATGGTGCGGCCCTTGCCGCATGATCGCCCCGATCCTGGAGCAGGTTGCTGGCGAAACTGCTGGCAAGCTCAAAGTCGTCAAGCTCAACGTTGACGAAAACACCGCCACGCCAGCCAAGTTCGGCATCCGCGGTATTCCTACCCTTTTGTTGTTCAAAGATGGCCAGATCGCTGCGACCCAAGTTGGTGCAGTGCATAAGGCTCAGCTCACCGCTTTTGTAACGCCACATTTCAATATCGCATGATTAAACATCGCCGCCGTCATCCCAACGGCCGTAACAATGGTGGACGTGGAGGCCAGGGTAACGGCCAAAACGGCAACAATGGCAACAACGGTCAGCAGAATCGGAACTCGCGCGAAGGCTTGCCTTCAGACGCCGATCTCGAAGCCGAAGAGCTAGCAGCGTATCCGGAGGCCTTGCCCCAAGACAGCGGAGCACTGACCACTGACCCGGATGCGCCGCGCCCACCACCGCCGCAGATGTCTGACGACGGCGATGCAGAAGGTAATGGCAACAACGGCGAACCGCGCCAGCAGCACGAACAGCGGTCGATGGAACCACCCAAAGTGGTTCGCATCGCTGAACTGAAAAAGAAAACCGCCGCCGAGTTGTTGGAACTGGCGGAATCGCTGGGTCTTGAGAACATCGCTCGCGTCAAAAAGCATGATCTCGTCTTCCAGTTGCTCCGTGCCGCAGGTCGTCGCGGTGAGCACATCCAGGCCGAAGGCGTTCTGGAAATCATGTCGGACGGTTACGGCTTCCTTCGCGGCGCTGACAGCTCTTACGCTGCGGGTCCGGATGACGTTTACATCTCACCCTCACAAATTCGCCGTTTCAGCTTGCGCACAGGTGACACCGTCACCGGCCGCGTACGTTCGCCGAAAGACAACGAGCGCTATTTCGCGCTGCTGAAAGTCGACACCATCAACTACGAATTGCCAGAAGTTTCCAAGCGCAAAGTGTCGTTTGAAAACCTCACGCCGCTGTTCGCGGATGAGCAGCTCAAGATGGAGCGCGGCAACGGCACCACCGAAGACATCACCGCTCGCGTGATCGACTTGGTTGCGCCATTTGGTAAAGGTCAACGTGGTCTGATCGTGTCACCGCCGAAAGCCGGTAAGACGATCATGATGCAGAACATCGCTCAATCGATTGCAGCCAACTACCCAGACGTTTATCTCATCATCCTGCTGGTTGATGAACGTCCAGAAGAAGTCACCGACATGCAGCGCAGCGTGCGCGCCGAAGTCATTTCATCGACCTTCGACGAACCTGCAACGCGTCACGTGCAGGTGGCCGAAATGGTCATCGAAAAAGCCAAGCGCCTTGTTGAACACAAGCGCGACGTCGTTATTCTTCTCGACTCCATCACGCGTCTTGCACGCGCCTACAACACCGTTGCGCCTTCATCGGGCAAGGTGCTGACGGGTGGTGTTGATGCCAACGCATTGCAGAAGCCAAAACGCTTCTTCGGCGCCGCGCGCAACATCGAAGAAGGCGGCTCACTCACCATCATCGCAACCGCGCTCGTTGAGACCGGCAGCAAGATGGACGAAGTGATTTACGAAGAGTTCAAAGGCACCGGCAACATGGAGCTCCAGCTGGAGCGCCGCATTGCTGAAAAGCGCATCTTCCCTGCGATCAACATCAACCGCTCCGGTACGCGTAAAGAAGAGCTGATGATGAATCCAGGCGACCTCAACAAGGTTTGGATCCTGCGCAAGCTGCTGCACTCGATGGACGAACTTGCTGCGATGGAACTGCTGCTGGATCGTATGAAGCAGACCAAGACCAACAGCGATTTCTTCGATTCGATGCGTCGCAATTAAGGTTTATTTGCTTCAATAAAAAAGCGCGCCAATGGCGCGCTTTTTTGTTTCTGCTTGTTGGCTGGGTTGCTGCGAAGCAAAACCCAGCGTTCACATTGGCAGAAAAGAAGCGCTGGGTTGATGAAGCCAACCCAGCCTACAAGGTCATGCTTTTCCGGCCAACTGCGCAACAATTCCCGGATTCTCCAACGTCGAAATATCCTGCGTGATTTCTTCGCCCTTGGCGATTGAGCGCAGCAGGCGACGCATGATTTTTCCGCTACGAGTCTTCGGTAGGTTTTCTGCGAAACGAATGTCGTCAGGTTTGGCGATAGCGCCAATTTCCTTGGCGACGTGGTCGCGCAATTCTTTAGAGAGTGCATCCGCTTCTGCGCCTTCAGGGCGTGGGCCTTTGCAGGTAACGAAGGCGAATACGCTTTCGCCCTTCACATCATGTGGACGACCAACGACAGCGGCTTCAGCAACACGTGGATGTGACACCAGCGCGCTCTCGATTTCCATTGTGCCGAGGCGGTGACCGGCGACGTTCAGCACGTCATCGATGCGCCCCATGATCCAGTAGTAACCGTCAGCGTCGCGATGTGCAGAGTCGCCGGCAACGTAGTACTTGTTCTTGAACTGAGCCCAGTAGGCGCTGATGTAGCGATCATTGTCGCCCCAGATCGTGCGCAGCATCGATGGCCATGGTTTGCTGATAACGAGGTAGCCGCCTTGGTCGAGTTGATCGATGAGGTTGCCGCTGTCATCAACAATGCCGGCAGCAATGCCGGGCAGTGGTTGTGTGCAGGAGCCAGGTTTGGTCGGCGTTGCGCCGGGCACGGGGGACATCATGATCGCGCCGGTTTCGGTCTGCCACCAGGTATCAACGATCGGTAATTTTTCTTTGCCGATGACGCGGTGATACCACATCCATGCTTCTGGATTGATCGGTTCACCAACGCTGCCGAGTAGACGCAGTTTCGACAAATCATATTTTGCCGGCCATTCATCGCCCGCTTTCATCAACGCGCGAATGGCGGTTGGTGCGGTGTAGAAAATGGTGACGCCGTGTTCCTGACAGATTTTCCAGAAGCGACCTGCATCTGGAATCGTCGGCACGCCTTCGTACATCAGAATCGTTGCGCCGTTCGACAGCGGGCCATAGCAAACGTAAGAGTGGCCAGTGACCCAACCCACGTCAGCCGTGCACCAGAACACATCGTCATCACGCAGATCGAACACCCACTGACAGCTCACATGCGCGCCGAGCAGATAACCGCCGGTGGAATGCTGAATGCCCTTCGGCTTGCCAGTAGAGCCAGAGGTGTAGAGCAGGAACAGCGGATGTTCTGCTTCTACCCACACTGGATCGCAGCGTTCGGATTGCGTGGCGAGTAGATCGTGCCACCAGATATCGCGCTTCGCGTCCCAATTGACGCTGTGTTTGGTGCGCTGATAGACGATGACTTTCTCGACTGTCTTGCCGCCAGAGGCGAGGGCGTCATCTGTCGCTTTTTTCAGATCAATAATATTGCCGCCGCGATTGCCGCCATCTGCAGCAATGACGAGTTTGGCGCCGGTGTCTTCAATACGATCTTTCAGCGAAGCCGCTGAGAAGCCGCCGAACACCACCGAGTGAATCGCACCAATGCGTGCGCAGGCCTGCATTGCGATGACTGCTTCCGGCGTCATCGGCATGTAGATGATGACGCGGTCGCCTTTAGTGATGCCGAGTGAGAGCAAGCCGTTGGCGAGCTTGCAGACTTCGGCATGCAACTCTTTGTACGTCCAATTGCGCGCATCGCCTTTCTCGCCTTCAAAGCGAATCGCGATTTTGTCGCCGCGAGCACCGAGATGACGATCAAGGCAGTTGGCAGAAGCATTCAGGCGGCCATCATCAAACCACTGATAGTTCGGTGCCTTGCTGTCATCCAGCGTGCGCGTGAATGGTGTTTGCCATGCAATATTCTTGCGGGCCTGATCGCCCCAGAAGCCGACGTGATCTTTGTCTGCTGCTGCGCGCAGAGCGTCGAGCTTCTTAGCGTCTAAACGTGCCTTTTTAACGAACTCGGGACGCGGAGGAAACACGCGCTTTTCACCGAGGACGGACTCAATCTTGTCGCTGCTCATCTTAAGTCTCCAACGCTGTTCAAATTATTTAAGCTGTCGCAAATCATACGGTGACCGGTAGCATCGTCAATTGCTCCGGAAAGTACACCTACCCATTTCGGCCAGTTTGGTGTTTTTTCCGGCCAAATTTTAGACATTGACGCAATAAGCCCCAGTCACCATCGGTAGCTGGTCAGCGGTGATGATGCCCGGCGCCGCGGCAAATACATGCGGGATCGCATGAATCATCGGCATCGCCGTCAATGTGGCCGGATCGAAATCACGGGTGCCACCGGTTTGCTGATATTTGCAGCGGATATTCGGCACGCCCTCAATCTCAATCAGCCAGCCTTCTTCCACTGGCCAGTTCGGTTCAAGCTTGGTGCCGAGTTTCCACGCGACTTTCAGCTCGATTACGGCCTTGCCCTTTACACGAGCTGACCAGCAGCAACGCAGGCCGCTGATGCAGCCTTTCCCAATCTTCATATAACCAAGATCGACATCTTCAGTCGCAGCGGCGTATTCAACATCAAAGCGAATTTCGTCGACTTCAATCTTCAGCGCGTTCGCCATCATCTCCACCGCTTCCTTGAACGAAGGCATCGCGCGTTCGGCGAGTGGCGGTGCTGCAGGATCATCGACTCGCAAGCCAAAGCCAATCGCTTCCCATGTGCCGGCAGATTCGTAAGGCGTTGCGTCGACCGATTCCAAAACTGAAATCTTGTCGATGCGTGAACAGCCAGCAGAAGCCACCAGCGCAAATATATTGGCGTGGCCAGGATTCACGCCACCACCGTAAATGGAAGAGCCACCTTTAATCGTTGCAGCACGCAAACGCGCGACTTCATCTTTGCCAAACTGCGTGCCGGTCATGAAGTACGCAGTAGAAACAATGTCGCAACCCGATGCGAGAATTTTCTCCATCTCATCGATGTTCGGAAATTGCGGCATGTAGCAAACACAATCAGGCTTGAGCGTGAGTAAGGCATCGATATCGTTGGTCGCTTTAATGCCGAGTGGTTCCATGCCGCAAAGCGTGCCAACGTCTTGTCCCACTTTATCTGTTGCGTGGCAGTAACAACCGACAAGCTCCATCAGCGGATGCGCAACGATGGCGCGAACGGATGGTTTGCCAACGACGCCGGTGGTCCATTGCACAACTTTAATCTTGGACATGCACTTTCCCCTGCTGAGTAGATGACGCCTGTATGCGGCGTTTGTGCCTGATCATACGTTTGCCCAGCGTAGGAACAGCTCAGCCGAACTAATTAGTTATGGTGTTAAAAAAGGCCCCGTGAATCGGGGCCTTTTCCGTCATTCCAGCATCAGTCGTCAATAGGACCGCCTTTGGTGTCACGCAAGAACAGCGTGCCGATCACTAGCGTCATTACTGCCACGATGATGGGATACCAGAGGCCGTAGTAGATATCGCCTTTCCAGCTCACTAACGCGAACGCGATGGTTGGTACAAAGCCACCGAACCAGCCGTTACCGATGTGATACGGCAGTGACATCGAGCTGTAGCGAATACGCGTTGGGAACAGTTCAACCAGCCATGCTGCAATCGGGCCGTAGACCATGGTGACGTAAATCACCAGTAGTGCCAGCAGTGCAATCAACATGCCGTGATTGACCTGCGTCGGATCCGCTTTCTTCGGATAGTTGGCAGTCGCCAGTGCATCACCCAACTCTTTGCTGAATGCAGCCTGTCGTTCTTTGAAAGCGGCTTTGTCCATGCCGCCGCCTTCAAATGCGGTGACAACCTTATCGCCAATCTTGATCACCGCCACGCTACCCGCTGGAGCCGCCTCGTTGCTGTAGGGCACGCCGGACTTAGCCAGAACGCTCTTCGTCACATCGCAAGAACCGCTGAAAACTTTCTTGCCGACGGGATCGAACTGGAAGCTGCAGGATTCTGGATCAGCAACGACAGTGACCGGTGCTGTTGCTGCGGCTGCTTCCAGTCCGGGATTCGCGTAATGCGTAATCGCTTTGAAGATTGGGAAGTAAGTGAGCGCCGCAATCAAACAGCCGACCATGACAATCGGCTTGCGACCGATCTTGTCTGATAGCCAACCAAAGAACACGAAGAACGGTGTGCCGATGAGCAGGCCTGCTGCCAGCAGAAGATTGGCAGTAGTCGCATCGACCTTCAGACTTTGCGTAAGGAAATACAGCGCATAGAACTGGCCGGTGTACCAAACCACAGCTTGACCTGCGGTGGCGCCGAACAGTGCGAGCAGCACAATTTTCAGATTGCTCCACTTGGCAAAAGCTTCCGTCAGCGGTGCTTTTGAAGTCTTACCTTCTGCCTTCATTTTCTTGAACAGGGGTGACTCTGAAAGCTGCATGCGGATGTAAACCGAAATGCCTAGCAGTAGTGCGGAAACCAAGAACGGAATGCGCCAGCCCCATTCTTCAAAGGCTTCGTTGCCCAGAGTCAGACGGCAGCCGAGGATCACCAGCAGTGACAGAAACAAGCCGCCGGTCGCCGTGGTTTGAATCCAACTGGTGGCATAGCCGCGGTTGTGGTTGCCGGAGTGCTCTGCAACATAGGTTGCAGCGCCGCCGTATTCACCGCCGAGTGCCAGGCCTTGCAAGAGACGCAGCGTGATCAGAATGATCGGTGCTGCCACGCCGATGCTGGCGTAGTTAGGCAGCACACCGACCAGAAAGGTCGACAGACCCATGATCAGAATCGTGACCAGGAAGGTGTATTTACGACCCACCATATCGCCCAGTCGACCGAAAACCAGTGCACCGAAAGGACGTACCGCAAAGCCCGCGGCAAAGGCGAGCAGTGCAAAAATAAAAGCGCTGGTGTCATTCAGGCCAGAGAAAAATTGCTTGGCAATGATGGCGGCTAGCGATCCGTAGAGATAAAAGTCATACCACTCGAAGACAGTGCCTAGCGAAGAAGCAAAAATCACTTTGCGCTCTTCAGCCTTCGTCACGGTGGGAATTGCGGCGGTGCTGGATTGACTCATGTCTTTAGCTCCTTCTAAAACGTTGCAAGGCTCAAAATGCCTGTAGCGCAATCTAGGTCATGTCATTGCTAGCGTGAACGCGACTTTAGTCGCAAGCGCCGAAATCCGCATCGCTTTCGAATACGACTTTGGTCTAATCTGCATCAAAGTGGTGCCGTGGTTTGATCGTAGTTCTGCACAAGGATAGATTCCGATGCTGCAAAACGGTCTTTTGTTCGTTATCTCAACCGCATACGTGGCTTTGCTGTTTGGCATTGCGCACTATGGTGATCGCGTTGCTGCGCGAGTGCGCATGCCCACGAACAAGCCCTGGGTCTACAGCTTGGCTTTGGGCGTTTATTGCACCTCTTGGACCTACTATGGCGCTGTTGGACGCGCCGCCACCAATGGTTTGGACTTCTTGCCCATCTACTTGGGCCCCATTCTCATTTTTGTATTTGGCGGCAGTTTGATCGCGCGGATCATTCAAGTAGGCAAGCGCCATAACATCACTTCCATCGCCGATTTCATTGGCGCACGTTACGGCCGTCATCAAAGTCTGGCGATGATCGTGACCATCATCGCGATCATCGGTGTGTTGCCATACATCGCGCTGCAACTGAAAGCCGTCGCATTTAGCTTTGATGTGATGACAGGGCCTGCCGCTGAGTGGGACAACGCTCTGCCAGTCGCGATATTGCTCGCTGTTTTCGCCATTCTGTTCGGCACGCGACAAGTGGTCAGCACTGAAAATCACCACGGCATGATGCTGGCCATTGCGTTTGAGTCGGTGGTCAAGCTGTTGGCGTTTCTCGCGGTGGGTCTGTGGGCCTGCTACGGAATGTTTGACGGCATGGGCGATGCCTACACACGTGCGTTGACGCTGCCACAACTGACCGAGCCCTTGCTGCGAGGGAATTGGTGGCTGGGTTTCTTGACGCAAACCGTATTGGCGATGGCTGCGATCATCTGTTTGCCTCGACAGTTTCACGTGACCGTGGTCGAAAATGCCGGCAGCAGCGATTTGCGTACGGCTCGTTGGGTCTTCCCGATCTATCTCGGCTTGATCACTTTATTTGTATTGCCGCTGGCAGCTGCTGGCTTAAGCAGCGCGCAAGTCGGCGCTGCTGATACTTACGTGTTGGCACTGCCACTGGCCCAGAATCAAGACGGCTTGGCGTTGGCGGTGTATATCGGTGGATTTTCAGCCGCGACCAGCATGGTGATCGTCGCCAGCATTGCGCTCAGCACGATGCTCTGCAATGAAGTGGTGATGCCAATTCTGTTGCGCTCTCGTCGTCTCGGTTTGCAGCATCGACAAGATCTCAGCGGCATCATCAAGCTTATTCGCCGCATCGCGATTCTCGCCATCATCGCAATGGCCTATCTCTACTATCGCTTGTTTACCGGGCCGGGCAGTTTGACCTCGATTGGGTTGCTGTCCTTTGCAGCAGTCGCGCAGTTTGCACCTGCAATCGTTGGCGGGATTTACTGGCGCCGTGGTGCATATAGCGGTGCGGTCGCAGGAATCTTGGGCGGCTTTGTCGTCTGGGGCTGGACCTTGTTATTGCCCGCCTTATTGAGTGACAACGCCGCAGCGTCGCAGTTGCTGCAGCAGGGGCCTTGGGGCTGGGCTTGGCTCAGACCGACCGCGCTGTTCGGTGTTGATGGACTGGACGTCATCACACACGGCGCTTTATTTAGTCTTCTGCTCAACATCGCGCTGTACATCGCCGGCTCTGTTTTCGTCGCGCCCGGTTTGCGTGAGCGGCTGCAGGTTTCACGGTTTCTTGATGAGGCACTCATGATGCCGCCTGCACCAACGATGCAGCGCAGCGTCACAGCAACAGTGGGTGATTTTCAAGAACTGCTGGCGCGCTTTGTCGGCGCTGAGCGTGCAGTGCAATTGATTGAGGATTACGCAAAGCAGCACGGGCGCGCGCCTCCAGCTTTGAATGAGCGGGCTGATGCCGAACTTGCACGCTATACCGAACGCTTGCTTGCAGGCGCGCTCGGTGCTGCATCAGCGCGCTTGTTATTGGCATCCGCGTTGAAGGGCCGCGACATGCAGGTTGAAGACGTCATACGTCTGCTCGATGAAACTTCGCACGTTATTCAATTCAATCGAGACCTTCTTCACGCGACATTGGAGCATCTCGCACAGGGTGTCAGCGTGGTGGATGCTGATCTGAAGCTCGTGGCCTGGAATCAGCGTTACGTTGATCTATTTCGTTATCCCCAAGGCCTGATCTTTGTCGGACAACCGATTGAAGAAGTGGTGCACTTCAATGCTGCACGTGGCTTGCTCGGCGAAGGAGATAGTGGCGCACAAGTCGCCCGTCGCTTGCAGCATATGCGTGCAGGTCATGCGTATACGCATCAGCGCGAATTGGCAGACGGAACCGTTCTTGAGATACGCGGAAATCCCATGCCTGGCGGCGGGTATGTGACGAGCTATTCCGATGTCAGCGATTACAAGCGCAGCGAGCGCGCGCTGCAACATAGCAACGAAACTTTGGAGCAGCGTGTTGTCGAGCGCACGCAAGAGCTCACCGCATTGAATCTGGCGTTGGTCGAAGCCAAATCAGCGGCAGAACATGCTGACGAATCCAAAACCCGGTTTCTTGCTGCGGCTTCGCATGACTTGGTGCAGCCTCTGAATGCTGCGCGATTGTTTGTTTCGTCTTTAGATCGGAGCACAGTTCCAGAGCCTGCAGCAGCGCTGATTGGAAAAATTGAAAGCTCATTAAATTCTGCCGAGAGTTTGATTGGCGGTCTTCTCGACATATCGCGACTTGATGCGCATGCACAGGAAGTGCGACTGCAACACTTTCCACTATCGGAACTATTGCAACCGCTGGCTGCGGAATTTGAAGTGCTGGCGAGGGAAGGCGGTTTAGGCTTTCGTTTGGTGCCAAGTGATGTCGTTGTCTACAGTGATATGCAGCTCCTGCGACGCGTGTTGCAAAACTTCTTATCCAATGCCGTTCGTTACACCGGGCATGGATCGGTCTTGATCGGCTGTCGACATGCGAGTGGTGGTGTTCGCATCGAAGTGCGTGACAGCGGCCCCGGCATTGCGATTGAAAAACAGCGCGAGATATTTCAGGAATTCCGTCGCCTCAATACTCAAGATGCGCGCGGTGAGCGCGGACTGGGTTTGGGCTTGGCGATTGTTGAGCGCATTGTTCGCGTACTTAACCATCCGCTGATGCTGCGCTCACGTATAGGTCGTGGCAGCGTATTTGCTGTGACGGTGCCGTTGGGAGATCGCTCACGTATCAGTGTTGTTCCGCAGCGTCCTGCCTTGCGTGACACCAGCGAAATTGTTGGCGCAAAAATTCTATGCATTGAAAACGAACCGGCAGTTCTTGCGGGCATGCAAGCCTTGCTTGCAGGGTGGGGTTGCGAAGTCTGGTCGGCAACTGGATTGCTAACGGCACAAACCTATCTCACCCCGCCGGATTTAGTGCTGGTGGACTATCACTTGGATAACGGCGAAGACGGCATTCATGTCGTGCGTGCATTGCATACGCAGTGGCAACGAGAAGTGCCCGGCATTGTGATCACTGCCGATCACACGCTTGCTGCAAAACAAGCTGCAGCTGCGCAAGGCTACTCACTGTTGCCTAAACCCATTAAGCCTGCCGCGCTACGTGCGTTGATCTCGAGACTGCTTTCGCAGAGAGAGCACGAATAGGCCGGCGGTTTTACTCTGCGTCTGGTTCGCTCGCTATCTCTTCGCCCATCAGCAAACTGGCGCTCTCAGCTTGTAGCAAGCGTTGCGCCAATACAGCTGCTTGAGTTCTGCGATAAAGACCGAGTTTGCGAAGTACGGCAGTCATGTGTGCTTTGATGGTTGCTTCTGATACGTCGAGATCACCAGCAATCTGTTTATTGAGGCGACCATCCGCCAGCATCATCAGTACGCGCAATTGTTGTGGTGTCAGACTGGCGACGCGTTGAGCGAGATCGCGCTCTTTATTCTCTGCGTCGTTGGCAGTGCTTGTCGGGATGTGTTCCGGAACCCAGACGCCGCCATCGAGTACGCTCCGCAACGCAATGCCGATTTGTTCAAGTGGCGTCGATTTTGGAATGTAGGCGGCAGCACCAAAATCCAATGAGCGACGAATCACTGCAGGCTCTTCCGCCGCGGAAACAATCGCAACCGGAATAGCTGGGTACTGCGCGCGCAAATACACCAGCGATGAGAAGCCCTGCGTTCCGGGCATATGCAGATCGAGCAAGATCAGATCCGCATCGGAGTTGGCGCCGACAGCCTCTTGCAAGCTTTGAAAAGAAACGGCCTCGACGATCGCGACCCCAGGCAGGAGTCGTGTCACTGCCTCGCGCAAAGCGGCGCGAAATAAAGGGTGATCGTCAGCAATGATCAGCTTTGCGTTTTCCATGTTCTCTTGTAGTCGTTAATGCGACTGTCCCCCATACGACTTTGGTCTAAGCATACGTTGCATTCGACCTAAGGATAATAGTGTTATCGCCTCGGTTCTCCGATGCTGCTTGCGCATGGTCAAGCACCCTAGATGGTGCACTCTTTTTAGGAGGATATATGTCGCAAGACTTTCGCTTTAGCCCAAAACTGATCGCAGCGGCCATTGGCGCTGTGGCTCTTGCCGCGCCGCTGACGTCTGCGCTTGCTGCAGATACGCCTGATATCAAAATTACGTGGGGCGGTTATATCAAGCTTGATGCGTTAGCGAGCCGCTTTTCAGATAGCGCAGTAGCGCAAGGCAGCGGCCGCGATTTCTATGTGCCGAATTCGGTGGCTGTTGTTGCTCCGCCAACGGCAGAGAGTGGCCACACCTATTTAGACTCTCACGCCAAGGAAACGCGCTTGTTCATCAAAGCGGATAGCGTGATTCAAGATCACAAAGTTGGCGCTTATGTCGAAATGGATTTTCTGGTTAATCCGGGCGCAGGCAATGAAACGGTGACCAACGCTTACAACCCGGGTCTGCGTCGTGCGTACATCACTTTCGACAATTGGTTGGTTGGGCAAGACTGGAGCACGTTTCAAAACGTTGCGGCATTACCCGAAGGGCTCGACTTTATCGGTCCCACCGAAGGCACTGTGTTTGTACGTCAGCCGATGATTCGCTACAGCTGGAACAATCTGCAGATCGCTTTGGAAAATCCGGAAACCACGGTCGCTGTAAACGCCGGCACAGCGTTTGCAAACACAGACGACAACTCGGTGCCTGATCTGGTGATGCGCTACAACTTAAAGGCCGGTGGTGCCGGCGACTATGCTTTTGCAACAGTGATAAGACAGTTGGCTGATCGCGGGACGGTAGGCGGTGCACGCGCTAATAGCACCGGCTATGGCGGCACGATCTCCGGCAAGATTCCAGTTCTTGGCAGTGACGATGTGCGTTTCATGGTCAGTGGCGGCAGTGGTATCGGTCGTTATCTGGCAATCAACACGGTAGGCGATGCTGTGCTTGATGGTGCTGGCGACATCCAGCGCTTGAAAGTCATCAACGGTTTCGTTGCCTATCGCCACGCCTGGAATGAACAGTGGCGCTCCAGCATTGCCCTGTCGGCCTTAAAGGCCAGCAACAACGCCAACCTCGGCGGAGTGATCACCGAGCGTGCCCAGAGCGCTAGCGTGAATCTGCTCTACTCGCCTATCCCCAAGCTGACTGTGGGCTCAGAACTGCGCTACGCCAAGCGCACAACGATGGCCGGTAACGACGGCACGCTGTCGCGTCTGCAATTCTCGGCCAAATACGCTTTCTGACAGATTTACTTGTTTGCTCCCCCCTCGCCGCAGTGTTCGCACTGCGGCATTTTTTTGTACGCCATACGCGCTGAGCTACACGCTGAACCTCATTCAAGTGGATAATAGACGCCTACCCTTGAACCTTGGCTTTCAGCCCCTTACCGCGATGCCTGCTCATGCATTACCGACATAGTTATCACGCGGGCAATTTCGCGGACGTGTTCAAACACGTGATCTTGTGCGGCCTCATCGCCGCGATGAACCGCAAGGACAAGCCCTGGTGCGCGCTGGACACGCACGCAGGCGCGGGCTTTTACGATCTCTCCGGCGAAGGCGCGATGCGCACCGGTGAGTGGCGTGATGGCATTGCGCGGCTTGAAGGCATGGCCAATGCGCCCGAACCGCTCGCGACTTTTCTGCGCGTTGTTGCTGCAGGCAATGCGCCGGGCAAAACTTTGTACTACCCCGGCTCACCGCAGTTCATCGCCGCACTGGCGCGTGAAACGGATCGCATGATGTTCTGCGAGAAGGTGCCAGACGTCGCCGAAGATCTGCGCCGCAATATGGGCCGCGATCCGCGCATCGCTTTTCATCTGCGCGATGGTTATGAAGCGCACTCACTGCTGCCGCCGCCTGAAAAGCGCGGACTGATTTTGTTGGACCCGCCATTTGAGCGCACTGACGAATACGCCGCTCTCGCAGAATTCGTGCGCAAGAGCGTCGGACGTTTTGCTGGTGGCGTGTATGCCATTTGGTATCCGATCAAGAATCGCCACGCGGTCAATGGATTCTTGCGTCGCATTGGCCGTGAAATCGAGAAGCCATCGATCGCATTTGAATTCGATAACGGCGCTGAAGCCGAAGGCCAGATGCACGCTTGCGGCGTGGTGATTGTGAACCCGCCATTCCAGATCGAAAAAGATTTGGCGGCGAGCCTCAACATCATTGAGCGTGAACTCGCTCAGGGGCCTAAGTCGAACTACACCGTTGATTGGGTGCGTCCTGAATAATCGTAGGGTGCGCTGTGCGCACCGCGACGCTCCATTTGCAATGACTGCTGGTGCGCACGGCGCACCCTACGGTTAGGTTTAGAAAATGATCGAGACTCTGTACCAAGGCAAATTCGTCAAACTCTCCAAGAGCGGAACTTGGGAATATGCCGAGCGCGTGAACTCAACCGGGGCGGGATTCATTCTCGCGGTGACGCCAGATAAAGAACTGGTTCTCGTTGAGCAATATCGCGTGCCAATGCAAGCGCGCACGATCGAGTTGCCTGCGGGCATCATTGGCGATGAAGGCAATGACGGCGAAGCGGTAGAAGCTTCCGCAATACGCGAGTTGGAAGAAGAGACCGGCTTCCGCGCAGCACGCGCAGAAATTTTATTCAGCGGCCCTGTTGCGCCGGGCCTTGCTTCTGAAATGCTGTATCTCGTCCGCACTTACGATCTCGTGCGTGTGGGCGCAGGGGGTGGTGTCGATAATGAAAACATCACCGTGCACATCGTTCCACTCACGCAGATCGATGACTGGCTTGCAGCCAAAGGTCGCGAAGGTTTGCTGATTGAGCCGCGCATCTACGCAGCGCTGTACTTCCTGCTGCGAGAAAAATCTTAAGCGCACATCTTTATCGCGATGAGCGCAACGCTGATCGCGTCACGCTCATCGTGATCATGCTTACTGATTAAAGATGTCGTCGCCGAAAGGCACCAAGCCCGGCTGTGCGGCATAACCGAGATGTGCAACTTCGAAGATGTCTTCGATGCTGCGAAGCATCGAGTAATGGTTGTAAGGCACATCACTCACCGTGCCCGGTTTGATGAATGGCGAAACCAAAACTGCACCAATGCGACCGCCGCCTGGGCCAACGAGACCGGGGCCAGCGAGTGGAACGTTGCTAAGTGTGCCCAAGCCTAAGGTGTTGACCAGCGTTGCCAGTGGGCCGCCAACAACGGGAATCTGCAACAGCAGGTTGCCAACGGTTTGGCCGATGCCGCCGATAAAGTTCGGGCCGGCCGGTTCATTGCAGCAAGCGGCGCTGTCTTCACTGCCTTCGCCAGGAAATTCGGATTCGTCAAACGTCACGATCAGCAGGCCATCTTTTTTGAATGCTGCGGATTTCGTGATCTTCGGCACCCATTCCTTGAGGAAATCATTGATCGACTCGTAGCCGCCCGGTTTGCCATTCACGCAATCGGTGTCATGTCCGTCGTTGCAAAGATTCGGCGTGATGAAAACGTAATTCGGTGTGGTGGCAATGCTGGCCAGATCAGCGCTGAGTGCGGTCAACGGCACAACATGCGCATCGCAATTGGCTTGATCATCAATGATCGAGTGGTAATACATGAACGGGTTGTGGCGCGCCGCGTAGAGATCGGTGGCGCTCGCGCTTTGGGTTTTGTCTTGCGTGTTCAGATCAGGGTGCGCACAGGTTGCGCGACCGTCACGAGCCAGATCGTTGCCCATGTCTTCCATATAGCCTTTCCAGCTCAGGCCTTTGTCCTGCAACTGGTTGGCAATGGTTTTAACAGCGAAGGGATAAACGCAGCCGGTGCCGGTGACTTGGCCATTGCCGTCTGGCGTGGTGGTGCCAACCCAGTCGGTGTAAATGATGCAGTCCGTGCTGGTCTGCAGATTCGGAGCTTGGCCGCCAACCATGGTGATGTAGTTGTCGAGGCTGAGATGGCCAGTGCCGTGGTACTGCGTCAGCATCGCGCCCATCGCGGGCAAGTTTTTGGCTAGATACGGTGCAGGCGGCGTGCCCGTTGCCGGGAATGTTTTGGCGTAGCTCTTGTTCTCCAGCACGATGATGAAGACGTGTCCAACTTTGCTGCTGCCTCCGGTGCTCGATGTTGGCGATGAAGTGCCACAAGCAGCCAGTGCCAACGAGACAGCAAACGCAAACAGTGCGGGAAACAAGCGCATTCAAAAACCCCTTTAATTTAATTTTTCAGCGACAAGGCTAAACGTTGCACGTGACATTGATGCGAAACGCAGCCTTTTGCGTGTCGAGATTCTGTTGTCTGACGACGCACTTACTGTTGCCGCATTTAACCATAGTCGAGCTACACGGCAAGCCTGCAAAGGGATCATAAAAAGGCGGTAAAGAAGTCGCTGACCCCTAGCGTGGTGCGTAATTCTTGTTAGGGCAGAGGTGTTTTACCGGATTTCCGAGGGGCTAATTTTCTCTAGGCAGATTGTTTTATATTATTAATTAAAACAAATTAAACAAACTATTAAAAACAATCG
Organism: Stenotrophobium rhamnosiphilum; assembly: GCF_003052265.1. Taxonomy (GTDB): domain Bacteria; phylum Pseudomonadota; class Gammaproteobacteria; order Nevskiales; family Nevskiaceae; genus Stenotrophobium; species Stenotrophobium rhamnosiphilum. The sequence goes on from NZ_QANS01000003.1 coordinate 653,305, forward strand.
AGCTTTGCCAGTGTGGCGCGAGCAATGTCACGCAACATTATTTTGCATTTGTGGCGCGCTGTTGGCCCGATAGTGGTTGCCCTATGGTCCCTGCTGGCCTACCCTTTGCGTCTCCAAGCCGGGGGTGCCTTCACAGGCTGAGATCAAACCCTTGGAACCTGGTCGATTATTCATCAATCGGCGAAGGGAAGGCTTATGGCGGCGAGCTATCGCGCGCCTGCTTCTCTGTCGCCCATGCGAGGTTGTGCCATGAGTGCTGTTGCTGAAGATATCCTGCAGAAAGCCGCGACATTGTCGGCTGACGTGTGCACACCGTTTCCGCAGTCCAAGAAAATTTATGTGACCGGTTCGCGTCCAGACATTCGCGTGCCGATGCGTGAAGTCACGCAGAGCGCCACGCGCACGCAGGACGGCTTCTCGCCGAACCCGCCGCTGACGATTTACGACACCAGCGGCCCGTACACCGATCCCAACGTCAAGATTGATTTGCTGCAGGGCCTGGCGCCGCTGCGCTCACCATGGATTGCAGATCGTGACGACACCACCGAGCTGAAAGGCCCGACCTCAATCTTCGGCCGAATCCGCGCCGCTGATGAAAAAACCCGTCACCTGCGTTTTGAGCACATCCGCTCGCCGCTGCGCGCCAAGCCCGGCGCCAACGTCACGCAGATGCACTACGCACGCAAAGGCATCATCACGCCGGAGATGGAATACATCGCCATCCGCGAGAACGCGCGCCTGCAAGAACTGAAAGACGTCTATCAAAAAGCCGGTTACATGAAGCGTCACGCGGGCCAGAGCTTTGGCGCCAGCATCCCTGACGAAATCACGCCGGAATTCGTGCGTAGCGAAGTCGCACGTGGCCGCGCCGTTATCACCGCCAACATCAATCACCCCGAGTTGGAGCCGATGATCATCGGCCGCAACTTCCTCGTGAAGATCAACGCCAACATCGGCAACAGCGCCGTGACCTCGAGCATTGCGGAAGAAGTCGAGAAGATGGTGTGGTCGACGCGTTGGGGCGGCGACACCGTGATGGATTTGTCGACCGGCAAAAACATTCACGAAACCCGTGAGTGGATCATCCGCAACTCGCCAGTGCCGATCGGCACCGTGCCGATCTATCAGGCGCTGGAGAAGGTCAACGGCAAGGCTGAAGACCTGACCTGGGAAATCTTCCGCGATACGCTGATTGAGCAGGCCGAGCAGGGCGTCGATTACTTCACGATCCATGCTGGCGTGTTGCTGCGTTACATCCCAATGACCGCGAATCGCGTCACCGGAATCGTTTCGCGCGGCGGTTCGATTCTCGCCAAGTGGTGTCTCGCGCATCACAAGGAAAACTTCCTTTACACGCATTTCGAAGACATCTGCGAAATCATGAAGGCCTATGACGTGACCTTCAGCCTCGGCGATGGTCTGCGTCCGGGCAGCATTGCGGACGCGAATGACGAAGCCCAGTTCGGCGAACTGCAAACGCTCGGCGAGTTGACGCAGATCGCTTGGAAGCACGATGTGCAGGTGATGATCGAAGGCCCTGGCCATGTGCCGATGCAGCTGATCAAAGAGAATATGGACAAGCAGTTGAAGGACTGCGACGAAGCGCCGTTCTACACGCTGGGGCCATTAACCACCGATATCGCGCCGGGCTACGACCACATCACCAGCGGCATCGGTGCGGCCATGATTGGTTGGTTCGGCACGGCGATGCTGTGCTACGTCACGCCTAAAGAACACCTCGGACTACCCGACAAGGATGATGTGCGCGAAGGCATCATCACGTACAAGATTGCAGCGCATGCGGCGGATCTTGCGAAGGGTCATCCGACGGCACAGGTACGCGATAACGCACTTTCAAAAGCCCGTTTCGAATTCCGTTGGGATGATCAGTTCAACCTCGGCCTTGATCCAGAAAAGGCTAAAGAGTTCCACGACGAAACCTTGCCACAGGAAGGCGCTAAACTCGCACACTTCTGCTCCATGTGCGGCCCGCACTTCTGCTCGATGAAAATCACGCAGGATGTGCGCGACTACGCAGCAAAGATTGGCGCAGACGAACAAGCTGCATTGGCAAAGGGTATGGCGGAGAAGTCGGAAGAGTTCAAGAAATCCGGCGCCGAGGTTTATAGCAAGCTGTAGTTTTTTTGTACCCTCAGTGTAGAGACACTGAGGGGATGGATGATCGGGGCCCTCCTGAAATTTATGGGCCTGTTCACATAAATAATTGAGAGAGAAATAATGAGCAACAAGCAGCCGACCATCATCTACACCCTGACCGATGAGGCGCCGCTGCTGGCGACTTATGCTTTCTTGCCGATCATGCGCAGTTTCATCGAACCTGCCGGCATCAAGATCACGACGAGCGATATCTCGCTATCGTCACGAGTGCTGGCGGCATTTCCAGAATTTCTGACGGAAGCGCAGCGCGTTCCTGATGAACTGGCTGCACTCGGCAAGCTGACGCTGTTGCCAGATACCAACATCATCAAGTTGCCCAATATCAGTGCCTCGGTGCCGCAGTTGCTGGCCGCCATCAAGGAACTGCAGGGCAAGGGTTACAAGATTCCTGATTTCCCTGAGTTGCCGAAGACTGAAGAAGACAAGGCGATCCGCACTCGTTACTCCAAGATTCTGGGCAGTGCTGTTAATCCTGTGCTGCGCGAAGGTAACTCTGATCGCCGCGCGCCTAAGGCAGTGAAGGAATACGCACGTAAACACCCACACAGCATGTCCAAGTGGAGCATGGCGTCACGTACGCACGTTGCTCACATGCGTGATGGCGATTTCTATCACGACGAAGTGTCGATTACGTTGGATCGTGCGCGCAACGTGCGCATGGAGTTGGTAACCAAGAGCGGCAAGACGCTGGTGCTCAAGCCAGAAGTGAAACTGCTGAACGGTGAAATCATCGACAGCATGTTCATGAGCAAGAAGGCGCTGTGCGAATTCTATGAAGAGCAGATGGAAGACGCGCGCCAGACCGGCCTGCTGTTCTCTCTGCACGTCAAAGCAACGATGATGAAAGTGTCGCACCCGATCGTGTTCGGCCACTGCGTCAAAATTTTCTACAAAGACGCTTTTGCCAAGCATGCCAAGACGTTTGAAGATCTGGGCATCAACGTCAACAACGGAATGGTCGATCTGTATACGAAGATCGAGAAACTGTCGTCGGGCGAGAAAGAAGAAATCATCCGCGATCTGCATGCCTGCCACGAACATCGCCCATCGTTGGCGATGGTGGATTCGGCAAAAGGCATCACCAATTTCCATTCGCCCAGCGACGTCATCGTTGACGCCTCTATGCCTGCAATGATCCGCTCCGGCGGCAAGATGTATGGCGCTGATGGTCGTCAGTACGACTGCAAAGCCGTGATGCCAGAGAGCACGTTCTCGCGTATCTATCAGGAGATGATCAACTTCTGTAAGACCCACGGCGCGTTTGATCCGCGCACCATTGGCTCAGTGCCGAACGTTGGTTTGATGGCGCAGCAGGCCGAAGAATATGGCTCGCACGACAAGACCTTCGAGATTCCAGAAGACGGCGCAGCGCGTTTCGTTGATAACGAAACCGGCGAAGTACTGACCGAACAAAATGTTGAGACCGGCGATATCTGGCGTATGTGCCAGGTGAAGGACGAGCCGATTCGTGACTGGGTCAAACTCGCCGTCACGCGCGCACGTAACTCCAACACGCCTGCAGTGTTTTGGCTCGATGCTTTCCGTCCGCACGAACACGAAGTGATTCAGAAGGTCGTGAAGTATGTGCAGGAATACGACATCAAAGATTTGAAGATCGAAATCATGTCGCAGGTACGCGCCATGCGTTACACGCTGGAGCGTCTCGTACGCGGCAAGGACACGATCTCGGTTACCGGCAACATTCTGCGCGATTATCTGACCGATCTTTTCCCGATCATGGAACTCGGCACCAGCGCCAAGATGCTCTCCATCGTTCCGCTGATGGCGGGCGGCGGCATGTACGAAACCGGCGCTGGCGGCTCGGCACCTAAGCACGTCAAACAGCTGACCGAAGAAAACCATCTGCGTTGGGATTCACTCGGTGAATTCCTTGCGCTGGGTGCAAGCCTCGAAGATATGGGCTGCAAGACTGACAACGCCCAAGCCAAGCTGCTCGCAAAAACCCTCGACGCTGCTGTCGGCAAATTGCTCGACAACAACAAGAATCCTTCGCCAAAGACCGGAGAGCTCGACAACCGTGGCAGCCAGTTCTACCTCGCCATGTACTGGTCGCAGGAACTTGCTGCGCAGTCCGAAGACAAGACGCTGCAAGCACGCTTTGCGCCGCTGGCCAAGGCACTGGCTGATAACGAGAAGGCGATTGTTGCTGAACTCGCTGAAGTGCAGGGCAAGCCAGTTGATATCAACGGTTATTACGCCAGCGATAGCGAAACATTGCAGAAGGTGATGCGCCCTAGCAAAACGCTCAATGCGGTGTTGGCGGCGGCGAACGGCTAACGCGTTTACATCAAGTGTGATTTTGTTTTAGTTCTGTTGGAGACGTTCTACTGCAAGATTCCTCCCTGCGTTCGGAATGACAAAGTGTTGTGTCATTCCGAGCATCGCGAGGAATCTTGCTGTGAAAGCCTATTACGTCTACATCATGTCCAGCTTCACCAGAACGCTCTATGTTGGCGTGACTAACGATCTGCCCCGACGTGTTTTGGAACATAAGAGCAAGCTGGTTGCAGGCTTTAGCGCAAAGTACAACATCACCGATCTCGTCTACGCAGAAGAGTATTGGGATGTACGCGAGGCGATTGACAGAGAGAAGCAGATCAAGAGTTGGCGGCGAGAGAAGAAGATTGCTTTGATTGAGTCAGTGAATACTGGCTGGACCGATCTGGCACTTTGATGTTCTTGTCATCCCGAGCAAAGCGAGGGATCTTGCTTTGTTGCTCATCGGGAAGTGTTACAGCAAGATTCCTCACTTCGTTCGGAATGACATAGAAGAGAGAGATACCCATGCGTATCGCAATCATCGGCGCCACCGGCATGATCGGCCACCACACCGCTCGTGCCGCCGTTGATCGCGGGCATGAGTTGGTGGTGGTTCATCGCGCATCGAGCAATTTGAATCAGCTCGCTGATCTTAAATTCACTTCCGCAGTTGCTGATCTGGATGATCGCGCGTCACTGACGCGGGCGTTGGTGAATGTTGACGCAGTGATCAATTGCGCGGGTTATTACCCGACGGCGCCATTGCCTTGGCGTGACGAAGTGAAAACTGCAACGATGCAGATGGATCACTTCTACGCTGCTTGTGCGCAGCACAAGCTGCACAAGATCGTCTATCTCGGCGCCGCCATCGCGCTGCCGAAAAATCCCAATGGCGAGCCCGGCGATGAAACGCTGGAATATGTCGGCGAGCCCGCCAACAAGAATCCCTATCTGCAAGTAAAAGTCGCGATGGATGCGCAGGCTCGCGCCAAGGCGCGTGAAGGTTTGCCGGTGGTGATTGGCATTCCGTCGATGACTTTAGGTGAATACGATTACGGCCCAACTACTGGGCGTCTGATTGTTGAACTCGCCAATCAAAGACTCCCCGGCTATGTGCGCGGCAACCGCAATGTGATTTATGCCGGCGATGCTGGTCTTGGCTTGATTCGTGTATGTGAAGATGGCCGCGCTGGCGAGAGATATCTGCTGACGGGCGAAAACCACAGCATGGATGCGCTGGTGCAGAAGATCACCCGCATCGCAGGCGTGCCCATGCCGCGTCCTATTCCACTGGGTGGCGCGCTGTTTGTGTCTAGGCTGCAGGCTCTACGTTATCGCTGGCTGAAAGGGCCGCTGCCCAAGGTTGATGCCACCGGCATTGCAGTCATGAGTGCGGGCCAATTTCTCTCTGGCGCGAAAGCACAGATTGAGTTGGGTTTTAACGCGAGTGTGACGACCGATGAAGCAGTGGAGCGCGCACTGCACTGGTTTCGTGCGCAAGGTTATGTCTCTGGTGCGCGTTAATGGCGCGCTAATTATTTATACGTTTCTTTTTGAAGTCAGATGGCTTCAATCACATTGAAAGGCCAAACATGAGCGCTCCTATTTCAGCAACTCTTATTCCCGGCGACGGCATTGGCCCTGAAATTGTCGATGCAACACTCGCTGCATTTGATGCGCTTGGCGTGTCGTTCAACTGGGATATTCAGCAGGCGGGTCTCGCCGGCGTAAAAGCCGCAGGTGATCCACTGCCTCCTGCCGTGCTCGACAGCATTCGCCGCACGCGTCTCGCACTGAAAGGCCCGCTGGAAACACCAAGTGGCGGCGGTTATCGCTCATCCAATGTGCGTCTGCGTGAAGAGTTCAAGCTCTACGCCAACGTGCGTCCTGCCAAGACGATGATTCCTGGCGGTCGCTTCGACAATATCGATCTGATGGTCTACCGCGAAAATCTCGAAGGCCTCTACATGGGCTACGAGCACTACATTCCGATGGATGGTGATCCAGAAGCAATCGCGATCGCGACAGGCGTCAACACGCGCCAAGGTTCGCATCGTTTGCTCCAGTACGCGTTCGAGCACGCGATTGCCAACGGCCGCAAGAAAATTGCCGTCGTGCATAAAGCCAACATCATGAAAGCCCTCACCGGTATTTTTCTTGATGAAGCCCGCAAGATGTACAAGGAAAAATACGAAGGAAAAATCGAGATGCAGGAAGTCATCATCGACGCCTGCTGTATGAAGTTGGTGATCAATCCTTGGCAGTTTGATTGCCTCGTCACCACCAATTTGTTTGGCGACATTCTTTCGGACCTTGTCGCCGGGTTAATCGGCGGCCTCGGCATGGCACCGGGTGCCAACATCGGTCAGGACGCAGCGATCTTTGAAGCAGTGCACGGCTCTGCGCCAGACATCGCCGGCAAGGGCATCGCCAATCCTGTGGCGCTGATGCTGGCCGCAGCCATGATGCTCGATCACCTCAAGATGCACGACAAGGCGACGCGCTTGCGCACATCGATTCTCGATACCTTCAACGTCGACAATGTCCGCACCGGCGATCTCGGCGGCAAGGCCAATTGCAAGGAATTTACTGCGGCGCTGGTGTCGCGTATTCGTAACGGGTAAGGTGCGGAAAGAGGTAGCTAAGCCGTATCTAAAAGCGGCACTGCCGCAGGAGTGTCATCGGAGTGGTCTAGGATTTCTGCAAAGCAGAGGGAGAGACTGCAATGTTGGAACCAGCAAACACCAGCGATAAATTAGTACGGCATTTCCGTCAGATCTTGGTCTGGCCTTTGCACTTGATGCCGATACACAAAGACGCGCAAACCCAGAAACATTGGGAGCTGCTTGAGCAGAGCACCGGCCACCCTTGGCGCGAAGTCGCAGACGAATTCACCGAGAACGCCGCCGATTTTAAAGAGCGGCATTACAACGAGTTTGTGACCTTTCTGCCCTACGTGCAGAGATTCCTGTACGGCGAAAGCCGCAACTCAGAACAAGACGGCGAACGCATTGCCTCGCCGATGCGTGTTTATCGTCGGGAAGACGTCGCCGCTGTGCGTATCACGCCGCATATCGGCGCTGAGCCGCTGACACTTTCTGTTGCGCATATCGATTTATATTTCTTTTACGACATTGACGTCGTGCTGCTCAATGTCGAAGTCCATGCCGATGATTTGCCGCTGCAAACCGCACAGAATTTGCTCTACAGCTTTGGTCGTGCTTATCCGGCAAGTTGGGATTCAGAAGGGCAGGGCCTGCATTGCCCGCATCGTGTTGAATGGATCGACGCCAATAATGAAGTGATGGCGACATCCGATTATGAACAGCGCGAAAAATATCTGAGCTTTGCCTGCCGCAACCGCGCTGCCAGCATTGCCTCACATTGGGCGTTTCTGCTTCAACCGATGGTTCTGGACCACGCGGATGAGCCGGGGCTGATTCGCTTCCGCCAGATTGAGTTCTATCGCATGCCGGTGATGGGCTATCTGGCGATGGAAAATCCACGCGCTTTGTCACACGGTGATTTCATCCGAATAGGTTTGGTCTCTGGTTCTGGCACGGATGAGAGCCTGCCGTTTTCTGAGCGGCACGTATCTGACTTTGAACAGCGCTACTGCTACGACCGCTACTGGAGCGAAGGCGCTTGCCCAGGCTCGGACACGCGCTATCTCTGTAATGGCCATGCACTGATGGTGATTGGGAATGCGCGGCACGCATTATTCACAGGCAAAGAGACAGGCGTGCTGTCACAGTTTCGCCATCAGTATTTTTTGCTGTTCATGATCGCGCATATGCAGCGATCTGCACTGCTGATGTTTTCAGATTTGTTGGTGGCGGCGCTGGATCGTCTGGATATTCAAAGCGCCGAATCCGTTCGACGCTTCAAGCGCGCGATACGCCAAAACTTTGAAACCTTCCTGCGCTTTACGCATCGCTATTGGTTTCACGAGCTGTCGGATCAGGTGCAGGTGAAAGCGCTGTATCGCATGTGCACAACGCACCTTGAGACCGAAGTGCTGCATGAAGAAGTGAAGAAAGAAATCTACGATATGAGTCAGTACCTCGATAGCGACAGCTTGCGTCGTCAAGCCAACACCGTCGTGCGCCTGACCGTCGTCACGACCTTTGGTTTGATCGGCACGGTTGTCACCGGTCTTTTCGGCATGAATCTTTTTGGCCTCGGCGAAAGGCCGCCGCACCAGCAATGGCTATTCCTGCTGCTGGGATTTGCGGGCGTCACTGCGGTGACGTTCTACACCTTATCTAAATCCAAGCGACTCTCAGATTTTCTGGATGCCGTTTCGGATGATCGTCTGCCAACAAAGGCCAAGGTGGGTTCGCTAATTAATGTTTGGCGTAAGCGCAACGATTTTGAGTAGCGCTACTCGATCGGCGGACCGTTGTTGATGTTGGGTCGAGAGACCAGCATGAACAGCGGGATCGTGAAGCAACCAACCCAAGTGATCGCAATGATCGCGTCGTTGTAGCTGAGGATGGTCGCCTGCGTTTGGACCGTCTGCATGATCCGCGCGACGGCAACAAGATAATCGTGAGTGCCGGGTAACGCAGGGATATTCGTAAAGAAATCCCGTACCGGTGTGCGGCTGACGGTGAGTGATTCCAGTAAGTGTCGATCATGCAGCGCTTGGCGCGAGTACATGATGGTGTTGATCGCAGCGAGGCCGAACGCGCCGCCGAGATTTCGCATCAGACTGTAAAGGCCACTGGCGTTTTTTACGGCGCTGGCGGGCAGCGTGCTGAAAGACAATGTGGAGCAGCAGACCAGCGCCATCATCAGACCAGCGCCGCGCAGAAACTGCGGCAGTGCGAGTTCCCAAAATCCAGTGTCTTGCGTGAGGTTGGCCATATTCCAACTGCCGAGTGCGACAAGGCTGCAGCCGATGCCGAACATCACACGCAAATCCATTGTGCGTGCCAGACGTGCGCAGAATGGCGCGACGAGAAACATGGCGGCGCCAGTAACCATCAGCGTCTCGCCAATCTGTTGGCTGTTGTAGCCACGCACCTGCCCGAGAAACAGCGGCAGAATGTAGTTGCCGGCGAACAAGGAAACGCTCAGCAACATTGCTGCAAGATTGGCGCAAGCGAAGTGCATATTTTTGAAAGGACGCAGATCGACAATCGGATGTTCAAAAGTCAGTACGCGATAGAAAAACAGCGCGCCTGATGCGGCTGCAAAGGCAGCCCAGAAGATGATGGTGCTGTCGTCAAACCAATTCTTCGCTGGACCTTCTTCCAGTACCCATTCGGTAGCGCCGAGGAACGCAGCCATCGTCAGCACGCCGGGAATATCAACAACCTTCCAAAGTTCTGGCTGTGGCCGATCGATGTCAACTAGGCTCCACACCGCTGCTGCGATCAGAAGGCCCGGCACAAGATTGATCAGAAACAACCAGTGCCATGATGAAATTTCAGTGATGTAACCGCCCAAAACTGGGCCCAGAATTGGTGCCGAAGTAGCAATGAGTCCGGTGATCACTTGCGGCACGATGCGCTTCTCTGGCGGAAACATGATGTACAGCGCAGCGAATGCGCTCGGAATCATGCCGCCACCAAGAAAGCCCTGCAGCGCGCGGAACACAATCATTGATTCGATATTCCAGGCCATTGCACAGGCCGCACTGGCGATGGTGAAGCCCAGTGCCGATATCGTGAAATAAACGCGCGTTGAGAAAATTCGTGAGAGATAACCGGAGAGAGGAATCGCGATCACTTCGGCAATCAGATAAGCCGATTGCACCCAGGCAATTTCTTGAATAGAAGCGGTGAGGCCTGCGCGGATTTGGTTGAGGCTGCTCGCCACAATCTGAATATCAAGAAAGGCCATGAACACGCCGAAGGCCATCGCGAAAAATCCAAACCAATTGCGTCGCGCTTTGGCTCGCGCAGCAGCAAGCATCGCCTCATTCGGTGGCGATGGCAGATCAGTATTTGCGCTTGTTGTGTCGCTCACGGCCAGCGATGCTAAGCGGTGATGGCCGCTCAGAACTTAGTCCGAGCAGATGAGCCATCAGGCATTAGTGGACTTTTATGGGTTGTGCCTGCGGCCGATCCGGCCTAGCCTAGTGGCAGAACTGATTAAAACCGCTGGAGCTAAGAAATGATTGTTACGCCACTTTATGCAGGCCTGCTGGCCATCTGGTTTTTGGTATTGAGCATTAAGGTTGTGCAAGGCCGCGGGCATGGGCCGAGCTTGGGTGATGGCGGTGACGCCGGCATGCTGCGCCTGATGCGCGGCCACGCCAATTTTTCTGAATATGTACCGCTGATTCTGTTGATGCTACTGGTACTGGAATTGAGCCATGTCTCGATCTACATCTTGCATGGTCTCGGCGGCACGCTGCTACTGGCGCGTGTGTTGCACGGCATCGCGTTCAGCTTCACCAGCCATTGGAAATTCGGACGCTTCTGGGGAACGGCACTTACCTTCCTCGTGCTGCTCGCCGCGGCTGGTCTTTGTATCTATCAAGGTGTACTTGGTCACATGCTGTGGTGCTGCACGCACATTCCAGAAGGTGTGGAATAGCTTCGTCTACGTTGAGTCCTATGCTCAACGCTGATAAACCTTTCTCAACTGCCAGTGAGCGCAACCGCGAGCCAATACTCGCGGTGTTGCGAGAGCATTTCTCAGATCGTCGCAGCGTTCTAGAAATTGGTAGCGGCACCGGTCAGCACGCTGTGTATTTTGCTGAAGCGCTGCCGCAACTAATCTGGCAAACCTCGGATCGTGATGAAAACCACGAAGGCATTCGGCTTTGGTTGGCAGACGCCAACTTACCGAATGTGAAAGCACCGCTAACGCTGGATGTCAGCGGCGCTTGGCCGACTCAGCTTTACGATGCGATCTATAGCGCCAACACTTTGCACATCATGAGTTGGAGTGAAGTCGAGCAGATGTTTGCACGACTGCCTCAGGTCATGACGAACGATGCAAAGTTGGCCGTCTATGGGCCATTCAATTACGACGGCCATTTCACCAGCGATAGCAATGCAGCGTTTGATGCTGCGCTACGTGCAGCGGTGCCACATCGTGGCATTCGTGATTTTGAAGCCATCGATATTCTTGCTCGGCGTGCGGGACTTCAGCTGCTTGAAGATCGCGCGATGCCTGCCAACAATCGTTGCCTCGTCTGGCAGCGTCGCGTGAATCCCTAATGATTGAAGCAAGCGCTGCTTGCCCTTGCGGTAGCGGCAAAAAATATTTGCAGTGTTGCAGCCCTTTGCATGTTGGCGCATTGGCATCGACGGCTGAAGCCTTGATGCGTTCGCGTTACAGCGCGTATGTCGCGGAGCTGGAGCCGTATGTGTTAGCGACCTGGCATGCCACGACACGTCCGTCAGCACTGGATCCTGATGAAGGTCAGAAAATCACTTGGCTGGGCTTAACAGTGAAGCGTCACGCCATCACTGGCGAAGACAGCGCCACGGTTGAGTTCGTGGCGCGTTATCGCATCGGTGGTGCTAGCGCTGTGCGGCTGCATGAGATCAGCCGCTTTGTGCGAGAAGACGGACGCTGGTTCTATCTCGACGGCAGCTTTCCCGAAAAAACTTAAGCGCGCTACGTTTAAGCGAGGCGCTTTTCAACGCTCTTGAGCGTGCCAGCAAAAGCCTTGGCGAGTTGAGGGGCAACAAGCTTTGTGACGAGTCCGCCAATGAGCGGAATGCGAATACGCAGCGTCGAAGACCAGGTGACTTCGGTGCCTGCTGCGGTTGCTTCCAATCGCACGCTGCCACCTTTGTGCTCCATTGGCGGACGCGATTTGGTGATCAGATAATCCAGTCGCACGGGTCGTTCATAAGCGGTGATCTCTTCGCGGAACCATGCCGTGCCGGCATCAATCTCACGTACGGCACCAACACCATTTTTGTGTGGCTTGCCTTTCTTCACCAACTCGGAATCTTTCACGCCGGGAAAATCCTTGTAGTTGGCGTGGTCGCTGAGCATGTCAAACACTTTTTCAATTGGCGCCTTGATCGTGCGCTTCACAACAATGGTCTGCATGTCGCTCTCCGTGCAAAAGTTTTAAATCAGGCGTGTTGAGCAGCGCGCGGTGCGCGCGTGCTCCAGATAACGCAGGCAATCAGTAGCACTTGGATGACCATGCGCACGTCTAACATCAGCGGCGTGAAATCCGGGAACAGCGCAGGGTTTTGCCACATGTAAATGTTGGCGGGTGTGACGGCAAGAATCAGCACGACCAGCCCGATCCCGGCGAGTGAGCGCCAGCGCGCAAACAAGATGCCGATCGCGCCGAGCAGTTCAAAAACGCCGCTGATGTAAACCATCGCGCGTGGCTCAGGAATGTAAGGCGGCACGATGCTGACGAAAAAATCCGTCGCCACGAAATGGCCAACGCCGCCAAAGAAAAACCAGATAAAGACGAAGCCGAGACCGGCGAGTTTTAATTTGCTCATGCGGCATCTTACGGGAATTGTTTTAGTGCGCGATGGCGCTAGCGACACCCTGATTGGCTGAAGGGTCAGGGGTTCGCACAGAAGGCTTATCGTAGGGGAATGGTTTTAATAGCGCGTCTTAATAAAACTTAATTAAATAGAAAGTAACAATCTTTATGAGCGCCATATTTACTGATCGGTCGCCCTAATAGATGTGACCCAAGCTCGGCGTGTAGGGCTCGGTGCCGTCATATACTTGCAACATTGCGAGGAGGCGCGGGCAGTATCTGCCGCGTGTGCGAAAAATTGTCGGATAGATGCGAACGCCACGATCGTTCGCCGCCACAAGTAACAACGTTTGCATGGCCTCGGGCCAGCGTTCTCCTTTGATCAGATTTAAATTGGATTCTTAGGAGAAGAACGATGCAGAACACCCTTTGTAAAATTGCGTTGCTGACAGTGCTCGTTGCACTGACGGCGTGCGGACGCAGCAGCAGTCCTGATGCAGGCAGTGGTTCTTCTGGCGATGGCAACGTCACTGTGCCGGTGACGACGTCGCGCGCTGGCAACATTTATCGCCAAGCGATCAATGTATCGGTGACGGGCGACACGCAAGTATTTCAGGTGTTTGAGCCGACGCAATTAGTGGAAGGCCAAAGCTATCCACTCGTATTGCAAGGCCATGGTTACGGCGGACATCGCGAAACCACTGCAGCCGATGGCAGCTTCATCAAGCAACTGCGCGATGCGGGTTACTACGTGATCTCGATTGATGAACGTGGCGACGGCGAAAGCAGCGGCACGGTTCGCGTGATGGATCCGGATTACGAAGGTCAGGATCTGATCGCGATTCTGGATTGGGCAGAAAATCTTGAAGGTCTGCGTCGTCGCGCCAATGGCGACATGATGGTCGGCAGCTATGGTGGCTCTTACGGCGGTATGTATCAGTTCTTGCTTGCAGGTGCTGATCCTAAACATCGTCTGCGTGTGATTGCGCCGAATATCACGCCGCATGATCTGACCTATGCGCTGAACTCCGGCAACGTTGTGAAATCCGGCTGGGGCCTTGCGCTGGTTGCGGGTGGTGAGCTGCCTTTATTGGGATTGGTCGGCGGCGATGTCACCGGTCTGCTTGCTGCACTGCCTGAAACATTGGCGCGCGTTGCAGGTGGCGACATTACGCGTCAGGACCCAACAATTTTTGAAACGCTGGTGCAGGCAGGCCTGACCAACACGTTCTCAACCACGGGTCTGAATTTCTTCAAGTATCACAGCGTCAGTTATTTCTGCGATGGTCTGCCTCCAGGGCCGCAGAGTTTCATTCTGCCAATCTCGGTGCCAGATACATTTCTGGTTTCGCCAACGCCATTCGCGAAGATCGATGCGCTGATTACGCAGGGCATGCCGGACACTTTGTTCAACTTCAACAACGGTTACGCCAACTATCAATGCCTCAAGAAAATGGGCGGCGACGTGCGTTTGATGTCGCATCAGGGCGGTCATATTTTGCCGGTTGGTTTGGGCACGGTTCCGCTTCCTCCAGGTAGCGATCTGGAAGCTGCGCTGGATCCGTTCTACGCAGCGATCAATCCGCCAGAGTTCCAGGATGCAGGCGGTGCTACGGCTTGCGGTGGCATCAAAGTGCAAGACGCTAACTTCGCTTGGTTTGAAGAAAAACTGCAGGGCAAGAAAGGCGCGATCAAACAAGTGGTCACCACCGGCAAAGACATTTGTATGAGCCTTGCCGACGGCGATGCGATTCAGGTGCGCGATGTAAAACGTGGCGGCAAGAGCTACACCATCAACAGCAGCACGCCGCAGCTCAACAGCTTGCTCGGTGTTGTCGGCTCATTGCTCGGCACGCAGGTGCGTGAAGCGCTGTTGTCAGTGCAACCGTTCTACACCGCGCCAGAGCAAGGCGCTGTGGTTGCAGGTATCCCGACGTTGAAGTTGAAGATGCAGGGTTTAACTGGCGCCGAGATGGGCGACTGCACCGCGCCGGTCGGGGTTGGTGCATGCGATCCGATTCTGTTTGTTGCGATTGGGGTGCTGCGTGCAGGCTCTGCAAATTGGGAGCCGATCAATGCACAGTACACGCCGGTTCGTGGCTTTGGTGATCACAACGTAGACATGAACGGCATTAGTGTTCGTCTCCAGCCTGGAGACAAGCTGGGCTTGTTGGTGTCTGCGTTTACTGCGCAGTATCCAATCACTTGGTCGCGCGACATATTGGTGCCAGCGATTACTTTGAGTGGCTCGTTCCAAGTGCCGATCTTGTCTTCGTCTGACATCGTTCGCCAAGGAATTTAAGTTTTAAAAGAAAAGCCGCTGGCTCATAAGAGTTAGCGGCTTTTTTGTTGCTGAAGATCCACGTAGGGCGGGAGCATCCCGCCTTTCGCGCGTGATAGGCGGGATGCTCCCGCCGTACGAATGCCTTACGCCGCTAACGCCAACGTCCCGTTCTGATAATCCGTAATCGCCTGTTCAATCTGCTCACGCGTATTCATCACAAACGGACCGTACTGCACCACCGGTTCGCGCAATGGTTTTGCCGCCAGCAAAATCAAACGCGCACCTTGCGAGCCTGCTGTCAGCGTGACCTCATCGCCTTGCGAAAGAACGCCAGCGCCTTGAGTCGGCAACTGCTTGTCGCCGACGCTCACGCTACCTTCGTAGCTGTAAACAAAAGCGTTGTGACCGTTGGTGACCGATTGCGTAAAGCTTGCGCCTGCAGGCAAATGCACGTCGAGATAAAGCGGTTCAGTCGTCAGCCCATTGATCGGGCCTTCAACTTTCTTGCCGTCGATATCAGCGCTGCCTGCAATCACTTTCACCTGTCCGCCATTGGCCAGCGATGCCGTCGGAATATCTGAAGCCTGAATATCGCGATAAGCCGCGGGCTTCATCTTTTCTTCTGCGGGCAAATTGATCCACAACTGAAAGCCGCGCATGCGTCCGCTCTCTTGCTGTGGCATCTCGGAGTGGATGATGCCGCGACCTGCGGTCATCCATTGCACGCCACCGCTCTTGAGTTCGCCGACATTACCCATGTGATCTTCGTGACGCATATGCCCATCGAGCATGTAGGTCACCGTTTCAAAACCACGATGTGGATGTGCGGGAAAACCTGCAACGTAATCGTCCGGATTCTCGCTGGAGAATTCGTCCAACATCAGGAAAGGATCAAGACGCAGCGTTTGGCTGGCGCCCAGACTGCGGCGCAGTTTTACACCTGCGCCGTCTGAAGTTGGCATGCCGGGAATCACTTGGTGCAGCGTACGTGTGTTCATGACGTGCTCCGTGAAGCTCAATAGATTTAAGACTAATTACCGCGACGGTCGAGGCTGTAAGCGCCAGGGCCATTCGCAGCGATGATTAAGAAACCGCCAGCCATCGCAACGTTCTTGAAGAACATGATGAACTGGGTTTGGTCGCCAAGATTGCTGTGAAAGAGCGCAGCGGAAGCGACGCTAAATCCAGCCAGTGCCAGTGCGATCAATCGCGTTTGAAAACCTGCGATGAGTAACAAGCCGCCGCCGAGTTCAAGTGCGATCACCAGCGGCAACATCGCGCCCGGCACGCCCATCGCGGCCATGTATTGCTGCGTGCCTGCGTATGCAGTGATCTTGCCTGCGCCTGCGAGGACAAAGATGGCGGCCATCAAGATGCGACCGGTGAGTTCAGCGCTGTTCTGTAATTTGCTCATGTTGTTCTCCCTTAGATGAATTGATTAAGCGGCCAGTTTTTCTGGCGTGGTCAAAAGACCTATTGCAGCATTGGCTTTGCCGAGGTTGGCTTCTGCGCTTTCTGGACCATATGCCAGACCTTCAGCGTAGACAAATTCAACATCGGTGACGCCGATGAACTTCAAGAAGTCGCGTACATATTGCGTCTGCGTGTCCGCTGGCGTGCCGGCATAGAAGCCGCCGCGCGTTGCAAACACATAAACCTTCTTGTTCGTGACCAAACCGACAGGGCCGGTTGCCGAATATTGAAAGGTGATGCCGGCGCGAGCGATGTGGTCGAAGTAAGCCTTGAGCTGCGATGGGATGCCGAAGTTGTACATCGGCAGGCCAATGGCGATGGCGTCGGCGTTCTTGAGTTCATCAATCAGCGCGTCGGAATAGTCGGTGACGGCTTTCTGTTCTACGGTGCGATCTTCTGGCTTGGTCAGAAAAGCCTGAAAGCGTTCAGCAGTGAGATGCGGCACGGCGTCGTTCGTTGCGAGGTTGCGTGACTTCACCGTCGAGCCAGGATTAGCGGCCTGCCATGCGCTGATGTAGCTCTTGGCGAGCAAGCTGGACTGGCCGCCATCGGCGTTAAGGCTGGTATTGAGCTGGAGTAAGGTTTTCATGGGACACCTCCGTGAAGAAATGGGGTCCGATACATGGGGTGTATCGGGGTGTCGCTATTAAAGGATTTACTGGATCGATAAAAAAGATCAATATTTAGCCAATAACCATCCAATAATTAGATTGATCGCCCGATGACCGCTAACCCCAAGATCACGCTGGAACAGTGGCGCGCCCTGCTCGCCGTCGTAGACGAAGGCGGTTATGCGCAGGCGGCGGAAGTGCTGCACAAGAGTCAGTCCGCGGTGACGTATGCCGTGCAGAAGCTTGAAAGCATGCTTGGGGTGAAGGCCTTTGAGATCCAAGGTCGCAAGGCCATTCTCACGCCAACGGGTCAGCTGCTTTATCGCCGCGCTCAGGTTCTGCTCAATGAAGCGGGCGAATTGGAAAGCACTGCGCGCGCCGTGTCGTCTGGGTGGGAGGCGGAGATTGGTATTGCCGTTGAAGTGATTTTCCCTTCGTGGCTGATGGTGGATTGCCTCGCCAAGTTTGGTTTGGAGAGCCCACACACCCGCATTGAGATGTATGAGTCGGTGATGAGTGGCACCTCGGAGCTGTTGCTGCAAGGCAAGGTTCAAGTCGCCATCGCGTCATCAATCCCGGTGGGGTTTCTCGGCGACTCTTTAATGCGTATGCGCTTCGTCGCGGCGGCGCATCCGGATCACCCGCTGCACAAACTTGGGCGCGCATTAACTATGCGTGATCTGCGCGCGCATCGACATCTGGTTGTGCGCGATACCGGCACCAAACGCTCCGCGCGAACGGTGTCGATAGAAGCGGAGCAGCGCTGGACCTTGAGCCACATGTCCACTTCAATCCAAGCCGCGCGCATGGGCTTTGGGTTTTCCTGGTACCCGGAATATCGAATTCTCGATGAGATGAAAGCGGGCACGCTCAAACCGCTGCCACTCAAAGAAGGGGCCGAACGTTACGCCGAGCTGTACCTGATCATCGCCGACCCAGAAGCCGCTGGCCCCGGCACGCGCCGACTCGCAGAGATTTTGCGTGGCTCGGTTGCGGAGGGCTGCGCGAGGGCGCAGGAATTGGGCTTGGCAGAAACCGAGATGGGCGATGAAAAGGCCAGAGCCAAATTGGCGGTCACGCCGGCGATCAAAACCAAGCCAGAGACCAAAAAGAAGACTCGCCAAGTGTAAAGATTGAGCGGCACGTCACTTTGTTTGCCGATGATAATCATTATCATCTATGATGATGCATCGGACGACGCCTTAGGGCGTTTGTACGCAAAGTGATTACACATTAGCCAGCTTGAGTGCGACAGCGCCCGAGTCAGCCATTTCGATCCCGCACAGGGAGTTAAAGCGAAGTGCCTGACGATCTCCCGTCCATTGCCTTTAACCGCTCATGTGCAGTCATCGCTGCGCGTAACGCTTGCTGCGTCCCTGTGCGTCTGCGCATCGCCAATAAACTTTAGGGAGTTTTAGTTTGAGCCAGTTTAAAAAAGTAGGCCTTACCCATTCGCTGCCACCACGCCGCGCTTCAGTGTCGCTGATGGCCGCTGCCGTGTTCGCGACTTTTGCAGCGCCGATGGTGATGGCCGCTGATGAAGTAGCTCCGGTGCAGCTCGAAACCGTCGTTGTGAATGCAAGCGCCGACGCTTCTGCTCAAGGCTTGTCCAAAGCCTACGCAGGCGGCCAAGTCGCACGCGGTGGCCGCGCCGGTATTCTCGGCACCAAAGACAATCTCGACACGCCGTTTGCGATCACCAGCTACACCAATGAACTGATTCAAGATCAGCAAGCGCAGAGTGTTGGTGAAGTTTTGCAAAACGACCCGGGCGTTCGCATCGCACGTGGCTTCGGCAACTTCCAAGAATCATTTTTCATTCGTGGCTTTCTTTTGAGTTCGGATGATATTGCGTACAACGGTCTCTACAGTCTGTTGCCACGCCAGTACATTGCGACAGAATTATTTGAGCGTGTAGAAGTACTGCGTGGTGCTTCTGCATTCCTTTCCGGCGCGTCTCCGGGTGGCGATGGCCTTGGCGGTGCAGTAAATCTTTTGCCTAAGCGTGCGCCGAATGCGCCGCTGTCACGATTCACTGCCGGTTTTGATGGTGAGCAATTCACGGATGCCGTCGACGTTGCACGTCGCTTTGGCGCTGATAAAGAATTTGGTGTCCGCGTCAATGCGGCTTACCGCGATGGCGAGACCGCAGTTGATAACGAACAAACCAAGTTGGGATTGGTCTCCGTTGGCTTCGACTGGCGCGGCCAATCTGCACGCGTATCGGCTGACTTGGGTTATCAGGACAATCAGCTTGATCAAACGCGCCCAAATGTTTCTTTAGGCGGCTCAACGTTTGTTCCGAAGGCACCTGACGCCAGCACCAACTTTGCGCAGTCGTGGACTTATTCTAACGAGCGCGATCTGTTCGGTACGCTGCGTGGTGATACGACATCAGCAAAGCTGTTACAGCTTGGATCGCGTACGGTCTGCGTCGTAGCGAAGAAGCGAACTCTCTTGCGAATCCGACGATTACTAATGCCAGTACTGGCGATGCAGAAACCTATCGTTTCGATAACACGCGCAAGGATCAGGTCAACACAGGTGAGCTGGGACTGCGTTGGAAATTGGCAACGGGTCCTGTATCGCAAGAACTGGTTTTCTCAGCATCGGCTTTTGAGCTGAAGATTCGGAGCGCATATGCCTTCGATTTCCTGACTACCCAAGCTACAAACATCTATGAACCCTTGGATTCCGCCAAGCCAGCATTTGGTCCGGGCGCTTTCTTCGGTGGGGTACTTGATGCACCCGCACTTACTGGAAAGACTCGCCTGACCAGTTATGCAGTGGGCGATACAGTCGGCTTGTTCTCTGATCGACTGTTGATCACCGTCGGTGCTCGTCAACAGAAGATCGAAGTTGGCATCAATTCTGACTACAGCAAGACGCGCACGAGTCCATCGGTCGCTGCGGTGTTTAAGGTCAACAAAATGCTTTCGGTGTATGGCAACTACGTTGAAGGTTTAAGTCAGGGCGAAACGGCGCCAAACACAGCAGATATCGGCATGGGAAATCAGCCGGTAAATAACGCAGGCGCTCAACTTTCTCCTTACGTCACTAAACAGAAAGAAGTCGGCGCTAAGTTTGATGCAGGCAGACTCGGCGGTAGTGTCGCGCTGTTTAGCACGGATAAACCACGTGCCTTCGTAAATACAAATTTGGATTACGTTGCATCGGGTAAAGACCAGCATCGTGGCGCTGAGCTGAATACCTATGGCGTTGTGATTAGTGGCTTCCGCGTTCTGGGTGGCGTGACCTGGCTGGATGCTGTGCAGAAAGAAACTGGTCCTGTAGGGCTAGATGATAAGCACGTGATTGGCGTGCCTCGTCTCCTTGGAAACTTGGGCGCGACTTGGGACATGCCATGGACCGATGTGAGCTTGGATGCGCGCATCGTTTACACGGGCAGCAGCTATGCCGATTCCGCCAACACACTGAAGGTGCCAGCCTGGACGCGTGTTGATCTTGGTGCGCGCTACGGCATCGAGTTGGGCGAGAACACGCTGACGCTGCGTGCACGAGTCGATAACGTTGCTGATAGAAACTACTGGGGTTCAGTAGGCGGCTATCCTGGCGCGGGTTACTTAGTCGTTGGCGCACCGCGCACCTTCGCGCTGAGCGCCTCGCTGGATTTTTAAAATTTTAGAATGAACGCCCGCACGTTTAGCGCAAGGATGCGTGAACGTGCGGGTTTTTCTGTCTTCAGAGAATTGAAAACACGATGACAACAGCAGCGACAAGCGCCAACAAGTCTTCACGAGGCCGAGCATGGTCGCGTGGAATTCTGGCTGGGCCAGTGTGTTTCATCGTGTCCGCGCTAGTGATGGCGGGTGCAGCGCTTTGGTATCCAGAAGGGCCAGCGCATATCAATAACATCGCAGTGCCTATCGCTTTGTTTCCTGCGATTTGGGCGGTGCTTTTTTTCTATCTCATGCTCGACAAGAAACTCGGTCGTGCATGGACAGTAGCGCTTGTATTGCTGGCGGTGCACACCGGCCTCATCGGCCACCATTTTTATGAAGTAGAAGCAGCTAAGAAATCGCAAGCTGCTGCGGTTCAGGCGGAGCCTGCAAAATGATTGAACTCAGCAAAGGTCGTACAAAAGAACTGCTCGCTATTCATGGTTGGAGCGGCGTGTTTTTGGGCTTGTTGTTGTATGTGGTGATTCTCACGGGCTCGATTGCGGTCTTCGAGCGTGAAATCAGTCAGTGGTCTGCGCCACTATCGCACCCGACATATCAATTGCCTGCTACGGGAATGGATGGCGCACTTCGCAAAGCGACTGACGCTGTCGATCCGAAATTCCACGAAGATATTTTCTTCTTCTCGGATGCTGCGGGTCGCATTCGCATGTTCCTCCACATGCACGATAAGAAAGATGGCAAGCCTGAAGATCGTGGTGTCGAGTTTGATATCGATCCCAAGACCATGGCCGTTCTTGATCGGCGCGAAGGTTGGGGCGAAGACATTCAAGAACACAATATGCCGAAGGCACTGGCAGACTTTTTTGTAGAGCTGCATGTCAGTCTGCATTTGCCTGATCCATGGGGTTTGTTGCTAACGGGCGTTCTTGGCTTGGCGATGTTGGTTGCAGCGGTGACCGGCTTTCTTGTTCATCGCCATCTGATTCGCGAGTTGTTCACGCTGCGTCGTAAGAAAGATGTGCTGCTGACGCGTCGTGATGCCCATGTGGTGGCGGGAACGTGGAACCTGCCGTTCTCATTCATCCTTGCATTTACCGGCAGCTATTTCAGTTTCGCCAGCGCGTTTGCGATTCCTGCAATGGCGATGGTTGCGTTTGGTGGCGATCAGGAAAAGCTGTTTGAAACAGTGATCGGCGCACCGGCTGTCGAAAACAAAACGCCATCGACGTTTGGCGATATCGACAAGATGATTGCCGATGTTCGTAGTCGTTCTGGTGCAGAGCCGGGCTTTGTCAGCATCGAGCATTTCGGACGTGCCGATGCGCAGGTCACGATCTCAACGCTGCCGCCAGAAGGCAAGATGGTGGGGCAGACCTATCTTTACAAAGGCGATACCGCAGGCTTTATTCAACAAAAGCCTGCGCTCGGCGTTGTGCCTTCTTTGGGCAATGATTTGTTCGTGTTGATGGCGCCACTGCATTTCGGAAACTTTGCAGGCTTGTGGAGCAAGGTCGCGTGGTTTGCGCTCGGCTTTGCCGGTGCCTACGTGACGCTGACGGGCATGTTGTTATGGACCACGCGTCGCGCTGATCAGCCCGGCTGGGCCAAGCTTGCGCGTGCATCGTACTGGGTGGGTTATGGCTTGCCGCTTGCGTTGGCCGCGGTTCCGCTGGCCCGCTTCATCGCCCCGTTGTTGGATCTAAATATTCGTAGCACACAAAACTGGACGTTCATCGCTGTTGCCTTGCTCGCCAGTATCGTTGCGCTACTTGTTCGTGATCTACACGCCTTGCGACGCTTGCTGTTAGGCGGAACGGGCGTTGCCTTGTTGCTAATGCCCTTGCTGCGTTGGCTCAGCGGTGGCCCAAGTTGGGCGATGGCCTTTGATACAGGCCTAACCACCGTGATCGCTTTTGATATCACTTTGATTGTTGCTGGCGTGCTCTGCGTGTTGAGTGCGCGCCGCGTTGTGCCGATGGCGACTGCCGCTACTCTGAAGGTGCAGGCCGCATGAGTTACACCTCTATCGCTGCTGTGATCGCATTGATCATCAGCTTGTGGCCTTTGTTCTTTTTGGCGCGACACGATCCCAAGCGCTTGCGCACGATTCGTCAGCATCACCTCAAGCCGCATGTTCGACGCACTCGGCAGTTTTATGGTGCGATTGTTTTGTTGCCCGGCATTGTTTTGATTGCTCGTGGTGACTGGCCGGCATTCTTGATCTGGATGGGCGCGCTTATCGCAATTGGTTGGTTGCTCGTGCAAGTGCTGGCGTTCAAAGCGAATCAGCTTCCAATTAAAAAACCCCGCTAGTGCGGGGTTTTTATTGAAGCAAGAATTAAATTGCGGGTGAAGTGTTTGCAGTTACTTCAACCGGCGTCGCATGCCAACGATTAGCGCGAGCAATGCTTGGCAGATCGTTAAAGCGAACACCCATCTCGCGCATCACCTTATGCGCAACCGGCGCAGTCAGTTGGCGAATGTAGAACGGTTCTTTCACAACGAAGTGATGAATCGCATGCGTGCTGCCGAAGTTGAAGCAGAACAGTTGGAACGGCCACATCAGCGGCGTGTTCAACACCTGGCACTGTTGCATCACGTTCTTGTCTTCGATGTCGCCGTAGTAGTGCATATTGCTGCTGACGAAATGCAGGCAGAACATGCGCAGCGCGTTAGGTGCCAGCCAAGTCACGGCGAGGAAATTCACTACCGCCATTGTCGGCGCAACAAAGCTCCACCATGGAATTGCGTGGCCCATTGCAGCCGCGCCCCAATTCACAGCGTGATAAATCAGAAAGCCGTGCCACAGCGTGTAATAGATGCGACCGAGTGGCAGATAGCCAAGCAGCTGTTCGCGACCCAGTGCGATGGCTTCAGCGTGCGACTTCGGGTTCTGCGCTTTGATGAAGCGGCGTGCGAGCTTGGCCATTTCCAACGGACGCAGCCAGATCGACAGCATCTGGTCGCTCATCATCAGCACACGCTTGATGCCCCAAGCATGACCATTGGTGATGCCCTGTTCTTCAAGATCGGTGCGCGTGCCGGAATGTTTGTGGTGATGCAGATGCATGCGGCGACGCGTCCATGGGCTGATCGTGCTCGGGCGGGCCAACCACACCAGCGCCATCATCACGTTATGCGCCCAAGGCTTGTTGCGGAAATACATCAGGTGAATCAGATCGTGTTCCAGCTCGTGCGTGAACGATGCAAAGATCGCCACCACCGGTACGCAGACATACCAAGCGATCAGGTCGAAGTAATACAGCGTGCCCATCGCGATCATGCCGAGCAGGGAGCCCGCAAGAATCAGCGCGCCGATCAGGTTCTGCTTCAGCAGAATCGGATGCTGCTGGCGCAGTCTGGCGCCTTCTTGCAGCACCACGGCCTTAATGTGTTCGGTTTTCTGCGCGTCCGTCATCGCCGCGCTTGCCAATGTAGCGTTCATCACGACATCCTTGGTGAACAAAGTAGATGCCGAGCAGTCTAGTGATACCCGCGGCCCGGCACTTGTCTACAGCCGCCAATCGCTTGGCTGACGACGACCGCTGCAGGCCTGCCCCTTAGGATGGCGTGATGAAACCGTATTTAAAAATTGCCGCGCTCTGTGCGGGTTTGATCGCGCCGGGACTCGTTTTTGCACACTCCTTCGGCCGACTCTACAACCTGCCGGTGCCGTTCTGGATGTATGCCTATGGCGCAGCAGCGGCGTTGGCGGTGTCGTTTCTACTGATCGGTTATTTCGTCAGCGTGGGTTCTGCCGTCAGTTCAACGCCATCGCGTGACCTGCGTAACGCAGCTTGGGTTGTGGCACTGCGTCGCTTCCGACTGATCTCGATACTCAAAGCGGGCAGCTTGCTCGGCTTGCTGATGTGTCTGCTCACCGGCTTCTTCGGCAGCCAAAATCCTTATTACAACTTCAGCATGACCTTCTTCTGGATCGTGTTCGTGTTGGGCTTCACCTATCTCACCACCTGCGTCGGCGATCTCTACGCCAGCATCAATCCTTGGAAGGTGATGGTCGATGCGTTGAATCGCGTCATCAGCGGGTTCACGCGTGGACGCATCTCGTATCCAGCGGCGCTGAGCCATTGGCCTGCATTGCTGCTGTACATGGCCTTCATCTATATCGAGCTGTTCGCGCACACCAAGCCATTTTCCTTGGCGGCTATTTTGTCGGCGTACACCGTTCTGAATCTGTTCGGCGTGTGGCTGATCGGTTCCGCCGCTTGGTTCCGTTACTGCGAATTCTTCAGCGTGTTTCTGGGATTGATCGCCCGCATGGCGCCACTGGATTACGCGCCGGGCAAGCTGCGTCTGCGTGCACCATTTATCGGTTTGCTGGAAACACGCGCAGAAAGTTACGCGCTGTTGCTGTTCGTATTGTTTGCCTTGTCATCCACCGCCTTTGATGGTCTGCGTGAGACCCTGCCGTGGGTGAATATTTTCTGGGCGGACAAGTTCAACATCATCACGCCGATACTAGGCAAACCGCCGGTGTATTTCTACGCCATGCTGCGGCCGATTTATGCGATCTACGAAACGGTTTGTTTGTTGTTGTCGCCGTTTGTGTATCTGGCCGTGTATTTGTTGTTCATCTCGATGGCGAAGTGGATTACGCGTAGCTCGCTGACACTGCGTGAACTCGCACTGCGCTTCACGTTCTCGCTGTTGCCGATCGCACTCGTCTACAACATCACGCACTACTACACGTTGATCTACACGCAGGGCGTCAAGATCATCAGTATCGCGTCAGATCCATTCGGTTTGGGTTGGAATTTATTCGGCACCGCTCACTTCTTCCGCGCACCGCTGCTGCCAGACATGGGTTT
Source organism: Stenotrophobium rhamnosiphilum (assembly GCF_003052265.1). Taxonomy (GTDB): domain Bacteria; phylum Pseudomonadota; class Gammaproteobacteria; order Nevskiales; family Nevskiaceae; genus Stenotrophobium; species Stenotrophobium rhamnosiphilum. Next base: position 679,029 of record NZ_QANS01000003.1, read on the forward strand.
GATCTGGCACACACAAGTCGGACTGATTGTGTTCGGCCACATCGTCAGCGTGTATCTCGCGCACGTTGAAGCGCTGCGCACTTTTGAAACGCCGCGCAAAGCGCTGCTGAGTCAGTTGCCGATGTTGGGATTGATGATGTTATTCACGGCAAGCGGCCTGTGGATTCTCGCGCAGCCCATTACTAGTGGCGGATGAGTGCGTAACTGCCAGTGATTATGTGTTGATGTTTTGTCTGACAGAGAGACAGTGGTGATGGCAGGTTTGTGCCAACTGCTGACCGTCAACGATGAGAACTCAACGGCAGAAAGCAGGCACTCAGAACTCATGAAAAATCAGATTGGACCTCATATGTCATGCCCTTCCCGTTCCAGCCTTTCAGAGCCCAATTGGACGACGGAATGAAACAAGGCCACCCGTTTTGAGATAGTAGTTGTGCCACTTGCTGAGCAAGTACCGATGCACTCTCTGCTGAGATGCTCACCCAGAACCCGTATTGTTCAAGCCCTGGCTCATCTCCATACATGACGTGCATTTCGATGTCTTCGGCTTTTCCAAGAAAGTAGTAACCATCGACGTAGTGCGAACTCTCTCGCTCTTTATAGTCCGAGATTTGAGCCGCTGAGAATGCGACCGAAGCAAATGCGGAAAGCTCCTGAGACCTCGTGGCTCGCACAAAGATATCGGCTTGTTCTTTCATGAGGTCCAACGCCTAAATTAACCTGCGGACCCGCCGGAGGCGGGGGCGTCAGGTTGAATGCATTGTTGGGCCAACGTGGCTACGTATTGATCTACTGCTCTTAACACTGGGCCATTGATTTCCCAGAGTTCATAAACATAGAAAATTAAGCCACATGCTAGCGGCCACAGAAGGCTCCATACATTCCTAAGCCCTGTGTACCCCCAAAAGTTGGACACAAGTGGGATTGATCCGAGGAGCACGATGAGTACTGCGAAGAACCGAAGGCTTGAGTGCTTGTTGTAAGTGCGAATCGCCGCCGCAACTATTTTACGTTGTTCTGCCTTCGGCTTTCCCGTAAGCGCAGGATACTGGCCAGCCCTAAAGTACATAGGCCCAACTACAATTAGACCGCCTAATGGCGGTAAATAATTGCCGCAATTGGGCGGTTTTTGTCGAGCGGTTCATTCGTAAGGCACTGAATTCGCGTGGGTCTAAAAGTACTATCGCCGGATTAGACCGCTAAATCAATTTCCGCAGTTGGACGCTCTAAACCAGACGTTCGCCACCATCGGCAATGGGCTGATAGCTGCCCCATCCAACATCACTCGTTAGTTAGATGGCCAAGCCCCATTGGTAACTCTCACAGCATAGAAGCCACTGTAAGCATCCGAATACCAAATCTCTTTACGCTCCGGCACAAACGTAGGCTGCGCCATCGCAAAATTACTCTGCACTAGCACCGGCGTGATGCGCGGATATTGTGGTGCGTTGAAGTAAGCGATTTCTTTGGGATGATGAACATCGCGGATATCGAATATGCGCAGGCCGGAGAGGATCATCGTGCATGCAGCAATCGTTGGGTTCACGCTGCTGGATACGTTGCAGTAATGTCCGGCATAACCCTGGCCAATGAAACTCGCGCCGGGATCGTTGGCGATAGCGCCAAAGTTTTCCGGGTTGTGAACTTCAAGGCGTAGATTGGAAACGACCTTGGGCTTTGTTTCGTCGCCGATGTCGATAATGCGCGCGGCGCCGACATTGCCAGCAGAGCCGGGCAAGCCAGTGGCGGGGATGCCACCGCGAGCGAATTCGTCGATCTCTAATAAATATGGACGACCATTCTTGCTGAATGGAATCGCATTCTGTGGAATCGACATCGCCGGCCAATTGAGTCGAGACACTTCACGCACTTGCGGATTCGGTTTGCGCGCTTGAATCTCAGAGACGTCGAGGATGATCAGTCCGCGATCATGATTCGGATCCGGCACGTCGCAGCTCAATGCATAAGCGCAGGCCGCGCCGGGAATGCCAACTGCTGCGAGGTATGCGCGATTGCCATCAGCGCTCAGCGTTAGGCCGTGCGATGCGTAAGGCAAGATGGCCAGTATCTTTGGATTTGAGAGATCGGCGATATCAATCGCTGTGAGCGTTGGTGTGCCGGGCGATGCGGAGTAGAAGGTTTTGCCATCGGGTGACATGCCGCTTTCATGGCCGAGCACGCCGGTCAGCGTCGTCGATTTCCAAACTGGATGACGACAGTCTTGCGAGATGTCGTAGAGATCAACCAAGCCGGGACCAAAAGCAGGATTGCCGAGCACCGCAGCCAGCACGCCACGTTTCTCATTCACCACCAGTGATTCATGCGGAGACAACATCGCGGGTGTGTTGAGCGATGTGGTGAGCACAGGATTTTTTGGGTCGCTCATGTCGAGCACATTCACGCCGGAGGTTTCGTCGAGAATGTTGGCGGGATAAATAAACGTGCTGTCGTAGTACGCGCAATCGTGACCTGAGGCATCGACATAACGCACGACTTTGAATCCACCGACCGAACCCAGTGCGTTGGGCGTGATGTGCGAGCCAACCAATTCTGTGTTGCAAGTAAAGCCCAGCGCGGCAAGACCATTGTCTTGATCTGCTTTGCTCACGCGGCCTTGAAGGCCCGTCTCAGGCCGCGAACCGGTGCCGCACTTTGCTTTCGGCGTTGCCGCTAGCGATACGAGGCCGCCGTTATTTGTCGTGTCTGTAGAGCTGCTGCGCGAACACGCATTGATGCCTGCGAGCGTGGCGATGGCAATGACAGAACCAGCAAGCAAACGGATCATAAGCAACTCCTTATCGCACGAAATATTTTACGGGCGCGTTATTTTTACGCGCTTATTTCCAAACACCATTCGTAACGCGAATCACGTAGAAGCCGCTGTAGCCATCGCTGTACCAAATCTCTTTACGCTCTGGCACAAACGATGGACTCGACATCGCCCAGTTGCTGGCCTCGAACACTGGCGTGATGCGTGGGTACACCGGCGCATTGTAGTAAGCGATTTCTTTCGGGTTATGCGGATCGCGAATATCGAATATGCGCAGACCAGAGATGATCATGCTGCAAGCAACAATTGTGGGATTCACGCGCGTCGGCACATTGCAGTAGTGACCGCCGTAACCTTGTACTGGAACACCAGCGCCCGGATCCCCATCGCGTGCGGCTTTGTTCTCTGGCTGATGAACTTCCAAACGCAGATTGGAAATAACCTTGGGATTCTTTTCGTCCCCAATATCAATGATGCGACCCGCGCCGATCTTGCCTGCGCCGCCGCCTGCGGTGGAGTCGGTGTATTCATCAATCTCCACCACATAAGGATGGCCCTTGATGGTGATGGGAATTGCGTTCTGCGGAATGCTCATCGAGTCCCACTTGATGCGTGAGATTTCGCGCAGCTCTGGGTTGGCTTTGCGTGACTGAATATCAGAGCTATCGAGAATGATCATGCCCGCGCCGCCGCCCGCAGCAACATAAGCGCGATTGCCGTCAGCGCCGATGGTGAGACCGTGAGACATGATTGGCGCAATGAGCAAAGGCACTGGGAACGAGAGATTCGAAATATCAATCGCCGTCAGCGTTGGTGTGCCGGGCGATGCGGAGTAAAAAGTATTGCCGTCAGGCGAGATGCCGCTTTCGTGGCCGAGTACGCCAGTGAGCGAAGACGATTTGAAAATGGGATGGCGGCAATCTGCTGAGATGTCGTAGATGTCCACCACGCCTGGACCGAAGGCCGGGTTGCCCAGCACCGCAGCGAGCACGCCACGTTGATGGCTGACGATGACGGATTCATGTGGCGACAACATTGCCGGCGTGACGAGCTGCGCCGTGAGCACAGGATTGGTCGGGTCCGTCATGTCGAGGACGTTCACGCCGCCCTGCAAGTCAATCAGGTTGGTGGGGAACAGCAGCGTTGAGTCGTAATAAGCGCAGTCGTGACCCGCTGCGTCGGTGTAGCGCTCAACCTTAAAGCCGCCGACCGTACCCACTGCATTTGGAACGGTGTATGAACCGACGAGTTCGGTGTTGCAGGTATAGCCCTCTGCAGCGCGACCGCTTTCGTGTTCTGCACGGCTCACACGTCCTTGTATGCCTGTTTCAGGGTTTGAGCCTGGGCCGCACTTTGCTTGCGGCGGTGGCAGTGGCGGGAGCTTGCTGATGTCTTCCGAGGTCGAGCCGGTTGGTGAGCTGCTTCTTGAGCAAGCGCTAAGGCTTGCCACGGCAGAGAGACTGACTGCGGCCAACAGAATGAGACGGTTCATGGTGTGCATTCTCTTAGTGAGATCTTTTAATAATGGAATTGGACCCTCGCCAACCTAACATAAGGTCTCACATGCTCCCAGCCAGAGATTTGGCTCTAGCGGCAGGGGGTTACGGCGCGATAGTACTTGCCATAAACCAGTCCGCCGCGACATCCTCTGCGGACTATTAAATGTGCAGCCTCAGCCTAGGGCTGCCACTGAACGCTCACCCATGAGCGCAAACTGAAACGATGAAACAGACCGCCACCGCACTCACTAGCTGGGCCAAAGCCATCCGCAAGGCACTGGATGCCGCTGGCGTGGACAGCGCGCGGCTGTTCGTTGAGGCGGGACTGGACCGGGCGGCGCTTGATGATCCCAATGCGCGTTATGCCGTTGATGCCACCACACGACTTTGGCGCTTGGCCGTCGCCGCCACAGCCGACGAAGCCTTTGGCCTGACCGTCGCGCGTTACGTCAACCAAACCACCTTCCACGCGCTCGGCTATTCACTCACCGCCAGCACCACACTGCGCGAAGCCTTTGAGCGCATGTTGCGTTACTTCCGCTTGGTCACCGACGCCGCCGATCTAACCTTTGAACTCGATGGTGATCGCTATCGCTTCGCCATCTGCCCACCAGAAGGCGGCGCACAGCCCGCTCCGGAAGCGATTGATGCATTCGCTTTGTTAGTGGTGCGTTTGTGCCGCGGTTTGTATCGCCGCGAATTCTCGCCGGTTGCGATATCACTGCGCCGTACATCGCCACACAATCTCTCAGCGTATGAACGTTCATTTCGTGCACCAATAACTTTCGGCGACACACAAAACGCACTGTGGTTTGCACGCGATGTGTTCGAACAAAAACTAGAAGGCGCTAACCCTGAACTCGCACGCCACAACGATGAAGTCGTCGTGCGCTATCTCGCGCAGATGGAAAAACAAAACCTGCGTGCACGCGTGCATGCCGCGTTGATTGAACAACTACCACACGGCGAACCCTCACAAGAGAAAGTCGCCGACACCTTGCACATGAGCCCGCGCAACTTCCAACGCAAGTTGGCAGAAGAAGGCACCTCATACACCGAACTACTCAACGACACGCGCCGTGATCTGGCCTTGTCGTATGTACGTGATCCCGGATACAGCTTGGGTGAGATTACGTATTTACTGGGCTTCTCTGACGCCAGCAGTTTTAACCGTGCGTTCAAGCGTTGGACTGGACAGTCGCCTAGTGCTTATCGCAGTTCGCCAACACAAAAGTAGTTACGCGAGCTTTACCTCGTCATATTTCCAACTGTTTTGGCACGTGCAACATCAGGACTGAGATAAGTTTGCTCCGGGATTTCTCCAAGACGAGACGGATGCACCTGTCCTGGCGCCAAGCCATAAAACTTCTGAAAGCTCATGATCAATGGATTCCACTTATCTGGATCAATTCGGTTTTCCACGCCATCCATAAGAATCGAAGGATGGACGTGTACTCGCTGAATCCGAACCTCAAAAACTTTCAATCCACCACGCCACTGTTCGTCATCATCCATAAGGCCGTGCGACGCAGATAAAACGGCCTCCATCTGAACCGGACATTCAGATGCACGAGCAGGCGCAATCGTTTCAGACGGCACTGGCGTCAGGCCCGCAATCTCGAACTTATTCTTCTCATGGCTGTAGCCACGCATCTGCTTGGCGCCAGGAATTGGATTCGATCCCGTTAGCTTAGCCAGGCGATCAACTGCATCTACCTGTGCAGGTGACGGAAGATTGAGAACCAGCTCACCGGTTCTTATTAAGTTCTCCGTCGTCTTCGAACTTCCATCCAGCCCCAGCATGCAACGCCAGCCCAGCCAAAATGCTGACGACATTGGCGCAATATTCATGCTGCCGTCTTCGTTGGTCGTACTGATCAAAACCACAGGCGTTCCGAAATAAAGAATCGCGGGTTCGATAGAAACAGTGTCAGGGGACTGGCGCTTCATTTTCAGCTCTCGGTAGTAAACGAGAACTGAATTTAGTTGGCGGCAGACAAATCGGCTGGCCGTTTTCGGTCATCCTATTCGGGCGGCGTCTATTCTTCGCGTGCAATACTGCTTGCAAGCAAGCGATCCATCATCCGAGGCATTCCAAATTGGAAAAAGTAGCGCTGTTTGTTGATGTTCAAAATATTTATTACACGACGAAGCAGGCGTTCAACTGCAATTTTGACTACAACGCTTTTTGGAAGATGGCGACGCACAATCGGCAGGTTGTGAAGGCGACGGCATTCGCGATTGATCGTGGCGATGAAAAGCAGAAGCAGTTTCAAAACATTCTGCGAGCGATTGGGTTTGAGGTGAAGCTCAAGCCGTTCATCCAGCGTGCTGATGGATCTTCAAAAGGTGATTGGGATGTGGGCATCACTTTGGATGTGATGGAGCATGCGCCGAGTGTGGACGTTGTGGTGCTGGCTTCTGGCGATGGGGATTTTGATCAGTTGGTTGATCGGGTTCGGGAGAAGCACAACGTCGCGGTTGAGGTTTATGGGGTTGAACAGCTCACGGCGGGTTCGTTGATTCGTTCGGCTTCTCGGTTTGTGCCGATTGAGAAGGGGTTGTTGTTGGGGCGCGGCTAGAAACGCGGAAGGCGGGATGCTCCCGCCCTACATTTTCTTGTCATTCCGAACGCAGTGAGGAATCTTATGTACAGGACGTACGGTATGCCGCGGGCGCAGGATGCGCAGGAGCGGCCAGCTCATCGTCTAAAAAGCAAGATCCCTCGCGATGCTCGGGATGACATGAAGGGTGCCCCTCAACGCAACTGACTGTCTTTACTTCCGCGTCGGTTGTAGCCGCTGAAGGTGCTGGCTTCACTGTCGTGCGCTTCTTGACAAGCCACGCAAAGGCGCACGCCGGGAATCGCTTCTCTGCGTTTCAAGGGAATCTCTTCACCACATTCGGCGCAATGACTCAGGCTTGGGCCTGTCGCGAGATTGCTGCGCGCGCGTTCAACGGCATCTTTGACCGTGGCATCGATCTGCTCTTGCACTGCACCTTCACGTGCCCAGCCGGTCGCCATGATTATTTCCCTCCGCGTGTCGCAGCGGGGGCGCGGCCTGTCCAGCGTTTGTAAGCGCGAGTGAAAGCGCTTTGTTCGGAGTAGCCGAGCAAGAAGGCGATGTCGACCAAATCAAGTGTGGCGTCGGCGAGATAGCGTTCGGCTAATTCGCGACGTACGTCGTCGACGAGCTGGGTGAAGCTTAAGTTGGTGTCTTGCAGCTTGCGTTGTAGCGTGCGGCTGCTGAGGTTGAGTTGCTTGGCGATGGTAGTGAGTTCTACATCGCCTTCGCCCAGCTGTCTGGCAATTGCAGCGCGTGCGTCAGCAATGGCATCACCGCGAGTCAACGATTGCATCTGACGTTCGGCGAGCTGCTCCATCATCTTGCGCATCGAGGCATCGGGTTGGATCAGTGGCTGTGCGAGCCAGTCCACCGACATCAGCAATCGATAGCGATCTTGTGAAAAGCGCAGCGGACAGCCGAGTACGCGTTCGTGTTCGGTGAGATCTTTTGGCGCGGCATAGGTGAAATCAATTCGCAGCGGATTGTTGCGACGGCCGCTGATCCAGCGCGAGAAGGTGACGAGGCCGGCGAGGTTGTATTCCGCCATTTGGCGATAAGGGTGTTCGACGTCTGGATTCCAGCTTAAGCAAAGCTGGCCGTTCTCCATCGTTTGTTCCATCGGTCCGATATCCAGCACCAGCGCGTGATAGCGACGCAGGCCAGAGAGTGCTTCGCCCAAAGTGGCGCAATTCATCGCGACATAGCCGAGCGCGCCGTAATGGCCGGGGCGGATTTGTTCGCCCGCGTGCAGGCCGAGGGCGTCGTCATTGAGGAGCGCGGCGGCGCGGTCGAACAGGGCGGCGCATTCGCTCTCGGCGAGGCGAGCATCACGGTCTTCAAGGTCGATTTGCCGGCCTTCCAGCAACTGCTCCAGCGTCAGGCCGCGCGTCTGCACATAGTCCAGCAGCCCGCGCAGGTAGGCGAGGGACGCGGTGTGTCCGGTGGCGTGTGCGGTCAAAGGGTTTGGCATGGCGAGTCAAGAGAATAGCGCCCTGTAGGCCGAAAATGCACCAGCTTCATAAAACCTAGAGCGAGAGAGTCCATGCAGGCAGCAACAGAGTGGCTACAGACAATGTTTGGCGGCGGCGATGTGGACTGGAAACAAGTCCTGCTGATCGGCATGTCGCCGGTGTTTCTGATCGCTTTCATGATCGAGCGCCGCGTGATGGCGAATCGCGGTGAGCGTCGCCAGTTTGAGTGGCGCGACATCATCGCCAATCTTGGCCTGGGTGCCAGCTATCAAGTATTCGAGCTGATCGCGCATGCGTTGTTCACGGCTGTGGCGGTCACTTGGTTTTATGAACATCGCTTGTTCGACATGCCGATCAACGGCTGGACGATCCTGCCGATCTTTATTGCGGTCGAGTTTTGCTACTACTGGTTCCACCGCACCTCGCATCGCGTGCGCTGGTTCTGGAGTGCGCATGTGGTTCACCACTCCAGTGAGCGCATGAACTTTACGACGGCGATGCGTCAGAGCTTGCTGTACTCGATCACGGGTTGGTGGTTGTTCTTTATGCCGCTGGTGTTGCTGGGCGTTCCGCCTGCAGTCGTGTTCTTCCTCTATGCAGTGGATCTGTCGTATCAGTATTTTGTGCACACCGAATCAGTCGGCAAGTTGCCAGCTTGGTATGAATACATTTTCGACACGCCTTCCAACCATCGCGTGCACCACGGCCGCAATGAGGAATACATCGACAAGAATTACGGCGGCGTGTTGATCATCTTTGATCGCTGGTTCGGCACCTATGCCGAAGAGCAGGCCAAGGTCGATTACGGCATCACGCGCCAAGTGCGTAGCTACAACGTGCTCACGCTCAACTTCCATGAGTTCATTGATATGTGGCGCGATGTGATGCAGCCCGGGTCACTGACGCAGCGCATCAAACATCTGTGGGCGCCGCCGGATTGGACGCGGGTTGAGCAGGTTGAGATTACTAAAGACGAGAAGGTGGTTGCTTAGGCAGAATCTGTTTAGATCGTCATTCCCGCCTACGCGGGAATGACGGAGTGTTTTTGAATTCGACATAATTGCTTACGAATCGCGCCGCAACGTACGGCGCACGGCAAGGAGAGCGGGATGGAAATCATCAACTGGCTGGCGCAATACATGCTGATTGCAGCCATTCCCTATTTCCTGATTTTGATTGGGCTAGAGCTCTACACACTCAAACGCGCGCCACGTGTTGCTGGCCTGCGTGGTTACGAGTGGCGTGATTATTGGACCAGCATCAGCCTTGGCGTGATCAAGCTGGCAATGATGGCGATCTGCGGCCTCTATGTGGTGCTGGCGTTTGCCTGGGTTTACGAGCATCGCGTGTATGAGTTGTCGCCACTGACGTGGTGGACATGGCCGCTGCTGTTTCTGGCCGATGACTTTTGCTACTACTGGTATCACCGCTTTGCGCATCGCGTCCGTTTATTCTGGAGCGAGCACGTCAATCATCACTCCAGCGAGTACTACAACCTCGGCACTGCGCTGCGTCAGTCGACGCTGGAACCCGCGTATGGATTTATCTACTGGCTGCCGCTGGCATGGATTGGTTTTCATCCCGCCGCGATTGCAGTGCAGGCGGGTGTGAGTCTGCTGTATCAGTTCTGGATACACACCGAATCAATTGGCCGCATGGGTTGGTTCGAGAAAGTGTTCAACACACCTTCTCATCACCGTGTGCATCACGGCAGCAACGGCATTTACATTGACAGGAACTACGCAGGCATCCTGATCATCTGGGACAAGCTGTTCGGAACGTTTCAGGAAGAGCGCGATGACGTGCCGGTGAAATATGGTCTTGTCACCAACATCGACACTTATCGCCTTGATCGCGTGATCTTTCACGAACTCGCACACCTGTTTCGCGAGGCATGGCATGCGAAGAAGTGGTCACACAAATTGGCTTGGATTTTCGGGCCGCCAGAATGGTCGCCGACTGGATTGAAGTTTCCACCGGATCATCCGCGGTATCAGCAACAATCCAATAAGACTTGATTGTAGGGTGCGCTGTGCGCACCGCTTGAGTGTTCTAAAAGGATTGTCGGTGCGCACAGCGCACCCTACCGGCGCAGCTCGCGCGCAGCGAGCGCATCCTTACTACTCTGCGCCCAATACGCCACCGCCGAGTCATGCAACCATGGCCGTATCGATTCAATCGGCCGCCAGCGTTGATGCGAAATCGAAGCGCGTGTCATGAAATCGAACAGGGTTAAGTGCGTGCGCAGGATTCGCATATGCCGATGCGGTTCAATCGGATTGAACATGCCGGGCATGCGCAGCATCTGCCAAGGATTCTTCTTTACCCAAAGCCACGAACCGAGTTCGAGCGTGAAGGGAATGAACAAACCTTGCGCCTGCGTCTTCGACTGATCGTAGAGGTAATCCCAAAGATCGCCATGCGTAGTGTATTGGCGAGACTGCGGTTCGATCACGTAGATGCTGTGATGCGGATAAGTATTGCGGAACAGTGTGCGCAGCGAATAAATCTCGGCGAGACAATCAATTGGCTCACTGGTGCGTGCGTAGGGAAACCACAAACGATCACGCGTACCGAAACCTGAGTGGCAATCAATCGCCATGCTGAATTTATGCGGAAATAATTTTTCCTGCACGACGCGGCACACCATCTGCGCCTCGTCTTGCATCGGCTCGCCACGACGGCCGCGATACCACGGCAGATGCTTGCTCAGGCGTTGTCCGCCCAGCAGCCAATGCGCGCCAGACGTAGCGTCCACCGGCGCATTGCGCATCAAGTCCACGCCGTTGCCATTGCAACGCGTTTGATTGCGCATGCCTGCCGGATTGATCAACGGCACAAACACGATGCGAACGTGATCGAGCATCTGGGAAAACGTATCGTCCCAACGCAGCCGCTCAATCAGCGTATGCAAATACGCCAGCAACACCTGCGTGCCAATGCGCTCTACGCCGTGCACGCCGCCAAAGAAACCAATGGCTGGAACTTCTGGTGCGGTAGAGCCCATCTCCAAACAATGAATTGGCATCCGCTCGCCGCGATGCACTACCTCGCCTAAAACCTCCGTGCGCAGCAAACCACCAGCTCGTTTAATCAGAGCTTGGAGTTGTTCGAGTTCAGGTAGTGGTTCTGGCCGCCGCGCCATTTAGGTTTCAGTAATTCAAAAAACAAAGCGCGCCATTGTATGCGCGGTAAACATCTCGAATGTGAATGTATTGTGTCAACGATCCCAAGGTGCAGTCTCGCCTGCAAATGACTGCGCTAGGAAATCCACCATCAAGCGCACCTTGGCACTTAGATGGCGACGGCTTGGATATACCGCCAAGACTTCGATGTCTGCCATGCGATAGCCGGGGAGCAATTCGATCAACCGCTTTTGGCGCAGGTCTTCGCCGATCAGGAACGTGGGTTGCCAGATCACACCCCCGCCCATGATGGCTGCTGCACGTGCGGTATCGCCGTTGTTGGTGTGCATGGCGTAGCGCACTTTTACGCTGTGCTTATTTCCAGCGGTGTCGACGAAGTGCCATTCGTCTGCGGTTTGTGCGTAGGTGTAACCGAGGCAGGCGTGTTGAGCCAGATCAGACGGATGCTTCGGTGGCGGACGTTGCAGCAAATATCCCGGCGATGCGCAGACGATATTGCGTGACGTCGCCAGCTTGCGTGCGGAATAACTGGTGGAGCCACCGCGTGAAATGCGGATGCCCAGATCAAAACCTTCTTCCACCAAATCAACGACGCGATCAGCAAGAACCACGTCGAGTTCTACCTCTGGATATTTCTCCATGAACTTCGGCCACAGCGGTGCGAGGTGGAGGATGCCGAAACTCACCGGCACGTTGATGCGCAAACGTCCGCGCGGGCGTGTGGTGCTTGCTGAGGTTTGGCTTTCAGCTTCGGCGACTTCTTCCAAGATCAGTCGGCAACGCTCATGCAGAATTTCGCCGCTTTCTGTCAGCGATAGCTTGCGTGAACTGCGATTGAGCAGGCGCGTGCCAAGATGCGCCTCAAGCTCGTTGATGTAGCGCGTCACATTGGCGGGTGAGGTGTCGAGCGCTTCTGCGGCTCTGACGAAACTGCCGCGTGCGACTACAGAGGCGAATACTTCAAAAGCCTTTAAACGATCCATGTCAGGCTCAATCATTCAGGAATACTGAATTAATAATGCAGTTTCGCTGCCTTCATTTACAAGTTATGCGAGTTCAAGATGGCGTCACTGGATTCCCTGCCACTTCAATCAGGAGAGCTCACATGGACAGACTCAAAGGCAAGCGCGCACTCATCACCGGCGGCACCAGCGGCATCGGCTTGGAAACAGCCCGTCAGTTCATTGCCGAAGGCGCCCGCGTCGCGGTGACCGGCACCAATCCGGAAACGATCGAGCAAGCTAAGAAGATTCTCGGCGACCAAGCGTTGGTTTTGCGCGTCGATGCGGGTGATAGCGCAGGACAGGCTGCATTGGCCAAAACCCTCGCCGATTCATTTGGGCAACTTGATGCAGTCTTCCTCAATGCCGGTGTCGCGCAGTTGGCGCCCATTGAGCAGTGGGACGAAGCCGCTTGGGATCGCACCTTCTCAATCAATCTCAAAGGCCCTTTCTTCCTCGTTCAAGCACTGCTGCCGATTCTCGCCAACCCTGCATCGATCGTGCTCAACACGTCGATCAATGCCCGCATCGGCATGCCGAACTCCAGCGTCTACGCCGCTTCGAAAGCCGGTTTGATTTCGATGGCTCGCACATTGTCAGGCGAACTGATTGGCCGCGGCATTCGCGTCAATGCGGTTAGCCCTGGCCCAGTCTCGACGCCGCTGTATGGCAAGTTGGGTTTCGAACAGGCTGAACTCGAGAAAGTCGCAAGCTCGATTCGCGCGCAGGTGCCTGCTGGTCGCTTCGGTGAACCATCAGAAATTGCCAAGGCAGTCGTGTTCCTCGCTTCGGATGAAGCATCGTTCACAGTCGGTAGCGAACTCGTGATCGACGGCGGCATGAGCAATTTGTAAATCAGCAAAGCGGCGCTCGTTACGACGAGCGCCGCGGATATGAATATTCGGTGACAGCTATTGACTAGTTTCTATAATTCGATAAATATCGAAATATGAAATCAACCATTGCTGTCACCCGACTTGCGGCGTTAGCGCAGGAAAGCCGCCTTGTCATCTTTCGGTTACTCGTCCGGAAAGGCCCCGATGGTCTTTGCGTCGGCGATATTCAAGGCGCGTTGAAGGTGTCAGCGGCAACGCTGTCTTTTCATCTCAAAGAATTGACGAACGCCGGGCTGCTCAAATCGCGACAAGAAGGCCGCTTCATTTATTACGCGCCAGACTTTAAAGCGATGAACGAGTTGTTGGGGTATCTCACGGAAAGCTGCTGTGAAGGCAAATCTTGTGAGGTGAAGTCGTGACGCTAGCTAGACGTGCCGTTGCAGAAGGTTTGGGCACTGCGCTGCTGCTCGCAGCCGTTGTTGGTTCAGGAATCATGGGTGAGCGCTTGGCAGGTGGAAACGTCGCCATCGCTTTGCTCGCCAACTCCATCGCCACTGGCGGCGTGTTGATGGCGTTGATCCTGACGTTTGGCCCAATCTCTGGCGCGCATTTCAATCCGGCGGTGACGCTGGCTGATGCAACGCAGGGCGGGCTGCCGTGGCGTGAAGTTCCGGCGTATCTGGTTGCACAAATCATCGGTGCTTTTGCAGGTGTTGCTGCCGCGCATCTGATGTTTGGTGAGCCGGTCTACAGCGCATCGCTGCATGAGCGCTCTGGCGCCGCTCAAGCCTTCAGCGAATTTGTCGCAACGTTTGGTTTGCTCTCGGTGATCTGGGGTTGCGCAAGACTACGTTCGTCAGCGGTACCGTTTGCAGTGTCGGGTTATATCGTTGGTGCCTATTGGTTTACGGCTTCGACTTCATTCGCCAACCCTGCAGTGACGCTGGCCCGCGCTGCGAGCAATACCTTTGCAGGTATTCGTCCAGATGATGCGCCGCTGTTTATCGTTGCTCAGCTCGCTGGTGCTTTTGCCGCCACCGTACTCTTCCGCTGGTTGATTCCTTCTTTGCCCACTACCGCTTCGAACGTTGTCGTTCCGCACGACGCTGTCGAAGGAGAACAGAAATGAAAACCGTGATTTTTGCCTGCGTACATAACGCAGGTCGTTCGCAGATGTCCGCGTCCTTCTTTAACCACTTGGCTGATCCCACAAAAGCGCGAGCCATCTCTGCAGGCACACAGCCTGCTGATCGAGTGCACCCAGAAGTTTTGGAAGTGATGAAGGAAGTGGGCATTGATCTGACGAACGCTATCCCACAGAAATTAACTGCGGAGTTGGCGCAAGGCGCGACGCTGTTGGTGACGATGGGTTGTGGCGACGAGTGTCCTTATGTGCCGGGCCTACGTCGTGATGATTGGCCGCTGCAAGATCCGAAGGGACAGTCCGGCAATCGCGTTCGCGAAATCAGAGATGACATTCGTAATCGTGTTGCTGAGTTGTTGAAGGCGGAAGGTTGGGGCGCGTGAGTCGTATCCGACTATTGTCTGATCCTGAGCATTTACCAGCGTTGAATCCGCAATATGCGCATCGACGCCCTGCAATTGGCTTAGGTCCTAACGATCCAAAGCCTCGTATCTTGTTGCTCTATGGGTCACTGCGTGCACGTTCGTTTTCGCGGCATGCGACGGAAGAGGCGGCGCGTCTGCTGAATTACTTTGGTGCGGAGACGCGGATATTTGATCCTTCCGATCTGCCGCTGCCAGATCAGATTTCTGGTGACAAACATCCGGCCATTCAAGAACTGCGCGAGCTATCGATGTGGTCCGAAGGACACGTATGGTGCAGTCCAGAACGTCACGGCCAAATCACCGGCGTGATGAAAGCGCAGATCGATCATCTGCCGCTGAACATGGGTGGTATGCGACCGACGCAGGGACGCACGCTTGCGGTCATGCAGGTATCGGGCGGATCGCAATCATTTAATGCAGTGAACACGCTGCGATTGCTCGGCCGTTGGATGCGGATGTTCACGATCCCGAACCAGTCGAGTGTCGCAAAGGCATTTGAGGAGTTCGACGCTGACGGACGCATGAAGCCGTCGGCGTATTACGATCGCATTGTCGATGTGATGGAGGAGCTGGTTCGCATCACGGTGTTGATGCGGCCGCATGCTGAGCAACTTGTTGATCGTTACTCGGAGCGGAAGGAAGGTGGCGTGGTGATTAATCCGGCGACCGATCTTTCATCGATTGCGATTGCGCGCGAATAGGCGATAAAAAAGCCCGGACGATTCTTCAGAATCGCCCGGGCCTTGTTCAAAAATCTTAATGCGTCGTTGGGTGAATGCTGCCCGTGGTCACAAGACGATTGATCTTTTGCATCACGAACAGTGGTCCGATCATCAGGAATTGCACGTCGTCTGCAAAGGAAGGCTTGGCGCCTTCAACGTGGTGACCGTAGAACTGGATCGCCCAAGCAACAATCCAAACAGTGGCGCTGATCCACAACAGTGACAGGCCGTGCGATTGAATTGCGACGATGCCGGCGAAGCTGAGCAATGACCAAACTGCACCGACGACTAAGCTGCCGAAGGACAAACGCAGGTAGTAAGGCATGCCGACGAATAGCGCGAAGACAGTGGCAAGGTTGATGTACGGCGCGAGCTCAGCCGATACACCGGGAATGAAGCGGCCAATCGGCACTAGCCACAGCAGGCCGAGCGTGGCGAAGAAGATTGCAGGAACGCAGAAAACATGAATCCATTGATTTACTGGGTTCTGGTGGCTTTCGGCGTAGGTGTCGAGAAACTGTTTGAGGCTGCGCATGGTGAAATCCTGTGTGACGGCCCGCGTTCGGCGAGCGATGTGCAATCATGCCGTAGCAAACGGCATTCGCGATGTAGGATGAGTAACAATCACTATAGGGAAAAATAGCCCCATATCTTTTGATATATGGCGGCGTATCAGTCCCTGAGCGCGTCGGCGATGGGTAGCCGCGCGGCGGTGATCATCGGCGGCATCGCCCCGAGAATGCCCAGGCCACAGGACCACAGCACGCCTTTGCTGAACAGCGCTGGGCTGACGAGGAACGCAAATTGGATCTGCGTGAACGACGCGCCGCTGATTGTCGACAGCGTATAGCCATTGAAGAGCAGGTAAGCGATAGCGCCGCCGATGATCGCGCCGCTGGCGCAAAGCACCAGGGCTTCGGCAAGGATTGAAGTCACCACCGGCAGGCTGCTGAAGCCGAGCGCACGCAGCGTCGCGATTTCCACCGTGCGGGTTTCCACCGATGCGTACAGCGCGTTGACCGCGGCGAACAGCGCGCCAATAGACATGATGCTAGCCACCAGCCAGCCAACAATGCGCATCGCCATTCCCAGCGTCCCGCCCTGTGCTGCGTAGAAATCCGGCTCGGCGATTGGCGCTTGGCTCAATTCGGGATTGGTGGTGAGCGCGTCTTTCAGCACGTTGAACGACGAGGGCGACTCAAGCAGTGCGGTGATCGAGTTGTAGGTGCTCTGGTGATAGGCATTCATCAGCACTTCGACATCCGCCCAGACTTCCGATTCGAAGGCACTACCGCCGGCTTGAAAAACACCGACGACGGTCCACTCGGCGCCGGAAAGGCTGATCGTGCTGCCCAACTCGAGGCCGGCGAATTGACCTTGCGCAGTGCGTCCGACCACCAACTCGCGGAGCCCCGGCGTGAACTGTCGTCCGGCGATGATCTGAACTTCCGGCCGAACCGTCCACGCAGCCTGGCTGACGCCGCGCATCAGGAGATTGCCGTCACCCGTGCTGTGCGCCAGCCTTGATGCGGACATGGTCACGCGCTCAATGCTGGCCGCAGGTTTGCCGTCGGCGAGACGCTGCATGCCAGGAGCGGACAACAGGGGCGCAACCTGATTGCGCTGAATGCTGCTGCCGGTCTCATAGGTTTCGCCGGTGCTCAGAATGATCACGCGATCAGCGCGGCCCGCGCGATCAAACACCGCTGCAAAACCATCTGCCATCGACAGCATTGAAACCATCACGCCGGAAACGCCAGCGAGACAGATCACCACGACAAGCGCGGTGTCCCAGCGCGATGGAAGGCTGCGCAGGTTCAGCATCGTGACCGCGAACAGTTGCTTAAGCATCAGCGCCTCGACAAACCGGAAACAATGTTGAGACGTGCTGAATGCCAGACCGGAATCACTGCGCTCACGACTCCCAAAGCGAACGCGAACGTGATGCCAAGACTGACAACGCCATCACCCATGCGCAGAACCGGAAAGACGGAGGCGATGGCATGTGACACCGGCTTGAGAATCAGCCAGGCTAGGCCCAAGCCCAGCACGCCGGAGCCGACGCAAAGCAGCAGGGCTTCGGTCCCTACCAGCGCTGCGACTTTGGCGTCGGTGAATCCCAGCGTCTTGAGCACTGCGAGTTCGGGGATGCGCTCACGGAATGAACGCATCATCGTGTTGCCAGCGACGACGACGAGGGTGAAGAACACGGCGGACAACACGGCGCGGATAATCACGCCGACGTCGCCGATCTGCGCCATCATCGAGCGCTGTTGTTCGGATTCGGTTTGCGTTTTGCTGGGGTTGTCCGAATTCTGAAACATCGTGTCGATTTGCTTGGCCACTGCTGGCACTTGCGCCACGTCTTTCACATGCACGAAGTAAAGATCGACACCGCCCTTGGTTGCGCGAGTCTCGTCGACGTAGTCGTAACGCACGAAGGTGCGCATGGAGCTGACGCCTTCGCCGAGGAGTTCGGTGTTGTAATCAAACAGGCCGACCATGTCGAAATCCCAATAAGTGCCGCCGTCAGCACGGGGAATACGATGGGTCGACAAGGTAATACGGTCGCCAATTTTCCAGCCGTACTTGGTCGCCAGATCGCGTCCGACAATGATGCCCGTGCGTGTCGCTTCCAACGCCTTGATCTGCTCCGGCGCCACCACGAAGCGGCGATCGGTTCTGAACATCTGCGGATCAATCGCTACCGAGGGTTGAGTGCTGGTGCGACTGTCCTGGTAGCTGAAGGGAACAATGACGCCGGGCAGTGCATTCCGTACGCCAGGTATGGCTTCAATCTGCGAACGATAGGCGTAAGGGAGCGGCTTGCCGAAGCCGTAGCGATTGGTGGTGAGTAGTGTGTCGGCGCTTGCCGTCTTGCCGCCGAGGGCCAGCGTGGAACCCACCGCCTGGAGCATGCCGTACAACATGAACGCGGCGGCAATCGACGCTGCAGTCAGCACGGTGCGCGCGCGGCGGCGCCACAGCATGGACCAGATCAGCGGGATAAATTTCATATCTACGCGTTCTCGGCAATGGCGATGCGTTGATCTTGCGGCTGCCATTGTGCGCAGGCCGGCCATATTTGCGCCACTGCCAAAACGGGAGGGCTTGCAGGAGCGCGCGCTGTGCGCTCCTGCATCGTTGCTATTGCTGCAACGCTTCCAGCTGGCCAGAAAGCGACAGCCACTCTTCTTCCGCCGTCTCCAGCTGTGCATTAAAGCCGCGCTGATCTGTTTGTAGCTTCAACACTT
Source organism: Stenotrophobium rhamnosiphilum (assembly GCF_003052265.1). GTDB lineage: Bacteria > Pseudomonadota > Gammaproteobacteria > Nevskiales > Nevskiaceae > Stenotrophobium > Stenotrophobium rhamnosiphilum. The sequence continues at coordinate 697,865 of NZ_QANS01000003.1, forward strand.
CTGCTTTGCGTGCTGGCACATAGAGACTGTCGTCGAGCAACTTGTCGTCAATCTGCTTGCGCCACTGACGCAGCTTTTCCATGCGCTGTTCGAGTTTCTTGATCGCGTCGCGCAGCGTTTTTTCTTGCTGGCGATCAACGACTTTTTTCTCGACTTTAACGGCAACAACGCCGCCATCGGGCTTTGCGTCTTTTTGCGCATTGCGATCACGCGTGGTGAGCCATTTGGCGTAATCGTCGAGATCACCGTCGAACACTGAGCAACGACCTTCAGCGACCAACCAAAGTTCTTCGCAGCAAGTGCTGACCATGTGACGGTCATGTGAGACGAGTACGACGGCGCCTTCAAACATCTGCAGCGCGGTTTCGAGTGCGTGACGCATTTCGAGATCAAGATGGTTGGTCGGTTCGTCGAGCAGCAAGAGGTTTGGTTTTTGCCAAACCACGAGTGCGAGTGCGAGACGTGCTTTTTCTCCGCCGGAGAATGGGCCGACCGGTTCATACACGCGATCGCCACGGAAGTTGAACGTGCCGAGATAGTCGCGCAGCGTTTGTTCGGAGATGGTGCGATCAAAGCGTTGCAGATGCAGGATTGGTGATGCTTTGAGATCGAGCTGATCAACCTGATGCTGCGCAAAGTATCCGATCTTCAAATACGGATCGCGCATCACTTTGCCTGCGAGCGGTTCAATCTTGCCTGCCAGCGTTTGCATGAAGGTGGATTTGCCCGCGCCGTTAGGACCGAGCAGGCCAACGCGATCGCCGGGCTGGAAGGAGAAGCGAATGCCCGAGAGAATCGTGCGCTCGCCGTAGCCGACTTTCACATCGTCAAAGCGTACGAGCGGAGACTGCATGCGCTCGGGTTCGCGGAATTCAAAACTAAATTCGCTATCAAAGTGTGCAGGCGCAACCAGCTGCATCTTTTCCAACTGCTTGATACGCGACTGCGCCTGACGCGCTTTACTCGCATGTGTTTTGAAGCGGTTGATGAAGGACTGCAAGTGCGTGACTTGGCGCTGCTGCTTCACATAGCTCGCCGACTGCACCGCAATGCGTTCTGCGCGCGTGCGCTCAAACGTTGAGTAGTTGCCGGTATAGAGAATGCCTTTGAGGTTTTCGACGTGCAGCGTGTGCGTGCAGACGCTATCGAGGAAGTCGCGGTCGTGTGAAATCAGCAGCAAGGTGCCGGGATACGTCGGCAGGAATTCTTCCAGCCAGATCGCAGCGTCGAGATCGAGATGGTTGGTTGGTTCGTCGAGCAGCAACAAATCCGAACGGCACATCAGCGCGCGTGCAAGATTCAAACGCATGCGCCAGCCACCGGAGAAATCGGCGACGGCTTGAAGTTGTTCTTGCGAGCCAAAGCCGAGGCCGTGTAGCAACTGGCCTGCGCGTGCGCGTGCGGAGTAGCCACCGATGTCGTTGAGGCGATCGTGAATCTTGGCGATGCGCGGGACGTCGTGCGCTTCTTCAGCTTTAACAAGATCACGTTCCAGCTTACGCAGCTCTTCGTCACCGTCGAGTACAAATTCAATTGCTTGATCTGGCAGCGCGGGTGTTTCCTGCGCTACGGTCGAAATCGATAACGATTTGGACACAGACACGTTGCCCGTGTCAGCGGTGAGCTGACCAAGCACGAGTGCAAACAGGCTGGACTTGCCGGTGCCGTTCTTGCCGACCACGCCGACATGCCAGCCGGGATAGATGGTGAAGGAGACGGAATCGAGGAGCGTACGAGCGCCGCGGCGGAGGGTGGCGTTATTAAGGGAAATCATGCGGCGCGCAGTTTACTCGTCCGCCATAAGAAAAGGCGGCCCGAGGGCCGCCTTTCGTTAATACAGCTGACTTATGGGCCGCAAGCAGGGGCCGTAAAGGCCGGAACCGTCAGCGTGCTCAAGGCGTTAGGCATCTTGAAGAACCACAGACGGCTCGGACGTTCGTCGGTCTTGCCAGCCCCGATGATGTACTTGAACGGCGCAACCAATGCGGCGTTCTTGCTGAGATCGCAGCCGCCCTTATTGGTCAGGATGGTCTTGCTGGCATCAATCACGCAATCGTCGCCTTTGAGCTTGTTGACGGGCGTGGCGCTGTCTTCGGTGCGGGCTGACAGGCCAAAGTCGTTGTCGTTGGAGATGACGATGGTTTTGCCGTCTGGCAATACAGCGAGGCCTTCTGCCTTCTCGGCCAACCAGTTAAAGCTCGGGCTGGGCTGCTTGAGGTCAAACAGTTTGAGCTTGCGGATGGGAACGATCGGGGTCGTTGCCGTTGCGCAGGTCAGTGCTTTGCGGCTCTTGGTGTACTCAGGCAGTTTGCCGCTGACCAGCAGATCGGTGTTGCCGGCGTAGAGATCGGTCGCGCCGCTGATGTCGATCAGATAAACCACGTTGTGCACATTGCCGCTGTCGTTCTTAAACGCGCCTTGTTCGATCACAAGGAAGCGCGTGTTGTCGAGCGCAATCAGGTCGCCCATCTTGGCGTCGTTGCTCTTGCTGTAGATGCTGTTGGCTGGGGTGTCGTCGTCGTAGTCGTGGAAGTAGGCGAACATTTTGGTGGTGTTGTTCACCGGATCAATTTCCACAATGCGCAGCAGCGAGCCAGTGTCTTTCGGCTTAGTGCCGCTTGTAGGCAGATCAAGCACCGACTGCATCAGGCCATAAATCTTGCCGTTAGGCGTGACAGCAATGCCTTCGAGACCGCGATTGAGCTGGCGATTGGCGAGCACGGCGGGCAAGCCGGAGCCCGGATACAGGCGCTGCAGCACCTGGCCATTTGCTGGATTTACCTTGAACATGAACGGACCGTATTCATCCGACATCCAAAGATTGCCGTTGCTGTCGGTATCAATGCCTTCTGGATCGAGGCCATAGGTGCCAGAGGCGACGAATGGGAGTTGATCCAGTTTGTCTGTCAGCGGTACGTCTGCTTTCGGAGCGGGTGAACCTGCAGCGATGGGCAGACCCGTGAGGAGCACATTGCTCTCGTCGTGCAGCGCGATTTTGCTCAATGGCGTTGCGACGCCGTCCTTAACGCGAACCACGCCGAAGGCCGGATTAAAGCTTGGCACCAGAAACACTTTTGATTTGAGCGTTGAAGCTGAGCCACTGGTGTTGTCTGGGGCGTCAGGTGAGTCGCCATTAGGGCCGCGGTCGCCGGTGTACCAGAAGTCCATGCTGCCATCCGCATTGCTGCCCTTGTAGCGAATGCCTGAGCCGAATGCGAAAGGCAGTCCCTTTGGATATGCGGTGGCGAGTTCTTTGCCGAAAGTGTCGGCGTTCAACGAATCTTTGCCGCTGTAGGGCACGTGATAATTCGCGCCGCTATCGTCAATCAACAGCTTGGTGATTTGAATATCGCCGATGCCGGCAACGTTGACGGTAGAAGTGTTGCTGCGACCGAATTCAGCTGCAAGGCTGGCTTCTAGGTGTTCACGCGAAACTGCTGCGCTGCGCAGGGTCTTGCCCGTATTGAGTGCTGCAAAGTCTGCTGCGAAATTTGCATCGAAGCGCAATGATTTGCCAACCAGCGCTGCGCGAGTCGCGCTATCGATGGTGATGCCGTTGCTAGGGTCGTTGTCGCTATCCAGCGTTTGCAGGAAGCGCGCGCGATTGATCACGGTGTCTGGCAATGCATCGCCGCCCGATACCAGTGCAGTGAGAGGAATTTTGCTGGTCGCTGGAGCGGAGCCCAGCGTGATTCCGCCGATGCGGAAAGTGACGGTGTCGTTTTCACCGTAGTAGGTGAAATTGCCTTCTTCATCGGTCACGCGCACGTTGGGCAATGCCACGGTGCTGTATTCGAGGCCGATGACTTTGGAGTCAATGAGGACGCCGGTGTTTTTTGAAGTGCCGCTGCAACCTGCGAGCGTCGCAAGTAGAGTCAGGCTGATAATCGCCCGGCTTGATAAACGCATGATGCTTTCCCCTTTGAATGATTCACAAAGGTGGAACTATGCGTAGCGGGGGTTACAGTTCTTTGGCGATTTTGTTGCGGTTTTTCTACAAAGCTTATTTCGGCGTCAGCACGCGCTGCAGATTTTCCTGAGCGACGCTGGCAACGAGACGACCTTGGCGGTCGAAAATTTCGCCGCGCGATAAGCCACGAGCGGATTGCGAAGTGGGGCTGTCCATTGCGTAGAGCAGCCAGTCGTCCGCACGCAGTGGGCGATGGAACCAGATGGCGTGATCAATGCTGGCGACGGCCATATCAGGCGCAAACCACGAGCGACCATGTGGGCGCATCGCAGTCGAGAGCAGATTGAAATCTGATGCGTAAGCCAACACGCACTGATGCAGCAAAGGATCGTCCGGCAATTTGCCTGCGGCGCGGAACCAGATGTATTGCTTGGGCGTGCTCTTGACCGGATTGAGCGGATTCCACGGATCAACGCGGCGGAATTCAATCGCGAGCTGACGGGTCAGTGCTTCGCGGACGCGGTCTGGCACCTTGGTTTCGAGCAGCCACTGATCGTGCAACTCATGCTCAGTGGTGAGTGTTTCGGGTGCCGGTACGTCAGGCATCTCAACTTGATGCTCAAGGCCGACTTCATCACGCTGGAACGACACCATCATCGACAAGATTGGCTTGCCGAACTGGATGGCCTGTACACGGCGAGTGGTAAAGCTGTTGCCATCACGCACGCGGTCCACTTCGTACACGACCGGCGTGGCCATATCGCCGGGGCGAAGAAAGTAGGCGTGCAAGGAGTGGGGGATGCCGTTTTCAACTGTGCGGCTGGCGGCGACCAGCGCCTGACCAATAACCTGACCGCCGAATACACTTTTGCCGCCCAAATCACGTGAAGGGCCGCGGAACAGGTTGTGTTCCAGGGTTTCCAGATCCAATAAATGGATCAGGTCTTGAAGTTGCTGATTCATGGCGACCGGGTGCGGCGAGGTGCAAATTTGGCGCACATCGTACAGGGCGGGGCGTGCTTGTGACAGAATCCGCGCCCGTTCCCCTGCGTTTTCCCCATGAACTGCCGCCTCGGCTGTGGCGCCTGCTGTACGGCGCCGTCCATCTCATCCCCGATTCCCGGCATGCCAGACGGCAAACCCGCGGGTGTGCGCTGCGTGCAATTGGATGACGCCAACGGCTGCCGAATCTTCACTGATCCGCGTCGCCCCATCGTCTGCGGCAGCCTTCAGGCGCGTGCGGACATGTGTGGCGACAACCGCGAGTTTGCGCTGCACTATCTCACTGGCCTTGAAGCCGCGACCGTCCCGGCGAGCCGATTGCATTAAGGCGCGTTGACCGGCGCGGCGCGCTGGGTCTAGCCTGCGTCATTAATAAGGAGGCGTTCATGCCGCAGCCACAAACCCGTTACGCACGTGCGGGTGAAACGTTCATTGCTTACCAAGTCATCGGCGACGGCCCGATGGATTTGGTCTATGCCGGCGGCATCGTCACGCAGATTGATCTGTGCTGGGACTTTCCTGAGATCGAACGCTTTCTCACGCGCTTGGCTTCGTTCAGCCGACTGATTCTGTTTGATCGCCGCGGCACGGGTTTGTCCGATCGCATGCCAGCGGGCGAATTGCCATCGCTAGTGGATTGGGCCGAAGACCTCAATATCGTGCTCGATGCTGTGGGCTCCCAGCGCGCGGCAGTCTTTGCTGAGCGTGACGCGGGTAGTGCGGCGATGGTGTTTGCGGCGCGGCATCCCGAGCGCGTGTCTTCACTAATTTTGTCCAACACCACCGCGCGTCATGGCCGCGCGCCAGATTATCCCTGCGGCCAGCCGCCGGAATTCGCCGAGCAGATGTATCACACAATTCTTGAGCACTGGGGCACTGAGCGCATGGCAGCTGTGGCTGTGCCGAGTCGCGCAGGTGACGAGAATTTTGCGCGCATGTCCGCGCGTTATCAGCGCGCCGCCGCCACGCCGCGTGTTGCGGCTGAGAGTCTGCGTTATTCCAGCACGGTTGATGTGCGCGACATTCTTGGTGAGATTGAATGCCCGACGTTGGTCATGCATCGCAGCCGTTATCCATTTTTGAATCCCGGCCATGCCGCGTATCTGCAACAGAACATTGCTGGCGCGCGAGGTGTTGGCGTTGAAGGTGCTGATGCGTTCTACGCTTACGACCGTGCTGATGAAGCGCTCGGGCACATCGAAGAATTTCTCACCGGCTCGCGCGAACAAACTTATGCCGAGCAGGTGCTGCTGACGGTGTTGATGGTCGACATTTCTGGTTCTACGGAAATGGCAGCGAAGATTGGTGATAGTGCTTGGCGTGATCTGCTGCAGCGTTTCCATAGCGAAGTGCAAAAGCAGCTGAAGCGTTTTCATGGGCATGAAGTCGATGCCAGCGGTGATGGTGTGTTTGCAACCTTCGGCAGCCCCGCACGCGCATTGCGTTGTGCCGCTGCACTTGTGGAAGAAATTAAAGCTCTTGGTCTCACGTTGCGCGCAGGTATTCATGCAGGCGAATGTGAACTCGCAGGTAAAGCGGTGCGCGGGCTCGCTGTTCACATTGGTGCACGCGTGCTGGCAGAAGCGGATCCGGGCGAAGTCTGGGTTTCGCGCACAGTCAGGGATCTAGTTGTCGGTTCAACCTTTGAATTCAAAGATGAAGGTTCTTACGACCTCAAAGGTGTGCCGGGGCAGTGGCGCTTGTTCTCGTTAGACAAGGTCGCTGGCGGGGAAGAGAAAGAACCCGAGCGCCGCTTTTCGCGGCGACGTCGTTAAGCGTTCTTTTTCTTGCCTCCCTCTCCCCATGCTTTTTATGGGGAGAGGGGCGAAGCTTTTTACGCGCTTCGCGGGCTACTGCCTGTTCTGATTGAGATGGCGTGTTCCGCGCTGTGGCGCGGGTTACTTTCTTTGGCGCAAAGAAAGTAACCAAAGAAACATCACAAGCCCACTTTTGCGGTGGTTGGGAACGGGCCTGATACGTTTGTAGCCTTAACTCTCAATGCGACAAACAGGTAACCGCTTCGGCATTTGGTCTTAGTAATTGCGGAAGCTCGGCTCATTCGATAGTCACAAAATCACCGTGTCATCCCGAACGCAGTGAGGGATCTTGCTTTGAGAGTTACAGCAAGATCCCTCACTGTGTTCGGGATGACAATTCTTAGACTGGGTTGCCGCTTATCGTGAATGAGCCGCGCATATTCAACGTTCGCACAAATGCTGAAGCGGTTACCTGTTTCTCGCATTCAGAAATTGCATGGCGAACGTATCCCACCCATTCCAAATAAAGACACAAGTGGATTGGGTGCTTTCTTTGGTTACTTTCTTTGCACCAGCAAAGAAAGTAACCCGCGCCACAGCGCGGAACACGCCATCTCAATCAGAACAGGCAGTAGCCCGCGAAGCGCGTAAAAAGCTAACAGAACAGGTAGTAGCCCAAAAACTCAGAGCCGCCCGCGCGCAATATCTTGCGATTGCTCATTCGCGACTTTGCCCGCACGCATTTGTCGCGTACGCCAGCTCACACGTACGCCGATTTGTGGACGTGTGTCTGAGCCCATCATCAAATCCAAAGTGTCATCTGCGTCGAGCGTGACGGGGTTCAGCAGCGGCAGATAAATCTGCTCCCAATGCGTTGGCGCGGCATAGGGTGAAGTGCTGATGGTGACGCCGGGGACGAGTTCGCAATCCCACCACAACGCATAACCATAAACGGTGGCGCTGCCAAGATCCTTGGCGCTCCATTTCACGGTGCTGCTCCGTTTGCTCAACGGCTTGTCGGCATCAGGTGCGAAATCAAGATCGTCCCAAAGGCGCGCAGATTTTTCGCCGAGCAGATCGTCGGCGCGCAGTGTGCGCACGAACATATTGTTGAGTGAGATGTTGCGGGCGGCGCTGAGGTCGATATCGAAGCCGACTTGTGGCCAGACGTCGATTTCGTTTTGCAGGCGTGGCGCGGTGACCGGCGCGACGTATTGAAGCAAGCGGCCGGGGATGATGATGCCGTTCTTGTTGAGATAGCGGCGCGCGTCGAGCACGGTTTCCAGCAGGCCTTCTTCAAGCGAGTAATTGCCGAGTGTTTCGGAAATCACGACGTCGACTTTCGGCGGCTTTTGCAGTTCGCCGGAGTGGCCTTTGATAAAGCTCAAGCCGTCGATGCGATTCTGGCGGGCGAGATCTTCGGCCAGATCGAGCGTGTCGGTGTATTCAATTAGCGTGCAGTGTTTGGCGCCGAGCTGGCGGGCCAGAAAACTCAGGAAACCAGTGCCCGCGCCGATGTCGGCGACGGTGGTTTTTCCGGGTTTTATCACTTTCTTCAACGCGGCATAAAACGCTTCGTTGCGCGGGCGGTCGCCCAGAAGTTTTCGGTGTAACTCGATTTCGCTCATGACGTCATTCGTATGTCAGCAGGCGTCATAATACCGACATGGACACGCCAGTGATTGCTTTCTTTGCCGGAACCGTAGGCCCAATGCCGGGCGATGGGCGGCCGACGGGCATCTTTAAGTTGCCGGTCGATGGGCCAGTGCAGATCGGGATTGAAGGGCTGATCAAAGATGCGCAGGCGGATCGTCGCGTGCATGGCGGGCCGGAGAAAGCGGTGCATCACTTCCCGCTGGAGAATCACCGTCGTCTTGCCGCAGAGTTCGACGAGCAAGCCGCGGGTTTCGTTTCTGGTGGCATGGGCGAGAACATTTCGACCGAAGGCATGACGGAAGGCGACGTCTGCATCGGCGACATCTACACCGTCGGCAGTGTGCGCCTGCAAGTGTCGCAGCCGCGTTCGCCGTGCTGGAAGATCGACGCCAAATTCGACCGCGAAGGTATTACGCGATTTGTTGCCCTACATGGCATCGCTGGTTGGTATTACCGCGTGTTGCAAACGGGCAGTGCGGAAGCGGGCGATGTACTGAAGCTAGTCGAGCGCAACGATAATCCTTTTAGTTTGAGCGATTGGTGGACGCTGTCGCGCGCACCGCGTGTGCCGCTGGATGTTTTGCAGCGTTTGGCCGATACGCCAGGGCTGACGCCTGCATATCGCGAAAAAGTTTTGCAGCGGATTGATTGGCTGCGCCGTAACGCGCCGGGTTGATCGCATGACTCGTGCCTTACCTACGCTTCCGGTTATGGAAGCGGTTCCTGCTTTGCAACGCGCGCTTGCTGATCAAGGCCGCGCGGTGCTTGCTGCGCCACCGGGCTCAGGCAAAACAACGCTGGTGCCGCTGACGCTGCTGGATCAACCGTGGCTGCGCGGCAAGAAAATTCTAATGCTGGAACCACGCCGAGTTGCTGCACGTGCAGCGGCGGCGCGCATGTCTCACTTGCTCGGCGAAGCGGTTGGGCAAACGGTTGGCTATCAGATTCGATTTGAGAAAAAGACTTCTGCTGCCACACGCGTTGAAGTCATCACCGAAGGCTTACTCGCGCGACGTCTGCAAGCTGATCCGGAATTGCCCGGCGTTGGCTTGGTGATCTTCGACGAATTTCACGAGCGCAGCCTTGATGCGGATTTAGGTTTGGCACTGACGCTGGATGCGCGCGCCAATCTCAATCCAGATTTACGCGTGCTGGTGATGTCGGCAACGCTCGATACGCAGCGCGTTGCTAAGCTGCTCGACGATGCGCCGGTGATTGAAAGCGGCGGAAAATTATTTCCGGTGGATGTTCGTTACAAGCCTGTGCCTGTCGGTGAGTTCAATGATGTGAGCGTCGCCAACGCGGTGCTTGCGGCGCTGGGAGAAACCGAAGGCGACATCCTCGCGTTCTTGCCGGGTGGCAGGGAAATCCGCCACGCACAGCGGCGTTTAGAAGAACGTCTTGCGGGACGCGTTCGCGTGTTGCCCTTGTACGGTGAACTCACGAGTGCTGAGCAGGATGCGGCACTAAACCCAACGCATGACGGTGTACGCAAAGTCATTCTCGCCACCAACATTGCGCAGACCAGTCTCACGGTTGAAGGCGTGAACACGGTTGTTGATGGTGGCTTAGTGCGTGTTGCGCGGTTTGATTTAGGCAGTGGTGCGAATCGACTCGATACGCAGCGTGTGTCGCGCGCAAGTGCGGATCAGCGCGCGGGCCGTGCAGGACGTCTTGGCCCTGGTATTTGTTATCGCTTGTGGAGTCGCGACCAACACGGCAGCTTGCCTGCGCACGACACGCCAGAAATTCTTGCGACCGATCTCACGCGCTTTGCACTCGAGCTGTCGGTGTGGGGTGTAGATGATCCGGCTGCGTTGGCGTTGATGGATCCGCCTGCGCCAGTCAGTTGGCGTTACGCACGCGATTTACTCACCGAGCTGGGCGCAGTTGATGTCCGCGGAAAGATTTCGTCGCACGGGCGCGAGCTTGCACGTTTGCCAACGAGCCCGCGTCGCGCGCACATGTTGTTGCTCGCGCGTAAACAAGAACTCGCTGAGCTCGCGGCGTGGACTGCGGCGTTGTTGGATGAACGCGACGGCGGTGCGGGCGCAGATTTGGCAGATGGCCTTGAGGCTGTGCTGAGTCGCCGCGCTGATCCGCAACTTGTGCGTCGCGTCACCGAATCTGCAAAACAAATTTCACGAATGCTTGGTGAGCAAGCATCAAATGGTGCGCGACTGACTTCGCATGAAGTGGCACGCGTGGTGTCGTGGGCCTATCCGGAACGTATCGCGCGCCGGCGCGGCGGACAGACTGGCGTTTATCTCTGCGAAGACGGCGGCGAAGCGCGCATTCACGAGAAAGAAGCATTGGCGCAGTCGGAGTGGTTGGCGATTGCGCATTGGGATCCGGGTCCGCCGCGCAAGATTCGTCTTGCTGCTGCGCTGAGTGTTGATGAAGTTCTGCGCGATCACGCCGAGCGCATCAAGCTCATTGCGGATGTGCGTTGGGATGCGCAAAACGAAATCGTTGTTGCCGAACAACAAAAGCGTCTGGGCGCAATTGTTCTTGAGCGGCGTCCAATTGGAGAAGGGCAGGCTGACGCAGTACGCGCTGCAATGATCGCGGGCATCCGCAGCTTGGGTTTGCAGGTATTGCCGTGGACGGATTCCGCACGCCAGTGGCAGGCGAGGGTGAATAGTCTGCATGCGTGGCGGCCTGAAGATGAGGCGTGGCCTGATGTCTCCGATGAGGCTTTGCTCTCAACACTCGAAGATTGGCTGGCCCCGTTCCTTGATGGCGTTAGCCGTCGCGACCATCTGTCGCGACTCAATCTGATGGACATCTTAAATAGTCAGCTCGACTACGCCGCGCAACAAAAGCTGTCGCGCCTGATGCCGACGCACCTCGAAGTGCCGAGTGGCTCCCATATCGGCCTCGAATATTCCGCCGATGGCGCGCCGCCTGTACTGGCGGTGAAGTTGCAGGAACTGTTTGGCCTAGCCAGCACGCCAACCGTTAATGAAGGCCGCAACCGCGTGCTGATCCACATGCTGTCCCCGGGGCAGAAGCCTGTAGCAATCACGCAAGATTTGGCCGGTTTTTGGGCACGCGGCTATGCCGACGTCAAAAAAGACATGAAAGGGCGTTATCCGAGGCACCCTTGGCCGGATGATCCTTTGACGGCTCCGGCGACTCGTCGGGCAAAACCGAGGGGCACTTGAGCGTTTTGACGGCTTATTGCTGATAAAGGCGGGATAAAAACACCTGCCGTAAAAATATCCCTCAAAATTGCTTGACGTTCCGCACCTCCGCGAAGAGAATACGCGGCTCCATTTGGCCCCAAAAGGGTTTTTTGGGTTGTGTTGGAGGGATACTCAAGCGGCCAACGAGGGCAGACTGTAAATCTGCTGACTTATGTCTACGAAGGTTCGAATCCTTCTCCCTCCACCAGTTTTAAGGCCAACGTGGATTCCATGAAGGTTTAGCGGCAAAGGTTATACCAGGGCGGGTGTAGTTCAATGGTAGAACTTCAGTTTTCCAAACTGATAGCGTGGGTTCGATTCCCATCACCCGCTCCAGTCTTGGTGAAGTAGTAAAGCGGTAAAAGTTTGCCCCCGTAGCTCAGTCGGTAGAGCACACCCTTGGTAAGGGTGAGGTCGAAGGTTCGATTCCTTTCGTGGGCACCAATTTTTGACGGGAGCTTTTAGCTCCCGATTTGTACCTTTAAGGTTTGCTGGCCTTCGGATTTCCGAAGCAGCAGTAGTCTTAGTTTGTCTTCTCATTAAATAAGTTAGGACGGAGCTTCCCATGGCAAAAGAGAAATTTGAGCGCGTCAAGCCTCACGTAAACGTTGGCACGATTGGCCACGTTGACCATGGCAAGACGACGACGACGGCTGCACTGACGAAGA